>BPIH01000009.1 GCA_026004015.1 Chloroflexota bacterium | reverse complement strand
ACGGCGTCGTAGGCGTTCACCCAGGGCAGGATCGTCTGCCAGGCCGCCTCGTCGGCCGTGGAGAGGTCGATGTGGCAGCGCCAGATCCAGCGCCCGGGAAGCTCGGGCCGGAGTGCCCGGATGCCGAGGGGTTGGGGGTCGTGGACGACGACGACGTCGTACTCGCCCTCGAAGGCCGTCGCGAGGTGCCGGGTCGTCGCTTCGTAGTGGCGACGATGCTCGTCGGTCCAGGCTCGACGGTCGCCCTGGAGGGCGTTGTGGAGCGCCTTCGTGGCGGCGAAGAAGGCGTCGTCGCCGGCGATGACCCGCCACTCGGCCGCGAGGCCGACGTCGTCGAGGAGGGCGGTCAGGGTGGGCAGGATCTCGGCTACGCCGCCCCCGAACTTCGTCGAGTTCAGGTGGAGGACCCGCGCTCCCCGGAGCCGCTCGGCCAGGTCGGCGACGGCGACGAGGTCCTCCTGGGGTGCCACCGACGCGTAGTCGGCGAGCCGGAGCGGCGGGACGTGGACGGCTTCGAACACGGGCGACCTCCGATTCGGCCCTTGACGAGCGGCCCCGGATGTGGAAGGCTAACGCGCGTCAGTAACGCGCGTTAGTGTGCCGAACGGTGAGGCGATGTCAAGCCCCACCGAGGCCCGCGCGAACCGAGGAAGGAGGAGCCTCGGTCGTGCCGAGATCGCGACCAACGAGCGCCGACGTCGCCCGCCGGGCCGGAGTCTCCCGGACGACGGTCTCCTTCGTCCTCAACGAGCGCCGCGACGTCCGCCTCCGACCCGAGACGCGGCGGCGGGTCCTCCAGGCTGCCGCCGAGCTCGGCTACCGACCCCACGGACCGGCTCGCCAGCTCGCCGTCGGCGAGAGCCGGGCCCTCGGCCTCGTCCTCATCCAGCGCCCCGAGCAGATCGCCGTCGACGGCCTCCTCGCCGAGACCCTCCGCGGCCTCGCCACGGCCGCCCAGGCGGCCGGCTACCGGGTCCTCCTCGAGCCCCACGAACCGGGCAGTCGCTCGTACCTCGAGCTCATCGCCGCCAGCCACGTCGACGGCCTCGTCATCTCCGGGCCGCGCTCCGACGACCCGGGCCTCGGTGACCTGGCCCGCGAGGGGCGACCGGTCGTCATCCAGGGGTCGGCTCCGGGCGTGGGCTGCCCGAGCGTCGACGTCGACAACGAAGCCGGCGCCCGACGGGCAGTCGAGCACCTCCTCGAGCTCGGCCACGAGCGGATCGGCTGCATCACGAACGCCCCCCTCGACTACACGGCGGCGGCCGAGCGCCTGGCCGGCTACGAGGCTGCCCTCCGCGTCGCCGGTCTCGAGCCCGACCGGCGCCACGTCGCCGAGGGCGCCTTCGATCCCGAAAGCGGGGCGGCGGCGATGGAACGGCTCCTCGACGCTGATCCCGAGCTGACCGCCGTCTTCGTGGCCAGCGACGTCGTCGCCCTCGGAGCGATCGCCGCCGCCCGTGCTCGGGGCCGCCGCATCCCCGACGACCTGTCCATCGTCGGCTTCGACGACATCCCGCTGGCGGCTCACTTCGACCCGCCGCTGACGACGATCCGGGTGCCGGCCCACGACCTCGGGCTCACCGTGGGCCGAGCCCTCATCGAGCGGATCGCCGGACGGCCGGTCGCCGAACGGACGCTCCTTCCCATCGAGCTCGTCGTTCGCGGCTCCGCGGGGCCGCCACGGCGCCGAGCCCGGCGGGGAGGACCATCGTCGCCTGTGCCGGCAGGCAGTGGGTAGCACGCCGACTCCGGGCCCTTCGAGCCCGGGGCGGCCATGGGAGAGAAAGGAGAGACGCACGTGACGAGAGCTGGGATCGTCCGCCTCGCGGCCGTCGCTGCGGCGGTCGTCCTCACCGCGGCGGCCTGCGCCCCCGGCCAGGCCGAGAAGAAGGAGGTCACCGTCATCGGTACCTGGGGCGGCTCCGAGCAGGAGTCGTTCCTGGCCATGGTGAAGCCGTGGGAGGAGCGGACCGGGAACACGGTGAAGTACACCGGGACCCGCGACCTCAACGCCGTCCTGTCGACCGGAGTCGCCTCCGGCATCCTGCCCGATCTGGCCGGCCTGCCCGGACCCGGCCAGCTCGTCGAGTGGGCGAAGCAGGGCGCCCTGAAGCCCCTCGACGACGTCCTCGACATCGCCAAGTACAAGGAGGAGACGTCGCCGGCCTTCGTCGACCTCGGCACCGTCGACGGCAAGGTCTACGGCGTCTTCATCAAGAGCGCCCTCAAGGGCCTCATCTGGTACAACCCGAAGCACTTCAGCGGCCCGGCTCCGACGAGCTGGGACGCCGTCATGGCGACCGATCCGGCACCCGCCCAGGCCCTCTGGTGCGTCGGCCTCGAGTCCGGCGCCGCCTCGGGCTGGCCGGGAACCGACTGGATCGAGGACTTCGTCATCCGCCAGTCCGGCCCCGAGGTCTACGACAATTGGGTGGCCGGCAAGCAGAAGTGGACGTCGCCCGAGATCCGGGCCGCCTTCGAAGCCTTCGGCGAGGTCGTCGCCAAGACGTATGGCGGCTCGGACACGATCAACTCGACGAACTTCGGCGACGCCGGGAACCCGCTCTTCACTGACCCGCCGGGCTGCAAGTTCCACCACCAGGCGAGCTTCATCACCGACTTCTTCAAGAACCAGGGCGGAGCGAAGGAAGGCGACTTCGACTTCTTCCCGATGCCCGACATCAACCCGGCGTACGCCGGGGCCTTCACCGGAGCGGGCGACCTCTTCGGCATGTTCAACGACACGCCGGCCGCCCGCGACCTCATGAAGTACCTCGTCACCGCTGAAGCCCAGCAGATCTGGGTCAGCCGTGGCGGCGCCCTGTCGGGGAACAGGAACGTCACGAACTACCCCGACGACATCTCCAAGCGGTCGGCGGAGATCCTCGCCAACGCGAAGATCTTCCGCTTCGACGCCAGCGACCTCATGCCGACCGAAATGAACGCCGCCTTCTGGAAGGCGATGGTCGACTTCGTCGCCAACCCGAGCAACCTCGACCAGATCCTCGCCGACCTCGACACGGTCCAGGCGAGCGCCTACGGGCAGTAGGAGCGAACCGAACCGACCGAACCGCGGGGAGGCGGGCCCTCGCCTCCCCCGGCTCGGTCGGCAAGCCCAGCGGAGGCGTCCATGGACGAACGGCTCGTTACCGCCTTCATCGTCGTCTTCGGCGTGCCGGCCGCCCTCGTCGGCTACGTCCTCTTCGCGGAGTGGCTCATCCGGGCGCTTCCGGAGCGGCAGCAGGGTCGGATCCGGCCCTGGGTCTGGGTGGCGCCGGCCATCCTCTTCCTCGTCGTCTTCCTCGTCTATCCGACCCTCAACACCGCCGTCCTCTCCTTCCAGGACCGCTTCGGCCGGGACTTCGTCGGCCTCGACAACTACGTCTACTTCTTCACGAATGCCGAGACCCTTCTCTCGCTCCGGAACAGCCTCCTCTGGGTCGTCTTCATGACGGCCGGCGTCGTCGGCCTCGGGCTCCTCATCGCCATCCTCGTC
The DNA here is from genome assembly GCA_026004015.1 of Chloroflexota bacterium. Lineage (GTDB taxonomy): Bacteria > Chloroflexota > Limnocylindria > Limnocylindrales > CSP1-4 > BPIH01. The sequence continues at coordinate 26,633 of BPIH01000009.1, read as the reverse complement.
GACCGGGTCCGCTACGAGCCGCTGGCCAAGTCGGTCATCTTCGTCCCCCTCGCCATCAGCTTCGTGGCGGCGGCGATCATCTGGACCTTCATGTACCAGTTCCGCACTCCGGGCGAGCCCCAGACGGGGACCCTGAACGCCCTCATCGGTCTCGTCGGCCTCGGCCCCGTGAACTGGCTCCAGACCCAGCCCCTGAACAACGGCGCCCTCATCTTCATCGGCATCTGGATGTGGACGGGGTTCGCCATGGTCATCCTTTCGGCCGGCCTGAAGGGGATCAGCCCCGAGCTCCTCGAAGCGGCCCGGGTCGACGGGGCGAACGAGTGGCAGGTCTTCCGACAGATCATCCTGCCCCTCCTCATGCCGACGATCTTCGTCGTCGGGACGACGGTCGTCATCATCGCCCTGAAGTCCTTCGACATCGTCTACGCGACGACGAACGGCCTCTTCGGGACCGACACCATCGCCCGCCGGATGTACCACGAGATGTTCGTCGCCACCCACCTCGGCCGGGCGGCCACGGTGGCCATCGTCCTCCTCCTCGCCATCGTCCCCTTCATGGCCGTCAACATCCGCCGCTTCCGGGAGCAGGAGGCGATCCGATGACCGCCGTCAGTCGGCCGCTGGTGACGGCGGCCGCCGTCGCCCGACCGCGCCGCCTTCCGGGGCCCGGACGGTGGCTCCTCCACGCCGTCGTCGTCGGCCTCATGGCCCTCTGGCTCGTACCGACCCTCGGCCTCTTCGTCAACTCCTTCCGACCGGCGGCCGACGTCGCCCGCTCGGGCTGGTGGACCGCCCTCGTCCCGCCCTGGGACTTCACCCTCGCCAACTACGAGCACGTCCTGAGCCGGCAGGGGCTCGACCATGCCTTCGTGAACAGCCTCTTCATCACCATCCCCTCGACGGTCATCACGATCATGGTCGCCGCCTTCGCCGCCTACGCCTTCGCCTGGATGCAGTTCCCCTTCCGGAACCTCATCTTTGTCGCCATCGTCGGGCTCCTCGTCATCCCCCTCCAGTCGACGTTCATCCCGATCCTGAAGCTCTTCGCCTCGACGGGCATCGCCGGCTCCTTCCTCGCCATCTGGCTCGCCCACACCGGCTACGGGCTTCCCTTCGCCGTCTACCTCCTCCGGAACTACATGGGCGGGCTGCCGAAGGAGGTCTTCGAATCGGCGGCCATCGACGGGGCGAGCCCGACGACCGCCTTCTTCCGACTCGCCCTGCCGATGAGCGTGCCCGTGCTCGCCTCGCTGACGATCTTCCAGTTCCTCTTCGTCTGGAACGACCTCCTCGTCGCCCTCATCTACCTCGGGGCGACCCGACCGGAGAACCTGCCCCTGACCGTCGTCGTGGCGAACCTCGTCAACTCCCTCGGCGGCGAGACCCACTTCCTGACGGCGGCGGCCTTCATCACCATGGCCCTCCCGCTCGTCGTCTTCCTCGCCCTCCAGCGCTACTTCGTCCGCGGCATCACCGGCGGCGCCGTCAAGGGCTGAGCCAACGCGCCGGGGCGGAGCCGGCGACGGCTGGCCGAGCGGCCGACGGGCCCGGGTCCTTCCTAGCCGCCCCGCTCGAGCTCGGCGAGCCGGCCCCGGATCCGGTCGACCTCGGCGGCGAGCTCGGTCTCCCGGGCCCGGGCGCCCTCGACGATCGCCGCCGGAGCCCGCTCGAGGAAGGCCGGGTTCGCCAGACGAGCCCGAGCCGCAGCGAGGCGGGCCTCGGCCTCGGCGAGGTCGCGCTCGAGCCGCTCCCGCTCGAGGGCGAGCACCCGCTCGTCGGCGACGGGCTGGCCGACGACGGCCTCGAGGGGTCCGGCGAGGACCGTCAGTCCGCCGGCCGCACGGGCCGGGGCGAGGGCCGCCGGATCCTCGACGACCTCGACGGGTCCGACGCGAGCCAGTCGCTCGATGGCGCCCCGGAGCGCCGAGACCGTGGCGCTGAGGGAGTCCGGAACGGCGAGGCTGAGGGGGAGACGCTGGCCGGGCTCGATCCCGGCCTCCGTCCGGGCGTTCCGGATGGCCCGGACGAGCTCGAGGACCGAGCCGACCTCGGCCTCGGCGGCCGCATCCCGTTCGCCGGCCGTCGGCCAGTCGGCGACGATGAGGAGCTCGGGATCGTCGGCCTGATGTGGGATGGCGCCCCAGATCGCCTCGGTCACGAAGGGCATGAGCGGGTGGAGGAGGCGGAGGTACGTGTCGAGGCCCTCGACGAGGGTCCACCAGGTCGCCTCCCGTTCGGCGAGGCTCGTTCTCGGGTCGGCGAGGCGGACCTTGGCCAGCTCGAGGGCCCAGTCGCAGTACTCGCCCCAGATCGCCTCGTAGAGGAGGCGGGTCAGCTCGCCGAAGGCGAAGTCGGCGATGGCCCGATCGGCGGCGACGATGGTCGCCGCCAGACGGGACCGGAGCCAGCGCTCGGCGGGGCCGAGGTGGGCCGGATCGGGAGCGGTCCGGGGCGCATCGGCCGGGATCGAGTCCGGGCGAGCCCCGAGCACGAAGCGGGCCGCGTTCCAGAGCTTGTTCGCAAAGTTTCGGGCGTTCTCGAGCTTCGCCCGCCCGAGCCGGCTGTCGGCCCCCGGGGCCGTCCCGTGGACGAGGGCGAAGCGGAGGGCGTCGGCCCCGAACTCGTCGATGGTCTCGAGGGGATCGACGACGTTCCCCTTCGTCTTCGACATCTTCTGGCCGTACGGGTCGCGGACGAGGCCCGACAGATAGACGTACCGGAAGGGGACCTCGCCCATGAGCTCGAGCCCCAGCATCATCATCCGGGCGACCCAGAAGAAGATGATGTCGTAGGCGGTCTCCATGACCGTGCTCGGGTAGAAGCGCCGGAGGTCGGGCGTCTCCTCCGGCCAGCCGAGGGTCGAGAACGGCCAGAGCCCGGAGCTGTACCAGGTGTCGAAGATGTCCGGGTCCTGCTCGAGCTCGGCCGCCGGGCGGCCGCAGACCGCGCAGCCTGTCGGACCGGCCGGATCGTCGGTCACCGTGACGTGCCCGTCGGGGCAGTACCAGGCCGGGATCCGGTGGCCCCACCAGAGCTGGCGGCTGACGTTCCAGTCCCGGATGTTCGTCAGCCAGTGCTCCCAGACCGCCTCGAAGCGGGCCGGGAGGATGATCGTCCGCCGGGAGCGGGTCGCGGCGAGGGCCTTCTCGGCGAGGGGGGCGGTCCGGATGAACCACTGGGTCCGGAGCATCGGCTCGATGACGTCGTTGCTCCGCTGGCAGCGGCCGAGGATGAGCTCGTGGGGCGTCGCCCCGACGAGGTCGCCGGCGGCTTCGAGGTCGCGGAGGATCGCCGTCCGGGCCTCGAAGCGGTCGAGGCCGGCGTAGGGGCCACCGTTGGCGTTCACCCGCCCGTCCTCGTCGAGGACGGTGACGAAGGGGAGCCCGTGCCGGCGGGCGATCTCGAGGTCGGTCGCATCGTGGGCCGGGGTCACCTTCACCGCCCCGGTCCCGAAGGCGCGGTCGACGGCAGGGTCGGCGACGATCGGGACCGGCCGCTCGACGAAGGGGATGAGGACTCGCCGGCCGACGAGACCTCGGTAGCGGTCGTCGTCGGGATGGACGGCGACCGCCGTGTCGCCGAGGATCGTCTCAGGGCGGGTCGTGGCGACGGCGATCGTCGCCTCGGGGAGCGGCGTGCCCCGCCTCGTCGAGGAGGTGGTAGCGGACGGTCCAAAGCGTCCCCTGTTCGGGGTTGGCGAGGACCTCGAGGTCGGACACGCTCGTCCGGCAGCCGGGGCACCAGTTCACGAGGGCCTCGGCCCGGTAGGCGAGGCCCCGCTCGTAGAGGATCCGGAAGCTCGTCCGCACCGCCCGGGCCGAGACCTCGTCCATCGTGAACCGGAGCCGGCTCCAATCGAGGGACGCCCCGACCCGCCGCTGCTGGGTGAGCATGACCGGCTTCGTCGCCTCGACGAACTCGATCATCCGCTCGAGGTACCGCTCCCGACCGAGGGAGGCCCGGCTCTCGCCCTCGGCGGCGAGGATCCGGTCGAGGACGACCTGGGCGGCGATGGAGGCATGGTCGAGGCCCGGCAGCCAGAGGGTCGGCCGGCGCTGCATCCGGGCGTGCCGGACCATGAGGTCCTCGACCGTGCTCCGCTGGGCGTGGCCGAGGTGGAGGCTGCCGGTCACGTTCGGCGGCGGCTGGATGATGACGAAGGGCTCCTTCGTCGGGTCGGCCCGCGAGCCCGCCCCGTCGGGGGCGAAGACGTCGGCCGCCAACCAGCGCTCGTAGATGGCGGCCTCGAAATCGGCCGGTCGGTACGTCTTCGGCAGCCGCCGTCCGGGGCGCAGCTGCCGCTCCCGGCCCGTCGCGCTCGGTCGGTGTCGTCTCGCGCGTTGCGTCCATCGTCCTCGCGTCTCCGGTCGCCGGTTCGCGGCCGGTCGCCGGGGCGACCGCCGACCCGGCCTGAAACGGAGAGACCCCGCTCGCCCAGCGGACGAACGGGGTCGTGGTACCACCAGCTGGTTCGAGGCCGGGGACGGGCCGCTCATCGCGGCCGCCGGGCTCCCGACCTCCTCTCGGCGCGCCTATCGGACGCCACCCGCCGCGGCTCGCGAGCGACCTTCGCGCCGACGGTTCCGACCCGGGCTTCCAGCCGCGACCCGGGCTCTCTGGCGGCCGGCTCGGCGCTACTCCTCTCGGTCCTCGCCGCGGTCCGCCGAGAATACCACGGGGGCGACGGCCCATCGCGAGCGGGAGCGGTCGGCAGGGAGCGCCGAACGCCCCCGCCAGGGCGCGCTCGCCGCGCTAGGCGCTCTCGCCGCGCTCGGCGAGCCAGTCGAGGTAGTTCGTCTCGTCCACGCCCCGCTCGATCTCGTTCTTCGTCAGCAGGAGCGGTGCCCGGCCCTGGCGGATCGTCTCCTCGGTGATGATGCACTTGCGGATCTCGGTCCGCTCCGGGATGTCGAACATGACGTCGAGGAGGGCCTCCTCGACGATGGAGCGGAGCGCCCGTGCCCCGGTCTTCCGCTCGAGCGCGACCTCGGCCGCGGCCACGAGGGCCCCCTCGGTGAAGACGAGCTCGACCTTGTCGAGGCCGAGGAACTTCTGGAACTGGCGGGTGATGGCGTTCTTCGGCTCGGTGAGGACCCGGACGAGGTCCTCGGCACTCAAGGGGGCGAGGGTGACGACGACCGGCAGTCGGCCGACGAACTCGGGGATGAGGCCGTACTTGAGGAGATCCTCGGGCATGAGCTTCTCGAGGATCCGGCTCCGGTCCTCCTTCGAGACGGGCGTCTCGGCTCCGAAGCCGATGGCCCGCCGCCCGACCCGCTCTTCGACGATCTTCTCGAGGCCGTCGAAGGCGCCGCCGCAGATGAAGAGGATGTTCGTCGTGTCGATCTGGATGAAGTCCTGGTGGGGGTGCTTGCGGCCACCCTGGGGCGGGACGTTGGCGACCGTCCCTTCGAGGATCTTGAGAAGGGCCTGCTGAACCCCTTCGCCGGAGACGTCTCGGGTGATCGACGGGTTGTCGGCCTTGCGGGCGATCTTGTCGATCTCGTCGATGTAGACGATCCCCCGCTGGGCCCGGGCGACGTCGAAGTCGGCAGCCTGGATGAGGCGGAGGAGGATGTTCTCGACGTCCTCGCCGACGTAGCCGGCCTCGGTGAGGCTCGTGGCGTCGGCGATGCAGAAGGGGACGTCGAGGACCTTGGCCAGGGTCTGGGCGAGGAGCGTCTTACCGGAACCCGTCGGCCCGACGAGGAGGACGTTCGACTTCTGGAGCTCGACGTCGTCGATCTGGTGGCCGGCGTTGACCCGCTTGTAGTGGTTGTAGACGGCGACCGAGAGGACCTTCTTCGCCTTCTCCTGGCTGATGACGTACTGGTCGAGGGCGGCCTTGATCTGGCGGGGGTTCGGGAGCTTCGGCGCCTGGGGCTTCGGGCGGGGCGATTCGAGGGTCTCCTCCTCGATGATCTCCTGGCAGAGGTTGACGCACTCGTCGCAGATGTAGACGCCCTGGCCGGCGATGAGCTTCCGAACCTGCTCCTGGCTCTTGCCGCAGAAGCTACAGCGGTACGGAACCTTCGGGTTCTTCGTGCTCGAGCTCGACACGGCCGCCCCGTCCCCTTCCTACTCGTCCTTCGCCTTCTTCGGTACCGGCCCCGGCTCGGCCGGTCCCGATCCGGCCGAGGTCTCGCCCGAGGCTGCCGCCGCGGCCGCCTTCTCGGCGTCGTGGTGGATCGCCGTCAGCGAGTCCCAGCCGACCGAGTAAACGGCGTCGATGATGCCATAGTCCTTCGCCTCCTCGGGAGACATGAAATAGTCCCGCTCCGTGTCCCGGATGATCTTCTCGAGGGGCTGCCCGGTGTGGCGGGCGAGGAGCTCGTGGTTCCGGCGGACGAGGAACTCCCACTCCCGCATCTGGATGATGGCGTCGGGGGCGGAGCCCCGGAAGCCGCCGGTCCCCTGGTGGATCATGATCCGGCTGTTCGGCAGCGCGTAGCGCTTCCCCTTCGCCCCGGCCGCCAGGAGGACGGCGGCCATGGAGGCGGCCATCCCGATGCAGATCGTCGCGACTGGGGCACGGACGTACTGCATCGTGTCGTAGATGGCGAGGCCGGACGTGACGACCCCACCGGGGGAGTTGATGTAGAGGTAGATGTCCTTCTCCGGGTCCTCGGAGTCGAGGAAGAGGAGCTGGGCGATGACGAGGTTGGCGACGTGATCCTCGATCGCGTCGCCGAGGAAGATGATCCGCTCCTTGAGGAGCCGCGAGTAGATGTCGTAGGCGCGCTCTCCCCGGCTGGAGCTTTCGATCACCATCGGGACGAGCATGGTCGTTGTTCCTCCAGGTCGTTGTCGTGGCCGCGCCGGCGCCGGTCAGCCGGCCGGGTCGGCTCGTGCCGGCCCGACCGGATCGGTCGCCAGACCGGCGGCGGCAGGTTCGAGGGGCGACGCTTCGGCTTGGGCCGCTGATTCTGGCGCCCCCTGTGATTCTCGCGTCTCGGCCCGACTCGCGCCGTCGGGGCCCGGCGATGTCCCAGCCGAGGCCGGATCGTCCTCGAGATGGGGCAGCGGCGGATGGTCGGGGTGGGCCGCCAGCCAGGCGTCGATGAGGTGCTCGACGACGAGGGAGCGGCGGAGATTGCTTCGGATGAAGGAGCGGCCGCGCTCGCTCTCGAGGTAGCGGAGGAGGCGCGGGTTGGCGGCGGCGTATCGCTCCCGTGCTCGGGCGAGCTCGGCCTCGACGGCCGCTTCGGGAACCTCGACGCCTTCGACTTCGGCGATCTTCGAGAGGACGAGGAGGACCTTCGCCCGGTGCTCGGCCCGGGGCCGGAGCTCGGCGAGGAGTCGGGCTTCCTCGTCCTCGAGGGCCGTCTCCTCGTCGGCCGGTCGGCGGGCGCCGGGCGGCAGGACGAGGCCCGTCTTCGGATCCCGGGCCGGGCCCTGGGGCTCGGCCTGGGACTCCTCCTCGCGCCGGGCGGCCCGGATCCGGAGGTAGGTTCGGTAGTCGATCCCCTCCCGGGCGAGGGCGCTCCGGAGCTCGTCCTGCATGAGCTCGAGCTCCTCCTCGACGAGGATGTCGGGAACGTCGACGGTCGCGTTCGCGGCGGCGTACTCGACGATCCGATCACCGAAGGCATGCCGGGCCCGGTCGAAGGCGTGCCGCTCGAGGCGGGCGCGGATGTCGGCCCGGAGGGCAGCGAGGTCCTCGTACGGGCCGACCGCCTGAGCGAAGGCGTCGTCGAGGGGCGGCAGGACCTTCTCGCGGAGCTCGTGGACGGTGACGGTGAAGTCGACGGCCGCCCCGGCGAGGTCGGTGTTCGGGGTGTCGGCGGGGAGCTCGATCCGGAAGGTCGTCGTCTCGCCGACGCGGAGCCCGACGAGGTGGTCTTCGAAGCCCGGCACGAGGCGCTCCTCGCCGATCACGACGGGGAAGCGACTGGCCGAGGCGCCGTCGACGGGCTCGCCGTCGCGGCGGCCCTCGAACTCGATGACGGCGAGGTCGCCGGGCCTAGCCGGGCGGTCCTCGACCGGCGACAGAACGGCGTGCTGCTCGCGGAGCCCCTCGAGGACGCGCTCGATCCGGGCGTCGTCGACGGGCTCGATCTCGGGGCGGAAGGGGTAGTTCCGGTAGTCGCCGAGGGCCACCTCGGGACGGACCGGCACGGTCGCCCGGAAGACGAGGGGTTTGCCCTCCTCGGCCTGGACGACCTCGACGTTCGCCTGGGCGAGGGGGACGACCTTCGCCTCGGCGAGGGCGGCTCGGTAGGCGTCCTCGACGAGCCGGTCGACGGCCTCGTCGAGAACCGCCCCCGGGCCGAGGACGCGCTCGAGCATCGCCCGGGGGGCCTTCCCGGGACGGAACCCGGGCACGCGGGTTCGCTGGCCGAGGCGCCGGACGGCGGCCTCGACGGCCTGGGCGAGCTGCTCGGAGGGAACCTCGACCTCGAGGGTGACCGAGCTCTTCGGGGCTGGGGTCACGGTGACGTTCATCGCCCGGGCAGTATAGGGCGGCGGTTGGGGTGGCGCCGCTCCGGCGCCGGGGACGGGCGACGCGGGACGAGGCCGTTCGAGCGAGGCGATCGGATGCTGGTAGGCGAGGTCAGACTCGAACTGACACGCCCCTCACGGGGCACCGGCTCCTAAGGCCGGCGCGTCTGCCATTCCGCCACTCGCCCGGACGAGATGGTAGCCGGATCGGCGCCGAGGCGGGACGGGCGGCACGGCGGAACGCCGACGACCTCGAGCGCGCCAACATCCGCGAGGCGGCGGCGGCCGTCGTCTTCCCGACCGATCCGTCGGACGAGGCCGACATGCGCTCCATCCTGACGGTCCTGGCGATCGAGTCCGCCGCCCCGGAGGTCCGAACGATCGTCGAGCTGAACAACTCGGCCCACGTCGAGCACGCCCGGCGCGCCCATGCCGACGAGGTCATCGTGGCGAGCCAGCTCGCCGCCCATCTGGCAGCTCGAACCGCCCTCTACCCGGGGCTCGCCGACCTCGTCGCCGACGTCGTCTCGGGGGGCGAGGGGGCGGAGCTCTACCGCGTTCGGCTGCCCGACGACTACGCGGGGCGCCCGGTGGACGAGGTGGTCGACGACCTGCGCCGCCGCCACCGAGCGACGCTGCTCGCCGTCGTCCGGGGCGACCGCCCCATCGTCAACCCGGCCCCGGATCTTCGGATCGAAGCGGACGACGATGCCCTCGTCATCGCGGAATCCCTCGCCGACCTCGTGCCGGCGCACGGCCGTCCAGGGTCCGGGGCTGTGGAACGCGATTGAGGACCCGGGGGGCCCGGCGGCCGAGGCGGCCTCACCGGCCGAGGCGCTCCCGCCAGCGGGCGAGCGTCGAGCGGTCCGCCTCGAAGAGCGATTCGGCGAGGCGGCGGCCGAGGCGCCGCGAGGCGGGCCCGGCGACGTTCCGGAGGAGCGTGGCCGCCGTCGCCGCCAGATCCTCCCGACGCCTCACCTTCGACCGCTCGGCGAGATAGCGGGCGAATTCCCGCTCGAGGACTCCCCGCACCCGAGCCCCGTCCTCGCCGAGAGCCCGAACGGCGCGCTCGATCTCGTCGGGCAGGAGCGAGGGCGGAAGGGCCGCCGCCGGGCCCCGAAGGGTGCGCCAGAGCCGCCGGGCGACCCGCTGGGGACCGCGGAGGACGAGGAAGGCGAATCCCCCGGCGAGCCCGATGGTTCGGAGGGGATCGTTCCGGATCCGGGTCGGGATGTCGACCGCCGCCCGCACCGCCGCCTCGGTCCGACCGAGCTCCTCGGCGAGGGCGCGCCGCGCGGCTAGGACTTCCGCCCGAGCGGGCGCTGTTCGCGAAGCCACTCGATGGTCTCCTTCGTCGTTTCGATGGTCTCGGCCGGCCAGTAGCGGGAGCGGAGGGCCTCGAGATCGATCCCTCGGCGCCAGGCGTCGACGGCCATCGCCCCGAGCCAGACGGCGAGGCCGACGACGACGGCGGCGCCGGCCGCCGGCGACGGATCGTAGTCGATCGCCGTCAGGGGCCCGAGCAGAAGCCCGACGAGGCCGCCGATCACGCCGGCTCCGACGGCTGCCGTCCCCGATCGCCCGACGCTGGCCCCGACGAGAAGACCGACGACGGCCCCGAGGATCGCCCCACCGAGGACCGCCGCGGCGATCGTCCGCCAGGCGGGGTCGACTCCCGCGAGGACCGACGCCCCGAGCTCCGTCCAGGCGGCGTGGAGCCAGCCGAGGCCGAGGGCGAGGCCGACGAGGACGGCGGCGGCGGCCCCGAGGAGGAAGGCGCCCCGGAGTCGGGATCCCGGAACACGGACGATGGCGAGGAGGGCGAGCCGCGGCCAGGCCGAGGGCGCCGAGGCTGCCGATGACGACGCCCCAGCCCAGGGAGCCGAAGAGCCACTCGCCGAGGAAGAGGACGAGGCCGAGGCTGAGGAGCACCGCGGCGAAGAGGACGGCAGCGACGACGAGGCCGGCGAGGGCCGCCGCCCGGCGGATCTCGGCGCCGATGGCGGCCGCCTCGGCCCGGGCGAGGGCGAGGTGGGCGGCCACGAGGCGGCGTCCCGCCCCGAAGAGCCGACGGAGCTGCTCGCGCAGCCCGACCGGCTCATCCTCGGAGGCGGGGGGCTCGTCGCGCGGTTCGGGACCGGGCCCGCCCAGGGCGGGGTCCGGCCCGGACGGAGCCGCCGACGGGGGAACGTTCAGGGTCGAAATCTCCGCTGCGCCGGGGAAGCTCGTGGGACGAGGCGATGATACCCCGGTGGGCGGGCCGCGGTCGTCCCCGGATGCGGCCCCGGGGCCCCGACCGGGCCTCAGGCGGGGAGGCCGAAGGCCCGTCGCCCGAGCTGGTCGGCCGCGTCGAAGAAGCCGTACGTTCGCTTGAAGGCCGGATCGAGGGGCGCCGGCGGGCGGCCCGTCGCCGTCCGCCAGAGCTGGCGCTCGAGCTCCCGGATCCGCTCGGCGAGTTCGGCCGGACCCCGCGGCACCGGGATGTCGGCGTACGTCCGGAACCCGGCCGGGTAGCGGACCCGCTCGTCCGGCACCCGGGGCAGGTAGCCGAGCACGACCCGAGCGTGGGTCAGGGCGATGAGATCCCGGGCCCTCGCCCGCTGGAGCCGGGGTCGGCCTCGCCCGAGGCTCCGCTCGAGGATCGCCTCGGCGAGGGCGGCCCGACGCTCGGCCTCCGTCTCCGGCGTCACCCGATCGAGGTGGGCGACCTGGGTGAGGAGGTAGCGAAGCTCGTCGATCCCGGCGTGCTCGGAGCGGACCCAGCCGACGAAACCGGCCTCGATTCCCTCGATGTGGGGGAGCGTCGCCTCGGCGAGGTAGTCGGCTCCTCCTTCCGGGAGGGTGCCCTCGTCGACGACGACGTCGAGGAGCTCGCGCGTCCGTCGGACGAGCTCGAGGAGTCGGTCGAGATCGAAGAAGCCCGTTTCTGCCATGATCGTCGGTCGTTGCGGCCGGTCGCCGCCGGGACGATCCCGACCATGGCGGGCCGGGATCGAGCCGACCGGCCTCCGATTCAGCCTAGCGCGCCCGTCCCGCCCGCGCCATGGGCCGAGCGCCGGCACGCCCGGGGTCCCATCGGCCCTCCCCATCCCGGTTCCGTGTCCAGGCTCGGTTTGACGGGCCGTCCCCCTGACCCCGATCATGGGCGGGTGACGAACGCGGACGTCATCGTCGTCGGCGCCGGCGTCCAGGGCGCCAGCCTCGCCTTCCACCTCGCCGAGCGGGGCGCCTCGGTCCTCGTCCTCGAGCGCGAGAGCGTCGCCGCCGGAGCGACCGGTCGCTCGTCGGGCTTCGTCCGGATGCACTACGACCTCGAGGCCGAGGCTCGTCTCGCCTGGGCGTCCTTCCCGACCTTCTGGGACTGGGCGGCCCGGGTCGGCGCCGGCGACCCGGGCTTCGTCCGGACCGGCTTCCTTCAGCTCGTCCCGCCGGGCTTCGAAGGGCACCTCCGGGCGAACGTGGCGATGCAGCAGCGCCTCGGCGTGGCGACCCTCCTCCTCGACGGCGACGACGTCCGCCGGCTCGTGCCGGACCTCGCCGCCGACGACGTCGTCCTGGCGGCCTACGAACCCCTCTCGGGGTACGCCGACCCGGCGGCGACGGCAGCCGGGTTCCTGGCCGCCGCCCGGAAGCGAGGCGCTCGGTACGTCGGCGGCTGCCGGGTCGAGCGGGTCACGACCGCCGGCGAGCGGGTGACCGGGGTGGCGACGAACCAGGGGAGCTTCGCGGCGCCCGTCGTCGTCGACGCCGCCGGGGCCTGGGCCGGGCGCCTCGCCGCGAGCGTCGGCGTCGAGGTTCCCATCGAGGCGTGGCGCCACGACACCTTCGTCCTCGGCCGCCCGGCCGGGCTCCGCTCGCCGCTGCCCGTCGTCCTCGATCACGCCCTCGGCATCTACTTCCGGCCCGAGGGCGGTCACCAGCTCCTCGTCGGCCTCGAGGACGAGAACCGGCTCGGCGGCGACCCCGATCGACCCCTGGAAGCGACCCCGTCGCGAACCATCGACGTGGCCGTCGAGCGCCTGACCCGTCGCCTCCCGGCGGCCGAGGCGGCGACCCTCGAGCGGACCTTCGTCGGCCAGGACGGGATCACCCCAGATCAGCGGGCGATCATCGGACCGGCCGGGCCGGAGGGCTTCTGGCTCTGCTGCGGCTTCTCGGGTACGGGCTTCAAGACGGCCCCGGCCATCGGAGCCGCCCTCGCCGCCTGGATCTGCGGCGACGACGCCGGCCGTCGGGAGCTGGAGCCGTTCCGGCTCGAGCGCTTCCGGACCGGCGAGCTCCTCGTCGGGCCGTACCCCTACCCGTCGCTCTGGCGGTGACGGCGAGCAGCGAGCCGGCCGGAGCGGGCATGGCGCCCGGCGGGTCGTCGGGCCCCCGAGACGGTCCATACGAACCGCCAGCCCGAGCCTCTCGGCGGCGCCGGATTCGAACCGCCGCCGTCCTCGCCGTCGGGACCGAGCTGACGACGGGCGCGACCCGCGACTCGAACGCCGCCGAGCTCGCCGCCGCCCTCACCGCCGAAGGGGTGGAGGTTGTCTTCATCGGCCTCCTGCCCGACCGACTCGAGCTCCTCGTCGACGCCCTCGCTCGCGCCCTCGCGACGGCCGACCTCGTCCTGACCACCGGCGGCCTCGGGCCGACCCCGGACGATCTGACCCGCGAGGCGATCGCCGCCGTCTGCGACGAGGAGCCGGTCGTCGACTCGCGCCTCGAGGCCGCCCTCCGGCGCCGCTGGCTCCGGCGCGGCCTCCCCTACCCCGCCTCGAACGTCAAGCAGGCCTGGCGGATCCCCTCGGCCCGTCCGATCCCGAACCCGAACGGCACCGCTCCCGGCTGGTGGGTCGAGCGACCCGACGGACGCCTCGTCGTCGCCCTCCCCGGGCCGCCCCGGGAGCTCCGACCGATGTGGCGGGAGTGGGTCCTCGGCCGGCTCCGCCGCCGGGGTCTCGGGGTTCGGCGCCTGACGCGGACCCTCCGGACCGTCGGCATCGGCGAGTCCCAGCTCGTCGAGGTCCTCGGCGAGGAGCTCCTCCGGGCCGAGAACCCCCAGGTCGCCACGTACGCCCGCCAGGACGGCGTCGACGTCGTCATCATCGCCCGCGACGAGCCGGGCGGCGCCGGTCGACGCGGGCGCTCGGCCGGGCGCCTCCTGGCCGAGACCGAGGCCCTCGTCCGCTCTCGCCTCGGCGATGCCGTCTGGGGAACCGACGGCGAGACCTGGGCGAGCGTCCTCGGTCGGCTGCTCTCGGAGCGGGGCTGGCGCCTCGCCGTCGTCGAGATCGGGACGGCCGGGGCGGTCGTCGGCCTCCTCGAGGCCCTCGTCGTCGAAGGTGGGCTCGTCCGGGCTGGCATCGTCGCCTCCGGGGCCGCGAGCGCCTCGGGGCCCGCGCCGAGCGGCTCGGCGGCGGGCGCCCCAGAACCCGAGACGGAGAGAACCCGTGCCCTCGCCACCCGGGCCGACGCCAGCGCGAAGCGAGGCCGGCGTCGAGGTCGGCCTCGCCGTCGAGCTCTGGCCGTGGGAGGGCGACAGCCGGGTCGGCATCGCCGTCGCCGATCCCGATGGTCGCCAGACGGCCGTCCGGACCGTCTTCGGCACCGGCGGGCAGGCCCGAATCCGCGCCGCCGTCGCCGCCGCCGACGTCCTCCGTCACCGGCTCCGGTCGCGTCCCGACGCGGCCCCCGGCGAGCGATCGGGGCCGTAGACTGTGGTGGCGGAGCGTCTCGCCCCGCGGTCAGGGATCGCCGACCGAGTCGCGGGGCCGCCTGTTCGACCGACCGCCGGAGCGGAGAAGGAATGACCGATCGACCCGTTACCGCCGCCGACCTCGGGGCGACCGCCCTCTTCGCAGGCCTGCCGGCCGACGCCCTCGAGCCGCTCCTCCGGGTCGCTCGCCGCCGCCGGCTCGATCCCGGAGCCACCCTCTTCGAGCACGGCCAGCCGGCCGAGACGTGCTTCATCGTCGAGCGGGGCCGGGTCGTCCTCCGGGCGAGCGGTGCCGGCCGAACGACCATCGTCATGAGCGCCGGCCCGGGCGACCTCCTCGGCTGGAGCGCCCTGCGGCCGAAGGCCCGCTGGCTGACGACCGCCCGCGCCGTCGACGCCGTCGAGGTCATCGCCCTCCCCATCGACGCCCTCCTCGACTTCCTGGCCGGGGGATCGGAGCGGACGCGGACCCTCATCCAGCGCCTGGCGGCGGTCGCCGCCGACCACCTCGAGGAGACCCAGTCGCAGCTCCTGGCCAGCCGAGGCGAAGGACTCATCACCGGCGGCTGACGGCCGCTCCCGGGGGCCCGAGGGCCGGCGACCTACCGACGGGCCGAGGACGGGCTACCGACTGGCGGCTTCGGCGAGGCCTCCCTCGTCGAGGATGACGATCGGCGTCCCGCTCGAGGCGGAGGAGGCCGGCCGCGACGAAGTCCCCGAGGAAGCGGTTCACCGTCTGCCGGGTCGAGCCGATCATCGCCGCCAGATCGCCCTGGGTGATCGGCCCGTCGAGGCGGATCGTGCCGTCGGGCTGGCGGGCGCCGGCCTCGCCGGCGAGCCGGAGGAGGCCGAGCGGCGAGGCGCCCGGGGATGTCGAGGAAGTGGAGCTCGGCGACCTGTTCGGTCAGGCGCCGGATCTCGGCGGCGAGGGTCCGCAGGAGCGCCCACCGGATCGCCGGCTCGCCCTCGACGAGGGCCTCGAAGTGGGGCCGGGCGAGGACGAGGAGCCTCCGTCGGCAGCATCGCCACGGCGCTCGCCGAACGGGGCGCCCCATCGAGGAGGGCGAGCTCGCCGAAGGCCTCGCCGGGGTGGACGGTCGCCAGAATGGCCTCGTCACCCTCCTCGGTCGGGAGGCTGATCTTGACCGCCCCGGACACGACGAGGAAGAGGGCGTCGCCCGGGTCGCCGAGGTGGAAGATGACCTCGCCCCGGCGGAAGCGCCGACGCCGGAGCTCGGCTGCGAGTCGCTCGACGACGGCCGGTTCCAGATCGGCGAAGAGACGGGCCCGAGCCAGGGCGGCGGCCGCCTCCGAGACCGATCCCCCGGCCCCGCCGCCCGTCCCGCTCCGGGCCGGCCCGCCGGTCCGGAGGTTACGCGCTCGCACCGCGCGGCTGCTCCGGGCCGCCGGACCCGACGCCGCTCAGGGCGAGGGCGGCCAGGTGCCGGAAGCGATCCGCGGCAGCGGGGTCGGCGGCGAGCTCGGCGGCGGTCCGAAAGAAGCCGGCCGCCTCGACCACCGCTCCCGCCGCCATCGCCTCGTCGGCCGCCCTGGCGAGGAGGGGGACGGCCCGCGGATCGCGGGCGATGGCTCGATGGAGGGCGAGCTGGCTGACCGGTGGCGAGGGGATCGTCGCCTCCAGGTGATCGGCGAGTCGGGCGTGGAGGGTCGCCCGCCGGCTCGTCACCATCCGGGCGTGGGTCGCCTCGTGGACGACGGGGTGGGCGAAGCGCCATCGGCCGGTCGACCCGGCCGGGGTCACGAAGCCGGCCCGCCCGAGGCGAAGGAGCTCGGCCTCGGCGACCGGCCGGCGGAGGAGCGCCTCGAGGGTCGGGAGGTCGAAGCTCATCCCGACGACGGAGGCGACCTCGAGCAGGTTTCGCTCCTCGGGCTCGAGGGTGTCGAGGCGGGCTCCGACCATCGCTCGCAGGGTCAGCGGCACCCCGGTCCCGAGCCGGACCGGGTCGACGACGAGACGGCCGTCCTCGACCCGGGCAGCGCCGTCGTCGAGGAGGGAGCGGACGACCTCGATGATGAAGAGGGGGTTTCCGTCGGTCCGCTCGCGGAGTCGGGCTGCGTCGGCGGCGCTCAGGTCGACACCGACGAGGGCCTCGACGAAGCGCTCGGTCTCCGAAACGTCGAGCCCGGCGAGGTCGATGACCTCGACGTGGGGTAGGCCGAACCAGGCCGGCAGCGGCCCAGGTCGGGTCGTGCCGAGGACGAGGAAGGGCAGCTCGGGACAGGCCGCGATGAGGTGGTCCGTGATCGGCCGACTCGACGGATCCTCCCAGTGGAGATCGTCGAGGACGACGACCCGCGGGCCCTCGAGCTCGGCGAGCCGGTGGACGAAGCGGGTGCCGACCTCGAGGAGGGTGGCTGCCACGAGGGCGGGATCGGCCGGGGCGAGGGCGAGCTCCGTCTCCCAACCCTCGATGCCCGCTTCTCGAGCGAGGACGGCGATGGCACCGGCGTACCGCCCCTCGCGGGCCGGATCGAGGCCGTCCCCGAGGACGAGCTGCCGGGCCGCCGTCCCGGCATCGAGACTGAGCTCGGCGGCGACGGCCTCGACGAAGGTGCGGGCGCCGGCGTAGGGTTCGGTCGAGCGGTAGGAGAGGTTCTCCGTCCAGGTCCATCGGAAGCCGGCGGCCCGCGCATCGGCTTCGAGGTCGGCGACGAGCCGCGACTTGCCAATGCCGGCCTCGCCGACGACGAGGACGACCCGGCCGCGGCCCGTCCGGGCGACGGCGTCGAGGGCGGCCCGCAGGCGCTCGCGCTCCCGCCAGCGACCGATGAGGGCCGGTCCGACGGCGGCGAACCCGAGGGGCGACCGGAGGCCGACGAACCTGAGAAGCCCGAGCCGTGGACGACCCGGGAGGACGACGACGCGATCGGTGACCTCGACGTCGATCCGGTGGCGTGCGGCCCGGGCCGTCTGGGGGTCGAGGAGGATCTCGCCGGGGCCCGCGAGCTCGGCGATCCGGGTCGCCAGGGCAGCCGGGAGGCCGGTGATCGCCCAGTCCGTTCGACCGGCGAGGGAGCGACGCCCGGCGACGACCTCGCCGGTGGCGAGCCCGATCCGGAGCTGGACCCGGTCAGCGTCGTCGGATGGGGACCGAGACGGCTCCGATGGAGCCCGACCCCCGCCGTCCCGCCACCCGACCCGGGCGACCTCTCGCATCGCCCGAGCGCAGGTCACCGCCCGGAGGGCGTCGTCGTCGTGAGCGATCGGGCTGCCGAAGACGGCGAAGACGGCGTCGCCGATGAACTTCTCGACGGAACCCCCGAAGCGGTCGACGCAGGCCGCGAGCCGGCTGAAGAGATCGTCCATGCTCCGCCGGACCTCTTCGGGGTCGCAGGCGGCGACGAAGCCCGAATAGCCGACGAGGTCGGCGACGAGGACCGTCACGACGCGCCGATCGAGGCCGTCCCGCGTCGCCGGATCCGGACTCGCCTCGGGGCCACGGGCAGCTCCGAGGGCGGCGCCGCAGGCGTGGCAGAAGTGGGCTGCGGGCAGGGTTGTCGTCGAGCAAACCGGGCAGGTCATCGTCGCAGCATCTCCGTCCGACCGTGCCCGGATCATCCTACGCTATCCCGCCGGCGCTCGTGAATCGGCCGGCTTCTCGCACCGCCGATCCAGTGCCGGTAAACCGGGCACGGGACGACAGGCCGTCACGCACCGGTCGGACCCCGGTCGGGCGCCGAGGATCGCAGCCGGCCGCTCCGGGGACCTGCCCGCTCCGCCGCGGACTCAGGAGACCGTCAGGACGGGCTGGCCCACGGCCTCGGCCCGGACGCTCATCCAGGCGGCCACGGCCGAGGCGAGCCGCCGGAGCGCCTCGGCCGCCGGCCCCGGCTCGCGCTGGGCAACCGACGGGACCCCGACGTCGCCGCCCTGGCGCACGGTCACGTCGAGGGGAATGCCGCCGAGGTAGTCGATCCCCTGCTCCGCGGCGAACCGCTCGCCGCCGCCGCGGCCGAAGATCTCCGTCGCTTCCCCGCAGTGCGGGCAGACGAAGGCGCTCATGTTCTCGACGACGCCGATGATGGGGACGTTCATCCGCCGGAGCATCGCCGCCGCCTTCCGGACGTCGGCGAGGGAGACCTCCTGGGGCGTCGTGACGAGGACGACGCCGCCGATGGGGACCGACTGGGCGAGGGTCAGCTGGGCATCCGAAGTTCCGGGCGGCAGGTCGACGACGAGGTAATCGAGCTCGCCCCACTCGACGTCCCGGAGGAACTGCTGGATCGCCCCTCCGACGAGGGGGCCCCGCCAGACGACCGGCTGGCCCTCAGGAATGAAGAACTGGATCGAGATGACCTTCACCCCGTACCGCTCGAGGGGCACGATCTTGTTGTTCGGACTCGCCGTCGGCTGCCCGTCGACGCCGAGCATGAGGGGGACGTTCGGGCCGGTGATGTCGGCGTCGAGGAGCCCGACCGACGCCCCGGCCTGGGCGAGGGCGACGGCGAGGTTGACGCTCACCGTGCTCTTGCCGACCCCGCCCTTCCCGGACGCGACAGCGATGATGTTCTTGACGCCCGGCACGAGCTGGGCCTGCTGGGGCGAGGCCGTTCGGCGGACCATCGCCCCCCAGGAGACGTGGATCTCGGTCGCTCCGAGGGGCTCGAGGACCCGCCGGACGGCGACCTCGATTTCGTCCTTCAGGGGGCACGCCGGGGTCGTGAGGTCGAGCTTCAGGTCGACCCGGGAGCCGTCGACGACGACCTCCTTGACCATGTTCAGGCTGACGATGTCGCGGCCGAGCTCGGGGTCCTGGACGCGGCGCAGGGCGTCGCGAATCGCCCCCTCGCTGAGTGTCGTCATCGGCGGTGGATCCTTCCCTGGGGTGCGTGGGGTGGTTTCGACGAGGGCTGCGTCGAATTCTACTCTCGGCGGGCCAAAGCCGGCGCCGCCGGGGTTCCGATCGCACGGCGAAGCGTTCCGTCCTCCGCGCCAGCTCGCCGAGGACGGCGCGGCAACCTTGACAGTCGCCGCGGCCGGCGCCTATCCTTCGGCCCTCACCTACAGGAACCCTCCAGCCCTGGCGAACAGACGACACGACCGCCCCGACCACGGCGGCACGAGGAGCGCGACCTGCGGATGGCCCCCATCGACGTCCGGCTCGTCGGTGTGACGAAGCGCTTCGGCGACACTCTCGCCGTCGACCACATCGACCTCGAGGTCGAATCGGGCGAGTTCTTCTCGCTCCTCGGCCCGTCGGGCTGCGGCAAAACGACGACCCTCCGAATGATCGGCGGCTTCGAGCAGCCAACGGAAGGCCGGATCGAGCTCCAGGGCGAGGACGTCACCTGGCTGCCGCCGTACCGGCGCAACGTCAACACCGTCTTCCAGAACTACGCCCTCTTCCCCCATCTGAACGTCTACGACAACATCGCCTTCGGGCTCCGGCGGCGTCGGGTCCCGGAGCGGGAGATCCGGGCGCGCGTGGCCGAGATGCTCCGGCTCGTCGAGCTAACCGGGTTCGAGAAGCGGCGCCCGAGCCAGATCAGCGGCGGCCAGGCCCAACGGGTCGCCCTCGCCCGGGCCCTCGTGAACCGCCCGGCCGTCCTCCTCCTCGACGAGCCCCTTGGAGCCCTCGACCTCAAGCTCCGCAAGCAGATGCAGGTCGAGCTGAAGCGGATCCAGCAGGAGGTCGGGATCACCTTCATCTACGTGACCCACGACCAGGAGGAGGCGATGACGATGTCGGACCGGATCGCGGTCATGAACCGCGGCCGGTACGAGCAGCTCGGCGACCCGGAGAGCCTCTACGAGCGACCGGCGAGCCGCTTCGTTGCCGGCTTCCTCGGGGTGAGCAACCTCCTCCCGGCGATTCTGGACGGGACCGTCGGCGACTACGCCGTCGCCCGCCTTCGGGATGACACGCCCGTTCGGATCCCACGAGGCCAGACGGCCGGGCTGAGCCGGATCGAAGTCGGCGTCCGGCCCGAGAAGATTCGCCTCCGGGAGCCAGACGAGCCGGTTCCCGACGGCCACAACACCCTCACCGGCGTCGTCCGCGACGCCTCGTACATGGGCGTCTCGACGAGCTACATCGTCGAGATCCGGGGCGGCGCCCGGCTCACCGTCTACGAACAGAACGTCGAGCGGGCCACCCGCTCGGAACTCTGGCGACCGGGCGAGGAGGTCCGCCTGAGCTGGTCGCCGGATCACACCTTCGTCGTTCCGGTCGAGGACGACCGGAGCTCCGACGAGGAGGTGCCGGCCGCATGAGTCTGTCCGGCCCCGGGGCCCCCTCGTCGGCAGCCATGTCCCCGAGCAGGAGGAGGTAGCGATGCACGAGATCATCAGCCGCCGGCGGTTCCTGGCCGGGACCGGCCTCGCCGGCTTCGGCGCCTTCCTCGCCGCCTGCGGGAGCCCGGGTACCGGGAGCCCGTCCCCCTCCGCCGAGGCGAGCCCCTCGGCTGCGCCGTCGGCTCCCGCGTCCGCCGAGCCGACCCCGGCGCCCTCGCTGTCGAGCGTCCTCAACTTCGCCAACTGGCCGCTCTACATCGACACCGACGAGAACGACCCGACGAAGCACAAGACCCTCGAAGACTTCAAGGCCGAGTACGGGGTGACCGTCAACTACGCCGAGGTCGTGAACGACAACAACGAGTTCTTCGGCACGATCCGGGCCCCCCTCGAGGCCGGCCAGGACACGGGCTGGGACATCATCGTCCTGACCCAGTGGATGGCCGCCCGCCTCGTCCGCCTCGGCTGGCTCGAGAAGCTCGACCACAGCCACATGACGAACTTCCCGGCGAACCTCGAGGATGCCTACAGGGGCGCCGACTTCGACCCGAACAACGACTACCACGCCATCTGGCAGGCCGGCATGACCGGTCTCGGCTACGACTCCGCCGTCACGGGCGAGCTGACGAGCGTCGATGCCCTCTGGGACGAGAAGTGGAAGGGGCGGGTCACGTATCTCTCAGAGATGCGCGACGCCGTCACCTTCGCCCTCGGTCGGCTCGGCTACAAGAACTCGACGGTCACCCGGGAGCAGTTCGACGAGGCCATCGCCGAGCTGAAGAAGGCCGTCGACGCCGGCATCGTCAGGGCCTTCACGGGGAACGAGTACGCCGAGGACCTCGTCTCGGGCAACGTCGTCCTCGCCATGGCCTGGTCGGGCGACATCATCCAGAAGCAGCTCGAGCGCGAGACACTCCGCTTCTCGATTCCCGACGAGGGGGGCAACCTCTGGTACGACTGCATGCTCATCCCGAAGGGGGCGAAGAACAAGTACACCGCCGAGGTCTTCATCGACTTCGTCTACCGGCCCGAGATCGCCGCCCAGATCGAGGCCTGGGTGAACTACATCTGCCCCGTCAAGGGCGCCCAGGAGGCGATCAAGGCCATCGACGAGGAGCTGGCGACGAACGAGCTCATCTTCCCCACCGAAGCGACCTACTCGAAGGTGAGCGCCTTCAAGTCCCTGACCGAGGAGGAAGAACGCTACTTCGACGACCAGTTCGCGACCCTCATCGGCGCCTGACGACAGCGCCCGACCGGCGACGCACGCGGGAGTCGGTTTCGTGGGGACCTTCCTGACCCGCCACCGGGGCATGGTCCCGTATCTCCTCCTCGCCCCGGGGCTCCTTTGGCTGGCCGCCTTCTACGTCTATCCGGCCTTCCAGATGTTCATCAGCTCCTTCTGGTCAGGCACCCTCGAGACCGGCTTCCGCTTCTCCCTCGAGAACTGGCGGACCTACCCGGCTGCCCTCGAGCGCTACGGGGAGCAGTTCGGCCGCTCGATCCTCTACGCCCTGGCGGCGACGATCCTCACCTTCCTCATCGCCTATCCCCTCGCCTACACCATCGCCTTCCGCGGCGGGCGGGCGAAGAACCTCCTCCTCTTCCTTGTCGTCGCCCCCTTCTTCACGAGCTTCCTCCTTCGGACCTTCGCCTGGAAGATCATCCTCGGCGACGATGGCGTCGTCCTCGGGCCCTTGAAGGACCTTGGCCTCCTCGATCCGGGCTTCCGGCTCCTCGCCACTCCCATCGCCGTCGTCTCGGGGATCACCTACAACTTCCTCCCCTTCATGACCCTCCCGATCTACGTCTCTTTGGAGAAGATCGACCGGCGCCTCGTCGAAGCCGCCCAGGACCTCTACGCCGGGCCCTGGCGCCCCGGGGGGACGATCGTCGGAGCGGTCGTCGGGGGCGGGCTCTTCGGGCTCCTCGGGGCGATCTTCGCCTTCGACGTCCTCCTCATGGTCGGCCTGGGAGCCACCGCCGGGGCGGTGGTCGGGACCGGCTTCCTCTCGGAATCCTTCGCCCGCGTCACCTTCCCCCTCTCGTTGCCCGGCGTCTTCGCCGGGACGCTCCTCGTCATGATCCCGGCCCTCGGCGACTACGTGAACGCCGCCCTCCTCGGCAACCCGAGCACGACGATGATCGGCAACGTCATCCAGACCCGCTTCCTCGTCAACGCCGACTACCCGACGGCTTCGGCCCTCAGCTTCATCCTCATGGCCGCCATCCTCGTCGTCGTCACCGTCTACGCTCGCCTCCTCGGTACGGAGAACGCGAGCGCCGTCCGGGGGATCTAGGACAGCGATGGCGCGCGAGGCCGCGGTAACGGAGCTGGCCGGCCCGAGGCTCGGCTGGCTCGACCGCTTCGCCCGCGTCTTCGACCGCTACCTCCTGCTCATCTACACGGGCTTCGCCGTCCTCTACCTCATGCTGCCGATCTTCGTCATCGCCCTCTTCAGCGTGAACGATCCGATCGGCCGGAGCAACGTCGCCTGGCGCGCCTTCACCCTCAAGTACTGGCTCGACCCCTTCGGCGTGCCGGGCCTCTTCGACGCCGTGGCGACGAGCCTCAAGATCGCCTTCGCCTCGACCGTCGTCGCCACCGCCCTCGGCACCCTCATCGCCCTGGCCCTCGTCCGCTACCAGTTCCGGGGCGCCGGAGCGACGAACCTCCTCATCTTCATCCCGATGGCGACCCCCGAGATCGTCATGGGCGCCTCGCTCCTGACGATGTTCGTCGCCATCGGTCGGCCGCCCTTCTTCCCGCTCAACGAGCTGACGATCCTCATCGCCCACATCATGTTCAACATCAGCTACGTCGTCGTCACCGTCCGGGCCCGCCTCGTCGGCTTCGATCGCCACCTCGAGGAGGCGGCCATGGACCTCGGGGCGAACGAGTGGGCGACCTTCTGGCGGGTGACCTTCCCCCTCATCCTGCCCGGCATCATCGCCGCCGCCCTCCTCGCCTTCAGCCTCTCCATCGACGACTTCGTCATCACGAACTTCACGGCCGGACGGACGGTCACCTTCCCGATGTACATCTGGGGCGCCGCCCGGATCGGCATCCCGGTCCAGGTGAACGTCATCGGGACGCTCATCTTCCTCGTCGCCGTCGGCTTCGTCGCCCTCTCCGTCGTCCTCGGCCGGCGGCGGGCCTAGGACGGAAGCGCCGTGGCCAGCTCGCTCCTCCTCCTCGACGACGACCTTCTCGATGCCCTCGGGGTGACCGAGGCAGCCCGCCTCGTCGGGGTCTCCCCGTCGACCCTCCGGCTCTGGGAGCGGCAGGGGCTCGTCGAGCCGAGCCGCTCGCCGGGCGGGGCGCGCCGCTACGACCGCCCGACCCTCGAGCGCCTCCGGCGGATCGCCCGACTGCGGCGCGAGGAGGGCTGGAACGCGGCGGCGATCCGCCAGCTCCTCGACGAGTCCCCCGGCCCGGCCGAGGCCGGAACGACCACCCGACCCCTCGCCGAGCCGACCGGCGGTCGCCTTCGGAGGCCTGACAGCGCCGAGCGGCGCCCGTCAACGGGACGGCCCGGCGGGTCGTCCGGGGCCCAGCGTCGGGCTCGCCGATCGGCCATCGCCACGACGAGCGATCTCGGCGCTCGCCTCCGCGCCCTCCGAACCCGGCGTCGCCTCACCCTCCGCGAGGTCGCCGCCCGGTCCGGCCTCTCCATTTCGTTCCTGTCCGCCGTCGAGCGGGGGCTGTCGGGGATCTCCGTGGCGGCCCTCCGCCGG
This sequence comes from Chloroflexota bacterium, assembly GCA_026004015.1. Taxonomy (GTDB): domain Bacteria; phylum Chloroflexota; class Limnocylindria; order Limnocylindrales; family CSP1-4; genus BPIH01. The sequence continues at coordinate 2,490 of BPIH01000009.1, read as the reverse complement.
ACCCTCGCCGCCTGCGACGCGACCCTCGCCGAGCTGACCGCGGAGCCGACCGCCGACCCGGCCCTCGCCGGCGAGCCGGTCCGCCGGACCCGCCTCGTCCGTCGGGACGAGCGTCGAATCATCGAGGCCGAGGGCGGCGTCCGGATCGAGGATCTCGCCGTCGAGGCGACGCTCCTCGAACCGCAGCTCTTCGTCCTCGCCCCCGGGGCGACGTCCGACGGGACGTACCACCACCCCGGCGAGGAGTTCATGTTCGTCCTCGCCGGTCGGGTCGGGGTCTGGCTCGACGAGGCCCGAGTACTACGAGCTCGGCCCCGGCGACGCCCTCACCTACCCGTCGACCCTCCCCCACCGGTTCGCCTGCCTCGGCTCGAGCGAGGCCCGCCTCATCTGGGTGAACACTCCGCCGTCCTTCTGACCGCACCCCCGCCAGCCGATCGCCTGACGGGTCGGGCCTCGACCGGTCGAGCAACCAGGAGGAAACCACGATGATCGAAACGAACGCCGCTCCCGACGAGCCAGCCACCCCGGCCCGGACGCCGGCCAGCCCCGGCCGGTCCGAACCGCTCCCCGATCGGTCCGTCGTGCCGGCCGTCTGGGCCCGGATCACCGACCTCGTCGTCGAGCGAGGCGAGGGCTCGTGGCTCGTCACCGTCGATGGGGAGCGCTACCTCGACTACTCGTCGGGGATCGGCGTCACGAACACCGGCCACGCCCACCCCCGGGTCGCCGCCGCCATCGCCGCCCAGGCGGCGAAGCTCATCCACGGCCAGCAGAACATCGTCTTCCACGAGCCCGGCCTCCGCCTCCACGCCCGCCTCGCCTCGCTCCTCCCCGGGGGGCCATGGGGCGTCTTCCTCTCGAACAGCGGGGCCGAGGCCGTCGAGGCCGCCGTCAAGCTCGCCCGGGTCGCCACGGGGCGGCCGGCCATCGTCGCCTTCCGATACGGCTTCCACGGCCGGACGGCCCAGGCGATGGCCCTGACGAGCGCCAAGGAGGTCTACCGGGCGGCCTACGAGCCGCTCCCGGGCTCCGTCTATCACGCCGACTTCCCCTACTGCTACCGGGCCCCGGGCGGACCGCACCCGATCGAGCGCTGCACCTGCGACTGGGAGGCCCGCCTCGACCTCCTCTTCCACCAGCTCGTCGACCCGTCACGGGTGGCGGCCGTCATCGTCGAGCCGGTCATCGGCGAGGGCGGCTACATCGTCCCGCCGCCCGACTTCCTGCCCCGCCTCCGGGCGATCACGGAGCGCCTCGGGATCCTCCTCGTCGTCGACGAGATCCAGACCGGCTTCGGCCGGACGGGACGGCTCTTCGCCATCGAACACAGTGGGGTCGAGCCCGACATCCTCGTCATGGCGAAGGGGATCGCCTCGGGACTTCCCCTGTCGGGCATCATCGCCCGCCGGGCGCTCCTCGAGCGCTGGGCGCCCGGGAGTCACGGCGGGACGTACGGCGGCAACGTCGTCGCCTGCGCCGCCGGCCCTGGCGACCCTCGACGTCATCGAGGAGGAGGGGCTCGTCGCCAACGCGGCCGCCCGAGGCGCCCAGCTCCTGGCCGGCCTCCGGCGGATCGCCGCCGATCACCCGGCCGTCGGCGACGTCCGGGGCCTCGGCTGCATGGTCGCCCTCGAGCTCGTCCGGCCCGGCGAGGGAGACGGCCGGGTCCCCGACCCGGACCGCACGAAGCGGATCCAGGCCGAGGCCCTCGCGCGGCGGCTCATCGTCCTCACCGCCGGCTCGTACGGGAACGTCGTCCGGATCATCCCACCCCTCGTGACGACGGCCGACGAGGTCGACCTCGCCCTCGGGATCCTCGCCGAGAGCCTGACGGCGGCCGGCGCCTGATTCGCCCGCGGCCGGGCGCCTCATCGGGACGGGGCTGGCACCCGCCCGGGACGAGCCCGGTCCCTGGCGGGTTAATCCGAATCCGAGGCGAGGACCCGGAGGAGCTCGTCGTGGAGGCGGCCGTTCGAGGCGAGGGCGCTCCGGCCGTGGATCGTCCGCCGGCCCGAGTGATCGGTGATCCGCCCGCCGGCCTCCTCGACGAGGACCGTCGGAGCGGCGAGATCCCAGGGCGAGAGGTCGGCCTCGACCATCGCCTCGGCGGCGCCCTCGGCGACCAGGGCGTAGCCCCAGAAGTCGCCGAAGCCCCGGCTCCGCCAGACGCGCCCGAGGAGCGAGCGGAAGCCGGGCCCCACCCCGCTCGCCTCGATGTCCGTCAGCGACCGGTAGAGGAGCTGGGCGGCCGCGAGCCGATCGACCGCCGAGACCCCGATCCGGCGCGGTCGGTCGGCCTCGCTCCCGAAGCGGTGGACCGCCCACGCCCCGGCCCCCCGGGCGGCGTACCAGCGGCTCCCGAGGCCGGGGGCCGAGCAGACGCCGAGCTGGAGCTCGCCGTCGACCTCGAGGGCGAGGAGGATCCCGAAGAGGGGGATCCCACGCATGAAGTTGTGGGTCCCGTCGATGGGGTCGAGGTACCAGCGG
>BPIH01000008.1 GCA_026004015.1 Chloroflexota bacterium | reverse complement strand
GGCCCCGACCCGGGCCGACCGTCGGCCGCCTCGTCACGGCTGCCCTCGCCTTCGCCTTCGTCACGGCGGCCTGCTCCGGCGCCGAGCCGACACCGGAACCGCGTCCCTCCCCATCCGGTGGCGGAACCTCGGCGCCGGAGTCCGCCCCACCTCCGTCGCCCGACCTGAGCAAGCTGCGGGTGACGACCTTGAACTGGCGGACCGACTTCAGCAAGACGAACATCGACCTCTCCGAGATCATCTCCGGTGGCCCGCCGAAGGACGGCATTCCGGCCATCGACGAGCCCCGGTTCGAGTCCATCGCCGCCGCTCGGGAATGGCTGGCTGATCAATCGCCCGTCATTGCCCTGGAGCTCAACGGCGACGCCCGCGCCTATCCCCTCGCCATCCTCATCTGGCACGAGATCGTCAACGACACCGTCGGCGGCACCCCGGTCGTGGTGACCTTCTGTCCCCTTTGCAACACGGCCCTCGTTTTCGAGCGGCGGATCGACGGCCGGGTCCTCGACTTCGGGACGACGGGCAACCTCCGCCACAGCGACCTCGTCATGTACGACCGGCAGACCGAGACCTGGTGGCAACAGGCCATCGGCGAAGGGATCGTCGGCGAGTACACCGGACGGCGTCTCACCTTCCTGCCCGCCCAGATCATCTCCCTGGCCGACTTCGAGGCCGCCTACCCGAGCGGTCAGGTCTTGAGCCGGGAGACCGGCTATCGCCGACAGTACGGGCGGAACCCGTACGTCGGCTACGACCGGGCCGACCAGCGGCCCTTCCTCTTCACGGGCGTCGTCGACGGGCGGCTCGCCCCGATGGAGCGGGTCGTGACCCTCGCCGCCGGTGACGAGGCCATCGCCTTCCCGTACAGCGAGCTGGCCCGAACCGGCGTCGCTCGGGAGACCCTGGCCGGCGAACCGATCGTCGTCTTCTGGGTCCCGGGGACGGCCTCCGCCCTCGACGCCGCCACCATCGACGATGGACGGGACGTCGGGACGACGGGCGTCTTCGACCCCGAGCTCGACGGCCGCGAGCTCACCTTCGAGCGCTCGGGCGGACCGGAAGCACCGATCGTCGACCGCGAGACCGGTTCGACCTGGTCGATCACCGGCCGGGCGACGTCCGGGCCCCTCGCCGGGCGGACCCTCGCGCCGGTCGTCCACGGCGACCACTTCTGGTTCGCCTGGGCCGCCTTCCAGCCGGCGACCCGAATCTGGCTCGCCGCGGAGACGAGCAACTGACGAGTAACTGACCTCACAGCCAGGCGGGCATGCATCGCCCACACTCAGGGCGACCACCTCGGAACCACGGGAGGATCTGTACCCATGAACGCCCGAAGCGTCCTCATCGGCGGCATCGTTGCCAGCCTCGTCATCGCCATGTGGGAGATGGTCGTCGAAGCCGTCATTCCCAACGGAGCCGGCTTCTTCGGGCCGCCCATCGCCATCGGGGCGACCATCGTCCGGGATCTCCAGGGCGCCTCGAACCCGATCCCCTTCGATCCCGTCGCCCTCGTCCTCGGGCTGGCAGGCCACATGATGAACTCGGTCATCCTGGCCGCCATCTTCGGAGCCATCGTCAGCCGCTCCTCCCTCGGCGGCGCCGGCCTCGTCATCGCCGGTGCCGTGTGGGGGGCGGCGATCTACGTCGTCATGTGGTTCGTCGTCTTGCCGGCGATCGACCCCCTCATGCTGAACCTGAACGGCCCGGCCTTCCTTCTCGGCCACGTCATGTGGGGCGTCGCCCTCGGCATCCTCTGGCGAGTGGCCCGCTCGGAACCCGCGACGACGGCCCTCCGGTCGGCATGAGGCGTCCTGGGCGGCACTCCTCGGGGCTTCCGGCCCTCGGCCTCGCCCTTGCTGTCCTGGTGGCAGCCTGCGGGCCGTCGGCCGGGCCCCGGCCAGCGCCTTCCGAGGGCCAGCTCGGGACCATCGCCGAGGCAGCCTGGGCGACGACGCCCCTGACCGACGCCCGGAGCGGCGAGGCCTTCCGGCTCACCGACTTCGCAGGCTCCGTCGTCGTCGTCGAGCCGATGGCCGCCTGGTGCATCAACTGCCTCGCCCAGCAGCGTGAGGCGCAGGTCGCCCTCGAGCGCCTTCGGGGTGAGGTTCCCGTCGTCTACGTCAGCCTCGGCGTCGACCCGGGCGAGGGTCCGGAGGACCTGGCCGCATACGCCGAGCGGGAGGGGTTCGACTGGCGCTTCGCCGTGGCGGGGCCCGAGGTCGCCCGGGCCCTGGCCGATGCCTTCGGCCCGATCTTCCTCTCGCCCCCCTCGACACCGCTCGTCGTCGTCGACCCGACCGGGCAGATCGTCTTCGCCGACGTCGGCCGCCACTCGGCCTCGGCCCTGGAATCGCTCATCCGTGAGGCCCACCAGTGACACGAGCAGCTCGCCTCGCCTCGACCGGGCGCCCGAGGTCCGGCCCGCCGGGCCCATCACCCGGCCCTGACGAACCGACGCCTCGCCCCGACGAGCCCAGCCCGACCGCCCTCCCGACCCGAGCGGTCGCCGACCTGCCGAGCGTCGACGCGGCGACGATGGGCGACGTCGATCGCCTCGCCGTGGAGACCTTCGGGATCGGCCTCACCAGATGATGGAGCTCGCCGGCTCCAACCTCGCCGAGGTCGCCCGGCACGAGCTCGGCGGCAGCCTCGTCGGTCGACGCCTCGTCGTCGCCGCCGGCTCCGGCCACAACGGCGGTGGAGGGCTCGTCGCCGCCCGGCACTGCCAGAACCGAGGGGCGAGCGTCCAGGTCATCCTGAGTCGGCCGGTGAACCGGCTCGCGCCTGCGACCCGGGCCCAGGTCGGAACGCTCGTCGAGATGGGGGTCCCCTGCTGCGTCGTCGGCTACGACCTCAGCCCCGTCGATCTCGACGAGCTCCTCCGCTCGGCCGATCTCATCGTCGATGCCGTCCTCGGCTACGGAGTCACCGGCGACCCACGCGGGGACGTGGCGGGTTTCCTCGACCGCCTCCAGGCCGCCGGACGACCGATCCTGAGCCTCGACCTGCCCTCGGGGATGGACCCCGACAGCGGCCATCCGTGGAATCCCGCCATTCGAGCGACGGCGACGATGACCGTCGCCCTCCCGAAGCGAGGCCTCTTGACCGAGGTCGGCCGTCGGCAGGCCGGCCGACTCTACCTTGCCGACATCGGCCTGCCTCGGGCACTCTATGGTCGTCTCGGCCTCGACGTCGACGCCGTCTTCGCCGCTGGCCGGATCGTCGTTCTGGAGGTGCCGTGAGCCTCGCCGTCCGCCGCTCCTGGTCCGAGAAGGTCGGTCTGCTCCGGGAGCTCGAGCTCTTCGCCGGGCTGTCCGAGGCCGACATCGAGGCCATCGGTCACGCAACGACGATGACCCATTGCCAGCCGGGCCAGCTCATCCTCTCGCCCGACGACCCACCGGACCGGATCCACATCCTCAAGCGGGGTCGGGTCCGCGTCTACCGGGTCACTCCCGACGGCAAGCAGCTCACCCTCGACATCTACGAGCGCGGCACGATCCTCGGCGACATGCGGCTCATCGGCCAGGACCGGATCGCCGAGGCCTACGCCGAAGCCCTCGACGAGGCGATCGTCTGCACCATCACCCCCGACGAGCTCCGCCGCCTCATCGAGCGCTACCCGGTCATCGCCGTCAACATCATCAGCCACCTCTCGCGACGGCTCCAGGAGGCCGAGCGGGAGCTCGAGTCGATGGCCTACCAGCGGGTCGGCCAGCGGCTCGCCCGCAAGCTCATCGACCTCGCCGAGCGCTTCGGGATCCCGACCGGGCGCGGGACCCTCATCGGCGCCCGACTGACCCAGCAGGAGCTGGCCGAGATGATCGGCACGACCCGGGAGACCCTCGCCCACACCCTGTCCGACTTCCGGCGCCGAGGGCTCCTCGAAACGCTCCGCCAGCAGGTGATCATCCGCGACGCCGAGCGCCTGGCCGGCATCGCCGACGGGGACCTCGACTGACCGATGGCGCGAACGGCGTCCCGCCTCTCGAGGCCCCGCCTCTCCGGCGGCCTCTTCGGCCGGCGAGTCGGACCGGACACCCCGCCGGCGCCGGGGTGGATACGGGGGTCGGCCGGCAGGGGATCGGCCGGCAGTGTCGGCCTCTGGGTGGCGACGGCCCTCGAGCACGCCACCGGCGGGCCGATCCTCGCCCTTCTCGGCGCCACCCTCTCCGCGCTCGTCGGCGCGGCCGCCGTTCTCGTGGCGCCAGATCCCGCCCCCATGCTCCTCGGCGCGGCCGCCGCCTCCGTCGCCATCGCCCTCGGCCTCCTGGCCCCTCGCAGCCGCCTCTCCCCCCTGGTGACCATCGCCACCATCGCCGCCCTGACGGCCTTCAGCACCGTGACCTACGGCCTCACCCCGACGGTCGTCTGGTTGTACGCCTTCGTCGTCCCTGCCATCGGGGTCGTCCGAGGCGGTGCCGAAGGGGCCCTGGCGGGCCTCCTCGCCGCGCCGGCCCTCCACTGGATCGAAACCGGGATCCCCTTCGACCTGCGCGACCCCCAGACGCCCTTTGCCATCATCATCCTCGTCGCCCTCGGCGCCGTGCCCGGTCAGATCCTCGCCGTGGCACGAGCGCGGGGAGCTGCCCTCGGGGTCGAGCTCAGCCGGACGGCGGCCCTCCTGGAGGAGACGGAGCGAGCCCACGCCGCCGAGCGCGAGGCCCGCCAGGCGGCGATCTTCATGCTCGCCTGTGCCGCCGAGGCCCGGGACGGCACGACCGGCGCCCACGTCTACGCCGTCCGGGACCTCGCCGCCGACCTGGCCGCCGGGGCGGGGCTTGATCGTCGGCAGGTCGACGAGATCGCCTGGGCCTCGATGCTCCACGACATCGGCAAGCTCCGGGTTCCCGACCGGGTCCTCCTCAAGCCCGACCGGCTCACGGAGGAGGAGTGGGCGATCATCCGCCAGCACCCGCTCTGGGGTGAGGAGCTCCTTCGTGGCTTCGAGGGCTTCGCCCTGGCCCGCGAGATCGCCCGCTGGCATCACGAGAACTGGGACGGCTCGGGCTACCCCGATCGACTCGCCGGCGAGGCGATCCCGCTGGCGGCACGGATCGTCCGGGTCGTCGACGTCTTCGACGCGCTCCGGAGCGAGCGGCCGTACAAGCCGGCCTGGCCGCTGGATCGGATCGAGGCCGAGCTCCGGGCCATGCGTGGCCGGGCCCTCGATCCGGAGCTCACCGATCTCTTCCTCGGTCGGGCGTTCCTTCGCTTCGGGTAGCCGCCGGAGGGACGGCGCCTCGGCGAGCGTCCTGGCGAGGGGGCGCCCGGCTACCCTCCGGGTGACGGCTCGCCCCTCGACGAACCCTCGACGGCGACGATCCCCTCGGCAACCTCGAGGAGGTCACGGCCGACGACGTCGGGAACCGGTGCGAGGGGGTCGAGGACCATGCCCGGCCGGGCGACGAAGGCCGCCGCGGCACCGGCCCGGAGGGCGCCGGCCACGTCCCAGGCGTGGGCGGCGACGAGCCGGATCTCGCCGATCGGGACACCGAGGCGCTCGGCCGCGTATCGATACGGCTCGGGCGCCGGCTTGAGGCGGCCCGCCTCGTCGGCCGAGAGGATCGCCTCGAAGGCGCCGGCCAGGCCCGCGTTCGTCAGCTGCGCCTCGGCGACGGCCCGGACCGAGTTCGTCAGGCTGGCGAGCCGGAACCCGGCGGCGCGCAGGCGCGACAGGGCCGGGGCGACATCCGGGTGGGGTGGCAGCTCCCGCATCCCGGCCATGACCGCCTCGACGGCCTCGGCCCGAAGCTCGATGCCCTCCCGGGCGGCGACCATCTCGAAGGCGGCCCGGCCGATCCGACCGAAGTCGACGTAGGGACCCGTCACCGTCGAGACGAGGGCCGACTGGAGGAGCTGGCCGAACCAGGCCCGCCGGAGATCGGCACGGCCGAAGTGCCGTTCGAAGACGGGATCGAGGGCGCGGAGATCGAGGAGCGTCTCGTTGACGTCGAAGACACAGACCCGAGCCATCTGCCGTCCTCCACTTCAGCCGGTCGCCGCGGCTTCGCGGCGGGGAGCCGACGCGACCACACCCGTCCCGACCGTTCGTCTCGCCGCTCCATATCATGACAGGGAGGCCGCGACTCGGGCAGCGAGGAACGACGAACGATGACGACCATGGCCGCCTCGGCCGCCGAGCCGGCGCCGATCTGGACGCCCCCGGCCGACGCCCGGGAGCGCTCGACGATGGGGCGCTGGCTCGCCTGGCTCGAGCGCGAACGGGGCCTTCGGTTCGAGACGTACGACGCCGCCTGGCGCTGGTCGGTGACCGATCTCGAGGGCTTCTGGTCGTCGGTCTGGGCCTTCTTCGACGTTCGATCGGCGATCCCGTACGAGCGCCCCCTCGCCGAGCGACGGATGCCGGGTGCCCGCTGGTTCCCCGGGGCGACCCTGAACTACGCCGAGCACGCCCTCCGCCTGCCCGGTCGTGCCCCCGACGACGTCGTCCTCGTCTCGATCAGCCAGAGCCGGCCGACCGTCCGCCTTACCGCGGCCGAGCTCCGGCAGGTCGTCTCCCGAACCCGGGCCGGCCTCCGCCGCCTCGGGGTCGGGCGCGGTGACCGGGTCGCCGCCTACCTGCCGAACGTCGCCGAGACCGTCGTCGCCGCCCTCGCCACCGGGAGCCTCGGGGCCGTCTGGTCGTCGTGCGCGCCCGAGTTCGGGGTCGCCGCCGTCGTCGATCGCTTCGCCCAGATCGAGCCGACGGTCCTCCTCGCCGTCGACGGCTACCGCTACGGGGCGAAGGCGATCGACCGGGCGGCCGAGGTCGAAGCGATCCGGGCCGCCCTCCCCTCCCTCCGGGCGACCGTGGTCCTCCCCTACCTCGACCCGGACCGACCGCTCCCGGCAGGGGCGATGGGTTGGGCCGACCTCGTCGCGACGCCTCCCGAGCCGGGCTTCGAGCCGGTTCCCTTCGACCACCCGCTGTACATCCTCTACTCCTCGGGGACGACCGGGCTGCCGAAGGCGATCGTCCACGGCCACGGCGGGATCCTCCTCGAGCACCTCAAGGCCCTCGGCCTCCACACCGACCTCGGCCCCGCCGATCGCTTCTTCTGGTTCACGACGACGGGCTGGATGATGTGGAACTACCTCGTCTCGGGCCTCGCCGTCGGTTCGACGATCGTCTGCTTCGACGGCGACCCGGCCTGGCCCGACCTCCTCGCCCTCTGGCGGATGGCGGCCGAGGAGCGGCTGACGTACTTCGGGACGAGCGCCCCGTACCTCATGGCCTGCCGGAAGGCGGGCCTGCGGCCGGGCGCCGAGCTCGACCTCGCGGCGCTCCGGGGCGTCGGCTCGACCGGGGCACCGCTCCCGGCGGCCGGCTTCGAGTGGGTCGCCGAGGCCGTGGGACGGAGCATCCAGCTCGGGTCCTTGTCGGGCGGGACCGACGTCTGCACCGGGTTCGTCGGGCCGGCCCCGATCGTGCCCGTCTGGCCGGGCGAGATCAGCTGTCGGATGCTCGGGGCAAAGGTGGAGGCCTTCGACGAGGCCGGGCGGTCGATCGTCGGCCGCCAGGGCGAGCTCGTCCTCACCGAACCCTTGCCGTCGATGCCGGTCGGCTTCTGGAACGACCCGGACGGGAGCCGCTATCGAGCCGCGTACTTCTCGACCTATCCCGGGGTCTGGCGGCACGGCGACTGGATCACGATCACCGAGCGGGGCTCCTGCATCATCACCGGCCGCAGCGACGCGACGCTGAAGCGGGCCGGGGTCCGGCTCGGGACGGCCGAGTTCTACGCCGTCGTCGAGGGGCTGCCCGAGATCGCCGACAGCCTCGTCGTCCACCTCGAGGACGAGGCCGGCGGCCCAGGCGAGCTCCTCCTCTTCGTCGCGTTGCGACCCGGTCTCCAGCTCGACGACCGGCTCCGGCGGCGGATCGCCGGCGAGCTCCGGCGGAACCTCTCGCCGCGCCACGTCCCCGACGAGATCGTCGCCGTGCCGGCAATCCCGCGGACGCTCTCGGGAAAAAAGCTCGAGGTGCCGGTCAAGCGGATCCTCCAGGGCGCGGATCCGGAGACCGTCGCCTCCCGCGACGCCCTCGCCGTCCCGGCCGCCCTCGACGCCTTCGTCGCCTACGCCGATGGGCGGCGGGAGCGCGCGGCCGCGACGCCGTCCGTCCGATGATCCGGATCAAGCGGGCCTACGATCCGCCCGACCCCGCCGACGGCCGGCGGGTCCTCGTTGATCGGGTCTGGCCGCGGGGCCTCTCGAAGGAGACCCTCGCCGTCGAGCGCTGGGCCCGCGATCTGGCCCCGAGCGACGATCTGCGGCGCTGGTTCGGTCACGATCCGGCCCGCTGGGAGGAGTTCCGGCGGCGGTACCGGCTCGAGCTCGCCGCCCCGGAGCGGGAAGCGGACCTGGAGGAGCTCGCGACGATCGCCCGGACCGGTACGCTCACCCTCGTCTACTCGGCCCGGGACGAGGAGCACAACCAGGCCCGCGTCCTCGCGGAGGTCATCGCCGAGCGGGCGGCCCGGCCGGAGGTGTCGTAGGGGCGATCTCGCCGGTCGGGGGTCAGGGCTCGAGGATCCGGTCCTCGAGCTCCCAGGCGTGGTCGAGGGCGTGCCAGGCCGCTCGACGGATGTACGTCCGCGGTGCCCAGCGGCGTCGGACCCGGCTGGGGTTCGGCGGCTCGCGGCCGTCGGCGATCGCGCGCAGGGCGTCGAGGGCGGCCGCCCGGAGGCGACGGGCGGCGACCGCCGGGTCGTCCGAGGGGGCTCGGTGCGGGGGCCGGGCGCCGAGATTCGTCAGGTACGCCGCATCGGCTTCGAGGACGTGCTCAATCATCGTTGCCCGGCTCCGGCCGCCGCCCCGCGGCCCGGTCCGGAGCGACCGTCCCTCGGCGAGGGCCGCTGCCCGGTCGAAGGCCGCCCAGGCGGCGCTGAGGATGGCGAGCTGCCGCTCGAGCTCGCTCGGATCGAACGGTCGACGGTCGCCGGCGAGCGGTACGGACGGGACCCCGAACTCCGTCCCGGCGTTCCCCGCCGACCGCTCGACGATCGAGAACGCCGCCACCCCGTCGGGCAGCGGCGGGTTCAAACCCGTGCCGGCGAGGGCGGCGGCGTACCGCGGCGCCGCGGCAAGGAGCGCCTCGAGGGCCGCCTCGGGCGTCTTCCCGCTCCGGGACCAACCGGGCCACTCGACGGCCGTGGCGAAGCTCCGCCGGGCGGCGATCTCGAGGGCGACCTGGATCGACGCGGGCGCCATGGCCGCGGCCACCTCCCTCGTCGGCTCCGCTCACCCGCCGGCGTCGGCCGTCCCGTTCGGGTCGTGTTCGGGCCGGCCGCCCGCGCCGGGAGCACCCGAGCCTCCGGGCGACGTCCTCGGGCCGTCGTCCTCGGCCGCCGCCTCCTCCGCCTCGATGACGTCCATGACCGCCCGGATGAGGGCGAGGTGGGTGAAGGCCTGCGGGAAGTTCCCGAGATGGCGCCCGGAGTGGGGGTCGAGCTCCTCGCCGTAGAGGTCGAGGGGGCTGGCGTGGGCGAGGAGCTTCTCGCAGAGGCGGCGCGCCCGCTCGAGCTCCCCGATGGCGACGAGGGCGGAGACGAGCCAGAACGAGCAGATCGTGAAGGTCCCCTCCCGCCCGGTCAGCCCGTCGTCGGTGGTTTCGGGTCGATATCGGAGGACGAGGTCGTTCTCGGTCAGCTCCTCGCAGATGGCGAAGACCGTCGCCCGGATCCGTGGATCCTCCGGCGGCAGGAAATCAAACAGGACGGCAAGGAGGACCGAGGCGTCGAGGGCGGTCGTGTCGTAGTGCTGGGTGAAGACGCCGCGCTCGTCGACGGCGTTCGCACAGACGTCGGCGTGGATCTCGTCGGCGATCGCCTGCCAGCGGGCGGCGAGGTCGTGTTCGTCGCGGAGCCGGGCGAGGCGGGCCCCGCGGTCGAGGGCGACCCAGCACATGATCTTCGACGAGGTGAAGTGCCGGGGCTCGCCCCGGACCTCCCAGATCCCGCGGTCGGGTTCGCGCCAGTGGCGGGCGGCGGCTTCGACCTGCCGGACGAGGATCGGCCAGATCCGTTCGTCGAGGCTGTCGCGGGACGTCGTGTGAAGGTAGAACGACTCGAGGATCGCGCCCCAGATGTCGTGCTGGCGCTGGCGGTAGGCTGCGTTGCCGATCCGGACCGGTCGAGCGCCCTCGTAGCCATGGAGGTGGTCGAGGGTCGCCTCCTCGAGCTCCCGCTCCCCGCCGACGCCGTACATGACCTGGAGGTCGGCGTCGCCGCCGGCGACGTCGGCGACGAAGGAGAAGTAGTCGTTCGCCTCCCAGTCGAAGCCGAGTCGATAGAGGCCCCAGAGGGCGAGGGTGGAATCGCGGATCCAGCTGTACCGATAGTCCCAGTTCCGCTCGCCGCCGGGGGTCTCGGGGAGGGAGGTCGTGGGCGCGGCAACGATCGCCCCGGTCGGGGCGTACGTCAGGCCCTTGAGGGTCAGGGCCGAGCGCTCGAGATACGTCCGCCAGGGGTGGTCGGGGAAGTGGCCCCGGGCGAGCCAGTGCTGCCAGTGGTGGGCCGTCCAGACGAGGCGTCGGTGCGCCTCCTCGGCGGTTCGGGGCGGTTCCACGTCGCCCCAGCCGAGGGCGACGAAGCGGACGTCACCCTCCTTCATGAGCGTTCGACCGATCGCCTTCGGCCCCTCGAAGCCGAAGTTGATGTCGCTCGTCAGGGTCAGCCGGAGGTCGCTCCCCTCGGCCGTGCAGACGCCCTCCCGATACCCGGGTCCGCTGAACTCCCAGCGGCCGGGTCGGCGACCGTAGTCGAAGACCGGCTCGCAGTCGAAGACGAGCTGGACCTGGCCGGTCACGCAGCGGACCATCCGGAGGAGGATGTGTTCGGCGTCGTAGTCGGTCGGGGCGCGGCGGTGGTACGGGTGCCGCCCGTCGTCCCGCCAGGGGCCGATGAGGAGGAGGTCCCGGACGATGATCCAGCCGGTCGGGGTCCCCCAGCTGGTCTCGAGGACCATGGTCCCGGGGATGTAACGGCGGGCAGCCGGGACCCGAGCATCGGCCGGGCCGAGGCGGAAGCCGCCCGCGCCGCGGTCGAGGATCGCCCCGAAGACGCTCGGGGAGTCGAACCGGGGGAGGCAGAGCCACTCGACGTTCCCGCTCGGCGCGACGAGGGCGGAGACCTCGCAGTCGGAGAGGAAGCCGTAGTCGCCGATCGGCGGGAACGGCGACCGACCGCGGTCGACGACGCGTCGGGGCGCGGCGAGGGGTCGGCGCCCGGGTCGGGAGGCGGCTCGGAAGGGGGTGGCCGGCTGGGGGGCCGGCGGGGCAGCGTCGGGCGCCCGACGGGGCGCCTCCACGGCGGCATCGCCGCGGGTGGCAGGCTCGGCCGACGGGGGCGAGGCGGTGGGGCGTTCGTTGGACGTCGGAGCGACCATGTCGTGGTTCGGCCTCGCTTGCCGTTCCTTCGGATCGGGAGCGCTAGTCTGCCACGCGACCGGCCGCCTGGCTAGACCTCGCGGGGCTCTTGAGCCTCGTACCTTCTGCCCCTCCGCGCGGCCCGTGACGGCGTGGCTGGACACTTGGCGAGGACGGCGCTGTCAGCCACCGTTCGTGACGGCGTGGCTGGACACTTGGCGGTGTCGCGCCGGCCGGACGACCTGTTGTCAAGCTGGGGCGTCATGGGCGGCAGGCGCAACCGCCCGGGACGGCAAGTGTCCAGTTGAGGCGTCACGGCGTGGACCGGGAACCGCCCGGGACGGCAAGTGTCCGGCTGGGGCGTCACGGGCGAGGAGCGCAGCCGCGCCGCCCCGGCGCCCTCTCAACCGCCGATGGCGACCATCCTCTCGATCGCCCGCCGGGCCCGGGCGGCGACATCGGGCGCGACCCGCACGACCGGGCCGCCGGCTCGGAGGGCGTCGCGGACCTTCGGTAGCGTGATCCGCTTCATGTAGCCGCAGACCGCATCGTCCCGGATCGGGACGAACTCCGTCCCGGGGGCCGCCCGCCGGAGCCCGTAGAGGATCCCCACCTCCGTCGCGACGTGAAGCCGTCGAGCGCCGGTGCGGCGGGCGAACTCGATCATCCCCTGCGTCGAGAGGACGTGGGTCCGCTCGTTGGCGAAGGCGAGCGCCTGGCTCGTGCAGCCGCACTCGGGATGGACGAGGAGGGCAGCGTCCGGCTCGCTTCGCGTCACCCGGTCGACATCCTCGGGCCGGATCCCGGCGTGAACGTGGCACTCCCCCGGCCACAGATGGAGGCGCCGGCCGGTCACCCGCTCGAGCCAGAGACCCAGGAACAGATCGGGGAGGAAGAGGATCTCCCGGTCCGGCGGGATCGCCTCGATGACGGCCCGGGCGTTGCTCGAGGTGCAGCAGTAGTCCGACTCGGCCTTCACCTCGGCGCTCGTGTTCACGTAGCTCACGACGACCGCGTCCGGATGCTCGGCCTTCCAGGCCCGGACCGCCGCCCCGTCGACCGAGGCGGCGAGGGAGCAGCCGGCCTCCAGGTCGGGCAGGATGACCGTCGCCTCAGGACAAAGGATCGCCGCTGTCTCGGCCATGAAGTGGACCCCGCAGAAGACGATGACCGGCGCCCCGGAGGCCGCCGCCCGGCGCGCGAGCCCGAGGGAATCACCGACGTAGTCGGCGACGTCCTGCACCTCGGGGCGCTGGTAGTGGTGGGCGAGGATGACGGCGTTGCGCTCCCGGGCGAGGTCCCGAACCTCGGCGGCGAGCTCGGTGACGTCCTCGGTGACGTCCTCGGCGTGCGGCGCGTCGACCGCCGACCCGGCAGCACCCGGCGTCGCCCCCGGGCGCCCGGCCTGGTTCGTCATCGGCCGCCCCCCGATCCGACATCGACGACCTCGAGCGAGACCCCGAGCGAGCGGGCGCCGTGCGTCAACGACCCGACCGAGATCGCGTCGACCCCGGTCTCGGCGATCGCCCGGACCGACTCGAGGGTCACCCCGCCCGAGGCCTCCAGCCAGGCCCGGCCGCCGACGAGCTCGACCGCTTGGCGGACTCCGCGAGCGGCATGTTGTCGAGGAGGATCCGCGGCGCCCCGGCGGCGAGCGCCTCACCGACCTCGGCGAGGGTCTCGCATTCGACCTCGACCGGCAGGCCCGTGGCGAGGGCGGCTCGGACGGCCGCTCCGACCCCGCCGGCGAGGCGGCGATGCGTGTCCTTGATGAGGATCGCGTCGAAGAGCCCGAAGCGGTGGTTCGTTCCCCCGCCGCAGCGGACCGCCCACTTCTCGAGGGCCCGCAGCCCCGGGGTCGTCTTGCGGGTGTCGAGGATGAGCGTCCCGGCGCCCGCCACGGCGTCGACGAAGGCCCGGGTCCGGGTCGCGATCCCCGAGAGGCGCCCGAGGAGGTTGAGGGCGAGCCGCTCGCCGGCGAGGATCGCCCGGGCCCGCCCGGCGAGGACGGCGATCGAACCGGGCTCGGCGAGCGTGCCGTCGCCGACGAGCTCGGTCCACTCCAGGGCCGGATCGAGGGCGGTGAAGACCCGCCGGGCGACGGCGAGACCGCAGACGACGCCCCGTTCTTCGAGCCGGATCTCGGCCCGACAGCGCGCCTCGGCCGGGACGACCGCCTCGCTCGTGACGTCCCCGGACCCGACATCCTCGGCGAGCCAGGCCGCGATCGCCGGCGTCGAGCGCCTCGAGGTCGTCCGGAGCGGAGCGCCACGGCCGCCGCGCTCACCGCCACTCCTCCACCCGAAGCGCGCCGTCCGGGGCGACGACGACATGCCGCCGGTCGAAGGCCGGGTCCGGCTCCGGGGCGTCGGCCCGGACGTGGCAACCCCGCGATTCGCGACGGGCGAGCGCCGCGGCCGCGACGAGCCGGACGAGCGGGTGATCCGCGTCGAGGAGCGCGCGAAGGCCGTCGGCGTCGCGAACGATCCCGGCCCCTGCCCAGACGGCGGCCCGCAGGTCGGCGTCGGGGGGCGGCGGCAGTGGCGGGAGCGCCTCGCCGGCCAACCGAGGGACGGCGGTCGATGGCGACGGCCGTCCGGCGTCCTCGAGGGCCGCGAGGGCCGCCCGCCGCCCGAAGACGAGGCACTCGGCGAGGGAGTTCGAGGCGAGCCGGTTCGCCCCGTGGAGCCCCGTTGCGGCGCACTCCCCGGCCGCATAAAGACCGGGCACGCCCGTCCGGCCCTCGAGGTCGGTGACGATCCCGCCGATCGAGAAGTGGGCCGCCGGGGCGATCGGGATCGGCTCGTGGGCCGGGTCGTGCCCGGCGGCTTCGAGGCGCGCCATGAGGCCCGGGAACCGCTCCCGCGGCACCGGCCGGAGATCGAGAAGCACCGTCCCCCGGGCCGCCACCGCCCGGGCCACGACGTCGCGTGGGGCGAGCTCGTCGACGAAGCGCTCGCCGCTCGGGTCGACGAGCCGGGCCCCGGCCCCCCGGAGCGCCTCGGAGAGCAGGATCGAGGATTCGACGAGGACCGTCGGGTGGAACTGGACGAACTCGAGGTCGGCGAGGGCGGCACCGGCCCGCTGGGCGAGAAGGAGCCCGTCCCCGACCGAGCCCGCGGGGTGGGTCGAGCGGGCCCAGAGGGCAGCATAGCCGCCGGTGGCGAGGACGACGGCCGGTGCCTCGACCTCGCGATGCTCGGTCACGACACCCTCCCCCGGCCGGAGGTCGACGACTCGCTCGCCGACGGCGACCTCGATCGCCGGGTGCCGCTCGACGGCCGCCGCCAGGACGGCGACGATGGCGGCCCCGGTGTCGGCGCCGCGGACGTGGTGGATCCGCCGCCGCCGGTGACCGCCCTCGAGGCCGGGCTCCGGGTCGAAGGGGACGCCCCGAGCCCGGAGCTCGGCAAGCCGAGCCGGCACCTCCTCGACGAGGACCGCGACGGCGCTCGGCCGGCAGAGGCCCCGCCCGGCCGCCTCGGTGTCGGCCGCGTGGAGCTCCGGGGCGTCGTCTGGACCGGTCGCCGCGGCGACCCCGCCCTGGGCGAGGGCGCTCGCCGAGGCCGTCGGCCGCTCGGCGGCAACGACGAGGACCCGGGCCCCGGCCTCGGCCGCGGCGAGGGCGGCCGTGAGCCCGGCAACGCCGGCCCCAACGACGACGAGATCGGGACGTGGCTCAGCCAATCGGGGTTCCGGCATCACGAACCCTCGGCGAGGAGACCCCGGCCCCGGAGGGCGGCCCGGGCCGCGTCGAGGCGGTCCTCCGACGCGGCCTCGATGGTGTGGAGGTGGACGCCGTCGGTGAGCTCGGAGAGGAGGTGGGCCCCGGACCGCCGGGTCGCCTCGGCCCAGGCCGCGACGTCGGCCCGCGATTCGATGTGGAGCTCGGCCCGCAGCTCGCCGTAGACGGGATGCTCGACGACGACGTCGACGACCCGGACCCCGAGGTCGACGAGGGCGGTCAGCTCGGCCTCGGCCTCCGCCGGCCCGTGGCGGACCGCGACGACGGCCCGGACGACGTCCGTCGCCGAGGGTCGAAGGAGGAGGTAGCCTCGGACCGTCGCGACGATCGGCTGTCCGGCCGCCCGCAGCACGGCGACGTCGTGGACGATCGCCTGGCGGCTGACCCCGAGCTCGCGGGCGAGGAGATCGCCGGGGATCGGACGGTCGGTCGCCCCGAGCCGCTCGAGAATGGCGGCTCGCCGAGCGCCGAGGGCTTCGCCCGAGGCCTGGGTGGGAGGAACCGCGACGCTCGGTGCTCGTGGACCGAAGGTTGGTCGGGCGGCGAGATCGGGCGGAGCCACGCTCCTCACGCTACCGGGGCGAGGCTGTCCTGTCAAATGACATGACAGCTGCGCGACCGTTAGCCCGGCGGAACGATCGGCGCCTGGTTCGGGGCCGGAGTGAACCGCGTCTCCGAGCTCGCGGCTCGTCCTCCGACGGTCGTCGCGTACCGGACGAGGACGGTCCCGTCGGCGGCGATCCGGATCTCGACCGGAACGACCTCGACGTCGAGGCCGAGCTCCGTTCCCGGATACCGGGCGGCGAGGACCGTCTCGCCGCCGACGGCGCCGACCTCGACGGCGACGGGTCGGCGAAGCTGGGCGAGGGGATCGATCGAGCCGGCCGGCTGCTCGAGCTCCCGCCACCCGCCCGCGTCGCGGACCCAGGTCCGGGCCCCGATCTGGCGGTACGTGACCGCTGTGTCGCCCGCCTCGATGGTCAGCTCGACCGCCGTGCCGACCCCCCGTCCCGTCGCCCGGGTCGCCACGACGTCGCCGACGACGACCGTCGCCTCGACCGCGTAGCCGGTCGTCGCGAGCCGGTCGAGGACCGACCCGAGGATCGCCTCGGGC
This sequence comes from Chloroflexota bacterium, assembly GCA_026004015.1. GTDB lineage: Bacteria > Chloroflexota > Limnocylindria > Limnocylindrales > CSP1-4 > BPIH01. Next base: position 48,488 of record BPIH01000008.1, on the reverse strand, counting down.
GCGAGGGACGCCGAGGCCGGCGGGGACGGCCTCGGGCTGGACCCGAAGCTGCCCGCGCCGGCCGTCGGCGGGGATGGGAGTGCCGTGCTCGACACCGACGGGCCGCCGCCGCCCCCACCGCCGCATCCGGCGAGCGCGACCGCCGTCACGCCGACGGCGAGGGCGAACGAGCAGGCCCGCGAGCGAGCCCGGCGGGTCGAGATTCGAACGATCAGGAGTTCACCGTCGGGGTCGGCCCCTCGTGCTTGCCGCACTTGCCGGTCGAGCCCTTAACCGAGAGGCGCCAGACGCCGTCCCGCTCCTGGAGCTTGACCGCGACCTTCACCTTCGTGTCCGTGAAGCGGACGACGAAGCCGTGGCCGGTCGTCTTCGTCGTGGCCGGCGCGCCGGTCGCACTCGTGAAGACGACGCGGCCGTCGCTCGTGACCTCGTAGGCGACGGAGACGGGTGTCCCGTCGCAGAGATGGCCCGACCAGGTTCGGCTGCCGACGAGGTCGGCGAGGTTCGACTCGAGCCGCTGGCGATCCTTCGCCTTCAGCTCGATCTTTAGCTGGGCCGAGGGCTCGTCACCGGTCTTGACCGCGACGGTGATGGTCAGCCACTTCGTGACGCCGTCGAAGCGGAAGACGACGCGCGCCGAGATCTTCACGCCCTCGTCGGACGTCTTCGTCTGCGTGGGTTTGACCTCCGTCTCGACCCCGCTCGGGACGACCACGCTGCCGATGGTGATCGTGGGATTTCCGGAACCGTCGTCGCCGATGGTGTAGGGGACGCTCGTCGTCTCCCCGGTCCCGAAGACGTCGCCGGTCCAGGTCCCGCTCCCGAGGAGGTCCGCCAGGGTCGGCACCTTCGCCCGGACGCCGAGCTTGTCACCCTTCGCCCGCAGGACGACGGCGCTCTGACCGTCGGCGGAGGTGAGACGGACGTCGTGGGGCCCGCTCCGGGTCGCCGTGTACGTACCGGTCGGGGTGACGCTCACCGAGGAGAGGTTGCCGACGTCGTCGAGGCTAACGGCGACGGTGAGGCTGGTCCCGAAGAGCGGGAGGGTGGCCGTGAAGCCGTTCGTCTCGGCGATCTGCTCGTTCGTGTGGGCGCTCGCCGAGGCGGGGAGGAGGAAGAGGACGAGGAGCACGGCGGCGAAGCGCTTGAGGGTCGTCGCGACCATGCACACCTCCTTTCTGTCATGTCCGCCGGCCGAGGGGCCGACCGGTTCGGGCACCCTACCCGATTCCGAGGCACGAAACGCCAGAAAGGTGTCAGGCCCGCGGACAGGAAATCGTCCTGGGTCGGCGCGTCACCGTTTCGTCATCGAGGAGTCATCACCCGGTCATCGGGGCACCCCACGATGTCGGCTGCCCGAAGGGTTCAGGGCCGGGCGGCTTCCGATCGGTGCCCAGCGGGTCCGATCCCGCGGCTCCCGATCCGGCGGGTGGGTCTGGATCGGTGGCCGGGCCGGAGGGGATCGGCTATCCTATCGGCCGGCGAGCCGACATAGCTCAGCGGTAGAGCAGCTGTTTCGTAAACAGCAGGTCCTCGGTTCGAATCCGAGTGTCGGCTCCATTCGTTTGTCCCGCTGCGGACGGGCTGAACGAGCCCGGACCAGCACCGCCTACGGCGCGACCCCCTCGGCCGCCTCGGCGACCTCGCAGATGCCCGGCCCCGCCGCCGGCTGCGCCGCCGCCGCCCGCTCGGCGTCGAGGGCGGCCTTGATCTCCGGGTAGGCGTCGGACAGGCAGCACGGACAGGCCTCGTACCAGCGCCGCATCCCCTCGTCGATGGCCGGCGGGCTAGGCTCGGCACCGCCAGGCCCTGCCATGGGCACCGCCACCTCGGCCCGAGCTGCGTAGGCGTCGGGATCCTCCTCGAAGGCCCGCCGGCACCCGGCCCGGCAGAAGGCGTACGTCCGACCCCGGTACTCGACGGTGAGGCCCGCCGCTTCGGCCTTGGCGACGTCGACGGCCATGCCGCAGACCGGGTCGACGACCCGCTGGGGATGAGAAGCGCTCATGCTGGTTCCTCCTCGGGCGATGCGAGTCTCAAGCAGATGCCGGTACCGTCGCCGGCCACGGGGCGCCGCGGCGGAGGCCTAGCCTCCGGAGGACTGCGCGTGGACGGCCGGGATCCCTGCGCCGCCGGTGTGGGGCTGGTCCGGCTCGCGCAACCCCATCCTTCATACCCGGCGGGAGTATCCACCAGAATCGGCCGCCCGGTCAAGCCTTCCCAGCCGGCGAGATCGGGTGTATACTCCCCCAGGGTATCCATCCAAGATCGGGAGCACCTCATGACCAGCGCCGACATCCGAACACCGACCGCCGTCCGCTTCCCCGTCGAGGGGATGACGTGTGCCTCGTGTGTGAACCGGATCGAGCGCTACCTCCGGAAGGTCGAGGGCGTCGAAGAGGCGACGGTCAACCTGGCGACCGAAACGGCGACCGTCCGCTTCGACCCCGACGCGGGTCGACCTCGACGACCTCCGCTCGGCCGTCGAGGCGGCCGGCTACGAGGCCCGGATCGACCGGGCCGAGCCGATCGGCGGCGACGGCCGGGCGCCGCCGGTGCCGGGACAATCGAGATCGCCTTCGCCCCGAAGGCCGGTGCCCTCGCCCGGCGGCGCGGACCTTCGCCCTCGACATCGAGGGGATGACCTGCGCCTCGTGCGTGAACCGGATCGAGCGCTACCTCCGGAAGGTCGAGGGCGTCCGCGAGGCGAACGTCAACCTGGCGACGGAGCGGGCGACCGTCGTCGCCGAGCCCGGGCGTCACCGTCGACGCGCTCGTCGCCGCCGTCGAGGCGGCCGGCTACGAGGCCCGCCTCGTCGTCGACGTCGCCGAAGCTCCTGGAGCGGCAGCCGTGCCGGCCGGCGGGCACGCTGCGACCACGGCCGCGGTCGCCGTGGCCGAGCCCCACGCCGCCCTCCGCGAGACCGCCGCGCCCGAGACGAGCTTCCAGCAGCGCCACCTGGCCGACCTGCGCCGCCGCCTGGTCGTGGCGGCCGTCCTCACCCTGCCCATCCTCGGCGGGCTGGCGAAGATGACCGTCGCCCCCGTCCTCCCCGATCTCCTCACCGAACCCTGGCTCCAGCTCGCTCTGGCGACCCCGATCCAGTTCTGGGCGGGCTGGCCCTTCTACCGCGGCGCCTGGAAGGTCCTTCGCCACCGGGCGACGGACATGAACACCCTCATCGCCATCGGCACCTCGGCCGCCTACGGCTACAGCCTGGCGGCGATCCTCGTCCCCGACTTCTTCCGGGCCGCCGGCCTGGCGACGAACGGCCAGATCCCGCTCTACTTCGACACGGCGGCCGTCATCATCACCCTCATCCTCCTCGGCCGGTTCCTCGAAGCCCGGGCCCGGAGCCACACCTCGGACGCCATCCGGAAGCTCATCGGCCTCCAGCCCCGGACGGCCCGGGTCGTCCGCGACGGCCAGGAGCTCGACGTCCCGATCGAGGCGGTCGTGCGAGGCGATCTCGTCATCGTGCGCCCCGGCGAGAAGATCCCGGTCGACGGCGTCGTCCGCGACGGGCCGTCGGCGGTCGACGAGAGCATGGTCACCGGCGAGCCGATCCCGGTCACGAAGCGCCCCGGCGACGAGGTCATCGGCGGGACGCTGAACACGCTCGGGCAGCTTCCGCTTCGAGGCGACGCCGAGTCGGCGGGAGACCGTGCTCGCCCAGATCGTCCGGCTCGTCCAGGAGGCCCAGGCTCGAAGGCGCCGATCCAGCGCCTCGCCGACGTCGGTGACCGGCTACTTCGTCCCGGCGGTCCTGGCCGTCGCCGGCCTGACCTTCGTCGTCTGGCTCATCTTCGGGCCGCCGCCGGCGCTGAACCTCGCCCTCCTCAATACGCGTCGCCGTCCTCATCATCGCCTGCCCCTGCGCCCTCGGCCTCGCCACGCCGACCTCGATCATGGTCGGGACCGGCAAGGGGGCCGAGCACGGGCATCCTGTTCCGGAACGCCGAGGCCCTCGAGCGGCTCGGGAGCGTCCGGGTCGTCGTCTCGACAAGACCGGCACCCTCACCGAGGGACGGCCGCGGGTGACCGACGTCGTCCTCGTCGGCGACGGGGCCACGGGCGTCGGACGGGAGGCGACGGGGCCCTCTCGGAGCCGAGCGTCCTGCGCCTCGTCGCCTCGGCCGAGCGCGGCTCCGAGCACCCCCTCGGCGAGGCGATCGTCCGCTTCGCCCGCGAGGAGCGGGGCCTCGAGCTCGCCGAACCCGCCGATTTCCGGGCGACGAGCGGCCAGGGGATCGAGGCGAGCGTCGAGGGCCGGCGGTCCTCGTCGGTCGAGCCGACTTCCTCGCCGCGGCCGGGATCGACGTCGGCTCCCTCGAGGGGACCATGCACCGAGCTCGCTCGGCGGGCGAAGACCCCCGTCGTCGCGGCCGTCGACGGACGGGCGGTCGCCGTCCTCGCCATCGCCGATACCCTGAAGCGCGGCTCCCGGGAGGCCGTGGCGCCCTTCGGCGGATGGGCCTGACGACGGTCATGCTCACCGGCGACAACGAGGTGACGGCCCGGGCCATCGGGGCCGCCGTCGGGATCGACCGGGTCCTCGCCGACGTCCGGCCCGACGAGAAGGCGGCCCAGGTCCGACGCCTCCAGGCGGCGGGACCGCTCGTGGCGATGGTCGGCGACGGGATCAACGACGCCCCGCCCTCGCCGCGGCCGACGTCGGGATCGCCATCGGGCACCGGGACCGACGTCGCCATCGAGTCGGCTCGGTGACGCTCATGAGCGGCGACCTCCGGGGCTCGTGACGGCCATCGCCCTCTCGCGGGCGACGATGCGGAACATCCGCCAGAACCTCTTCTGGGCCTTCGCCTACAACGTCGCCCTCATCCCCGTCGCGGCCGGCGCGCTCTATCCCGTCGCCGGGATCCTGCTCGATCCGATCATCGCCGCGGCGGCGATGGCGGCCTCGAGCGTCACCGTCGTCTCGAACGCCCTCCGACTTCGGCGCTTCCGGCCACCGATGGTCGGGCCGGCACCGGGTCCGGTCGACCGGGAACTCGCACCGCGACCCGCCTAGACTCCACCTGCTACCCCAGGACCTCGTCCCCCACCGAAGCTGACACCCAGGAGGATCGCATGCACCGACCCGTCGCTCTGCTCGGCCTCGCCCTGAGCCTCTGGCTCGCCGCCTGCTCGGCGGGCGGGAGCCCGACGGCCCCGCCGGCGTCCGCGCCGGGAGCGTCGGCTCCGGCGGCGAGCCCATCGCCCTCCGCCGCCACCCGCATCGAGGTTCGTCTCACGGACGCCCTGACCATCGAACCGGCGACGATCCGGGTACCGGCCGGTGTCCCGGTGACCTTCGTGGTGACGAACGTCGGTCGGGTCGACCACGAGTTCTTCCTCGGTGACGAGGCGGCCCAGGCGGAGCACGAGCGAGAGATGCAGAGCATGGGCGGCATGACCCACGACGAGCCGATGGGGATCGGTGTCGCCCCTGGCGTCACGAAGGAGCTGACGGTCACCTTCCCGGCGGCGGGAACGATCCTCGCCGGTTGCCACGTCGCTGGCCACTACGCGGCCGGGATGAAGGCGACGGTCGAGATCGTGCCGTAGCGGCGGGCGGCGGGGTGCGCGGGCCGCTCAGGGCCCTCGCACGCTGAGACGCGACGCCCGCGCCACCGCTCGCTCCCTCGCGTCACCGCTCCGCGCCTGCGCTTTCGCTGGCGCCGCCGAGACCCCTCAGCTCGCGCCAGGCCTCGACGAAGAGGCTGCCCATGACGCGGGCGAAGGTCGGGAAGGCGTGGATCGTGTCGGCGAGGACGGCGATCGGCGTCCCCGTCTTGACGGCGAGGACCGCCTCGTGGATCGCCTCCGAGGCGGCCGGACCGGCGAGGAAGGCACCCACGAGCCGACCTGAGCCCCGGTCGACGACGATCGTCGCGTGCCCCTCCGCCTCGGCGATGTAGCCCTTGGCCGAGGTGGCGAAGTCGGCCGTCCATTCGTCGGCGTCGAGTCCGGCGACCCGCGCCTCGTCGACGGTCAAGCCGACGCCGGCCGTCTCGGGATCGGTGTACGTCGCCCGGGGGATGGCCCGGAAGTCCGGCCGGACGTCCTCGCCGAGGGCGATCCGGACGACGATCTCGCCCTGGTAGTGGGCGAGGTGGGTGTGGAGCTCGGGACCGGCGGGATCGCCGGCGACGTAGACGCCCTCGGCGATCCGAAGGTACTCGTCCGGCTGCAGGCGGCCGTCGACGAGCTTCACGCCGATGGTCTCGAGACCGAGCCCGGCGAGCGGGGCGGTGCGACCGATGGCCAGGAGGACCTCGTGGCCCTCGACCGCCGATCCGTCGGCGAGGATGATCCGGTGGGGTCGGTCGGGAGCGGCAGCGGGTTCGATCCGAACGGCCCGCGTCCCGAGGTGGAGATCCACCCCGTCGGCGGCGAGGGCGCGGGCGATGGCGGCCGAGTTCCGGGGGTGGTCGCGGTGGTTCAGGCGCTCGTTCGAGTGGACGATGGCCACCGGGACGCCGTAGCGGGCGAAGACCTGACCGAGCTCGACGCCCGTCGGGCCACCGCCGAGGATGACGAGGCTCCGGGGGAGCGTCCGGGTCGAGGTCGCCTCGCGGTTCGTCCAGGGCCGGATCTCGTCGAGGCCCGGGAGGTCGGGTACCGTCGAGTGGCTGCCGACGGCGATGACGACGTTCCTCGCCTCGAGGAGGATCTCCCCGCCGTCGGCCGTCCGGACGGCGACCCGGCCGGGACCGGCGAGCCTCGCCTCGCCGCGGACGACCGTGGCGCCGGCGGCCTCCAGGGCGCGAAGGTGGCCGCCGTCGTCGGGCCAGTCCCGTCCTTCGCGGTTGATCATGTAGTCCCGTCGGGCCGACGCCTTCGGCCAGGGGTAGTCACCGCCGACGGCGTGGATGCCCGCCGCATGGAGGAGGGTCTTCGACGGCATGCAGGCCCAGAAGGGGCAGCTCCCGCCGAGGAGCTCGCGCTCGACGACGGTCACCGAGGCGCCGTGGCGGCGGGCCTCGTGGGCGGCTGCCTCGCCGGCGGCGCCGGCACCGATGATGACGAAATCGTCCATGGGGCACTCCCTCGGGTGCTCGGCCCCGGCGTCGAGGAGGGTGTCGCTCCGGTCGAGCGGATCGGTCGACGGGGCCGACAATGGGTCGGTTTCGGCCATGATCGCCGATGGCGGCCGCGGTCGACTGTGGTCGAGCCCACGGCCTTGACGGTGATGGGATCCTGTGGGATCGTGGCGACCTGGCGCGGTCGGTGCTCCTCGAGGAGCGAGGGGACGTCCTCGCCGCTCCTGGGAGGTGGGCCATGCTGACGCGCTACCCGATCAGCGTCCGGGTCGCGGCGAAGGATCTCGGCCGCGCCCGAGCCTGGTACGCGGAGAGAGCTCGGCCTGACACCCGAGGCCGAGGAGATGGGCGGGCTCTGGTATCGCTTCGCCGGCGACACCTGGCTCTTCCTCTACGAAACGCCGGCCGCTGGAACCGCCCGCAACACCGTCGCCGGCTGGACGGTGGACGACCTGGCCGCGGTCATGGCCGAGCTCCGGTCGCGGGGGGTCGTCTTCGAGGACTACGACCTCGGCGACCTCAAGACCGTCGACGGTGTTCTCGAGCTCGGGGGCGCCAAGGCCGCCTGGTTCACCGACAGCGAAGGGAACATCTTCGAGCTGTCCCAACCGGCCTGACGCGCCCGGCCCCGTCGGCTGGTCGGGTCGGCCTAGGCGGGACCGAGTCCCGGATCGCCGGCTCGGATCGGCTCCCGGAGATGGCGGGCCGTCGAGGCCGGGAGGTCGGGTTCGGCGTCGGCTCCCGGGCCGGCCGCTCGGCCGGCGAGCTCGGCTTCGAGGAGGGGCCGGAGCCGGTCGATGCCGGCCTGCGCCCATGCCTCGAGGATCGGTCCGAAGTCGTCCAGGAAGGCCCGCTCCCGAGCCGTTCGCGGCCGCGCGACGCGGGTCGTCAACCGCGTCGCGTTCGGGCCGACGGGCTCGAAGACGTCGGACATCGTGATCTTCGGCGCCCCGGGCATGGGCATGAGGGCCCGGACGGTCCAGTACTCGTAGGGACGCCAGTCGAGGATCTCCTCGAGGATGGCATCGCGACCGTGGACGCAGTGGGTCTTCGTTCCCCTGCCGCGGCGTCCGGTGGGTGCCTCTTCCTGGACCGCGGTCACCCCTTCCTGCCACTGGACCCGCCGCGACGGCGCCGTGAAGAACTCCCAGACGAGGCTCGGCGGGCCCGGGAGGACGACCTCGATGGAGCCGTAGGCGTCGTCGGGGCCGACGAGGACGCGGGTCCGCTCTTGCTCGTCTCGCCAGGCGGCGGCGAGGTCGCGAACCCAGGCCCGAACGGGGCCGATGTGTTCGATCGTCTCCTCGTGGGGGAGGAGGCCGGCCGCGGTCGGGTCGGCGAGGGCCATCGCCCGGATGCAGGCCGCGGTGTAGAGGGCGTAGGCGCGGAGCCCGAGGCGGGCCTCGACGTCGTTCTTGAGGAGTCGGTGGGCGAGGATGACGTCCGGGCCCGGCGAGCTCGTCCCGCCCGAGGACCCGCTGCCGAGCCAGAACGCCGTGGTGGGCGATGAGCTTGAGGTCGAGGCTCGGCATCCGGATGCAGGCGTTGCACTCGCAGGTCGGACGCCTGCTGGACGTCCCGCAGCCGCCGCCGGAAGGCGAAGTACGTCCCCTCGATGGTGTCGAGGAGGAGCGAGGCATCGATGGTGGCGACCGGCGCCCAGGTGAAGGCCGCGTCGCCCTCGAGCTTCGCCAGTCGGAAGCTCGGCCGGAGGGCGCCGACGACGGTGGTCATGAGGTCGGCGAGGATGTCCTGGGCGTGATCGAGCTCGACGCCGGCGAGGTAGCTCGTGTAGCCGGAGATGTCGGCGATGACGAGGCAGGCGGGTTCGGGCCGGGCGAGCATGGCGATCCCTCGTTCGGCCGGGGACGACGCCCCGCTGGGGGCACGATACGCCTTCGGGCGGCCGCCGTCCAGCGCGGAAGCGTGGGTCGACCGGGGAGACCGCCGGGCCGCCCACCGGGCGGCTCGGGCCGCCGGCGGTTATCGTTCGCGTCATGGCCCGCGTCCCTGCGGTCGAGCTCGAGGTCGGCGGCCAGACGGTCCGGGTGACGAACCCCGACAAGGTCTACTTCCCGGCCGCCGGCCACACGAAGCTCGACCTCGTCCGCTACTACCTCGCCGTCGCCGAGGGCGCCCTCCGCGGGATCCGGAACCGGCCGATGGCGCTGAAGCGCTACCCCGACGGCGCCGAGGGGGACTTCTTCTACCAGAAGCGAGCCCCGACGAACCGCCCGCCCTTCGTCCGAACGGTCACCCTCAGCTTCCCCTCGGGTCGAACGGCCGACGAGGTCGTCGTCGACGACGCGGCGGGCCTCGTCTGGGTCGTCAACCTCGGCTGCATCGACCTCCATCCCCACCCGATCCGAGCCGACGACCTCGAGCACCCCGACGAGCTCCGGGTCGACCTCGATCCCGTGCCCGGCGTGCCGTGGTCGGTCGTTCGGGAGGTCGCCCTCGTCGCTCGGGAAGCCCTCCAGGCCGTCGGCCTCGTCGGCTGGCCGAAGACGTCCGGCTCTCGGGGGCTCCACGTCAACGTTCGGATCGAGCGGCGCTGGTCGTACGCCGAGGTCCGGCGGGCGGCCCTCGCCCTGGCCCGGGACATCGAGCGCCGGGCGCCGGCCCTGGCGACCTCGAAGTGGTGGAAGGAGGAGCGCCACGGGGTCTTCGTCGACTACAACCAGAACGCCAAGGACCGGACCGTCGCCTCGGCCTACTCCGTCCGTCCGACGCCCGATGCTCGGGTCTCGATGCCGCTCCGTTGGGAGGAGGTGGTCGACGTCGAGCCCGAGGCCTTCACCCTCGCCACCGTCCCGGGCATCGTCGCCGAGCGGGGTGATGCCGCGGCCGGCATCGACGAGGCGCCGGGCTCCCTCGACGCACTCCTCGAGCTGGCCGCCCGCCACGAGGCCGAGGGGCTCGGGGACGCGCCGTGGCCGCCGCACTACCGCAAGCAGCCCGGCGAGCCGCCCCGGGTCCAGCCGTCACGGCGACGGCGAGCGGCCGAACGGGCGGGCACGGGCGCCCGGGAAACCGCCGCTCAAGAGCACCCTCCACGAGCGGAAGGCGAGGGCCGGCGTCGGCCGACCCCGACCGGCCGCCGTCGAACGAGCATCCCGGTCGTCGAGATCGCTCGGGCCGCTCGGCGGGAGGAGGCCCTCGCCGGCTCGAGCGCTGGAAGGCTCGTCACCCCGGGGTGGAGTCCTACCTCGAGCCGGCCGACGTCCTCGTCGACTCGATGCGGGGCCGCTTCACGGTCTGGTACCGGGTCCGGGTGAACCTCCGCCACGTGCCGCCCGACCTCCGCCCGCCCAGGAGCCCCTCGACCCCGATTACGATCCGTGGTCGGCGGGCCCGGCGTCGCGACGTCGGACCGCAGCAGCCGCCGAGCCTGACGAGGAGACGAGATGAGCGACGACCTCGAGGCCGTACGAACTCATCTACCCCACCTACGGCGAGCGAGACCGACGGGGTGAGCCGCTCTGGTGCCAGCACTGCGGGGCCGCCGTCGAGGAGGGCGTGCCCCACGCCGCCGACTGCCCGCTCGCGTCCGGGCCGAGCGACGAGGCGGGGACCGAGGAGTCGCCGACCGAAGAGGCGCCGACCGAACGACCGAAGGGCGGCCTCCTCGCCCGGTTCCGGCGGCGCGGCCGGTAGGGCTCGGAGGCGCCGGCTCGCAGCGGGTCAGCGGCCGAAGATCCGCTCGATCTCGAAGGGCGGCGTCACCTCGAGCTGGTCGTAGCGGCACGCCTCGGGTGGCTTGTCCGGCCGCCAGCGGCGGAACGTCGTTGCGTGCCGAAACCGCATCCCCTGGAGGTGGTCGTAGCCGACCTCGCAGACCCGTTCGGGACGGAGCGCCTCCCAGGACAGGTCCTTGCCCCGACTCCAGCGCGAGATCGCCCCCGGCAGGCGCTGGCCCGATGCCTCGGCGTCCCCGAAGCCGGCCCACTCGGCCCACTCCTTCCAGGGGTGGTTGTCGAGCGCCCCCTCGCGCAGCGGCTCGAGCTCCCGGGCGAGGGCCGCCCGTCGCTCCCAGGTGAAGGAGGCGGTGATCCCGACGTGATGGAGCCGACCCTCGGCGTCGTACAGCCCGAGGAGGAGTGACCCGACGTGGGTCCCCGGCCCGTTCTTGTGCCATCGGAAGCCGGCCACGACGCAATCGGCCGTCCGGGCGTGCTTGATCTTCAGCATGGCCCGCTTCCCGGGCTGGTACGGCGCGGCGAGACCCTTGGCGACGACCCCATCGAGGCCGGCGCCTTCGAAGCGGGCGAACCAGTCGGCCGCCGTGCCCCGATCGGTCGTGGCCGGCGTCAGGTGGATCGGCGGCCGAGCGTCGCCGAGGACGGCCTCGAGCCGGGCCCGGCGCTCGGCCATCGGCCGGGGGCGAAGATCCTCGGCGCCGAGGGCGAGGAGGTCGAAGGCGACGTACGAGGCCGGGGTCTCCCGGGCGAGGAGGGCGACGCGCGAGGCGGCCGGGTGGATGCGGAGGAGGAGGGCCTCGAAGTCGAGGCGAGCGTCGCGGGCGATGACGATCTCGCCGTCGACGACGGCCCGCTCGGGAAGGGCGGCGCGGAGGGGATCGAGGAGCTCAGGAAAGTACCGCTCGAAGGGCCGCAGATCCCGGGACTGGATGAGCACCTCCGGACCGTCCCGAAAGACGATGGCCCGGAAGCCGTCCCACTTCGGCTCGAAGAGCCAGTCGCCGCCCGCCGGGAGCTCGTCGACGGCTTTGGCGAGCATCGGCTCGACGGGTGGCAGGACGGGGAGATCCATGGCGGCAGGGTAGCGCGTCCTGGTCCGTCGGGCCGCTGCGCAGCGACGCCGGCGCGTGGGAGTCAAGCCCGGCCGCGCCACAGGCGGGAGGACCCCCGGCAGGGAGGCCTCAGGCCGGCACGTACGGGAGGTAGGCCGGCGTCCACATCGCCGCGTCGACGGCCGACTCGACCTCGTCGTCCGGGATCGGCCGACCGAAGCCGTCGTCCCGGAGCCGCCGCACGACGGCGACGGCGATGGACCGGGCCACGGACCGCAGCTCGCCGATGGCCGGGAAGAGCGCGCCTGCCGCCAGTCGCTCCGGTGAGACGAGCCCGGCGAGGGTCTCGGCGGCGACGAGGAAGGCGGCGTCCGGCACGACCTGCGCCTCGGCGACGATGACCCCGAGGCCGATCCCCGGAAAGACGAAGACGTTGTTCGCCTGTCCGATGGGACGGACCTGACCGTCGAGAACGACCGGATCGAAGGGGCTGCCCGTGGCGACGAGGGCTCGCCCGCCGGACCAGGCGAGGATGTCGGCCGGGGTCGCCTCGGCGTTCGCCGTCGGGTTCGAGAGCGGCATGACGAGCGGCTCCGGAGTCGCCGCGGCCATCTCCCGGATCACCGACTCGGAGAACGCCCCGGGGCGCCCGCTCGTCCCGATGAGGGTCGTCGGTCGGACGGCCCGAACGATGGCGGTCAGGTCGCGCAGGTCGTCTTCGGCGAGCCCCCACGCCTCGAGCCTGTCGGTCGGCTGGGCGAACGGCGCCTTGTCCGGGCCGACGCCCTCGCGCCCCTCGAAGACGAGGCCACGGGAGTCGACGAGGACGATGACCCTCCGGGCAGCCGAGGGATCGAGACCGTCGGCGGCGAGGCGGGCGGTGAGGAGCCGGGCGATCCCGACCCCCGCCGCCCCGGCCCCGACGAGGAGGATCCGCTCGTCGGCGAGCCGACCGCCCCGGCGCCGAAGAGCGGCCAGGATGCCGGCCAGGGCGACGGCCCCGGTTCCCTGGATGTCGTCGTTGAAAGAGGGCCGGCGCCAGCGATAGCGGTCGAGGAGACGGAGGGCGTTGTGCTGCTTGAAGTCCTCCCACTGGACGAGGGCCCGCGGGTAGACCTCGGCGAGACCCGTCACGAAGGCCTCGACGACGGCGTCGTAGGCGTCCCCCCGCAGCCGCTGCCCTCGCCAGCCGACGTAGTAGGGGTCGTCGAGGAGCTCCCGGCGATCCGTCCCGACGTCGAGGGAGACGGGCAAGGTGAGGGCCGGGTGGATGCCGGCCGCCGCCGTGTAGAGGGCGAGCTTGCCGATCGGGATCCCCATTCCACCCGCCCCCTGATCGCCGAGCCCGAGGATCCGCTCGTTGTCGGTGACGACGACGAGGCGGATGTCGGCCCGGCCGGCGTTCCGCAGGAGGGTCGGGATGCGGTCGACATCGTCGGGGGTGATCCAGAGCCCGCGCGGGCGCCGAAGGATGTGGCTGAATTCCTGGCAGGCCCGCCCCACGGTCGGCGTATAGACGATCGGCATGAACTCCTCGAGGTGCTCGCTCAGGACCCGATAGAAGAGGGTCTCGTTCCGATCCTGGAGGGCGGCGAGACCGATGTACTTCTCGAGGGGATCGGGCTTGCGCCGGACGTGCTCGAGCTCGAGGGCGACCTGGTCGTCGATCGTGAGGACGCCCGGGGGCAGGAGCCCACGGAGCCCGAGCTGTTCGCGCTCGGTCTCACTGAAGGCCGAGTCCTTGTTCAGGAGGGGTTCGGCGAGGAGCGCCTCGCCGCGCTGCCGGACCGGGACGGGTCCACGACCCGCGACGAGGGCTTCGAGGGCAGGGAGGGGTAGGCGGAGGGTGCGCTCCGGATGGCTCGGTGCGTGGCCGCGCATGGCGCCTCCTGATCGGTGCTCGGGCCGATCGGGTCCGCGTGATTCGGATCCGCTGCTCGTGTCGCGAAGGATGCCAGGTTCACGGTCGGCGATCCAGGCGCTCGACGCCGTCGACCACCGGGCCGAATGGCCCGAAGTTGGAGTACGGCAGCGAAGCGAGCGGTCGGACCCGGGGCGGTTGGGCCGGCGCCGTCGTGCCCCGCGGAGCCAGCCACTGTGGCACCATTCGGTCGAGCGGCCCGGGCCATGCCGGCCGCAGGAAACGGGGTGGGCCGCGGCGCGGAGGGGCTCATGACGACCATGGCCGAACGATACGATCGGGCGGCCACCCGCTACGAGCGCTGGTGGGCGCCCGTCCTCGCCGCGAGCGGGCGCCGCCTCCTCGACGACCTCACCGCTCTCGCCCCCGGGGCGAGCCGAATCCTCGACGTCGGTACCGGAACCGGGGCCCTCGCCCTCGAAGCGCTCTCCTGCTGGCCGGCGGCGGAGGTCGTCGGGCTCGACGGTTCGGCGGGGATGCTCGCGATCGCCGAGCGAGCGGCGACGGCCCGCTTCGACCTGCCGACGCGGGCCCGCATCCGCCTCGTCACCGGCCTCGCCGAGCAGCTGCCCTTCCCCGACCAGACCTTCGACCTCGTCGTGTCCTCCTTCGTCCTCCAGCTCGTCCCGAACCGCTTGCGCGTCCTTCGCGAAGCGCACCGGGTCCTCCGGCCCGGCGGCTGGTGCGGTTACGTCACCTGGCTCGAGGCGGCCGACACCTTCGCGCCCCAGGCCGCCTTCGACGAGGCCATCGAGGAGCTCGGGCTCGACGAAGGGGAGGCGGCCGAGATGCTCCCTCGGAGCGGCGACGTCGCATCCCCGGCCGCTGCCGCCGCGCAGCTCCGGCGGGCCGGCTTCCGGTCGGTCCGGGCACGCGCCGACTGGCTCGAATACCGCTGGGACGCTACCTCGTACCTCGAGTTCCTCGAGGCCTACGACGAGTGGGACCTCTTCGAAAGCCTGCGGCCGGCCGAGCGAACCCGTCTCCGGGAGACCGTGGCGGCGAAGCTTCGCCGGCTGCCGGCCGAGGCCTTCGCCTGGCGAGCGCCCATCGTGTACGCCTTCGGGCGACGGGGATAGGGCGGCTTCGCCTCGCCTCAGGCGGCGCCTCAGCTCGGGCGTCAGCTGGGCCGCCAGCGGGGGCGCTAGTCGGCTTCGCTGGCCGTCCCTTCGGCCCCTTCGCGCGGTTCGCCGGCGGGGGCCGCGGCTTCGGCTGGGGCCGCCTCGGGAGCCGCCTCGGGCACGGCCTCGACCCGCGGCGGCGCGACCTTGGCCACGACCTCGTCGGGATCGGTGAGGACCGTCACTCCTGCCGGAACGGCAAGATCGCGGACGTGGAGCACGGTCTCGAAGTCGACCAGGCGCTCGGCCGGCAGGGCGATCTCCTGGGGCAGGTGGTCGGGCCGTGCCCGAACCTTGATGGAGTCCACGAGCTGGAGGAGGGTTCCGCCGTGGAGCTCGACGGCCGGAGACTCACCGACCGGGACGAGGGGCACGTCGACGGTGAGCTCCTCGGTCATGGTGACGAGGAGGAAGTCGACGTGCAGCGGTCGCCGGGTGATCGGGTGGATCTGGACGCCGTGGACGAGGGCCGGCTTCGGCTTCTTGCCGTCGATGGCGAGGTCGATGAGCGTGTTCGGCCCGACGTGGCGCCGAAGCTGCTCGAAGGCATGGGCGTCGACGACGAGGTTCGTCGACGGCTCGTGGTGGCCGTAGGCGACCGCCGGGAGCTGGCCGGCGCGGCGGAGGCGGGCGACCGCCTTGCCGGTCACCTCGCGACGGGTCGCGGTGAGGACGGGTCGATCGCTGCTCACGGCAACTACCGTACCACAGGGTGGCGGGCGACCGGGCCTGGCTGGGCGCCGAGCGCTCCCGATCCCCGGGTGTACGATCTTCGGCGATGAGCGCGACCGTCCTGATCGTCGAAGACGAGCACGCCGTCGCCCGAGGCATCCAGTACGCCCTCCAGCAGGAGGGCTATACGGTGGCCGTCGCCCGCTCGGGAGAGGAAGGCCTCGAGTTCGCCACGAGCCAGGCGCCCGACGTCATCGTCCTCGACCTGCGCCTGCCGGGCATGGACGGCTTCGACGTCCTCCGTCGGCTGCGGGCGGCCGGCTCGAAGGCCCCCGTGCTCGTCCTCACCGCCCGGGACGACGAATTCGACAAGGTCGTCGGCCTCGAGCTCGGGGCCGACGACTACGTGACGAAGCCCTTCAGCCTCCGCGAGCTCATGAGCCGGATCAAGGCCCTCATCCGCCGCGCGTACGGCGATCTCGCCGATGCCGCCGGCGGGCGGGTCATTCGGCACCGCGACCTCGTCATCGACCTCGAGCGGCGCCGGGTCCAGCGCGGCAACCGGCGGATCAGCCTCACGGCGACGGAGTTCGAGATCCTCCGTCACCTCGCCAGCCGACCGGGCCGGGTCTTCACCCGCCGCGAGCTCCTCGAGCTCCTCCGCGACTACGAGGCCCTCGACCAGGACGAGAAGACGATCAACGTCCACGTCAGCCACCTCCGGGACAAGATCGAGGACGATCCGTCGGCTCCCCAGTTCGTGCTGACCGTGCGCGGCGTCGGCTACGCCTTCGCCGAGCGCTGAGGCGACGATGGCCGAGCGTCGGTCGTTCCGACTCGGTCGGCTCGGACGGCTCCGCCGGATCGTCCCTCGCTCCTTCCAGGCGCGGCTCGCCCTCGGCTTCATCAGCGTCACCGCCCTGACCCTCCTCCTCGTGTCGGGCGTCGTCGTCAACCGCCTCGACGAGTACTTCCGCGACCAGGCCCAGGTCGATCTGGCAGCCCGAGCCCGGACGGTGCGGGACGTCGTCGTCGGCACGGTGAACCGGGCGGCCGGGGTGGCTCCCGTCGTCGACGAGCGCGGGGAGCTGAACCCGGCCGTCGAAGCGGCGATGGCCACCCTCGGCCTCCAGATCATCGCCGACCGGATCGCCCAGGCCGACGTCGAGGTTCGACTCGGGGTCGCCGTCCTCGAGCCGAGCGGCGTCACCGTCATCCCGGCGCCGACGGGCACCTTCCGGGCGAGCCTGTCGGCGGAGCCGGCGCCGGGCCTCCGACGCGAATCGACGACGGTGACCGTGGCCGACATCGTCCAGCAGGGTCCCTGGGCCTACGGTCTCGAGATCACCCTCGCCAACCCGTACACCCTCCGCCAGACGACGATCGCCACCGTCACCGGCCTCCTCGTCGCCATCGCCTTCGTCGCCCTCGGCCTCTCGGTCGTCGTGGCGGCGATCCTCGCCGATCGCTTCGCGACGCCCCTCCGCCGCCTTACCGAAGCCGCCCGGCGCCTGGCCGAGGGAGACCTCTCGAGCCGGGTCCCGCCACCGTACGCGGGGGCCGGCAGCGCCGAGATCGCCGAGCTCGCCCGCCAGTTCAACGCCATGGCCGCGCGGCTCGAGGAGAGCGTCGAGATCATCCGCCGCGATCGCGACCGGAGCCGCGACTTCCTGGCCGACGTCTCCCACGAACTCCGGACGCCCATCGCCGCCCTGCGCACCTTCATCGAGCTCCTCCAGGGTCCGGCCGGCGCGGATCCCGACGCGCGGGCCGAGTTCCTCGAATCGTCTCGGGGGCAGCTCGAGCGGCTCGACTGGCTGGCCCAGAACCTCCTCGAGCTGTCGAAGCTCGAGTCGGGGCTCCTCGAGCTCGATCTCCGGCCGGAGGACCTGCGGGCCTGTGTCGAGTCGGCCGTGGAGCAGGCCGACGCGGCGGCTCGGCGCCGGGGGATCCACCTCGGCCTCCACCTCCCGGAGGACCCGCTCCGGGTGCGGCACGATCCGCAGCGGATCGGCCAGGTCGTGGCGAACCTCGTCGGGAACGCCCTGAAGTTCACGCCCCGGGGCGGCTCGGTGGAGGTTCGCCTGGCCCCCCACCGCGACGGCGCCCTCCTCGAGGTCCGTGACACGGGCGTCGGCATCGACGCCTCGGAGCTGCCGCGGATCTTCGACCGCTTCTATCGGGGCACGCGGGCGAGCGAGGCGAGGAGCAGCGGCAGCGGCCTCGGCCTCGCCATCGTCAAGTCGATCGTCGACATGCACGGCGGCCGGATCAGCGTCGAGAGCCGACTCGGCGTCGGCTCGACCTTCCGAGTCTGGCTGCCACGGGATCCGCGGACGGCTGTCGTCCCCGGGGCCGATGGGGCGCTCTCCGGTCCTCCGCGGGGAGCGCTGGAGGGTGCGCTCCGGGAACTGGCGCCGGGGTCGCCCGCTTCGGGGTCGGAGGAGGCGGAAGGGACTGAGGGGGCAAAGGGGGCAGAGCATCCTGCCGACGCCGCGGCAGCCCGGGCGGATCGATCTCGCCCGGATGATCGAACCGAGCCGCCACCGTCGCCGGCGACCCGGCCCGCCCCCGAGGCGACCGATCGTGAGCCAGCGAGCGCGCCGGCGAGCCCGGCGAACGTCACCGGCGACGAGATCGAAGAACGGGTCGCGAAAACTTCATCCTCTCAGCGTCATCGATGAATCGAGATCAAGCATGATCGTTGCTGAACACCATCTCGGCGACCGCGCCCCGGTGCTCGTGCCGGCGGGCGGGTCGCCCATCGTCGAGGTCCACCACAACGATGACTGAGCAACCGACTTCTGGAACGCCGTCGACCGAGACCGGATCGTCGCCGAATCCGGGCGGGGCGCCGCTGGGCCACTACTCCCCCGAGCCGGCCCGCCGGAGCGACTGGCCGCGCTCGGCCTGGACCCACGAACCGGCCGGGCCGCCGCCGAGCTGGATGCCGCCTGCCGAGGCCCTCCCGGCGGCGGACGCGCGGGGCAACGGTCGGCCACGCGGTGGCAGCTCGATCGGCGTCGTCCTGGCCGCCTCCCTCTTCTCGGCCATCCTCGCCTCGGGCGGCACCATCGCGGCCCTGACGGCGGTCGGTGCCCTCGGCCAGCCGGCGACCGTACCGGCCGCGTCCCCCGGCGCCTCCGAGGTCAACGTTCGGCAGCCGATCGTCATCGACGAATCCTCGGCCATCATCGAGGCCGCGGCGAAGGTCGGCCCGGCGGTCGTCCGGATCACCTCGACGGCGACCTCCTTCGACCCGTTCTCGATCCCCGAGACGGGGGTCGGCTCGGGCGTCATCTACGACGCCAACGGCTGGATCCTGACGAACCGCCACGTCGTGGCCGGCGCGAACGAGCTCGTCGTGGAGCTCAAGGATGGTCGGCAGTTCCAGGGCCGGATCTACGGGATCGATACCCTGACCGACCTGGCGATCGTGAAGATCGACGCCTCCGGGCTCCCGACCGCCCCCATCGGCAACTCCGACGAGCTGAAGGTGGGCCAGCGGCTCATCGCCATCGGCAGCCCCCTCGGCACGTACTCGAACTCGGTGACGGCCGGCATCCTCTCGGCGAAGGGGCGAACGATCCAGGTCGCGGGAGGCCGACTGTCGAACCTCCTCCAGACCGATGCCGCCATCAACCCCGGCAACAGCGGCGGTCCGCTCATCGACCTCGCCGGCAACGTCATCGGCATCAACACGGCCATCGCTACCGCCGCCGAGGGGATCGGCTTCGCCATCCCGATCAACATCGCTCGGCCGATCATGGAGCAGGCGCTTCGGGGCGAGCCGCTCGCCCGGCCGTACATCGGGGTCCGCTTCGAGACCATCGACTACCAGGTCGCCCAGCGGGAGAACCTCCAGGTCCAGGAGGGCGCCCTGCTCGTCGACGCAACGGATTCCACAGGGCGGACGCTCCCGGCCGTCGAGCCGGGGAGTCCGGCGGCCCGGGCCGGACTGCAGGCCGGCGACATCATCGTCTCGGTCGAGGGGGTGAAGCTCGACTCGGAACACCCGCTCGATGCCGTGCTGACGCAGTTCTCGCCGGGTCAGACGGTCCACCTCGAGATCCTCCGGGGCGCGGAGCGGCTGACGGTGTCGGTGACGCTGGCGACGCGACCGGAGGGCCTCTAGGGCCGCTCCGGCCGCAACCTCTCGATGCCGTCGCGGCGGCCGGCCTCGGCGAGCGGGGCGCTACCTCCGCCGCCGCTCGACCGGCCGGGTTCGCCAGATCTCGACCCCGACGAACTCGACCGGGCCGCCGAGATCGACGGCCGGCTTGCCGATGCGAACCCCGACCTCGGCGGCCGGGAACTCGGCCAGGAGTTCGTGGGCGATCGCCTCGGCCAGCGCTTCGACGAGACGGAAGCTCGTCGACTCGACGATCTGGCGGCAGGTCGCGTAGACGTCCCGGTAGTCGACGGTTTCGGCGATGTCGTCCTCGACCCCGGCTGGCTGGAGGTTGAGGACGAGCTCGACGTCGACCCGGAAGGGCTGCGGGCGCTGCTGTTCCTCCTCGAGCAGCCCGTGCCGGCCCTCGAAGACCATCCCTCGCAAGAATGATTCGGTCGGTCATCGACGGCCCTCCCGCGAGGGCGCGACCCCCGGCGCCGAGCCGGGGCCCGAACCGGGGGCCGTCGAGCCCGAGGCCGTCGCCCGCCCCCCCGCATGGCGCCGCGGCGCCGAGATCGGGCCCCGGACCACGGCGTCGGTCATTCGGGCTGCCCGCACGTTGGCGGCGACATCGTGGACCCGGACGACGTCGGCCCCCGCCGCGATGGCCAGCGCCGTCGTGGCCAGGGTCGCTTCGAGGCGCTCCTCGGGCGGCAGGTCGAGGACCCGCCCGAGGGTGCTCTTCCGAGACGTGCCGACGAGGATCGGCCGGCCGAGCACCCGGAGCAGGTCGAGCTGTCGAAGGAGGGCGAGGTTGTGGGCCGGCGCCTTGCCGAAGCCGAACCCGGGATCGACGATGATGGCGTCCGGTTCGATCCCGGCCTCGACCGCCCGCTCGATTCCCGCCTGAAGCTCGCCGATCACCTCGGCCATGAGGTTCGAGTAGCGCGCCTCGGCCCGATTGTGCATGAGAACGATCGGCACCCGCCGCTCCGCCACGAGGCGCAGCAGCGCCCCCTCGGCCCGGCAACCCCAGACGTCGTTGACCATATCGGCACCGGCATCGAGGGCCGCTTCGGCGACGCTGGCCTTCGTCGTGTCGATGCTCAGGGGTACGTCCGGTAGCTCGGTCCGCAGGGCGGCCACGACCGGCACAACCCGTTGGATCTCCTCCTCGGCCGACACCGGTGCATGGCCCGGGCGGGTCGACTCGCCACCGACGTCGAGGATGTCGGCCCCCTCGGCCACGAGCCGCCGACCCTCGTCGACCGCCAGCTCGAGGGGCGACCGATGGCCGGCCCGGGCCAGGAGGCCGTCCCCGGAGAAGGAGTCCGGCGTCACGTTCAGGATCCCCATGACGTACGTCCGGAGGCCCCACACGAAGGTCTTCGGCCCGATCCGAAGGGGAGCCGGACGACCAGGCAGGCCGACCGAAGCCCCGGGCGGCAGGTCGAAGGAGGGCGTCGCCAGGCCACCGCCGAGCTCGGGGCGTGCCGGGACCACGCCGGCCGGAGGCAGCTCCGAGGCGGGCACGGCAGGGTCGACCGGTGCGCCCTTGACCGAACGCCCGGCCCCGCCTGTGATCCTGGCCGTATCGCGTTCAGGCGACCTCACGCCGAACCTCCCGTTCGGCTCGAGCGTATCCCGGCGTCGATGGCGCGGACTCCGACGGCGCCGGTACCCACCGGCCCTTCGACCGGCGCCCCCATCGACCCGTCCACAGGCCCTGCGGGCGGCACGTCCCTCTGGTCCAGGCTGCCGCCCCGGCCGTCGGCTCGGCCGAGCTCCGGCTCGGACCCCGCCTCCTCGCCCGGGACACCGACGAGCGCCCCACGGACGAGGCCGACGAGATAGAGCGAGCCGGCGACGACGAGGGGACCGTCGAGCTCCTCGGCCAGGTCGAGGGCGACGTCGAGGGCCCGCAACGGGTCCGCCACGGATCGCACGATCCCGTCGGGGAGCCAGCGCGACCAGCGATCGGCGAGCTCCGCGGGCGGGAGCGCACGCTCGCTGCCCGTGGTGGTCGTCACGACCCGGGCACCGCGCAGGCTCGTGGCCCGAGCGAGAGCAGCGACGAGGCCGTCGACGTCCTTGTCGACCATGGTCGCGGTGAGGAGGACGACCGGCGTCGAATGGTCGGGACCGGTGGGCGTCGCGGCCGAGCCTCCGGCGAACCCGCCCGCCCGCCCGACGGCCCCACGCGCCCCGGCGGCGAGCCCGCCCGCCCCGTCGGCGAACCCGCCGCCCCGGCGGCGCCCCACCCGCCCGCCGGCGAGGAAGGGCCGCAGGTCATCGAGAGCGAGGGCGAGAGCGGCCGCCCCGGCCGGGTTGTGGGCCCCGTCCAGGAGGACGTCGAGCCGGCCGCGCCGACCCACGACCTCGAGGAGCTCGAGCCGCCCCGGCCAGCGAGCCGCCGCGAACCCGACCCGACGGGCCTCGGCGGCGACCCGGGCGATCCCAGCCGCTTCGAGGGCATCGAGGACGGCATCGGCGACGGCCGCGTTGGCCGCCTGGTGACGGCCCCGAAGACCGACCCGCGTCGGGCCGAGCCGAGGCAGCGCGACGTCGAGCCCGTCGCGGTCCCAGCCGAGGATCGGCGCAGGTTCGACGATCGAAAGCGGCACCCCGAGCCGGTCAGCCCGCCGTCGGACGACCCCGAGGGCGGCGCCGGTCGCCCCGGTGACCGCCCGGTCGCCCCGCATGATGATCGCCGCCTTCTCCCGAGCGATCGCCGTGACGGTCGTCCCGAGCCGGTCGGTGTGGTCGAGGTCGACGTTCGTGACGACGGCCACCCCGCCGTCCCAGGCGTGGGTCGCGTCGAGCCTGCCGCCGATCCCGACCTCGACCAAGGCCACGTCGATCCCGGCTTCGGCGAGCCAGCGGAAGATCATCGCTGTCAGGAACTCGAACTCCGTCGGCGGTCCGTAGCGGCGGGCGACCCGATCGGCCACCGGTGCCACGTCGGCGAAGAGTCGGGCGAAGGCCTCCGGGGCGATCGGCCGGCCATCGACGACGAGCCGCTCCCGGTAGCTGACGAGGTGCGGCTTCGGCGTCTCGCCGACCCGGTAGCCGGCCGCTCGGATGGCCGCCGAGCAGAGGGCGATGACGCTCCCCTTGCCGTTCGTCCCGGCGACGAGGGCGCCGCGCAAGCCGCGCTCCGGATGGCCGAGGGCCCGCAGCAGGGCCCGGATGCGGGTCAGCCCGAGCCGCATCCCGAACCGACCTCGCTCCTCCAGGGCCTCGACGGCTGCACGGTACTCGGCGGGCTCCGGCTCGGCGGTCCGAATCGCCGGATGGAGGGTGGCGGTCACTCGCGGCTCAGCTCGTCCTCGTAGAAGACGCACTGATTGAAGCGGGCCGTCAGACAGACGTCGTTCACGTAGCCCTGCTCGAGGTGGACGCCACCCCGGAGCTGGCAGCGCGAGATGTTGTCGTCGTTGCGGATGAGGGCCTTGAGGAGGTGAGGCGCCTGGATCGGGATCGCTCCCCGGGCGTTCGTCACGTAGAAGTGCGGGCAGACGTTCCGGCGGAGGTTCGGGAGGCCGAAGGTGCGGCGGTCGACGGTCGGTAGCCGCCCTGCATTGCGGGCAGCGCCGACCGGGACGACTCGGGCGATGGGCCCGCCCCCGGATCCCATCCGGGTCGGTGGGATCGGCCGACCGGTTCGTGGATCTCGTGCCTGCACTCCCGTCCCTCGGAGGTACTTTCGTCGGCCCCGACGAGCACCGACTGGGTCAGGGTACTACGCAACGGCGATCGCCGTGTCAAGCGGGTGACGACGGCGCGGGGCTGCCGGAGGCACCGTTCCGGCCCCGCCACGGCCCGCGCGCGCCGCTCCGCCGTCACGTCGCCTCGACCGGCCGTCGCATCGCCTCGGCCGGCCGCCTCGCCGTGCGATACTCGTCGGCGATGGCGATGCGACGCGGCGCCCGCCCCCCGCACGTTCGACCTCGGCCGCCGTCGACCGGCCGGCCGAAGCCCACCTCCATCAAGCCCCGCCGGCTGACGAGCGTCCGCGTCACCCCGAGGCGGCACCCCGGGCGCGCTCGACGCCTGCCCTTGCCGGCGCGCCTCCTCCTCGCCCTCGCCGTCGTCGTCCTCGGCGGCGCCGTCCTCTATGCCGCCACCGGCGGCCTGTCGCGGGCCGTGGCGAGCCTCGGCGGGACCATCGGGGCCGTCGTCGATCGCCTGACGGCCACCCCGACCCCCACGGGCACGGTGGCCGTCGCCCTCGACACGCCGCTCCTCGATGCGCCCAGCGAGCCGTACACGAACCGCGAGACCGTCGACCTCAGCGGGACGATCCCGACGGCCTTCGTCGCCCGTCCGGACTTCGCCATCCGGATCTACGTCACCCTGCCCGATGCGTCACCACGGCTCGTCCGAGAGATCGCCGTCGGGGCGACGGCCACCTTCAGGGTTACCGGCCTCGAGCTCGCGCCGGGCCGGAACGACTTCACGGCGACCCTCGTCGGCCCGACCGGGAACGAGAGCGACCCGTCGCCGGTCGTCACCGTCATCCTCGACACCGAGCCGCCGAAGGTGACGATCAGCTCGCCGAAGAACGGGTCGGTCGTCAACCGCGATCGGGTGAGCATCGAGGGCAAGACCCAGGCTCGGAGCGCCATCGTCGCTCGCAACGAGGCGAACGGGGCCACCGCCTCGGCGATGGCCGGCACCGACGGCGCCTTCTCGCTCAGCCTGCCGCTCGCTCCCGGCACGAACGGGATCACCGTCACCGCCACCGACCCGGCCGGCAACAGCGCCTCGACCGTCCTGAGCGTCCGTCGCGGGTCCGGCCAGCTGACGGTGGCCCTCTCGGCGAACCAGTACCGGTTCCGTCAAGCCGAGCTTCCAGCCGAGCTTCAGATCGAGCTCGCCGTGACCGATCCCGATGGGCGCCCTCTGGCCGGCGCTTCGGTCCTCTTCACGGTCAGCATCCCGGGGATCACGCCGATCACGTCCGAGACCGTCACCGGCGGCGACGGCATCGCCCGCTTCCAGACGGTCATCCCGAAGTCGGCCGCCACGGGCACGGGACCGATCGCTGCCCTCGTCACGACCGACGCCTTCGGCAGCGCCACCGACCGAACGGCGATCACGATCACGAAGTAGCCGCAGCGCCCCGACCTGCGTCTCGGCCCCGGCTGCGTCGGGCTCCACCGGCGCCGCGGACTGCCCCGGCCCCCGGTTGCACGGACGCCCAGGTTGCGCCGGCGTCCGGCTCCGCCCACAGCCGAGTGGACAGGACCCCGCCGTGCAGCTACGATCGGCCCATGACCTGGCGCTGTCCCCACTGCGGAACGCCCCAACCGGAGGCGGCCAGGTGCTGGGTCTGCCGGCGCTCCTCGACCTGCTGCGGCACGTGTCGGTACTTCAGCCGGGCCGTCGTCTCCGGGCTCGGCTTCTGCCTCCTCGATCGGCGGCGACTCGTCCGTCGGGGAGACGAGCTCGAGGCCTGCTGGACGGCCCGCACCCCGATCGCCCACCTCGCCTCGGCGGGGGCGCACCCAGCCCGACTCGAACGGGCGTTCCCCTCAGGCGGACCTTCGTGCCGGTCCGGTCCGCGGGCGAGGCTACCGAGCGCGTTTCGACCGCCGACGAGGGACGTCTCCGGACACCATCTCCGCCGGATCCCTGGGACGACGTCGACGCCGGCTTCTGGCGCCTCTTCGAGAATCTCGGCTCCAGCTGAGGGCCCCCGGCACGGAGTCCGGCGCGGCTCGGGCGATCGGAGCAGACGCACCCGCCGACGGGGACCGTCACCCGGTCTCCTGACCTCGCCCTCAGACCCGGCGGCCATCCTGGGCCGGGGCGCGGCGCATCTCGCGCCGCCCCGCGCCGCCGGCGGGCTCAGACGCTCGGCGAGGGAGCCGGAACCGAGGGGCTGGCGGGCGGAGACGGTTCCGGGGTCGGGGTCGGCGCCGGCGTGGGTGTCGGGGTCGGCGGTGGTGTCGGTGTCGGCGTCGGCTCCGGCGTTGGCGTCGGCGTCGGGGTCGGCGTGGGCGTGGGCGTCGGGGTCGGCGTGGGCGTCGGCTCGGGCCCCTTCGAGACGACGTACGAGATCGCCGTCCCGGCCGCCACCTCGAGGCCGGCCCGCGGATCCTGCGAAACGACGGCACCGACGGGGATGATCGGATCGAAGGCCTCCGTTCGCTCGCCGACGACGAAGCCGTTCGAGACGATGAGGTTGATCGCCTCCGACTCTGGTCGCCCGCGGAGGTCGGGTACGACGACGAGGGGTTTGCCGGTCACGATGGTGAGCTCGATGACGGTGCCCCGGTCGACCTTCGACCCGGGCGGTGGGCTCTGCTCGGCGATGGTGCCCTCGGGCTGATCCTGGCTCGTCACGAACTTCACTTGCGAGAGCTGGAGGCCGAGGGCCTCGGCGAGGGGGCGCGCCTGTTCGACCGTCAGCCCGATGAGGTTCGGGACCTCGACCTGTTCGACCGCCGGCGGGCCGCTCCGGGCCGACAGGAGCTGAAAGCCGAGAAAGGCGACGACGGCCAGAATGGCGAGACCGAGGAGGCCGGCGACCCAGGCCCAGATCCCCGGTCCGCGGCCGGCCTCGTCTTCCTCGTCGAGTTCTGGCTCGGCGGCCGTTCGACGGCGAGCCGGGTAGACCTCGGGCTCGGGGCCGGCATAGGCGTCGCGCGGGTACGGTGGCGGACCCGGCGGGTTGGGACGAGCCGTGGCCGCGGCGACGGGGACGGTCGCCTCGAGGTCGGCCGCACCCGATCCGGCTCCAGCGATCGTCCCTCCGGCCGTCGCTCCGGCCGTCGCTCCCGGTGCCGGCGCGGGTCCTGCCGGGGCCGCATCGCCGATGGCGCCCGCCATGGCGCCACCACCGGCTGCGGCTGCCGTCCCACCGGCAGCGGCCGGCGCGCGCTCGGCGAGGAACGCCTCGAGGGCCTCGGCCATGGCCAGGGCACTCGGAAAGCGCTCGGCGGGGATCGCGGGCCAGGGCCCGATAGACGATGGCGTCGAGGGCCGGCGGAATCCCGACTCGATGATCCGATGGCGCCGGGATCGGTCCCGAAAGGCGAGCCATGGCGACCGCCGCCGCCGAGTCCCCCTCCCACGGCCGCCGGCCGGTGAGGAGCTCGAAGAGGACGACGCCGAGGGAGTAGATGTCGGAGGTCTCGGTGGCGGGTTCGCCGCGGGCCTGCTCGGGACTGATGTAGTGGACGGAACCCAGGGTCACCCCGGGCAGGGTGAGCTGGGCCTCGGCGACGGCTCGGGCGATGCCGAAATCGGTGACCTTCACCCGGCCGTCGCGGGTGAGGAGGACGTTCGAGGCCTTGACGTCCCGGTGCACGAGACCCTGGGCATGAGCTGCGGCGAGGGCCCGGGCGATCTCGGCGCCGAGGCGGGCGACCTGGCGGGGCGGCAAGGGACCGGTCCGCCGGACGAGGGAGGCGAGGTCCTCCCCGTCGACGAGCTCCATGACGATGAACGGTCCCTGGGCGTCCTCGCCGAAGTCGTAGACGGCGACGACGTTCGGGTGGTTGAGCGACGCCGCGGCGCGGGCCTCGTGGCGAAAGCGGGCGAGAAAGTCGGGGTCGCGACCGTACTCGGGCCGGAGGACCTTGACGGCGACGTCCCGGGCGAGCTGGTTGTCGCGGGCGCGGAAGATCGTCGCCATGCCGCCCTGCCCGAGCAGCTCCATGAGTCGATATCGACCGCCGAGGACGCTCCCGATCTCCGCCATGTGTCGTCACCCGTACTCGAGTTCGAGCCGCTGTGCCGACGTCGTCGCCGGCCGGCTGGCCCCGCCTATGGTACGCAGCGAGGATCGGCGTGCGCCCGCCGGGCTTTTCACGACGGGTCCCGACCGGGCGCCGCACCCGACTCGCCGGGGACATCCACGGCGAACAAGACCCGGCGTTGGCCCTCCGACACCGACGACCCGACGACGCCCGAGCTGCCCTCAGAGCTCGAGGCTCCGCAGGTGCGCCCGCAGCTCCGGCCCCAGATCGCTCCGCTCGAGGGCGAGCTCCACGGACGCCTTCAGCCAGCCGGCCGGCGTCCCTGCGTCGAAGCGCCGACCCTCGAACTCGTAGGCGTAGACCGCCTGCTCCTCCATGAGGAGCTCGATGGCGTCGGTGAGCTGGATCTCGCCCCCCGCCCCCTTCGGCGTGTGCTCGAGCTTGTCGAAGATCTTCGGGGTCAGGACGTAGCGGCCGATGATCGCCAGGTTCGAGGGCGCCTCCTCGGGTCGTGGCTTCTCGACGAGGCGCGTGACCCGATGAAGGCGGTCCGTGCCGTCGTCGCCGGGAGCGGTGGCGATGACCCCGTACCGGCTCGTCTCCTCGCGAGGCACCGGCATGACCGCCACGACGGAGCTCCGCGTCTCCTGGTAGGCGGCGATGAGCTGGCCGATGCAGGGACGATCGCCGATGACGACGTCGTCCGAGAGGATGACCGCGAAGGGTTCGTGGCCGACGAGCTCCTTCGTCACCAGGACCGCATGGCCGAGGCCGAGCTGCTCCTTCTGGCGGACGTAGGCGACCTGGGCGAGGTCGCTGATGTGCCGGATCTGGCGGAGCATCTCGATGTCGCCCCGCTCCTCGAGGAGGTGCTCGAGCTCGAAGTTGAGGTCGAAGTGGTCCTCGATCGCCCGCTTCTGGCTCGACGTGACGATGATGATCTGCTCGATGCCCGCCGCCACCGCCTCCTCGACGGCGTACTGGATGACCGGCTTGTCGACGAGGGGCAGCATCTCCTTCGGCTGTGCCTTCGTGACGGGGAGGAAGCGGGTGCCCCAGCCGGCGGCGGGGAAGACGGCCTTTCGAACGCGCATGGAACCTCGTCGTGGCTCAGAGTGGGCTGCCGGCCGAGTATACCCCCCACCCCGATCGACCTGGCCGGAGCGCACCCCGCTGGGTCGGAGCGCACCCCGCTGGGCCGATGCGCGCGATCGCCAGGCCGATTCGCGCGGTCGCCGGGCCGACCGAAGCCAGGGGCCGACGAGCGACCGCGGCCCCGAGATCGCCGCGCCCCGGGCGATCAGGCCGCGCCGCCGGGCCTCGCCTCCGACCCCTCGGGCCGACCCCCGCCGATCGCCTGCGGGTGTTCGCGGCGGGCGGTCGCCAGACGGACCGTCGTGAAGGGAATTCGGATCTCTCGGAAGACCTCGATGGAGACGAGGAAGCCGGCGAAGAGGAGGATTGCCCCAACGAGCTTGCCGAGCTGGAAGAGGTCCGTCTGCCCGAGTTTGGCGAAGCTGTCGGTGACCGTGGGCACGAAGGCACCGATGGCGATGAGGATCGTGGCCGGGACCCGGGAGTGGATCCGACCGGTGACGAGGGCTCGCACGGCGCCGGGGATCGAGGCCACGAAGTTGACGCTGATGGCGACGGGCGAGATGAGGAGGTTGAAGAGGAACTGGTCGCCCGGCTGCTCGGGATCGAGGCTGTAGGCGAGGACCCGCCGCTTCGGCATGAAGACGTACGTCGAGAAGACCGCCCCCAGGATGAGGGCGAAGGCGCCGGTCACGTTGAGGAACGGCGTCAGGAGCCGGAGCTCGGGCGGGAAGAGGGTCGCCACGGGCAGCCCCGTCGCCGGATCCAGGGCATAGCCGGGCGCCGGGAGCGGGGTGACGATCATGATCCCGATCGAAGCGAGGGTCGCCCCGACGACGGCCACCGCCGCCAGGAGCGGCCAGCGCTCGTTCTGGAAGTAGGTCTCGACGGCGACGGCGAGGGCGAGGATCCCGGCGGCGATGAAGTAGAGGATCGGGACCGGACCGGCAGCCGCGTACTCCGGCCGGTTCCGGACGAGGAAGGTGAAGAGCCCGGCCAGGAAGAGGCAGAGGGCGAAGCTGTAACCGAAGCGCGTCCGGGCGAGAAGGAAGGCGGTCCCGAGGCCGAGCCAGCCCGCCGTCCAGACGGCTCCCGTCAGGTACCAGACCCGATAGAGCGGCTCGCTCCAGCCGACGGCCGCCGCCACGGCCTCGGAACCCGAGGCGAGGCCGTAGAAGAGCATCCCCACCGCCCAGACGAGCTGGTAGGCCCGCCGCCGCTCCCGCCACTGGTCGACGAGGGCGAGGGCGAAGGCGAGGGCGAGGAGCGAGGTCAGGCCGGGGATGAGGACGCTGGGCATGGTCAGCACGGATCCTCCTGGGAGACGTCGGCGCCAGGTTCGGCGGCCATGGGCGCCCCCTGTGTCGGCTTGCCGGTCCGTCCCCTGGACCTCCCCGCCGCGTCGGCGACCTCGGCAGCAGCGACCTCGGGAGCGGCGACCTGGAACGCGGCGACGAAGGCGAGGAGGAGCCGGTCGAGGAGAGCGGCCGCCTCGTCGTAGAGGCGCCCGAGGTAGGCGGCATCGAGCCGCCGCTGCTCGCCGAGGCGACGGAGCTCGGCGAGGAAGGGTCGGCGGGCAAGGACGAACCAGCCGAGCGACTCGGTCAGGCTCCGCCCCTCCGAGGCGAGGCGGCGGGCCATCCGGGCGGCGCACTCGGCGGCAACAGCCTCGCAGCTCGCCCGGTCCTGCTCGGCGGCCTCGAGATAGGCAACGAGGGCCTCGAGGAGACGGCGGCCGTCAGCGCGAAAGCCGGCTCGGTCGTCGACCGCCGGGACGCCCACCGCAGGCCCCGCTGGTGGCACGGGATGCGGGTCGGGCGATGCGGGCGTCCCCGACGGCACCGGCTGGCCTGCAGTGCCCCGGACGCCCCGGGTGGCCCGGACGCTCCGATAGGAGCGGCGATAGGCCGCGGCGAGGCGGTCGGGTGTCGCCCCGAGACCGACGAGGCTCGGCCGCGTCCGCCGCTCGGTGGTCAGTGCCTCGAGGGAGCGCCGCCGGAAGCGCCGGTGGCCGCCCGGCGTCGTGAAGACCTCGAGGCGGCCGGCGTCGGCCCAGCGCCGAAGGGTGTCGGGATCGACGCCGAGGAGGCGCGACGCCGCACCGAGGGACAGCCACTCCGATCGGTCGCGTCGAGCCCGGACCGGAGCGGCCGACCGGTCAGGCATCCGTCTGGCCCGGGCGCCGGCCCACGGGTGAGCCCGCGGGTGAATCTGGGTAAATCTGGCTTTGCGGGGTGGCCACGGCCGGAGAATACGGAGCCGGCGAAGGCGGTGTCAACGGCCCCCGAGGGAGGGACGCATCGAGGGTGTCGATGACGGCCACGCTCGCCGCGTCCAACGACCCGCGCGGCAGGGGATGCATCCCGGCCTCTGTGTCGGTGCGGCAGGGCGCGTCCGCCCGACCTGACCGGCTCTCCCGCTCGGAGGGGCGACCGTCCCCGAGGGAAGGCCCTCGGGGCGGCTCCGAGCCCAGCTGCCCACCCGCCTGGGTGCCGTGCACCCAGAACACCAAACCGGGGGTGCAGGGGGGACGGGGGCGACCGATTCGGCGGCTCTGGTGGGCCACGAACACCGAAAGGCGGGTACCGGGGAGGCGCGGTCGGGGGATACGGCCCCTTTGGTGTTCCGTGAACACGCGGGCCGGTCGGGGACGAGGCGGGGGCGTCCGACCCCGCGGTCGGTCGGCGCCGAACGCCAGTCAGCGAGCAGCGAGAGTCCTTTCATGGCCGGTGGCCGCCGAGGGACGGCGCGAGAGATGCCTCCCGGAGCAGCCCGGCCGCGACCGCCGCTTCGCGCCCGCGCGCTCAGGCCGGGACGAACTCGTGGTCGTCGCGATGGAGGCCGTCGCAGAGACCCCAGCCCGGCGGGTCGGTCGGCAACGGCACGGGTCGCATGATCTCGCGGACCGTGCCCTTCCGGCAGAACCAGTAGCCGCGGCGGGCCATCCAGGCCCGAACGTGGCTCGGATCCGAGTGGAACTGGAAGGGCCCGGGATTGATCCGCGGCCGCTCGATCCACGACGGCGGCGCCTCCGCGGAGACGATGTCGAGGACACTCACCCGCCAGGGCGTGTCCTCGATGACGCCCCCGCAGCCATCGCACCGGGTCGCGACGTTGTCGCTGATGATCGTCGGGATCCGGATGCCCATGATCTCCATGCGCCCGTACACCTGCCAGCTGGAGTTGGGAGTTGGCGAGTCGGACTCGACCGAGCAGCCGCTCGGACCGTCGAGCGCTGGTGCCCCGTGCGGGATTCGAACCCGCGATCTCCGCCTTGAGAGGGCGGTGTCCTCGGCCACTAGACGAACGGGGCGCCCGGCCAATGGTAACCCGAGCGGTGCGCGACCGCGCCCGGCGAGGGCGTGGCTCACGCGACCCCGGCCTCGCTGCGCCCGGGGTACCGCACTGCGCTCGTGGTGCCCCCAAGGGGATTCGAACCCCTGATCTCCACCTTGAAAGGGTGGCGTCCTAGGCCTCTAGACGATGGGGGCGCGGCGGGCGGAGTGTACCAGCCGGCCGCCGCACCTGCCGAGGAGCGACCCTTGCCGTGCGCCCGTCGCGCCCCGCGGCCGGTCGACCCGTCGTGCCGGCCATCACTCCGCGCTCCCCGCTCCTCGGGGATCGGCCTCAGCTCGCCCGCCAGAGGAGGGCGAGGACGACGGCGGCCCCGAAGGCTCCGCAGGCCGCCAGGGCGAAGAGCCCCCCGACGATGGCGAGGAGAAGCGCCTGACCGCTCCGGAACTCCGCGGCCGCTCGATACGTTCCCACGGCCCCGGCCACGGCGAAGGCGGCCAGGACGAGACCGAGGACGAAGAAGGCCGTCGTCAGGAGCGGAACCTGGAGCTCGTCGCGGCGGAGGAGGGCGACGACGAGAAGGCCGAGCGAGCCGCCCAGGGCGATCCCGAGGGAGACCCGGGTCGGGGTGAGTCGGATCGGACCGAGGTGCGGCCCGACCCGCCCCCGGCCGCCGCCCGGCGCCCGCGGCACGACCTGCCAGCGCGGGTCGATGCGCTCCCGGCGACGCGGCTGTCGGAGTCGCATCAGGCTCGCCTCGAGGCCCGCCCGACGGCGAGACCCACCGCCCGCCCGACGCCTGCCGGGCGAGCGACACCCGGCGCGGACCCCGCGTTCACGGCCGGGCCGCCTCTACGCCCTCCGCCGCGCCCTCTTCGCCTGGCTCCTCGTCCATCTCCTCGTCCTTCGAGCGGTGGAAGACGGCGATGTTGTGGGCCACCCGCGGCCGCCGAAGCCGCTCCCCGAGGACCACCCCCGGGGGCCCGAAGACCTCGGCCAGGACGCTTCGGGCCGTCTCCAGGTCGTCGAAGCGCCACCAGCAGTGGATGACCCGGATCCGGAATCCCGCCCGCAGGAACGGGCCATCCCGGCGACCCCAGCTCGTGTACTCCGGAAGGCCCGGATCGCGGAGTTGCGACGCCTCGTCCCGCCCGTAGTCGTGGACGACGAGGAGGCGACCACCGGGCCGCAGGACCCGTTCCGCCTCGGCCAGCTCCGCCGGCTTCGGGCCCCGATAGGCGGACCAGCAGCCGACGACGACGTCGACGCTCTCGTCGGGCAGCCCGAGCCGCTCCGGCGTCCCTTCGGCCACCCGGACGCCAGCGAGGAGCGGGCTCGCGCGGACAGCCCGCTCGAGATCGGCGAGGGCGCCCGGCCGTTCGAGGGCCGTCACCCGCGCCCCGAGGACCGCGAGCTGGCCGGCGACGACGCCATGGCCAGCATCGACGACGACGACGTCTCGCCGGGCGACGGGTCCCAAGGCCTGAAGGGCCCTCGGCAGCTTCGCCTCGGGGTCGAAGTGGCGAAGGAAGCGGGCAAAGGCAACGGGTGCCAGATCGAACGGGAGATCAGCCACGGGGCTCCGAGTATACGGGGGCAGAGCCGTTGGCCGAACGGTCGCCACCGGCGGCCCATGGCACAATTCGACGTCGCCATGCTTCGCCACCTCTCGGCCATGCCGCCGGGCCTCCGCCTCTTCCTCGCCTACGCCTTCGGCATCCTCGTCCTCGTCGGCCTCTCCCTCCGCTCGGTCGTCGACCTGGCCGTGAACGCCCCCTTGAGCCTCGAGGGCCTCGTCGTCATGAGCCTCCTCGCCTACACGGTCTTCACGATCACCCTCGTCTTCCAGCGCAAGGAGGCGGCTCGCGGCCTCGCCCTCGGCCTCTCGAGCCTGACGGTACCCGCCGTGCCGATCCTGGCCGTCGGTGGCTTCGTGGCGCCCGCCCTCGTCGTGGCCGTCCTCGCCGTGGCCCTCTTCTACGGCCTCAGCCGCCCGGCCGTCCGGGCCTACCTGAACGAGCCCTGAGGAGTGGGATCGGGACCATCGGGACCCGGCACGCTCTGCGGCGGCGCGCTACCCTGTTCGCCCGGCTTCTGCCACGTCTCGCTCGACCGCTCGACCGGCCGGATCCGCCACAGCTGACCAGGTGACCAGGTGACCGATCGCCCTCGACGACCCAGCCGCCCATCCGGCACGGACCGAACCGCCCGCCGGTTCCGGGCCTCCCAACCCCGCTCCCCCCTCGAGCGCTATCGAAACGTGATCATCGGCGCCGTCGCCGTCGTCGGCCTCGGGCTGGCCGGCGTCTTCATCGTCGGCCAGGCATCGCAGAAGGCCTACGCCTGCTCGAACATCTTCGACCCGAGCCCGAGCCCCCAGTCGGGCCGCCTCGGCGAGGTCCAGCCCGACCAGGGTCGAACCCATCTCGCCCGGGGCGAAGCGGCACGCTACACCCTCTGTCCACCCGCCTCCGGTCCCCACTACAACGCCGCCGGCGCCGGCCCGATCCAGCCCCGCTACTACGCGCCCGAGGCGAACGTTCTGCCCCAGGCCTGGGTCCACAACCTCGAACACGGGGCTCTCGTCATCCTCTATCGGCCCGACACGGCGAGCGACACGGCGGCCCACGGCGCGCTTCGGGAGCTGGCGGCGAACTTCCCGCCGAGCCCCGTCTGCGGGCTCGCCGGGAACGTCGTCGGGAGCCCGGTCATCGCCCGCTTCGACGAGCTCCCTCACCCGTACGCCGCCCTCGTCTGGGGCCGGGTCCTCTACCAGGATGCGCTCGACGTCGACGAGATCCTCGAGTTCTTCCGCACCGAAGCCGAGCGGGGGAACCCGGAGCCGCTCTGCGCCCCGCCGAGCCCGAGCCCGACGCCGAGCCCGTCCACAAGCCTGAGCCCGGCGGCGAGTCCGAGCCCGTCCGCCGAACCGAGCCCATCGCCCACGCCGACCCCCGGCCCGAGCTGAGCCGAGCCCGGTGCGACGCTACTTCTTCCGGACGACCGTCGCCCCGACCGGACCCTCGGCCGGCTTCGTTCCTGACTGGCTGCCCGTCGCCCCCGGCATCGACGCCGGGCGGCTCCTCGACGACGACCGGGTCGAGCTCGCCGACGGCCGCCGCCTCGCCACGAGCGACCTCCGACCGGCGCCCGCCGTCTCGGCCCCCGGTAAGATCATCTGCATCGGCTTCAACTACCGCGATCACGTCGCCGAGCAGAGCCAGCCCCTGCCCGACCGACCGATCCTCTTCGCCAAGTTCGCCAACGCCATCGTCGCCGACGGCGAACCCGTCGTCCGCCCACCGGGAACCCACGCCCTCGACCTGGAAGCCGAGCTCGGGGTCGTCATCCGCCGGCGGGCGAAGGCGGTCACCAAGGCCGAGGCCATGGCGTACGTCGGCGGCTACGTCGTCTGCAACGACATCACCGCCCGCGACTGGCAGGGCAACCGGGCCGCCCTCCGGCCCGGCGAGCGGGGCGACGGTCAGTGGCTCCGGGCGAAGGGGTCGGACACCTTCCTGCCCGTCGGACCCGTCTTCGTCGACGCCGAAGACATCACCGACCCCCACGACCTCGCCGTCCGCTCCTGGCGGGTCCCGGGAAGCGGCCCCGACGCCGGTCGCGAGGTCCCGATACAGGACGGCTCGACCCGCGACATGATCTTCTCGATCCCCGAGCTCATCGCCTTCATCAGCGCCGTCATCACCCTCGAGCCCGGCGACCTCATCGTCACCGGCACCCCGGCCGGCGTCGGCGTCTTCCGGGACCCGCCGATCTTCCTCGAGCCCGGCGACCGGGTTCGAGTCGCCGTCGAGGGAATCGGCTCGGTCGAGAACCCGATCCTCGACGCGGAGGACGGGCGGCCGGCCGGTAGCCACGAGGGCGACCGGGTCGGCGGATGAGCGCGACCGGCGGCCGGCGGGGGACGATGCTCGCCCTCGTCAAGGCCGCCCCCGGCCCCGGTCTCGAGCTCCGCGAGGTCCCGGTTCCCGAGATCGGCATCAACGACGTCCTCATCCGCGTCCGCAAGACCGGTATCTGCGGCACCGACCTCCACATCGAAGCCTGGGACCCCTGGGCCGCCCGGACCGTCCGGCCGCCCCTCATCGCCGGCCACGAGTTCGTCGGCGAGATCGTCGAGGTCGGCAGCAACGTCACCGACTTCCGGCCCGGCGATCTCGTCTCCGGGGAGGGTCACGTCGTCTGCGGCCGCTGCCGCCACTGCCTGGCCGGCCGTCGCCACCTCTGCGCCCACACCATCGGCCTCGGGGTCGGGCGGGACGGCGCCTTCGCCGAGTACGTCGCCCTGCCGATGACGAACGTCTGGCACCACTGGCCCGGGATCGACGAGGACGTGGCGGCCATCTTCGACCCCTTCGGCAACGCCGTCCACACCGCCCTCGCCTTCCCCGTCCTCGGCGAGGACGTCCTCGTCACCGGCGCCGGGCCGATCGGCCTCATGGCGACGGCCGTCGTCCGCCACGCCGGCGCCCGCTTCGTCGTCGTCTCGGAACCGAACCCGTACCGGCGGGCCATCGCAGCCCGGATGGGGGCCGACGTCGTCGTCGACCCTCGCGAACGGGACCTCCGCGACGTCCAGCGAGAGCTCGGCATGGTCGAAGGCTTCGACGTCGTCCTCGAGATGTCCGGCAACCCCGACGCCTTCCGGACCGCCCTGGCGAACATGGCCCACGGGGCCGGCATGGCGATCCTTGGGATCCCGACCCAGGAGCTCTCCATCGACCTCTCGGAGGTCATCTTCAAGATGCTCACCCTGAAGGGGATCTACGGCCGCGAGATGTACGAGACGTGGTACAAGATGACCGTCATGCTCCAGTCCGGGCTCGACATCCGACCGGCGATCACCCACCGCTTCCACGCCCGCGACTACGCCGCCGCCTTCGCCGTCGCCCGTTCCGGCGAATCGGGCAAGGTGATCATGGATTGGACCGACCGATGAGCAACCAGCCCATCGACCCTCCGAAGACGCTCCCGCAGCCTCCCCTCGCCTACCTCGAGGCGGAGCTCGCCGAGCTCCACGCCCGCCACCTCTATCGGCCCCTCCGGGTCATGCAGTCGGCCCAGGGTCCCGAGGTCATCCTCGACGGCCACCGGGTCATCAGCCTCTCCTCGAACGACTACCTCGGCCTGACCCACGACCCGCGGCTCCGGGAGGCGGCCATCCGGGCCGTCCGGGACTACGGGGCCGGGTCGGGCGCCGTCCGGACCATCGCCGGGACGATGGAGCTCCACATGGAGCTCGAAGCCGAGCTCGCCCGCTTCAAGGGCGTCGAGGCCGTCCTCACCTTCCAGTCCGGCTTCACGGCGAACACCGGGGTCATCCCGGCGATCACCGACGAACGCGACCTCATCGTCTCGGACGCCCTGAACCACGCCTCGATCATCGACGGGATGCGCCTCTCGAAGGCGCCCCGCAAGATCTACCCCCACCGCGACGTCGCCGCCCTCCGGGACATCCTCCGGACCGCCGTCGAGCGGGGCCGCGAGGACCCTGGCCACGAGGGCGAGCCCTACCGCTCGATCCTCGTCGTCACCGACGGGGTCTTCAGCATGGACGGCGACATCGCGCCGCTGCCCGAGATCGTCGAGGCGGCCGAGGAGGTCGGGGCGGCCGTCATGGTGGACGACGCCCACGCCTCGGGCGTCCTCGGTCGCAACGGCCGGGGGACCATCGACCACTTCGGCCTCCACGGCCGGGTCGCGATCCAGATCGGGACCCTTTCGAAGGCGGTCGGCGTCCTTGGCGGCTACGTCGCCGGCTCGGCGACGCTCGTCGACTACCTCACCCAGCGGGCCCGTCCCTTCCTCTTCTCGACCTCCCACCCGCCGGCCGTCGTCGCCGCCTGCCTCGAGGCGATCCGGATCTTCCAGGAGGAGCCCGAGCGGATCGAGCGCCTCTGGACGAATACCCGCCGCTTCAAGGCCGAGCTCCGACGCCTCGGCTTCGACACCGGGATCTCGGAGACGCCGATCACGCCGATCATGCTCGGCGAATCGGCCCTCGCCATCCGCTTCAGCGACCGGCTCTTCGAGGAGGGCGTCTACGCGACCTCGGTCGTCTACCCGACCGTCGCCCTCGACAAGGCCCGGATCCGGACCATCGTCACCGCCGCCCACACCGACGAGCAGCTCGAGATCGCCCTCGAGGCCTTTACGCGGGTCGGCCGGGAGCTCGGCGTCA
Source organism: Chloroflexota bacterium (assembly GCA_026004015.1). Lineage (GTDB taxonomy): Bacteria > Chloroflexota > Limnocylindria > Limnocylindrales > CSP1-4 > BPIH01. The sequence continues at coordinate 10,560 of BPIH01000008.1, read as the reverse complement.
TCGGCGGGTGAGCGGGCGGAGCGGGGGATCGACGGGGGCCGAGGGCACCGCCGACGCTGGCCGGTCGGCCGCCCGCCCGTCCGGGGCGACCACGGAGCCGGCGACCGAGCCGGCCGACCGCGACCTCCCCCTCGACAGCCACCTCCACACCCGCCTCTCCCACGACAGCGACGTCCCCCTCGACGTCTACCCGGCCCTCGCCGTCGCGCGCGGGATCGCCGAGATCGCGATCACCGACCACCTCGACTTCGATCCCCGGGTCCCGACCTCGGGCGTCCCGCCGACGGAGCGCGAGCGGCTCGTCCGGGAGCTCGCCGAGCGCTGGGCGGACCGGGTGGCCGTGCGGTACGGCGCCGAGATCACGTACGAGCGGCGGTTCGAGGCCGAGATCCACGACCATCTCCGGCGCCATCGCTACGACTTCGTCATCGGTTCCGTCCACGTCGGGGCCGACTCGCCGTACCGGCCCGAGCGGGTGGCGACCTTCGTCGCCGGGCGGAGCCTCCGGGAGATCGTCGCTCCCTACTACGACGAGGTCCTCGCCGCTGCCCGGAGCGGGCTCTTCGACACCCTCGGCCATCTCGACTTCGTGAAGCGGTACCTCGTCCCCCACGTCCCTCCGTCCGCCCTCGCCGCCGCGCCGGAGCTCGTCGAGCCGATCCTGCGCGCCCTCGTCGAGAGCGGCACGGGGCTCGAGATCAACGCGAGCGGGCTCCGCCAGGCGGCCGGGGAACCGTACCCGCACCCGACCATCATCGCCCGTTACCGGGCCCTCGGTGGCGAGCGAATCACCGTCGGCTCGGATGCCCACCGGGCCCACCACTTCGCCGCCGGGCTCCGGTCCGCGTACGCCCTCGTCGCCTCGGGCGGCTGGCGGAGCGTCCACTTCCGGCGCGGCCCTTCGCCGGTGGCGGTGACCATCCCGCCGGCGATCCTCGAGGCCGTGGCGGGCTCCGGCGCGCCCGCCGGCTCGCTGGCCTCGACCGCCACGGACCTGGCGACCGGCGCGGGTGGGCGCCGACGAGCCGGGTCGCTCGCCTAACGGGGGACCGAGCGGATCGTTATGGATCACGACGAAACGATCGACCAGCTCGTGGCCGCCGCTCGAGCGGGTGACGCCGACGCCTGCGCCGCCCTCTTCGACCACTTCCACGAGCGGGTCTACCGCTACGTCGCCAGCCGCGTTCGGAACCCGGCCGACGCGGAGGACCTGACGCAGACGATCTTCGTCAAGGTCCTGGAGGCCCTGCCTCGCTACGAGGAACGGGGCATCCCCTTCGGGGGCTGGCTGTTCCGGCTCGCCCGGAACGCCATCATCGACCACATACGAACGAGCCGCGTCGCCGTCGACCTGAGCGAGGTGAGCGACCGGCCCGCTGACGCGATGGGTCCCGACGACGTGGCCGGGCTCCGAGAGGACATCGACAGAGTGAGCGCCGCCCTGGCCGAACTGACCGACGATCAGCGGGAGGTCATCGCCCTCCGCTTCTTCGCCGGGCTGTCGGCCCGCGAGGCTGCCGTCGCCATGGGGCGCCAGGAGGGAACGATCCGGGGCCTCCAGTTCCGGGCCATCGCCGCCCTTCGGCGCCGGCTCGGCCTGAGCACGGCCACCGGTGAACCCGACCCTGGCGCCGAAGCCGGCGAGGTCGAGGCCACGTCCGCGGCCGATGGCGTCGGGGCGACCGAGGCGACGCCTCGCGCCCGCCGGGTGAAGCGGGCGGACGCTCCGCGACCACGAACCACCGACCAATGACCGAACGCACGACCCCGCACATGACCCCCGACGACGAGCGGACCGCCCTCGAGGACCTCCTCCGGCGGTATGCCGACGAGCGGCTCGCCCTCGCCCCCGAGGCTCGGGACCGCCTTCGGCGCCGCTTCGTCCGCGAAGCACAGCGCCGGGCCCTCGGCCTCGTGCCGCTCGAGGGCCGGGCTGCCCGCCGAACCGCCCGGACGGGTGGGCGCCGCTGGCTCCGCCGGCCGGCCATGGCCCTCCTCGCAGCGAGCCTCGCCCTTGTCGCCCTGACCGGCGTGACCGCCGCCAGCAGCCCCGGTGGCCCCCTCTACGGGCTCCGGCTCTGGGCGGAAACGCTGGTCCTGCCGGCCGACCCGCAGGGGCGGACGCAGGCGGAGCTCGAGCGACTCGAGGCCCGGCTCTCGGAGGCGCAGGCGGCCGCCGAGCACGGCAACGGCGCGGCCGTTCGAGCCGCCCTCGAGGCGTACCGGGAGACCGTCGCTTCGGCCCTCCAGGCGGCGGGGAGCGATCTCGATCGGGTCGACCGCCTCGAGATCGTCCTCGAGCGCCACCAGGTCGTCCTCGATACCCTCGCCGACCGACTCCCGGCACCGGCCGCCGAGGCCGTCACCCAGACCATGGAACGGAACGAGGCGACGATCGAGAAGATCAAGGGCCGCGGCAAGCCGTCGCCGCTCCCAGGACCGGGAGCGAGCGAGAGCCCGCCGTCGGGGGCTCCAAGCGCGCCGCCTCCGACGGCAGGGCCGGGTGGCCCACCGAGCCCGAAGCCCGGTCGAACCCCGCCCGGCCAGGGTTCGCCCTCGCCGTAGTCGGCGGCTACGCCACCTCGCGACCGATCCCCGTCGCCCGGTCCCCCGGTGCGATCCTCCCGGGGTGGGCTGCCTTCGGGTAGGCTGGCGAGCGATGCGCGTCCACTCGCCGAGCTCCCCGCCCACCCGCTGAGCCGCCCGTCGTGGAGCTGACCGTCCTCGGTGCCGGTCCGGCCTACTCGAACCGCCCGGGCGCCCTCGGGTCGGCCTATCTCGTCGAGGCCGCCGGCGGCGCCATCGTCCTCGATCTCGGGCAGGGCACCTTCACCGAGCTCGCCCTCGCCGTCGAGCCGAGCCGGGTGTCCGGGATCCTCATCAGCCACCTTCACCCGGACCACTTCATCGACCTCGTTCCGCTCCGCCACTACCTCCGCTACGAGCTCAGGCCGCCGGGTCGGGTGCAGGTCTTCGGCCCGGGCGGCCTCGCCGAGCGGCTCGATGCCCTCCACGGCGAGCCGGGCTTCGCCGCTGCGTCCCTCGACGTGGCGGCCCTCGAGCCCGGGCTCTTCGGCGTGGGCCCGTTCGGGGTGGAGGCGGCGCGGGTGGCCCACACAGCCGACAGCTACGCCTTTCGGGTGACGGCACCCGATGGCTCAACCGGGCTCGTCTACTCGGGCGACTGCGGGCGAGTGACCGACCTGCTCCGCCTCGTCCGCGAGGGCGACACGCTCCTCGTCGAGGTCTCCTTCGGGACGAGTCCGGTGCCGGAGGGGGCCTGGCACCTGAACGCCGACGACATCGTCGAGCTCGCCCGGGACGCTCGACCGGGCCGGATCCTACTGACGCACATCCAGATGGGCTTCGATCCGGCCCCCGTGCTGGAGCGGGTCAGGGCGGCGTACGGCGGCCCGGTTCGCTTCGTCACCCGCGGCGAACGGCTGTCGCTCTGAGGGTCGCTGCGATTCGACGCAGCGGGTTCGTCGTCCGGAACGTGATGAGGCCGAGCCGCGCTCGGCGGCTCGGCCTCATCCTCGGGGACAGCGAGGGCTAGCGCCGCCGCCGGTCAGTCGCCGGGGTGAGGACGAGGAGGAAGGCGATGGCCGCGGCGATGGCGAGGAGGGCGATCCGCCAGGCGACGGGGTTCGGCCTCGAAGCGATGGTGGCGGTGTCCGTCGCGGGCGGGGTGACCCGCGGCGTCCCGGTCGCCGGGAGGACCTCGCCGGTGGGTTCCAGAGTCGGCGACGGCTCGACCGAGGGCTCGACGCTGGGCTCGACGGACGGCTCGACGCTGGGCTCGACCGAGGGCTCGACGGACGGCTCGACGCTGGGCTCGACCGAGGGCTCGACGGACGGCTCGACGCTGGGCTCGACCGAGGGCTCGACGGACGGCTCGACGGCTGGGCTCGACCGAGGGCTCGACGGACGGCTCGACGCTGGGCTCGACGGACGGCTCGACGCTGGGCTCGACCGAGGGCTCGTCGGACGGCTCGACGCTGGGCTCGACCGAGGGCTCGACGGACGGCTCGACGCTGGGCTCGACGGACGGCTCGACGCTGGGCTCGACCGAGGGCTCGACGGACGGCTCGACCGCTTCTCGGTAGCAGATCTCGAGATGGCTGATGTTCTTCCCGTCCGGGCCAGCGAGATTCGTGTCGGCCACCGTAGGGCCACCGTACTCATAGAGATAACCGTCTTGGCCGGCCTTCACGAAGATCGCCCAGACGCCGGGGCTCGCGTTTCGGAAGTCGATGGAGTTCGGAACCGAGTCGTCGTCCGAGCCGGCGTGGCCGGCGATCTCGAGGCTGGCCGTGAACGACCCGAAGTCGTGGCTAAAGAGCTTCCAGGTGCCGTCATTCGTGAGGTCCTTACCGTCGACCCGAAACCCGAAGTCGTAGCTTCCGAGGAGCTCGTCGGTGCACTCGGGTTGCCCCGTGCCTTGCGGAATGTCGATGAAGCGGCCATCGACCGAGGCGGCTCGGGTGAGGCCGACGGAGGGCCCGATGGCCGCCAGGGCGACCAGGGTCACGACGGACAGCCAGCCGACAAGCCGGATGGCGGCCGAGGGCCGGCGCGTAGCGCGAATCGTTGACATGACAACCTCCTGGGTGGTCCCCGAGTTCCCTGCGGGCGAGAGGCCCGCCATGAGTGCCGCTGCTCGGTTCGTCCCGGCAGCACGACCATCATCGCCGACGAACCTTGCAGGTTCCAGTACTTCCGTCGCATCCCAACCCCACCAGACCGGCCTTTCACGACCGATTCCGGTGCTTCCAGGCACCGACGGTCCTGGGTCCCTGGTACCAGGCCTCCAGGATCGGCGGAACGAGGATCGGCGGAACGAGCCCACCGAAACGGCGGACGGGGCGCGCCGGCTGTGCGGCACGCCCCGTCCGGGTCTCGGGGACCCGAGGTCAGCTCCCCGGTCGGTTCACCGACGCCTCATGGGCGCCGGTTCCGGCGGGTCGTCCTCGCCGGCGCCGGGGTGAGGAGCCCGACGAGGAGGGCGATGGCGGCGATGACGAGGAGGGCGATCATGAGCATCGAGCCCGGGTTCGTGGCCGGCAGTTCGGCCGCGTCCGTCGGCGGCGGCGTGATCCGCGGCGTCGCCGTCTCGGCCGCGGGCGGCGGAGCGACCGCCACCGACGCCGTGTCGTCGTCCGGGTTCGTCTCGTTGCTGTCGATGACCGCCGTGTTCACGAGGGGCTGAGCGAGGGCGGCGGCACCGGCGGACACGACGACCTGGTAGGTCACCGAGCCGCTCTTCGTCGCCGTGGCGGCATCCCAGCGGAGGGTCCGGCGTCGTCGAATCGAAGCTCGTGAAGCTGAACTCGTCGTTCCCGGCCGCCGAGCCGTCGACGTAGGTCAGGCCGGCCGGCAGGGTGTCGGTGATGACGGCGCCGGTGACCGGGCCGTTGGTCAGCGTGTAGGTGAGGGTGTACGTGAGGGTGTCACCCTCGGCGGCCCGCGGCACGTTCAGGACCGTGTCGGTCCCTGCGCTGTTCCCGGTGAACGCCTTGGCGATGACGAGGGCCGGCACGCGGACCGTCGTCTCGTCGGTCTTGCAGGCCTCGAGCTCCGAGACGCAGATCTCGGCGACGTTCGTCTGCTCGCCCGAGGCGGCGTCCGCTGTCGATCGTCACCTGGTAGCTGATCGTCGCCGCCGGGTTGCCCGTCGGCAGGCTGGCGAAGGTCCAGGTGAGAGTCCGGCCGTCGGCCGAGACCGAGAAGCTCGAGGCAGCGGGCTCGACTGCTGCGAGTCGCTGACGTACGTCTGGCCGTCCGGCAGCTCGTCGGTGACGACGGCGTTCGTGACCGGGCCCTCGACGACCTGGACGACGATCGTGTACGTCACGACCTGACCCGGGCCGACGACGCCGTCGGCGTCGTCGTGGCTCTTGTCGATGCCGGTATCGGGATGGCGGATGACGACGACGGCCGTGTCGGTGTCGACGACCTCCGTGCCCTGGGCCGAGAAGCCGCGGGCGGTGGCCGTGTTCGTCCGGTCGGCGCTTACGGTGACCGTCTTCGAGCAGGTCATCGACTCGCCGGCGTCGAGGGTCGTCTTCGGGCAGTGGCCGCGAAGTCGTCGCTCGTGTCGGACGGCGTGCCGTTGTCGTCGGTAACGGTCACGTTCTCGAGGGCGACCGGCCCGCTGTTCGTCACGACGTACGTGTAGGTGACGGGCCCGGCGAGGGTCGTGAAGGTCGCCCCGTCGGCCGCGTCACCGGCGGTCTTCGTGACCGAGATCGACGGCCGCTCGTTCGTGAAGGTGCAGGTCACGCTCTCCCCGGGATCGAGGTCGATCTCGGCCGGGTCGCTCTCGTCGGAGCAGACGGCGCTCGTCAGATCCCAGCCGGCCACCGGCGTCTCCTCGACGCCGTAGGTGCCGGGGACGAGGTTCGAGGAGGTGAAGCTGTTCGAGAGGGTCGGATCGTCATCGTCGTCGAGGCTGAAGGTCCCGAGGTCGCCGCTGAAGCCGAAGTCCTGCGGGTCATTCGGGACGGCGTCCTTGACGATCGTGATCGAGCCGCGCTTCGTGTTCGTGAAGACGCAGGTGACCGAGCCACCCTCGGTGAGGTGGATGTCGACGGAGTGGCCGTCGCGGACGGCGCTCGAGCCGCCGGTCGTCGTGCAGTCGACGCCGGTCAGATCCCAGCCGCCGACGCCCGCCTCGGTGACGCTGTAGTCACCGGCGACGACGTTCTCGAAGCTCTTCGTGTTCGAGAGGGTGCCATCGGCGTCGTCGTCGAGCAGGAAGCCGCCCGACTCGTCGATGGTCTGGGTGAAGCTGAAGTCCTGGGGATCGTCGGGGACGGCGTTCTTGATGATCGTGATCGTGCCCGCGCTGGACGTTCGTGAAGGTGCAGGTCACGGTCTCGCCCGGGATCGAGCTGGAAGGTCGCCGTCCGGGTCGGCGACGTCCCGCTGCTGTTCGTGTCGTCGCAGACGATGGCGCCGAGATCCCAGTCGGCTCCCGGATCGGCCTCGGTCGAGGTGTAGGTGCCGGGGACGAGGTTCGGAGACCACGATCTGCTCGCCGTCGGCGATGGTCCCGGCGGCGTCACCGGTGAAGGTGAACTCGTCGGTCGCGCCGTCGGGGTTCGTCTGCTTCTCGACGATGATCGTGCCCCGCTTCGTGTTCGTGAAGGTGCAGGTGACGGTCTCGCCGGGGGCGAGGTCGATCTGCGCCGGGTCGCTCTCGTCGGAGCAGGAGGCGCCGGTCAGATCCCAGCCCGCCGGGACCGTCTCGCTGACGCTGTACGTGCCGGGCTTGAGGGCGCCGCTGTCGTGGGGGGTCGCCGCATCGGTCAGGCTGAAGTCCTGGCTCGACCGCGTCGGGGCCACCCGAGAGGTTGAAGGCGAAGCTCTGCGGGTCACCGGAGGGATCGGTGACCTTGTCGACGATGATCGTGCCCCGCTTCGTGTTCGTGAAGGTGCAGGTCACGGTCTCGCCGGGGGCGAGGTCGATGCTGGCCGGGTCGCTCTCGGCGGCCGTTGGGGGATGCAAGGTCCCGTCGCCGGCCGACGGGTCGCCCTCGTCGGAGCAGGAGGCGCCGGTCAGATCCCAGCCGCCGGGACCGTCTCGCTGACGCTGTACGTGCCGGGCTTGAGCGCGCCAGCTGTCGTGGGGGGTCGCCGCATCGGTCAGGCTGAAGTCCTGGCTCGACCGCGTCGGGGCCACCCGAGAGGTTGAAGGCGAAGCTCTGGGGTCACCGGAGGGATCGGTGACCTTGTCGACGATGATCGTGCCCCGCTTCGTGTTCGTGAAGGTGCAGGTCACGGTCTCGCCGGGGGCGAGGTCGATCTCGGCGGATCGCTCTCGTCGGAGCAGGAGGCGCTCGTCAGATCCCAGCCCGCCGGGACCGTCTCGCTGACGCTGTACGTGCCGGGCTTGAGCGCCCCGCTGTCGTGGGGGGTCGCCGCATCGGTCAGGCTGAAGTCCTGGCTCGACCGCGTCGGGGCCGCCCGAGAGGCTGAAGGCGAAGCTCTGGGGTCACCGGAGGGATCGGTGACCTTGTCGACGATGATCGTGCCCCGCTTCGTGTTCGTGAAGGTGCAGGTGACGGTCTCGCCGGGGGCGACGGGAAGGTCGCCGTCGCCGCCAGAGGTTGCTGTCGCGTCGTCGCAGCGAGGCACCGGTCAGGTCCCAGCCGGCGGGGACGGTCTCGGTCGACGCTGTACGTGCCGGCTTGAGGGTCCCGACTGTTGAGGGGGGTCGCCTGCATCGCCGTCAGGCCGAAGCTCTGGCTGACCGAGACGGGCCCACCGGAGAGTCTGAAGGCGAAGGTCGCCGGGTCACCTCGAGGGATCGGCTGACCTTGTCGACGACGATCGTGCCCCGCTTCGTGTTCGTGAAGGTGCAGGTGACCGAGCCGCCCGGGGTGAGGGTGATCGCGGCGGACGCCCCGTCCCGGCTGCCGCTGGAGCCGCCGGGTGCCGGTGCAGGTCGACGCCGGTGAGGTCCCAGCCGGCGCACGGCGCGCCTCGGTCACGGTGTAGGAGCCGGGCACGGACGTTGGTGAAGGTCATCATGCTCGGCGTGCCGGCCTCGCTGCCGTCGTCGTCGAGGGTGAAGCTGCCGAGCCCGCCGCTGAAGCTGAAGTCCTGCGGGTCGTCGGGGACGGCGTCCTTGATGATCGTGACCGTGCCCGCGCTGGACGTTCGTGAAGGTGCAGGTCACGACCTCGCCGGCCTCGAGCCGGAAGGTGGCCGTGCGGGTCGTCGACGTCGCCACTGCTGTTCGTGTCGTCGCAGGTGATGGCGCCGAGGTCGAAGGGCGGCGCCGGGTCGGCCTCGGTGACGGTGTACGCACCCGGGATCGAGGAAGCCCGGAGGCGATCGTGCCGCCGTCGCCGATGGAGCCGGAGACGGCACCGCGAGAACGAGAAGGAGCCGGGCGCCCCGTCGGGGCTCGTCTGCTTCTCGACGATGAGCTTGGCGAGCTTCGTGTTCGTGAAGGTGCAGGTGACGTCTTCGGTCGCAGCGACCCGGATCGTCGCGGTCCGACTCTGCGAGATCGACCGTCGAGTCGGCGTCGTCACACGTGATATTGGTCAGCTTCCAGCCAGCGGGGAGGGCGTCCTCGCTGACAGTGTACGTCCCCGGGTTGACCCGGTCGAAGACCTTGCTGTTCGAGAGCGCCGGGTCGGCATCGTCATCGAGGCTGAAGCCCCCGCTGCCATCGACGTTTTGGGTGAAGCTGAAGTCCTGGGGGTCGTTTGGGACGGCGTTCTTGACGATGGTCACCGGAGCCGCAGGTGTCGAAGCTCCCGAGGGCGAAATCGGACAGCGACGGCGTCGACGGACTGGGAGGCGCGCGTCTCGGCCAGGAAGGTCGTAAAGCAGCTCTCCCCAGAGGCCGAGCGCGGTCGAGGTTCGAGGCCGGCTTCGAAGAACGTGCCGGGTCCGAACGTGCCGGCCGGACGATCGCGACCCTCGAACGGCCAAGGAGCCACCGCATCGGCGCCGTTCGTGATGCCGCAGGCATCGTCGCCGGACGCAGTGCCGCACTCGACTCCCGTTGCGACCGTCTGGAGCGTTCCGTTCACATCACCGCCGGTGCCGACCCACTTGTAGATGTCGAAGTCGGCAACGCGCGCCGCCGTTCGTGTAGTTGGCGAGGACGAGGATGTCGCCGACGACATGGCTGCCCGTGAATGGGCTGCCGCTCCCGGTGCCGGCTCCAGTCCGACCGACGGGCCCCTGGAAGAACCAGAAGCCAGCGAAGTTGTTGCCGTCGGCCTCGATCTTGTCGAGCCCAAAGTAGGCAATCTTGTCGCCACCGTCGTTCGTGTAGAGAGCGGCAAAGGCGTGGGCGATGTCGTTCTTGATCGGGGTTGCCTTCGCCGTCTTCCAGAGCCAGCCTGAGAGCGGGAGGTCGTCCTTCGTGCTTCCGCCGGTGAAGGTGTCGTCCGTATTGCTGTCGGTCGGGTCAGTGATGAACTGAGTCACGAGGGCCGACGAGCTCCCGCCGTAGACCTGGCTCCAGTCATCCGCCCGCGATCGGAGCTGGCGACCGCGTTCCCGTCGAGCTCGAAGAGCCCCTTCGTCGTGGACGGCGAGCGCCCGCTGCGGGGCGGCGAAGGTCGCGTACTGCAAGGAGGAGCGAGAAAACGAAGAGCGCGCTCCACAGGAGCACGAAGCTCCGGCGAGCGCGCAGCGATCGCGAACGGCAGCAATCCCCGAGACACCATGCCTGGGTCCTCCCGCATTCCCCCGGATACCGATCGGGCGATAACAGCTCCCTGATGAGTCCGAAACCCCCTGGCCGGCCATCCGGTTCAGCCGGCAGCAGTGCACGGAAAGTACTACCCCGTAAGGGCTATTGCAAGGGGTCGGGCGCCCCTCCGGAACGATCCGCACCGCCTCCCACCACACCACCTACGGCAAAAGTGGTGCCGAGTCGCACCGCGGGCTCTCGTACCGGGGTTGGGACGGTCGTCATCCCCCGATTGGCGGGCGAGGGCTGGTACGAAGGGAGCCTCCCGCAGAGACGCCCGCTCTCGACGGTGCGCGCGTAACCCGGCGCCCCGTCCCCGCCGCCCTCCGGATACGATC
>BPIH01000007.1 GCA_026004015.1 Chloroflexota bacterium | reverse complement strand
CCGTTGGGGACGCCGGGAGCGGCTCGTGGCGGCCTGGCTCGTCGCCGCCTGGCGCAGCTGGCGGGGGGCCATTCCGGCGGCCTGGCGGACGATGCCGCAGGCCTTGGCAGCCGAACGAGGCGAGCGGGCGGGGCGCCGACAGCCTGCGACGGGGCGCTGGCAATGAGAGAACGGGCGGGGAGCCCTAGGACGCGCCGGGTCGGAGGCTCGGGAGGAGCCGACCCATGAAGGCCCGAACGTCGATCGGCGTCGCGGCGTCGAGGGTCTCGACGAGGTCGGCGGTGCTCCCGAGGCCGAAGCGGTGGTCGTCGATGTACGTCCGGAGGGCGCCGAAGAAGGCGGCGTTCCCCATCCGCCGCCGGAGGTCGTCGAGGAGATTGCCGCCGGCGACGTAGATCCGCTCGTAGTAGCAGGCCGCCGAGTAGGTGTAGATGGACCGGTCGAGGCGGCCGCTCGTGCAGCGCGGTGCCCGCCGCATCCCGAGGACGTAGCGGGTGACCATGTCGGTGATCGCCTCGTCGGCGAAGGGTTCGGCCGCCTGGTCGTTGCCGACGAGGCCGTAGAACCACTGGTGGCCGAGCTCGTGGGTGACGAGGTAGGGGAGGCGGCTCGTCGCCACGCCACGGGGGACCCAGACGATCCCCGGTCCTTCGAGGGCGTAGCCGCCGGCCGACTCGGCGACGACGAGCTTCGGGTACGGGTACGGACCGAGGAGCCGCTCGAGCCGCTCGAGGGCGCGCCGCGCTTCGCGGAGGAGGGCGGCGGCCGGCGCGCCGGGCCGAGCGACGACCTCGATCTCGGTGTCGCCGACGCGGCCGCGGGCGGTCCGGAAGTCCGGGGCGGCGGTGAGGACGACGTCGCGCACGTGCTCGGCGACGAAGACTTGACGGCGGCCGCCGTCGCTCGTGGTGATCCGGCGGCCGTTGACGGCGTAGCGGAGGGGGCGGTCGGCGCGGAGGTCGAGGGTGACCCGCGGGCTGACGGCGGTGACGAAGGGGTCGCCGTGGTTCGGTCGGGCGAAGGGATGCTCCCGGCTGAGCCAGGGGATCCAGCGGTAGAGGTCGAGGATGCCCGTCGTCCGGGTGAAAAGCCAGGCCGACCCGCTCGGGCCGGCGAGGTCGGAGCGGACCGTCGCTCGATAGCGGACGACGACCTCGACGGTGCCGCCGTCGGGCAGGACGCCACCGAACGGGACGCGGATCGTCTGGTCGGCGAGGGTGGCCGGGACCGATCGTCCGTCGACGTCGACCGAGAGGCCGCGGAGGCGCCCGAGAGGGCCGGCGACGGTGTTGAGGACGATGTGGTCGATGGGCCCGCCGCTCTCGTTCAGGAGGTCGATCCGGGTCTCGACGGCGAGCTGTCGGTTCGCCCAGCCGATGGTGGCCCGGACGTGATACGTGGCTCGGAGGTCGAGGCTCGTCCGGTCGACGGCGCCGGGCTCGAGGGAGCTGGCCGCGGACGCGCCGGTCGTCGATCCGCCTGCCACCGACCCGCCAGCCCCGGAGCCGCCAGCCCCGGAGCCGCCAGCCACCGACCCGCCGGTCGTCGATCCGCCCCCCACCGACTCGCCAGCCCCGGAGCCGCCGTCCGCTCGCTGCGGTGGCGTCGGTCCATCGTCGACCCCGGCGCCGAGATCCGGTGAGGTCGGTCCTCGATCCGCGTCGGCGGGGGCGGGCCGACCGGAGCTACCAGGCGTCGGTGCCGCTCCCGGGTCCGAGTCCGGTCGGGTCGGCCAGCCGGCCAGGCCGGAGGCGGTCGCGACCAGAACGAGCGCCAGCGCGACGGCCATGGCCGTCCCTCGCGCGCAGCGCGTGCTCTCGACAGGGCCGGGTTCGCCGGTCATGGCCGCATTCTCCGTCGCCGGCCGCCGCGTGTCATTCAGCCGCTCGTTCGGAACCATGGCCGTACGGCGTTGGCTCCCCATCCGCCTGCTCGTCGCCCCGCCAGTCGCCGCCTTCGGCGAGCCCTTGTCAAGATGTGTGGAAATCCCTCCGGGTGGACGGATCGGTCGGGCGCTCCTATGCGGCAGGCACCTCCTTCTCTGGACTCGGTGGACTGACGAGGATCCCGTCCTCGAAGCGGGCGCCCTCGACGACGAGGCGGAGGAGCTCGGGCTCGCCGGCGAGCGAGGCCCAGTTGAGGCTGAGCCGGTCGATGAGCTTGAAGACGAGATAGACGGCGTTGTCCCGGCGGCGGGTCCGACCGACGACCCGGGTCCGGAGCCGGACCCCGGCGAAGATCGATTCGACCGGGTTGCTCGTCCGCAGGTGGCGCCAGTGCTCGATCGGGTAGTCGTAGAAGCGGGTGAAGTCGTCCCAGTCGCGGAGGAGCGTCTCGGCGGCGGCGCGCTGGTCGAGTCGCCGGAACCAGGCGAGGACCTCGTCCCGCGCCGCCTCACAGGCGGCCCGGGACGTCGCCCCGACGATCCGCTGGAGCCGGCGCCGGGCTTCCGGGGCGAGGCGGGCGGGGAGCCGGTCGAGGATGTTCGTGATCCGGTGGTTCCAGCAGCGCTGGTGCTCGGTCGTCGGATAGACGTCGACGAGGGCGGCCCAGAGCCCGAGCGCCCCGTCGCCGACGGCGAGCCTGGGCGCCGCCATCCCCCGGTCCCGGAGCGAGCGGAGGACGGCGGCCCACGATTCGCGGCTCTCCCGGTAGCCGAGCTCGAGGGCGAGGAGCTCCTTGCGCCCGTCGTCCCGGGCGCCCAGGACGACGAGGAGGCAGGCCGCCTCGGGCTCGAGCCCCGCGTCGAGGTAGATCCCGTCGGCCCAGATGTAGGCGTAGCGGCCGGGGAGCGGCCGGGCCCGCCAGGCCTCGTACTCGGCCTGCCACTCGTCCTTGAGGCGGAGGATCGTGTTCGGCGAGAGCGGCGCCCGCTCGCCGAGGAGGTGCCGGAAGACCGGCTCGAAGTCGCCCGAGCGCAGAGGCCCTCCAGATAGAGGGCGACGAAGAGCGACTGGGCGCTCCGGGTCCAGTAGCGGCGGCGCGGCAGGATCGCCGAGCGGAAGCGGGGGGCATCGGCCGGGGTTCCGGCGACCCGGGGCGCCCGGACCGGGAGCGACCAGGTCCCCATCCCGATCTCGCGCTCCCGGGCGTAGCCGTTCCGATAGCCGCGGAATGGCGCACCTCGCTCGTAGCGGGCCCGGCCGAGATACTCGTCGACCTCGGCGCTCAGGAGCTGCTCGAGGATCGAACGGGCGGCCTCGCGGATGAGGGCCTCGACGTGGGCCATCGGATCGGCCGTCTCGTCCACGGCGGACGACGGGGTCTGGTAGGCTGACATCGCGGCGTACCTCCTGATGCGTGTTTGGACCTTCCGGAGGGTACGCCGTTCTTGCTGCCCTGGCTGGGCCGCTCGGGCATTTTCCACACTTCCTGATGTTCGCTCGCCTTCGGCTGTCGATTCTGTGACTGCCACGCACCTTTCGGGGGGCGACCACCGATGGCCTCTGCCGGGGCTGCCCCGGGCGGCGCCAGCGCTCTCTGGCGAGGGTGGGGCCGGTCGCCGACCGCCCGGAGCTGCCGGATCCGTGACCCCACGGGCACCGAACCGACGAGCACGGCGGCCCGACGGCCGGCCTGGCCGCCAAGATGTGCGCCGGAGGCACGCCGCGACGCAGCCCCGCCCGCCCGCCGCGACGCGGCCCGCATGCCTGCGACGACGCGGCCCGCATGCCTGCGACGACCCTCCGCCTCGCGGTACGATCCCGGCCGTGCACGACCCCGACCCGACCACCGTCGCCCGACCCATCCTGCCGAGCGTCCCCCCGGAACGGACGGCCGCCCTCGTCGCCGCCATCCGCGACCGTCTGCCCGGACCTTCGCCTCCTCACCGACCCCATCGACCGCGAGTCGTACCGCCGCGACGAGACGGCCTTCCTCGAGGCCGGCCTCCCCGGCGCCGTCGCCCTGCCGACGACGACGGCCGAGGTCGTCGAGCTCGTCCGCCTCGCCGGCGCCCACCGGCGTCCCGATCGTCCCCCGCGGCGCCGGGACCGGGCTCTCGGGCGGCGCGGCCGGGATCGAGGGCGGGCTCACCATCGCCTTCACCCAGATGCGCCGGATCCTCGAGATCGACCCGGCGAACCTGACCGTCACCGTTCAGCCCGGGATCATCAACGCCGAGCTCAAGGCCGCCGTCGCCGAGCACGGCCTCTTCTACCCGCCCGACCCGGCCAGCTACGAGCAGTGCTCGATCGGCGGCAACCTCGGCACGAACGCCGGCGGCCTCTGCTGCGTGAAGTACGGGGTCACCCGGGACGCCGTCCTCGGCCTCGAGGTCGTCACCGCCGACGGGACCGTCTTGCGCCTCGGCGGCAAGAACGTCAAGGACGTTGCCGGCTACGCCCTCATGCAGCTCTTCGTCGGCTCGCAGGGGACGCTCGGGATCATCACCGAGGCGACGCTCCGGCTGCGGCCGGCCCCGCCGCCGAAGCTGACGATGCTCGCCTTCTTCCCGAGCCTCGACGCGGCCGGCGAGGCGGTGAGCGCGATGACCGCCCGGGGCCTGGGCCCGGCGACCCTCGAGCTCATGGACCGGGCGACGATTGCCGCCGTCGACGACTGGCAGCAGCTCGGCCTCGACCGCGAGGCGGCCGCCCTCCTCCTCGTCGAGTCCGATCTCCCGGGAGTGGCCGCCGAGGCCGAGCTCGAGGCGGCCGAGGCGGCCTGTCGGGCGGCCGGGGCCTCGTTCACGCTCCGGGCCGCCGACGCCCAGGAAGCGG
This sequence comes from Chloroflexota bacterium, assembly GCA_026004015.1. Lineage (GTDB taxonomy): Bacteria > Chloroflexota > Limnocylindria > Limnocylindrales > CSP1-4 > BPIH01. The sequence goes on along the minus strand of BPIH01000007.1, from coordinate 71,661 downwards.
ACTGGCTCCGCCAGGGCCGGCGGCTCGCCTACCGGGCCCTCGAGCGGCTCGGGATCGCCCACATGGAGGACGTCGGCGTACCCCGGTCGCGGATCCCGGAGATGCTCCGGGCCATCGAGGCGATCTCGGCCCGCCACGGCGTCCCGATCCCGACCTTCGGCCACGCCGGCGACGGGAACCTCCACCCGACCCTCGTCTTCTCCCGCGACGATCCGACCGCCGCCGAGCGCGACGCCCTCGTCCGCGACGCGCTCTACCGGGCGGCGATCGGCCTCGGCGGCACGGTGACCGGCGAGCACGGGATCGGCCTCGCCCGCAAGCCGTACCTCGAGGTTCAGCGGGGCCCGGAGGTCGTGGCGGTCATGCGTCGGATCAAGGCCGCTCTCGATCCGGCGGGGATCCTGAACCCGGGCAAGATGGTCTAGGGCGTACGGCGCTCCGGGCGGGTCAGCAGGTCGTGCTCCAGGTTACCGTCACCTGGGAGCTGGTCGAGCCGGTAAGAGCTGCCGCACCCTCGTCGCCGAAGGAAGCCAGGAAGGTGTGCGAGCCGGCCGTCGAACGGCTTGCCTGCGCCGAGTAGGCGCCTGTGGTCGCGTTTGTCGTCCGAGTGAGCCAGCTCGCGCCGTCGCGCCTGATCGAGACCGTCCGCGATCCGAGGGGGTCGCCTGACAGCCAGCCATAGTTCGCGTTCGTGGCGATCCGGAGGGTTCCGGACAGCGTGACCGATTGGCCGAGGCAGGCGACGCCATCCGACGGCTGGAGGCTCAGCGATGTGTTCAAGCCGTTCGCTCCGGCGCCCGCGACGTGATCCATGCAGTCGCCGATGGGGCCGGCCACATTGCGAGCTCCGTAGGTCAGCTGCGCCGACGCTTGATCGCAGCGCTGAAACGTCGTGCGATTCCAGCCCGCGTTGTTTGCCGACGGCTGGGTCGCGCGCATGACGGTGTTCGCCTCTGCCTGGGCGCTATGGGAAAAGGTAAAGATTGCGTGGCCCAGTTCGTGGATGAGCGACCGCTTCATCATGAAGCAAGTTGGAATTCCGTTGCAGTTCCCTTGCTCTTCCTGCCAGCCATAGGTCGGATGACTCGAGAGATCTCGGATGTAGATGGTGAAGGTGGCAATGCCGCCCTGTGGGACGCACGCGAGCCATCCCGTGCTTCCCGTACACGGTGAGCTGCTTTGGTTGACCCAACGGACGGCTGCGGTGCCGGTCGAGTCGAACGCGAGCAACGGAGCCCGGCTGTTGTGGTCGTTCTGGTTTGGGTAGGCCGTCTCGAACGATGTAGTGACCGCATTCGTGACCCATGCCGGACGGTCACCCACGAAGCGATAGGTAATGACCTCTGGGACGACGTTGCCCTGGCCGTCCGTGAAGTGTCGGACCCTTGGCTGGGTAGGTTCGTGGGCGAGAACCGAAGATACGACGAGAGACAAGAGTCCCAGGCTAGCGACACTCGTCTTGGCGGCCTTACCGATGAGGATGGAAGAAGATGGGCGCGTCATCGTTCGACGGCGAACGTCAGGGCGCCCTCGGTGAGTGCGCCGGAGCGCAAGTCGACGGTGGCGAGGGCGATCTTCCCGTCGGAGTCGGGGTAGATGAGGCCCGCCGGGTCGGTGGCCAGGACGGCGGTGCCATCAGTCGACAACTCAGGCACAAGGCCGAGGTTCTTCGTTGCTGACCAGGAGGCGACGACCCGCGCATCCCCGCTCGAGGCGTCGATCAGGAGGAGCTCGACGGGGCTATCGGGCCCGGAGAACCGTGTCACGACGTAGGTGCCGCTCGTCGTCGCGTATCCTCGCGAGAAGGTCGTCGCTTCGATCGACCACCGGCTCCGTCCGTCGGCAAGTCCGAGGCCGGCGATGCGACCAGGCCAGTTGTCGTTGCCCGCGATGAGAACTTCGTCGGTCACCGCTCGGACGAAGCCTGGGTGGTCGAAGGAGCGGGCGACGGACCAGTCGCCTGTTCCGAGGATGGTCGCCGTGCACCGGTCACCACCCGGTTGGCAGAGATCGACGGCCATGGTGTTCCGGCTTGGTGAGAGGGTGAGGATACGGCTGACGCCAGTTGCAGTCGGGTTCTCTGGCAGCCGACTTGAGTCGATCACGGCTCGGACTGCACCACTCGCCAAGTCGACGCCGAGGACGGCAGGTGCGAAGCCTGCTTCACCGCTCGTTCCCGTGACCACAACAGTGTTGCCGAGGAGAACGCCGGTCTCCACGCTTCCCGGGATCGTCGTGAGGTTCCGGGTCGTGCCGTCGGCGACGGACACACTCCGGAGCGTCGACGTGGCGCTGCTCCCGCGTCCCTCGCGCTCGACAACGACGACGACATCGATGCCCGCAACGATCGGTACCGAGCCAGGCGGCAGCGCAATCATGGACGTTCCGTCGAGGGTTCCGGCGACGAAACGGACCCGACCCTGGGCGTCACTGTCGAGCTGCGTATACCAGACTCGGTTCTGGAGCCCCGAGGGAAGTGGCGAGGCTCCCGACGGTGCCGGCGTCGAGGAGGGCGCGGCGCTCGGTGACGCTGTTACCCCGGGCTCAGTGGCCGCCGGAGCGGTCGAGGCTCCCGGGCCGGCGACGCAGCCGATCGCGCCCAGGGCCACAAGAGCGACGCTGAATAGCCGGACGGCAATCACCGTCGGGCCTCCGCCCGAGACCGATCCGTCTCGCAGCTTGGGGTTCGGTGAACGCCCCAGGAGCGTTGCTTGTGGCGGATGAGGGCGAGTGCGCGACGTTATCCCGTAGACTGGCATGGTGCCAACGCGCCGTGGAGCGGCCCACGTGCGGCTGTCCGTCGCGGAGTCGGGCATGCGATCCCCTCCTGTCGCTGTGTCCTACGGAGAAGTCGTGTTACTACAAACCTGTGTCTAGCAAATTGAAACAAGACGTTAGCAAGCGTCGGGGGGGCTGTCAAGATAGTTGCTGGTCGCGGTGAGCATCCCAACGTCTGTGCTGGCCGGGGCGGTAACAGCTAAGCCCCGCCGATACGCTGCTGCTCAGAACCACCAGCATAGGGAGGGGCTCGGGATTGAGTGTACGGTGCCGGTCGAGGTCGACCTCGCGACGGAGCATGCCGATGTCGGCTCGCTTGGGCGGGCGGTGAGCGCAGCCCTGGCCGAGGTCGGGGTGGCGCTGTGGCGCGAGCTCGTCGGCCACCTGGAGGACGCGCTCCCAACACCGGCCGTCGTGTGGACTGTCGGGGCCCGATGAAGGCCAACGGCCGGGCCCCACGGCGGCTGGTGACGCTCGCCGGCGAGGTCGAGCTGCGCCGCCGCCGCCTCCGCTGCACCGCCTGCGGGGCCGAGGTCGTCTCTCGATCTGGCGCTTGGCCTTGAGCCGCGGACCGAGCAGACCCTGGGCGTCCTGGAGCGGGCCCTACCGCTGGTGATCGAGATGCGCGACGAGCGGGCGGTCGAGACCGCGGCCGAGCTGCGTCGCTCACCGATCGGGCTGGGCGAGCTCCACCGCTCGGGTGGCCGAGGAGGGGGCGGCGCTCGAGACCGCCCGGGCGGCCGAGACCGAGGCAGTCCTGGGCGACCATCCGATCGCCGCACCAGGAAGCACCGGGGCGGCACGGTCTCGGTCAGTGCCGACGGGACGATGGTCCACGATCGCGCGACCGGGACCGAGCTCGAGGTCAAGATCGGGCTCGTCTTCGACGGTGCCCGCCGGATCGGCCGGGCCCGCCGGGCGCTCGTGGGGCGGACGTTCGATGCCGGGACGGAGACCCCGACCGGCTTTGCCGAGCGGTTCACCGCGCTGTGCGCGCGACTCGGCGTCTACGAGGCCGACCGGATCCTGTTCGGGTCCGACGGGGCGGCCGCCATCCGCCCGATCCTCGATCGCGCCTTTCCAGGCGCGATCGAGCTGCTCGACTCGTATCACCTCGCCGAACAGCTCCGGGCGGCGATCGGCGCCGAGCGGGCCGACCGGCTCGAGATGGCCCTCGCGGTCGCCGAGCCGGGCGACGCCGAGCGACTTCTCGAGCTCCTCGCGGGCTGGGCGTACGAGGACGCTGGGCGCGATCCCGACGTGCGAGCAAGCTCAGAAGGGTCGCGGGATGAGCTGGTTCCGGCGCGGCGTCTGCGCCTGCGTCTTTCCATGGGACACAGACCTCGGTGATCGACGGGGCTACCATCTGGGCATGAGCGAGCGCCTCTATCGCTCCCGAACCGATCGCGTCTTCGCCGGCGTCTGCGGCGGGCTCGCCGAGCGACTGAACGTCGATCCGTCCCTGATCCGGATCGCCTGGGTCGTCCTCGCCCTCGCGACGGCGGTCGTGCCCTTCGTCGTCCTCTACGTCGTCATGGCCCTCGTCGTCCCCGAGCGGCCGGCAGGCGAGGAAGGGCAGACCCCGTCCGGCGGCGAAGAGGGCGCGACCCCGCCTGGCGGCGAGGTGCCCGCGGGCGGCGGTCGATCGAGCGCTCGGGCGACGGGCGACGACCTCGCCCTCCTCCTGGGCGCCGCGCTCGTCGTCATCGGCCTCGTCTTCCTCGTCGACCGCTGGTTCTGGATCCGGATCGACTGGGGCCTCGTCTGGCCGGCCGCGCTCGTCGTCATCGGCCTCCTCCTCGTTCTCCAGGCGCTTCGGCGACCGGCGTAGACCCGCCGCGAATCGGGCCGACCTTCCGGCATCACCGACGTAGCCCGGGCTCGCGACTTGCGCGACCGGCGTAGACCCGCCGCGAATCGGGCCGGCCTTCCGGAGTTCTTGCGAGCCGTGCCAGGCTAGCTGGCACGGACCCCGGGCAGACTGTGGGGCATGGAAGCCCGCATCGTCCCCATCGACGACGTCCTGGGCCGCTCGCCCGAGCCGCGTCCCGAGCCGCGGATCGTCGTTGCCGGCGACCGGCTCGTCGTCGAGCGGCTCGAGGTCGTCGATCCGGCCGCCGCCGCCGTCGTCGCCGCTCGCCCCGAGCCCGATCGGCCGGCCCTCGTCGAACGTGCCCTCAGGGTCGGTCTCCTCGCCATCGCCGACGCGACGGTGACGGTCGACGTCGACGTCGTCCGCCGGGAGTTCGACGAGCTCCTGCGGCGGACGGTCGAGGCGAACGAGCGGGCGACGACGGCCCTCGAGACGATCCTCCGTCAGAACTTCGCCGACGGCGAGGGTCGCCTGCCGCGGACCCTCGAAGCGTTCCTCGGCGATCGGGGCGCGCTCCGACAGTTCGTCACCGAGCTCTTCGACGAGACGAAGCGGGACTCCGCCCTCGGCCGACTCTCGACGCTCCTCGGCTCGTACTTCGACGGCGACGCGTCGAAGCTCGCCCGGCTCCTCGACCCGACCCGCCTCGGCTCGCCGCTCCACCAGTTCCGGGCCGAGATTACGGCCGAGTTCGGCCGGCTCCACGAGAAGCTCGCCGCCCTCGAGGCCGCCGCCGCGGCGCGGGCGGCGGAGCGGGCGAAATCGGCCGCCAAGGGAACGGACTTCGAGGACCTCCTGGAAGGCCTCCTCGGCGAGCTTGCCCGCGGTGCCGGCGATCTCCTCGAGCGGACCTCGACCGAGGCCGGCGACGTCCTCCGCTCGAAGAAGGGCGACTTCGTCCTGACCCTCAACCCGGACCTCACCCGCGGGGCGGAGGTGCGGGTCGTCATCGAGGCGAAGAACCGGGCCGTCTCGGGGCCGCGGATCCGCGACGAGCTCCGCGAAGCGAAGACGAACCGCGGCGCCGCCGTCGGCGTCGTCGTCTTCACCCCGGAGCACGCTCCATCCGGCATCGCCCCCTTCGACATCCGCGCCGGCGACGTCTACTGCGTCCTCGATCCCGAGGCGCCGGAGCGGGCGACCCTCGAGGCGGCGATCCGCCTGGCACGGCTCCTCGCCCTCGCCTCGGCCGACGAGCGAGACACGGAGATCGACGCCGGGGCGGTCGCCGAGGCGCTCGAGGGGATCCGCCGGGAGCTCGAGGCGATCAGGAACCTGAAGACGCAGCTGACCTCGATCGGGAACGCCACGAAGGCGGTCTGGTCGGGCCTCGACGGCCTCCGGGCCGGGATCCTCGAGCACGTCGCCGAAGCCGAGCGGCGGCTCCGCGGCCAGGTCTAACCCGTGCCCGCGGTCGGGTAGGAGACGGAACGGCGAGCATCGGGGAACTCTTGGTCCGGCTGCGGCCGGTGCGCGTTGGCGTCGCCTCGCACCTCGCCGCGGGCGTCCCCCGGATCGTTGCCGAACGGCAGATCCTCGGCCACCTGACCTGGATAGCCCCCGTCACGTCACCCGAACCGTCCAGTCGACGCCGTGGTCCGTGACGACCTGGCCGCATGCATCCGATACGTTGGGCCCTGCGTGACGGCCTGACCGGACAACTCGAAAATCCTCGGGACCGAACCGGCCGACGTGACGGCCTGACTGGACAAATCGAGCATCCCTGGGCCTGCCATGCGGTTCGTGACGGCCTGGCCGAACAAATCCGACGCGCTAGGGACCGAGACGCCCGACGTGACGGCCTGACTGGACAAATCAAGCACCGATCGGGTCGAACGCGCGATTTGTCCGGCTACACCGTCAAGATGACCGCCTGACCGGCTCGGACGCGCGTTTTGTCCAGCTACGCCGTCACATTTGGCGCCGCCCAGGCGGGGATGCGCGATTTGTCCGGCTACGCCGTCACAGTTGGCGCCGCCGAGGCGGGGATGCGCCATTTGTCCGGCTACACCGTCAAGATGACCGCCTGACCGGCTCGGACGCGCGATTTGTCCAGCTACGCCGTCACAGCGGCCAGCGAGGACCCGAGAGGCACGAGTTGTCCAGCTACGCCGGCCGCTCGGTCGTCTCGCGGACCCCACGGGCCAGGCGGGAGGCACGAGGGGCATGGCGGGCTCGTCGGGTGCGTCCGCCCGGCCGGCCATCCTGGCCTCGCCAGGCCGGTCCGACCCGTCGCCGCCTCTCGCGGCCCGTGGTATCGTCCCCTCTCTGGCGCCCCGGCCGGGACCGGGGCCGAGAACGGAGGCGATGCTCATGGCTCGTGCCATGTGGAGGGGGGCGATCCAGTTCGGGCTCGTCACGATCCCCGTCCGGCTCTACCTCGCCACCGAGCCGAAGACCCAGATCGCCTTCCACCTCCTCCATGCGGCCGACGGAGCCCGGATCCAGATGAAGATCTGGTGCCCCGTCGAGGAGAAGATCATCCCCAGGAGCGAGACCGTCCGGGGCTACGAGATCGCGCCCGACCGCTACGTCATCGTCACCGACGAGGACTTGGCGAAGGTCCCGCTCAAGACGCTCCGGACCATCGAGATCGAGCAGTTCGTCGAGCGCTCGGCGGCCGAGTCGGCCGTCCGGTTCGTGAAGCAGGCCTACTACGTCGAGCCGGAGCCGATCGGCCGCAAGGCCTTCGCCCTCCTCCGCGAGGTCCTCGCCGAGGCCGGCCTGACGGCCATCTGCAAGGTCGTCATCAAGGATCGCGAGGTCCTAGCCGCGATCGATCCCTTCGACCGGGCGCTCCTCCTCTCGACCCTCCACTGGCCCGACGAGATCCGCTCGGTCGCCGAGCTCGACCTCCCCGACGGCGAGATCGAGCTCAAGCCGGCCGAACGGGCGATGGCCCGCCAGCTCGTCGAGGCGATGACGGCGCCCTTCGATCCGACCGCCTACCGCGACGAATACCGGGACGCCGTCATGGAGATCATCCGGGCCAAGGCCGAGGGGATGGAGCCCGAGGCGGCGCCGGCCGAGGTCGAGCCCGCGGCCGCGGTCATCGACCTCATGAAGGTCCTCGAAGCGAGCGTCGCGGCGGCTCGGCGGCAACGGGCCGAGGAGGCACCGGCGGCGATCGCCGAGGTCGCCGCGGCGCAGGAGCGAGGCGTCGCTCGAGGGCGGTCGACGGCGGCCCGGGCGGCGCCAACGGCGGCCGGCGGCCCGGGGCGCGCTCGGACGGGGCCGGCGGAGGTTGCCGGCGGCTCGAAGCGCGGAACGGTCGGCCCCGGTGGACGGCGGCCGGGAGGCGCTCCGGCCGACGAGGAGCAGATCGCCGAGGCGGAGGCGCGGCCGGTCCGACGTCGGAAGAGCGCCTGACGAGGGGGCCGCGGCTGCAGCGGCCGGAGGCGGCCGCCGGCCGCATCGTCGCCGGCGTCGCTGGCTCGATCGGGAGCCTCCGAGGCCGGCTCGAGGTGGCAGACTCCGGCCATGTCGCTCGACGCCTATCGTCGCAAACGAGACTTCCGGCGGACCCCCGAACCGCCCGGCGCCCCCGGCGGCGACGGAGGGTCGGTCGGCGGCCGCTTCGTCGTCCAGCGGCACCGGGCCCGGCGCCTCCACTACGACCTCCGGCTCGAGATCGGCGGCGTCCTCGTCTCCTGGGCCGTCCCGAAGGGGCCGACCCTCGATCCGGGCGCCCGACGGATCGCGATCCGCGTCGAGGACCACCCGATCGAGTACCTCGACTTCGAGGGCGTCATCCCGAGAGGCGAATACGGGGCCGGGGACGTCATCGTCTGGGACCGCGGCACCTGGGAGCCGGAGCCCGAGACGCCCGACCCGGAGCGTGCCCTTGCCGCAGGGGAGCTGAAGTTCCGACTCCGGGGCGAGAAGCTCGCCGGCCGCTTCGTCCTCGTCCGGACGGCGCGAGCGGGGCCCCGTCCCCGAGGCGACGCCCGCACCGAGCGAGACCGCCCTGACCGAGACCGCGCCGAGCGAGACCGCGCCGAGTCGGGCGAAGGAGGCGGCGAGGCCTGGCTCCTCATCAAGAAGCGCGACGAGCACGCCGTCCCCGGCTGGGACCCCGAGGAGCATCCCCGCTCGGTCAAGACCGGGCGGACGAACGACGAGGTTCGGGCCGCAAGCGACACCCTCTGGGCCGCGGCCGCAGGAGCCGCCGAGGCCGAGATCGACCTCTCGGCCGCCGTCGCCGTCGAGGCGCCGCCGACCTTCATCCCGCCGATGCTCGCCTCCCTCGCCGACGAACCCTTCGACGACCCCGACTGGCTCTTCGAGGTGAAGTGGGACGGCTTCCGGGTCGAGGCGATCGTCGCCGACGGCGCCGTCCAACTCTTCACCCGGAACGGTCACGATGCCGCCGCCTACTTCCCGCGGCTCCTCCCGCCGCCCGACCGCTGGCTCCGGGCCCGGGAGGCGATCCTCGACGGCGAGGTCGTCGCCCTCGATCCGGCCGGTCGCCCCGATTTCGACCTCCTCCAGGGCTGGATCGCGGGCGACGCCGAGGCTCGGAGGGCGCCCGTCGTCTACGAGGTCTTCGATCTCCTCCGCATCGACGGTCGGTCCCTCCTCGCCGTTCCCCTCGAGGCTCGGAAGCGCCTCCTCCGGGCTGCCCTCCTCGACGGGCCCCGGGTCCGATACGCCGGCCACGTCGCCGCCGAGGGGCGGGCCTTCTTCGAAGCCGCCCGGAATCAGGGCCTCGAAGGGATCGTCGCCAAGCGGCGCCGAAGCCCGTACGAGCCCGGCCGCCGAAGCCCGAACTGGCTGAAGCTGAAAGCCCGCCTGGGCCAGGAGCTCGTCGTCGGCGGCTGGCTGCCGGGGCAGGGGAGTGCCCGCGATCTCGGCGCCCTCCTCGTCGGGGTCTTCGAGGGCGACCGGCTGCGCTATGCGGGACGGGTCGGTTCGGGCTTCGATGCGGCCGCCCGCCGTCGTCTCCGCCACGAGCTCGAGGCGCTCGCCGCCGACGCCCCGCCCTTCGAGCCCGCCCCGGAGCCGCGTGGGCCGCTTGCCCCGGCCCGCTGGGTCCGGCCCCGGCTCGTCATCCGGGCCGAGGTCGGAGGCTGGACCCGCGACGGGCTCGTTCGGCAGGCGAGCTACAAGGGCCTCGAGCTCGACCGCGACCCGCCCGACGTCGTCCGGGAGCGGCCGGGCGACGCGGCCGTCCTGCGCCGACTGGCGGTCCCCGAGGGCGCGGCCCCCGAGGGCGCCGCACCCGGGTCGAGCTCGGTGGCCCGGGACGAAGCGCCGAGGCCCACCCCGCTTGCCCCACCCACCGGCATCGCGGCACGACGGGCGGCCCTGCCCGTCGGTCCTCCGGCGGCGACGCCCGCGCCGGCCCCCGGCCGCCGGCCGTCGCCGGCCCCGGAACGCGACGCCGACGGCCGCCTCCTCGGTCCGAACGGCCGGCCCTGGTCAATCACCGAGGCCGAGCTCGCCGCCCTCCGGCGGATCGGCAGCCAGGGCCTCTGGCGCGTCGCCGGGCGCGAGCTGAGGCTGACGAACCTCGACAAGGTCCTCTTCCCGCCCCGGCCAGGGTCGGGCGAGCCGCCGATTTCGAAGCGGGAGCTCATCGAGTACTTCGTCCGGATCGCCCCGACGATGCTGCCCCACCTCCTCGAGCGGCCCCTGAACCTCCACCGCTTCCCGGACGGCGTCGGGGCACCCGGCTTCTGGCAGAAGGACCTCCGTCCGACCGATCCGGCCTGGCTCCGACGCTGGCGGGAGCCGCTGCCGCCCGGCTCGAAGCGCGAGCCGAACGTCCACCTCGTCGCGGAGGAGGTGGCGACCCTCGCCTGGCTGGCGAACCGGGCCGCCTTCGAGATCCATCCCTGGACGGTCCGCTGCGACGACCCCCTCCACCCCACCTTCGCCCTCGTCGACATCGACCCGGGGACGGAGACGACCTGGCAGGAGACGGTCCTCCTCGCCCGACTCTTCCGCGACGCCCTCGCCCACCTCCAGGTTCGGGGCTACCCGAAGCTCACCGGCCGGCGGGGGATCCAGATCTGGATCCCGATCGTCCCCCGCTACACGTACGCCGAGACGAGCCGCTGGGTCGAGCGCCTCTCGCGGACCGTCGCCGCCGTCGTCCCCGACCTCGTCTCCTGGGAGTGGGCGGTCGCCGAACGCGGCGGCCGAGCCCGCCTCGACTACACCCAGAACAGCCCGATCCGAACCCTCGTCGCCGCCTACGCCGTCCGGCCGGCCCCGGGGGCGCCGGTCTCGGCCCCGATCAGCTGGGACGAGCTCGAGGACCCCGATCTGCGCTCCGATCGGTGGACGATCCGGACGATCCTCGACCGAGTGGCGGCGGTCGGCGATCCCTTCGCGGCTGCCCAGACGGACGCCCAGGAGCTGCCCGAGCTTGCCTGACGGCGGTGCGGCAAGCGGGGCCGATGGACGTCGCCTGCCGGGCGCGGCCCTGGTCCGCCGCTCACGGCCGCCACGATCCCGGCGGCTCGGGGCGATAGCGGGTGAGGACGAAGCCTCGGAGCGGCTCGCCGGTCGTCTGGCGCAGGCGGGGGGTCCGCCCGTCGGGGGCGATCTCGATGACGAGCTCGACGTCGTCCCGATCCGGATGGTTCGGGTCGTAGACGGCGATCCGGATCTCCTCGACGGTGGCGACGTAGCCGTAGGCGACGACCTGATGGTTCGTGGCGAGGGCCCATGGATTCAGAGAGCGCTGCCGGACGAGGCTGAGCATGGCGAGGCGGCCGGCGTCGATGGTCCGCCGGACCCGCGGCCAGTCCCGCTCGAGGGTCAATCGACCGAGCGGCGCGACGCCGAGCCGGCGGAGGATCGCCGCGAGCGGAGACTCGGGCGGCGCAGGTGGTCCGGCCTCGGCGGCTCCGGCCCTCTGGGGCGGCCGATCGTCGGGTCGGATCGCCCGGAGCCAGAGGGCGGCCGGGAGGCGGAACCAGTCGAGCGATTCGACCTGCCGGTGGACGATGCGGAGGAAGCGAGGCGAGTCGAATGGGGGCGGCTGGCGGTCGTCGGGCGGGAGGACGCCCGCAGCCCAGAGGTCGCCGACGACGAAGCACATCCCGCCGCAGAGGCCCTGGCTCGCGTCGCCGATCCCGAGCCGCCGGAGGTCGATGGATCCGAAGCGAAGGGTCGGCCCGGGCGGCCAGGCGTTCTGGAAGTGGAGGCCGTGCACCGACGGGCGAAAGTCCCCGACGCGGGCGCGAGTCATGGCGAGATGGTACGCCGAGACCATCCACCGAGCCCTGGGAGCCGGCGCTGCCCGTTGCAGTCGCGACAGAGCAGACAAGAGGGTTGACAGAGAGAGAGAGAGAGAGGTATTGTGGGGACCCACTGTTGGGCCCCACTCGATGTCTTCGATCGTTAGCGCACGTTGGCCACCATGATGAGGGAGCTTCGGAGACTGGCCATTGCTGCTGCTTTGACCCTCGTGTTGAGCCCGCCCATCACAGGAGCGGCGAGGGCCCACACGCCGATCCGCGATGCCAGCCGGCAGTACCCATCGAGCGATCCGATCCTTGAGTGGGCGTATTCAAGCTCGTCGTATCCCACGTGGCTAACGACGGCGATCGACGATGCGCTCAACGACACGGCGACGCACAATGCGCTCTGGGACAGTCCCTCGCACAACAATTCGAGGATTCAGAACTTCACGAAATCCAGCTCGGGAACGGGCCGTATCGTCTACTCCGACGATCCCACTTCGCCTTGCACCGGCAGTTCGACCTGGCTCATGTGCGCCGACAACGACCACAACAATGATGGCAGCCGGGCCGATTGGCTGATCTACGTGCGCAACTTCGATAAGGCGCCCATGAGTACAAACAACGTAGCTTGGCGCTGGCGAGACGACGGCTCGCCCACCTCGCTCATCACCTTCGACGTCAGACGGAATGTGCTCCATGAAGCCGTGCACATCACCATGGATGTCGACGCGCACGACCCGCAGGGCTGGACGGTAACGCTCATGAACGCCATCTCGCCGGACGACAACGACCCGGGCTGGAACACCAGGCATCTCGAGAAGTGTGATCAAGCCCGCGCCCAGATGATTTTCGATGTGGAGTTCGTTGACGGGCCGATTGCACAGTGCTTCGATCACGTCACCGGGGCGGGATCGAACGGCCTCAACACGGCTCTGACACTCAGAGCTTCGGCAAGCCACCTCTGTCTCGGTCAGGACGTCCTCCTGTCGGGGACCCTCTCGATCGAGACCAACGATAACTACAGAGCCCTCTCAGGCAATGTTCTCGGCTCGCGGCAGGTGGCGATCTCGCTAAACGGGGCGCCCTGGGCCACGCGCACCTCCGGTGCCACGACCGGCGGCTACTCGATCTCGGTCGGCTTCTCGACTGCCGGGACACGCACGTTCCTCTCCTCGTTCGCCAACGAGGGTGCTGGCGCTCTCACGGGAACGTCCAGCCCCTCGGTGAGCGTGTCGTGGAGTCAGGGCTGTTAGCTGGGCCTGCGGGGATGGATGTCGTTGGGTCCGGGTGTCGTGATTTGTCCATGCCAAAGGCGGCGAGGCCCAGGAGGCATCCGATGTCGATGACGGGAGACACAGCGACCCGGGCCAGACGATCCATCACCGCCTTCCTCTCGGGACTCGCCTTCGTACTCGTCAGTGTCGTTGCGGCCTCGTGCGCGGCGCCGCCTGGAAGCGGCCCATCGCAGCAATCAGCGACGTCCGGTGCCGATACCTCGGCTGCCGCACCCTCGGCGCCGGTCTCGGGGTCGCCCTCGACAGGGTTGCCCACCGCCGACTGGCCGGTGGCGGCGCGGCCTTGGTTTGCCAGCAGGGGAGACCGGTTCGTGGTCGGTCATCCGGGCTCGCCAACTGCCTTCGCCCTGCCCGCCGGAGAGGTGGTCGTCGACGTCCGGACCCACTTCGTCGCGAGCTTCGTCCAGGACCTCGGCGCCCGATCGACGACGTTCACCGTTCGTGACCTGGCGTCGCAGTCCGAGGTCTGGGGGATCACCCTCGACACGCTGACCGGTCAAGCCGTCCTCCGCGATGACGGTGGTACCGAGCTGTGGGTCCCGTCGGCGAGCTCCGCTGCGTTGAGCCCAGGCCACGACGGCGGGATCTGGCGGGTTCGTAAGGATGCGCCGGAGCCCGGGACGGTCCTGGCGCCGCAACCCTTGCCTGCCGGAGCCGACCGTGAGCGAGCTGGTTACACCCTTCTACTGTCCAGCCCGAGCGGGGCCGTTGTGGCTGCCGTCCTCGCCGTCGGTCCCGAGCAGAGTGTCGTCGACGTGATCCGCCCCGACGGCGAGGCACATCGGTTCGACCTCCCCGACGGTCTGAATGCGATCCTCCTCGCGGACGACGCGCTCCTCCTCCGTTCAGCCGAGCGCCTGGCGGCTCTAGCCCTCGAGTCGGGCACCCTGGCATGGGAGATTCCATCGGCTCAGTGGTTCCCGGGGGCGTACCTTCGGGAGGATGCGCGCGAACTCGTGGCCGTCGTCGTCGACCCGGCCGCTCCTGCCGCGATGCGGCTGCTGAGGATCCACGTGGGCACCGGCCGGATGACGGTCGTCCGGGAGTGGCCGCCTCGCACCGCCTGGCCGGCGTTCTGGCCGGAGCTATCCACCGACGGTGAGGCGCTCTTCGTGGAGGATCCGCGGCCCGGTCGGTACCCGTACGAGCTCGATCTCGGTGCGTATCTCGCCGAGATCTCGGGGCCGGTGACAGGTCAGGCAGTCGACCTCGAGACCGGGAGGGTTCGCGAGGTTCGGATCGCCATCCCCGTCGAGGACTGGCGGTCGCCGTGAGCGATCAGCAGCCGTCGACTCGCCCTGGGCGGGTCGCTGAAACCCCGGAGCCCACGAGCGGCCCCTGAGGCCGCGACGGCCTCGGGGTCGCGGCGAAGCGGCCGCTCCGCTACCCCTCGGCCGCCGTGTCCGCCGAGCGGTCCGGCGACGTGCGCTAGAGTGGTCGCCACGACGATGCCGACGAACCGCCTCGCCAACGAGACGAGCCCCTACCTCCTCCAGCACGCCCACAACCCCGTCGACTGGTACCCCTGGGGCGAGGAGGCGTTCGCCCGGGCGCGGGCCGAGAACAAGCCGATCTTCCTCTCCATCGGCTACGCCGCCTGCCACTGGTGCCACGTCATGGAGCGGGAGAGCTTCGAGGACCCGACGACGGCCGACCAGCTCAACCGCGACTTCGTCGCCGTCAAGGTCGACCGCGAGGAGCGACCGGACGTCGACGCGGTCTACATGGCCGCCCTCCAGGCCATGACCGGCGGCGGCGGCTGGCCGATGAGCCTCTTCCTCACCCCCGACGGGAAGCCCTTCTACGGGGGCACGTACTTCCCGCCGGAGCCGCGCCACGGCCTGCCCTCGTTCCGGCAGGTCCTCACCGGCGTGCGGCGCGCCTGGGACGAGCAGCGAGCCGAGGTCGAGCAGGCCGGAACCCGGCTCGTCGCCGCCCTCGTCGAACGCGCCCGGGTCGAGTCCGGCGACGGCCTCCCCGATCGGGGCGTCCTCGCGGCCGCCGTCGACGCCCTCGAGCGAAGCTTCGATCCTCGGGCCGGGGGCTGGGGCGGGGCGCCGAAGTTCCCGGCCCCGATGACGATCGAGTTCCTCCTTCGCCGGGCGGCGGCCGGCCCCGACGTCGACGACGACGGGATCGCCGATCCCCGGGCCTACGCCATGGCCCGCTGGACCCTCGATCGGATGGCCGACGGTGGGATCTTCGACCAGCTCGGCGGTGGCTTCCACCGCTACGCCGTCGATGCCGCCTGGCGCGTCCCCCACTTCGAGAAGATGCTCTACGACAACGCCCAGCTCGCCCGGGTCTACCTCCATGCCTGGCAGCTGACGGGCGAGGGCCGGTACCTCGACGTGGCGACGGCGACCCTCGAGTACCTCATCCGCGAGCTTCGAACCGCCGAGGGCGCCTTCGCCGCCAGCCAGGATGCCGACACCGACGGGGTCGAGGGCGGCACGTACACCTGGACGCCGGCCGAGATCCGGGAGGCCCTGGCCGAGGCCGGCCTCGCCGACGACATCCGTCTCGTCGAGCTCGCCTACGGGGTGACCGAGGCGGGCAACCTCGAGGGTCGGACGGTCTTGGCCCGGGTTCGGAGCGAGGCCGCCCTGGCGGACGCCCTCGGTCTCGACGTCGAGACGGTGCGGACGCGGCTCGAGGCGGCCCGGCGGGCCCTCCTCGCCGCCCGCGAGCGGCGCCGCCAGCCGGCCCGCGACGACAAGGTCCTGGCCGCCTGGAACGGGCTCGCCATCGGCGCCTTCGCCGACGCGGCCCGGAGCTTCGGGGCCATGGCCGTGGGCGGCCGGCTCGGCCGGACCCGCCTCGATCCGGCCGTCGCCGCCGATCTGGCAGCCCGGGCCGACCGGTACCGCTCGGCCGCCATCGACGCGGCCGAGGTCGTCGTCGGTCGGCTCCTCGGACCCGACGGCCGCCTCCGCCGCTCCTGGAAGGACGGCCGGACGACGGGGATCGGGGTCCTCGAGGACTACACGCACCTGGCCGACGGGCTCCTCGCCCTCTACGAGGCGACCTTCGACGAGCGGTGGTTCACGACTGCCCTCGACCTCGTCGAGGTCGTTCGGGCGAGGTTCGCGGCCCCCGAGGGCGGCTTCTTCGACACCGCCGACGACCACGACACCCTCGTCCTCCGACCCCGCGAGCTCCAGGACGGGGCGACGCCGTCGGGCAACGCCATGGCGGCGACGGTCCTCCTCCGGCTCGCCGCGCTCACCGGTGAGGGGCCCTTCAGGGCCGAAGCCGAGCGGGCGATCGCCGCCGTCGGACGCGTACCTCGGCCGCTACCCGACCGCCTTCGGCCAGTGGCTCCTCGCCCTCGACGTCGCCCTCGCTCCGGCCGTCGAGGTCGCCGTCGTCGGCGAGCCGACGGACCCGACCGTCCGGCGCCTCCTCGTCCCGGCCCTCGGCCCGTTCCGACCCCACCAGGTCGTCGCCTGCGGGCCCGACCCGGCCGCGTCCCGCGTCCCGCTCCTCGGCGGTCGCTTCGCCCTCGGCGGTCGACCGACGGCCTTCGTCTGCCGGAACTTCGCCTGCCGCCAGCCGGTGACCGAACCCGAGGCCCTGGAGGCGCTCCTCGCCGAGGACTGGGGAAGCGTCGGCTCGGGTGGTCAGGCGGCGGGTACCGGTGCCAGGGAGGGGGGAGCGGGCGACGGGCGGCCGGAGACGGCGACCGACGGGGCGCCGCTGTCCTCGATCCCGGATTGGCCCGAGGCACCGGCGCCGTGACCCGCGAGGCGGCGGCGAAGGAGGCGAACCTCGAGGCGACCCCCGAGGCGACGTCCGCTTCGCGGCGGCCGGCTAGCGGAAGGGAGCGGAGCGCCGCTCCGCGGGTCGAGCCGCCGATCGTCGTCCGTCCTGTCCGGGCCGATGAGTACGACGCCCTCGGTGAACTGACCGTGGCCGCCTACCGGGCTCTGGCCGAGAGCGGGCCAGACCCGGCCCTCGACCCGGCCTATCTTGCCGAGCTCCGCGACGTCGCCCGTCGGGCGGCCGTCGTGCCGGTCCTCGTCGCCGTCGATGCTCGCGGGCGGATCCTCGGCGGCGTGACGTACGTGCCCGGTCCGGGGACGCCGTACTCGGAATCCGAGGCGCCCGAGGAGGCGGGGATCCGGATGCTCGCCGTCGATCCGGCGGTCCAGGGTCGGGGCATCGGGCGACGCCTCGTCGAGGCCTGCCTCGAGCGGGCGAGGGCGGCCGGCCGGCGCCGGCTCGTCCTCCTCACTCGGCCCTCGATGGCGGCGGCGCAGCACCTGTATCGTCGGCTCGGCTTCCGCCGCGCGCCGAGCCGGGACTGGGAGTTCGCGCCCGGGGAGTGGCTCCTCGGCTACGAGATCGACCTCAGCACGTGGGAGGGAGCGGAACCCGCAAAGGGGGGTGAACCGTGACGGACGTCCTGATCCTCGAAACGACCGTCGGCTCCGAGGACGACGCGCGGATCCTCGCCGATGCCGTCGTCGCCGAGTGTCTCGCCGCCTGCGTCCACATCGTCGGTCCGCTCGAGAGCGTCTACTGGTGGGAGGGAGCGATCACCGGGGCGCGGGAGTGGCTCCTTCGCTGCAAGACGACCCGCGGCCGCTCCGATGCCCTCGTCAGCCGGATCCGCGAGCTCCACCCGTACGAGGTCCCCGAGATCGTCCTCCTCGAGCCGGCCGGCGTCGACGACGCGTACGCCGCCTGGGTCCGCGAGAGCGTCGACGATGGTGAGGGCGCCGGAGGGCTCGAGAACCAGGCGGCCGACCGATGGCGACGGACCGGTCAGGCGTCGCGGGACTGACCCCTCGGGGCCTCGACCGGGGGCTCGGCCGCTGTCCCGCCCTCCCCAGCCGGCGTCCCCGCCTGCCCGCCCGTCAGCTCCTGGGCTTCGCGCCGAGCCTCGCGGATGCCGCGGCCGAGGGCCTGGCCGAGCTTCGGGAGCGTCTTCGGGCCCCGCCAGATGAGGGCGAGGACGATGAGGAGGAGGAGAACGAGGGCGACGTCGCTCACGGCGGCATCGTAGCCCAATCGGGGACGGCCGGGGCCGGCCTGGCGGCGCGCCCGGGCGCCGACGGACCCGCGATGCCCGACGGCCACCCGCATGGACCAGGTATCGTGGAGCGCCGATGGCGTCCGAACCTCTCCTCGTCTTCGGGCCCTGGTCCCTCCGCTACGACTTCGGCCCCGTTCATCCGCTGACGCCCCGTCGCTTCGGGCCGGGCATCGACCTCATCCGGAGCCTCGGCGGCGAGCCGGGCCTCGCCCCCGAGCCGGTGCCCGAGGCGGCCCTCCTCGCCTGCCACACGGCCGACTACGTCGGGCTCGTCCGCCGCTTCTCGGTCGACCCCGACGGTCCGCCCGCTGCGGGCATCGGTCCCGGCGACAACCCGCCCTTTCCGGGCATGCACGAGGCGGCGGCCGCCGTGGCCGGCGGATCCCTGGCCGCCGTCGAAGCGATCCTCCGCGGCGACGTCGAGCACGCCTTCCACCCGGGCGGCGGCCTCCACCACGCCCTCGCCGATCGAGCCTCGGGCTTCTGCATCTACAACGATCCGGCCCTCGCCATCGCCCGGGCCCGGGCGGCGGGCCTCCGTGTCCTCTACGTCGACCTCGACGTCCATCACGGCGACGGTGTCGAGGCCCTCCACCTGACCGACCCGGGCGTCCTCACCTTCAGCATCCACGAATCGGGCCGCTACCTCTTTCCGGGGACCGGCTTCATCGGCGATCTCGGCCCGGGGCCGGCGGCCGGGACGGCGGTCAACGTGCCCCTCGAGCCGTACACCGGCGAGCGGGCCTGGCTGGCGGCCGTCGAGCGCCTCGTGCCCGAGCTGGCGGCGACCTTCGGGCCCGACCTCGTCGTCAGCCAGCACGGGGCGGACAGCCACGCCCTCGATCCCCTCGCCCACCTCCGGGTGACGACGACGGCGATGGGGGCGGCCGCCCGCCTCGTCGATCGGGTCGCCCACCGATACGCCCGAGGTCGCTGGCTCGCCACCGGCGGCGGCGGCTACGACGTCTATCGGGTCGTGCCGCGGGCCTGGGCCCTCGTCTGGCTCGCCGCGGCCCACCGGCCGACGCCGTCGGTCATCGAGTCGGGCTGGCGGGAGCGGTGGGCGGGCGAGGCCGCCCGCCACGGCGCGGGGCCCCTCCCCGAGGCCTTCGACGATCCGCCGAACGCCGGCTTCCCGGTCCGGCCGGAGCAGGAGACCGCCGACGAGCAGGCCGAGGCGGTCGTCGCCCTCGTCCGGACCCTCGTCGTTCCGACCCTCGTCCGGGAGGCCGTGGACCGGGGTTGGTGGTCGCCCCTGGCAGACCCGCCCGGGGCCGACCGAGGGGCTCCGGCGACCTCGGCTGCAGGGCCCCGCGATCCGGCACCTCCGGCGGGGTCCGCCAGGCCGACCCTCGTCCGCCTCGAGCGCTCCCTCCTCGATCGGGTGGAGCTGGCGGCCGGCGTCGCCGCTCCCGCCGAGGCGGCCGACCTCCGAGCCGTCCTCGCGCCCGCCCTCGAGGACCGCGCCTGGGGCGTGGCGGCCGTGGCCGGCGCCACCGTCGTCGGCCTCGCCCTCGCCGCGCCGTCCGTCTCGACCGGACCCGAGGGGAGGGGCCGTGGGGTCGTGGCGACGTCCGGGGGGCCGGCCGGCGTCGATCGCCTCCTCGCCCTCGGGGTCGCACCGGCCTGGCGGGGCGGCGGCCTCGGCCGGGCCCTCCTCCGGCGGCTCGTCGACGAGGCACCGGCGGAGCGTTCCCTCGTCGCCCTCGTGACCGCTGCCGAGCGGGACGTCGTCGAGCCCCTCGACCGGGCGACCCGCCGCCGGATCGCGGCCCGGCTCTTCGACGCCGCCGGGTTCCGGGAGGAGTCGGTGCCGCCCTCGGTCCGCGGCGCCGACCCGGACGCCATGGCGGCCAGGCGTCCCGCCGTCGGCTGAGGGAGGCCTCCGGCGGCATCGCGCCGCATCCCGACGACGCGCCCCATCCCGACGACACGGCGCTGCGCCTCGGTGCCCCGGCGCCCCACCGTGGCCCAGCCGAGATGCCCGCCCGACCCGGTCGAACCGGTCCCCCGAGGAGAGTCGGTCCCGCCCGTCCGGTTCGTGACCATCGGAGCATATGCGCAGATTTCGAATGTGCATGCTTGTCACCGACAGCGATCCGTCCTAGTGTCGAGAGGGATCGGTCCGACGGATCGGCAACCACAGGAGGGTCCAGGATGCAGATCACAGCGCGATACCACCGGCTCGGTGTCGCCCTCCTCCGGATCGGAGTGGGCGTCATCTTCCTCTGGGCCGGCCTCGAGAAGGCCGTCGGGGCGGGCCTCGGGACCTGGTCGGCGGCCGGGTTCCTGAAGTTCGGCACCCTCGGCACCCTCGGCTGGCCCTTCGTCACCGGCGAAGTCGCCGAGGGGACGGTCTTCAACCCGACCCACGACTTCTGGGTCGCCCTGGCGAGCAACGAGACGGCGTTGACGATCATCAACTACCTCGTCCCCCTCGGCCAGCTCGGGATCGGGATCAGCCTCATCCTCGGGCTCCTGACCCGGTTCGGAGCGGCCATGGCGACGCTCATGATGCTCATCTTCTTCGTTGCCGCCTGGGACTTCCAGTACGGGATCGTCAACCAGCACCTCACCTACGCCCTCATCGGGGCGACGATCTACGGTCTCGGCGCCGGCAAGTACTACGGTCTCGACGCCTACCTCATGGACAGCGTCGGCCCGGGCCTCCGGCGCTGGCTCTTCTCGGGCGATCCGGCTCCCGCGGCCGCCTGACCCGAACTGGCACGCCTGGGCGAGGAGCGGCGAGCAGCCCTCGAACCCGAACCGACATCGCACCACCATCCCGCCGAGGACGACCGGCCGGATCTCCGGCCGGTCGTCGTCTTCGGCTCCTCGGAGCCCCCTCCCGACCCGCCTATACTCGGGGCGTCCGTGGCCGCCCCCTCCGCCCCCACCGATCCCCTCGAGCGCTTCAGTCCCGCGGTCCGCGCCTGGTTCCGCTCCACCTTCGAGGCGCCGACCCCGGCTCAGATCGGCGGCTGGGCCGCCATCGCCTCGGGCGATCACACCCTCATCCACGCTCCGACGGGGAGCGGCAAGACCCTCGCCGCCTTCCTCTTCTGCCTCGACCGGCTGCTGACCGCGGAGCCCGCCGCCGACGGACCGCGACCGGGCGGCGAGCCGGCCGGACCCGGGCCAGCCGGGCCACCATCCGGCTCCCGGCGCCGACGGGCGGGACGTGGGATCGCCTCCGGGGTTCGCGTCCTCTACGTCTCGCCCCTCAAGGCCCTCGCCTACGACATCGAGCGGAACCTCCGGGCACCCCTCGTCGGCATCGCCCGAGCTGCGGAGCGGCTCGGGACTCCGGTCCGCGAGGTCCGGGTCGCCGTGCGGACCGGCGACACGCCGGCCGACCACCGCCGCCGGATGGCCACCGATCCACCCGACATCCTCGTCACGACCCCCGAATCCCTCTACCTCCTCCTGACGAGCGCCGCCCGGGAGGCCCTCCGGAGCGTCGAGGTCGTCATCGTCGACGAGGTCCACGCCCTGGCCGGCACGAAGCGAGGCGCCCACCTCGCCCTCAGCCTCGAGCGCCTCGAGGCCCTCCGGCCACCCGGAGCGGCCCGCTTCCAGCGGATCGGGCTCTCGGCGACCCAGCGGCCCCTCGAGACCATCGCCCGCTTCCTCGGCGGCGTCGGGCCCGATCGGGGGGTGACCATCGTGGACGCCGGCGCGCCACCGAACCTCGACCTCTCCGTCGTCGTCCCCGTCGACGACATGGCCCGCCTCGGGGAACCGCTCTCCCTCGACGAGCGACCCGGGGGCCCGGCGGTCCTGGCCAGCACCGAAGGACGCCGGAGCATCTGGCCGGCCGTCTACCCGGCTCTGCTGGCCGAGATCCGCGCCCACCGGAGCACCCTCGTCTTCGTCAACAGTCGCCGCCTCGCCGAGCGCCTCGCCGGGCGGCTGAACGAGCTGGCCGGGGTGCCCATCGCCCGGGCCCATCACGGCAGCGTCGCCCCCGAGGAGCGGCGGGCGATCGAGGACGAGCTGAAGGCCGGGCGCCTGCCGGCCCTCGTCGCCACGAGCAGCCTCGAGCTCGGCATCGACATGGGCGCCGTCGACAGCGTCGTCTGCGTCGAGTCGCCGCCGTCCGTCGCCTCGGGGCTCCAGCGGGTCGGGCGGGCCGGCCATCGGGTCGGCCTGGCTAGCCGCGGCCGGATCGTCCCGAAGTTCCGGGGCGACCTCCTCGAAGCGGCCGTCGTCGCCGAGCGGATGCGACGGGGCGAGATCGAATCGACGGCCATCCCCCGCAACCCCCTCGACGTCCTTGCCCAGCAGATCGTCGCCATGGCCGTCATGGACCGCTGGTCCGTCGAGGAGCTGTGGCGGGTCGTGACCCGGGCGGCGCCCTACGAGACGCTCTCGCGGAGCGCCTTCGAGGGCGTCCTCGCCATGCTCGCCGGGGCGTACGCCGACGAGGCCTTCGCCGAGCTTCGGCCGCGGATCGTCTGGGACCGGGTGGCGGGAACGATCGAGGGCCGCCGGGACGCCCGGACCGTCGCCGTCACCTCGGGCGGCACGATCCCCGACCGGGGTCTCTATGGCGTCTTCATGATCGGCGAGGCCGGCCGGCCGGGTCGGCGGGTCGGCGAGCTCGACGAGGAGATGGTCTACGAAAGCCGGGTCGGCGAGGTCATCACCCTCGGGGCCTCCGCGTGGCGGATCGAGGACATCACCCCGGACCGGGTCCTCGTCAGTCCGGCCCCCGGCGAACCGGGCAAGCTGCCCTTCTGGAAGGGCGACGGCCTCGGCCGCCCGGTCGAGCTCGGGCGGGCCATCGGGGCCTTCGTCCGCGAGCTCGAAGGTGCCTTCGTCGGCGGGTCGGCCGCCCGGGCGGCGGCCCGGGAGCGGCTCCTCACCGAGCTCGGTCTCGACGAG
The DNA here is from genome assembly GCA_026004015.1 of Chloroflexota bacterium. Classification (GTDB taxonomy): domain Bacteria; phylum Chloroflexota; class Limnocylindria; order Limnocylindrales; family CSP1-4; genus BPIH01. The sequence goes on along the minus strand of BPIH01000007.1, from coordinate 48,591 downwards.
CGGGCGGCCGACAACCTCCTCGCCTACCTCGAGGAGGAGCGGGCGATCTGCGGCGCCCTGCCGACGGACCGGCGGATCGTCGTCGAGCGCTTCCGGGACGAGCTCGGCGACTGGCGCCTCGTCGTCCTCAGCCCCTTCGGCGGCCGGGTCCACGCGGCCTGGACCCTCGCCCTCCAGCGCCGCCTCGGGGAGCGACTCGGCGGGGAGGTGGCCGCCATCTGGTCCGACGACGGCATCGCCCTCCGGCTGCCCGAGGGCGATGCCGGCGAGGCCGAGGCGCTCCTCTTCCCCGATCCCGACGAGATCGAAACCCTCGTCGTCGAGGGCCTCGAAACGAGCCCCCTCTTCGCCGCCCGCTTCCGGGAGAACGCCGCCCGGGCTCTCCTCCTGCCCCGCCGCCGCCCCGGGAGCCGGACCCCGCTCTGGCAGCAGCGCCAGCGAGCTGCCGACCTCCTCGCCGTCGCCCGTCGACACCCGAGCTTCCCGATCCTCGTCGAGACGTACCGGGAATGCCTGGCCGACGTCTTCGACCTCGGCGCGCTTCGCCAGATCCTCGCCGCGGTGGCGCGGCGGGAGATCGCGGTCCACCGGGTCGAGACGGCCCGACCGTCGCCCTTCGCCAGCTCCCTCCTCTTCGACTACGTCGCCCTCTACATGTACGAAGGGGACGCGCCCCTCGCCGAGCGACGGGCCGGGGCCCTGAGCCTCGACCGCGACCTCCTCCGCGAGCTCCTCGGGGCCGACGAGTTCCGCGAGCTCCTCGACCCCGACGCCGTCGCCGAACTCGAGCTCGAGCTCCAGGCCCTCGCTCCGGAGCGGCGGGCCCGCTCGGCCGATGATCTCGCCGATCTTCTCCGCCGCCTCGGCGACCTCCGATCGGACGAGCTCGCCGCCCGGGCGGTTGCCGAACCGGCGACCGTGGCGGGCTGGCTGGCCGAGCTCGAAGCGCAGCGCCGGGTCGTCCGGCTCCGGATCGCCGGGGAGGAGCGCTTCGTCGCCCTCGACGACGTCGCTCGCTACCGAGACGCCCTCGGCGTGGCGCCGCCACCGGGGACGCCGGAGCCGACTGTCGGTCCTGCGCCGGACGAGTCGCCCCTCGAATCGCTCCTCGTCCGCTGGGCCCGGACCCACGGCCCCTTCCTCGCCCGGGACCCGGCACTCCGCTGGGCGCTCGCCGAGGGGACGGTCACGGCCGCCCTCGAGCGGCTGGCGGCGCGAGGAGCCGTCGTCCGGGGCGCCTTCCGGCCGGGCGGAGCCGCCATCGAGTGGTGCGACCCGGGCGTCCTCCGGACCCTCCGTCGGCGATCCGTGGCCCGCCTCCGCCGGGAGGTCGAACCCGTCGACGCGGCGACGTACGCCCGCTTCCTCCTCGCCTGGCAGGGGGTGGGAGCCGTGGGCCAGCTCGACGAAGGACCGACGCGGAGCGTCCCTGCCGGGGAGCCGCCGGGGAACCGCCCGGCCGTCGGAGGGTCGTCACCGACGGCCGCCCTCGACCGTCTCGTCGCCGTCCTCGATCAGCTCGCCGGGATTCCGATCCCGGCCTCGGTCCTCGAGCGCGACGTCCTCCCGGCCCGGGTGCCCGGCTACGCACCTCGCCTCCTCGACGAGCTCGGGACCCTCGGCGAGGTCGGCTGGGTGGGGGCGGGCTCCCTCGGAGGGCGCGACGACGGCCGGATCGTCCTCCTTCGACCGGGCCGGGAAGCCCTCGCCCCGCCGCCGCTCCCACCGGACGAGCGCCCCTCGGGGCCCCTCCACGACGCCGTCCGCGAGTACCTCGCTCGGCACGGCGCGTCCTTCTTCCGGGTCCTGGCGGGCGCCCTCGTTGGCGTGGGTGGGCGCTCGAGCGGACGCTCCGAACGCGAGCTCCTCGACGCCCTCTGGGACCTCGTCTGGGCGGGCGAAGTGACGAACGACACCTTCGCCCCGCTCCGTGCCCTCCGCTGGAAGCGGCCGAGCCCCCGTCGGCCGCCGGCGGCCGGCCGGCTGGCGCGGCTCGGACCCCCGGAGGCGGCCGGCCGCTGGTCCCTGGCGACGGTGGCCACGGGCGGTGGAGCCGACGAGCGACCGGCCAGGCCACCGGCCGCGACACTCCCCGCCCCCTCGAGTCGTCGCGCCACGACGGTCGCCCACGCCTGGAGCGTCCAGCTCCTCGACCGCTACGGCGTCGTGGGGCGGGCGAGCCTCGTGGGCGACGGGCCGGTCGGCGGGTTCGGGGCCGTCTACGGCGTCCTGCGGGCCATGGAGGAGGCCGGACAAGTCCAGCGCGGCTACTTCGTCGAGGGGCTCGGCGGCGCCCAGTTCGCCCCGAGGACCGTCGTCGATCGGCTCCGGAGCCTCCGATCGACGGCCGCCGATCGTGCGGTCCACCTCATCGCGGCCACCGACCCGGCGAATCCGTACGGGAGCCTCCTGCCCTGGCCGCGGCGGGAAGCGGAGCCGACCGGGCGGGGCCCGGCCCGGGTCGCCGGCGCCTACGTCGTCCTCGTGGACGGGGAGCCCGTCCTCTATCTCGAGCGGGGCGGGGCCTCCCTCTTCACTCTGCCGGCCGCCGACGAGCCGCCGGTCGCCGCCCTCGCCCTCGAGGCCCTCGGCGTCCTCGTCGAGGACGGACGCTACCGCGAGCTCGTCGTCGAGCGGGTCGACGGGGAGCCGGTGGCGGCGTCGCCCTGGCGCGATCGCCTCCTCGCCGCCGGCTTCGTCCGCGGCTACCGCGGCCTCGTCCGCCGCGAGGCCCGGGCCCGGACGGCCTGACGGGCGGGCGCCGCGGGTCGGGAGCGGGCACGAGCCGAGGATGCCCGAAGGGGACACCCTCCACCGAACGGCGGCCGGGCTGCGGCCGTTCCTCGTCGGTCGCCCGGTCCTGGCGGTCCGCGCCCGCCAGCCGGGACCGGCCGTCGGCGTCCTCGTCGGGACGACGGTGACCGCGGTCGAGGCGGTTGGCAAGAACCTCCTCGTCCGCTTCGACGACGGCCGCACCCTGCGGACCCATCTGCGGATGCGGGGCGCCTGGCACCGCTACCGACCCGGCGAGGCGTGGCGCCGGCCGCCCTGGCGGGCGAACCTCGTCCTCGAGGTCCCGGGCTCCGTCGCCGTCTGCTTCGACGCGCCCACCGTCGAGCTCTTCGAGACCCGGGCCGAAGGAGTCCACCCGGGCCTCGCCGGGCTGGGGCCGGACCTCCTCGCACCGGGCCTGGACACGGCGGCGGCTGCTGCCCGCTTCCGGGCTCCTGCACTCGCCGATCGCCCGATCGCCGAGGCCCTCCTCGACCAGCGGATCGTGGCCGGGATCGGCAACGTCTACAAGAGTGAGGTCCTCTTCGTCGCCCGGCTCGATCCCTTCGCGGCGGTCGGTTTGCTCCCGGAGCCGACGCTCCGGGAGCTCGTCGAGACGGCCCGCCGGCTCCTCGTCGCCAACGCGCGTCCCGATGGCTCGGTCCGGCGGCGGACGACGGACGGGCCGGCCGGGGTCCTCGCGGCGGAGGGGACCACTAGGGCCGGCGGATCGCTCTGGGTCTATCGGCGAGCAGGGCGGCCGTGCCGGCGGTGCGGGACGGCGATCGCGGCCCGGAGCCACGGGCAGCCGCCGCGGCGGACGTACTGGTGCCCGCGCTGCCAGGCGGCGGAACCGCGTCCGAGCCCGGTGGACGGTACGATCGACGCTCCGAGATGACGACGAACGAGCGGGCCCCGACCATCGAGGTCACGACCCAGCCCCAGCCGGGCGGCGACTGGCTCTGCCGGGTCATCGTCCGGGAGGCGAGCTCCCGGACCGAGCACCGGGTCCGGGTCACCCAGGCCGATCTCGAACGCCTCGATCCCCGGAGCGGCGACCCGACGGACCTCGTCCGACGGTCCTTCGTCTTCCTCCTCGAGCGCGAGCCGAAGGAGTCGATCCTGCGCACCTTCGAGCTCTCCGTCATCGGCCGCTACTTCCCGGAGTACGAGGCGACGATCCGGAAGCGCTGACGCCCCGGGACCGCTGACATGCCCGGCCCGTCGGCGGCCCGTCGACGACTCCGCTCGGCTGTCGCCGACGCCCCGGAGGTCCCTCAGTCCGCCGGGTCGCCGGCGAGACCGAGGAAGGCCCGGGCCCGGTCGAGGATGGCCCGCCCAGCCCGCCCGAGCCGGAGGCCAAGCGGCTCGTCGTCCCGCCGGGCAGCCGCGAGAACGGCCGCCAGCCGCGCCGCGAGCTCGGCCCGGAGGCGCCGGCGGCCGTCGCCTTGGATCCACCAGAGCGGGTTCGGGTGCCGCCACAGCCAGGGGACGGCGGCCCAGAGGAGGACGAGGTAGTCGAGCCGGAGCGGCCGGGGACCGAACCCGAAGAGGGCCTGGAGCTGGACGATGGTGAGCGGGAGGGTGAGGAGGCTGAGCGAGGCGGCGATGGCGAGCCAGAGCAGCCCCCAGGCCCGGGCCCGCGGGGCGAGGAGGACGATGAACGGCGCCGGGACCCACTTCATCCAGGTCGCCAGCGCCCAGAGAGCCCCGGCGAGCCGAGGGCCGCTGAACTGGGCCGCCCAGAGCATGAGGGCGAGGTGGAGGTTGACGTTCCCGGTGTCGAGGTTGGCGGCCAGGGGGAAGGCGAGGAGGGCGACGACGACGGCCGTCTCGAGGGGTCGGCGGCGATAGGCCCAGTCGATGGTCCAGAAGAGAAGAAGGAAGGAGCCGACCCGCCAGACGAACCAGGCGACGTCCCAGGGCAGAAGGGCCCACGGGGCGAAGAAGGGGAGCATCCAGGGCGGGTAGACGTACGGGAGGAAGGGGCCGGTCGGGTGGTACGGGTTGCCCCCACCCAGCCAGATCCGGACCGCCGCCCAGTAGGCCCGGGCGTCGGCGCCCGCCGCCTCGCCCCGGGCGACGAGCCCGGCCACGCCGAGGCCGAAGACGACGGCGAGGATGACGACGGCTGCCCGCCGACGGGGATCCCGGAGGCGCGACACCTCGCGTCGGAGCGCCCGACGGAGGACGCTCGCCCGGCGCTGCGTCGGCCGGTCGACGAAGCGCTCGACGCCCCGGAGGCGAGCTGCGAAGCGGTCGCTCATCGTCGTCCGATTGTCGCACCGTCGCCGCCTGCGGGCGAAGCCCGGGAGGCCACGGCTCCACCGGAAGCGGTGGGCTTGCCGAGACGCGGTGGGCTCGCCCGGGAGCGCCGGCGCCTAGACTGTCCCTCGATGCCGTCCGACCTCGATCCCTCGACCCTCGTGACCCCCGACGAGCTCGACTGCCTCCGAGCGACCGTGACGGCCGGCCTGCCCGTGTACCTCGACGAGCTGGCGGCCCTCGTCGCCATCGATTCGGGGTCGGGCGACCTGGCCGGTCTCGAGCAGGTCGCCGTCCGTGTCGTCGAGCGGCTCCGGGCCCTCGGGGCGAGGGTCGAGATCGAGCGCGACCCCGTCCACGGCCCGACCGTGGTGGGCCGCTTCGGCGGGCCGGCCCGACAGGCGGGGGAGGCCCCGATCCTCCTCGTCGGCCATCTCGACACCGTCTACCCGGCCGGTACGGCCGCCCATCGACCTTTCGAGATCCGTCACGGCCGGGCCCTGGGCCCCGGTGTCGCCGACGACAAGGGCGGGCTCCTGGCCGGGCTCGCCGCTCTCGCCGCCCTCCGTGCCCTCGGCGAGCACGGGTCGCCGACCTGGCCGCTCCCGGTCACCGTCGTCGCCAACCCCGACGAGGAGGTGGGCTCGCCGGCCTCGACGCCGATCATCGCCCGTCTCGCCGCCGAGCATGCCGTGTGCCTCGTCCTCGAGTGCGCCCGAGCGAACGGCGACATCGTGAGCGCCCGCAAGGGGAACCTCCACCTCCGGATCGACCTCCGGGGCCGGGCCGCCCACGCCGGGGTCGAGCCCGAGAAGGGCCGCAGCGCCGTCCTCGCCGCGGCCGGGCTCGTCGTCTCCCTCCACGGCCTCTCGGGCCGCTGGCCGGGGGTAACGGTGAACGTCGGCGTCATCGAGGGCGGGACGCGGCCGAACGTCGTCCCCGAACGGGCCCGGCTGGAGGTCGACGTCCGGGCCGCGGACCGGGCGTCCCTCGTGGCGGCCGAGGCCGAGATCCGACGCCTCGCCGCGGCCCCCATCGTGCCCGACGTCGAGGCGACGGTGACGGAGCTCGCCCGGCACTGGCCGATGGAGCGCCTGGCGGCGACGGATCACCTCGTCCGAACGGCGGCCGGCCTCGCCCGCCGGCTCGGCTTCCCCCTCCGCGACGCAGCGACGGGCGGCGCCTCGGACGGGAACACGACGGCCGGGCTCGGGCTGCCGACCCTCGACGGCCTCGGGCCCATCGGCGGCGGCGACCACAGCCCCGAGGAGTACCTCGAGGTCGATTCCGTCGCCCCCCGGACGACGCTCCTCGCCGCCCTCGTCCTCGCCCTGGCTCGCGACCCGACCGTGGCCCGCTGGCGGGCCGCGGTTGGCGACGCCCGCAGCGGCGAGGGCCCGCCTCGGACGAACCGGCCCGGGTGAGCCTCGCCGCCCAGCTCGACCCGGCCCTCTGGCCGGCCTACGCGTCGAGCGCCCTTCGAATCCTTCGCCGCCGGCTCCTCGGGCCCCGGCGGTTCGGGGATGAGGCGGCGGCCATCTGTCGGGCCATCGTCGACGCCTGCTGGACGGGAGAGGTCTTCGCCGCCTCGGCCGGCCACTTCCGCCAGGCCTGGACCCGCGACCTCGGCTTCGCGGCAGCCTCCCTCGTGCGGATCGGGGAGCGGGAGCGGCTCGTCGCCGCCCTCGCCTGGCTCCTCGATGCCTTCGCCCGGGCCGGCCGGGTGACGACGACCGTCTTCCCGGGCCGGCGGGCCCGGGACGTCTGGACCTACGGCGTCGACTCGCTGCCGCTCCTCCTCCACGGCCTCCAGGTCGCCGGCGCCGAGGACCTCGTCGCCCGGCACGCTGGCTTGCTGGCGCGGGAGGTCGAGCGGTTCGGGCGGATTGTCGTCGACCCCAGAACCGGCCTCGTCCGCGACGACCGCTGCTTCTCCACCCATCGGGACACGGTCCGGACGCGGTCGAACGCCTACGCCAACGCGATGCTCGTGCTCCTCGACCGGATCCTCCGCTCGACCGGCTGGTTCACCTCGCCCGTCCCGGCGGGCGCGACCGAGCGCTTCGTCGACCGCTTCTGGCGGGGCGATCGCTTCGTCGACCGAGCCGACGGCGACGAGGTGACGGGCGACGCGACGGTCGTGCCCTTCTTCTTCGGGGTCGTCCCCGACGACCTCGGCCTCCGGGCCGCCCTCGCGGCCGCCGAGCGGGCTGGCCTCGCCGACCCGCTCCCGCTCCGCTACGCGGCCCGCCGGGACCCGCGGACCGAGGACCCGGTCCAGGGCTGGTTCGTGCCCGACTACCAGGGGACGGCGATCTGGACCTCCCTCGGGGCGATGTATCTCGTCCTCCTCCGACGTGCCGAACCGGCTGCGGCGGCGCCGTTCCTGGCCGCCTACCGACGTCGGATCGAGGCCGATGGCACCCTCTGGGAGGTCTTCGCCGCGGAGGCCGGGGCGCTCCGCCCCTACCGGGGTCGCCTCGGCCTCTTCGTCGCCGACGAGGGCATGCTCTGGGCGGCGATCTTCGCCGAGCTCTTCGACTGACTGAGCGGGTCGTGGCCCCGGGGGTTCGTCGGCTCCTCCCCTCAGCGGAGGAAGATCCGGCCACAGCTCCCGTCGCAGACGACGACGAGGGCGTGGGCATCGCGGGCGTAGCCAGCGACGTGGAGGCGTCCCGGGCAGCCGGTTGTCGGGCACTTCCAGACCCACCAGCGCTCGTTGTCGTCGAGGGGGGTCGTCCGTTCGGCGAGCGCGGGCCCGAGGTCGCTCCGTTCGGCGACGAGCCGCTCGATGGTCCGGCGGCGCTCGGCCTCGGTCTCCGAGGTGTACGGGTAGTTCTGACCGATGTTCGAGGTCACCCTGATCCTCCGGCATGCGCGGCGTCCTCGGCGGGAGCGTGGCGGGTCGAGGGGCTCGGTTCGGATGCGCTCCCGCGAGCGATCGATGCCGGTGACAGTGGAACGTGTGAGCGCAGCGCTGTCACCGGCGTCGGCGAGTATAGGACGGCTTCGGTTCGGTCTGACTTCGCCGCCTGGGAGGCGTCGATGGGTCGACGAGCGACGGCGATCCGCCACCCTGCATGGTCCGCCACCCACGCCGCCCGCCGTCACCACACGGCCGGTAACCCATCACCACACGGCCGGCAGCCCGGCGCTCCGCGGGTCGGTCGCCGCGGCGAGCGTGCCCCCGCGGGCCGGCCCGCCGTCGACGAGCTCGATGGCGTGGGCGTGTCCGAGGAGGGCGTCGAAGGGCGCGACCGGGGTGACGGGGTGGCCGCGGGCCCGGAGCGCCTCGACGACGGCCCCGCCGAAGCGCGGCTCGATGCGGACCTCGACCGGCGGCTCGAAGTGGGCCTCGGGCTCGACGAACCAGCGGGGCAGGGCGACGGCCCCGGCGACATCGAGACCGCCGTCGACGATGGCCGACACGAGCTGGGCGCAGATCTGGGGCTGGGCGTCCCCGCCCATCGATCCGCCGACGATCCAGGGTCGCCCGTCGCGGAGGAGCATCCACGGCAACAGGGTATGGAGGGTCCGCTTCCGTGGGGCGAGGACGTTCGGGTGGGCGGGCTCGAGGCTGAAGTAGGCGCCCCGGTTCTGGTAGTGGATGCCGGTCGCCGGGTCGGCGATGCCGGACCCGAAGCCCATGTAGTGGGACTCGATGCAGCTCACGGCGTTCCCGTCGGCGTCGACGGCGGCGAAGAAGACGGTGCCGCCGCCGGCGGGGTTGCGGGCCGCGGCTGGGACCCGGGACCGTCGGTGATCGATGGCGGCGGCGAGGTCGGCGAGCCGCCCGGGATCGACGAACCAGGCAGCGTCCACCGTCATCGCTTCCGGGTCGGTGAGGTGAGCGTCGCGGTCGGCGAAGGCGAGCTTCGACGCTTCGATGCCGAGGTGAACCCAGTGGGGATCGGTCGGCCCGTCGGGGCCGAAGGCGTCCGGGGCCGGCGGCTCGAAGCGGGCGAGGAGGCCGAGGATCTCGAGGGCCACGACCCCCGAGCTGTTCGGCGGGTGGCTGGCGACGGTGACGCCGCGATAGTCGACCGTGATCGGCGACGACCAGGTCGAGGTGTGGTTTCGGAAGTCGTCGAGGCGGATCGGCGAACCGGCGGCGGCGAGGGCGGCGACCTGCCGCTCGGCGAGCTCGCCGAGGTAGAAGTCGTCGAGGCCGACCGTCGCCAGGTGGCCGATGGTCGTGGCGAGGGCGGGGAGGCGGACGCGTTCGCCCGCCCGCCAGGGCCGCCCGGCGGGCCGGAAGACGGCGGCCCAACCGGTCGGGTCGACGCCGGCCCGGGGGAGGAGCTCGGCCGTCGCCTCGACCGAGGCGATGAAGCCGTCCCAGGCCGGGAAGCCGTCGGCAGCGAGCTCGATGGCCGGGTCGAGGATCGAGGGGAGGGAGAGGCGGCCGAAGCGGGCGTGGGCGTCGGCCCAGGAGCGAACGGCCCCGGGGACGGTGATCGTCAACGGGCCGCGGAGGGGGAGGCGGTCGAGGCCCTGGGCGCGGAGGGCGGCCGGTTCGAGGCCGGCCGGGGCGCGGCCGGAGCCGTTGAGGGCGAGGAGGGTGCGGTTCGCTTCGTCCCAGATGAGCCAGAAGGCGTCGCCGCCGAGCCCGCAGGCGTTCGGGGCGACGACGGCGAGGGCTGCGTTCGTGGCAACGGCGGCGTCGACGGCGCTCCCGCCGGCCCGGAGGACGCCGAGGCCCGCCTCGGCGGCGAGGTGGTGCGGGGCGACGACGGCGCCGCGGGCGCCGCGGGCGAGGAAGGCGGGAACGAGGGGGCGCGGGGGCGGCATCGGCTCCGTTCCGGTGCGAGGGGGTGAAGGCCGGGGCAGGACCGATGATATCGCCGGTCGACGTGCTCGCGGCCGCGGCTGCCCTCGCGGCCCGGCGCCCTCGCGGCGGCGGCCTCCAGCGCGCGCCACGGACGCTACCCTTCCGCCGATGGATCGCTCGCTCCGCTCGGTCATCGTCGGCACCTTCACCCTCCGCTTCTCGACCGGCCTGACCGGCGCCCTCCTCGCCTACTACCTCGCCGAGCTCCCGCGCCACGGCGGCCCCGTCGTCGACGCTGTCGTCGTCGGCCTCTTCGCCGCCACCTTCTTCGTCGCCGAGCTCGTCCTGTCGCCGCCCTTCGGCCTCCTCTCGGACCGCCTCGGCCACCACCGAGTCATGGAGTTCGGGCCCATGTTCGGGGCCGTGGCCGTCGTCCTCACCTGGGCGACGACGGACCTCGTCGTCCTCGGCTTCACCCGCTGGCTCGAGGGCTCCTCGACGGCCGCCTCCGTCCCCTCGATCCTCGGCTACATCGCCATGGTCACCGCCGGAGACGAGCTCCTCCGCGGCCGCGCCTCGGCCCGCTTCGAGGGCGCTACCCTCGCCGGCCTCGGGGGCGGACTCGTGGCGGCGGGCTTCTTCTGGGAGGTCTTCGGCCGCCAGGCCTTCCTCGTGAACGCTGGCCTCTACGGCGTGTCGTGGGCGATCTACCGCTTCGGCGTCGCCGACCCGGCCGGCGAGGCGGCCACCCTCCGGGCGCCCCACTACGGCTGGCGACGCTATGGCGCCCTCCTCCGCAGCGCTCACGTCTGGCTCCTGGCGCCGACCTGGATCGCCGTCAACGCGGCCATCGGGCTCTGGACGACCCAGTCGATCTTCCAGCTCGTGAGCGAGCCGCGGCCCGGGTTCGAGGACCAGCTCCTCATGGGCGGCCTCGACCCGGTGGAGATCAGTCTCGGCCTGGCGGTCGGCCTCGTCGTCTTCTTCGCCGGCCTCGCCTTCTGGGGCGAGCGGTTCAAGACGACCCGCCGGACGACGATCATCTTCTACGGCATCTGCGGGGGAGGCGTCGTCGCCGTGGCCGGGGCCGCGGTGAATCACAGCGGCGGGACGCCGCTCCTCCTCGTCGGCGGTGCCGTCGTCCTCCTGGCCGGGCTCTTTGTTCTCGCCGGGGCGACCCCGGCCGCCCTCGGCCTCCTGGCCGACATCAGCGAGGCCTTCCCGGCGGATCGAGGGGCGATCATGGGCCTCTACTCGGTCTTCCTGGCCGTGGGCCAGATCGGGGGCGCCCTCGTCGGGGGGCTCGCCGCCGATCGGGCCGGGATCGACGGCCTGTTCGGAGCGACCGTCGCCCTCCTCGTCGTCGCTCTCCTGCCGCTCGCGCGCCTGCGAGCCCTCGAGCACGTCGTCGGGGCGGGAGCGCCGGAGGGCCGGGTCGAACTCGCCGAGGAGCCGTAGCTCCCCGCGCCGTCACCGCGGGCCGCGGGAGCCTGCCAACTCCGGCCCGCCGGGTCGAACTCGCCGAGGCGCCGCATGCCGGACCAAGCTCCCGTCACGGCACGGGGAACGCCTCGATCCGGCAGCCAGAGCCGGCTAGAATCCGCCGGAAACGAGGGGGGATGGAGGAGGAGCCGTGGGCCGAGTCGCCGTCGTCACCGATTCCGCGTCCGACCTGCCGCCGGACCGAGCCGCCCGGCACGGCATCGTCGTCGTCCCCCTCATCGTCCGCTTCGGCGAGGAGAGCTTCCGAGCCGGCGTCGACCTCTCGACCGACGCCTTCTGGGAGCGGATGCTCGCGCCCGGGGCCCCCTTCCCGACGACGGCTGCCGCCGCCCCCGGCGACTTCCAGGCGGCCTTCGAAGCCGCCTTCGCTGCCGGCGCCGACGCGATCGTCTGCATCACCGTCGGCAGCAAGCTCTCCGGGACCTTCAAGAGCGCCGAGATCGCCCGGGGGCTCCTCGCCGACCGGGAGATCCACGTCGTCGATTCCCAGCTCGCCTCGATGGGGGTCGGCATGCTCGCCGAGATCGCCGCCGAGATGGCCGCCGCCGGGGCACCGGCCGCCGACATCGCCCGCCTGACGACCGAGATGATCCCCCGCATCGACCTCTACGTCGCCATCGACACCCTCGAGTACCTCCGGCGCGGCGGGCGGATCAGCGCCGCCCAGGCCGCCATCGGCGGCGTCCTCTCGGTGAAGCCGATCATTACCGTCCGCGACGGCGTCGTCGAGACGGCCGACCGGGTGCGCACCCGCGGCAAGGCCCGGGAGCGGGTCCTCGAGCTCCTGACGGCGAAACCCGTCGAACGGGCGGCCCTCCTCTACACGCCCGGCGGGGAGATCGACGCCTTCCGGGCGGCGTTCCTGGGGCGGGTGCCCGGCGGGATCGCCGAGGAGCGGGTCACCGTGCAGCCCGTCGGCGCTTCGGTCGGCCCGCACCTCGGGCCGGGCTGCGTCGGCGGGGTCGTCCTTCGGGCCTGAGCCGGCCGCCACGCCGGCCGCCACGCCCGCCCCGACGGCCTCCAACGCCCGCCCCAACGCCGGCCGCCACCATCCCGCCGCGACGACCGCAACCCGGGCTGGACGGGCCCCTGAAAGGGGCCGAAGCGGCCATCCGAACCCCTCCTCGGGCTGGCTATACTCGGCCCCGTTCTCGGACGCGAACCGTCGCCCGCATCCGAGCAACGGGCGGCGCCGCGCCCCGTGGAGTCGTCCGGGAGACGGCTCACCAGCCGGATCGCCGCGCACCCGGCATCCGGAAATGGAGGCACCTCGATGGCCACCGAGCACGCAGCGGCCGCGATCAATCCCTGGCACGTCGCCCAGCGGCAGTTCGACCTCGCCGCCGACCGCCTCAACCTCGACCCCGGCCTCCGGCGGGTCCTCCGCGAGCCCCGCCGCGAGCTGACCGTCCACTTCCCGGTCAAGATGGACGACGGCTCCGTCCAGGTCTTGACCGGCTACCGGGTCCAGCACAACCTCGGCCGCGGTCCGGCCAAGGGCGGCATCCGCTACCACCCCGACGTCACCCTCGACGAGGTGAAGGCCCTCGCCATGTGGATGACCTGGAAGTGCGCCGTCGTCGCCATCCCCTTCGGCGGCGGCAAGGGTGGCGTCGTCGTCGACCCGAAGAAGCTCTCGATGAAGGAGCTCGAGGCCCTGACCCGCCGCTTCACGACGGAGATCAGCGTCCTCATCGGGCCCGAGCGCGACATCCCGGCCCCCGACGTGAACACGAACGCCCAGGTCATGGCCTGGATGATGGACACCTACTCGATGCACGTCGGCTACACCGTGCCCGGGGTCGTGACCGGCAAGCCGATCAGCCTCGGCGGCTCCGAGGGTCGGGCCGAGGCGACGGCCCGCGGCGTCGTCTACACGATCATCGAGGCCGCCCGCGAGCTCGAGCTCGACCTGAACGGGGCGACCGTGGCCGTCCAGGGCTTCGGCAACGCCGGCTCCATCGCCGCCCGGCTCATGGCGGCCGAGGGCTCGAAGGTCATCGCCGTCTCCGATTCGAGCGGCGGGATCCACCGCGAGGAGGGCCTCGACGTCGAGCGGGTCATGGCCTGGAAGCGGGAGCACGGGACCGTCGTCGGCTTCCCCGGCGCCGAGCCGATCTCGAACGCCGATCTCCTCGAGCTCCCTTGCGACGTCCTCATCCCGGCCGCCCTCGAGAACGTCATCACCGAGCGGAACGCCGAGCGGATCGGGGCCCGGATCGTCGCCGAGGCGGCGAACGGACCGACGACCCCCGAGGCCGACGCCATCCTCTTCCGGCGCGGCGTCTTCGTCATCCCCGACATCCTCTGCAACGCCGGCGGGGTGACGGTGAGCTACTTCGAGTGGGTCCAGGACCTCAACCGCGACCACTGGAGCGAGACGATCGTGAACGCCAAGCTCCGCGAGATCATGGTCAAGGCCTTCTCCGAGGTTCGCAGCATGGCGACCCGCGAGGCCTGCGACAACCGCCTCGCGGCCTACCTCCTCGCCGTCCAGCGGGTCGCCGACGCGACGGCCATGCGCGGCCTCTACCCGTAGCGGTTCGTCAGCAGTTCGTCAGCGGTTCGTCCCCCGCCGGCGGTGTCCGCTTCGTTCGGCGCCGCCGCTCCCGCCTCGCTTCGACCGGAAGGCCGGCACCCGCCCGGTGCTACGATGCGGTCATGCTCGACCACGAAGAAAAGTTCCTCTTCAAGGAGGAGATCCTCCACCTGGCGAACGCCCTCGCCGAGCCGGGGATGCTCGACAACGTCGAGGACCTCCTGACCGACGTCATCACGAGCCCCCGCTTCGATTCGGAGGTGTTCACCCTCGAGCGATCCCTCCAGGTCATGCTCGGGCCCCGGGCCGGGACGACCCTCGTCGGTCTCCTCACCGTCGCCCCCGAGGTCTTCGACGAGGTCGCCGAGGTCCGGATCCCGCCCGAGGTCCACGAGCGCCTCGTCGCCTGGCGGGCTCGCTTCGGCCTCGCCATCGACAACGCCCTGAACTTCCTGAACAACCCCGACGGGATCCAGGGCCACAACTTCTCGACCCAGATCGCCCACGTCGACGACCGGCGGGTCCTCCAGGGCCGGCTCACCCTCGTCCGCTACAACAACGAGCCCCAGTTCTTCGTCGCCGACGCGAGCGTCTTCCTCGGCCTCGTCGCCGACGTCCTCGAGCGGCTCGGCCCGTACCTCGAGCCCGACGCCGTCGAAGAGGAGACGATCACCCGGCTGCGAGACGCCATCGCCCTCATCGAACGGAAGACGGGCGCCCGCGGCCGGAGCTAGGCGAGCGGCGAGGGGCGGGGCGCGGACGACGTCAGCGCAGGGCGGGAACCCACGGAGGAGCGAGAGGCGACGCAGGGCTGCCAGACGACGGACTGCCGAGGAACGAGGGCACGCCAGGGAGCCGAGCGGAGGACGGGATGCGCCAGATCTACCTCGCCGCGACCGGCCAGAACCGGGGCAAGACGACGGTCGCCCTCGGCGTCCTCGACGGCTTCCGGCGGCGTGGCTTCGACGCCGGCTTCATCAAGCCCGTCGGCCAGCGCTACGTCATCGAGGACGGCGTGCCGGCCGACGAGGACGCCGTCCTCATGAAGAGCGTCTTCGACCTCGACGATCCCCTCGCCCTCATGAGCCCCGTCCACATCCCCCGCGGCTTCACCCGGGCCTACATCGAGGGCCAGATCGTCGACGACCTCGCCGGCCGGATCCGGGCCGCCCACGCCGAGCTCGCCGCCCGGCGCGAGATCCTCCTCATCGAAGGGACGGGCCACGCCGGCGTCGGCGCCGTCATCGGCCTCTCGAACGCGACCGTCGCCGCCCTCCTCGGGGCGCCGGCGATCATCGTCTCCGAAGGCGGGGTCGGTCGACCCATCGACGAGATCGTCGTCAACGCCGCCCTCTTCGCCCGCGAAGGGGTGCGGGTGGCGGGAGCCATCGTGAACAAGGTCGACGTCGACGCCCGTCCCGACCTGCCCCGGATCCTCGAGCGCGGGCTCGCCCTCCATGGCATTCCCCTCCTCGGCGTCCTCCCGTACCGACCGATCCTTTCGAACCCGACCCTCGCCATGGTCCTCGAGGGCGTCCGCGGCGAGCCAATCCACGAGGGCCCGAACCTCGACGCCGTCATCGACGAGGTCGCCATCGGCGCCATGGAGCCCGAGCACGTCCTCGAGCGGATCGGACCCGGGACTCTCGTCATCGTGCCCGGCGACCGGGAGGACGTCCTCCTCGCCATCGCCACGACCCACCTCGTCGGTCCGGCGGGTGGCGCGCGGGGTTCGGTCGGTCGCTCGACGGCGGCGAGCGGGGGTGCCGAGCGGCCGGGGGTCGCCCTCGGGCTCGTCCTCACCGGCGGTTACCGGCCCCGGCGAGCCGTCCTCGATGCCATCCGACGGGCCGACCTCTTCTGCACCCTCGTCGAGGACGACACGTACGTCGTCGCCTCGGCGATCCACGATCTCCTCGTCAAGACCCATCCCTCGGACCGCGGCAAGATCGAGCTCATCAAGGCCCTCGTCTGGGAGCACCTCGCCATCGACCGGGTTCTGGAAGCCGCCGCGCCGATGGCGGCTTGAAGGAGCTCGCCGACGCGGAAGCCGAGGGCGGCCCGTCCGCCGAACCGGCGCTCTACCCCTCCGGTTCCCCCTGCGCTGTCCCCCGGAGCGGGACGACGAGCTCGTTGTCGATGAGCCGGACTCCCTCGATCCGGGCGGCGAGCGAGAGGAGGGTCGGCCGATCGATCGTCTCGAGCTCGTCGAGGGTCGCCTCGTCGGCGGCCGAGACGTAGTCGAGCTCGATGGCCGGCTCGGTGCCGATGACGGCCCGGATCGCCTCTCGAACCGCCTCGGCCGAGCGCTCGCCGGCCAGGATCCGAGCCCGTCCGGCGAGGAGGGCCCGGTGGAGGAGCGGTGCCGCGGCCCGGCCCCGGGCCGAGAGCCGGACGTTCCGGGACGAGCAGGCGAGCCCGTCGGGTTCGCGGACCGTCGGGCAGGCGACGATCTCGGTCGGGATGGCGAGGTCGGCCACCATCCGCCGGACGACCCGGAGCTGCTGGGCGTCCTTCTCGCCGAAATACGATCGCTCCGCCCCGACGAGCCCGAAGAGGATCGCCACCACCGTCGTCACCCCTTCCAGGTGGCCGGGTCGGGCCGCCCCCTCGAGGGGTTCGGCGAGGGCGCCGACCCGGACCGTCGTCTGGAAGCCGGCCGGGTAGATCTCCTCGACCGGGGGGATGAAGACGACGTCGACCCCCTCCGCTCGACAGACGGCGAGGTCCTCGGCTTCGGTCCGGGGGTAGGCGGCGAGATCGTCGGCTCGCTCGAACTGGCGGGGGTTGACGAAGATGGACACGACGACGCCCGCGTTCTCGGTCCGGGCACGCCGGATAAGGGCGCGGTGTCCCTCGTGGAGGGCCCCCATGGTCGGCACGAAGCCGATGGGGCGGGGGAGGCGAGCGACGGCCTCGCGGAGCTCGCGGCGGGTGCGGACGACGGTCGGGCGGCCGTCGGGGGGCGCGGTGTCGACCGGCGAGGCGTCCGCGGTCCTGGCGTCGACCGGCGCGGCCTCGCCGGGTGGGCTCGGTCGGCTCACAGATCGCGGTCGAGAGGGATCCAGCCTGGCCCCGGCCCTTCGGCGGCGGGTGTGGGCTCGGCGCCGGCGGCCGTCGGTTGCCCATCGGTCGCCCGCTCGCTCGCCCGTTCGCTCGGCCGCTCGCTCCCATCGCCCGCTCGATCGAGCCGGCCCCGCCCGAGGACCTCGTCGAGGACGGCGTCGTCCATCCGAACCGATTCCGCCTCGCTCGGGAAGCTGCCGGCGGCGACGTCGGCGGCGTAGGCGCGGACCGCCTCGAGGATCGTCGATCGGAGGTCGGCGTAGGCCCGGGCGTGCTTCGGGCGCCAGGTGTCGAGGCCGAGAAGGTCGGTGACGACCTGGACCTGGCCCGAGCAGAAGGGCCCGGCCCCGATGCCGATAGTCGGGATCCGGAGCCGCTCGGTGATGGCCGCCGCCAGCTGGACCGGGACGAGCTCGAGGACGACGGCGAAGGCGCCGGCCTCGGCCACGGCCTGGGCGTCGGCGAGGAGTCGACGGGCGGCCTCCTTCGTCCGCCCCTGGACCCGGACCCGACCGATGGTGTGGATCGCCTGGGGCGTCAGGCCGATGTGGCCCATGACGGCGATCCCGGCCCGAACGAGGGTCTCGATGATCCGGGCACTCCGGACGCCGCCCTCGACCTTCACCGCCTGGGCCCCGCCCTCGGCGAGGAAGCGACCGGCGTTCTCGAGGGCCCGCTCCGGGGTGGCGTAGGAGAGGAAGGGCATGTCGCCGACGACGAGGGCCCGCCGCGCCCCCCGACTGACGGCCCGGGTGTGGTGGAGCATGTCGGCCATCGAGACCGGGATCTCGTTCTCGTAGCCGAGGATCGCCCGGCCGACGGAATCGCCGACGAGGATGATCGGGATGCCCGCCTCGTCGAGGAGTCGAGCCGTCGGGTAGTCGTAGGCGGTGAGCATGGCGATCCGCTCGCCCTCGGCGTGCATCCGGGCGATGTCGGTCACCGTGAGGCGCCGGACGGCGTCGTTCGAACCCGTTGCGCTCATCGATGTGCGCCTCCATTCCCGCTCGAGTCTCGGCGTCCCGCCCCGGCGAGCTCGCCGGCCTGGACGCTCCGTTCGTCGAGGAGCCGGACGACCCGGTCGAGGATCCGCTCGGCGACCTCCCGCTTCGGGAGGAGCGGCCACGGCTCCGGCGGCGCGTCCGGGGCGAAGATCGTGACCCGGTTCGTGGCGACCCCGAAGCCCGCGTCGGGGGCGAGAACGTCGTTGGCGACGAGGAAGTCGGCCCCCTTGGCGGCGAGCTTGGCCGCCGCCCGGCCCAGGTCCCCGGTCTCGGCGGCGAAGGCGACCACGACCGGGCGCTCCCGGTGGGGTCGGTCGGCAAGGCGCTCGGCGAGGCCGGCGAGGATATCCTCGGTCGGCTCGAGCTCGAGGACGAGCCGCTCGCTCCGCGGGAGCTTCCGGGCGGCGGGTCGGGCGGGGCGGAAGTCGGCAACGGCGGCGGCCATGACGAGCACGTCGGCGGCGGGCGCCCGGCTCGTCGGGGCGAGCGGTGGCCCTTCGGTGGTCGAATCCGGCGTCGCCCCGGCCGTCGGCCCGAGGACGGCCCGGTAGACGGCGGCGGCCATGTCGGCGGCCGTTTCGGCCTGGATGACGTGGGCGGCCTCCGGCGGCGGCACCTCGATCCGCCCGACGATGAGGGTCACCTCGGCCCCTCGGGCGAGGGCGGCTTCGGCGACGGCGATCCCCATCCGACCCGACGAGCGGTTGCCGATGAAGCGGACCGGATCGATGGGCTCGGCGGTCCCGCCGGCGGTGACGACGACCCGGCGGCCGGTGAGGTCCTCGGGTCGCGGCGGCCCGGCGGCGAGGGGAGGGCGGAGGGTCGGGTCGGGGGCCCGGATCGGCCGCTCCCCGATCGCCTCGACGACGGCCTCGACGATTCGGTCGAGCTCGGCGAGGCGCCCGAGGCCGACCTGGCCCGAGGCGAGGGGCCCGACCTCGGGCTCGACGATCCGGTAGCCGAACTCCCGGAGGCGGGCGACGTTGGCGACCGTCGCCGGGTGGCGGTACATGTCGCCGTCCATGGCCGGGGCGACGACGACGGGGGCCTTCGTGGCGAGGCAGGCGGCGCTCACCGGGTCGCCGGCCAGACCATGGGCCATCGCCCCGAGCCAGTGGGCCGTCGCCGGGGCGACGACGATGGCGTCGGCGGCGTCGGCGACGACGATGTGGCCGATCCGGCCGTCGGGGAGGAGCTCGAGGACGTCGGTATCGACGGCGTGGCGAGTGAGGGCCTCGAAGGTGAGGGGGGCCACGAAGCGGGTCGCCGACGGCGTGAGCATGGCGACGACCTCGGCCCCCTCCTCGACGAGGCGACGGGCGAGCTCGATCGCCTTGTAGGCGGCGATGGAGCCCGTCACCCCGAGGCCGATGAGGCGGCCAGCGAGTCGGCGGGTCGGCTCCGACATCGACGCTCTCTCAGCCGAGGCCGAGGCGGAGCGGCTCGCCGCCGGTCACCTCGGCGTGAAGGATGGCGAGCCCTTTCAGGGTGAGCTCGGGGTCGACGACCTCGATCCCCTCGACGCCGCGGGCCCAGGGGGCGGCCGAGAGCCCCCCGGTCATGACGGTCCGGACCGCCTCGGGCGGCAGGCCGGATTCGGCGGCGAGCTCTCGGCGGGCACGGGTGACGAGGCCGCTGGCGAGGGCCTGGTAGCCGAAGATCGTCCCGGCCTGCATGGCGCTCACCGTGTCGCGGCCGATGACCCGCTCGGGCGTCCGGAGCTCGATCCGAGGCAGCTTCGCCGTCCGGGCGGCGAGGGCCTCGAGGCCGAGCTCGAGCCCGGGGGCGATGGCCCCGCCGACGTAGGCGCCGTCGGCGGCGACGCAGTCGATGGTCGTCGCCGTCCCGAAGTCGACGACGACGGCGGGGGTCCCGTAGAGGCGGGCGGCGGCGAGGGCGTTGACGAGGCGGTCGGCGCCGACCTCGGCCGGGCGCTCGACGCGAACGGCGAGGGGGATCGTCCCGGCGTGGGCCGACAGGAGGGGACGGTCGCGACGGGCGGCCACCGCTTCCAGGCTGGCCGTCACGGCCGGCACGACCGAGGCGACGGCGATCTCGTCGACCTCGCCGAGGGAGAGACCGTCGAGGCGCATGAGGGCGTCGAGGAGGTGCTCGAGCTCGTCGGGGGTCGCCCGCGGGTCGGTCGTCGCCCGGCGGGTGGCCACGAGGGCGCCGTGCCGAACGAGGCCGATCCTCAGGGCGGTGTTGCCGACGTCGACGACGAGGAGCATGCCTCGATCATACGCGCCCTGCCGCTGGGCCCGTCCGGCCGTGGCGCCTCGGGCCCGGAGCGTGGCACCCCCGGGCCCGGACCGTGGCACCCCCGGGTCGGACCGTGGGCTGCACCTGGCGCTCGGACCCGGACCGTGGCCGCCGACCGGCCGCCCCATCAACATCGGTCTCGTTTTGGCCGGGTCGGTGCGCTACCATCGGAGCCGCCGCGGCCCGCCCGGAGCGACAGCCGACCGCGGCCCGTCGGCCAGGAGTCATCGAGCGTCGGAGAGGATTCTGTGGAGGAGCGTGCCCCGAGGTCCCCCGCCAAGTTCTTCGTCAACCGCGGGATCGTCAGCTCGCGGACGGACATGCAGAACCTCCTTCGGCCCCTCCTCAAGCAGACCGTCGGCTACCGCTACTTCCGGGGCCGGGACCTCGTCGCCAGCGGGACCGGCTGGGTGGAGCGGATCGTCGCCGACAAGCCCGACGTCTCGACCTACTTCACCCCCCTGGCGATCTGCATCAACGTCGATTCCTTCGAGCACCTCGAGTTCGAGACCCGGCCCGACCAGCTCCTCGCCTACGTCCTCGTCCAAGGCGACGAACGGGTCGTCCTCGAGTTCGTGCCGAGCGACTCGTCGGGACGGGCGCCCATGGAGCCCCGCCAGCTCGAGTTCGACACGAGCGGGTTCGTCCAGATGGAGCTGCTCCGCCTCGAGCCGGGCGAGGAGGGTGCCTAGCGGAGGAGGGATCGACGGATCGAGCGGCGGGGATGCCCACCAAGCCCGCCGCCGACGATGGAGGTCGTTCGATGTCGGCGGCCGCGGGGTCGCCGCGTCACGAGGGAGTTGGAGGATCGCCGAAGGTGAACGCCATCGCCGCCTACTTCCGCCTCGACGAGCGCGGGACGACGTTCGGGACCGAGCTTCGAGCCGGCCTGACCACCTTCATGGTCATGGCCTACATCATCTTCGTCAACCCGAACATCCTGTCGACCGGTCCCCTCGAGGGTTCGGGACCGCCCTTCCTGCCGACGGTCGTGGCGACGGCCCTGACGGCCGGCATCCTGACCATCGCCATGGGCCTCGTGGCGAACTACCCCTTCGCCCTCGCTGCCGGGCTCGGCCTGAACGCCGTCGTCGCCTTCAACCTCATCCTCGGCCGAGGCTTCTCCTGGCAGGAGGCGATGGCCGTCATCGCCTGGGAGGGGATCATCATCCTCATCCTCGTCCTGACCGGCCTTCGGGAGGCGGTCATGCAGGCGATCCCCCTCGGCCTGAAGCGAGCCATCGCGGTCGGCATCGGCCTCTTCATCCTCTTCATCGGCCTCGTCCAGGGCGGCTTCGTGAAGGCCGGGACGGGGACGCCGGTCACCCTCGGTGACCTGACGACGCCGGCTTTCCTCACCTTCGTCGTCGGCCTCGTCGTCGCCCTCGCCCTCATGGCCAGGCGGGTGAAGGGGGCCCTCCTCATCAGCATCTTCGTGGCCACCGGGGTCGCCATCGTCCTCCGGGCCATCTACGGCGACGCGGCCGGCTTCGGCCCCGGTCAGGCCGTCCTCCCCGAACGGGTGGTCCTCGACCTCGGGGCCGACAACTTCAGCACGCTCCTGGCGCCCCTCGGGGCGATGCTTACGGTCTGGACGCGCCCGGAGACGTCCGTCATCACGGTCGCCCTCATCGTCTTCAGCCTCATGCTCGCCGACTTCTTCGACACCATGGGGACGGTCATCGGGGTCGGCGAGGAGGCCGGCTTCGTCGATGCCGAGGGGCGGCTGCCGGGGATCCAGCGGGTCCTCGTCGTCGACTCCTTCGGGGCGATCCTCGGCGGGCTCTTCTCGACGAGCTCGAACACGACCTACATCGAGTCGGCGGCCGGGGTCTCCGAGGGCGGCCGGACGGGTCTGACCTCGGTCGTCGTCGGCGTCCTCTTCCTCGTCTCGATCCTCTTCGCCCCGGTCGCCGGGATCGTCCCGGCCCAGGCGACGGCGGCGGCCCTCGTCGTCGTCGGCTATCTCATGTTCACCATCGCCCGCGACTTCGACTGGGGCGACATCGACGACGTCTTCCCGGCCCTGGCGACGATGATCGTCATGCCGCTCACGTACTCGATCACCGACGGGATCGCGGCCGGCTTCATCACCTACGTCTTCCTGAAGGCGGTGAAGGGGCGGAGCGCCGAGGTCCATCCGCTCCTCTGGGTCGTCTCGGCCGCCTTCGTCGTCTACTTCGCCATCCCCTGGCTGCAGCAGACGTTCAATCTCTGACCCCGCGCGGTCCGCTGACCCTTCGCGGTCCGCTGGCCCTGCGCGGTCCTCTGACCCTGCGCCGTCCGCCCGGTGGGCCGGGGAGCGGGTCCCCGGCCCCGCCTCCCGGCCCCCGGGGTCGGTCGGCGCCTCGGCGGGCCCTCGGCGCTGGCGGATGCCGGCCGTCGGTCACGATGGGGTCGCCCCGGCGTCGGCTACCATCGTCGGTGATGTTCGAGCGAACGGTCCTGCCCGGCGGCCCCCGGGTCATCAGCGCCCGCCTCCCCGGAAGCCGCTCCGTCGCCGCCGCCGCCCACGTCCTCGCCGGGGCCCGCCACGAGGCGCCGGACGAGGTCGGGGTCGCCCACTTCATGGAGCACATCGCCTTCAAGGGGACGGCCGCCTACCGCGACGCCCGGGCCGTGGCCGAGACCATCGAAGGCGTCGGCGGCTCCTTCAACGCCGCCACCGATCGGGAGTCGACGGTCTACTGGGTCCGCGTCCCTCGGTCGGAGGCGCGCCGAGGCTTCGAGGTCCTCGGCGAGCTCGTCGTCCGGCCGACCCTCGACCCGGCCGAGATCGAGCGCGAGCGAACGGTCATCGTCGAGGAGATCCGCTCGTATCTCGACGACCCGGTCGAGCACGTCCACATCCTCTTCAATCGAGCCCTCTTCGGGGACGGCCCCCTCGGCCGGGAGATCTGCGGCGACGAAGCGGCGATCCGGCGCCTGCCGAGCGGCACGATCCGGGGCTTCTGGGCCCGGGCGTACCGACCCGGAAACGTCGTCGTCGCTGTGGCCGGCGACATCGACCACGAGACGGCCGTCGAGCTTGCGGCGGCAGCCTTCGGCACCGGCGACGGACGCCTCCCGCCGCCCGATCCGGCGCCGGGGCTGCCGGCCGGGCCGCGCTACCTCCTCGCCGAGCGGGACACGGCTCAGGCGCAGCTCGTCGTCGGGGTGCCGGCGCTCCGGCGGGACCATCCGGACGCCTGGGTGCTCGCCGTCCTGAACACGCTCCTCGGTGACGGCATGAGCAGCCGCCTCTTCCTCCGGGTCCGCGAGGAGCAGGCGCTCGCCTACGACATCGGCTCGGGGGTCGTCGACTACGCCGACGCCGGAGCCCTGGAGATCTCGGCCGGGGTCGACCCGGAGGCCCTCGAGCCGGCCTTGCGCTCGGTCCTGGCCGAGCTGGCCAGGCTCCGCGACGAGCCGGTGCCGGCCGCCGAGCTGGAGAAGGCGAAGCGCTACCTCGGGGGGAGTCTCGAGCTCCGGATGGACGATGCTCGAGGGGTGGCTTCCTGGCTCGGGGTCCAGGAGGCGCTCCACGAGCGGGTCCTGACGGTGGACGAGGCGCTGGCGAGGATCGAGGCGGTGACGGCCGACGACGTGGCTCGGCTGGCGGGCGCGCTCTTCCGCGACGAGGCGCTCCGGCTGGCGGTCGTTGCCCCGCCGGGCCACGGACGGGACCTCGATCGGTGTCTCCGGTTGCCGTGATCGGGCGGCGGTCTTCGGGTCGAGGTTTCGCCCCGTTTCGTACGCGTTCGCCGGCGGGTCCGGCGGGCTCGATTGCGGGTCCGGCGGGTTCGCCGGCCCGGGAGGGGCGGGCGCGCATCCTTGCATCGCCGGGGCTGGGCCGATGATTCGCGTCAGCGCGGTCTCCGACCGCCATCCCGACCTCCGTCTCGCCCGCCTCCATCTGAAGACGGGCCTCCTCGCCCTGGCCCGCGCCGAGCTCGAGGCCGCTGCCGGGCAGGGCACCCTCGACCGGGACGGCCTCGCCGACCTCGCCGAGGTTCGCTGGCGGACGGGCGATCTCGTCGGCGCCGGTCTCGCCGCCGAGGCGCACCTCGAGCAGGGCGGCGACGTCCTCGTCGCCCAGGTCGTCGCGGCCGAGTACCGCTTCGCCGAGGGTCGCACCGCCGAGGCGGAGGCGGCGGCCCGGGCGGCAGCGGAGGCGGGACCCGTGGCCCTGCGGGCTGTCTTCGCGGGCCTGCCGGCGGGTCCGGTCTGGGAGGGCGTCCTCGGGACCGGGCCTGGGTCGCGGGGAGCCGAGCCGTCCGGGTCGGCGGCTGTCCGGGATCGAGCCGTCGGCCGAGCCGTCGACGAGCCCTCCGCGAGCCGTCGGCCGAGCACGCTCGAGCCGTCGGCGGCGCCGGCCAGTCGCCGACGGGGGCCGCCGTCCGGCCTGGCGTCGCCGAGGGCCGCCGCCTCATCGTCGCCCGGCTCGGTTCTCCGCCGTGGCGCGGAGCCGACCCGTGCCACGAGCGAGACCGCCCGCTGGCTCGCCCTCGCCCGAACGGCCCTCGGGGAGGGTCGGCTCGAGGCCGGGGTCGCGGCCCTCGGCCTGGCCCTGCGCTTCGAGCCGGCCGCCGCCGAGGCGGTGCTTGATCTGCTGGCCGAGCTCGAGAGCTCCGCGTTCGGGGAGGGCCGGGGTGACATCGCCGGGCTCGAGGTCCTGCGGGGCGACGCCCTCCAGCTCGTCGGCAGGGAGGCGGAGGCTCGCGCCGCGTACCGCCGGGCCAGCGAGGTTCTCCGGCGCCCAGCGGAGGGGTGACGGTCCGCCGGGCGGCGTCGCTGCCCGGTGGCAGGCCGGCGACTCACCGTCCCGCCGACGGCCCGCTCGTCCTCCTCCGACCGTGCCGCCGCTCTCTCGCGACCGTGCCTCGGCTCGCGCCCGGACCGCGCAGCGCCGGTCTGGGCTCGCTCGCTGGATCAGCGCCGGTCAGCCGATCGCTCGCCGTCGGTCCCGTCCCGCACCCTCAGCCCCACCCCGCGGTCGGCTCCAGCACCACAGCCAGCTCCGTCGAGCGCCTTCTCGACCTCGCACCCTCAGGCCCACCCCGCCGTCGGCTCGACGCTCCACCCGGGCGCCCATTTTCCACGTTACTCGCCTGGCGAGTACGAGCCGCGCCTCCCGGCCGAGATCTTCTCGTTTACCAGCCCCGCGAGTGAACCGGAAGAGATTTCTTCCATTCCACTCACGGGGCGAGTATCGCGGGAATTTCGACGTCGGGGCCGCCGAGACTCACGCTCGGGTGATCGGGCCGAGCCGTGGAAAAACTGCCAGCGACTTCCAACCCACTCGCACCGCGAGGAAACGAGAAATTCCGGCGGGTCTGCCCGCGGCCGAACGACCTGGCCGCCGCCCACCGGCCCATCGCTCACGATAGACTCGGCTCGCCTAGGCCGACGCCCCGCCAGCACCGCGTCGCTCGCGCCCGGGCCACACCCGCCCAACCCCTGCCGGCGCCGGCCGGCCCACAGCACCGGAAGGAACCGTGATCGAACGCACCCTCGTCCTCGTCAAGCCCGACGGCGTCCAGCGACTCCTCGTCGGCCGCATCATCGGCCGGTTCGAAGAGCGCGGCCTCAAGCTCGTCGGGCTCAAGCTCGTTCAGGTGTCCCGCGACCAGGCCGAACGCCACTACGCTGTCCACCGCGACAAGCCGTTCTTCGCCAGCCTCGTCGACTTCATCACCTCGGGCCCTCTCGTGGCCGCCGTCCTCGAGGGACCTGGGGCCATCGGGCTCGTTCGGACCATGGTCGGAGCGACCCGCCCGGCCGAGGCGGCGCCCGGCTCCATCCGGGGCGACTTCGCCGTCGAGACGGGGCAGAACCTCGTCCACGCCTCCGACGGACCCGAGACGGCGGCCGCCGAGATCGCCCTGTGGTTCCGGCCCGACGAGCTCGTCGAGTACGAGCGGGCCATCGATCGCTGGGTGGTCGGTCCGGGCGACTGACGAGGCCGCCTGGACGCGGACGACGCCGACCGACGACGCCGACTGGACGACGGGACGCGATGACGGCGCCGGAGGGCGGCTGACGGGAGGTCCGACCGGCTGACGGCCCCGACCGGCTCACGACCCCAACCGCCCGGCGACCCCGTCACTATGGCGCCCCTTCGAGCCCTCCGCCGAGGAGCTCCGTCTGCTCGAGGGACGGCGGGCCCCCGGCCGCCGCCGCGTCGACGCCGAGCCAGCCCACCGACGTCGCGACCGCCAGGCCGGCGAGGGCCACCGCCCCGATCGCCGCCACCCGGGTCCGATTTCGCCGCCACCCGCCCGCCACGGCCCGCTCGAACCGGCCGCTCCGGACCCCGTCCCACAGCCACGGCCCCACCCCACCGAATCCGAAGCGGCCCGACCGGAAGCCCGCCGCCCAGCGAGCGCGGGCCGACGCGCACGCGCGGGCACCGACGCCGGCACCGACGCGGGCACCGAGGAGCCACCCACCCCTGCCGAGCCGACGGTCGGCCCCGCCGGCGGCCGGACCCCGCCGCAGGGCCGCCGCGATCCACGGAACGCGAGCGCCCGCGCCACCCGGCCTCGCTGCCGACCATCCCGACGACGGCGAGGCGAGCGAAGGCGGCGAAGGGCAGGAACGCGGCGACGAGACCCAACGGCGCCACGCCCGACCCGAGGGCGAGGTCGACGATCCGAGCCCGGGCCTCCCAGATCGGCCAGCCCGGCAGCCCGATGGCCGCCAGGGCCACGAGCGCGAGGGCGAACCGGAGGAGGCGGCTCGAAGCGAGAACCGCACCGAGCTCGGCCACCTGCCGGGAGCGGGTGTGGGCCTTCAGCGCGGCGACCCACCCGAAGAGGGCCGTCTGGGCGACGGCGAAGGCGACGAGCCAGCTCCGGAACGGCTGCCAGACCTCGGGCTCGAGGACCGTCAGCCCGAGCATGGCGAGGCCCGCTTCGGCCACCGTCGCGTAGACCGCCAGGTGGACGACGATCGTCGGCAAGAAGGGCGGCGAGAGACCCGAGGGTGAGGCAGGCGAGGCCGACCACGACGACCACGGCACGCTCGGTCTCGAGGGGCACGAGAACCGGGGCGATGGTCCGGTCGACCCAGCCGAGGACGACGACGGCGAGGGTGGCCGGAATCCAGACGGCGAAGACGGGGAGCGTCGCCGGCGGAGCGGCGTCGGCAAGCCGGACGAGCCAGAGGTGAAACGGGACGATCGCCGCCGCATGGCGACCGCCCCGACCATGGCCAGGTAGGCGACCCCGAAGACGGCCGGCTCGAGGGCGAGGGCGCCGAGCGGTCGGGCCAGCCAGGCGGCGGCCACGATCGTCAGCCCACCGGCCACGACGACGGCCCGGAGCGACCGCATCGCCGCCCGACGGCGACGATGCTCGGCCGCTCCCCGCTCTGGACGACGAGGATCGCGGCGATCCCCGCCGCCAGGACGAGGAGCAGACCCACGAGGGGTTCGTCGACGAGGAGGGCGCCCCCGAGACCGCCGATGACGGCGAGGGTGGCCGGAGCGTGGCCGGCGGCTCGTCGTCGACCTGGGCGAGGACGACGGCGACGATGGCCATGGCAGTGGCGAGGACGAGGACGAGCCGGGCGTAGGGGGTCACGACGAGGGCCGCATCGCCGACGGCGATCCCCGTTCCCTCGACCATGCCGGCGGCGATGCCGAGGGCGACGAGCAGCCCGAGGAGGGCGACGGCCAGGGCGATCCGTCGGAACGGCCGGAGGAGAAGCGCGCCGACCGCCGCGCCGACGGTGACGCCGACGAAGAGGAGGGCGCTCATCCGCCGTCCGCGTCGCGCGCCGGCGATCGAGCGGGTCGCTGGCCCCCGGACGGCGGCACCGCCTCGTCCCGGGTCCGTGCCCCGCCGCCGCCTTCCACCCCGCGGCCCGCCTCCGCCCTCGCAGGCCGGGACCCCGCCCCTCGTCCCGCGCCCCGACCGCGTTTCTGACGAGGATCGCGACAGCGGCACCGAGACCCGCCGTCAGCCCGGCCAGGACGATCTGCTCGGCCGGTCCCGGCGTGCCGGCGAGGCCGACCCGGACGGCGAAGGCTCCGCTCAGGAGGAGCGTCAGTCCGATCCCGACCCGGAGGACGTCGCGGCCGCCGAGGACGACCGGGGCCGCCGAGAGGACGACGAGGGCGACACCGAGGGCCGAGGCCGCCTCGGGCCCGCGACCCGGAGCGCCGAGCCCGTGGCTGGCCCACCCGACGAGGCCGCCGGCGAGGGCGAGGACCGCCTCGACCGGCCAGCCGAGGACCGAGCCGCTCGTCGGCATCCGGGCCGCTCCGGACGACGACCCAGAGGAGGTAGCCGGCGAGGATGCCGGCGACGAGCCGGACGGCGAGGGCTCCCGGCGGCGGGAGCGGGTCGGCGACGAAGACGGAGCCGAGGAGGGCGACGAGGAGACCGACGGTGGCGGCCTCGCGGCTCGCGGCTGGCGACGGCGACGACGCCGCCGGCCGGCGGCGACGACGGCGACGACGGTGACGAAGAGCGTCAGCACGGCGAGGTCAGGACGCGAGATCAGGACGACGAGCCCCGGTCGCGGCCGGGCCTCCCGCCGGCCGTCGAACGGAGGGACATCGGCCGCCACCATAGCGCAGGGGCATGGCCCCGCACGACCGGTCCCGCACGACCGGTCCGTCGACCGGGGGAGGGCAGCGACCCCGGTGACGGCTGCCGCCCGAGCGATGCATAGGCCGCGCTCGAATGGCAGTTTGACCCGCCGCTTCGGGCGTTGATACACTGCCCGCCGGCCTCCCGCCCGCGCCGCCGGCGACGCGGCGAGGATCCGAGGCCGACGCCGAGCCGACCCCCGGATGCGCGCCCTGCGCGACCAGGCACGTCCTGCGCCGGTGGTCGTCACACTGACAGGAGGATGTCCGGACCCCTCATGGATGCGAGCGCACTCCAGCTGATCATTCTGCCCGCCGGCCTCGCCGCCGTCCTCTTCGCCCTCTACCTCGCCCGCGACGTCCTCGCCCGCGACACCGGGACGGAGGCGATGCAGGCCGTGGCCGGGACGATCTTCGAAGGCGCGGTCGCCTTCATCCGGCGCCAGTACACGACCATCGCCCAGCTCGGGATCCTCGGCGCCGTCGTCATCGCCGCCCTCATCGCCTTCTTCGAAGGTCCCGGACGTCGCCGACACCGACGTCTACGGCGTCGAGCTCGGCGATCCGGACCGGCATCGCCTTCCTCGTCGGGGCGGCCTGCTCGATGGCCTCGGGCATCATCGGCATGTACATCTCCGTCCGCTCGAACCTGCGGACCGCCGCCGCGGCCCGGCGGAGCCTCGTCGAGGCCGTCCAGGTGGCGATGCGGGGCGGCGCCGTGTCCGGCTTCCTCGTCGTCGCCCTCTCCCTCCTCGGCGTCTACCTCATCTTCGTCGCCTACGGCGGCCTCGGGGTCGACACCGTCGCCGAGGCGCCCTTCCTCATCGTCGGCTTCGGCTTCGGGGCGAGCTTCGTCGCCCTCTTCGCCCAGCTCGGCGGCGGGATCTACACGAAGGCGGCCGACGTCGGGGCCGACCTCGTCGGCAAGGTCGAGGCCGGCATCCCCGAGGACGACCCCCGGAACGCCGCCGTCGTGGCCGACCTCGTCGGCGACAACGTCGGCGACTGCGCCGGCCGTGGGGCGGACCTCTTCGAGTCGACGGCGGCCGAGAACATCGGGGCGATGATCCTCGGCGTCGCCGTCTACAAGATCGCCTCCGACCTCGGCTGGCCGCACCCGACGGCCTGGATCTTCTTCCCCCTCGTCGTCCGCTCCTTCGGTCTCCTAGCCACCATCGTCGCCATGTTCTTCATCCGGGGCCGCGAGGACGAGGACCCGATGAACATGCTCAACCGGGGCTACTGGGTCACGACGGGCCTCTCGGCCCTCGGGCTCCTTCTGACGACCTCGGTCATGATGGGGACCGCCGGCCAGACCCCGAGCGGCGTGCCGATCTGGCTCTACTTCTTCGGGGCCGGGGTCGTGGGCCTGGCGACGAGCGTCGCCTTCGTCTACATCACCCAGTACTACACCGCCGGTGCCTGGCGGCCGGTGCAAGGAGATCGCCCAGGCGTCGAAGACCGGCCCGGCGACGAACATCATCTCGGGCATCGCCGTCGGCTTCGAGACGACCTTCGTCACCGCCGTCACCATCGGCATCGCCCTCTTCGTCTCCCACTGGCTCGGCCAGGAGCCTTCGCCGGGCTCGGCCTCGAGCACAACCCGGGCGGCGTCTTCGGGACCGCCGTGGCGACCATGGGCATGCTCATGACGACGGCCTACATCCTCGCCATGGACACCTTCGGCCCGATCACCGACAACGCCGGCGGGATCACCGAGTTCAGCCGGGCCGAAGCCGGGGCCCGGCAGATCACCGATCGCCTCGACGCCGTCGGGAACACGACGAAGGCCCTCACGAAGGGCTACGCCATCGCCTCGGCCTCGCTCGCCGCCTTCCTCCTCTTCTCGCGCCTACATCGACAAGGTCAACCTCATCCTCGAGCCGGCGCGGCGACCCGCTCATGGAGGCCGTCGACCTGGCCGACGTCAACGTCTTCATCGCCGCCTTCCTCGCCTCGATGCTCGTCTACCTCTTCAGCTCCCTCGCCATCCGGGCCGTCGGCCGAGCGGCGAGCTCGATCATCCTCGAGGTCCGGCGGCAGTTCCGGGAGCATCCCGGGATCATGGACTTCAGCGAGAAGCCGGACTACGCGCGGGTCGTCGACATCACGACCCGGGCCGCCCTCCGGGAGATGGTCGCCCCGGGCCTCGTCGCCGTCCTCATGCCGGTCGTCGTCGGCATCCTCCTCGGCTACCAGGCCGTGGCCGGCCTCCTCATGGTCGGGCACCATCGCCGGCGTCCTCCTCGCCACGGTCCTCAACAACGGCGGCGGCGCCTGGGACAACGCGAAGAAGTACATCGAGGCCGGGCACCTGACCGACGAGCAGGGCAACGTCATCGGCAAGAAGACCGAGGCCCACGCGGCGGCCGTCGTCGGCGACACCGTCGGCGACCCCTTCAAGGACACGGCCGGGCCGTCGCTCCACGTCCTCGTCAAGCTGCTGGCGACGATCACCCTCGTCCTCGCCCCCCTCTTCATCCGCTAGCCCGGCGGGCGG
The DNA here is from genome assembly GCA_026004015.1 of Chloroflexota bacterium. Lineage (GTDB taxonomy): Bacteria > Chloroflexota > Limnocylindria > Limnocylindrales > CSP1-4 > BPIH01. The sequence continues at coordinate 17,331 of BPIH01000007.1, read as the reverse complement.
CGGGGTAGGGGACGGGGCGAGGGCGGCGGCCCGGACGGCGTCGTGGACCCCATCGTCCAGGCGGTCATCATGGGCATCGTCCAGGGGCTGACCGAGTTCCTGCCGATCTCGAGCTCCGGGCACCTCGTCCTCGTGCCCTGGCTCGCCGGCTGGGACGACGCCTTCATCCGTTCCCTCTCCTTCTCGGTCATGCTCCACCTGGCGACCCTCGGGGCGCTCCTCGTCTACTTCAGCGGGGAGTGGCGACGCCTCGTCCCGGCCGGCCTGGCCGCCCTTCGCGACCGCTCCTTCGCCGACGACCCGGACCGTCGTCTCGCCTGGCTCATCGCCGCCTCGACGGTCCCGGCCGCCGTCGCCGGCTACCTCCTGAACGAACCGATCGAGGAGATCCGTCCGCCAGCCGGGCCTCGTCGCGTCATGCTCGTCGTCGGCGGGGCGATCCTCTGGCTCGCCGAGCGTCATGGTCGCCGGCGCCGCTCGATGGCGGGCTTGAGCTTCCCGGCCGCGGTCGGCATCGGCTGTCGCCCAGGCCCTCGCCCTCGTGCCCGGGCATCAGCCGTTCGGGGATCTCCATCGCCGCCGGCCTCGTCGCCGGGCTCGACCGGGAGGCGGCGGCCCGCTTCAGCTTCCTCATGGCGGCCCCGATCATCGCCGGGGCCGGCGCCTTCGAGAGCTCGCCAGCTCCTCGCCGGCGGCGGCGACGCGGCCGTCGACCCGGGGCCCTCGTCGCCGGGATGCTCGCCGCCTTCCTCTCGGCCTCGCGGCGATCCACGGCCTCCTCCGGTTCCTCCGGACCCACCGGACCGACGTCTTCGTCGCCTACCGGGTCGGCCTGGCGGTCCTCGTCGTCCTCGTCTTCCTGGGTCGGTAGCGATGGGCGAGCGGGGGCCGGGCGAGCGGGCCGACGAGCGCGGAGTCCGGCCGGGCGAGGGTCGAGCCGACCGGGCGGAGACCGCCCGGGCCGAGCGGTCGACCGAGATCATGAAGGGCCTCCGGCAGCGGGCGATCCGCGACCTCGTCGAGCAGCGCCCGATCCGGACCCAGCAGGAGCTCGCGGCGGCCCTTCGGGAGCGCGGCTTCCGGGCCACCCAGGCGACGATCAGCCGCGACGTCGCCGAGCTCGGCCTCGTCAAGGTGAACCGCGAGGGGGTCTCCGTCTACGCCCTCCCGGCCCGGCTCCGAGAGGCCGAGGCGAGCGGCGAGGAGCGGCTCCGGCGGCTCCTCCGCGACCTGCCGGTCGAGATCCGCGAATCGGGCCTCCTCCTCGTCATCAAGACGCTCCCCGGCTCGGCCCACCCGATCGCCGCCGCCATCGACCGGGCCCGCTGGCCGGAGGTCGTCGGCTCCCTCGCCGGCGACGACACGCTCTTCGTCGCCGTCACCGACCGGGGTGCCCTCCAGCGGGTGAAGCACCGCCTCGCCCGCCTCGCCGAGTAGGAGACGCCGTCGGCGCCTCGCCTCGGGGCGGGGTCGGGCGAGTGCGAATCCGCGGCCGACGGCGTATGGCATCATCAGCGCCCGAGACGGGCGTAGCCGTACCGCCTCTGGGGCGATGGATCTGCCATGGAAGCGCTCAATGCTCGGCTCTGCCTCACCGGGACCTGCTCGCCGATAGGTCGAGGGACGTGATGCCGCGCCGCCAGGCCCTCTCCCTCGTCGTGGCCGTGGCCCTCGTCGCCTGCGGAGGCCGGCCGACGCCGTCCGGGCTCCGGACGATCGACGAACCGCCCGAGGGGCCGCCGATCCTCTGCCCGCCGGCGGCGCTCCTCCCCTTCCGGATCGTCATCGATCCGGCCCAGCCGAACCCGGTCTGGGGGATCGCCCTCGCCACCGGTGAGCGCTTCGAGATCGTCTGGCCGCCCGGCTTCCGGATCGGGTATGCCCCCGATCCGGTTCTCATCGACAGCCGGGGCCGGATCGTCGCCCACAGCGGCGATGTCATCGCCGACGCCGGCGGGTCGGGGAGCGACCCGGTCTCGATCTGCCAGCTCGGAGACGAGCAGTACCCCCTCCGGCCGGCGCCGAGCTGACACACCCGACCGGCACCCCGGGCGCCCAGCCGAACTGGACTCCCCCGGCCCAAGCCCCGGGGGCCATCTTCCACGTGGCTGTCGGGTCCGTGCCCCGTGCACGTTTCCGGGCAGTGGCAAGGAAGTGTGGAAAATGCCCGAGCGGCCCAGCCAGGGCAGCAAGAACGGCGTACCCTCCGGAAGGTCCAAACACGCATCAGGAGGTACGCCGCGATGTCAGCCTACCAGACCCCGTCGTCCGCCGTGGACGAGACGGCCGATCCGATGGCCCACGTCGAGGCCCTCATCCGCGAGGCCGCCCGTTCGATCCTCGAGCAGCTCCTGAGCGCCGAGGTCGACGAGTATCTGGGCCGGGCCCGCTACGAGCGAGGTGCGCCGTTCCGCGGCTATCGGAACGGCTACGCCCGGGAGCGCGAGATCGGGATGGGGACCTGGTCGCTCCCGGTCCGGGCGCCCCGGGTCGCCGGAACCCCGGCCGATGCCCCCCGCTTCCGCTCGGCGATCCTGCCGCGCCGCCGCTACTGGACCCGGAGCGCCCAGTCGCTCTTCGTCGCCCTCTATCTGGAGGGCTTGAGCTCGGGCGACTTCGAGCCGGTCTTCCGGCACCTCCTCGGCGAGCGGGCGCCGCTCTCGCCGAACACGATCCTCCGCCTCAAGGACGAGTGGCAGGCCGAGTACGAGGCCTGGCGGGCCCGGCCGCTCCCCGGCCGCTACGCCTACATCTGGGCCGACGGGATCTACCTCGACGCGGGGCTCGAGCCCGAGGCGGCCTGCCTCCTCGTCGTCCTGGGCGCCCGGGACGACGGGCGCAAGGAGCTCCTCGCCCTCGAGCTCGGCTACCGGGAGAGCCGCGAATCGTGGGCCGCCGTCCTCCGCTCGCTCCGGGACCGGGGGATGGCGGCGCCCAGGCTCGCCGTCGGCGACGGGGCGCTCGGGCTCTGGGCCGCCCTCGTCGACGTCTATCCGACGACCGAGCACCAGCGCTGCTGGAACCACCGGATCACGAACATCCTCGACCGGCTCCCCGCCCGCCTCGCCCCGGAAGCCCGGCGCCGGCTCCAGCGGATCGTCGGGGCGACGTCGCGGGCCGCCTGCGAGGCGGCGCGAGACGAGGTCCTCGCCTGGTTCCGGCGACTCGACCAGCGCGCCGCCGCCGAGACGCTCCTCCGCGACTGGGACGACTTCACCCGCTTCTACGACTACCCGATCGAGCACTGGCGCCACCTGCGGACGAGCAACCCGGTCGAATCGATCTTCGCCGGGGTCCGGCTCCGGACCCGGGTCGTCGGTCGGACCCGCCGCCGGGACAACGCCGTCTATCTCGTCTTCAAGCTCATCGACCGGCTCAGCCTCAACTGGGCCTCGCTCGCCGGCGAGCCCGAGCTCCTCCGCCTCGTCGTCGAGGGCGCCCGCTTCGAGGACGGGATCCTCGTCAGTCCACCGAGTCCAGAGAAGGAGGTGCCTGCCGCCTAGGAGCGCCCGACCGATCCGTCCACCCGGAGGGATTTCCACACATCTTGACAAGGGCCCGTCCCGACGATCCCGCCGGTTCGCACCCTGTCGGTTCCGTGCACCCCGTGCACGTTTCCGGGGCCGGCGTGCACGGGGTGCACATCCTGGCGCCGGGAGGCTCTTCTTCGGTCCGAGGCGTGCGTCCGGTGCACGCCCTCGACAGGCAGCCGCTCGAGCCTCCCCGGGTCTGCCGGCCGCGTGCACGAGGTTCACAGAATCGGCAGGCCGGCCGGCCGGACGCTCGGAGGGGCCGCCAGAATGTGCACCGGGTGCACGCGGCCCGGCCACGCGGCCCGGCGCCCCCGCCCGACTCCCCAACGGGGGAGCGTTTGACGCCCGGCGCCCGCCTCGCTACCATGTCGCGCCGGTCGGACTTCAGGCCGCGGAGCAGCGCTTCGGCGGGCCTGGAGTTCTTTCCTTATCCAGACGGGGACGCCCGGACCGACCGACCGCGGCCCCCGACGTGGCGCGAACCCCGGCGCCCGACCTGACCACCGGGGGTGAACGGAACGATGAACACGAAGCCCACGTACCTGTCCCGGGAGGGGCTCGAGAAGCTCCGCGCCGAGCTCGAGGAACTCGTCAACGTCCGCCGTGCCGAGATCGCCCAGCGGATCCACGACGCCAAGGCCCACGGCGACGTCATGGAGAACGCCGAGTACGAGGACGCCAAGAACGAGCAGGCCTTCGTCGAGGGCCGGATCGCGACCCTCGAGGCGCTCATCAAGAACGCCACGATCATCGAGGAGCACCGCTCCACCGACCACGTCCAGATCGGCTCGACCGTCGTCGTCCGCGGCGCCGACGGCGAGGAGCGCTTCACCATCGTCGGCTCCACGGAGGCCCGTCCCGCCGAGGGCAAGATCTCGAACGAGTCGCCCGTCGGCCGGGCCCTCCTCGGCCGCAAGCCCGGCGACACCGTCGTCGTCCGCGTCCCCGCCGGCGACTTCACGTACACCATCGTCAGCATCAGCTAGGACTCCCCGGCCTCCGGCCGCCGGCGGCGACGAGTCAGCCGGGTCGGAGCCGCCGGGGCGAAGACGAGGGAGCCATGGACTGGGCCGACGAGCTCGCCGCCCGGGTGCACGGGCCGCAGGTCGTCAACGACAGCAAGACACCGTCCGGTACCGTCCACGTCGGCTCCCTCCGCGGGCCCGTCCTCGTCGACGTCATCGCCCGGGCGCTCCGGGCCCGCGGCGTCGAGACCCGCTACCTCTACGGGATCGACGACATGGATCCCATGGACGCCCAGGCCCTCCTCACCCCCGACGCCGTCGAGCGGGAGATGGGACGACCCCTCGCCCACATCCCCGACCAGGAGGCCGACGGCCACGCCTCCTACGCCCGCCACCACGCCGAGCGCTTCGTCGCCACCTTCGAGCGCCTCGGGATCCGCCCCGACCGCTACTACTGGATGTCCGAGCTCTACGCCGAGGGCGCCGTCGACCCTACATCCGGCTCGCCCTCGACCGGGCGGAGCTCGTCCGGGACATCTACCGCCGGGTTGCCAACGTCCGCCACCCCGACGACTGGCACCCGGTGAGCGTCGTCTGCGAGCGCTGCGGCAAGGTCGGCACGACCATCGTCACCGCCTGGGACGGCGAGCGGGTCCGCTACGAGTGCCGCCCGAACCTCGTCGCCTGGGCGAAGGGCTGCGGGATGAGCGGCTGGACGTCGCCCTTCGGCGGTCGGGCGAAGCTCCCCTGGAACCTCGAGTGGGCGGCCCAGTGGAGCATCTTCGGGGTGACCATCGAGCCCTGCGGCAAGGACCTCTCGACGGCCGGCGGGTCCCGCGACCGCTCCGACGCCATCGCCCGCGAGGTCTTCGAGCGCGAGCCACCGCTCAACGTCCCGTACGAGTTCGTCAACCTCGGCGGCCGAAAGATGTCGACCTCCCGCGGTCGCGGCGCCGCGGCCCACGAGATCGCCGAGGTCGTCCCGCCCGAGCAGCTCCGCTTCCTCTTCATCCGCCCCCGCCCGAACCAGGCCATCGAGTTCGATCCCGACGGGACCGACGCGATCCCCCGCCTCTTCGACGAGTTCGACCGCTTTGCCGCCGCGGCCGCGGGACGCGCGGTCAAGGGCGAGCTCCCGGCCGGCTACGAGCAGATCTTCCGCTATTCGCCTCCGCGACCCCGACGCCGACGTCGAGGCCGAAGCCGCCGCCTACCGACCGCCCTTCGCCCACCTCGCCCTCCTCCTCCAGCTGCCCGGGATCGACATCGCCGAGCGGCTCGCGGCGGAGAAGGGGACCCCCCTCACCGAGCGCGAGCGGGCGATCCTCGAGGAGCGGGTCGCCGCCGCCCGGGCCTGGCTCGAGCGGTACGCCCCCGACGCCGCCCGGATCGAGGTCCGCTTCGACGCCCTGCCCGAGGCTGCCCGCAATCTGGCCGCCGACGAGCGCCGCTTCCTCGCCGAGCTGGCAGCGTCCGTCGAGGCCGACGCGTCCGCCGAGCGGCGAGGCCTGGCAGGCGAGGATCTTCGAGGTCGCAGGCTCGCTCGGTCTCCCGAGCGGCCGTGCCTTCGCCGCCCTCTACCTCGCCTTCCTCGGGCGCCGCAACGGCCCGCGGGCGGGCTGGCTCCTGGCGAGCCTCGACCCCGCCTTCGTCGTCAGCCGGCTCCGAGAAGCGGCCGCCGAGCGGAGCCGTAGCGGCCGAGCAGCGGCCGTCCTGAGCAACGACAATCTCACCATGCGAACCGCCTGCTCCCCAGCCCATCCGACCGCGCCCGGAGGCCGCGCCGATGAGCGTCGGCCTCGCCCGCCTCCGCGAGGAACCCGACCGCATCCGCCAGAGCGCCATCGACAAGGGCGAAGACCCCGCCGTCGTCGACGCCGCCCTCGCCCTCGACGAGCGCCGCCGCCGCCTCCTCGGCGAGGCCGACCGCCTCCGGGCCGAGCGGAACGCCGTCAGCAAGTCGGTCGGCGAGCGGATCCGGGCCGGCGCCGACCCGAACGGTCCCGAGATCGCCCAGATCCGGGCCGAGGCGCGGGCCCTCGGCGACCGGATCGCCGAGCTCGAGCGGGAGCTCGCGACCGTCGAAGCCGAGCTCGAGGAGGCGCTCCTCCGGATCCCGAACCCGGCCGACCCCGACGTCCCCGTCGGCGGCCCCGAGGCGAACGTCGTCGTCCGAACCTGGGGCGAGCCGCTGCCGCGCCGCGCCGTCGGCCCCGACGGGCAACCCTGGGAGCGGCGCCCCCACTGGGAGATCGGGGCGGCCCTCGGGATCCTCGACGAGCCGCGGGGCGCGAAGATCACCGGCTCGGGGTTCCCGGTCTACCGGGCCGCCGGGGCGCGCCTGGAGCGGGCCCTCATCAACTGGTTCCTCGACGTCCACGTCAGCGAGCACGGCTTCGTCGAGGTCTGGCCGCCGGCCCTCGTCAACGCCGCCTCGGCCCGGGGGACCGGCCAGATCCCGGACAAGGAAGAGCAGATGTACGTCGTGACCCGCGACGAGCTCTACCTCGTTCCGACCGCCGAGGTCCCGGTCACGAACCTCCACCGCGACGAGATCCTCGACGCCGCCGACCTGCCGATCCGCTACGCCGCCTACACCCCCTGCTTCCGGCGCGAGGCGGGCGCCGCCGGCGCCGAGACCCGGGGGATCCTCCGGGTCCACCAGTTCGACAAGGTCGAGATGGTCTGCTTCGAGAAGCCCGAGGATTCGGCGGCCGCCCTCGAATGGCTGACGGCTCGGGCCGAGGTCCTGCTCCAGCGGCTCGGGCTCGCCTACCGGGTCGTCCTCATGAGCACCGGCGAGATGGGCTTCGTCCAGGCGAAGAAGTACGACCTCGAAGCCTGGGCGCCCGGGGTGGAGCGCTGGCTCGAGGTGAGCTCCTGCTCGAACTTCCGCGACTACCAGGCCCGCCGGATGGCGATCCGCTACCGCCCCGAGCCGGGGGCGAAGCCGGAGCTCGTCCACACGCTCAACGGCTCGGGCCTCGCCCTCGCCCGGGTCGTCGCGGCGCTCCTCGAGACGTACCAGGAGCCGGACGGCTCGGTCGTCGTCCCGGGGGTCCTCCGCCCGTACATGGGCGGCCTGGAGCGGATCGCGGCGGCGTAGGGGCGGTCGGGGGCGGCGCGGGCGCGGGCGTTCGTCAGCCGGGTCCGGCCCTCGCTGGGTTCGGCGAGGCGCCCGGGCGATGGCCTCAGTCGCCCTCGGCCGGTGTATCCTCGATCGGCGCGGAGAGGTGGCAGAGCGGTCGAATGCGGCGGTCTTGAAAACCGCAGGGCGCAAGCCCCGTGGGTTCGAATCCCACCCTCTCCGCCATCGCGGAAACCCCTCCCGCGCACCGTCGTCGCCACGCTGCCAACCCTCGTTGAAACCGGTGTGGCGCGGGACGGCCGCCGCGTCGCTCGGAAACACGGGGGTCACGATGCCCATGCCTCCTACGCAGCAGTTACGCCGGCGACGCTTCACGACGCGGCAGCGGCTCTCTCCTGAGCCCCGACAGGGGGAGTGATGAAGGCGTCTGAGCAGATAGCGGCCCGTGAGCGGATAAGACAGCTGAGGCGTATCGCCTGGCTCGACGAGGCGCAAGAAGGCTGGCCCTACGAGCGGCTCCTTGCCGAGGGGTTGGCCTGTCTGACACCTGGAGGCCAGCGGGAGTACTTCCGATCGCTTCGTCGCGCCGTCGAGCGGATGGCGGCCGACGTCCTGGTGGGGCTCTTGGAACAGCGGCGCGACCTTCTCGACGAGCCGTTCGATGTGGGCATAGCCCGGCTTCGCGATCGGCTCGGTGTTCCCCGGGCAACGGCGGCCGCCTTGGCCAGCGAGGCGCGCCAAGAGGCGCACGAACGCAGGCGCGCTCGGGCTCGGGCGTTGCGGAGCGAGGGGTTGACGGCCCGACAGATCGGGCGGCGGATAGCCGAGGAGGAGGGTCGCAAGAACCTGGACGGACAGGTCGAACCGTTCCCGCCGGACACCGTCCGCCGATGGTGGAGGCCGTAACGATTCAGTCGGGCGACCGATCATCCCACTTCCCATCGAGCTCCCAGCCGCCAATGATTGGGGCATGGAGCTTGAGCAGGCCATCCGAAAGCTAGTCCGAGAGGAGATCGCGGCGGCCCTCGCTGAGCGTGACCGCCTGGTGCGGCTGGTCGCTATCCGATGCGCGGCCTTGCGCTTGAACGTCTCGCGCTCGACGGTTTACGCCCTCATCGGACGCGGCGAGTTGCGCACAGTCACCATTGGACGCCGCCGACTTGTGCCGGAAGCAGCCCTCGTGGAGTTCATCGAGAGCCGGAGATGAACCCGGGACCGAACCCTCAGAGGCGACACCCGCTCTGGAGCGCTTTGGGCCCGAGTTGGGGAAACGACGGCGCGCACCGAGCTGGAGCTGGTCCGGGCCGACCTCCGCCGGGCGGTCGCACGAAGGATCACTCGCGAAGCTACGGAGGTCAGCCCTGACTGACTTCGACCTCCGAACGTCGCGGCTGGTCGATTGGCTCCTGAGCGAAGCCGATCACCTCCGCAACGAAGCCGTCCGTCATGCAGCCGAGGCCGAGCATCATCGCCGCCGCGCTGCCGAGCTGGGAGACCGTGCCTTGCTGGAAGAGACTGCCGCCGAGGTGCTTCTGTGGGTGGCTGGTCGACTTGTCCCGGCGGGAGGGGAGGGGTGACGCAACTCGCGCTCGCCGACCGGGAGGTGGGCTCCGCGTGAAAGCCGGTGGGCCCAAGGCCCGTGCGTTCGATTCCCATCCCGTCCGCTATCGTGAAATCGCGCCAGCCACTTTGGCCACCAAGCCGATGACACACGCGCTCCGCACACCGTCCGAACCAGGCCGACCCCACCGTCCACGCCATGAACGAGCCGGGGGGAACAGGATGTTCGAGGCTCTGCCGTGAGCACGAGCGACGCCGAGCGCCTCCGCCGACTGGCCGCCTACGAAGCGAAGTAGTGTCCCAGGACGTGGTGGAAATTGCGGGGGTGCTCCACTGCGGAGCGGCCACCGCCTAGGCTTCCAGCAAGACAAGACACAACCAGCTGCTGGGAGGACCAACGGCGATGGCCACGGACAGGATGACACTCCTCGAGGAGATTGGAAAGGCTGCCGCGCACGGCGATCTTGACTTCCTCCGGACGGCGGTGAAGGTCGTGGCGGAAGCGCTCATGGAGCTCGAGGTCGCCGCCAAGCTCGGGGCCGAGCGGTACGAGCGGACGACCGAGCGGACCGGCTATCGGAACGGCTACCGGACCCGGACCTGGAACACCCGAGCCGGGACGGTCGAGCTCGCGATCCCGAAACTCCGCTCCGGCAGCTACTTCCCGGGCTGGCTCTTGGAGCCACGCCGCCGATCCGAGCGGGCCCTCTTCGCCGTCGTCGCCGAGGCGTACGTCTTGGGCGTCAGCACCCGGAAGGTCGACGCCTTGGTCCGGAGCCTCGGCGTCGAGGGGATCAGCAAGAGCGAGGTGAGCCGGATCTGCGCCGAGCTCGATCGCCACGTCACGGCCTTCCGGGAGCGGCGGCTCGACGAGCACCGCTACCCGTACGTCTGGCTCGATGCCAAGGTCGAGAAGGGCAGCGTGAAGGGGGTCGGATCGTCCCGGTGGCGATCCTCATCGCGATCGGGGTGAACGAGCGGGGCGAGCGAGAGGTCCTCATGCTTCGAGGTCGGGCACGGGGAGACCGGCGCCCTCTGGCGGACGTTCCTGCGCTCCCTCGTCGCCCGCGGCCTCTCCGGCGTCCGGCTCGTCGTCAGCGACGCCCACGTCGGCCTCCGCGAGGCGATCGAAGCGACGCTCATCGGGGCGACCTGGCAGCGGTGCCGGGTCCATCTCCTCCGCGACGTCCTCGCCCACGTCCCAAAGGGCGCCCAGGGCCTCGTCGCCGCGTATGCCCGAACGATCTTCGCCCAGCCCGACGGGGAATCGGCCCAGCGCCAACTTGCCGAGGTCGCCGACCACCTCCGAACCCGGTGGCCGAAGGCCGCCGAGACGCTCCTCGCCGCCGCCGCCGATGTCCTCGCCTATACGAGCGTGCCCCGCGAGCATTGGTCGAAGGTCTGGTCGACGAACCCCCTCGAGCGGCTCCATCGGGAGCTCGCCCGCCGGACCGACGTCGTCGGGATCTTCCCGAACCGCGAGGCCCTCGTCCGGCTCGTCGGGGCGCTCCTCGCCGAGCAGCACGACGAGTGGCTGACCGCCGATCGCCGCTATCTCCCCCAGGGCTCTCTTACCCGCCTCCTCGGCGGGCACGTCAACCCGACGATCGGCGAGCTCCTCAAGGAGGGTGCCGCCGTGTAACGGACGAACGGCTCGCTGCCACGAGGGACGGCATGCCATGCTGGAAGCGAATTTCCACCACTTGACGGGCCGCGGCCCTCTCTTACCCGCCTCCTCGGCGGGCACGTCAACCCGACGATCGGCGAGCTCCTCAAGGAGGGTGCCGTGGTGTAACGGACGAACGCTCGCTGTCACGAGGGACGGCATGCCCTGCTGGAAGCAAATTTCCACCACTTGACGGGCCGCGGCCCGAAGCGATCTTCACCTCGGACGAGTTCTCGGTCGGCGTCTGGCACGACCGAACGTCAAGGAACGACAGCGTGATCGAGATGCCATCCTTCCGGTACAGCTCGGCGATCAGCCGGTTCGTCGACGAGATGTACCGGCTCGGTTGGGTCGTCCGCTTCGACTGGCCGCACTGGGCCGCCTCGCCGGAGGGCCGTCGGCTTCTCTCGGATCCCGAGGCGATTGGATCGGCGAGCGCCGAGGATCTGGCCCGGATCATCACGACCATCGTCCGGGAAGAGCGCTTCTCCGAGGGCGCGCTCGCCGACGCCTTCGACCGCGGGGTGCTCACCGCCGTCGCCCGGCGGGCGGGCGAGCTCGCTCGAGAGCGCTAGCGGGTCACGGAAGCCTCCCTCGCTCGCCGGCCCGCCCGATGGCCTCAAACCTGGGCGGACGCGGCGCGCTGTCCGGGATCGACGGTGATGATCGGTGCGTCGTAGAAGCAAGGTCATGTCGCCTGCGACGTCCCGCCGTTCCCGTGGTGTGTGGTCTGTCGATCGTCACGGCCAGCATCGGAAAGCTATCCCACGCAAGAGTCTATCCCACGCAGAAGGGCGACCTTCGGAGCTGGCGGCACGTCACTGACCTTGGCTTCTCTTGCGTCTTCACCTTCGAACGATTGACGGCCCGCCACGGCTACGAACTCGACCGGGATCTGCTCGTGGTGGCGCTCTCTCCGCACCGCCGTCATTCGACGTCTGCTGACCTGAGCTTTCGACCGAGCCCAAGGAAGAGGACAAGTCCCTCATCCAGGGCGTCGAGCTCGCTATCGGTGACGACTCCAAAGACGCGGCGGATCCGGCGTTTGTCCACGGACCGTAGCTGATCGACGAGGGCGTAGGACGGCCTGGCGAGTCCACTGGGGCCCGGCTGGAGCATGGGATAGAGCGATCCCTCGCCCGGCGTGCCGGTCACGGGGACGACGGCGACGAGCGGGAAGCGCTGATCGGAGATCACGGCCGGATCACTGACGACGACGCACGGGCGGACGCCGCGCTGTTCGTGGCCGACCGTCGGATCGAGCCCCAGCAGGACGATCGTGCCGCGGTCGAGCCTCACCCGTTCGACCTCGGTCCACCCCTCCCCGGGAACCCAGCGGACGTCTCTGCCGGCCTGGATGTCGACCAGCCCGCCGCATCCTCCGTCGGGCAGCGAGGAGACCCAGTCCTCGAACCCGGCCTCGGCCAGTTCGGCCGTTTCTGGGTGAGGGTTGCGAAGCGAGTGGTCGAGGAGGATGCGCCGCCGCCGCTCGAGTTCGCGGCGAGCGGCCTCCTGGAGGAACCTGCTCCGGTTCTTCTCGTGTCGGTCGATCTCCCGGACCAGATCCGCGGGCAAGGTCACGGTCACGCGCTCGATCGTCGGCATGGCTCACCTCTATATGATCATACTTCTAATCATACTCGCCGTGGCGGCAGACTCCCGCCTATGGCCAAGCGTTGGGAGACTCGCGCCAGGGAGGGCTGATGCGACCCTCCTCGAGCGGCTCGACGAGCCGCATGCCGGGATGCGTCGAGATGATCTCTCGTGTTTCACCGTCATCGAAACGGGCGATGACGATCCCGTCTCGCAGCGCCAGGACACGGGCCATGCCCTTTTGGGGGTGATGAATCCGGTCGCCGACGACGAACCTCGCCGGTTCGGCGGGTGGCGACTCCCTCCTCATCGATTGCCCCAAACGAGCGGAGTGGGAAGCGGTCGCCGACGATCCGGAGCCGCCGTCTCGGCAAGGGGTGTCCGACGCTTGCCCCCCGGTGCCAGCTCGGCAGCGTACCCACCGCCCAGGCCGCCACGCCCGCCCACCTCACTCCTCCTCGAACTCCACGTGGTCGAAGCGGAGCGTTCGCGCGTTCTCCCGGACCGTCCGGACCACGTCGCCCTCGAAACCCGCGCCCCGATGCTCCGCCGCGATCTCGAGCCGCAGCTCCACCCGGACGTCCGGGTCGCCCGCCAGATGGCTGACGACCTCCTGGGCGATCCGCGAGAACTCCGGGATCGGCCGACCGGCGTCCAAGGACACGCTCCCGCGAAACCGCCGCTGCACCGCCGGCCGGACGCTCGGCCCCTCGACCGCGCCACCGAGGCCCGATTTCGTCTCCGCGATGCCGCGCTCGCCCGCCGCAACCCCCGACGAACCGTCCCCGACCCCCACGGCCCCAGCCGACCCCCGCCGCCCGCGCCGCCTCCGCCAGCAACGGCGCCGCCACCTCCGGCTTCACGATGAGCGACGACGAATCCACGACGACCTGGACCGGCCGCCCGCCGACGAGCCCCCGATAGCGACCCTCGCCGTCCTTCGCCGCCGCGTAGGCGACCCCCTCCTGCGCCCACAGCAGCCCACCCACGGCATCCTCCACCGCCCCCGCGAGCACGGACCGATCCCGCAGCCGGGGCAGGTACAGGTACTGCGCGAAGTACGACCAGAGCTGGGCGAGCGGCAGATCCCCGGCCTCGCTCCACATCCCCGGGTGCCGTCGAGGACGAGCCGCAGGTTCGGCCCCCCGAAGCGAGTGAGGAGGAGCCCGTCCGCCACGAGCCGCCGCGCCGTCCGGGCCGCCAGCGTCCCCTCCCCGGAGACCCGGGTCGCCGACCACTCCACCGGCCCGCCGACCGCCTCGGCCTGGGACGGCACGAGGGCCCAGACGTACGTCTCGGGGATCCGGACCGTCACCGTGTTGTCGGCCTGCTGCCGCTGCCGCTCGGCCGCCTCCGACTGCATGGCGTCGAGGTTCAGGCTTCGGGCGTCGGCGCAGATCGAGCTCCAGGCCGAAAACTCCCGGACCGCCGCCTCCAGCTCGGCCAGCCGCGCCTCGTCGGCGGCGAGGAAGACGAGCATGTTCCGGTAGATCCGCGGCCCCGCCGCCCGTTCGGCGAGGATCGCCGCGGCGGCCTCCACCGCCCGTGAGGCTCCGCCGGCCCGGCTGTGGGGGTGCTCCGGCCCCAGGATCACGAGCCCCACCTCGTCCTCGTCGGGGACGTCCGCGGCCGACCGCGGGGCGACGTGGACCCGGGCGAAGGCCCCCCGATCGCCGACCGCCCGCAGCCGCCGGACGATCTCCTCCCGGACGGCATCGGCCGGCACCGCCTCGGCCCGATCCCGGGCGAGCCGGTTCACCGACGGCTGGGTCGAGTACCAGTAGCGGCCGCGGTTCTCGTAGAGGTACGTCGCCCGCCCGGCCAGGGTCCGCAAGGCGTCCCCGAAGGTCGCCGGCGACTCCCCCGGCAGGACGGCCCCGAGCTTGATCGAGCGGTCCTCGATCCCCCGGTTCGCCGCCCCGAGGGTCGGCGCCGAGCCGAAGAAGACGGTCCGGGCCACCCGCCGGGCCGCCGCGTAGCGCTGGAAGGCGGGGTTCTCGCGGTCGACGGCGAGGGGCAGCGACGCCGGCCCGTCGACGTCGGAGGCGATGATCGGGACCCACTGGTCTTCCAGGTACTGGGTGAGCTGGGAGACGACGAGCTCGTCGTCGAGCGGGATCGAGCTCGGGAGGATGAGCGGGCTCCGGTCGCCCCGTTCGTAGAGGACGTGGACGACGACGGCCATGAGCTTGAGCACCCCCCGGGTCTGCTGGAAGCGGTCGAGGCTCGCCCAGTCGCCGAAGAGCCGATCGAAGAGCTCGGGGTGGATCGGGTAGGCCCGTTCCATCCGCCGCCGGTAGTCGGCTTCGCGGGTCTCGCTCGGGAAGTCGCCGGGGTGGCGGGCGTAGAGCTCGGAGAAGTGCTGGACGACGGCGTCCCGGGCAGTCGCCCGATCGGCCGGGAGGGCCTGGAAGAGGCGGCGGCGGACGATCTCGAAGCCCTCTTCGGGGCTCGCCGGGCGCCACGGCGACTGGAGCCGCCCGTAGGTGTCCTGGAGGCGGGCGAGGGCCATCCGGCCGCCCTCGCCGCCGACCTCCACCTCCGAGGAGGGGAGGGAGGCGACGAGGAGCGAGTTCGGGGTCGCCCGGACGGCTTCGGCGAGGGCGTGGGCGAAGGAGAGGTTCGCGTCGAAGGACCCGGCCGGGAGGCCGTCGACGGCCCAGAGCTGGCGGAGGAAGGTGAGCCACTCGTCGACGAGGACGAGGGCCGGGCCGAAGCGCTCCAGAGCGTCCGGATGACCTCCGAGCCCGGGCTCACCCCCGCCCGGTCGGAGTCGGCGACGAGCCCGTACGCCTCCGCCCCGCCGAGCTGCCAGGCGAGCTCGCCCCAGAACGTTCGGATCTCGTGGCCGTCGCGCTGCCACGGCTGGCCCGGGGAGAGGACCTGCCCGGCGAGGACGACCCGCCGGACCCGCGGCAGGTCGGCGACCCCGGCGGAGGTCAGGACCGCTTCGAGCCCGGCAGCTCGGCCGGGCGACGCTCCGGGTCGGCGAGGTGGTAGAGGGCGATCATCGAGTGGGTCTTGCCGCCGCCGAAGGTCGTCTGGAGCTCGATGACCGGGTCGCCGTCGCCCGCCCCGAGGCGGCGGAGGGCGCTCGCGAGGAGGCGGCGCAGCCCCTCGGTGAGGTACGTCCGGCGGAAGAACTCGACCGGGTCCTGGTACTCGGCGCTCGCCGCCCCGCGGCGGACCTGGTCGAGGTCGGCGGCGAACTCCGCCTGCTGGTAGCGGCCGGCGGCGACGTCGGGGTGCGGCTCGATGACCTCCCGCCAGGCCGGGAGCCCGCCGACGCTCGGGCCGACGACGGTCTGCTCGGCGGCGACCCGGCGGGCCGTCCGCCGGGCTTCGACCTCGTACCGCTCGCGGAGGACGTCCTGCTTCAGGCGTTCGAGCTCGCCCGCCTGGGGCGCCGAGACGGCGGTGAGGACGCGCTGGGCGGTGTCGAAGGCCCGGTAGGTGTCGTCGAGGCTGAAGGCCTCGTGGTGGGCCCACCGGTTCCGGATCCCGCGGAGCTCGTTGACGTACGTCCGCTCGGTCGGCCCGAGGATGAGCCCGAGGGTCTCGTTCCAGTTGCGCCAGACGGCGTCGAGGAGGAAGGCCGGATCGTCGAGGTTCGGCGTGACGGCGCGCCGCGTCGCCTGCTCCTTGTCGGCCACGACCCGGTCGAGCCAGTCCTGCCCGTACGCCTTCTCGAAGGTCCGCTCCACGACCGGCCGGAGCCCGGCCGCCAGGAGCTGGAGCGCCCGTCCCACCCGCTCGAGGTTGCTCGCCGTCATCGTCGTCCTCCCGTTGCCGCCTTACCCGCCCAGGCCGAGGGCCTGCTGGGCCGGCCCGGCCGCCCGTCGCGTCTCGGCGAGCTGGCTGAGCCGCGGCCAGGCGACGACGAGGGCGTTGTAGGCTCGGGCCTCGTCTGCCCAGCCCTTCCGCTCGGCGACGCCGTAGAGCCGATAGGCGAGGTCCCGGGCGACGTCGCCGAGGCCGCCCAGGCGGGCGAGGAGATCGGCGGCGGCCTCCTCGCCCTCGTCGTGGAGCCGCCGGACGAGGTGCTGGGTCGCCTCCCAGACCGTCGGCCGCCGGTCCGTCGTCGGATCCCAGGCCGGGTCGAGCTCCTCGCGCGAGAGGAGGGCGACCTTCCCGCCACCCGACCGGACGATCCCCGCCCGGACGAGCCCCTCGACGGCGGTGTCGCGCGCCCGCGCCAGGACGTCGGCGTCGCCGAAGCGACCCTCCCGGAAGGCGTGCTGGCTGTACCAGGTGACGGCGAAGCGCGTGTCGGCGTCGAACTCGCCCTCCTGCTCGGCGAGGACCTCGTCGAGGACGGCGTTGATGAGGGCGAGGGCGGTCCGGACCCGCATCGGCGAGCCGTCGGGTTCCAGGACCTTGGCGTAGCGGGAGAAGACGGCCATCCCGGGCCCGATGGCCGCCTGGGCGAGGTCGACGGGGGCGATGTTCCCGTGCTGGAGGGTCCGGAGGGCCTCGGGGAGCTCGCGCTTCAGGGCGGCGAGGAAGGCGGCCCGGGTCGTGACGCCGGCGTCGGCGGGGCGGGGGCGGCAGGCGAGGACGATGGAGGAGGCGAGGGCGTTCGTGCCGAGGGAGAGCATCCGGTTGCCGAGCTCGCTCCGCATCGGCCACGTGCCGTGGATGGAGAAGCCGGCGTCGAGGAGCCCCTCGAGCATCTTCTCCCAACCGGTGGAGACTCTGGCGATCGAGCCGTTGCCGTCGTCGCCGTCCTCTTCGGCCTGCTTGAAGGCGTAGAAGATCGTCACCGGATAGTCGGGGTGGGCCGCCTCGCGGATCCGGCGAAAGGCCTGTCGGAGGCCGCTCTCGAAGTGGGCCTCGGCCTTCCGGGCGTCCCCGCCGAACCGGTACGGGGTGGCGACGAGCTCCTCCGCCTTCGGGGTGAGGACGGTCCGGAAGAGGTCGGGGTAG
>BPIH01000006.1 GCA_026004015.1 Chloroflexota bacterium | reverse complement strand
GATTCCTCTGGTTGCCATCCAGCTGGCCGCCCTCCGGGTCGGTGATTCGGTGGTGCTCTTTTGCTCGAAGATTGTCGACGAAACCCGCCTCAGCCTCGTGGACGAAGACGAGGAGGCTCAGGCGACGGCGGATCGGGCCTACTGGGAAACCCGCTCCAGCAAGCCCACGCTTGCCATGGTCGAGGAGGTGCTCGAGCTGGTGAAGAGCCTGGATCCCGGCCTCGAACCCAAGTACAACAAGTTCTACATCGGCCTCGCCAAGGACGGTCAGCCGAACAACTTCGCGATCTTTAGACCGTGGAAGGGCTGGCTGGGGCTCGAGGTCCGCCTCGACCGCTCCGATGAGACGCAGGCACAGCTTGACGCTGCGGGCCTCGACGTGATGGAGTACGACGCTCGCTCGGGGCGCTACCGCATCCGGCTGGCGAAGGGCGATGTGGCGCGCCACAAGGACGTTCTCATGGCTCTGCTGACGAGGGCCTACGAGGAGTCGATGTAGCCTTGCCGGTGCGGCGAGCGGCCGTTGGTGGGAGGGGTGCGCGTCTCAGCCTCCCAGGGCCCGAGGCTCGTGGTCAACCCAGGTTAGGCTGCGAGCGCGTCCGGCACCGAGCGGGGAGGAGCGAGCCCGGCAGCGTAGGCGGCCCGGACAGGGCGGGGCAAATCCGGCGGCCGCGGGTTGCATCGATCGGAACGGTCGGCGAGACGACGCGGCAGACGACCCGGCCGTATGATCCCGGCGTGACCGCGGAGTCGATCGCCGCCGCGAAGCCGCACCGCTGACCGCCGTGGCCGACCACCCCCGACGAGACCGACCCTGGTACCTCCTGCCGGCCGGGATCGCGGTCGCCTCGCGCCTCTACTCGACGGCGGTGCTCCTGGGCCTCCACGCCTCCCCGGGATGCGCCCGAGCCTCCTCACCGTCTGGGACGCCGCCTGGTACCTGCGGATCGCCGAGGGCGGCTACCACGGCGGCGTCGTCCACGGCGGCCACGACTTCGCCTTCTTCCCCGCCTGGCCGCTCGTCATCAAGGTCGCCAGCCTCGGCGTGCTCCCGCTCCCCGAGACCGGCTTCGTCCTCGCCAACGGCCTCTTCGTCGTCGCGGCGGTCGTGATCTGGCGGGTCCTGGCCGATCGCCTCGGCGAGGCGACCGCCACGGCCGCCGTGCTGCTCCTCGCCTTCGCCCCGTCCGCCTACGTCTTCTCGCTGCCGTACTCCGAGCCGCTCTTCCTCCTGGCGGCCGGGGCCTACTTCTACGCCCCGCCCGAGTCTCGCCGGCGGATCCCCGCCGTCGCCCTGGCGATGTTCACGCGGATCGCCGGGGCCGGCCTCGTGGCGTCGGCCCTCGTTCGAGCAGCAACGACGACGGGCCGGGAGCGCGCCGTCGCCCTGGCGGCGGCCGCCGCGGGCTGCCTCGCCTTCGCCATCTGGTGGGGCTTCATCGCCGTCCTGACCCAGCAGCTCACCGGCTTCCTCCTCGGTTCGCCGTCGTGGGCCCACGGCGGCAGCGGCCTGACCCGGATCGTCGTGGCCCTCCGGAACCCGAACCTCCCCCGAGCGGCCTGGCTCGGCTTCATCGCCCTCGTGGCCGTGGGCGCCCTCGCCCTCGTCCGACGGGACCGCGAGCTGGCCGTCTTCGCCCTGACCGTGCTCGCGCTCTCGCTCCTCCCCGGCGGGACCGTCAACTCGATGCCCCGCTACGCCCTCTCGGCCTTCCCCGCCTTCGCCGGGCTGGCCCTCCTCGCCGAGCGGTTCGATCGGCGGCTCGTCGCGGTCGTGGCGGTCCTCTTCGCCCTCGCCCAGATCGCCTTCGCTCTGGCCGTCCTGCTGGCGGCCCCGCGCGGGGTGGCGCCGTGAGCGTCAGCGAGGACCGCGCAGCCGCTCCGCCCGCCCCCTCAGCGCGCCTCCGCCCGACGGCGCCGCCCGAGCGCCTCGATGAGGTCCGCCGCCTTCGCCTTCCCGTCCCGGCTCCGGATCACCTCCCCCGCCCGAGCCAGCCGCTCCCGGAGCCCCCGGTCGGCGAGGAGCCGCTCGATCGCTCCCGAGAGCTCCTCGTCCTCGAAGCCGTACGTGTCGAGCCGGACCCCGAACCCCAGCTCGGCGACCCGCTGGGCGTTGTCGTACTGATCCCAGAAGAGCGGCAGGACGATCATCGGCTTGCCGAAGTGGAAGGCCTCCGTCGTCGTGTTGTTCCCGCCGTGGGTGATGACGAGGTCGACGAGGGGGATGATCGAGGTCTGCGGGACCCGCGCCTCGCCCCACATGTTGTCGGCCAGCTCGAACTCGTCGGCCCGCGGCCCCTTCGAGACGATGTAGCGGTGCGGCGTCCGGGCCAGGACCTCGACGAGCCGCCGCATGAGCTCGACGTCGGCCGACCCGAGGGAGCCGAGGGAGAGGTAGATGAGGGCGCCGTCGCCGTCGCGAAGGTGCTCCGGGATCTCGAAGGGCGCCTCGGTCTCCCGAACGCTCGAGTCGAGCCGCTGCCAGGTGGGCCCGAGCGGCCGCGACCGCCGATAGTCGGCGACCTCCGGGTAGAGGTAGAGGTTGAGGTGGGGCGACTCGTGGATGAACTCGAGATCCGGGAGCGGCGGCGCCCCGGCCTCGACGACGAAGGCGTTCGTCGCCTCCCAGAGCTCGCGGTGGGTCCGCTCGTACTCGGCCCGAAACTCGGCCCAGCCCGTCTCGTCGTCGCTCGGGTAGCCGCTGAAGACCGGCGGCAGGGCCGGGTCCTTGATCTCCAACGGGTTGCAGGAGACGATCCGGACCCAGGGCGCCCCGTGGGTGACGAGGGCCGGGAAGACGCAGACGTTGTCCTCGACGATGACGTCGGGGCGGACCCGGTCGAGGATCTCGCGGAGCTGCGGCTCGCAGTAGCGGGCGCCGTCGATGAGCGACTGCCAGACGGGGCGGATGAAGGTCTCGAGCTGCTCGATCGTCGGCTTGCGAAACTCGGGCGCCGTCTCGGTGATGAAGTCGGTCCAGAACTGGCCGGCGTCCTGCTCCCCTTCCGGCGGCGGGGCGAGGTCGACGAGGTCCTCTTCGAAGCCGAGCGGTTCGAGGCGGCCCTTCCAGGAGGCCTCGGCGGCGAAGACGACGCGGTGGCCGCGGCGTTCGAGGACCTTGCCGATCCCGACGCAGTTGTTCGTCGGCCCGTAGGCGCTCTCGGGCATGAAGAGGATGGTCAGGCGCTCGTCCGTCATCGCGGGGTCCACCTCCGGGGTGCTGGATCCGTCGGGGACGAACGGTAGCGAACGGCAGGGGCGGGAGGGAGTGTTGTTCTCCGGGGTGCGCCGCCGACCGGGCCGGCGTGACGGCGGCGAGGTCCGCCTGAATCGGTGGCCGCTCGGCGGTCGAGCAGCACCGGCGTAGACTCTCACGGCCATGGGCCGCCTGACCTTCAGCCTGAACCTCACCCTCGACGGCTGCGTCGACCACCGGGAGGGCATCGCCGACGACGAGACGCACACCTTCTTCACCCGCCTCCTGGACGAGGCCGGGGCGATCCTCTGGGGCCGCGTCACCTACGAACTGATGGAGGACTTCTGGCCGGCGGTGGCCCGCGGCGACGTGGCGGTGCCGCCGTCGCTTCGGGAGTGGGCCGTGAAGCTGGAGGCCAAGCCGAAGTACGTCGTGTCGTCGACCCGAACGGACTTCCCGTGGGCGAACAGCCACCACCTCGTCGGCGACCTGGGCCCGGCCGTGCAGATGCTGAAGGACGCGACACCGGCCGGCGTGCTCCTCGGGAGCGGCAAGCTCGCCGCCGAGCTGGACCGGCTGGGGCTCATCGACGAGTACCGGTTCCTCGTCCATCCCCGGATCGCCGGGCACGGCCCGTACCTCTTCGAGGGCGGATTGCCCGGCCCGCGACGGCTCGAGCTCCTCTCGGCGACACCGCTCGGCAACGGCACGGTCGCCCTCCACTACCGGCGAGCGCCCGGCTGAGGAGGGCGCCCAACTGGGGGCGCCCGGCTGCGGAGGGCGGCCTGCTGCGGAGGGCGGCCGACTGTGGGGCGCCCGGCTGCGGAGGGGCGAACCCGCGTCGCTCGAGCCGATCGCCAGGAGAACGAGCAACCCCAGCGCCCGGTCGGCGGCAATGCAGGAGTACAGTCGGCTGGGCGCATGAAGGCGACGATCGAGATTCCCGACGAGCTCTACCGACGCGTGAAGGCGCGACGTGCCCTCTTCGGCATTCAAGTACGCCCACAACAGTCCAGGGCGACGGCCACCCGGGCGATCTTGGCGCCCCGGCGCTCGGCGATCGGGCCGGCGAAGTGGCGCAGCTCGCGGACTCGATCCGAAAGGCTCGGGGCGCGGCCCGGCAGCCGCACACCCATCAAGGCCTCGATCCGATGGCCACCGACCAGCTGCTTCGGGACAAGCGGGAGGAGATCCTGCGGATCGCCGCCAAGCACGCTTCGGAGGGATCAGCACCGACAGCTCTTCGTCTCGGTCCGAGAGCTGACGCCGGGTGATCCGCCAGCCCGCGCCTCCGGACTCTGCACCACCGAGTCGGTAGTCACCGGGCCTCTCAAATCAAGCGTCACCACGGCTTGCGCGGCACGACCGGTGTGCCTCGCCGAGACCGTGAACTTCGGCCGCAGACCGCGTCTTCGTCTCGACCAATGGGTCGGGAAGGACCGTCAACTGTCAACTCCTCGGATACACTTCGTCCCGGATCGGCACGATGGGAGGACCAGGTGAGCGTCGTGGACGGGGCTTCGAACAACAGACGACCCACTCCCAGGAACGCCGCTGAGCGAGAGCCGTGATCGCGGCCATCGAGGGGCGTCGAAGCGAGATGCAGGCGATCTGCCGACACTTCGGGGTCAGTCGCCTGGAGGTCTTCGGCTCGGCTGCGACCAGCCAGGTCGTGGCCGAGACCGGCGACCTGGACTTCCTGGTGGAGTTCGCCCCGCCGGTCGGCCCCGGGTACGCCGACCGCTATTTCGGGCTCCTGAAAAGCCCTCGAATCGCTGTTCGGGCAGCCAGTCGATTTGGTCGTCGCTTCCGCCATCAGGAACCCGTACTTCCGATCCTCGGTCGACCCGTAACACGGTTACGCCCAGGTCGACGCGAGATCATGGCCAAGCGGGATGAGATGATCGAGAAGTTGGAGAAGAGAATGCGGCAGCGGACGAACGTGGAACCCCTGTTCACGATCCGCTGGAGCGTCGTATAGCGAGAATGACCATGTCGCAGAACCTTGCACGACTCATGAAACTTCTGGCGGAGATGTTCCAGCTCGACCAGGCCGAGCTGGACTTCGGCATCTACCGCATCATGAACGCAAAGCGCGAGGAGATCACCCGTTTCCTCGACAATGACCTGTTGCCGCAGGTGCGCGAGGCTCTGAGCACCTACGAGCTCGAGAGCCGCGCGATCCTGGAGGCGGAACTGGAAAAGGCGAAGGAGCAGGCAAAGGCCCTCGGCTTTGACGACCCTGCTCAAGCACCGAAGGTCAAGGAACTGCAAGCCCGCTACAACGCTGCTTTCGACATCGAGGCGGCCGAGAACGAAGTTTTCTCCCACCTCTACAACTTCTTCCGGCGCTACTACAGCGACGGCGACTTCATCTCCCAGCGCCGCTACAAAGAGGGCGTCTACGCCATCCCCTACGAGGGCGAGGAGGTCAAGCTCTACTGGGCGAACCACGACCAGTACTACATCAAGACCAGCGAGTACCTGCGCAACTACACCTTCAAGCTCCCCTCCGGCAGGCGCGTCCACTTCAAGCTGGTGGAGGCCGACACCGAGAAGGACAACAACCGCCCCGCCAGCGCCAGCGAGCGGCGGTTCATCCTGTCAGCCGAGGAGCCGCTAGTCGAGGAGAATGGCGAACTCGTTATCCGCTTCGAGTACCGGCCGCATCCAGACAAGGCCAAGCAGGCGGACCTGAACGCGGCCGCGGCGGACCGCATCCTGAACAAGACTACCCGATTCGACGACTGGCGGCGCGACCTCGCCGCGCCCCGGCCCACCGAGAAGAACCCGAACCGCACGCTCCTGGAGAAGCACCTCACGGACTACACCGCCCGGAACACCTTCGACTACTTCATCCACAAGGACCTGGGCGGCTTCCTAGCGGCGCGAACTGGACTTCTACATCAAGAACGAGGTGATGCACCTCGACGACATCGAGAACGAGACCGCGCCGCGCGTGGAGCAGTACCTTTCGAAGATCAAGGCCATCCGCCGGATCGCCCACAAGATCATCGACTTCCTGGCACAGATCGAGAACTTCCAGAAGAAGCTCTGGCTCAAGAAGAAGTTCGTCGTGGAGACGCAGTACTGCATCACGCTCGACCGCATCTTCGCCATCGAGGACGAGCAGACGCGCGACTGGTTGCTGGATCAGATCATCAAGAACGACGCCCAGCGGGAGGAGTGGGTGCGGCTGTGCGCCATTGACGAAATCGAGGGGGACCTCGCCACGCCGGGTTACAGCAAGCCGCTCAAGCCGGAATTCCTGAAGGCACACCGCACGCTAGTGGTGGATACGCGGCACTTCGATGAGGCCTTCAAGCTGCGGCTGCTGGCGGCGATTCGGGACCTGGACGAGGAGACGGACGGGCTGCTGATTCACAGCGAGAATTTTCAGGCGTTGAACTTGCTACAGACGCGGCATAGAAACCAGGTCGAATGTATCTATATTGATCCCCCTTACAACACAGGAAGCGAAAACGAATTCGCTTACAAGGATAGCTATCAACACGGATCCTGGCTTTCCATGATGTTGGACCGAACATCATTGGTACGGGAGTTGGCAGCGTCATCGTGTGGAATGTTTGTGAGCACAGACGATGGAGAATACGCTAATCTGCGTTTGGTATTAGGCGAATCTTGGGGGGATGATAACTTTGTCGCAGACGTGATCTGGAATAGCCGAAAATCCGTTTCGAGTGACGCCTTGATCTCCATCTCTACCAATCACACCACGTTTTTTGCAGCAAACCGTAGGGAGTTAGAGAGGCGCAAGACCACCTTTCGGCTTCCACAGAAGGAAGACGGCTTTGCAAATCCGGACAACGACCCCCGAGGTCCATGGAAACTCGATCCATGGACGCACCCAACATCCGAGAGAACCTCACATACCCAATCGAAAACCCTCTGACCGGAGAGGAGCACTACCGCCAGAAGGCAGACATTGGCGATTTGAGCGATGGCAAACGGAGCAATTGCTTCAGCAAGGGCGCATCGTCTTTGGGCGTACTGGCACAGCGAAGCCGATGTATAAGCGGTTCCTTAGTGAGGCTAAGGAGAAAGGTAGAACTCCTACAACATTGTGGGACGATGTTAAGACGACGACGGACGCCACAAGGCTTTTGCTTGATGTCTTCGGTGGCGCAATCTCGCGCGAATTGATCAATACGCTCAAGCCTAAGCCATCCGAGCTTGTGGAGCGTTGCGTTGTCCTACTCACGGACGGAGTCGGAACGGTTCTCGATTTCTTCGCCGGCTCCGGCACCACCGGCCACGCCGTCATCAACCTCAACCGTCAGGACGGCGGACACCGCAAGTTCATCCTCGTCGAAATGGGTGACTACTTCGACACGGTGCTGGTGCCGCGCCTCAAGAAGGTCATCTTCACGCCCGAATGGAAGGACGGCAAGCCCAAGCGGATGGCCACGAAGGAAGAAGTCGAACGCAGTCCGCGCATCCTCAAGATTCTGCGCCTCGAATCCTACGAGGACACGCTCAACAACCTGGAACTCAGGCGCACCGATGCCCAGCAGAAGCTGCTCGAAGAGCACCCCGAATTCCGCGAGGACTACATGCTCCGCTATATGCTCGACGTCGAAAGCCGCGGCAGCGCGTCGCTCCTCAACATTGACCGCTTTGAGGACCCCTTCAACTACAAGCTCAACATCGCCACCGGCACCGCCGGGGAGACGAAGCCCACGGTCGTGGACCTCGTCGAGACCTTCAACTACCTGCTCGGCATCCGCGTGAAGACGATTAACGACGTCTGTGGGGTCCATGTCGTGACGGGCTTGAACCCGCAGGGCGAACGGGTGCTCATTCTCTGGCGGAAGACGAAGGAGCTGGACAACGACGCCCTCGACGCGTGGTTCGAAACGCAGGGCTACAACACCAA
Source organism: Chloroflexota bacterium (assembly GCA_026004015.1). GTDB lineage: Bacteria > Chloroflexota > Limnocylindria > Limnocylindrales > CSP1-4 > BPIH01. The sequence continues at coordinate 102,485 of BPIH01000006.1, read as the reverse complement.
GGACCAGGATTACGACGTGATCTACGTGAACGGCGACAACAACCTGGAGAACCTCCGCAAGGCCGACCAGACTTGGAACGTCCGGCTCATCGAGGAGGAATTCAAGCGGCTCATGTTCGACGTGCAGGACGTGTAGGAGGCTCAAGCGTGCCGAGGGGACGACCCACACGAGGGAACCCGGGGGCGCGGGGTGATGAACAGAGACCCCTGCGCTTTGAGCAGCGGCTCGTGCTCCACCAGTGGCTGCTCGACCTCTTCGGCGTCCGCAGCTTCGAGCGCCTGGCGGCTAACCTGAAGGCCCCGGAGTTCGAAGGGTTTGACGAGAACAACGTCACCCGCTTCCACCACAACCTGAGGCTGCTCTTCGACAGGCCGGAACTCCCTCACGACCTGCTCCTGGCCTACGACCAGAACATTGTGCGGCACTGGCGACGGATCACGGAGCGGCGGAATCACGCCGGGCCGTTCCTGTATCCCAAGTACTTCCAGTACCTGGCCCTGCTCTTCACAGAAATCTACCTCGACCGGTATTTCCGGGACCCGGACAGGCTGCTCGCGCAGCTGAACGCCTACGTGAACGCCTTCAACCAGAACGCGCCCGAAGCGAGCCGCATCGAGCCGTACACGAAGCAGGACCTGAACAAGGTGGCCTTCTGGATGGCGACTGGAAGCGGCAAGACGCTGATCATGCACATCAACATCCTCCAGTACCAGCACTACCTGAACCTGCACGGCGGCAGGCAGGTGAACCGGGTCATCCTGCTCACGCCCAACGAAGGACTCTCGCACCAGCATCTGGAGGAGTTTCAGCTTTCGGGTATCGACGCCGAGCTCTTCTCGAAGGAGGGTCGGGGCCTTTTCCGCGGTCGCGCGGTGGAGATCCTCGATGTCCACAAGCTGCGCGAGGAGATGGGCGAGAAGACCGTCGCCGTGGATGCCTTCGAGGAAAACAACCTGGTCCTGGTGGACGAAGGGCACCGCGGAACCAGCGGCGCGGAGATCGGCGCCTGGATGCAGAAGCGGAACCAGCTCTGCGAGAACGGCTTCTCGTTCGAGTACTCCGCAACCTTCGGCCAGGCGATAAAGGCCAGCGGGAACCGCGCGCTGGAGCAAACCTACGCCAAGTGCATCCTCTTCGACTACTCGTACAAGTACTTCTACGGCGACGGCTACGGCAAGGACTACCGCATCCTGAACCTGGCCGACGACTCGGACGACAGTGTGCGACGCAGGTACCTGACAGCCTGCCTGCTCAACTTCTATCAGCAGCTCAAGCTCTATCTGGACAAGCCGGACGAGTTCCGTCCCTTCTTGGTCGAGCGCCCACTCTGGATCTTCGTGGGCGGCAGCGTGAATGCGGTGCGGTCGGAGAACAGGCGCAAAGTTTCCGACGTCGTCGACATCCTTCTCTTCTTGGCGGGCTTCGTGCGCGAACGCGATGAAAGCGTTGCAGCAATCGATCGGTTGCTCAAGGGTAGCTCCGGGTTACTAGACGCGCACAACCGAGACATCTTTGCCGGGGCGTTTCACTATCTGAACACCCTCGGCCTCACGGCCGACCAGGCCTTCGACGACATCCTTCGCGTCCTTTTCAACGCTCGCACGACTGCCGGACTCCATGTCGAGAATCTCAAGGGCACGGATGGCGAGGTAGCTCTTCGGCTGGGGGACAACGACGCCTTCGGCGTGATCAATGTCGGCGACGCCTCGGCCCTCTGCAAGCTCTGCGGCGATCGGGCCGAGCTGGTGGTGACCGACAAGGAGTTCTCCGGCTCCCTTTTCCGTTCCCTCAACGACGAGGCGTCCACGATCAACATTCTGATCGGGTCCAAGAAGTTCACCGAGGGCTGGTCGAGCTGGCGGGTCAGCACCATGGGCCTGATGAACATTGGGCGGAACGAGGGCCCACAGATCATTCAGCTCTTCGGGCGCGGTGTGCGCCTCAAGGGCAAGGACTTCTCGCTCAAGCGGAGCCGCCGCCTGGATGGGCAGGCCGCGCCCAAGAACATCGAGACCCTGGAGACGCTCAACATCTTCGGCATCCGCGCGGACTACATGCGCCAGTTCAAGGAGTACCTCGAGGACGAGGGCCTGCCGGCGAACGAGGATCGCATCGAGTTCGTGCTTCCGGTCGTCAAGAACCTGGGGACCAAGAAGCTCAAGATCGTCCGTCTTCGGGAGGGCATCGACTTCAAAAAGGACGGACCGAAGCTTGCCTTGGATGAACCGCCCGATTATTTCGTTCGCCACCCCGTCGTGGTGGACTGGTATCCCAAGCTGCAGGCCATGGCCAGCGGCGCTGGTCGGACGAGCGCACAGGCGGCGGAACGTGATCGCGGCTTCTTCGAGGAGGCGCATCTGGCGTTCCTCGATTTCGACGCCATCTACTTTGAGCTTCAGCAGTTCAAAAACGAGCGCGCCTGGCACAACCTTACCCTTCCGCGCAAGAGCCTCCCGGCTCTCCTAGGGCGGAAGGACTGGTACGTCCTGCTCATTCCCAAGGAGGAAATGCACTTTCGGTCATTCCAGCAGGTTCTCCGCTGGCAGGAGATTGCGGTGACCCTCTTCAAGAAGTACCTGGACCGCTTCTACAAGTTCAAGAAGCAGGAATTCGAGGGCGACCACCTGGAGTACCGGGAGCTCTCCGAGGACGATCCCAACTTCATTAATGAGTACCGGCTACTGATCGAGCAGTCGCGCGAGGAGATCGTCCAGAAGCTGGAGGAGATCAAGGGGCTGATCGGTGCGGGCGAGCTGCGGAATGTGGAATTCCAGGGCTTGCACGCCATCGCCTTTGGCCGCCACCTCTACGAGCCGCTCATCTACGTCGGCAGCGACGTCATCGAGGTCAAGCCCGTGGTGCTAGAGAACGAGGGTGAGCGCGACTTTGTGCTGGACCTACATCAGTACTGTGAATGCGGCACGGGTAAAGAGTTTCTAAAGGGCAAGGAGCTTTACCTGCTCCGTAACATGAGTCGAGGCCGCGGCATCGGCTTCTTCGAGGCGGGGAACTTCTACCCCGACTTCATCCTCTGGCTGCTGGCCGGCGACCGTCAGTACGTGAGCTTCATCGACCCCAAAGGGCTGCGGAATCTTGAAGGCGCTGATGACCCGAAGATCCGGTTCCACACGACGATCAAGGATCTGGAACGGCAGTTGGGTGACCCGGCGGTGATCCTGAATTCGTTCATCATCTCCAGCACGCGCGTTCCGGAGGTCGCTTGGTGGGGCGACGGCATGACCAAGGACGAGTTCGAGGCTCGGAACGTTCTCTTCCGGCGCGAGGATCGGGCCACCTACATCGAGAAGCTAATGAACAAGATCCAGTCGCATGACGCGGTAACGGCCTCTGATCGCTGATGAGGCGCACCGCAGTCAGTACGACCTCATAGATGGCTTCGCCTACCACGTGCGCGATGCGCTGCCTAACCCCTCCTTCATCGGTTCACGCGCTCGCACTCGAGCAGAAGACCGCAACACCCCCCGGTCTTCGGCGACTGCATCATCAATCTACGGCCTCCGGCGGGCGGTCGAAGAGAAAGCCACCGTGCCCGTGCCCACAGCGACTACGCGCTTCCTAGCCTTCACTGACGAGTCGAACTGGAACACAGGACGATTTCGCGCTGTTGCGGCTCTGAGCCTACCGGCCAGCGAACAGGCTGGGCTCGAGCGGGAACTTAACCGCATCCTGGGACGGGAGGGCCTCCGCGAGCTCAAGTGGACGCGTGTCGGAAGCGACGGCCGTGCGACTCGCGTTGCAGACGCTGTGTTCGGTGCGGTCGTGAATGCGGCCTCCAGCCAGCACCTCCGGGTGGACGTTCTCGCATGGGACATCCTGGACTCCAGACACAGCATCTTCGGCCGTGATGACGCTGAGAACCTTGGTCGCATGTACCACCATCTCCTCGTGCACGTCTGCCGGCAGTGGCCGCCCGGACGCTGAACGATTCACCCGGACGACGGGGGCCTTGTGCGGTGGTGGGAACTAGAAGAGACGGTGCCGGCGGCCTACAGGAAGAAGGGGACTGAGAGGGGGCGCTTTCCCCAGCGGGTCGAAGAGGCGATCCAGACCAAGGTGCAAAGGCGGAGCTCTCGCGATGGCAGCTGCTGGTCAAGTTCCAAGCGGCTTGCAAGGCCCACAAGCTCGGGGTGAGCCTGCGCACCACCAAGGGCCTGAGGACTTACCAGTCCGGACACCCGATCAACTTCTGGTGGTGGGAACCTCAGGGAACGTACGACAGAGCCCCCGTCAGAAGTCGAGAGCGCTCGGGCCGACCTACAGACGAAGCCTGACCCGAGCGGCGACGCATCTTGCCGCCAAGCCTTCCAGGAGGCAACATCCTCGCCCGGGACAACAGTAAGGTGGGGAGGAACGACGGGTCCGGCGGGGAGACGGTTCTGCATCGCGGCCGACCGGGTCGCCTTTCGCTCTCGCCCCTGAACGCCGCCTGACCTGTCCGATCGAAACCCACGCCGCAAGGGCTAGCCCCAGTGGCCGAACCGGAAGCGGTGGGCGGGGTCGAGCCGCCCCTTGAGGTCGGCGAGGGCAGCGACCGTGTCGGGCGCCCAGGGACGGCGGCGGTCCTCCTCCGAGAGGACGCGACCGTGCATGTTGACGAACGTCGAGCCCGTCGCGTACGGCGCCAGGGCGTCGCAACCCCGGGCGATGGCCGCCTCCACCGCCTCGACGCCGTCGGGCGCGGGCACGCCCACGAAGAAGGCCAGGTACCCCCGCCGCCCGGAGGTCCACGGCGTCGGGCGCAGCCCGGCGGGCCAGGGCCCCACCGAGGTGCCGGAGCTGCACCATGAGGAGGGGGGTCGTGGCGTCCGAGCCGGCCTCCGCCAGGAGGGCATCGGCCGCTCCCGGCGTCAGGGCTTCGACGACCGTCGTTCCGTGGGCCAGGGGCAGCGGATGCTCGGGATCGTAGTGGACGTGGTCGACGTCGGTGTAGGGCATCGGGCCAACAAGGTCGAGGACGGCCGGCGCGGCCTCCCGCATCGGCCGCACGAGGGCCTCGCCGTCCGCCGCGTCGCCGACGAAGGCGACCGTGAGCTGGACGCTGAACCGACCGCGCAGGGGCTCGGGGACGCCGGGAGCGTCGGGCCGTCGCGAGAACGCGAGGGACGTGCTGATGGCCTCCGGTAGACCTGGGGACCAGGCGGCATAGGCCCGCAGGAGCGACGCCGCGTGCCGGCCGTCGTAGAAGATCGATCCGCCGTAGAACGCCGTGAGCTCCAGGAGCTCCGTCGTGAGGGCCGTGACGATCCCGACGTTCGGCTTCCCGCCGCGCAGGGCCCAGAAGAGCTCGCCGTCGTCGGGGGTCACGTGCCGGAGCTCGCCGTCGGCGGTCACCAGGTCGAAGGCGACCGCGCGGTCGGAGGCGTAGCCGAAGGTACGGCCCAGGACGGGAAGTCCGCCGCCGAGGGTGTACCCGATCGCCCCCACGCTGCTCGACGAACCGCTGAGCGGGGCGAGGCCGAAGGGGGCGGCCTCGTCGATCACCTTCCGCCACCTGACGCCGGCCTCGATCGTCGCCAACCGGGCGTGGGGGTCGATGCGGAGGCCCTGCATCCGGGACGTCGTGATGAGGACGCCCCCCTGGATCGGGACCGTCGCTCCGTGCCCCGTTGCCTGGACGTGGACGGACAGGTCGCGCATGGCGGCCCAGCGGACGGCGGTCGCGACGTCGGCCGCGCTCGTCGCCCCGACGACGACGTCGGGACGGTGGACGACCGCCAGGTTGAAGCACGCCGCCGCTTCCTCGAACCCCGGGTCGACGGGGGTCAGGACGGGCCCCGCCACCGACCGGGCCAGGTCCTCGATGGATGCCCCGCGGGATGCCTCGCGCCTCGTCGTTGCCATGGACTCCTCCTCTCGTTCGATGGCCGGGAGGGTAACACGGGGCGCGCGCTGCTCCATCGGGGAAATCCCTATGTCCCTTGACCTCCGACCCTGAAGGGGCGGAGAATCACCGAGAATCGATGACGCGCGGAGGGTAGGCGCGCCGAGCGACAGGAGGTTCGCCATGGCCGTTCGCGAGGCCGCGGTTCCCGCCGTCGACCACCTGGTGGTGGACCGCTACACCGATCTGGTGGGACCCTCCAACGAGATGCTCGGACCCGTCCGCAACGGCGGCCGGATCGAGTTCCTCACCGTGCCCGGCTGCTGGGGCCCGATGATCACCCCGGCCCTCCGAAGCGGGCACGAAGTCACCCTCCCCGTCGCCGTCGAGGGGGCCAAGGTCGGCGACGCCGTGGCGATCCACGTCGAGCGCCTGGAGCAGCTCTCGCGGGCGACGACGTCGGGGACCCACACAGGCTGGGAGGGCCGCTTTATCTCCGATCCCTTCGTCGCCCGGATCTGCCCGACGTGCCGCGACGCCGGGCGACACTTCCTCTACCCCGACACGTACCTCGACGGGATCGGCGAGGGGGCGGTCCGCTGCGCGACCTGCCATTCGGAGGTCATCCCGTTCCACATGGTCGAGGGCTACACGATGGTCTTCGACGAGGCGAAGGAGATCGGGGTGACCGTTGCCCCGGCACGGGCCGAAGAGTTGGCTCGGAACGCCCGGGAGTGGGTCGTCCTCCAGGAGCACGCCCGCCAGCACCCGATCGTCGCCCTCGGCAAGGCCGACCTCGTCGGGGTCATGACCCGGGTCCGGGTCTCGGCCGGGAACCTCGGCTCGATCCCGGCGATCGACCTCCCCTCCTCGCACAACTGCGGCGACTTCGGGGCCTTCCTCGTCGGGGCCCAGCACGAGTTCGCGGTCACCGAGGAGGAGCTGGAGCTCAGGACCGACGTCCACATGGACATCGACTCGGTCCGGGAGGGCTCGATCCTCATCGTCCCGGTCAAGGTGGACGGCGCGGGGATCTACGCCGGCGACGTCCACGCCATGATCGGTGACGGGGAGGTGGCGGTCCACACGACCGACATCTCGGCCCGGGTCGTCGTCCGGGTCGAGGTCATCAAGGGCCTCTCGCTCGACGGCCCGATCCTCCTGCCGCCGGTCGAGGACCTGCCGTTCCTGGCGCGGCCGTTCACTCGGAGCGAGGTCGAGCGGGCGAAGGCGCTCGCCGCGGCCCACGCCACGAAGCTCGAGGGGCCGGTCCTGCCGATCCAGGTCCTGGGCTCGGGGCCGTACATCAACGCCGCCGTCGACAACGGGGTCGAGCGGGCGGCGAAGCTCCTCGGGATGACGGTCGACGAGGTGAAGAACCGGACGACGATCTCGGGCGCGGTCGAGATCGGGCGGTTGCCGGGCTTCGTCCAGATCAACCTCCTCGCCCCGCGCGAGCGGCTCGAGCGGCTCGGGATCCTCCACCTGGTCGAGGCGGCGTACGGCGAACCGGTGGGCTGGTGAGGGACTGCGCGGCCCGTGGCGCGGCCGATGCCGCCGGTGAGGCGGCCGATGACCCGCCGGTGAGGCGGCCGTGACGCGCCGGTGACCCGCCGGTGACGCGCGTCCACGTCACCCTCAAGGGCGCCCTCGCCGATCGCCTCCCCGGCGGTCGCGGCGAAGTCGACGTCCCCGAGCCTGCCACGGTGGAGGCGCTCGTCGGGGTCCTCGGCCTGCCGGCCCGGGTCTGCGTCGTGGTCGTCAACGGGTCGGCGGCCGAGCCGGGCACGCCGCTCGCCGACGGCGACCGGGTCCAGGTCTTCCCACCGATGGCCGGCGGCTGAGGCGCGCGCGCTTCGACCCCGACGGCTTCGGCGGCCGTCCCGAAGGCTCCGCCCCTCGTCTCTGCCGCGCCCCGACCGGCCCTCCGGAGGGCGTGTTCTCCGAACACCAAACCGGCCGCACCGTCCGCGCCGGCGACCGCCGTTCCCGCGCTTCGGTGTTCGGTGCGCAACGAAGCAGCCGAACGGGACGATCCCGCGGACCCCGCGCCCCGGGTTTGGTGTTCGGTGCGCACGGCCAATCGGCCCGGCCGACGTGTTTCTCTGCCCGGTGTGTCGGTATCGATGCCTCCGTTGGCCCTTCGGACACGGACGTTGGGGCTCTCGCCTGATCCTGCCCTGCCCCGCCCTGCGAAGCATCTTGAACCCCGGGCTCATCTTCGCATAGACTTGCCGACAGCATGCCGATTTCGCAAGATGAGCTTGGCCGGCGCATCGCCCGCGCCCGCGAGCAACGGGGGCTCACCCAGGCCCAGCTCGCCGAAGCCCTCGGGCTCTCCCAGTCCGCCGTGTCCCGGATCGAGTCCGGGGAGCGGGGGGTGGACTCCCTCGAGCTTGCGGCGATTGCCGAGCGCCTGGGCGTCTCGGTGCTCGACCTCCTCGAGGAGGCGCCTCTCCCGGACGAGCTGGTGGCGTTGGCCGCCCGGGTGGCGGGGGCGCGGGACCCCGGCGCGGTCGACCGGGCCCGCCGGCGGGCTGCCGACCTCGTCCGCTTCCACCGGCTTCTCGAGCGTCTCGGGGTGCCCGACCGCCGGAGGCTCGGGCTCCCTTCCCTCGCCGTGCCGCGCCGGGGACGCGCCATCGACCAGGGTGCAGAAGCTGGCTCGCCGAGCCCGCGACCTCTTGGGGCTCGGTGCCGAGCCCCTCCCGGATCTCGTTGCGCTCGTCGAGGATCGCCTGGGGATCGATGTCGCCGTCGAGCCCCTGCCGGAAGGAGTCGAGGGCCTGTCGCTGCGCCTCGAGGACTTCGCCCTCGTCCTCGTCCGCAGCCAGCCCGTGCTCGGCAGGGAGCGGTTTACGTTGGCGCACGAGGTCGGGCACCTGCTGGCCGGCGACGCCCAGCCCGTCTACCTCGACGAAGACCTGGTCGGGCGCGGCCTGCCGGAGGTGCGCGCCAACGCCTTCGCGGCGCACTTCCTGATGCCGCCGGACGGCATCGAGCGGCGGCTCGGCGGACGGCCCATCGATGGCCAGGTGGCCTGCGAGCTGCAGGACGCCTTCGGGGTGAGCCTGGAGGCCCTCCTGTGGCACCTGCGCAACCTTGGGCTCCTCACCGAGGCGCAGCAGGAGCAGCTCCAGGCGGCCGGACCCAAGGCGCTGGCGCTCCGTCACGGCTACCTCGCCGAGTGGCGGGCCTCGTACCGGAGCGAGCCCGTTCGACATCCGCCGGCGCGGCTGTTCCGGCGCGGGATGGAGGCGTACTCGCAGGGACTCATCGGCGCCGAGCGCCTCGCAAGCCTCCTTGGCATTGAGGACGTCGAAGGGTTCCGTCGCGAGCTGGAGGAGGCCGGGATCGCGCCCGCCGCCTGGCCGGCGGACACCGCGCCCGCTTGAGCGAGCGGTTCGTCTTCGACGCCGGTCCCCTCTCGGCCTTCGCGCGGGTCGGGAGGTTGGACCTTCTGGGACGCCGGCACGCGGGGCGGGCGTTGTGGGCCCTCGAGGTCCGAGACGAGATCGCGCGGGGCGTGACCCGCTACCCGTCCCTTGGCCAGATCCTGGACGCCAGGCTGGCTGGGGGCGCCAATTCGGATGACGGACCCGCAGGTGCTGGGTGAGGTCGAACGACTCCGGTGGGCCCTTGGCGGCCCGGAGACCAGGCCCGATCGCCACCGCGGCGAGGCGGCGACGATCGTCCTCGCCCGTCGGGAGCTGGCGATCGCGGTCCTGGACGACCGAGACGCGGGGAGCATGGCCGATGCCTTGGGCGTTCGGTTCACGGGGTACGATCGGCATCCTCAACGCCAGCGTCGGTGACAGGCTGGTCGGTCTCGCGGAGGCGTGGGATCTCGTGCAGGACATGATCCGGCTCGGGATCCGGCTGCCCCCGGGTCTGCGACCCGAGTCATTAGACCCGGACGCTCGGGCTTGATGGGACCAGCGCCTTCCGTGGTGCTGATTGCAGCTGGCCCTAGAATGCCCGCACGGTGCCGACACGATGAAGTTCACCGCGGTCTACGTGAAGGTTCCGGAGGGCTACATCGCCTTCGTCGAAGAGCTGCCGGGCGCCAACACCCAGGGCTCGACCCTCGAGGAGGCCAGAGCGAACCTGCATGAGGGCGGCGATGGCGACGGCGAAGCCGATGCTCGCCACGATCATCGCCACGGCCAGCGCCCGGGCGAGGTGCGACTGGCGGGTGATCCAGAGGTCGCGGAAGGCGAGCCGTTAAGCAGATTCGACCGCGCTCGATGGCGAGGCCGAAACCGGCCCCCGCGGCAAGGGCGATGGCGAGCCGCGATTCACGGGCTCGCCACTACGCTGCTCGTGCAGGAGCCGCACCAGTGCCCCGTGGAGGTCCTCCAGGCCCCCGAGCCCCGGAGCTTCCAGGTTGACGGTGAGGATCCCAAACTGGACTCCGCCGACCTGGTACGTGACCGCGACGTCCCGCTCGACCCGTGGGTAGACGAGGTAGCCCGAGCAGCCGTGGGCGCTCGCGTAGAACGCGATCTGGTAGAGGTCTTCGTTGCGGAAGGCCGCCGTTCCGTACGGGGTGGCGCGCTCGGGGTCCTTGTACTTGGTATCCAGGATCAGGCGCTGTCCTTTCAGCTCGATCCGCAGGTCCGGGACGTAGGTCAGCGGATGGTCGGGCCCGCCCGCACTGGGAGGGAGGCGGGACTCCTCCTGCACCTTGACAGCGGAACCCATCCGCAGACGGAGGTGGTTCGCGATGGCCGACTCGAAGACCTTCCCCATCGGAAAGAGGACGGCTCGGGCGCGGAGGTCGCTCCCGTCGGCCTCCACACCCCTCGCCTCGAGGTAGGTACGACAGAGGGCCACGATGGGTCCGTACGCCTGGTTGAGTCGCGTGAGCCGGACGGGCCTCAGGAGCCCGGGGCCGAGCGGCAGCAGCGCCACGTCCGCCAGGCGATCGGCGAGCTCAAGGCAGCGGGCTGGAGGCCAGGGAGGAGGGGCTCGGTCGCCAGGCTCTCCAGCGTCGCGCGGACGAGGCGGTTCTCGGGCGTGTCCAGCCGGAGGTCGCAGAGCTCGCAGGCGAGCAGTCCGGGGCTGGCCCAGGTCCGGGTGAGAAAGTCGAACCGGATCCGCCCCCGTACGTAGGGGAGATCGTCGACCATCTCCACGTACCCCTGGCGGAGGCTCCGGGCGAGGAGTTGCTCGGCTTCCATCACGATGAGGAAGGCGAGCCAGTCGAGGGGTCCGGCCTCCGCGAGGTCGCCCTCGCCGATGGGTTCGGGGAGCGGCAGGCTGCGGAACGCGAGACTCGCGAGACCCAGCAGGTTGACCACGGGCACCTTCGTTTTGATCCTGATGGCCAGGTCGTCGCTGAGCCGGATCGACCCCACGTACCCAGCGCTCGAGACCCGCACCCTGCGGTCCCCGAGGCGTTCGATGTGGATCCGGCTCCCGAGCGCCAGCAGCGCCTCGAGCTCCCCGGGGGTGACGGTGATCTCCTTCCCCGGGCCGAGCTCCGGAACCTCGATCGTCCTCACGATCCGCCGATGAAGATGGAGCGCGCCTCCGCGACCGCGTCCGGCCGGTTGTATAGGTGCTCGCGCAGGACGGGCTCGATGTCCTCCTCCCAGACCTCCGCGAGGCTCTCCTCGGTGAGGTCCGCGCGCATCAGGTAGGTGTGGCCGATCAGCCGGTCAGGGCCGAGCCACTGGTGGAGGCGGTCGTTGAGCTGCCTCCAGCCGCTCCGCTGCCAGCTCCGCCACCTGCGCGCGGTCCCTCTCCCTGAGCCACCGACGGAGGACCTCCGGGTCCGGCTCGAACCGCACGTGCCGGAACCGCCGTCGAATGGCCGCGTCCACGAGGGCGATGGAGCGGTCGGCGGAGTTCATCGTCCCGATCAGCAGGATGTTCTCGGGGACGTACTCCTCCCGACCGGAGTACGGGAGCCGGAAGGGGTTCTCTGGGCCGCGGTACTCGAGGGCGTACAGGAGCTCGCCGAGCACCCGAGGGAGGTTCGCTCGGTTCATCTCGTCGATCACGACGACGAAGGTCTCGTCGCGGTACTGGCGGGCCTGGTCGACCAGGTCGAGAAAGATCCCCCGACGCAGCTCGTACGCCAAGGCCGCGCCGTCGGCGCTAATGCGGGGGCGGATCCCCTCCATGAAATCCTCGTACGCGTAGGAGGGATGGAACTGGATCACGCGAACCCGATTCTCCTCCTCCTCGCCGGCCAAGAGCCGGGCGAGGGTACGGGCGACGAACGTCTTGCCCGTTCCGGGCGGCCCCTCGAAGAGGAGCTGTCGCGAGCGCTGCGCCAGTCGAATCAGCCGGTGGGCCCGCTCCACGGGCCACAGCGCCCGTTGCGCCAGGTCGCCGGCCAGGGTGGCGACGTCGATCGGGGCTTGCTCCTCGACCCGGATGTGAGGCCTCGTCGAGGGGGGTGGTGTTGGGCGTCGCATGTATACGAAGCTCTGGGCGTCGATGAGGTCCGTGACCGGGAGGCCGGCCTCCGCCAGCCGGTCGAGGACCGCCCGCATGAAGGCGCAGATCACCTCGTACTTCTCGCCCGCGGTCAGATTCCCTGGCGGCCAGGGAACGCCAAAGTCTTGGAAGGCACGCCGGATCGGCGTGTAGGCATAGAACGCGTACCGGGAGGGGTCGTACGCCCCCAACCAGGCGGCAACGAACCCGAGGGAGACCGAGAGCAGCCGCCAGTGGGGCTCGAACCCGCCCCGCTCCTGCAGCCGCTCCTGGATGCGGTAGAGGGCGTCCCGGAAGCCGTCCACGCGCTTGGCGAGGGGCTCGGGCCCAATGAGATCCCGGAAGGCCTCGCAGAGCTCGGCACCCAGCCCGTACTCGACCGCCCGCGGGATCCAGAGCCATCTGGACGACGCCCCAGCGCCCCCCGGAGAGGTTGACGAGACATCCGCGGACGTCGCTCACGTCGGCTATGCTGGAGCCTGGCGTCGATCTCGGCCGCGTTCGGCAGGCCACCGTGATCCCCGCGCAGGAGATCCGCAAGGAGCCTCGGGAACTCGGAGCCCTCGAGGACCGACGGCGCAAAAAGGGCGGAGATGGCGAGGTGAGCAGCGTCCTTGTAGTAGCGCTCCTCCCGCTGGTATCGGTCCGTGCCGATGATCCCCCGGAACCACTCGAGGTCTTGCTCGGGGATGTGCGGATCCGTCACGTTCATCTCACTCGTGTGGAGCCTACCACGGCCCGGAGACGGGTACAGCGGGTGGGTCGCTCCATGGAGCCCCTCATCCCGGACGGCTCCTGGTGCGTCTTCCGCCACTACTCCGGAGGCACCCGCGAGGGCAAGATCGTCCCTCGTCCAGCACCGCGACATCTCCGACCCGGACACCGGCGGGAGCTACACCGTCAAGCGCTATCGAAGCCGCAAGGCGATCGATGCCGAGGGCTGGCGCCACGTGAGGGCTGGCGCCACGTGGAGATCCGCCTCGTCCGCCGCACCCCTCGCGCCGCAGGGGACGGACCGAAGACCGGCAGGCATCGATGGGCTGAGCCCGCCCCGCCCGCGTCGAGGGTTGTTCGGACGGTCGGACAGAGAAGGGCGAGTCCTCCGAAGGGCGGTTCTCCCGTAGGGTCGCTCCGAACGGCCCATGTCGGCGGCCCGCGAAGCCGACAGGACCGGCGGGCCGCGGGCCGTCGCCGACTGGCCGATCCCGACCCGGGCCCTGGCGGCCGCCATCGGCGGCGTCGGCGCCGTCGCCGCACTGACCCTCGTCGTCGCGCCGTTCGAAACGGCAGCCTTCGGCGGGCTGACGGTCCCGGTCGTCCTCGCCGCCGGCGTCGCCGACGGTCTCAATCCGTGCGCCTTCGCTCTCCTCGTCCTCTTCGCGACGTACACGCTCACCCTCGCGAGCCAGCGTCGCCGCCGACGGGACACCGACGCCGGACGCCCGCCGCCGGCTCCTCGGCGCCGGGTCGGTCTACGGCGGGGCGGTCTGGGTCACGCACCGGCGCCTCCACCGGGCGATCGAGCGGGGCGGGTTGGCGCGGATGTCGAGATAGGCGGCGCCCGAGCAGGGGACCGTGCAGATCCCGACGAGGACCCCGGTCGTCATGCTCGACCGGCACGGCGTATGATCGCGCTGTCGGACCAGCCCAGACCAGAACGCAGGGCGGAGATGAAGTACGTCGGCGTCTACGAAGCGAAGACACGGCTGCCCAAGCTCCTCGACGAGGTCGAGCGCGGCGAGTCGATCACGATCACCCGCCACGGCCGCCCCGTCGCTCGACTTGTCCCCCTGGGCGAACGACGGCTGAGCGTCGACGAGGCGATCGAGGCCTTCGTAGAGCTCCGGAGGAGCCGCTCGCTTGGCGATCTGAGCCTGGACGAACTCATCGAGTCGGGGCGCATCTAGACGCCGCCGACGAACTCCCCCGACCGATGTTCGTCCTCGATGCCTCGGTGACGCTTGGCTGGTGCTTCGGTGACGAGGAGCACGCGTACGCCGAGCGCGTCCTCCGGCGGCTCGCGAAGGAGTCGGCGGTCGTGCCGGCGATCTGGCTCTTCGAGGTCGCCAACGGCCTCGTCGTCGCCGAGCGACGGGGTCGTCTCACGGCGGGCGACGTCGCCCGGGTTCGGGCCGCGCTGGCGGCGCTGCCGATCGAATGGGAGGCGCCGTCCGTCGACAAGACCCTGGGCGAGGTGCTCGAGCTCGCTCGCACCCATGCCCTGAGCGCCTACGATGCCGCCTATCTGGAGGTAGCGATGCGCCGGGGTTGCCCGCTCGCGACCGCCGACCTCGCGCTCCGTGCGGCTGCGGCGGAGGTCGGGGTGGGCCTGGTCGACGTCGGATAGGCGAGCGAACCGGCGGGGCGGCCCGAGCGGCTCGTCATGCCATCTTCGTGCGACGCGCTATCGTCGCGGCATGCATCGGATCCAGATCCAGCTCACTGACGAGCAGGCGACCGCGCTTCGCCGGCTGGCGCGGCGGCGAGGTGTCTCCATCGCCGCCCTCATTCGCGAGGCCACCCAGGAGCTCATCGAGCGCGGCGACGTCGATGCGGCGCGGCGGGCGCGGGCTCGGGAGGTCGTCGGGCGGTACGCCTCTGGGCGCGGCGACATCGCCCGCGAGCACGACCGGGAGCTCGAAGACCTCTTCGCCCGGTGAGGGTCTTCTGAGTCGACACCTCGGCGCTCTTCGCCCTCCCCTAGCTCGCTCCCCTAGCTCGCCCGTTCGTCTCGCGGCGTCCCGCCTGCGCGTGCGCAGTTGACACCCGCGATGACCGCGATTACCGTGTCACCACAGATGACGACGACGAAGGTTCGCAAGTCGGGCCCGATCAGCGTCCGCCTTTCGGCCGAGGCGTATGAGGCCGTCGAGGAGTGGGCGGGCCGGAGCGGTCGGGCGCTCGGCACGATGGTCGGCGAGCTCGTTGAGGAGGCGGTCCGGATGCGCCGCTTCCCAGGCATCGTCTTCTCCGGACCGCCCGGTGATCGCCGCGCCCGAGTCGTCGGCGGGCCCGACGTCTGGGAGATCGTCGCCGTCTGGCGGGCCAGCGGAGACGAGGCGCGGACGCTGGAGCTCCTGGAGCACGTCTCCCAGACCCAGCTGGCGACCGCCCTCCGCTACTACCGCGCCCATTCGGAGGAGATCGACCGACAGATCGCCGAGAACGAGCGGTCCCAGGAAGCGTGGGAGCGGCTCTACCCCCACCTCGTCGCCCCGGACGCCTAGCCGCGATCTCGCCTCGGCATGCGGCTCTGGCTCGACGAGATGGTCCCGGCCGAGGTCGCTCGGCAGCTGCGAAACCGTGGCCACGACGTCGGGGCCGTCCAGGAGCTCGAGAACCGGTGGGCCTGGGGACTGGAGGACCGCGACCAGCTCGCGGTCGCCGTCCGGGACCGACGAGCCTTCGCCACGTACAACCTCCGGGACTTCGTCCCGATCTCGCGCGAGCGGGCGGAGGCGGGGCGAACCCACCTCGGGATCGTCCTCGTCCACCCTCGCACGGTGCCGGTCCACGGCCTCGGCGAGCTCGTCCGACGGCTCGATGCGCTCCTCCGGGCGCACCAGGCCGAGGACGGGCTCCGCGACCGGATCGTCTTCCTCTGACGGTCCGGAGCGGTCCCCATACCATGCCGGCCGTGATCCGGACCCAGATCTCGCTGACCGGCGCACAGATGGCGCGCCTCCGAGCGGAGGCGAAGCGCCGGGGCGTCTCGATGGCGGTTTATCGTCCGGGACGGGCGACCTCGCCGCCCGTCACGACGAGCCCAGCGGGCGATGGGCGCTGGTGACGGGGCCTCAGCGGCCTGACTCCGCCGATGGGGCTCGGCCCGGCGGCCGACCCTGCCAGCCGATCGGGCTCGGCCCGGCGGCCGGCACCGGCGCGGTCAGTGGAGCGCCGGCCCCCGCCCCTGCCGAGCCTTCGCCGCCCGCCGGCCCGCAGCCTCGCGGACCCGTGCCAACGGGTGGTAGCGGGCGATGACGTCGAGGAGCTCTCCGACCCGCGGGTGACTCGCCGATCCGAGCCCATCGACGAGGCGGAGCTGACCCGCCTCGTCGGGGTCCATCGCCGCGATCTCGGCGGCCGTCGCCAGCGGCCCGGCGGCATCGAGGTGACGACCGAGCTGGTCGACGAGGGTCGCCATGAGGACCTCGGGCGGGATCGACTCCGGCGGCTCCAGGTCCTGATCGACGAGCCAGATCCGGGCGTACGCGGCGACGGTCGGATCGGCGTCGTCGAGGAGAGCCCGCACCTCGGGCTCGGCGGCCCGGCCGACGAGCTCCAGGCCCCGCATGGCGAGCGCCGTGAAGGGGGTCGAGCGGACTGCCTCGCGCGAGGTCGCGGGCGGCCGTCCAGGGGTGCCGCTCGATCCAGGTCCGCAGCTCCCGCTCGGCGTCGGCGCGGAGGAGCTCGGCGCAGGCCCGGAGAAGCTCGTCGACCGGGGCGAGGGCGTGCTCGCCGACGATCGGGGCGAGGTGGCCGCGCCGCCGGAGGACCCGGTTCGCCCCCCAGCGGCCGAGCTCGGTGAGCGCGACCCGGCCGTCCTCGATCCGGGCGGCGCCGAGCTCGACGAACGGGGCGATGACGAGCTCGTGCACGTAGCGGTCGATGCTCGCTCCGCAGGGCCTCCCGATCGAGCCCGAGGACGTCGAGGTCATAGCCTTCCTCGATGGAGAACCAGACGTCGTCTGCGAGGTGCCCGACCTCGACGGGCTCGCTGCTGACGTAGAGGAGCAGCGGTAGCTGGTCGATGAGCTCGGCGAGGAGCGGATCCCAGAAGGGGGTGAAGCCGGCCGAGCGGATGCCGAGCGGGTCGGCCCGGAAGTAGCCCTCGAAGGCGGCGCCCCAGTCCTCGAGGGGGTCCTGGCCGAGCCGACGGCCCCGCGCGGTCGCCGAGACGCGCCCCGATCGGACCTTGACGAAGCCGGCCGCCCGGGCCCAGCGGAAGACCGAGGCCGAGCCCGGGAAGATCGGCCGCGCTCCGGGTCTGGAACTGCCGGCCTCCGATCACCGGGTCGACGAAGTCTCGGGTCCCGAGGAGCGGGACGAGGGCCCGGGCGTCGGCGACGGTGAGGTTGCCCTTGGCGGTCAGCCGCTTCCCGCTCGCCGACGTAGCGGGTGAAGGCGGCGAGGCGGGCGACGGGGGCCGCATCGCGGGCGGCGGCTTCGAGCTCGGCCCGGCTCGGGAGCTCGACGGCGGGCAGGACGAGGGGCTCGGACAGGGCGTCGTCCTCCTCTTCGCCGAGGAGGGCGTCCCGCTCCTCCCTGGGCCTCGCGTTGAAGGCCGCGAGCCAGTCCTGAACGGCACCCTTTTCCGTGACGTCGACGCCGTCGGCGCGCATGAGGCTCCCGATCGTCTTCGCCATGCCGAAGCGGCTTCGGTCGACCATCGCCGCGGCGAAGTCGGGCAGGAGCTCCTGGAGGCGGGCGGCGAGCTCGGGCAGGGGGTCGCCACTGAGGAGGCCGCGGTCGCGGAGGTACGTGAGGAAGTCGAGCGCCGCCGGGACGACCCGGAGGATCGCTTCGTCGGGGAGGAGGACCTTGCGGGGGTAGTGCTCGAGGAGAAGATCCTCGAGGTCGGCGACGGTCCAGGCCGCGATCTGCCCGTCGCGGTAGCCCCACGTGTAGTCGAGCATGACGGTCGCGACGAAGGGATCGGCGTCGGGGTGGAGGGCCGGGCGGCGCTTGGCGGCGGCCTCGTACTCGGCGACGAGGGCGTCGCGGGCGGCGAAGAAGGCGTCTTCTTCGTCGGGGCCGAAGTGGGTGCGGGGGCGGCTCGGCATCGGCGGCGGTTCTCCGTTGGCCCTGTCGGTTGGCCTCTCCGGTAGGCCGGCGCGGCGGGTCGGAGCGCGCGCCGGGCGTCGGTCCCAACCTTACCGCAGGCGCGGGCGCCGTCGTCAGCCATCCGGGGCGAAGATGTCGGCGGCGGTGACGGCCAGGTCGACCGGTCCAGAGACCGCCTCCCGGGCGGCGACGGCGACCCGGAGACCGGGGCGAGCGCGCGACAGCACTGCCGCCTTCCGGCGCAGCGCGGCGATGATCGGCCCCGCATCGACCCGGCGCGCCCACCTCGCCTCGCCCACCCACGTCACCTCCCGGCGGCCACCGGCAAGGACGACGGCGTCGATCTCGACCGGCTCGCTGCCGACCGTCCAGAACGGACCGACGGCGACGATTTCCGGTCCGAGGGCGCCGGTCTCGCCGAGGCGGCGGAGGTGCGCCCGAAAGGCGTCCTCGAAGCGGGGGCCGAGGAAGTCGTCCAGGCCGTCGAGGATGACGTCGACGATCCCCTCCCCGAGGCCGCGTTCGATCTCGGCGAGGTGCGGCGCGACGACGCCGAGCCAGAAGGCGAGGAAGTTGTCGGCGATCCGGTAGCTTCGGTGCCGCGTCCGGCGCGGGTCCTCGGTCACCGGCGCCAGACGCTCGAGGAGGCGAAGCTCGACAAGCCGATCGATGGGGCTACGACATGATGAGGGGCATCTGCGATCGTGCGCCCCAAGGGCGGTTCGTCGCGGTCGATGGGATCGCCGGTCACCCGATTGTCGGCCAGGAATGGGCAGGGCGAGACGCCGCCCACCAGGCTTCGTGCCCAGGGCTTGAGACGATCGGGCCGGTGAACGGCGATTCGACGCCAACCACGACCAAGGACGTCCTCCTTCAGACACTCGCCACGAACCCCGCCGAGATCGACGCGGTGTGGACGACCGGAAGCGAAACCCGACTAGTAGTCACCGAGGCCTTCGTCGATGGGCGGCAAAAGCGCACCCGCGAGCTGGAGTGAGAGAGGCGTGAACGAAAGGAGTGAACGCATGAAATACCACGTGTACATCGGCACGTACACGAGGCCGGCACCGTACCCCGCCAATGCCAAGGGCGAGGGGCTCTATGTCGGTGAATTCGACACCGACACTGGCGCGCTTCGACTGACCCAGACAGTGAGGGGAATTGAGAACCCCTCGTATCTGTGCGTAGCCCCAGGGGGCGCTGCGGTCCATGCGGTCTGGGAGGTCCTTGGTTGGGACACAGGCCTCGTTAGCTCGTATGCGAGAGATGAGCGCAGCGGTCATCTCACCTTTCTCGGCCTCCAGGCGTCCGGGGGTGCTGTGGCTTGCTACATCACCATGGACTCCCGGGGCCGGGTGGCCTTGGTGGCGAACTACCTGTCGGGAACAGTCGCAGCGTTCCCTGCACGCCCGGACGGCCGGTTGGCCGAGGCCACGAGCGTAATTCAACAGCAAGGATCGGGTCCGGTTGCCGGCCGGCAGGAGGGCCCCCACGCACACTGCATTGTGGTGGCCCCTGGAGAGTCCTTGGCCTTCTCGACCGACCTTGGTGCAGATGCCGTCATTGGTTACACCCTCGATCTTGCCAAGCCGTCCCTCCAGGAACGATCAACGCTTCGCCTACCGCCGGGCTCCGGGCCGCGCCATCTAACGTTCCACCCCTCAGGGAGATACGCCTATGTGATCAGCGAACTCTCCTCGACGATGACCGCCTTGTCGTTCGACCGCGCCACTGGATCGCTGGAAGTCATCGGAAGCTACCCCATGCTTCCGTCGGACTTCGAAGGTGAGAGCCACTGCGCCGACGTTCACGTACATCCGAACGGACGGTTCGTCTATGGGTCGAACCGCGGCCACGATTCGATTACCGCGTTCCGGGTGGAGCCCGCAACCGGGCACCTGGAGCGTCTTGGACAGTTCCCCACTGGCGGCAGAACGCCGCGCAACTTCGCCATCGACCCGACGGGGCGGCACCTCCTCGTCGCCAACCAGGACTCCGACACGGTCGTGGTGTTTCCGATCCGAAACGACGGAGGGCTCGACGATGCTCTTTCAAGTTGTCCTGTTCCCACGCCGAGTTGCATCAAGTTCGCGCCCGCACCCACGGCATGAGGTCCATACCCATGGCTGTTGTTCTTGTCTTCGTCAGTGGCGCGGCGGGAGGAATTGGTCGCGCGATCGTCGAGCGGCTCGTGGCCGGCGGGACGAGTCGTCCCGCCGGCCGTCGTCGTCGTGGGGCTCGGCGCGGGGGCGGGCGCGGTCTTGGGCGGCTGACGGAGCCCCGGAGTCGATGGCGCCGGCCGCCGCTCCCCGACCGTGACCACGTTCGGCATCGGTTCGACCGGCCGACTCCTGGCGCGTCCGGGCCATGTGGGCTGGCGGCAGCGCGCCGCCGATCGCCGGGTGCGCTACCGGGACCTCGTCCAGGTTCCCTGGGCCAGGCCGAGAAGGCGAGCCAGCGCCTCGTCGCCCCGCTTGTGCATCCTGGGGCCTCCAGCGCCCGCACTCCCCGCGACGGAGCCGGTGGTCGAGGCCTTCAGTGCTGCCGCGTACCTGGGAACGGTCTCGGCCCCTTACCGAAGGGGAGCCCGGGACGGCCTCGCACGACGACCGACCGTCAGGTGCCGCAGCTGAGTCGGAGCGGGTAGACGGCGCCCCCTTCGAGGTCGAACCGGACGACGCCGGCCCCCACGAGCTGCCGGCCCTGGAAGACGACCGAGCGGGCCGGTTCCGGCAGCGGCTGGTCGAGCGTCACCGCGAGCCAGTGGACGCGGACCCGTTCCGGGGTCAGCTCGATCTCGTACGTTCCGGACGGAACGCGGACCGACACCGTCGTGCCGGGCTCGATCGGCCCGCTCGGCAGCTCGAGGACCGGGAGCTGGCGAGCCAGGTCCGTGACGACGTCCTGCGGTACCGCGATGGCGCCGCAATCCACGTTCGTCACCTCGAGGGTGGCGGAGCCACGGGCGAGGAAGACCCCCACGACGACGGCGCCAACGACGACGATCCCGCCGGTGCCGAGGGCGAGGAGCTTGAGGACTCGCATCGACGGTGCACCTCCCCGTAGAGCGATCCCCGAAGGCGGGGAAATCCGATGCCACCGGGGACGGGCGGGCGACGGGCGAACGGCGACGCAGACGCCGGCCTGGGCCGGCGCCGACCCCCGGCGGTCCCACCGATTCTACGAAGCGGGGTGGGGTGAAGACGGCGATGGTCGGCAAGGACTCGAGGCCTCGCCGGCTCGGGGCCGGGCGCCGAGGCGCCGGGGGCGCCTTACGCGAGACCACCCCCGGTCGTGCCCGCCTCGCGGTCCCGTGCCGCCGCCTCGGTCCCCTCACCCGCCCGGCGGTCCTCCACCGGTCCCGCCCAGGCGCTAAAGCCGTGCCGGAAATACATGAGCGGCCGCGAGCCGGGGGGCGGCGGCGCCCCGGCGACGACGAGCCCGAGGACGACGACGTGGTCGCCGACTGCGATCGTGCCCTCGAGGCGGCACTCGGCGTGGGCGAGGGCATCGTCGACGAGGATCGGCGCGCCGAGGGTCCCCGGACGCCACGTGACGCCGGCAAAGCGGTCGGCGACCGGCGACGCGAAGCGCTCGGCGAGGGCGGCCCGATCGCCCCGGAGGAAGTTCACGGCGAAGCGGCCGGCTCGGAGGACGACCGGCAGGGTCCGGCTCCGGACGTCGAGGCAGACGGCGAGGATCGGCGGCTCCGCCGAGATGCTCGTGACGGCGCTGACCGTCAAGCCGACGGGACGACCGGGTCGGCCGCGACCCGGGCCGTCGTCCGACCCGTCCGGCTCGTCCCGCTCCGCCTCGTCGAGGGTCGTGACGATGGTGACCGCGGTCGGCGCCGCGCCCATGATGTCGAAGTAGCGCCGCCGGTCGAGCCCTGGCTTGGGGCCGGGTGCGAGGGCCACCTCCCCCACGGCCACCTCGACCTCAGCCACGGCGCCGCTCCGCGAAGACCCGCCGGGCGAGGAGATCGAGCCCGAGGCCGAGGATTCCGATGACGAGGATCGTCGCCACGAGCTCGTCGTAGGCGAAGCGATCGCGAGCGTCGAGGATCCGGTAGCCGAGCCCCGAGTCGACCCCGAGCATCTCGGCCGGGACGAGGACGACCCAGGCGAGCCCGGTCGCCAGCCGGAGGCCGGTCAGGACGTTCGGTCGGATCCCGGGCCAGACGACGTGACGGAGCGTCTCCCAGCGGGTCGCCCCGAGGCTCCGGGCGACCCGGAGCCAGGCCGGATCGAGGTGGGCGACCCCGGCGGCCGTGTTCAGGACGATCGGCCAGACGGCTCCGACGGCGACAAGGAAGACGACCGGGGCGTCCCCCACCCCGAAGACGATGATCGCGATCGGCGTCCAAGAGAGCGGCGAGATCATCCGGACGAGGCCGACCACCGGGCCGGCGGCCGCCCCCGCCCAGCGGCTTGCACCGAGGAGGAGACCGAGGGGGATCCCGACCGCCGCGGCGATGGCGAGCCCGGCCCCGATCCGCCGGAGGCTGGCGAGGGCGTGAGCCGTGAGCGTTCCGTCGACCGCGAGCCGCAGGAGCGTCGCGGCGGCGTCGAGGGGGCCGAAGCGGGCGAGGAGGCTCCCCTCGCCGGCGAGGAGCTCGATCGCCGCCCACCAGAGGAGCCCGGCGACGACGAGGCCGCCGAGGGCAGGGGCAGCGCGGACGACGACCCCTCGGATCGATCGGCTGAGCGCCGGCGGGTCACCGTCCGACCGCCGGTCGGGGGCGTGCCCGGGACCGGACCGATCGCCCGACCAGACCCCCGACGGTCTCGAAGGCGCCGCTCACGGCTCGATGACCTCGCGGCGGGTCAGCTCGGGAGGCAGCCCGAAGGCGGCCGGCCCGCCGAGGCGCTCGATGGCGGTCCGGACGAAGCGGTCGTCGACGAGGTCGCCGTGAGCCGTCGCCGGATCGAGGCCGTCGAGGAAGCTTCGGTCACCCTCGACGAGGGTCTCGCCGAGCAACCGGACGAGGGTCTCGGTGTACGAGGGGAACGGGAAGGGCTGGAAGCCGATCCGGCCCGTCTGCCAGTCGGCGTGGTGGATCGCCCCGGCCGGGCCGTACTCGGCGAGGTCGTAGTGGGTGAGGGCCCGCTCGATCGCCGCCCGCGGCTGGGGGAGATAGTTGTCGCCGTCGGCCGAGAGGAGCCGAGCCGCCTCGGCCCGGTTGTCCCGCGCCCAGAGCTGAGCCCGGGCGACGGCGGCGACGACCCGCTCGACGACGTCGGGCGCGGCCGCGATCGCATCTTCACCGACCGTCACGACGCAGCAGGCGTGGTCGAGCCAGACGTCGCCGGTGAAGCGGAGGATCCGGCCGACCCCGTTCACCTCGGCCACGGCGTTGAAGGGGTCGGCGACGATGAAGCCGGCGATCGAGCCGTTGGCGAGGGCCGGCGGCATGTCCGGCGGGGCCATGACGACGAGCTTGACGGTCCGCTCGGCGGCCGACGCTTCACCGGTGGTGACGGCGGTCAGGCCGGCGTCTCGGAGGAGGAGCTGGAGGACGACGTTGTGGATCGAGTACCAGAAGGGAACGGCGACGGTCGCACCGGCGAGGTCGTCGAGCCGCTCGACGGTCTTCGCGACGGTGAGCGCGGAGCCGCCGGTGTGGTCCCAGGCGACGACCTTCAGAGGGATCCGGCTCCCGAAGCGGAGCCAGACGGTCATCGGCATCAAGAGGTGGACGACGTCGACCTGGCCCGCTTGGAAGGCCTCGGCGATCTGCGACCAGCCGCGGAAGAGGGTCGGCCGCTCGACGGTCAGGCCTTCCTCGGCGTAGAGGCCGCGGGCGTGGGCGAGGAGGAGCGGGGCGGCGTCGGTGATCGGGAGGTAGCCGATCCGGACCCGGCCGTCGGCGAGGGGTCCGAGGGACGACGGCGAGGCGCCGCCCGCCGCGGCGGAGGTGGATGGTGCCCCGGAACCGGCCGGGGAGGCGCAGGCGGCGAGGACCGCCGGACCGCCGAGGCCGAGGAGGGCCGCCGCGGCGCCGAGACGGAGGACCTCGCGACGCGACAGGTTGGCGGGCGGGCGTCGGAACTCTGGGGACGCAGGCATCGATGGCTCCTCTACGAGCTGGAGTCGAGGGACGCGGGGGCGACGGCGGTCACCGGAGCGGCGGCCACCGGCCCGGCGGCGGCGCTCGGGTCGTCGGCCCGGTAGGCGGCGAGGATCTCGCGCCGGAGCGTGCCGGCGGCAGCGCGGTTCCCGACGATCCAGCGGTGCCGGATCCGGCCCGGCCGCCCGGCGAGGAGGACGATCCGGTCGCCGAGGGCGATCGCCTCGTCGACGTCGTGGGTGACGAGAAGGGTCGCCAGGCCGTGGGCGCGGACGAGCCGGGCGAGCCAGCCCTGGAGGTCGGCCCGGGTTGCCGGGTCGAGGGCGGCGAACGGCTCGTCGAGGAGGAGGATCGGGCGCCCCGTGAGGACGACCCGGGCGACGTTCACCCGCTGGGCCTGACCGCCGGAGAGCTGGGACGGCCGCGCGTCGGCGAGATCGGCGAGGCCGAGCTCCTCGAGGAGCGCCGCCACGGTGCCGGCGTCCCGCCCGGGCGCGATCCGCCGGTTCGCCCCGAAGCGGAGGCCGAGGGCGACGTTCTCGGCGACGGTGAGCCAGGGCAGGAGGCTCGGTTCCTGGAAGGCGATGCCGACGAGGTGGGCGCCTCGCCCGGCATGGTCGACGGCGATCGACCCCCGGTCGAGGGGCTCGAGGCCGGCCAGGGTCCGCAGGAGCGTCGACTTGCCCGAGCCGGAGGGACCGAGGAGGGCGACGATCTCGCCCAGCCGGAGCTCGAGATCGACGTCGGCGAAGACCGGGATCCGGCGGTGGCCGCGATCGTACGACTTCGTCCCGCCGACGAGCCGGAGGGCCGGGACGACCGCCGCCGTGGCGGCCGCCGGACCGGCCTCCGTCACGCCGCTCGCGCCAGGAGCCATCGGAGGAGGACCTCGGTCGGCGACTGGATCGGGAGGAAGGCGGCTTCGCGGAGCCGACGTTCGGTCGGGTGGCCGCGGACGAAGGCCCGGCCGCCGACGGCGGCGAGCTCGAGGCGGACGGCGTCGCCGGCGAGGCGGGCGACGGCGAGCCGGAGGGCGAGGAGGTCGCGCCGGGCGATGCCGTGTCCCTCGTTCGATGCCCGGTGGGCGAGCCCGGCGAGCTCGGCCGCCAGCCGCTCCCGCTCGGCCTCCGCCGCCTCGAGCTCGGGGCGGAGCGGGTCCCCGAAGGGACCGAGGTGGGCCGCCGCCTCGTCCAGGGCCCGGTCGGCGAGGCCGAGGCAGAAGGCCGACTGGACGAGGAGGAACGGCGGGAGGATCCGCTCGACGAAGGCTCCAAGGTCGCGGGCGAGGACGTCGCCCTCGCCGATCGGCACGCCGTCGAGGACGATCGACGAGCTCCCCGTCGCGCCGAGGGCGAGGAGGTCAGGGTAGGGCTCGATCCGGAGGCCGGGAGCGTCGTCGGTGAGGGCCACGACGATCGCCCCACCGGTCGCGTCAGAAACGGCGGCGGTGACGACGACGAAGGGCGGCAGGAGGTTCGAGGCCCAGGGAACGCGGCCCCGGAGGACGAGGCGGCCGTTCGAGCGTTCGGCGGCCACCGGCAGCGGGCTTCCGGCGAGGACGTGGGCCGTCCCGGCGGCCATCGCGGTCGCGCCGAGACGACGCCCGGCCCGGAGGTCGGCGCCCCAGCACGAGGCCGCCTCGGACTCCGGAGCTGCCGCCAGGTACTCGATGGCCATCCGATGGGCCCAGGCCGAGAAGGCCGAGGCGAGATCGTGGCGGGCGACCCGGGCCACGACGGCGACGACGGTCGGCAGGTCAGCCGCGAAGGCCCCGAGCCGGGCGAGCTCGACGATCCCCTCGCGGACGGAGGCACGCCCGGCGTCGACGTCGGCGGCACGGGGGCCGAAGAAGGCATCGATGGCGACGGCGAGGTCGGCCGGGAGGTCGGCGGCCGGGCTGGTCGGGCGACCCTCGGGGCTCGCGGCGACCCGGACCGACGCGGTCGCGACCGGGTCGGCGACGCCGACAGGATCAGACGCGCGCATGGGGTTTCACCTCGGCGATCCGGGTCAGCCGATCGACGGGCGTCCGCACGGCCTCCCGAGCGCGCCGGACCGCCGCCTCGTCGGGCGCGCGATAGAAGCAGAGGCACTTCGACATGTCGACGCAGACGTACGTCCGCAAGAACGTCGTCTCGGGGACCTCGGCGTAGCGGGGCGCGTTCGCCCGCTTCCGCTCGAGGTACGCCTCCATCGTCAGCCCGCTCGGCAGGTCCCACTCGACGAGGTACCCCGCCTCGCCCCGGGCCGCCTTCACCTCGTCGAGGGTCGGGCCGACGAGGCGGACCTCGACGACGCCGTAGGGGGTCAGGCCGGCCGAACGAAGGGCGGCCGCCAGCGGCTCGGCGGCGGAGGCCTCGACGATGGCGTAGAGGCGGCCCGCGTCGAGACCGACCTGGAGCTCGACGAGCTCGCCCGTCGCCGCCCTGGCGGCCTCGGCGATGGCGTCGCCGAGGCGGGCGAGCTCGGCGCCGGCGGTCGGGTCGACGGCGGTCTCGATGGTGCGGGGGAGCGGGAACTCGACGAGATAGAGAGACACGGGGCAGCTCCATTCGATGGGTCGGGACGGGAGGGTGTCCTGCCCGCCGGCGCGCAACGCGACGGCGTGCGGCCGAGGGCGGGCGGGGTCGACGCGGCGAGGGGCCGACGAGCTAGCCGAGCACTCCGACGGCGCGCGCGGCGGTCGCCCCTCGCCGGCGACAGAAGCATCGGCCCGGCATGGCGGGTCGGCGGAGGCGGTGCGCGACGGTCGGCCTTCGGGGGGAGCCCGGCATGGGCGCGAGGATACGGGCGCGAAACCCTACTTGTCCAATAGAATTTGCCGATCATCGTGATCGGACCGGCCGATCACCATCCCCAGGAGGACTCGATCGTGCTTTTCGAACAGCTCGAGGCGTTCGTGGAGGTCGCCCGGCGGGCGAGCGTTCGGGCCGCCGCGGGGGTCCTCCACGTCAGCCAACCGGCACTTTCGGGGCGGATCGCCGGCCTCGAGGCGCTGGTCGGGCACCCCCTTTTCGAGCGCCGTCGGAACGGCATGGCACTGACCGTGGCCGGCCGCGCCCTCCTCCCCTACGCCGAGCGGGCCCTCGCCTCGGTGGAGGCGGGGATCGGGCACGCCCGGGATGCCGCCCAGGGAACGACGGAGGAGCTCGTCGTCGGGGCGGCGCCGGCCGTTGCGACGTACGTCCTCCCCGAGCTCGTCGCCCGCCTCCGCCACCTCCGACCGGCCCTCCGAACCCTCGTCCGGACCGGCCACTCCGAGGAGATCGCTGCCCTCGTCGCCGACGGAGAGGTCGATCTCGGGCTCGTTCGGGAGCTCGCCGACCCGCGCCTCGTCGTCGAGCCGCTCTATGCCGAGCCGCTCGTCCTCGTCGTGCGACCCGACCATCCCTTCGCCTACGAGGGCCGGATCGAGGTCGAGCGCCTCGCCGAGAGCGTCCTCATCCTCTTCGATCGAGGATCGAGCGAGCATGCCTCGACGCAGGGCCTCCTCCGCGGCGCGGGAGT
Source organism: Chloroflexota bacterium (assembly GCA_026004015.1). Lineage (GTDB taxonomy): Bacteria > Chloroflexota > Limnocylindria > Limnocylindrales > CSP1-4 > BPIH01. The sequence goes on along the minus strand of BPIH01000006.1, from coordinate 74,831 downwards.
CGTGCCGCGGGGGACGATGGAGGTCGACAACGTCGAGACGGCGAAGCGGATGACGATCCGGGGGCTCGGGGTCGCCGTCCTCCCCTCGACCGCGGTCGCCGACGCCGTCGCCGAGGGGACCCTCGTCCGGAGTCGAACTCCGCGGGGCGACGCTGCCGCGCCGGCGGATCGCCGCGCTTCGGCACCGCGGGGCCGTCGAACCGCTTCCCGGACGAGCTCGTTCGGCTCCTCCGGAGCATCCCGGACCTCATCCCGGGTGCCGAGCCCGTCGAGCCCGAGGCGTGAGCTCGGTCAGCCGTCGACCCACTCGACGCCGATGGCTCGCCGCTCGGGGAGCGGAAAGGCCGCCGCCTCGGCCTCGATGGCCGCCCGCTCGCCGAGCGAAAGGCGACGCCACGGGTGGACGGTCACTCGAGGGCCGGCCCGGCGCCATGTTCCGACGATCTCGCCTCGGACGAGGACCGCACCGGGCCAGACCCGCGACGTCCAGAGGGCCCGCCGCTGTCCGTCGTCGGGGACGAGGAGCGCCCGTTCGGCCGGGTCGTGGTGGAGCGTGTAGGCGTCGCCGCTCGGGAGGAGCCGGGCGAGGGCCGGCGGATCGCGGCGGCGCGGCGAGGGCGAGCGGCTCGTCCTCGGCCAGGAGCCAGGCGTCGCCGATCGGCGTCCGCACCGGGACGAGGGTCGGGGCGAGCTCGGCGAACGTCCGCCGAGCCGCCGCGGGATCGATCCCGGCCCAGCGGGCGAAGCGCTCCGGCGGTCCCGGGCCGAAGCCGCGAAGGTAGCGGCGGGCGAGCTCCCGGCGCGCCTCGGCCGGGTCGATCTCGGGCCGCGGGACCGACCGGATCGGCGGGCGGCGGGCACCGTCCCAGCGGATCACGATCGTTCCGGTCAGCGTCGCGTAGCGGATCCGGAACGGCGGCTCGCCGATGGCCCGCGCCGCCGCCGCCTCGTCCATCCAGCCGTCGCCGACGACCGCGGCGAGGCGTGCCGCGAGGTCCTCGGCCAGCCGGCGGCGGGGTCCCGCCTCGGGCAGTCGACCGAGGGTGAAGACGGCACGATCCTCGGCGGCGACGACGTATGTCGAGTACCGGGGTCCCCAGGTCTGGACGAGGGTCGGGTCGTCGAGGACGTCCGGCGGCGTGTCGGCCACCCGGGCGTGGATCGAGAGGACGGCGGCTCGGGGCATGCTGTCCTGAAGGCCGACCCAGGCGGCCTGCCGGAGCGAGGCCGGCCCCGGCGGGAGGCGGTCGTCCAGGGCCTGGACGCGGCGCCGGAAGGCGAGGATGGCGGAGCGGTCGAGGACGAGCGGCGCCGCCACGGGGGTCGACCTACGATCCGGCCGCCTCGTCGCCGAGGAGGGGGAGCTGGGCGACCGGGGTGCCTCGGGCCCGCCGCCCGCCTGCCCCGAGGCGACGCCGCGTCTCCACCTCGACGCCGGCTTCGGCGGCCTCCTGGGCGGGGTGCTCGACGAGGGCGACGACCCGGTTCGCCATGAAGCGGCCGGTCCGGATCGGCGTCCCGCTCCGGGTCACCTCGCTCACCTCGATGACGCCGCGGGCGCTCGTGATCTCGATCCGCCGCCCTGCCCGGGTGGCGACGATCTCGAAGGTCTGGGTACCGTGGCCGGTGTCGACGACGACCTCGACGCGATCGCCCTTCATGGTCCCACGATACCGGTTCGGCGGCGGCGGAGGGAGGCAGAAGCGCCCGGGCGAGCCGCGCAGGCGACCGGGGCGAGCGCCTGCCGAGGGTCCCGTCACCCCTACGGCGAGCGCGGACAGGCGGGCCCCGACGGCACGTCCTCCGGGGCCGGCCAGTCGCCGCGCTCGAACACGCCCCGAACGACGGCCCGGATCCGCGCGATCGCCCGGTCGTCGAGGTGCGAGGGGTAGGCCGGCGGCACGAAGAGGACCCGCTTGACGGCCGACGCGTCCACCCGACCGGCGAGCTCGGCCAGCCCCGCCACGTCGTCCCGATCGAGGGTCGTCCAGAGGTTCCGGCCGGCGATGTCGAGCAGCTCGGGCAGCCGGGGGAGGAGCGACACCGGGTCGAGCTGACGCCGGAGGGCGACGAGGACTGCCTGCTGGCGGGCCATCCGACCGTAGTCGGAGTCCTGGTGGCGGGAGCGGGCATAGGCGAGGGCCATCCGCCCGTCGAGGTGGCGACAGCCCGGCCGGATGTCGACGACGATGTGACCGCTCCCGTCCTCGAGGGGGTAGGAGGCGTCGTAGAGGCGCTCCGGAACCTGGATCCAGAGGCCGCCGACGGCGTCGACGAGCTGGACGAAGCCGGCCAGGTTGACGACGACGGCCCCGTCGAGGCGAACGCCAACGAGCTCCTGGACGGCCCCGGCGACCGCCCGGAAGCCTCGCGACTCGCCACCGGGGAAGGCTCGGGGGTGACCCATGGCGTAGACGTAGAGGGCATTCAGGAGGCCCGGGAAGCGGCCGTCCGGGAAGGCAGCGGCACTCTCCGCCGGGAGGGGCACGCCGATGAGATTCCGAGGGATGCCGAAGAGGGCGGCGTGGCCGGTGGCGACGTCGACGGACAGGACGATGAGGGTGTCCGTTCGCAGGCTCCAGCGGTCCGGTCCGGCGTCGGAGCCGATGAGGAGGAGGTCGAGACGGCCGTCGGCGGCCCAGCCGGGAACGGGACTCGGCGACGGCGAGGGCGAAGGCGAAGGGGATGCGACCGGGGAAGGCGATCCGCTCGGGGAAAGCGAAGGGCGAGCGGCGAGGGGCCGGCGGAGGGCCGGGGGCTCGGCGAGGGCGACGGCGACGGGGAAGACGAGGGCGGCGCGGACGGTGGGTACTCGGGCACCTGCCAGCCGGCATCGCCGACGAAGACCGCGTCGAGGGTGCCGTAGGCCCGCAACCCGAGATAGCCGAGGGCCCCGTGGACGAGCCCGGAGATCGCGACGAGGACGGTGAGGGCGGTGAGGGACGTCGCGCGGACGATCCTCGAGGACGCCGAGCGCCGGCCGCCGGCGGCCAGGTAGGCGTCGACGACGGCGACGAGGCGCTGGAAGAAGAGGAGGGCGTCGAGGACGAGGAGGGCGACGATCGTCTCGGATCGAACAAGCGCTCCGAGGAGCTCCGCTCTCGGGACGGCCACCGCCAGACCGACGAGGGCAACGAGGCCGAGGTGCGGAAGGACGAAGAGGAGCCCCCGAAGCCAGCGACCGACCGCCCACTGGCCGAAACCCGGGACGACGAAGGAGAGGAGCGCTGCCCGGACGGGCGCCATGGTCGATCCTCGAGGCGTGCGTCGGCTTGGCGCACCGACGATATGACGGACGACGGGGCGTCAGGGTTACAGGGTCGGCTCCCCGCCGTCCGGCGGGCCGGAGTCCGGACAGAGCGCCGTCAGGCGGCCTCGGGGGTCAGATCCTCCCTCCTCCCGTCGCCCGTTCCGCCCGCTGCCTGCTGCTCGACGCCGGTGGCGGGGCCGCCTCGCCAGACGAGAGCCCGCGGCTCCAGGCGCCGCTCCTCGCGCCGCTCCTCCACCGGGACAAGGGCGTGGAAGACGGTGACGGCGAGACGGGCGATCGCCTCGAGCTGCCCCGGCTCGAAGGCGAGGCCGAGCTCGAGGGAGCCGTCGGGGCGAGCGACCCTGCGTCGCACGGCCACCGAAAGCTCGATCCCCTCCCTCGTTCCCGGGGTCTCGAGGCGGAGGCTCCCGGTGTCATCGCCCGACGCCACCGCGCCGTCCCCTCCTTCCAGCTCGGAGGCCGGGAGGACGATCCGGGCCCCGCTGACGGACAGGTCGGCGACCCAGCCTCGTCGGCCCTCGAAGACGGCCGGCACGACCGTCTCGATCCGGGCGCTGGCCCGCCGATTGCCCGAGAAGCGAGCCGCTCGGATGCGGCCGATGGCGGCGAGGAGGAAGCCGAGGTTCGCTGCCAGGAAGAAGGCGGCACCGATGGCCGCCCAGGGCACCGCGTAGTGGATCGGCCCGAGGCCGAAGAGGCTGGCCGTGAACCAGACGAGGGCGAAGGAGCTCGCCGCGGCGAGCACCGAGAGGAGGCGGGGCACCGGCCCGCGGGCGCGCTCCCGGCGGCCCTTCGGGGTGACGCTGAAGCGGTGGGCGGCCCGCGGCCGGAAGAGGGCGAGGGTGGCCGGCAGGACCGCCGGCATCCGGAGGATCTCGAAGAGGATCGACAGGATCGGCGGATAGTGGCCTCGGGCGAGGAGGCGGAGGGCGACGAACTGGGAGCCGAGGACGGCGAGGAAGAAGGGGCCGAAGATCTCGCCGGGGGCAGCGATCGGGACGGCGCCGGTCAGGACGACGACCATCGGCAGGACGATGTAGGCGAGGGCTCGCCACGAATCGAACCAGCCGAAGAGGGTCGTCGCGAAGGCGAGCCGCTGGGCGAGGGTGAGTCCCGGCCGGAAGAGCGGGTTCTCGAGGCGGAGGACCTGCATCGCCCCGAGGGCCCAGCGGTGCCGCTGGAGGAGGTAGGCCTCGGCGTCCTCCGGGGCGAGGCCGCGGGCGAGGACTTCGTTGTGGTAGCGGCCCGTCCATCCGGCCCGATACATCCGGATCGTCGTGTGGATGTCCTCGGTGACGCTCTCGGTCGCCACGCCGCCGACCGATCGGAGCGCCTCGACCCGGACGAGGGCGCAGGTCCCGCACCAGAAGGGGGCCGACCAGCGGTTCTTGGCCGGGGCGATGACCCGGTAGAAGACGGCCTCCTCGTTGAAGATCTGGCCGTTCCAGCGCCGCTGGTGCTCGAAGGAATCGAGGTTGTAGAAGTCCTGGGGGGTCTGGACGAAGGCGACCTTCGGGTCGTCGAAGTACGGCAGCGTCGCGGTCAGGAAGCGGGCCGTCGGCACGTGGTCGGCGTCGAGGACGGCGATGATGTCGGCCTCGATGACGCCGAGGGCGTGGTTGAGGTTGCCGGCCTTGGCGTGGCGGTTGTCGGGTCGCGTCAGGTACCGGGCCCCGAGCTGCTCGGCGAGGGCCCGAACCGCCGGCCGGCGGCCGTCGTCGAGGACCCAGGTCTCGTGCTCCGGCTCGAGGGCGACGGCGGCAGCGATGGTCGGCAGGAGGACCTCGGGCGGCTCGTTGTAGGTCGGGATGAGGACGGCGACCCGCCAGCGGTGGGCGGGCACGGTCGACGCCGGCGGATCGGGATCGACGCTCCAGAGGGCGATGGTGTAGAGGACGAGCCCGACGGCGTTGTGGAGCTCGACGACGAACATCGGGATGGCGACCCACCAGAAGCCGAGGTGGATCGTGCTCGTGGCCCGCCAGACGAGGTAGACGGCCGTGATCGCCAGGGCAAAGAGGGCGACGCCGCGGATGAGGAGCTTGCGGGCCGTCGACTCGGGCGGCGGGAGGTTGCCGTCCCGGAGGCGCGCGTAGGCGACCGGGCCGGCTCCCGGAGCGGGGTCGGGAACCATGGGCCCATGGTGGCCGGCGGTGCGCGGGCGCGCCATCATCCGGGCGGGTCAGGGCCCGGGGTACCAAGGTCCCCCACGCCTCCAGCTCGCCGGACGTCGCCGAGGATCCCGATCCCACCGGCCGTCGGAACCCGTCGGGCGGACCGAGCGTCCATCGTCCGGCTCGCTCCGACGAGGGACGAGGTTCACGTGGGTGGTTCGACGATGCATCCCTTCCGCCGTTGCCAGGCATTCCCACCGAGCCGCGCCCGTCACCGGGGGTCCGCCCTCGGCGCTCTCGTCCTCGCTGCCGCGCTCGCCGGTTGCGCGCCGGGCGGCGCCTCGACGCCGAGCCCAGGCCCGAGCGGCCCCCCGAGCCCGCCCGTCGCGGCGGATATCGTCTTCCGGGCCACCGTCGTCCAGGCCCTGCCGCCGATCGAGCAGTTCGAGTGGCTGCCGCTCGCCGTCGTCACCGCCGACGGGCGACTCCTCACGCCGGGACCGATGGTCGCCCGCTACCCCGGGCCCCTCGTTGCCCCCATCGAGGAGCGGACGATCACGCCGGCCGGAGTCGAGCTCCTCCTCGGGGCCCTTCGAGAGGCGGGGCTCCTGACGGGCCAGAGCGACTTCACGGGTGGGACCCTCCGCCCCGGGCAGGCTGCCGGTCGCCTCGAGGTCGTCGCCGACGGACGTCGCTACGAGATCATCGGTGACCCGAGCCGGGTCGTTCGGTGCGGCGACGAGCCCGCCCGCTGCATCCCGGCGCCCGGGACGCCCGAAGCCTTCGCCCACTTCTGGCTTCGCCTGGCCGACCTCCCGGGCTGGCTGGCGTCCGAGCTCGGGCCGGCTCGGCCCTACGCGCCGACCGCCTACGCCATCCTCGTCGGGCCGCCGCCGGAGGAGGGCGGTCTCGTCCAGGCTCCGGCGAGGTGGCCCATCGAGCCGACCCTCGCCGAGTTCGGTCGGCCCCTGAGCGGAGATCCGACCCGACGCTGCGGGCTCGTCACGGGCACTGCGGCCACCACCCTCCGGCCGGTCCTCGAAGCGGCGAACGAGCTGACGCCCTGGGTCGAGGCGGCCGACCCCGCCACCCGCTTTGGCCTGACCGTCCGACCGCTCCTGCCCGGGGATGCGGATCCCTGCCTGGCCCTCGTCGGTCCGTAGCTCGACCGCCAGCCGAGGGCGCGCCGAACGATCGGCCGGGCCGCCGGCGCTGCCGGGCCGCTACCCCTGCGCGATCTCGGTCGCGGCGAGGACGGTGCGCGCCCGCTCGACGTCGTCGACGACGAAGGCCATCTCGGCGAGCCCGGGCCGGCGGCCGATGGTCAGGGCGCCGAGGATGTTGACGCCGGCGGCCCCGAGCCGCTCGGCGACCTCGGCGAGCCCGCCCGGTCGATCCGCGACGTCGACGACGATCGGACTCTCCCTCGACGAAGTCGTAGCCGAGACCGCGGAGAACGGCCCGGGTCGCCTCGGCATCGTCGGTCGTCAGGAAGGCGCCGGCCACGGGACCGGTCCCGGCACACGAGATGTGGACGATGTCGATCCCCCGGGCGGCGAGGGCTCGGGCCAGGTGGCCGAGCTCGCCCGGGCGGTTCGGCAGCTGGACGACGAACTGGCGTTCCATTCTGCGACCTCCCGCAGCGGTGGCGCGCCCCGCCGGCTGCCCGTCGCCGGCGCGGGTCGCCCACGGGTACTCTCCCCCATCGCGCCGCGCCGGTCCAGTGCCGAATGCGACCGTCCCGCTGCTACCCTCGCTCGGTGGCCTCGAACCCGTCGGCCGCCCGGTGCGTCGCCGCTTCCTCGCCGCTCGCCCGCCTCCGCCGCTGGCTCGCGTCGGCCCCGCCGTACCCGGCCTCGGAGGGCGACCGGGCGGCCGTCGACCTCCTCGGGCTCGCCCTCCCCCTCCGGGCGACGGTCGCCACCCTCGTCGTCGTCACCGTCGTCGCCCTCGACTGGAACCGGGTCTTCATTCCCCGGGCCGATCCTCGACCTCGGACGGGCGCCGGAGGCGATGCGCTACCAGGCCCTCGTCCGGCTCGTCCTCGATGGCCTCGTCCCGCTCGCCGTCGTCCTCCTCGTCTTCCGGGATCGCCCCGAGCGGTACGGGCTCCGCCTCGGCGACTGGCGGTTCGGTCTTCGCCGCCGCCCTCGCTGGGGTCGGGGTCATGACGCCGATCGTCGTGGCCATCGCCGGCCTGCCGGGGTTCCAGGCCTACTACCGACCCATGGTCGCCCCACCGGCCGACGTGCTCGTGACGAACCTCGTCGAGCTCCCGGCCGCCGAATTCCTCTTCCGGGGCTTCTTCCTCTTCGCGCTCCTCCGGGCCATCGGGCCCCTCGGCGTCGTCGTGGCGACGATCCCCTTCGCCTTCGGCCACCTCGGCAAACCGGAGCTCGAGCTTCTGTCGACCTTCTTCGGCGGTCTCGCCTACGGCTGGCTCGCCTGGCGAACGGGCTCCATCGTCTGGGGCGCCCTCGCCCACGTCGCCATCCTCACCCTCCTCGTCCTCGCCGTGGGCTCGACACCGGGCGGTTGAGGAGCCACCGACGAGCCGTCCGTCGGGGCGGTCCGGGCGGCGCGACGGGCGCTACCGCTCGTCAGGCCCGGTGCGTCCGCCACCGGGCGAGCTCGGCGTCGAGGTCGAGGGGGAGGACGACGCCCCGGTTGGCGAACGGACCCCAGGCCTCCCGGGGGAGCATCCACATGATCTCGAACTCGTTGCCGTCGGGGTCGCGGCCGTAGAGCGACTTCGTCGCCCCGTGGTCGGAGGCGCCGACGAGGGCGTCCTCGGCGGCGAGGACCCGGGCCGCCGCGGCGAGGTCCTCGATGGTCGGCACCTCCCAGGCCAGGTGGTAGAGGCCGGTGGCGCCGCGGGGCGGGCGGGGGGCGTTCGGCCCGACGGCGAGGAGGCCGAGGTCGTGGTGGTTCGTCGACCCGGCGGCGCGGAGGAAGGCCATCACCCCGCCTCGCGGCCGATCTCCTCGAAACCGAAGACGCGGCGGTAGAAGTCGACCGAGCGGTCGAGGTCGCGGACGAAGAGGACGGCGTGGTTGAGGCGGGTGACCCGGATCGGGCCGTCGGCCGGTCGGGGCGCAGGGCGATCGTTCATCGCTCAATCATCCACCGACGGGCGACATTCCGCCAGCGGGCTTCGACGGCTCGTCGGCGTTCCAACGTCTGTCGTGAGCCGGGACGGGCCGGTCCGGCGGCGGGCCGTCCCCAGCCCCGTGTCCAGGGAACACCAAACCGGGGGCGCGGGCGTCGGGGGAGGCGCCCGTTTGGCCGCTTCGGTGCCGACCGAACACCGAAGGGCGGGAACGAGGGCCGCCGCCGCGGCGCGTGCGGCCGGTTTGGTGATTCGGAGCGACACGGCCCTCCGGGGCGCCGAGCCGGAGGACGGCACCGCAGTAGGGCCGCCCCCGACGACCCACCACCGCGGGCGCCGGGCTGCCGCCGACACGGGACCCGGCGCCGATCGAGCGCCGGTCGTCTTCGTGACGGCCGGCACGGCGTCGGCCGATCGGTTCGAGGACGGAGAATCGGGGCATGGCCCACCGCGTCACCGTCTACGTCGACTACCACTGCCCGTACTCGTACCGCGCCGCCCGCTGGTTGGCGGCGCTCGGCCCGGAGCGGGTCACCTCGAGTACCGGTTCCTCTCGCTCGAGCAGCTGAACCGCGACCCGGAGGCGACGGAGTGGCGGATCTGGGAGCAGCCGCTCGACTACGAGCACCACCGGGGCCGGGCGGACCGCCGCTCCCTCGCCGCCTTCCTCGCCACCGCCTTCGCCGAGGGCGCCGGCGGTCCGCCGCTGGAGCCGGGCATCGTCGAGCGGTTCCGGCTCGCGATCTTCGCCGCCCGTCACGAGGAGCGGCTCGACATCGCCGACCCGGAGGTGCTGGAGCGGATCGCGACCTCGGTCGGCTTGGCGCCCGGGGTGGCTGGCGAGCCGCTTCGCCGACCCCGGCGCCGTCGCCGCCGCCCGGGCCCGGATCGCGGCCGACTGGGCGGCCGCCCGCTCTCCGTTCCGCTGCTTCGGGTCCCGACCCTCGTCATCGGCGACGCACCGCCGGTCTACCTCCGCCTGGCGAACGGGTCCCGACGGGCGACGAGGGCGAGCGGCTCCTCGGCTGGCTCGTCGAGCGGGCGACGGCCCTCCCCTTCGTCCTCGAGGTGAAGCTCCCGGAGCCGGCCGGCGCAGCGCGAGCCGTCGACCGCGCAGCCGACCGCGCACGAGCCGCCGCCGACCGGGTAGACTTCGCCCGTATCCCCACGTCGCGGGCGCTGCCCCCGCCCGCCCTGCAATGACCCACAGGTGGTGCCCATGAAGGTCGGTGTGGCCCGGGAGACCGCGCCCGGAGAACGGCGCGTCGCTCTCGTGCCCGAAGCCCTCGGTCGGCTCGTCTCGGCCGGCCACGAGATCCTCGTCGAGGCCGGCGCCGGGGCCGGCTGCTTCCTCCCCGACGAGGCGTACGCCGAAGCCGGTGCGACGGTCGTCGCGACCGACGAGCTCTACGCCCGGGCCGAGGTCGTCCTCCGTGTCCAGAAGCCGTCGGCGGAGGAAGCCGCCCGCCTCCGGAGCGGCCAGATCCTCATCGGCCTCCTTCAGCCGCTCCTCGATCCGGCGCTCATGGCCAGCCTCGCCGAGCGGGGCGTGACGGCGGTCAGCCTCGATCTCATCCCCCGGACCCTGTCCCGGGCCCAGTCGATGGACGCCCTCTCCTCCCAGGCGAACATCGGCGGCTACAAGGCCGTCCTCCTCGCCGCGAACGCCTTCGGCCGCTACTTCCCGCTCCTGACGACGGCCGCCGGGACGGCGAAGCCGGCGAACGTCCTCATCCTCGGGGTCGGGGTCGCCGGGCTCCAGGCCATCGGCACGGCCCGGCGGCTCGGGGCGGTCGTTCGGGCCTACGACGTCCGGCCCGAGACGAAGGAGCAGGCCGAATCCCTCGGCGCCCAGTTCGTGACGCTGAAGACGGCGATCGACGCGACGGGCGCCGGCGGCTACGCCCGCGAGCTGACCCCCGAGGAGCGGGCCGCCCAGCAGGCCGAGCTGAACGACGTCGTCGCCGCCCACGACGTCGTGATCACGACGGCCCAGGTGCCGGGCCGCAAGCCGCCGGTCTTGGTCACGGCGGCCGCGGTGGCGAAGATGAAGCCTGGCTCGGTCATCCTCGACATGGCGGCGAGCGCCCTCGGCGGGAACTGCGAGCTGAGCAAGCCCGGCGAGACGATCGTGACCGAGAACGGGGTGACGATCCTCGCCCCGGAGAACCTGCCGGCCCAGATGCCGATGAGCGCCTCCCAGTTCTACGCCCGGAACATCTCGGCGCTCCTCCTCCACATGACGAAGGACGGGACCGTGACCATCGACCTCTCCGACGAGATCACCGGCCCGGTGACGGTCACCCACGGTGGGCAGATCGTTGCCGAGGCGGTTCGCAAGCTCCTCGAGCCGGCCGCGGCGGGAGGGACCGGAGCATGAACCAGGACCTCCTCTTCGCCATCGCCATCTTCGTCCTGGCGATCCTCGTCGGCTTCGAGGTCATCAGCAAGGTTCCGGCGACCCTCCACACGCCGCTCATGTCGGGCGCCAACTCGATCCACGGGATCGTCTTCGTCGGCGGGATCCTCATCGCCGCCGCGGCCGACACGCCGCTCAGCTACGCCCTCGCCTTCGTCGCCGTCGTCTTCGGGGCGATGAACGTCGTGGGCGGCTACGTCGTCACCGACCGGATGCTCCAGATGTTCCGGCGCCGGCCGGCGCCGGCCCAGTCCGAGGGTGCCCGAAGCTCGGGCGGCTCGGTCCAGTAAGCGGGGGCGCCATCGATGTCTCAGGAGTGGGTCTACACCCTCGTCTTCCTCGCCTGGCTGCTCGGCGCGTCCCTCTTCGTCGTCGGCCTCCACTTCATGAACTCGCCGGCCACCGCCCGGCGGGGGAACCAGATCAGCGCCACGGGCATGACCATCGCCGTCGTGGCCACCCTCGTCCACCTCGCCAGCCAGGGCGCCCTGTCGACGACGGCCCTGTCGATCATCGTCGTTGGCTTCGTCATCGGCGGCGGGGCGGGGCTCTGGCTCGCCCGTTCGGTGGCGATGACGGCGATGCCCCAGCTCGTCTCCCTCTTCAACGCCGTCGGCGGCGGGGCGGCCGCCCTCGTCGCCATCGACGACTACCTCCGGGTCCTCGGGACCGAGGAGGAGACGGTCTCGACGGCGGTCTTCGTCGTGCTCGGCGTCGTCATCGGCTGCGTGACCTTCACCGGCTCGCTCATCGCCTCGGGCAAGCTCCAGGGCATCGTCTCGGGCAAGCCGATCCTCGTCCCTGGGGGCCGGCTCGTGACCGTCGTCCTGGCGGCCCTCGCCGTCCTCGGCTTCGTGGGCCTCGTCTTCGGGGCCGGGGGCGCCGCGTCCCTCGACGAGACGGCGAAGCTCGTCGTCCTCGGGGTCATCATCGCCTCGGCCCTCGTCTTCGGGGTGACGATGGTCCTCCCCATCGGCGGCGCCGACATGCCCGTCGTCATCAGCCTCCTGAACAGCTTCACCGGCACGGCGGCCGCCATGGCCGGCTTCGTCATCAACAACCCGGTCCTCATCGTCTCAGGCGCCCTCGTCGGGGCGGCCGGTGGGATCCTGACGAAGCTCATGGCCGACGCCATGAATCGCTCCCTCATGAACATCATCGCCGGTGGCTTCGGCGGCGGCGAGGGGACGGTGGCCGAGGCCGGTCCCGGCGGCACGGTGCGGGAGCTGACGGTCGACGACGCGGCGATCCAGCTCGCCTACGCGAACCTCGTCATCGTCGTCCCGGGCTACGGTCTCGCCGTCGCCCAGGCCCAGCACGCCCTCCGCGAGCTGGCCGACGTCCTCGAAGCCCGGGGGGTCGAGGTGAAGTACGCCATCCATCCGGTCGCCGGTCGGATGCCGGGCCACATGAACGTTCTCCTCGCCGAGGCGAACGTCCCCTACCCGCAGCTCAAGGAGATGGACGAGATCAACCCGGAGTTCGAGCGGGCCGACGTCGCCCTCGTCGTCGGAGCGAACGACGTCACGAACCCGGCGGCGCGGCGGCCGGGGACGCCGATCTCGGGGATGCCGATCCTCGACGTCGACAAGGCGAAGTCGATCATCGTCATCAAGCGCTCGATGGGCCGCGGCTACGCGGGGATCGACAACGAGCTCTACACGAACCCGAAGACGGGGATGCTCTTCGCCGACGCGAAGAAGGGCCTGACGGAGCTGACGGCCGCGGTGAAGGCGCTGTAGGGCCGACGGCGGGACACTCCGCTCGGCGCATCGGCCGCGGCGAACACAACGCCCTCGCTGGCCGGGTTTCCGCTCGGCGCGTCGGCTGCAGCGAACACAACGGCCCTCACCAGGCGGCCCCCGGTCAACGCGTCGGCTGGAGCGAACAGAACGGCCCTCATCGGACGGACTCCGCTCGGCGCGTCGCCCACGGCGAACAGAACACCCCGGTTGCGCGCTCGCGGCTACGAAGTGTTCGCTGACAGCGACGCGGCGGATCGACGACCGGCCGAAGAGCCCGTAGTGTTCGCTGCCGGCGACGCGGCGAGGTCCCGGTGGACCGAGGAGCCCGAGATGTTCGCTGACGGCGACGCGGCCGGTCCGGTCGACCGCTCGGGGGAGGCGGCGCGGCCCGACGGGGTGACCGAGGCCGACGGCCGCGCGCCCGGGTGGGCCGGCCGCGCTCCTTCGTGGGTCGGCCGGTTACTCGTCGTGGGGCCGACCCGCCCGGATCCGGTCCCGGACGATCCGGTCCTCGACCCAATGGAGCGGCCAGAGCGAGAACAGGACGATCGCCGTCGCGACGATGCCGAGGAGATGCTCCCCGGCCCCGGCTGCCATCCCGAGGGCGGCCGTCGCCCAGAGGCTCGCGGCAGTCGTGAGGCCCTTGATCGTGGCGCCCTCCTTCACGATCGCTCCGGCGCCGAGGAAGCCGATCCCGGTCACGATCTGGGCGGCGATCCGCGTCGGATCGACCGGCGCATTCGGACCGCCGGTGCCGAAGCCGTGGGCGGAGAGGACGGTGAAGAGGGCGGCCCCGAGGGCGACGAGGAGGTGGGTCCGCATCCCGGCCGGGTGGCCGTGGATCTCCCGCTCGAGTCCGACAAGGGCGCCGACGACGGCCGCGATGACGAGCCGGAGGGCGAGGTCGAGTTGGAGGCGGATGATGTCCGTGTCGAGCACCCCGGGTCCCTCGTCCGAACGTCCGTCGGCTCGAGCGGGTCATTGCGAGGTCGCGCTCGGCCGGCGTCACCGAGGATCGTACCAGCCGGTTCCCCGGGAGCGAGCCGGGCAGCCCCGCTCAGTCAGCTCACGAGCTCGAACCCTCGCGCCGCGAAATCGCGGTCGTAGGCGAAGGCTCGCCGCACGCCCCACATCCGCATGAACATGAAGCTCGTCTCGTCGACGAAGCTGACCCGGGCTGACGATGCCGCAACGTACTCGGCGAGCGCCGCCTCGTAGAGGGCGGCGGTCACCGGCTGCACGTCGATGAGCGGCAGCAGAACGTCCACGAACCTGCCGGTGGCCGCCCATGGCAGCCGTCGTCCGAGGAGCGCGAGGGTTTCGACGACGACGAACGTGTGCGTGACCAAGTCGTCGGAGCGGAGGCCGCGCAGTCGGTCGGCAGCCGCGGCGTGGTTCGCGTCATCCTCGTCGAGGAGCGCGTAGAGGGCCGACGTGTCGACGAAGACGGTCACCCCCGAAAGGCGTCGGCGAGGTAGGCATCGTGCTCCTCGCTCACGTCGCGGTGCCCGGAGCGGAACCCGCCGATGGCGCGGAGCGCCCGGTCCCAGGCCTCATCCCGGGTCGGTTCGCCGCCGTAGACGCGATCGATGGCGGCCCGGATGAGGGCGGCCATGGACGTCCGACGCCGACGAGCGAGCCTGCGGAGCAGCCGGGCCTGTTCGGTCGTGAGGGTGATCTGCGTCCGTTCCACGGCTGCATGATATCGCTTCGCCCTGATGATGTAATCCGGGAGCGGCGACCGCCGGGCGCGGAACGACGGCGGGTCGGGCTACTCGTGCTCGGCCAGGGCGATCCGGATCCGCTTGTTGATGCGGCCCTTCGACTCGTAGCCGGTCACCCGAATGCGACCCACCTCCCGGGTGTTGGCGACGTGGGTCCCGCCGTCGGCCTGGAGATCGAGGCCGACGATCTCGATGGTCCGGACCTCGGTGATCCCTTCCGGCAGGAGGTTCACCTTCGTCCGGATGAGATCGGGGATCGAGAAGGCGACCTCCCGGGGCAGGACGTTCACCCGGACCTCCCGCCCGCGGGCGAGCTCCTCGTTCACCTTCGCCTCGATCTCCTCGACGAGGTCGCCCGACAGTCGCTCGAACTCGAAGTCCATCCGCCCCGCGCCGGGCTCCATGTTGCCGCCGGTGACGAGAGCCCCATAGTCGCGCCAGACGACGCCGCAGAGGGCGTGGAGGGCGGTGTGGGTCCGCATGAGGAGGTATCGACGGACCCAGTCGAGGTCGGCGACGACGAGGTCGCCCTCCCGCGGTGGCTCCGCGTCCGGTTCGAGCTCGTGGAGGACCTCGCCGCCGGAGCGACGAGCGGTCCGAACCCGCCAGCGTCGGCCGTCGATGCGCCGGAGGAGCGTTCCGGCGTCCGCCGGCTGGCCACCTCCGCCCGGGTAGAAGACGGTCCGGTCGAGGGCGACGAGGGCCACTCCGCCGTCGCCCATGGCCACTCCGCGGACGCGGGCCTCCACGGAACGAGCGTAGGCGTCTCGGTACGGCAGGACGTCGGTCATCGGTTCCGGCTCGTGGCCCTCATGACGGCTGCGTTTCGGGCGCCGGTGGCCACCGGTGGCTGCCGGACCCGAGGGAGAAGCGCGGCGGGCAGCCGGACGACGAACAGCGCCCGGCGCTTCCTATCGTAGCCCTCGAGGGCTGGGGTCGACCGCCGAGGCAGGGGCGGACCGCGGCGCGGGGAGGCGCGGGTCGGGTGGTGGGTCGGGCGGTGGGTCGGGTCCAGAGGCGGCCCTACTCGACGATGAGGGTGCCCGTCATGTTCGGGTGGACGGTGCAGATGAAGCCGTACGTCCCGGCCGGCAGGGCGGGGACGTCGTAGACCCGGGTCTCGACGCCGTTGAAGATCTCGCCCCGCCAGATCTCGGGTCCGGTCGGGCTCCCCTCGTGGATGGCGACGTTGTGGGGGATGCCGGCGTCGTTGTTCGTGAAGCGGATCTGGAAGGGGGTGTTCGCCGGGGCCCGGAGCTCGGTCACATCGAAGGCGATGTTCTGGGCGCTGATCTCGAGGACGACCCCGGCCGGGGCCGAGGCCCCGGGCGAGGCGGCCGGAGCGGAGGGTGAGGCGCCGGGCGAGGCCGGGGCCGGCGAGGCCGGGGAGGGCGAGGCGGCCGGGGTCGGTGTCGGCGACGGCGCCGGAGCGTATGTCCAGCCGGGACGCTCGCCGGCACAGGCGGCAACGGCGACGAGGGAGAGGACGAGGAGGGAGGCCGCCGCGAAGCGGGGCGTCATCGAAGGCGCGCGAAGATCCATCTCTGACGGACGTCTCCTGGTGGGACAGTGCGGCGGGACGGGCCGCTCGGGGTGAATGCCGAGATCCTACCCCGAGCTGGGAATTCGGGTCGCCGAGCCGGCCGGCGAGCCCAGCGACGTGGGTCGGGGCGCGGCGCCGACGGGAGCGTGCCGTCGTCTCGCCCTGCCCGAGAGCAGCCAGCGTCTGGGCTAGGCCGAATCCGTCAGGCCGAGCCGAACGGCGACCGTCGCCGCCTCCACCCGCCCCGAGACCCCGAGCTTGGCGAGGATGTTCCCGACGTGGACCCCGACCGTCTTGTCGCTGATGAAGAGGGCCTCGCCGATCTCCCGGTTCGTCCGACCTTCGGCGATGAGGGCGAGGACCTCGCGTTCCCGGGGGCTGAGACCGAAGGGATCCGCCGGCGGCCGCTCCTCGCCGACGAGCCGACTCGCCGTCGACCCTTCCGGCGGGGCCGCCGCCGTGCCGGACCCGTCCCGGGGACCCGGTCCCACCGGCACGAGCCGCCCGCCGCGGCCGGGCCCGGGGCCACCCGCGGCGCCGGCGATCCGTGTCGCGGCTCGCCGTTCGGTCGCCCGCGTGCCGTCGCCGGCCACCACCGGCGCTGCGGCCGCCGCCGGCCTGGCGGCCCCGAGGCGGACCGCGTCCGGCAGCGGGATGAGGGCCCGCTCGGCGAGGGCGTTGATCGCTCGGAGGAGCGGCCTCGCCCCGAGCTCGGCCGCCACCGTAGCCGCTTCCAGCAGGGCCGGCCGGGCTGCCCGCCGGAGGGGCCGGACGTCGGTCCGCACCGGTCGGACGTCGCCGCCCGGGGCGAGGATCGCCTCGGCCTGGCGCCACCGAGCCCGAGCCGCCTCGTACCGCCGCCCGACGCTCTGCCAGCCCCGGGCCAGGGCGTCCCAGACGGAGGGCTCGTCGCGCCCCTCGAGGCGAGTCCGGTAGGCACGGGCCGTCGCCAGCCAGAGGTCGGCCTCCCGGCGGGAGCCGAGGGAAGCCGGCACCCCCGATCGTTCGACCATCGCCGTCGCCTCCCGCAGGATCGAGCCTGCCCACTCCCGCGCAGCGGCGAGCCCGGCCAGGTCGCGCCGCTGGCGGGCCGCGGCGCCGAGCTCGGCCTCGACCTCGAGGGCCGTCGCTGCCATCCGAGCTGCCAGGGCCCAGTCCTCGGTACCGCGGACCCGATCCCAACCCCGCTCGACGGCCCGGGCCGCGTCGAGGGGATCTTCGCGCCAGAGGGCGTACGAGGCGGCCGCCTGGTAAACCGGCACGGCGTACTGGGAGTCGGGCACTGTTTCGAGTTCGAGGAGGAGCCGGCCGAGGAGCCGACCGGCGGCCTCGCCGGCGTTCGTCTCGACCTCGACGATGGCCAGGTTGATGGCCGCGATGAGGAAGCTGACGCCGGCGGGGCTCCACTCGAGGGCCGTCTCCGAGAGGCGCCGGGCCTCGCCCCAGCGGCCGAGGGCGAAGAGGCTGTCGGCGGCGTTGCCGCGGAGGAAGTTGCCGTACGTCGCCTCGACCCCGAGGGTCCGCATCACCTCGATCCCGGTCAGGGCGACCTCGATGGCCCGCTCGCGCTCACCGAGGAGGTCGAGGATCGTCGTCTCGTTGGCGTACGTCCGGAAGAGGGCGTCGACGTCGCCGGCGTCGGTCGCCAGGCGTCGGGTCTCGGCCAGGAGGGCGAGCCCGGTGTCGGGACGGTCGCCCCAGCCTTCGGCGACGGCGAGGGTCGTCGAGGCGTGGATCTCCTCGGACCGGGCGGCGGCGCCGACGGACCGGGCGACCTGGATGGCGAGTCCGGCGAGACGGCGGGCCTCGGAGAAGGTGCCGTCGAGCATCTTGTGCTGGGCGAGCCCGGCGAGGGCACGGGCTCGCTCGACGGACGGTCCGGCGGGCACGAGCTCCACGGCGCGGCGGAGGGCCGCATCGGCGCCCTCGTAGTCGCCGGCAGCCCGGCGGTACCGTCCCAGCCGGTCGTGGAGGATCCCAGCCTGGCGCCGTTCGGTCGGGGCCCGGGGGTGGTGGAGACCGGCTTCGGCGTAGGCGACCGCCCGCAGCGGCTGGCCGGCCGCGAGGGCTGCTTCGGCAGCCCGGAAGCGGAGCTCGACCGGGTCCTCGTCGGGGACCGCCGTCGGCGGCGACGCCGGGGCCACGGAGGCCGCCGCCGGGGAGCCCGGGGCCACCGGGGAGGCCCGGGGCGCGACGGATGGCGGCGCGGCGGGCGGGGCGGCGAGCGGTACGCCAGGGCCGGCGTCCGCGGCCGTGGCGGCTGCCGCGACGCCCTCGAGGACGCCCTCGAGCTCGAGGGCCGCTTCGAGATGGAGGAGGGCATCGGCGGGAGCGTCGACGGCCTCGGCCTCGGCAGCGGCGAGGAGCGCGGCTGCCCGGGCCTCGAGCGGCCGGTTCGCCGCCCGCCAGTGGCCGATCGCGTGGGCCGGACCCCCGACGCCGGCGGCGGCGACGGCGGCTCGGAGGCGTCCCCGCACGTCGGGCAGGAGGTCGGCCATGACAGCCCGCCGGATCCGCTCGTGCCGCAGGTCGAGGAGCGGGGCGGCCTCGGAAGACGGGGGACGGTCGGCCGGGGCGGTAGCCCCCGTCGGGGCAGCATCGACGTCGACGGTAGCGCCGAGCTCGGCCCGCTCGACGAGCTCGCCGGAGGCGAAGGCCTCCTCGAGGGCCGCCCGGAGCTCCTGGCTCAACCCCTGGGTGCTCCGCCGCTCGGCGGTCCGCCGCTCGGCGGCCCGCCGAGCCGTGTCCGGTCGCCGGGCGGCCGCTCCGTCGGCGAAGGCGACAGCGTCGATGGCCGCCAGCTCGGCGCGGGTCACCGGATGCCCGGCGGCGGCGACGAGCTGGAGGAGCCGACGGCAAGCGCTCGACCGGCGAGCGAGCCTCGCCACGACGAGCTGCTCGAAGGAGCCCGTCAAGGAGGCCGTCGAGAGCTCCCGTCGGGCCATGAGGAGCTCCTCGGCGACGAGCGGATTGCCGCCCGAGCGCTCGGCGACGAGCAGGAGGACGGAGGCCGTCGGACGCTCGCCCTCGATGGCCTCGATGAGCTGGGCGAGCTCGGACCGGCCGAGGGGTGCCAGCTCGACCGTCGTCGGCGGGAGCGGCCCGTCGGCCATCGCCCGCAGCGTCTCGTGGAGCGGGTGTTCGGCCGTGACGGCGCCGACCTCGTAGGTCGCCACCAGCCCGACTCGTCGTGGTCGCGAGACCCGGGCCAGGAAGGCGAGAGCGGCGAGGGTCGCCCGGTCGGCGCGGTGGACGTCTTCGACGACGAGGAGGATGGGGCGCCGCTCGCCGAGGCGGGCGAGGACGCCGAGGACCGCCTCGAAGACCCGGACCTGACGGCGCTCGGGCTCGAGACGGCGAGGCTGGTCGGGGACGAGGCCGCGACTCCGGAGGCGGGGACCGAGACCCGGCAGGAGGCGAGCCACGACCTCGCCGGCGGGGCCCACGACGGCCTCGAGCTCGCCGTCGGAACAGCCGAGGAGGGCGGGCCAGAGGGCCATCGCGATCGGCTCGTACGGGCAACCGCGTCGAGCCGCCGAGGCGCTCGCCCGAAGGACGAGAGCGGGCTCCGGGAGCCGAGCGATCCGGGCGCTCGCTTCGTCGAGGAAACGGGAGGCGCCAAGCCCGCTCGCCCCGGTCAGGAGGAGGGTTCGCGGCGTCCCGGCGGCGACGGCGTCGATGAGCTCGGCGAGCCGAACGAACTCCCCCTCTCGACCCACGAAGCGCGCGCTCGGGATGGCGACCGCCATGGCGGGATTGTACGGGTCGCCGGAAGCACGGCAGACGACGCGCCGAGGCTGGGGGTGGAGCTGCGGCTGCGTCGTCCCAGCGCCCGCTCCGAGCACTTCGGCTCGGGTAGGCTGGGGCCCGATGCCGAAGACGAACGAGCCATCGCGACCGACGCCGCCGACCTCGTCTCGGGAGGACGGGGGAGGCGGGTCGTCCGTTCATCCGGCGAACGCCCTCAACGAGCTCTCCGGCGAGGAGTGGCTCTACTTCACGAAGTCCGTCTGGTCGACGGCCTACCCGTCCGAGCTCGGCCACGAGCGGCGTCGGGCCCACGGGGCGAACAAGCCGCCGCGACTCATGGCCCGCCTCATCGAGTTCTTCACCCGGACCGGCGAGCTCGTCCTCGACCCCTTCGCCGGCGTCGGCGGCACCCTCCTCGGGGCGGCCATCGCCCGCGGCCCTCGGCGGGCCATCGGCTTCGAGATCGAACCCCGCTGGGTTCGCATCTTCGAGACCGTCGTCGCCGAGGCCCTCGCCAGCCGTGACGGCGAGGGTCCCCTCCTGGCCGACCTCGGCCCGGCCGACCCCGGCGGCCCACGGCGCTTCGACCCATCCGGCATCGAGCTTCGGCTCGGCGACGCTCTCGAGCTCCTCCCGACCCTTCCCTCTGGGTCCATCGACTTCGTCGCCACCGACCCGCCCTACAACGTCCAGCTTCGCCAGACGATGGCCGGCGGCCCCCTCGCCGCCCGCTTCCCGAACCGGCGGACGGACTACGCCATGGTGACGAACGACCCGGCCGACCTCGCCAACAGCGCCGACTACGGCGCCTATCTCGACCGGATGGGCTGCGTCTTCGGCGAGCTCGCCCGGGTCCTACGACCCGGGCGCTACGCCGTCGTCATCGTCCGCGACGCCTACCAGGACGGTCGCTACGTCTTCACCGCCGCCGACCTGGCGGCCCGGGCGGCCGCCGCTGGGCTCGTCCCGAAGGGCGACCTCATCTGGTACCAGGCCGGGACGCGCCTCCGCCCCTACGGCTACCCGCGGGTCTTCGTCCCGAACATCGCCCACCAGCACATCCTCGTCTTCCGGAAGGAAGCGCGGAGGAGCCGGCGCGGAGAGCGAGGAGGCGGGCCCGCTCGGTGAGCCCCGTCACGCTCGCGGCGGACCGTCGGCCGAACGAGGTCAGTGACCCGGGTCGGTGTCGGCCGGCGGGCGTCGGGCGAGGATCTCGTCGAGAAGGCTCCGGCCGGAGCCGGTCCCGACGCCACCGAACTCGCCGCCGTCGGGATCGGAGCCGGGGTAGGAACGACCGGCGCCGTCCTCGACGACCTCGCCGAGGACCATCCGGTGGAGCCAGCCTCGACGCCCGTCGGGGGAGAGCACGAACCAGTAGGGACCCGAGCGCTCGAGGAGCTGAACCTCGTCGCCCTCATCGAGGATCCCGATCTCGCCGGCCCGGACCTCGTCGGGGGCGTCGAGGAGACGGACGAGTCGGTAGCGGATGCGACGCCGCTCGCGGCCCTCGAGGGGTCGGACGGCGCCGCTGGCGAAGGTGAGGTTGACCGTCGGCCGCTCGGTCCGAAGGGGATCGGTCTTGCGGGCCTCGAGGAGGGAGGGGCGTCGCCAGCGCGGCAGGTGGCGCTCGTTCTCGGGCACGTCGGCACCCGGGACGAGGACCGAGGTCGGCGGCATCCCGACCGGGCTCGTGGCAGGTTGCTGGCCGTCGGGCGGCGCGTCGTCTTCGCGGCGGCGCCGGCCGAAGAGGAGGAAGGCCATCGCCATCGCCGTGCCGCCGGCCGTCGTCACGAAGACCGAGGCGACCCAGACCTCGTCGGGGATCCGGTGCCCCGCACCGAGGGCGTCGAGGAGCGCTCGACCCGGGGCTCCGACGCTCGCGGCGCGACCGGCCGCCCCGGCGACGCCCGGTCCTCGGCTCGCCCCTGACTCGGCACCCGGCTCGGTCCCGCCGCCGGCCGGGCCGGGCGCATCCGACCCGCCGGCTGCCGTCGACGGATCGACCGTCCCCGAACCGCCGGGTGCCCCGCCGATGGCCGATCCCGGGTCCGTGCCCGTCGTCCCGCCCGATGCGGTGCCGCCACGTGTCGTGCCGCCCGGTCCCGCAGGAGCCGACGATCCGGAGGTTCCGCCCGAGATGCCGCCGGGGGCCGGGCTCGGGTCGAGGGGCGCCGATCCGCCCGAGCCGCTCGAGCCGCTCGACGCTCCGCCGGAGGAGCCAGCGCCCGCCGAACCGCCGGAGCCACCGGGCGAGGCGCCGCCCGAGGATCCGGAGCCGTCGTCCGCACCCGTCCCGCCGCTCGAGCTCGACGGACCGGAGGTGTTCGATCCGCCGAGGGGGGTCTTCGTCGGGGTCGGGGTCTTCGTCGGGGTCGGGGTGGCGGTCGGCGTGGCGGTCGGGCGTGGGAGTCTTCGTCGGGGCTGGAGTGGCGGTCGGGGTCTTCGTCGGGGCCGGGGTGGCGGTCGGGGTCGGGCTGGGGGCGACGACCGTCAGGAACCCGGCCTCGAGACGGTCGTAGAAGCGCCGCGAATCGAAGGCGGAGAAGACGACCGGGTACGTCCCGACCGCAGGAGCCGGCACCACCGCCTCGAAGCGGACGCCTGCCTTCCAGTCGGCCGCATCCTGCGGCTCACCGAGGGGGGCAAGCTCGTGGACCGCGTCGCCGACGACGACCCGGACCCAGTCGGGCGCCGATCCCTCGCGGTTGCGGTACGTCACGGCCAGGGTGATCGGGCTGCCCGGAATCGCCGAGCGTGGCTCGACGAGGGGATCCCGGAGGCGGGTCGGCCCGGAGCTCGCTGCGGCGGGTAGGGCGAGAAGACCGACCAGGAGGGTCACCCCCGCGACGAGGGCGGCCCACCGGGCCCGGTCGAGAGCGGCGGCGTGGTGGCGCTCGTTGCCCCGTGTCGACACCCGTCGAAGCCTCCCTGGCGGGCTCGCGCTGGTTCGTGGCGCGGCATCGCGAGCCCGACGCCAGGATCCCGCCTCGACGAGCGGCCGGCAATGGTACGGGGGTCAGGCCGCCTTAGCCCGATCGGGCGGCGCCGCGATCCGTCGGATTCGTGAGGGGTCGGTGCCGGACCGACCGACGGGTAGCTTCGCCGGCTCGGTCGCCTCCGTCGAATGCATCAAGGCCGGTAGGTCGAAGTGGCCATGGCCAGGCCCGATCGGGCCGGGCACCATGAGGGCATGGAACGCCTGGCGGTCCGTCCGCCGTCACCGCCTCCCCACGTCAAGCTTCAGGCCGTCGTGGGGCTCCTCATCTCCATCGGCCTCATCGGCGGCGGCGTCGCTGCCGGGTGGTTCGTGGCCACGACGCCCTTCCTCGCGTCCCTCGTCTCGGCCCGGCCGACGACGAGCCAGACGATCCTCGGGGCGGTGGGCTGGGCGGCCGGCCTGAGCCTCCCGATCCTCCTGACCGGGGCTGGCCTCCTCCGCCTCGCCCGGGTCGTCGGTCGGCTCCGGGACTCCGGCCCCCGCTCGCCCTTCGCCGGGCTCCTGGACGCCCTGCCGGACGAGCACGCCCTCGTCGAGGGCATTCGCCTCTCCGATGGGCGGCGGGTCGAGGCGGTGGTCGTCGGACCCTTCGGCGCGGCCGTCCTCGAGCCGCTGCCACCGCGGGGGATGGCGAGGCGCCGCGGCGACTTCTGGGAGCTCCGGGTGGGACCGCGGGAGTACGTACCGATCGAGAACCCCCTCGCTCGGGCGACGCGAAACGCGGAGCGCTTCCGCCGGTGGCTCGCCGAAGAGGCTCAGGATCACGTCGTCCGGGTCTACGCCGCCGTCGTCGGCAGCGAGCCCGGGCTCGAGCGGACCGCCGCCTGTGCCGTCGTCGCGCCGGACGAGCTGGCGGCCTGGTTCGCCGCCCTGCCGAGCCAGCGGGGCTTCACCCCCTGGCGGCGCCAGCGGCTCCTCGAGCGTCTGGCCGAACGCCTCGACTGACCAGGGGACAGCGCAACCGAGCTCGGCCACGGCGAGGAACGAGCGGAAGGAACGGGTCGGTCGCACGGAGGCGGGAGGCGGGAAGCGGGACTGGTGGGGGAGGGTGGATTCGAACCACCGACCCGGCGTGTATAAGACGCCTGCTCTCTCCGCTGAGCTACTCCCCCGTCGCGGCGGCTACCCGGAGGGTCCCGGCAGCACACCGAATGGTACGCCGCCCAGGTCCCGGCCGGGCCGGGCGCGCCGGGATCAGCCCCGTTCGGTGCCCACCGACTCCACCTCGCCCGAGCGCCCGCCCGCGGGCTCCACCGCTCGGTCCGCCTTCACCCCTCGGTCCGCCCCCACCGCCCGCTCCACCTCAGCCGCTCGCCCCGCCTCCGCTCGGTCCGCCTCCACCCCTCGGAGGAGGCGGGCGGCCAGGGTACGGAGCCGGAAGGGGCGAGGCTGGAGCGAAGCGGCTGGACGCCACATCGAAGCGCCCTCCCCCGACTCGACGACACCCGATCCATGGGTCCCCGGGAGGCGGGCCTGGGTCGCCGGGAGGTGGGCCTGGCCCGGGGCCCCGCGCAAGGCGGCCTCCTTCAGGGCGCGTTCTTCGGGGGTCATGAACGCCTCGAGGGGGAGATCGTCGGGATCGAAGGGCCGCGGAGTCCGGGCCACGACCGGCCGCGGCGGGCGCGCGTACGCCGGGGCGCCGTAGAGCTTCGGCAGTGCGACGTGGTGCTGGTCTTCGCTCGACACGCCGAGCCTCGAATCCTGCCTGACTGCGGCCGGCCCACCCGGCCGTCTCGGCCTGATCATAGCCAGGTCTGCCGGGCGCGACATGGTACGAACGGGCCATCGGCCTCCGAGCGGTGCGACAGGGCACCGGCACCCCGCGGCCCGGTCAGAGGACGAGGGGCTTCACCACCTGGGCGACGACGACGAGGACGAGGTAGGCGATCGGGATGGCCGCGAAGAGCCCGAGGAGCGCACTCCAGGCCGTCCGCCGGATCCGGGTGCTCGGCCCGGCTCCCGTCGGTAGCGGTACGAGCAGGTACGTGGCGAGGCTCCCGCCCACGGCGATCCCGACGACGACGAGGGCGGCGGCGAGGGGACGCAGGTCGCCGCCGGGCAAGGCCGCGCCTCGGGTGAGGGCGACGTCGTAGGCGAGGTAGGCGAGACCGAGGAGGACCCCGACGACGAGACTCGAGGCGATGGCCCGGGCGATCGGCCGCGGCGGATTCCGGAACTGGCGCCAGCGAACCTCGACGAAGGACCGCCGCCGGACGCCGGCGGCGACGGGCCGCCCGGGACGAGGACTCGCGCCGCGCCCCTTCGTCGTCGATC
This sequence comes from Chloroflexota bacterium, assembly GCA_026004015.1. Classification (GTDB taxonomy): domain Bacteria; phylum Chloroflexota; class Limnocylindria; order Limnocylindrales; family CSP1-4; genus BPIH01. Next base: position 49,884 of record BPIH01000006.1, on the reverse strand, counting down.
GGGGCGCCGGTCCGCGAAGGATCCGGGAGGGTGCTCACGGCTCGACGATGGGCAGCTTCGGCCGCGGCGGGAGCGTGGCCGGGGTGTGGGCGGCGATGAGGGCCACCGTCTCGGCGACCCGATCGAGCTCGGCCTCGGTCGTGTAGAAGCCGACCGAGAGCCGGACGGCGTCGAGGTGCGGGATGGTCCGGCCGATGACGAAGATCCGTCGGCCGAGCTCGTCGAGAACGGCCTCCGCCGACCAGCCGCCAACCCGGAACGTGACGAGGGTCGCCATCCGATGGCGCGGGGTGACGACGGTCACTCCCTCCACCGCCGAGAGCCGGTCGGCGAGGCTTCGAGCCAGGGCCGTCCCGCGGCGATGGATGAAGTCCCAGCCGACGATCATCGCCAGCCAGCCGACGCTCCGGGCCAGGCCGACGATGGCCGGTCCGTACCAGCCGACCGCATCCAGGCGACGGACGTCGGTCCGGAAGACGGCTCGACCGCCGACGTCGGGCTCGGCGAAGCTCGGCCAGCCGCCGCCGATCGGCCGGGCGGTCTCGATCATCGCCGGCGAAACCCAGAGCCCCGCCACCCCTTCCGGCCCCAGGAGCCACTTGTGGCCGGCGAAGGCGTAGAAGTCGGCGCCGAGGTCGGCCACCGAGACGGGGATCGCCCCGACGGCCTGGGCGCCGTCGACGACGACCGGGATCCCCCGCTCCCGAGCGACGGCCGCGATCGCTTCGACCGGCAACAGGGCGCCGGTCGCCCACGAAACGTGGGAGAGAACGAGGCAGCGGGTCCGCTCGTCGAGGGCCGCGGCGACGGCCGCCACGATCCCCTCCGGATCACCGCCATCGCCGGCGTCGACGAAGACGAGCTCGACGCCGAGTCGGTCGCGCAGGGCGTAGAGGGCGGCCAGGCCGCCGATGTGCTCGAGGGTCGTCGTCACCGCCCGATCGCCGGGTCGCCAGTCGAGGGACCAGACGGCGGTGGAGATCGCCTCGGACGTCGAGTGCCGGAGGGCGATCTCGTCGAGCCCCGCCCCGATGACCGAGGCGAGGGTGGCCCGAGCCTCTTCGAGGCGCTGCTCGAGGGTCTCGAAGTGGGCCGCATGGGCGCGCCCCGTCCGGAGCTCCCAGCCGGCGGCGTCTGCCATCGCCGCCGCCGCCTCGGCGGGGAGGGGACCGGCCGTGCCGGCGTTCAGGTAGATCCCGGCCTCGACGGCGGGCAGGGCCGCGCGGACCGCCGACAGCTTGCCGGGGTCGGGCGTGAAGGGGGAAGCCACGGCCCCGTATCATACCCGGGCCCGATGAACGGCCTGCCTCGCCCCGAGCTCATCGCCACCACCGAGTGGCTGGCCGACAACCTCGACCGCCCCGAGCTGCGGATCGCCGACGTGCGTTGGCGGCCCGACGGCACCGGGCGGGCGCTCTTCGAGCGGGGGCACATCCCGGGCGCGGTCTATCTCGACTGGGCGAGGGACCTCACCAGCGAGGTCGATGAGACGGACCTCTTCCTCCTCGCCGGGCCCGAGCAGGTCGCCGCCGCCCTCCGGCGGCTCGGCATCGGCGACGGGACGACCCTCGTCCTCTACGACGACGTCCAGAGCATCTACGCGGCTCGGGTCTGGTGGAGCCTCCGCTGCTACGGGTTCGACTCCTGCCGGATCCTCGACGGCGGCATTCCGGCCTGGCTTGCCGAGGCGCGACCGGTTTCGAACGCCGACGCTGACCCGACCCCGGCGACCTTCACGCCCCGGGCCCAACCCCGGATCCGGGTGACGACGGCCGACGTTCGTGGTCTCCTCGGCTCGCCCGAGGTCCTCTTCGTCGATGCTCGCGCCCCCGACGAATACCTTGGTCGGGGCGGCAACACCCGACGCCTCGGCCACATCCCGGGTGCCGTCAATCTCCCGGCCGGTCGGCTCGTCGATGCGGACAGCCAACGGCTGCCGTCCCTCGAGGTCCTCCGAAGTCTCGTTCGAACGGCCGGCATCGTCCGCGACCGGCGGATCGTCTGCTACGACGGCTCGGGGCTCGCGGCGACGAAGGTCGCCTTCGTCCTGGGCGTCCTCGGCTTCGACGACGTCGCCGTCTACGACGGTGGCTGGGCCGAGTGGGGCGAACGGCTCGACCTGCCCGTGGAACGCTGACCACCGAGCGCTGACCGGCGGCGGTAGCGGCAGCCGCGAGCGGGGACCGCGATCGGGGGGTCGCGGCGAGCCGCGGCGAGCCGCGCCGAGCGAGCCGACCGGGAACGAGCCGAGCGACGGCCGTGCCCCGGAACCGGGTGATCAGCCCCCGGCTGGACTCCGGTCGACGCCCTCCCACGGGTCGACCTCGCGGTGCGGGGCGAGGATCTGGGCCCGGCTGTGGTTCACGGCGACCATGAGCGCCCGGGTCCTCGCCTCGCCGACGATGTCGGACCAGTAGAGCGCCTCGGTCACTGGGATGAAGCGCCCGACAAGCTGATCGAGCGCCTCCCGGAGGTCGCGCTCGGGGAGGAGGTGGATGCGGCCGACGACCTTGAAGGGCGGCACCGTAACGAGGGCCTGTTCGGAGACCTTCGGCGTCCGGAGCTCGGGGGTCGGCTCGACCGGGGTGTCGGCTACCGCGAAGAGGACGGCACCCAGGTTGACCTGGGCGTACTCGGCCCGGATCGCCTGGGCCCGCGACCCGAACTCCTCGAAGACGGCGTCGGAGAGGACGATGAACTCGTGTTCGGCTTCGTTGAGGATGTCGGTCACCCGGCGATAACGGGTCAGGACGGTGCCGCGGACGACATAGGCGTCGGTGTAGAGGGTGAGGGGGACGGGCTGGCCGAGGGCGAGCGGATCGAGCATGGTGCCAGGATAACCGGCCCGGATCGGTTCGGGTGGCCCGTCGCCGTGGGCCCTTACCGGCGCCGCTCGGCCCGTTCCGCTCCGCTCGGCTCGGGCCGGGCCGCTCCGGTCCGCTCGGGCCGAGCCTCGGCCAGCTCGCCGCGAGCCCCTTCGGTGACGAGGTGCTCGGCCGTCGGCTGGAGCTCCCGGAAGAGCCGCTCGACGGTGGCGAGGGTGTCGATGTCGGCCGGCGTCTTGTCGGTCCGGAGGCGGACGATCCGCGGGAAGCGGAGGGCGAAGCCCGAGCGGTGGCGGGCCGAGCGCATGATGACGTCGAAGGCGACCTCGACGACGATGGCGGGCTCGACGACCCGATAGCGGCCGTGGCGGCTGATCGTGTGGGCCTCGAACCAGCGGGTCAGCTCGGCGATCTCGGCGTCGGTGAGGCCGCTGTACGCCTTCCCGATGGTGACGAGGCCGCCGCTCGCCTCGTCGCGGACGGCGAACGTGTAGTCGGAGAGGACGCCGTGGCGCTTCCCGTGGCCGAGCTCGACGCCGACGACGACGCAGTCGAGGGTCGCCAGGGCGCGCTTCATCTTCAACCAGCCGAACCCCCTTCGGCCCGGCGTGTAGTGGCTTCGCGGATCCTTCGCCAGGAGCCCCTCGTTGCCGCGCTCGCGGGCCGAACGGAAGGCTGCCTCGATCGCCTCGACGCTTCGAGCGACCGTCCGCAGGGAGCGCCGGAAGCGCCCGCCCGCCTCGGGGGTCGGCAGGTCGATCTCGTCGAGACGCCGGCGTCGCTCGGCAAGGGGGAGCCGAAGGAGCGGCTCGGCGGCTCCGTCCCGGGGTCCCGAGGGCGAGGAGGTCGAAGGCGACGAAAGGTGACCGGGACGCGTTCGACGAGGGCGGCCGGCGGCGCCGTTCGACCGAGGCGGCTCTGGAGGGCGAGGAAGGGAAGGACCCGACCGTCCCGTTCGGCGAGGAGCTCCCCGTCGAGGATCCCCGACCAGTCGAGGCCGCCCGCCGCGGCGGCGACCTCGGGGAACTGCTCGGTGATGGGGCGAAGGTCGCGGGAGAAGAGGACGACCCGCTCGCCGGCCCGGTGGAGCTGGGCCCGGATGCCGTCGTACTTGTCCTCGAGCCAGACCTCGGGGCCGAGGCGGCGGAGGATCTCGCCCGGATCCTCGGCCGGGGAGGCGAGCATGAAGCGGATCGGGTGGAAGAGGACGAGCTCGGCGGCGAGGAGGCGGTTGTCTCGAGCGAGGAGGGCCGTCCGACCCAGGTCGCCGGTGAGCATCGCGGCCCACTTGACGGCGTCGAGCGACCGCTCGAAGGCCGCCGCGATGGCAGCCTCGAGCAGCCCGTCGCGGAGCCCGATCCGGAGTTCGCCGGTCAGGATCTTGACGACGTAGGAGGCCGTCAGGGGATCGCAGCGGGCGAGGAGGTCTGCGGAGGCACTCGGTTTTCGCCGCCGCCCCCGGCGTGGCCTCGATCTCGGCGAAGGCGGCGGCGACCTCGCCCAGGCGGGGACTGCGCCCGGGATCGGGCCGGTGGCCGGCGTCGGCGAGGACGTCGCCGACGGCGCGACCGAGGTCGGAGTGGCGGTCGTAGGCGCGGGCGAGGGCCTCGGGGTCGATCCCGGCGACGGCGAGGGTCGCGGCGGCGATGGCAGCCCAGCCGACGCCCAGGACCCGCCCGTCGGCTTCGGGAAACGGGCGACCGGAGAAGAAGACGGTCGCGATGGGCAGCTCGACCGGATCGAGGGTTCGGAGGTAGGCGGCAATGCGGGCCACCTTCTCCGAGGTCCGGCTCGTGGCGGCGACCTGCTCGGCGATCTCGCTCCAGCGACGCATTGTTCCTCACGGACCTCGGTGGCGCTCCCTGGACCCGCCGGTTCGGGGTCGGCCGCCCATCGCCTGGCCCTCGACCATCGTCTGGCCCTCGGCCATGGCCCGACGCACCGCCTCCCGGCCCCGTCCATCGCCCAGCCCGATGGTATACGCTCCGCTCGATGGTGGCCCGGGCCTGGTTCCCCCACGAGCTCGTCGGCGAGCGGGTCGTCCTCCGTCGCCACACACCGGCGAACCTGCCCGCCTTCCGGCGCTGGTACGCCGACCCCGAGGTCGCCCATTTGACCCGCTACCAGGGCGAGCCGATGCGGCCCGACGAGGTCGACCGCTTCTTCGCCGCCCGGGTCCTCGGCCCCGATTCGCTGGCGATGGCGATCCACCTCCGCGGCGGCGGCCGCCTCATCGGAACGTGCGCCCTCTCCGGTCTCGACCCCGACAACGGCTCGGCCCTCTTCCACATCACCATCGGCGAGAAGGACTGCTGGGGCAAGGGCTACGGCAGCGAAGCGACCCGGCTCATGCTCGCCCACGCCTTCGAGACCCTCCGGCTCCACCGGATCGGGCTCTCGGTCTTCGAGTTCAACGAGCGCGCCATCCGGGCCTACCGGAAGATCGGCTTCGTCGTCGAGGGGCGAGCCCGCGAGGCGATCTGGCGGGACGGCCGCTGGTGGGACGAGATCATGATGAGCATGCTCGACCGCGAGTGGGCGGCACTCCGGACGGGGCAGACGACGGTGCCCTCGCCGTCGGCGGAGGCCGATGCTGCCGGTCGGCCGCTCGCGGCTCCCCGGAGAGGCGGCCGATGAGCGCTCGAGGTGACGAGGCCTCGACCGGACAGAGCGTCCGCGACGCCATTCGCGGCTGGCTCGAAGCGAAGGGCCACGCCGTCGAGAACGCCCGGCGAGCCCTCGAGGTCCTCGAGCGGGGGCAGGCGGCCGGCGAGATCCCGCGGACGCCGGCCCTCGAGCGGATGGTCGCCGACCTGCGGGCCGCCCTCGAGGTCGGACGAACGCGACAAGGTCGGAGCGAAGAGCGCGGAGGCGGCCCGCCTCATCCTCCGGGCCATCGTCCGGGAGCTCGATCGCCTCCCCTCCGCATAGAGTAGAGAGGTCCCCAGGGCGGCGCTCGCCGCCGATCCCGCGCCGATACGGGTGACCGCGTGACGAAGGAGATCAAGCTCGCAATCCTCCTCTGGAGTCAGGCCGCGACGTGGCCGGAGATCCTCGACGCCGCGCGGCGGGTCGACCGCCTCGGCTACGAGCACCTCTGGACCTGGGACCATCTCTACGCCATCTTCGGCGACCCGTACCAGCCGATCTTCGAGGGCTACGCGACTCTCGCCGCCTGGGCGATGGGGACCGAGCGGGTCCGGCTCGGGCTCCTCGTTGGGGCGAACACGTTCCGGAACCCGGGCCTCGTCGCGAAGGCGATCGCGACGATCGCCTACGTCAGCGGCGGGCGGGCGATCATCGGCCTCGGCGGGGCCTGGTTCGGCCTCGAGCACCGGGCCCAAGGGATCGACTTCGGCCGGGGATTCGGCGAGCGGCTCGACTGGCTCGACGAGGCGGTCTGGGCCATCCGCCACCTCCTCGACGGCGAGGAGGTCAGCTCGTCGCCGGGCAGCCACCACGCCTTCGATCACCTTCGCCACGCCCCGCGTCCGCTCCAGGACCACCTCCCGATCATGATCGGCGGAACGGGCGAGCGAAAGACGTTCCGGACGGTCGCCAAGTACGCCGACTAGTGGAACGCCATGGGGACGGTCGAGACGCTCCGACGCAAGGTCGAGGTCCTGCGCGAACACCGCGCCGCCGTCGGCCGCCCGGTCGAGGCGATCGAATTCACGCTGGGGGTCAAGCTGACGATCCGCGATACCGAGGCCGAGGCGGTCCGGGTCTGGGAGGAGGCGATGGCCCACAACCGGACGCCGATCGCCGACGTCGCGAACGACGTGACGTTCCTGAACGGCTCGCCGGAGCAGATCGCCGAGCGGCTCCGGCCGTACGTCGAGCTCGGCTTCCGGACGATCATCTCCGAGCAGCCGGCCCCCTACGACGTCGAGACCCTCGAGCGCTTCGTCGGCGAGGTGAAGCCGCTCCTGGAGCGCGGGTAGCACGGGGAGGACGGCGAACCGGCCTCTCGCCTGCGCCGGGCCTCGGTCGGCATCGCGTCACCGGCTCGCACCCCGCTCCGATGCCCGAACCCGGGGCGGCCCGACGGCACCGCGGCCGACCTCGGACATCTTCTCGTGAGGCGCGCGTTACGAGGTTCGAATCGGGCGCCGGAGGCTGGTCGGGCCGGCGGCCGGTGGTCGTCCGAGCGTGACGGGGCGGCCCGGAGCGGGTCCGGACCGGTGATCCGGGGCCGGCAACGGCGCGGAACCGGACACGCGCTCCTGTCGTGAGCATATGTCCGGCATCGGGGCTCGGGCGGGGGCCGGTAGGCCGACGGCGACGTCGGTCGCCGCCGCAGCCGAGCGTGGAGCGCCGGGCGGTCGGCGCCGGATCGGTCGCCTCGGCCGCTCTCGTCTCGATTAGCGCGCACCTGGTGAGAACATGGCCGAGATGATCGCCCGGCGGCCGAGGAGGGCCCGGGTGGTACGGTAACGGCAGCGGCCCCGTCCGCCGGATCGGCCGGCGGGTCGGCGGGGCCGGCAGGAGTCCTGCCGGATGGAGGGAACAGCGGGCCACACTGCGGCGACCATCGAGTTCCGCCACGTCACGAAACACTACGCCTCGGCCGCCCTCCGGGCCGGGGCGCCCGGGGCCGTCAACGACCTCTCCTTCCGGGTCCCGGCCGGCCGGATCTGCGTCCTCGTCGGCCCCTCGGGCTGCGGCAAGACGACGACCCTCAAGCTCGTGAACCGCCTCGTCGAGCCGACGAGCGGCCAGATCCTCCTCGACGGCGTCGACGTCGCGACCCGGGAGCCGACGGCGCTGCGGCGCGGGATCGGCTACGTCATCCAGCAGGTCGGCCTCTTCCCCCACGAAACCGTCGAGGAGAACGTCGGCGACCGTGCCGCGCCTCCTCGGCTGGCCGGCAGCCCGCCGTCGCGAGCGGGCCCACGAGCTCCTCGACCTGGTCGGCCTCCCGCCGGCCCGCTACGCCCGCCGCTACCCGGCCGAGCTGTCGGGCGGCGAGCGGCAGCGGGTCGGCGTCGCCCGCGCCCTCGCCGCCGATCCGCCGATCCTCCTCATGGACGAGCCCTTCGGGGCCGTCGATCCCATCGTCCGGGAGCGGCTCCAGAACGAGCTCCTTCGAATCCAGGAGCGACTGGCGAAGACGATCCTCTTCGTCACCCACGACATCGACGAGGCGATGAAGATGGGCGACCTCGTCGCCGTCATGGCGACGGAGGACGGCTCGCCCAGTTCGGCAGCCCGGCCGAGATCCTCGCCGCCCCGGCCTCGGAGTTCGTCGCCCGGTTCGTCGGTGCCGACCGCGGGCTGAAGCGCCTCGCCCTCGTTCGGGTCGGCGAGCTCGCCCTCCGCCGACCGGTGACGGCCCGGGTCGGGGAGGCGGCCGCTCCGGCCCGGGCTCGGATCCTCGCCGACCCCTTCCCCTACCTCCTCCTCGTCGACGGCGACGAGCGGCCCCTCGGCTGGCTCGACCAGGACGAGATCCCCGCCGCCGGGACCCTCGAGGCCCGGCTGGCACAGCCCGCAGCCCCCCTCCTCGATCGGCGCACGACGCTCAAGGATGCCCTCTCGATGCTCCTCGACGCCGACGTTCAGGCCGGCATCGTCGTCGACGAGGCCGAACGGGTCGTCGGCCTCGTCACCATCGACGACGTCGTCGCCTGGCTCCGGGCGACTGGAGCGACCGGGACCGCGGTCGCCGGAGGCGACGGGGTGGACAGCGGCGACTCGGAGGTGATCGCGAGTCGCCCGTCGGTGGCGAAAGGCGGTAAGCCGTGCGGGAAGGCCAACCCCTCGTCGATGTCGCCTGGATCTCCGCCCACCTCGACGAGATCGCCCGCCGGACCCTTGAGCACCTCTGGATCGCCGCCATCGCCGTCGCCGTCGGCTTCGTCATCGCCTTCGGGCTCGCCCTCGTCAGCCTGCGGAGCCGTCGGCTCTACGGCCCCATCGTCGGCCTCTCCGGCGTCCTCTACACGATCCCCTCCATCGCCCTCTTCGCCGCCCTGGTCGGTGTCACCGGGATTTCCCTCCTGACCGCCGAGATCGCCCTCGTCATCTACACGCTCCAGATCCTCGTCCGGAACATCGTCGCCGGCTTCGATGCCGCCCCGCCCGACGTCCTCGAGGCAGCCGACGCCCTCGGCTACGGTCGCGTCGAGCGGCTCCTGCAGGATCGAGCTCCCCCTCGCCGTCCCCCTCATCGTCGCCGGTCTCCGCCTGGCGAGCGTCTCGACCATCGGCCTCGTCACCATCGCCGCCCAGCTCGGCGAGGCCTTCGGTGGGCTCGGCGTCCTCATCACCCAGGGGCTCCAGACCTTCTTCGCGACGAAGGTCTACGTCGGCGCCGTCCTTTCGGTCGCCCTGGCCATCGCCGCCGACGTCGCCTTCGTCCTCCTCCAGCGCCGTCTGACGCCCTGGAGCCGGGCTCGGACGGCGGAGCTGACCCGGTAGCGGAGGCGCTCGCGTGACCGACGGCCTCGCCTGGCTCCTCGATCCGAACCACTGGCAGGGACCCGACGGCGTCCCCGTCCGGATCTTCGAGCACCTGGCGATCTCCATCCCCTCGGTCCTCACCGCGGCGGCCATCGCCCTCCCCGCCGGCATCGCCATCGGCCACAGCGGCCGCGGCGCCACCCTCGCCGTCAACTTGGCGAACATCGGCCGCGCCGTCCCGTCCTATGCCGTCATGGTCATCGTCCTGCCGATCTCGATCCGCTGGAACCCCGATCTCGGGCTCGACGTCGTCCCGACGGTCACGGCGATGATCCTCCTCGCCATTCCCGCCGATCCTCGTCAACACGTACGCCGGGATCCGGTCCGTCGAGCCCGACGCCGTCGAAGCCGCCCGGGCGATGGGGATGCGGGAGCGGGACATCGTCGCCCGGGTCGAGCTCCCCCTCGCCTTGCCCGTCATCGTCGGCGGCTTCCGGACCGCCACCGTCCAGGTCATCGCCACGGCGACCCTCGGGGCGATCGTCGCCTACGGCGGCCTCGGTCGCTACCTCATCGACGGCATCGCCCGCAACGAGGACGGGCGCCTCTTCGCCGGGGTCATCCTCGTCGCCGGCCTCGCCATCGGAGCCGAGGCCGGGCTCGCCCTCGTCCAGCGGGCGATCACCCCGGCCGGGGTCCGGCGTGCCGTCGGCGCCGAGCGCGGCGGAGGCGCGCCACGGGGGCCAGACGCTCGGCGCACCGCCGGAGAAGGCGTGACCGGGCTGTGAGCCCCGATCACGGTCCATCGGGCGAGGGCTGCTATGGTAGGCGCCTGAAGGTCGGGCACCCAGCCCGCGCCAGAAGGGGAGGACAGACCCATGCGGACATCCCGCACGCTCGCCCTCGGGGCGGCGCTGCTCGTGGTCATCGCCGCGTGCACGCCGGGTGGGGGCAGCAAGCCGACGATCCGGATCGGTTCGGACGGCTTCTACGAGTCGGCCCTCATGGCCGAGATCTACGCCCAGGTCCTCGAAGCGAACGGCTACCCGGTCGAGCGGAAGCTGAAGCTCGGCTCCCGGAAGGTCCGCCAGCCCGCCCTCGAGGCCGGCGAGATCGACCTCGCCCCCGAGTACCTCGGCTCGGGCCTCGGCTTCTACGACGCCTCGAAGATCTCGGGCGATCCGGCCGCCAACAAGCAAGCCCTCCAGGAGATCCTGAACGGGAAGGGGGGCGGGATCACCGTCCTCGGCTTCACCCCCGGCGAGGACACGAACGCCTTCGTCGTGCGCTCGGACACCGCGGCGAAGTACGGCCTGGCGAAGATGAGCGATCTCGCCGCCGTCCAGGACGAGCTCCGATGGGGCCTCCCGCCCGAGTGCGAGACGAACCCCCTCTGCCGGGGCGCCCTCGAGACCGCTTACGGCATTCGCTGGCCGCCGAAGCAGCTCGAGCTCCTCGCCGCCTGCGACGCCCCCATCGCCGAGGCCCTGAACAACGGCGCCGTCGACGTGGCCGAGCTCTGCTCGACCCAGCCGGCGATCGCCCAGTTCGGCTTCGTCGTCCTCGACGACGACAAGCAGACGCAGCCGGCCGAGAACATCGCCCCCCTCGTTCGGAACGACTACCTGTCGAAGCTCTCCGACCGGGCCGCCTTCGAGAAGCTCCTCGACGACGTCTCGGCGAAGATCACGACCGAGGTCCTGACCGAGCTCGGCGTGAAGGTCGCCGTCGAGCAGCAGAGCGAGGCGGCCGTGGCGAAGGAGTGGCTGACGGCGAACGGCTTGCTGAAGTAGAGGAGGCCGCGGCCCGAGGGCGACGGGGGCCGGGTCCGAGGAGCGTCGCAGCCCCGGACCGACCGGAGGCGGATGCGGCGGCGCTCGTCCCTCAGCTGCGGGCCAGACCGAGATCCCGACGGAGCTCGGCGGCCGCCGTCCAGACGGCCGGAACGGCGGTGTAGAGCCGCTTCGCTTCCAGGCGGATCCAGGTCGCCGATTCGGCGTCGCCGAACTGCTCGGTGACCTCCGGCACCCGCCGCTCGAGGGCGTCCTGGAGAAAGGCGGCGTAGAGGACGAGCGGGTCGGTTCGACCGATCCGCTCCTCGGCTCCCGGTTCGAAGTCGATGGGGACCATGAGCCGCCCGAAGAAGGCCCCCACGGCTGCCGTCAGCCGGTCGAGCCCCTGGCTGTGGCCGGCCCAGCGGAGGATCGGGGCCGGCGAGTTGAAGCCGACGAGCCGCGTGGATGCGTCGACGTCGGCGACCCGGACGAGGCCACCGAAGCTGATCCACTGGTTCATCTCGCCGAGCCGGTCGACGATCCGGATCCGACCCCAGGCGAAGCGACCCTCGGGCCGGAGCGGCGTCGTCCGGTCGATCTGGACGACGCGGCCGCGCCCCTCGACGAGGGCCCAGTGGAAGACGACCTCGGGATCGAAGTGGCGGAGGGTCGGCCGATCCCGGAGGGCGACGAGGAGATTCGCCCCGCCGGGCGCCGCCGGGCGGTCGCTGTTGATGAGGGTGAAGCCGAGGTTCGCCAGGAGCTCGGCGGCCGCTGGCGCCCAGCGGTCGGCGCACGCGAGCTCCGGGTGGGCTCCGCTTGCCATGGCAGGTCGATCCTAGGCACCCCAGTGGGGCGGCGGCGGGGTCCCTCGGGCCGAACGACCGGGGTCCGTCGGGCTGATCCGCACGGGCCGGATGACCCGGGGCTGGATGACCGGGCCGCGCGGGTCGAGTCGCCGGCCGACGTCGCGACGCCCGCCCGCGGTGGCCAGCCGCTCACCGGCGGGACTCGGTTGCTTACCGGCAGGGGCCGAGCCGCACACGGACGGGGCTCTCCCGCCCGGCGACCGGCGGGGGACCCGCCCCGCACCGGCGGGACCGCCGACGGCGGGCGAGCCGCACCGACGAGGGCCCCTCGCCGCTACCCCGTGACGCCGCTCCGACCGGCACCGTCCGAGCCGACGCCGTCGTTCCGAGCCGGTGTCCCGACCAGGTCGCCGATCCGTTCGCCAGGCCGCCGCCAGGGCGACGGCTCCCGCCAATGGAGGTGACGGCGACGATCCCAGCGATGCACGAGGAGGCCGAGGGCAAAGGCGCGCTCCGCCGGCAGGCCGATCGCGACGCCCGCCGTCGTGGCGGCGAGCTCGAACGTCCCGAGGTAGGCGGGACCCGACGGGACGGCCGTTGCGAGGGCGACGGTCGCCGCGACGAAGCCGGCCTGGCTGAGCGAGAGCGGCCCGCCGACGGCGGCGCCTGCGGCGGCGAAGGCGAGGACCGAGGCGCCCCAGGCGGCGACGGTGAGACCGGTCGCCTCGGCGAGCGTCCGCGGTCGTCCGGCGACGGCGAGCCCGGCTCGGAGTCGCAGGACGAGGTCGTGGAGCCGCGGCCAGCGGGCGAGGCCGTCGAGGATCGTTCGCAGGCCCGGCAGGCGATGGGCGGCCAGGGCGACGGCGAGCCCGGCCACGAGGAGGCCGACGAGGGCGAGACCGACCCGGACGCTGTCGCCGAAGACCCCCGTGACGGAGAGGAGCGCCAGCGAGCCGGCGCCGATGGCGACGACCGTCGTCGTGTCGATGACCCGCTCCACGACGACGGTCCCGAAGACCGTCGTCCGGCTGACTCCCTCACGATCGCCGAGGAGGTGGCTCCGGACGAGCTCGCCGAGGCGCGCCGGGAGGAGGTTGTTGGCCAGGTAGCCGATGAGGAGGTAGCCGGCTGTGGCCCGGTACGGGACGGCGACGACCGGGCCGAGGAGGCGCTGCCAGCGCCGGGCGCGAAGGAGTACGTCGAGGACATTCCAGCCGACCATGACGGCGACCCACGGCGAGGTCGCGTCGCCGAGAACCGCGGCCACGCGCTCCGGGTCGCTCGATCGAAGCGCGAGGGCGCCGGCGGCGACGGAGATGGCGATGCCGATGGCGGCACGGATCAACGCAGCCCGGGGAAGGCGGCGGGCGGTCATCGGCGGCGGGCGGTCATCGGCGCGTCGGGTCGGCATCGCGGCAACGGTAACCGATGGGCGCTCCGGCTGGCTCGATCGGGCGGGCCCGAGTCGGCCGGTCGCGCGGCTCGGCACCCTCGATAATCCCGGCCATGCTCTGCCAGCCAGGGAGCCGAACCGACCCCGACGGGTGCCCGGCTCGTTCGGGTGTTCGCCGGGCTGAGCGCCCTCGTCGCCTTCGCGGCAGCGGCGTGGGCGGTTCGGCCGATCGACGCCGGCCCGGTCGGCTTCGACACCGCGGCCTCCGTCCTCTACGCCCGGCAGATCGCCGCCGGCATCCACCTCGAGGTCCCCGTCTCCACCACCCCCAAGCCGCTCCTCACGCTCGTCGACGGGCTCGCGTACGCGCTGACGGGCGACTGGCGGGCGATCTCGTGGCTGACCATCGCCGTCGAGGCGCTCGGCGTGGGGCTGGCAACCGCCCTGGCCGGCCGGCTTGCCGGGCCCGTCGCCGCGGGCTTCGTGGCGGGGGCACTCGTGGACTGCCAGCGCTCCTCGCGGACGTCGGCCGAGCCTACGCCTTGAGCTTCGGGCTCGCCTGCTGGGCGGCGGCGGGACTCGCGATCACGGGCTCGCGGCCGCGGTACGGGCTCGCCGCGCTCTTCGTGGCCCTCGGGACGCACCGCCCGCCTCGAAACGGTGCTCATCGCCGGGGCCGGCGTCGCCGTCGCCGGCGGGCGGTGGCCCTCGGGTGGCTGCGCGAGCGAGCGGTAGCGGTGCCGGAACCTCCGCGCCGTGTCGTTCAGGCGGCGGCCTGGGTCGGGCTCGGCGGGCTCCTCGGGATCGGCGCCATGGCCGTCCACGACCTCCTCCTCACCGGCGACCCGACCTACTGGCTCTCGGTACCGGCCCGCGCGACGGGCTCGTTGGCGGTCGCCCCGCCCCCGCACTGGCTCCTCGTCGCCGGCCGCGAGGTGGTCGCCCTCGGAGTCGCCGCCCCCTCGCCCTCCTCGGCCTCACAGCGGGCGCCTGGCGACGGGGGCCCGGCGTCCTCGTCGGGGCCCTCGGCCTCGGGCTCGGCAGCGTCGTGCTCATGCTGGGCCTTGCCGCTCGCGGGATCTGGGTCTCGGTCCGCTACGCCGACCCGCTCCTCCTCGCCGTCATCCTCCTCGGCCGGCGTCGGGGCGGCCGCGCTCCGCCCCCCCTCACGAGCCCTCACCCCGCCGATCGGCCGCCGATGGCGGCGCCTCCCGGTCGGTGTCCGCGCCGTCCGTCGCCTTCGGGTTCGGTGCCGCCGTCGCCGTGGCCGAGCAGCCCGACCTTCGCCCCCCTCGATCGGGCGACCCGGGCCGGGATCGTGCGGGATCGGAGCGTGGCCGCCCACCTCGATCGAGCCGTCCCGGTCATCGAGGGCGCCCTCGCCGGGATGCCGGGCGCCCGCGAACCGACCCGCGGTTCCATCGCCGAGCCGGTCCGGGACCCGGTCGTCCTCGTGACCGGGACGCTCCTGGGTCCGAGGGCGGCGGTCAGCCTCGACCTGCCGGCCTCTCGCGTCGGGACGCTCGCGCCGGCTCCGAGCCCGGGGACCCTTCGACCCGGGCAGGTCGTCTACCACGACCGAGCGGCCGTCGCCGACCCGGCGGCCTACCGCTGGCTCGAGCTCGCCGCGCCGGGACCGATCGGGGGAGTTTGGGCGGAGCCGCTCCTCGCCGATCCGTCAGCGGGGGTCTGGGTCCTCCGGCTCTCGGCCGGCCCCGGCGGATAGCCCGGCGGGCGGGGTGGGGTCGGCCGCCGTCGGCGCTCTGGGTCGGCCCAGTCGCGGCCGCTCGGCGACGCGCCGGCGCCGCTCCCTCGGCCACCGCGACGGGGCCGAAGGCCGGGTCGTCCGAAGGCCCGCCCGATGAAGGAGGTAGCGGAGGACGACGGCGAGCGTCGACCAGCCGTAGACGACGCTCCGGCGGAAGCCGACCGAGCTCGCCTCCGCGAAGTAGCGGGTCGGGACGGCGATCTCGCCGATCCGGTGGCCGAGACCGAGGGCCACGACCTGGGCGATGAGCTCCTGGTCGAAGACGAAGTCGTTGCTGTTCCGGTGGTAGGGGATCGCCTCGAGGAGCCGGCGGCTGTACGCCCGGAGGCCGGTGTGGTACTCCGAGAGCCGAAGCCCGAAGGCGAGGTTCTCGACGGTGGTGAGGAAGCGGTTCGCGACGTACTTCCAGCGCGGCATCCCACCGGCCAGGGGATCGCCGAGGAAGCGACTCCCGAGGACGAGGTCGCGCTCTCCGGCGACGATGGGCCGGACGAGGTCCGGGATCCGGGTCGCGTCGTACTGGTAGTCGGGGTGGAGCATGACGACGACGTCGGCCCCGGCGGCGAGGGCGGCGTCGTAGCAGGTCTTCTGGTTCCCGCCGTAGCCGAGGTTCTGGCGATGGACGATGACCTCGAGGCCGATCCGGCGGGCGATCTCGACGGTTCCGTCCGCGGAGACGTCGTCGACGAGGATGACGTGGTCGACGACGTCGTGGGGGATGTCGGCGTAGGTCCGCTCGAGGGTCTTGGCGGCGTTGTAGGCGGGCATGACGACGACGACCCGAACGCCGTCGGGCCCGGCGGGCACGGCAGGCGGTCCGGCTGCGGCGGAGTCCTCGGTCATCGCGTGACGGGCTGGGTCGGGCGGGTCACGACCTGGGACTGTAGCGGGTCGGCGGCGCCGTGAGGAGCCCCTCGCGCGCCCTCACGGCCGACACGGGGGGCGGGCGCAGCCTTGCACACCCGCTGTCCGTCGGGCCGGCCGCGGCGTCGCCCCGGAGACTCGGGGCGCGTGCGCCCCCTGCACATTTCTGCGAGCCAGCCGGCCCCGTCGGCGGCCGGGCTGTCGGTTTCGTGCCGCCAGTGCACGCCGTCGGCAGGTCGACCGGGAGGGCGCGAGCGGACGGCGGGCTGCGTGTCGAAACCGTGCGCCGGGCGCACGCCGCGGACCCGGGAGGCACCCGGGAGCACCAGGATGTGCACCCCGTGCACGCCGCCGCCGGACATGTGCACCGGGCGCAGCCCCCAGGCGGCCCCTAGCCTCGGGCGTGCACCGGGCGCACAGAACCGACAGGCGGGCGGACCACGCCTCCGGCGCCGGTGCACGTTCAGGCCGCTCCGGCGACAATGTCGGGCGAGCCCGCTTCGGCCCGCCGTCCCGGCAGCCCACCGGCCCGGGCATGTCGGTTAGCGCCGGGCGCAGAGGAGATCACGATGTTCGAGCGTCTGTTCGGGAGCCGCGAGCGAGACCCTGCCCTCGCCGGGCGCGTCCCGCCCGGCCAGTACGTGACCGAGAAGTTCCCCGTCCTCCACTACGGCTCGGTCCCCGGGTCGATCTCGCCCGCTGGGACCTCTTCGTTCGCGGCCTCGTCGCCAACCCGCTCCGGCTCACCTGGGAGGAGTTCCGGCGCCTCCCGCGCAAGCAGGTCGTGACCGACATCCACTGCGTGACCCGCTGGTCGAAGCTCGGGACGACCTGGGAAGGCGTCCCCTTCCGAGCGATCGCGGAGCTCGCCGAGGTTCGACCCGAGGCGACCCACGTCGTCGCCCACGCCGAGCAGGGCTACACGACGAACCTCCCCCTCGCGGTCCTCATGGACGACGACGTCCTCCTCGCCGACACCTACGAGGGCGCACCCCTCGAGCCGGAGCACGGCTACCCGGTCCGGCTCCTCGTCCCGAAGCGCTACTTCTGGAAGAGCGCCAAGTGGCTCCGCGGCCTCGAGTTCCTCGACCACGACGAGCCGGGCTTCTGGGAGCGCTACGGCTACCACAACGACGCCGACCCGTGGCGGGAGGAGCGCTTCAGCGAGTGAGCTCGCCTGACCGCCGGAAACGACGGGGCCGCCGGCTCGCGCCGGCGGCCCCGCGGCGTCGGAGGAGGGGGCGATGGATCAGTGCGCGCAGCTCCGCGGCGCGCCGGCCTCGTCGGCCGTCCGGAAGCTCGAGCCGCAGCCGCAGGCGGCGACCGCGTTCGGGTTGTTCACCGTGAAGCCGGCACCCATGAGGGTGTCGACGTAGTCGATCTCCGAGCCCTGGAGGTAGCGAACGCTGCTCTCGTCGACGTAGACGCGGATCCCGTTCGCCTCCATGACCCGATCGTCGGGCGTCGGCGTGTCCTCGAGCATCATCCCGTAGCGGAAGCCCGAGCAACCGCCGGAGTAGACGTAGACGCGCAGCCCGATGTTCGGGTTCGGTTCGTCCTTCGTCAGCTCCCGCAGCTTGTTGGCGGCGGCGTCGGTCAGGCTGACGATGGCAGGGCTCTCGATCATGCCGGGTTCGTCCTCCTGGACGGGGATCGGCGGTTTGGCCGGTCACGCCGGCTGCGCCTGTATCGTACGCGACCCGGCGGGTTTCGACAAGCGCCCCGTCAGAAATCGCCGCCTTGCGGTCCCTGGAGGCTCCCGCGGCGCGCGGCGAGCGAGGGCGTCGCCACCTGAGCCCGTGCCGGGCTGGCGACCAGGGACCGCCGCCGGGCCGCCCCCTGCAGCCTAGGTTCGTCGGCCGGGCAGTCCGTCGGAGTGGCGCGGTGACGACGAGCCAGACGGTGGCGCCCCCGGGGTCTTCGCTCGAGAGCCGAAGGGCTGTCGGTTGCCCCTTGACAACGCCACTGATCCACGCTTCGCCCGGGGACGTGACGAAGAGAGTTCCGCCGAGCTCGGCCGCTGCAGCCGCCAGATCATCGCCCACCCAGATCGAGCCGTCGCTGGTCCAGCCAGTTCCGCCGACGGCCCGCACCTGGGCGTCGATATCGGAGGGCAGGACTCGGAGGATGTCCTCCGCCTGGACACAGGTTTGGCCGGCCCGCCGCTCGATGTCGGCCAGAGCGGCCTCTTCAGCGGAACGGAGTCCGCCCCCACCCTGGGCTTGTCCACAACCTGCGATCCCAAACGCAAGCGCGCCGGCGAATGCAAGCTCGAGGACAACTCGCGGGTACGCCTTCGTCCCCCAGTTGATGTGCGGGATCAGGACCATCCCTTGGTCACCCTTCCAGCTAGTAGACGAAGTTCGCAGCGTCGATGTCATCACTCGTGAGCGACCGCTGGTCGTACGTGGTGATCCCAGGAGAAACCTCGGTCGGATCAGCGGGCAGCACGTCTCTCACGTCTTGGGACCCCGTCGGGCACCGGCCGTGTCGCAGGCCGCCTCTCGCGAGTCCCCTGCGCGGAGCCCTCGCACGCACGGGAGCGTCAACGACGACGGGGGAAGCCAAGATGGCGACGCACAGTGCCACAGCCACCCTCACGACAGTTGCGCGAGCACCCGCCGGCATCGCACCCTCGAATGGCCGTCTGCGCATCGCCAGCCCGTTGTCGCGACAGCACGATCAATGCTGAGCCATCGTCGATATTCTCTCTCTCACTTGTCAAGCCCTTCCGTGGACCCTCCGACGAAATCCGGTCCCCCTTCGCCCGCCGACGAGGTCGCCCTCCTCACGACTCGCCGGGTTTCGACGAGCACTCCGCCGCCGATCCCGGACGCCATTCACCTCGCCCGCGGTTGGGCCTTCGACGCTGCGGGGCGCCAGCGGCTATTCCCTCCGCAGCTTCTTCGGCAGGGCGACAGGGCCAGCCGTGTGGGCGCCTGTCGGCTCCCTGGACGACATTCGCGGCGGGGAGGTTCCAGGCTCGTCGGCGACCGCGGTCGTACTTTTGGGCAGCCGGTCAGCCCTCGAGCCGCTCGACGATCGTCGCGATCCCCTGCCCGACCCCGATGCACATCGTCGCCAGCCCGTACCGGCCGCCGCGCCGCCGGAGCTCGTGGACGAGCATCGTCATGAGACGCGCCCCGCTCATCCCGAGCGGGTGGCCGAGGGCGATGGCGCCCCCGTTCACGTTCACCCGCTCCGGATCGAGCCCGAGCTCGGCGATGCAGACGAGCGACTGACTGGCGAACGCCTCGTTGAGCTCGACGAGGTCGAGATCGGCGACGGTCAGACCCGCCCGGGCAAGGGCCTTCCGGGTCGCCGGGATCGGCCCGATCCCCATGACCGCCGGGTCCACCCCCGCGACCGCGCTCGCCACGACCCGGGCCATCGGCCGAAGCCCGAGCGAGCGCGCCCGTTCGGCCTCGACGAGGAGGAGGGCCGCCGCCCCGTCGTTGATCCCCGAGCTGTTGCCGGCCGTGACGGTCCCGCCCTCCCGGAAGGCCGGCCGGAGCCGGGCGAGGGCTTCGAGCGAGGTATCCGGCCGCGGGTGCTCGTCGCGGTCGACGACGATCGGCTCGCCCTTCGGCGGCTGAATCCGGATCGGGACGATCTGCCCGTCGAAGCGCCCCTCCTCGATGGCCGCCGCGGCGAGCCGATGCGACCGGAGGGCGAAGGCGTCCTGGCTCGCCCGGTCGACCGCCCAGCGCTCGGCGACGTTCTCGGCGGTTTCGCCCATCGAATACGGATGGTGGCGCTCGGCGAGCCTCGGGTTGACGAACCGCCAGCCGAGGGTCGTGTCGTAGAGGCGCCGGTCGCCCCGTTCGAAGGGCGCCTCGGCCTTCCCCATGACGTACGGGGCCCGGCTCATCGACTCGACCCCGCCGGCGATGAACACGTCGCCCTCGCCGACCATGATCGCATGGGCCGCCGAGACGATCGCCTGGAGCCCGCTCCCGCAGAGGCGGTTCACCGTTTGGCCGGCGACCTCGACGGGGAGCCCGGCGAGGAGGGCGGCCATCCGGGCGACGTTCCGGTTGTCTTCGCCGGCCTGGTTCGCGCAGCCGAAGACGACGTCCTCGACGAGGGCGGACTCGATGCCGGTCCGGGCGACGATGGCTTCGATGACCGCCGCCGCCAGGTCGTCGGGGCGGACCGAGGCGAGGGCGCCGCCGTAGCGGCCGATGGGGGTCCGGACGGCGTCGATGATCCAGGCGTCGCGGAGGGCCCGGCTCCGTGGCGACGCTGACGGCTCGCTCATGACGGGATTGTAGGTGGCCCTCCGACGGCGAGCCGGTGCCGGCTGGCACCGGCGACCATGCGAAGCCCTCGTCGCAGCGGCCGAGTGTCGTACACTAGTCCGGCCACGTTCCGGACCGGGGGCAACGGTAGCCATGCAACGTCGGCGCGACGTCGCCACCTGCGCAACTCCCGAGGCGAGGCTCTCGATGGGCTCTGCCTGCGTCGTGTGCCCACCGTCGTCTCAACGCCGGCGGCACTCGAGATTCGGGCGCCCCGACCGGAGGACCGTCGCGTTCCTGGCGGCGATCCTCGTTTCCGCGGCCGCCTGCCAGCAGCCGCCGTCGCCCACCCCGGTGGGCAGCCTGCCCGGGGTGCCGGCGTTGCCCGGGGCGACCCTCGACGTCGGCGGGGTGAGGCCCGGCAAGGATGCAGATCAGGCGTTCGTCGCCTATCGCTCGATGGATCCACCGGACGTCGTCGCCGAACGGTATGCGGCGGAACTGGCGCGGGCAGGGTGGGAGCTCGTTCGCCGGGTCGGCACGTGGCGGGTGTTCCGGAGGCAGTCGGGCCTCATCTCGGTTTCCGTTTCCAGCGAGGGGCCGCCGACCTACGTCATCGTTCAGGAGGGCTCGGTCGGGGCGGACGTCGCGGGGGGAACGCCCGCGAGCAGTGCGCCCTCCGGCCGCCCCTCGAAACTGGGGGCGCCCGAGCCGCCGAGCCGGCGTCCGAGCACTCCACCGGGGCAGGCGAGCACACCACCGGGGCACGGTGGTACCCCACCCGGCCAGGCGAGCACACCACCGGGGCAGGCGAGCACACCACCGGGACAGGGTCAAGGGGGCGGCCCGGCGAGCACCCCCGGGGCAGGGGCCCCCCGGCAGGCGAGCACACCACCGGGGCACGGTGGTACCCCACCCGGCCAGGCGAGCACCCCACCGGGGCAGGGCCAGAAGCCGAGCCCCTCCGGCAAGAACGGGAAGAACTCCCCGTGACCCATCTCCCATGAGACCGCCCGCCCACGTCCTCCTCGTCGACGACGACGTCCGGCTCGCCGGTCTCCTCGCCGATCGACTCCGGCGGGACGGCTTCGATGTCACCGTCGCCTTCTCCGGCCGGGAGGCGGTGGCCGCCGTCGACGCCCGCTGGCCGGACGTCGTCCTCCTCGACCTCATGCTCCCCGACATGGCCGGCGAGGACGTGGCCGCGGAAGTCAAGAAGCGGGCCGATCTGCCGATCATCGTCCTCTCGGCGGTGAACGAGCCCGAGGCGAAGGTCGACCTCATCGCCCGCTACTCCGAGGACTACGTTACCAAGCCCTTCCACTACCCTGAGCTCGCCGCCCGCATCGGCCGGGTCCTTCGGCGGCTCTACGATCGACTCCCCGCCCAGGAGGTCGTTCTGGGACCGGACCTCACCCTCGTCCTGCGGCGACGGACGGCCATCGTCGCCGGACGACCGGTTCGCCTCTCTCCGACCGAGACGCGGCTCCTCCACACCCTGGCCGCGACCCTCGGGCAGACGGTCCCCACGAACCACCTCCTCGCCCAGGTTTGGAGCCGCTCGGACCGAGCCGACCCTGCCTACGCATGGGTGGCCATCCGCCGCCTCCGCCAGAAGATCGAGGTCGATCCCGACCATCCGCGCTACCTCCTGACCGATCCGCGCGGCGGGTATCGGCTCGAACGCGCCGAGCCGGCCGATGCCGGAGGGGAGCCGCTGCCGTCGGACGACCGATGACGGGGCCATGGAACCCCCAGGGGGAGCGCCCGGGTCGCCGGGCCACCGGGAGCAGCCGGCAGAGCGGCCCGAGCCTCCGGAGACTGACGGCCGTGGCCCTCGTCGTGACAGCAGTCCTGCCGGCCCTCGGCGTCGGCAGCCTCACCTACGTCCGGCTGGGCACCGCCCTCCACGAGGATGCCCGACTCCGGGCCGAGCAGGCGGCGGTCACGGCCAGAGCCGTTCTCGCCCGCTCCGCGGCCGATCTCGATCGCCTGACCACAAGCTACGCCGGCTGGCCACAGCTCGCCGCCGCCGTGGCTGCGGACGAACTCGATGTCATCCGCGCCGACGTCCTGGAGTTCCTCGTCGACCAAGGCCAGCTGAGCGGTGCCGTCCTCGTAGCCGGCGAACGGTCCATCGCGGCCGGCCGTCCGTCCCTGACCGCCGACCTGATCGCCCTGGCGACGACCGCTCTCCAAGGGACGACCGCCCGGCCCATGGTCGATGGCGTGTACCTCGTCGCCATCGCCGCCGTCACCGATCAGGGCGAGGCCGCCCCAGCGGGCCAGGTCGTGGCCGCACCCGCTCGCCTCGGCTTCGCCCGGCGACTCGACGCCGAGTTCGCCGTCGAGCTGCGCGGTCTCACCGGATTCGACGTCGCCATCCTCGACAGCTCGGGTCGAGCGAGCGTCGCTACGAACCCCGACGTCCTCGACACGCTCGCCCCCCTCGACGGCCTACCCGACTCGGGCGAGCACGCCGGGTTCCTCGTTGTCCGGGTTCGACTCCCCGACGGCAACGAGACGGGCACGGCCGAATCGCCCACGACCGGCGAGGAGCCGACGCCTCCGGCAGCTGGCGAGCTCCTCCTCTCGGCGTCCCTCTCGGCCGCCCAGGCAGCCACGGGCCAGCTTCCGGCCATCGTCGCCGCCCTCGCGGGGACGATGGCCCTCGGAGCCTTCGTCCTCGCCCTCTGGCTGTCGCGGGTGCTCGCCCGCCGCCTGGCTGCCGTCCACGCCAGTCTCCTCGCCATCGCCGAGGGTCGCCGGCCAGTCCCGATCCCGACACATGACGAGGACCCCATCGATCGACTGGTCGAAGCCCTCGGCCGCCTCCTGACCGCCCTCGAACGGCGCGAGACGACGATCCGGCGCTCCTTCGAGGCGGTCGCCGAAACCTCCGTCGACCGCCCGCCGGATGCAGTCGCGACCGCCCTCCTCGATGCCATCGACGACATCTTCGGCCTCCGCTGGTCGGTCATCGTCGAGGCGGACGGCACCGTCTTCGCGCGATCCGCTCGCGCCCCCGCCGACGTCGCGACTGCTCCACTCGGAGACGTGCGTGAGATGCCGTCGGCCTCCGCGGGATTCGTCGTGGCCGACCTCGACCCGCGGCCGCCACCCATCCCCTTCGATCCCCTCGTCCTCGATGGCGAGCGACGCATGGTCGACTCGCGAGCCGGTGCTCGTCGCCTCGTCGCCCATCTCTCTCCGACGGTCAAGGAGCGAGGAACTGGAAGCGGAAGCGCGCACGAAGACCCGAGCGGACCCCCCCGTCCCGGCGCATCGATCGCCTGGAGTCCCGCCGACGAGGCCTCCCTCCGCCTCGTCGCCCTGCTCATCGGTTCGGCCATCGAGGACGCCGAACGGTACGCCACGGCAGCCGAACGGGCCCTCCGCCTCGAGCGGCTGAACCAGCTCCAGCGCCAGTTCCTCCGAAGCATCAGCCACAACCTTCGAACGCCCCTGACGACCATCGGCCTCGCCGTGGACGACCTGGCCGAGGCCGCCCCCGTCGCCGCCGACCCCGAGCTCGCCCGGCGAGCCCAGGCCATCCGGACGGAGGCCGCTCGCCTCGCTCGGCTCGTCGACCAGGTCCTGACCCTCAGTCGGCTCGAGGCCGGCACCGTCGACCTGGCCGCCGAGCCCCTCGTTCCGGCCGAGGTGGCGGCAGCCGTCTGGCAGGAGCTCGACGTGGAGCGGCCCTTCCGGATCGACGATGGAACGGACGGCCGCCCGGTTCTGGCCGACCGACGAGCCCTCGAGCAGATCCTCTGGATCCTCCTCGACAACGCCGTCCGCTACGCCCCTACCGGGCCGATCGAGGTTCGGATCGAGCTCCGCGGGGCGGAGGCCGCGCCGCCCGGCGTGGCGGCGCCGCCCGGCCAGTCGCCCCCGTCCGAGCCCACGGCACAGCTCGAGATCGCCGTCCTCGACGAAGGTCCTGGCGTCCCGCCCGGCGAGCGCGGCCGCATCTTCCACCGCTTCGTCCGTGGCTCGACGGCCGGTCACCAGACTGGCACCGGCCTCGGCCTCAGCCTGGCTCGAAGCCTCGCCCGCCTCATGGGTGGTGATCTCGTCTACGTCGACCGCGGCGGAGCGGCCGGCGCCTGCTTCGCGCTCCGAATCCCGGCCGAGAGTGAAGCCGCACCGGGGCGCGAGGGCGGAGTCCGCCGGTCGGCCGATCGGACGCGCCCGAGGGGGCAGGCACGAGCGGCCCGGGTCCGCGCGGGGCACTGAGACCCTGCCGCGCGCGGCCGAAGGGGTCGACCAGCTCCCGATCGGGCGCGGCCGGTGACCGTCGAGGGCACCCCTGCGAGCGAGCCGCAGCGGTGCCCGGTCGCACCGAAAAACCCGGACGTCCGCCCCGGCGGTGCCTTCGGGGACCGCCTGCTATTGCTCCTGTAAGGGGGTTCCGCCTAGCCTCGGCCCACCAACCACATCGCCGGGGAAACGATGCCGTGATCCATGCGGGACCCTTCGCCCGCCGGAGTCGCGCCGCGGAGGCGCGCGCCCGGTCGGCAGGCCAGTCGCTCGTCGAGTTCGCTCTCGTCCTGCCGCTCTTCGTCGTCCTGACGCTGAGCGTCATCGAGTTCGCCTTCGTTTTCAACGCCGTCCTGTCCATCAACTACGCCAGCCGGAACGCGGCCCTCCTCGCCGCCGAAGCCGGGAACGGGACGGGCGCGGACTGCATCATCCTCGACTCCATCGAGCAGGAGGTCCGGGGACCCTCCGATCGGTCGGCGATCCAGCAGGTGACGATCTTCTGGGCCGACCGCAACGGCGTCCAGATCGGGAGCAACGCCCAGGTCTACGTCCGCACCGGCGCCACGAGCGGTCCGAACGCCACGACCTGCACGTACCCCGACGGAACGGTCATCACCGTCCCCTACCGGCTCGCCCAGAACGGCTATCCCGCCTCGGCCCGCTGCAACATCCTCGCCGGCTGCGGGTCGCCCCACGACGGCCTCGATCGGGTCGGCGTGCGGATCTCCTACGTCCACAGCTGGAAGACCCCGCTGAACGGCGTCGCTGGCCTCGGCGGAAGCGGCTACGCCTTCGAGCGGTCGAACGTCATGGTCATGGAGCCGATCCTGTGAGCGTCGTTGGCTTCAGCCCCCAATTCCGAGTGTCCTCCAGTTCCGGACGAGACAGCCGCAGTCCCCGCCGCCGCCGGGAGGGCGGGCAGGGGCTCGTCGAGTTCGCTGCCGTCGTCCCCTTCTTCCTCTTCCTTCTCCTCGGCATGCTCGAGTTCGGGTTCGTCTTCGACCACCATCTCACGATCAGCTACGCGACCCGCGAGGGCGCCCGGGCCGGTGCCGCCCTCGCCAACGGCGGAGGTCCCCTTGGTTGTGGCGCCGGCCAGTCGCCGAACTGGACGACGGTCGACCCCCAGATCATTGCCGCCGTGCAGCGGGTCCTCGCCTCGCCGGGCTCGCCGATCGCCCTGAACCGGATCGTCGAGATCCGCATCTACAAGGCCACGGCGACGGGGGGCGAGGTCACCGGCAAGGTGAACGTCTGGCGCTACGACCCGGCTGGCGGGCCGATGATCGACGGCCGAGCCCTCGACTTTTCGCCGCAGACGGTGGGCTGGCCGGCATGCGAGCGGACGAACGCCACGGCGAACCCCGATTCCCTCGGGGTGAGCCTCCAGTACACGTACCAGTTCGTCACTCCGCTGGCCGCCGTCGGCGCATTCTTCGGGGGTGGCGGCCCGGCCTCGCTGCCGATCTCCGACCGCACGGTCATGGCCCTCAATCCGACCCAATGACCCGGCTCGTCTCGAACCGGCCGGGGCACGACGCCGAGGACTGCCCGATGGATGCTTCGCCCCGCCCGCGTCCCGCTCCCGAGCGGCGGCGCGGCCAGATCATCCCGATCTTCGCCCTCTCGCTCCTCGTCTTCGTCGGCATGACGGCTATCGTCGTCGACATCAGCTGGTATTGGGCGAACAACCTTCGGATCCAGCGCGCCGCCGATGCCGCCGCCCTGGCCGGCGTGGTCCACCTGCCCGGTGACGTGCCGCTGGCGGTCAGCGTCGCCCGGGGCGAGGCGGCGAAGAACGGCTACACGGATGGGGTCGGTGGGGTGACGGTGACGCCCTACCAGGACCCGACGAACCCGCGTCGTCTCAAGGTCGAGATCACGGCCCCGGTCGGGACGTTCTTCATGCGGGTCTTCGGGATCAGCTCGATCCCGGCGAAGCGGTCGGCGAAGGCGGAGTTCGTCCTGCCGGTCCCGATGGGGAGCCCGGAGAACTACTACGGGGTGTTCGGGACGCTCCGGACGCCGAACGGCGGAACGACGGTGACGACGCCCGGCAACACCGGCTGGCGGGTGCCGACGAACACGGCAAGTCCGAGCAACTGGTCGAATCCGTCGAACGCATACGTCAGCGACAACGTCTACGCGACGAAGAACAGCACCTCGAACCCCTACCAGGCGTGGCAGACCTTCAACTTCTCGTTCCCGAGCGGGGCGACGATCACCGGGATCGAGGTCGAGGTTGAGGCCCGATCGTCCGATCCCTCGGGCTGCCGGCTCGGCGTGGAGCTCTCATGGAACGGCGGGACGAACTGGACGACGACGAACCGCTTCGTGGCCCTCACCGACAGCGAGCAGCCGCCGGTCGTCCTCGGCGGCTCGAGCGATCTGTGGGGCCGCTCGAGCTGGGCGACGACCGAGCTGAACAACACGAACTTCCGGATCCGGGTGCAGTACATCGATCCCGGGACCGCCTGCACGAACGGCTCGACGACGTACCTCGATCGGGTCCGGGTCCGGGTCCACTACGAGACTTCGACCTTCATCCCCGACCAGGACGTGACGAGCCCCTACGGCGACGCCCTCAATCCGCGCGGCTTCTGGGGCACGATGCTCAACCAGGGCGCCGAGGACGTGAACGGAGACGCCTACCTTCCGTA
Source organism: Chloroflexota bacterium (assembly GCA_026004015.1). Taxonomy (GTDB): domain Bacteria; phylum Chloroflexota; class Limnocylindria; order Limnocylindrales; family CSP1-4; genus BPIH01. Next base: position 22,878 of record BPIH01000006.1, on the reverse strand, counting down.
CTACGAGACCCGGACCTCGCAGGCGAACCCCGAGTATCAACCCGACAGCCACTACGACTACGCCGTCGAGCTGCCACCCGGGGCGACGAACGGCGAGGTCTGGATCTTCGATCCGGTCTTTTGCGCAACAGCCGGCAGCGGCCGCTACGGGACCGGTGACCGCTGGTTCAGCGGGACCGCCGCCACGAGCGCTTTCTACTACCTCTACGACACGCAGAACACGCCCTACAACCTCGACGACGACACCCTCGTCGCGTCGTCCGGGAACCTCTTCCGGCGGATCCAGGCCTCCGACACGACCCTCGGCGGACCGTCCGGGCTGCCGAGCTGCGCCCAGGGCGACGTGACGAACCCGGCCGACGGCCGCTACTGGCACAACCGCTGGTGGCAGCTCGCCTCCGGCCTCTCCGGCGGACCGACGGGCCGGACGTACCGAGTCCGGACCTCCTCGACCGACCCCAACAGCCCGACCGATCAGCTCGGCTCGAACGGCCACAACAGCTTCGCCATCTGGGCTCGCGCGAGCGGCGGGTCGCCGCGGGTCTACGGCATCGGCGCCATGCAGGCATTCTCGCCCCTCCAGGGCGGCCAGGCCTCGGTCTTCTACCTCGCCCAGATCGACGCCGTCCACGCCGGCAAGACGATGGAGATCAACCTCTGGGATCCCGGGGACACGGGCAACCTGGCGGCGAACCTCCAGATCCTCATGCCGACGACGACGGGCTACACACCGGCGACCTTCAACTACCGAGCCCAACGGGGGACGACGAACGCGAACGCCACGGACTGCAACGCGACGACGGGCTCTGGCGTGACGTCGGTAACGACGAACACCGGCGGCTCGTCCCGCTTCAACGGCTGCTGGTTGACCATCGAGATCCCGATCCCGACCACGTATACCGCCCCCCAGCCGCCTGGCGAGCAGGAACCGGGCTGGTGGAAGATCCGCTACAACATGAGCGGCTCGACCTCGAACAGTTCCTTCGACGTCACGACCTGGGAGGTCCAGATTCGGGGCAACCCGGTCCACCTCGTCCTGCCCTGACGGGCGATCGGTCCGGGCGCGAACGCCCCCGGTTTCGCCCCGCATCCTCGTCCACGACCCCGGCGCCACCTCCCCGGGCGCCGGGGTCGTCCGTGTCGAGCCGCTCGTGACGAGGCCCCTCCTGGCAGCGGTACCGCAGCGCGAGCTGCTGCTCCGCCACGGCCGCCTGCCCGCTCCAGCCCGGTACCTGGCGCCCCGATGCACCAGAAGCCGGAACTGTAAGGGTTGTTGTAATGGCCCTTCCGGGTCACGCGCGGTACGGTACGTCCGACCCCCGACGAACGGCCTAGCCGGTTCCGGTACCGATGGGGCAGCCGGGCACAGGGGGCCCGAACCGGGGGAGGCCCTCATCAACCCACTCTAGGGGAGTCGATATCGATGGAATCACCGACCCACCGCCCGCACGTACGGGCCCGACGGCGACGCCGGGGAGCGTTCGCCGCCGCCGTGTTCTTCACAGGAAGCATCCTCCTCTCGACGGCGATCGCCGGGAGCTTCGTCCTCGCGGCCGACACGAGCTGGCACGCCCCGACGACGACGGGCTCGCCGAGCAACGAGTGGACGAACCCGTCGAACGCCTTCGCGAGCGACGACGTCTACGCCACGGCGAATTCGGACAACGCCGACCAGAGCTACGGCGGCTTTGGCTTCTCGATCCCGCCCGGCTCGATCATCGACGGGATCACCGTCCAGGTGGACGCGCTTCGTTCCTCGTCGGGAAGCGGGGACTGGGAGGTCCAGGTTCGCCTGTCGTGGAACGGCGGCTCCAGCTGGAGCAATCGCCTCGACACGCCCGACCTCAGCACGACCGAGGTCACGTACCAGCTCGGCGGGACGAGCAACACCTGGGGTCACACCTGGGATCCCACCGAGCTCTCCGACGCGAACTTCCGCCTCGAGATCCGGGCAAATCGGACGTCTGGCTCGGGTCCTCGCACCGTCTCCGTTGACCAAGTCCGGGTCCGCGTCACCTACCGGACCATCGACGGCCACCAGGTCGCCAATCCCGATCTCACGAGCGAGGTCTGCGAGGCCGCCGACTTCGCCTTCGTCATCGACATGTCCGGCTCCATCGGCCAGCAGGGTTCGCGCCCCTCGAACCTGCCCGATCTGAAGGCCGGCATCACGAACTTCGTCAACGCCTTCCAGGGTGCCGGCGGCAACGGCCTCTACGCCGGGACCCGCTTCAACGGCACGACCGCGAGCACGATCACGAGCGGCTTCGTCGACAGCTCCACGTTCCTCAGCGCGGTGGACACCCTCAGCAGCCCGTCGGGCAACACCCCGACAGAGGCCGGGATCACCACCGCGATGAGCAACACGAGCGGCGATCGGGCCGGCGTGCCGAACATCATGTTCGTCATCACCGACGGGTCGCCGAACGTGCCGCCGGGCGGCACCCTCTCCAATCCGTCGGTCTGGCTCCAGGCCGCCAACGCGGCGATTGGCGCCGCCGACAGCGCCCGGAGCGCCGGGTGGATCGTCAAGGCCGTCTACCTGAGCAGCCCCGACGACCCGGGTGACACGAATCTGCCCTTCTCCGACGCCGGTGACGCCCAGTGGGCCCAGACGGTCATGACGGAGATCGGCGCCGGGTCGTATTTCCCGGCCGACTTCAGCTCCTTTGCCTCGGACCTCTTCAAGGCCATCGAGTGCCCGGAACCCACGCCGACGCCGACGCCGGAGCCGACCCCAACCCCGACGCCGGAACCCACGCCGACGCCGACGCCGGAGCCGACCCCAACCCCGACGCCGGAACCCACGCCGACGCCGACGCCGGAGCCGACCCCAACCCCGACGCCGGAACCCACGCCGACGCCGACGCCGGAGCTGGGCAGCATCACCATCGTCAAGGAGACCGATCCTGCCGGTGGTCAGGGCTTCTGGTTCCTCGGAGAAGGCTTTGGGGGCGACTGCAGCCTCAACGACTTTGGCCTCAATGACGGTGACAGCGAGACCTGCACCAACCTCGCACCCGGCGAGTACGTCGTCTGGGAGGAGTCCATGCCCGATGGATGGGAGCTGACGGGGATTGCGTGCACGGTTAGCCAACAAGCTCAAAACCGAGGGGGCGAGGTTCAGTTCGGATGGGTGGGCGACGACACCGGTCTGTTCCTTGGGAAGGGCGACTTTGTCGCAGGCCAGAACGCGGTGGCGATCCTCCTGGGAGCAGGCGACGTCGTGACGTGCACCTTCACGAACACCGGACCGTCGCCCAGCCCGAGCCCCTCGCCCAGCCCGAGCCCGAGCCCGGAGCCGTCGGTCGAGCCGAGCCCGAGCCCGTCGCCCAGCCCGAGCCCGAGCCCCACGGGTGAGGTCCTCCCGGCGACCGGCACGCCGCCGGTGACCCCGCCGGCCACGGACACCGTGACGATCGCCTCCGGCAGCGTCTCGGCGACGCTCCTGGTCGGGATCGTCGCCGGGCTCGCTCTCCTCACGCTCGTCCTCCTGGCCGTGCCCGCCGAACTCCGGCGGCGCCGATGAGGCCCGCCGGGAAGGGCACCTGACGTAGGGGTCCCCGAGACCCCCGGCAGGGTGCGTTGTCCCCCTGACGCACCCTGCCACCCCGGTTCCCGGGAGGCCGCCGCGCCGAGGCAGCGGCGGCCTCCTCTTGTCCACCGGCTCGTAACCGTGGGCTTCACGGTGTCGTCCGACCACGGGACACCGGGGTCGGTGGCTAGAATTCGCGCACAGGCGTTCGGGGCCCGAGACGATGACCAGCGTCCACCGACCGTAACAGACGATCGATGACCTCAGCGACCAGCCGACCACCGCGCCGAGTTCGATCCCTCCACCGGAACGCCCGCATCGCCGCCTCCATCCTCACGGCCGGCACGCTCGTGTGGGTCATGATCGCCGCACGATCGACATCGGCGGCAGACACGAGTTGGCACGCCCCGACCACCACGGGGTCGCCGAGCAATGAGTGGACGAACCCCTCGAACGCCTTCGTGAGGGACAACGTCTACGCGACGGCGAGCTCGGACGGCGCCGACCAGAGCTACGGCGGCTTTGGCTTCTCGATCCCGCCCGGCTCCAGCATCGGCGGGATCACCGTCGAGATCGATGCGGCCCGCGCGCCGCTGGAGGACGACAAAGCGTGGCAACTCCAAGTCCGGCTCTCATGGGACGCCGGCGCCCACTGGACCGACTACCGAGACACCGGGGCCCTCGTCGACAGCCTGACGACGTACACGTTGGGAGGATCGAGCGACCCCTGGGCCCGAACATGGGACCCGAGCGAGCTCGACGACGCGAACTTCCGGCTCGAGATCCGAAGCGATCGGATCGACCCCTTCGGCGTCGACGCGGTCGCCGTCGACCAGATCCGCGTCCTCATTACCTACGAGACCCCCAGCCCCAGCCCGTCGCCAAGCCCGAGCCCCGAGCCGAGCCCGAGCCCCTCGCCGTCGCCGACGCCGACCCAAGAGGTGCTACCGAGCGCCACCCCGACCCCCACCCCCACCGCCGGGAATCTCCCCGCGGCCGGCACGCCACCGGTGACCCCGCCGGCGACCGACGTCGTCACCCGCCGAGGAACAGGAGTCCCTGGTCCGGCGCTCGTCGTCGTCGCGCTCGCGGCGCTGACGTCCATCCTCCTCGCCTTCCCCGCCGAGCTTCGTCGCCGCCGATAAGATCGGCCGCTTGGCCCCGGGGGCGCCGAGTTCCTACCCGGCGAAGGGGACGAGCTCGCCGCCGACGAGCTCGAAGACCCGCCGGTCGATCGGCTCGTCGGCCCCGCCCGAGTGCTCGATGATGAACTCGCCGAAGAGCCGGGCGAACTCCGGATCCTCCGCCATGAGCGAGCCCGCGACGAGGAGGTGCCGCTCCGGCAGCCCGACGAGGACCCGCCCCCCGGTCGCCCCGACCTCCCGGGTGATGAGCTCCCGAACCTCGGGGAGGAGGATCCGGCTGGCATCCCAGCCGTCGCCGGTATCCGAGGACAGCAGCCGCCGAATCCCCGACTCCTCGGCCGTCCAGCCGGCCGTCGCCGACCAGGCGGCGAGGTTCCGGAACGCGGCCGAGCGGATCTCGGCCGGCCCGACCCCCCAGGAGAGGAGGTGCCCGGCGTTCACGATGACGTCGAAGCCACCTGAGGCGATGGCGTAGACGACGGCCAAGCCCGCCGGCCCCGGGTCGACGAGCTGCTCGGCGTGGGGCTTCAACCCTTCGGCCGCGAGGGCCGCCGGCTCGATGGTCGCCAGCTCGATCCCGACCGTGCCGACCGGCCGCAGGAGCGGGTAGAGGTTCGGCTCGGCCGCCGTCCAGTCGTGGGCCGACAGCTCGGTGACCGGGATTCGGGGCTCCGGCGGCGGGACGTGGCCGCTGACTGGCGCGTTCGGATCGATCGGGGCGAGCGGATCCGGTGGCGCGTCGCGGATCGCCGGGGGCGGCTCGTCGGCGACCCAGGGAACGTCGGGCGTCCAGATCGCGTCGGGCTCGGGTCGGTCGGTCCGTCGCTCGTCCATCGTCGCATCCTCCTCGGCCGACCGTGTGGTCGCCCTATCGTCCTCGAAAGTTCGCGGGCCGCTTCTCGAGAAAGGCGGCCATCCCCTCGCGTCGGTCCTCGCTCGCAAAGAGTAGATAGAAGGCCCGCCGCTCGAAGTCGAGGCCGGCGGCGAGGGGCAGCTCGAAGGCCCGGGCGATGGCCGCCTTCGCCGCCCGGACGGCGAGCCTCGGACCGGCCGCGATCCGCCCGGCGAGCTCGAGGGCCCGAGGGAGGACCTCCTCGGCCGGCACGACGGCCGTGACGAGGCCGATCCGCTCCGCCTCGGCGGCATCGATCTGGCGGCCGGTGAAGATGAGCTCGGCGGCCTTCGCCTTCCCGACCGCCCGGGGGAGTCGCTGGGTCCCGCCGGCCCCGGGGATGATCCCGAGTTTGATTTCGGGCTGGCCAAAGCGGGCATCGTCGCCGGCGACGATGCAGTCGCAGATCATCGCCAGCTCGCAGCCGCCGCCGAGGGCGTAGCCGCGGACGGCGGCGACGAGGGGGACGCCGACGGCGGCGATTCGATCCCAGGCCTCGAAGCGGCGCTCGAGCTCGAGGCTGACCGGCGTCGCCGCGGCGAGCTCCCGGATGTCAGCTCCGGCGGCGAAGGCCCGCGGCCCCCCGGCGAGGACGACGCAGCCGAGGGTTTCGTCGCGGTCGAGGGCCTCGAGGGTCGTCGCCAACTCGTCGAGGAGGTCGAAGTCGAGGGCGTTGAGCGCCTCGGGGCGGTCGATCGTGACGAGGGCGACGCCCGGAACCACGGCGCTCGGGTCGTCGGGCCGCGGCGCGGGCACGGCGACCCGAAGCCGTCCGGTCGGCTGGCGGGGGTCGCGCGGCCGCTCTTCCTCGGTCACTGGCTCCTCCGTGCGGGGTCAGTATCCCATGCCGAACGGTTGGCCGTCGGCTTCGGTGGGCGGGTTCGTCGCCGTCAGCCCCCGACCGTCCCGATCGAGCGCCAGAACCACTCGCAGGCCTCGTTGAAGAGGCCGGCCCGCTGGGCGTGGGCCTCGTGGCCGGCGGCAGGCAGGACGAGGAGACGGGCGTCGGGGAGCTGGCGGGCGAGGGCCCAGGCCTGGTCGACCGGGACGATGGGGTCGCGATCGCCGACGGCGACGAGGGCCGGGACGACCGCCCGACGGATCTCGGCCGGCGAGGGCGGCGATTCGCGGTCGATCGCCTCGGCCATCGCCCGGAGGAGCGTCCGCCAGGCCCCCGGCCCCTGAACCGGGTCGTGCCGACGGGCGAGGTCGGCCGCGAAACGCGGGTCGTCGCGCTCGATCCGCTCGACGTCGAGGAGGCGCCGCACGACGCTCCGGCGGGGCTCGTCGGCGACAGAGAGGCCGACGAGGACGAGGGACCCAACCCGGTCGGGGCTGCGGATCGCGTAGCCGAGGGCCGTCTGGGCGCCCATCGAGACCCCGAGGAGGTGCGGTCGGTCGAGGCCGAGGGCGTCGAGGAAGGCGGCGAGGTCGTCGACGAGGGTGGCGTACGAGAAGCCGCGACTGGCGTCCCAGCGGGTCCCGCCGTGGCCCCGGGCGTCGGGGACGTAGCAGCGGAAGGCCCGGGCAAAGCGGGCGATCTGGGCCCGGAAGCCGTCGCCGCCCGCGGACGTCGCCCCGTGGAGGAGGACGAGGGGCGGGCCGTCGCCGGTGACCCCGTAGGCGATGGCGAGGCCGTTCGCTTCGATCGTGTGGCGCTCGAGCATCCGTCCCTCCTACGGCCGACCCTCAGGACGCGTCTCCGTCGCCTGCTCGACTCGGACGTACCGCCGCCGGTAGTAGAGGAGCGGCGGGTCGTGCCCCGGGTTCGTGGCGAGGTGATCGACCCGACCGATGTGGAGGTCGTGGTCGCCGACCGAGATGATCTCGACGGTCGTGCACTCGAGGTGGGCGATGGCACCGGCGAGGAGGGGGAGCCCGGTCGACCCCGGCGTCCAGTCGGCCCCGCAGAAGGCCTCCCGGTCGGGTTCGACCTCGGCGCCGGCGAAGCAGTCGGCGAGGCGCTGCTGGCCGGCGGCGAGGATGTTGACCGCGAAGCGGCCCGTGGTCCGCAGGTGCGGCTCGATCCGCCGGCCGTGCCCGATGGCGACCATGACGAGCGGCGGCTCGAGGGAGACCGAGGTGAGGGCGTTCACAGTGATGCCGTAGGGACGGCCCGAGCCGTCGTCGCGGTACGTGGTCACGACGGTCACGCCGGTGACGAAATGGCCCATGACCCGCCTGAAGGTCTCTGGATCGGGGAGCATGGCCGGAGTCTACCGGTCCGTCCTCGGACGGGCGGTTGGGCGCCCGGCCCCGGCGTACACTCCGAGCATGACGAGCCCCAGCCCCTCCCCCACCCGGATCGAGCGCGATTCCATGGGCGAGATGGAGGTCCCCGCCGACGCCCTCTGGGGCGCCTCGACCCAGCGCGCCGTCCTCAACTTCCCGATCTCGGGCCAGCGGATGCCGAGCCGGATCATCCGGATCCTCGGCCGGATCAAGGCCGCCGCCGCCGAGACGAACGCCGAGCTCGGCCTCCTCCCCGCCGACGTGGCCGAGGCCATCGCCGCCGCGGCGAGCGAGGTCGCCGCCGGGCGCTTCGACGACCAGTTCCCGGTCGACGTCTACCAGACGGGCTCGGGGACCTCGACGAACATGAACGCGAACGAGGTCATCGCCCGGCTCGCCGGCGAGCGGCTCGGTCGGCGGGTCCATCCGAACGACGAGGTCAACCGCTGCCAGTCCTCGAACGACGTCATCCCGACGGCGATCCAGCTCGCCGCCGCCGAGGCGATCGAGACGGAGCTGCTGCCGGCCCTCGAGCGGCTTCGGGCGGCCCTGGCGGCGAAGGCCGAGGCGTTCTGGCCGATCGTGAAGACCGGCCGAACCCACCTCCAGGACGCGACGCCGATCCGCCTCGGCCAGGAGTTTCGGGGCTACGCCGGCCAGGTCGAAGAGGCGATCCGGCGGGCGAAGGCGGCCCAGGCCGAGCTCCTCGTCGTGCCCCTCGGGGGGACGGCGGTCGGGACCGGGATCAACGCCCACCCGGAGTTTGCGGCCCGGACCTGCGTTCGCCTCGCCGAGGCGCTCGGGCTCCCGGTCCGGGAGGCGCCGAACCACTTCCACGCCCAGGCGACCCTCGACGCCGTCGTCGCCGCCCACGGCGGTCTCCGGGCGATCGCCCTGGGGCTCTGGAAGATCGCCTCGGACATCCGGTTCATGGGCATGGGGCCGCGGGCCGGGCTCGCCGAGCTGGCACTCCCGGAGACGCAGCCGGGCTCGTCGATCATGCCGGGCAAGGTGAACCCGGTCATCATCGAATCGCTGACGATGGTCGTGGCCCGGGTCGTCGGCAACGACGCGACCGTCGGCTTCTCGCAGACCGGGTCGTTCTTCGAGCTGAACGTCATGTGGCCGGTCGCCGGGGTCGCCCTCCTCGAGTCGGTGGAGCTGCTGGGCGCGGCGACGGCCAACTTCAGCGCTCGCTGCGTCGAGGGGCTCCAGGCGACCGACCGGGGGCCGGCCCTCGTCGAGCAAGGGCTCATGCTGGCGACGGCCCTCGCCCCGGTCATCGGCTACGACGAGGCGGCAAAGCTGGCGAAGGAGGCCTACCGGACGGGGCGGACGATCCGGGAGCTCGCCCTGGAGCGCGGCCTCTCCCCGGAGGAGCTCGACGAGCTCCTCGACCCGGCGAAGATGACGGAGCCGGGACTGGGAGGCGCGCCGGTCGCGGGATAGGGGGTTCCGGCCGGTCGCGCCAACAGTTGGGAGAGCAGCGGACGCCCCGCGGTGCAGGTATTCGTGGCGTGCATCGTATCTGCCCTGGCGTCACCTCCCCGCCCTGCCGGGCGCCACGGGCAAGCCCGTGACCACGCTCCGGCCGGCCGTGGAGCGGGCCCTCTTCGCCGTCATCGCCGAGGCCTACGTCCTCGGCGTCAGCACCCGCAAGGTCGATGCCCTCGTTCGGACCCTCGGGGTCGAGGGGATCAGCAAGAGCGAAGTCAGCCGCCTCTGCAGCGAGCTCGATCGACAGGTCCGCGCCTTCCGCGAGCGTCGCCTCGATGAGCACCGCTACCCGTACCTGTGGCTCGACGCCAAGGTCGCCAAGGTCCGGGAGGGCGGTCGGATCGTCTCGATGGCCATCTTGGTCGCGATCGCCGTCAACGAGCGCGGCGAGCGCGAGGTCGTCGGGCTCGAGGTCGGCTCGGCCGAGACCGGGCCGCTCTGGACGGCCTTCCTCCGCTCGCTCGTCGCGCGCGGCCTGTCGGGTGTCGTTCTCGTCATCTCGGACGCCCATGTCGGCCTCCGCGAGGCGATCCGGCAGACGCTCCTGGGGGCGACCTGGCAGCGCTGTCGGACCCACACCATCCGGGACGTCCTCGCCCACGTGCCGCGTCGGATCGCAGCGCGTCGTCCTCCGCCCGAGCCGCCTCCTGGTGAATGTTGGACAGGCCCCCACCCGGTGAGCATTCGTCCGGTGCATGGATGGCCCCGGCACGGCCAACTGCCAGCGGCTTCCATGCGCCCGGTGAATGGGAGGCCCGTATCCGCGCCGGCTCGGACGTCCACCCCCGACCTGCATGCACGGGGTGAATACCTGACCAGCGACGGGACTCCGTCCGGCACGGACGGCCCGCCGCGACACGGACGGCCCGCCGCGACACGGACGGCCCGCCGCGGCCCGACCCCATCCCGGGCCGCTACAATCCGGCCGATGACGACCCGCCTCTGGGACCGGGCCGGCGCCCGGTCCATCGCCCCGGACCGCCGTCTCCTCGCTGCCCAGGCCGGCCTCGCCCTCCCCGAGCCGGAGCTCCCGGCCCTGCCAGCCGACCGCCTGCCGACTGTCCCGGAGCTCTTCGACTTCATGCGCGACGCCGAGCTCCGCTTCCGGACCCTCCGCCTCGAGATCGAGGAGACGACGCGGACCGCCGCCGGTGAGGAGACGACGACGACCGAGCTCGTCCTCCGCCATGTCGGCCACGCCCGGGTCACCCGCCGGATCCCGGGCCCCGGACCGGTCGCCGCGGTCGAGGTCTGGTGCTCCGACGGCGAGATGGTCCGGACCTACGCCTCCCGCGACCGGCGCGGCGCGGTCCGGCCCCTCCGACGCGGCCTCGTCGGCCTCGACGATCCCGACCTGCCCGGCATGTCGCGGGTCTACGTCCCGCTCACCGCCCTCCCGGCCGAGAGCCTGCCCGAGGTCTTCGTCCACCCGGCTGGCTACTGCCAGAACGTCCTCGCCACCGGCGCCTGCACGATCCTCGGCACCGACGAGATCGCCGGCCGCGAGGCGATCCTCCTCGGCTGCGCCCACCCCCGGACCATCGAGCGCGTCGCCGACCGGCCGGACTTCCGGATCGACCTCGCCGTGGACGCGGCGACGGGCCTCATCACCCGTCTCGTCGAGACGATCGGCGGGAGCTGGACCCGATGGGCGGAGGTCGTCCGGCTCGAACCCGACGCGGTCCTCCCGCCGACCGCCTTCGACTTCGAGTTTCCCGAGGGCACGACGCTCATCTACTGATTCCGACCCGCTTCCGACCCGGCCCGCCGCCCGGTCGACGGCGTCGACGGCGGCGGATCCGGCGGCGGACTCGAACGATCGAGGATTCGGACGTGGAGAACGCTCCCGAGGCACGCGACGAGCGGGGCGCACCTAATCGTCGATCGGTTCCGCCCACCGGTCGGCGGTTCGTCGTCGCCCGGAACCCCGATCCCGAGTCGAGTCTGCCCTATCTCGTCTGGATCCCCATCGAGGGCGGCCTCGCCCTCAAGGCCGGCGACCGGTGGCCGCGCACGAGCCGGGTCTACTGCCATCGCCTCGAGGCCTGGCCGGACGGCGCCGAGATCCTCGAAGACGTCCCGATCGCCTACGTTGCCCGCCGGGGCCCGGCGATCGATCTCGTCCTCGAACGGCCCCGTGAGAACCGGGCCCAGTTCGTCTTCACGCTGCGTCCGAGCGGTCGAGAGGCGATCTTCTGGCAGACCCGGAAGGTCGTGGCCACGGCCCGGCCCGGAGCCCGGATCCCCGGCCGTCGGGCGGCGGGCCTGCCGTCCTTCGAGATCCTCGTCGACACCCGCGAGCACTACCCGTACCGCTTCGCCCGCCAGCAGGTGACGACGAAGCGGGCAGCCCTCCCGGCCGGCGACTACGGCATCCGTGACGCCGAGGGGCGCTGGCTGGCGGTCGTGGAGCGCAAGACCCTCGCCGACCTGGCGACGGCCCTCTCCGACGGGACCCTCGTCTACTCGCTCATGAAGCTCGCCGAGCTGCCGCGGGCGGCGATCGTCGTCGAAGACCGCTATTCGGCCCTCCTGCGCCAGCCGTACGCCGCGCCGGGCTTCCTGCCCGACGTGCTGGCCCGGGTCACCGTCCGCTACCCCTCGGTCCCGATCGTCTTTGCCGAGACGCGGCCGCTCGCCGAGGAGTGGACGTACCGCTACCTCGGGGCGGCCCTCGCCGACACGCTGCCGGCCGGCCCGGACCCGACCCTGCCGGCGGGCCGCCGTCGGGCCACGACCCGCCGCTCCCGCCGGGCGACCGGGCCCGCCGGTCCGGACCCCACCACCGTGCCGGACCCTCGCCGGATCGGACGCTCAACCGGACGCTCAACCGTAGCCGACGGCACCGTCGAGGGCCTCGCAGGTGAGGCGGCCGTCGCGAAGTCGAAACCCCTCGAGGGCGAGGGCGTTCGGATCGTCCTCGGCGATGGCGTCGCGGATGAAGCAGGCCGTCGCCGGGTCGACGTCCCCCGGAAGGGCGATGAGGAGGTCGCGCATCGGGGCGATGAAGAGGCGCTCCTCCGGTCCAAACAGGCGCTCGAGCTCGTGCGGCACGAGGAGGAGCGCCGACGCCGGCACGATCCGGGCCATGAGCCCGGCGATCGGGAGCCCATCGAACACCTCGCCGTGGCGGATGTCCGACGGCTCGAGGAGACCCGCTCGCGACTCGGTGTTCGCGAGCGCCCGGCGGACGAGCTCCGCCCGATCGATCCCCCACCGCTCGAGCAGCCGGTCGGTGATGCTGAGAAAGGCCGGGCCGATGTCGACCCCGAAGCCGACCGACAGCCCGGGCGGCAGGAGGACCTGGACGGGCGGCGGGACGTCGGCCGGCAGTGGCCGCCGTCGCGTGAAGAGCGGGACGACGTGCTCGGCGAGGATCGACCAGTCGAGGTCCGCGGGCAGGGCGGCGATGGCCGCGCTGACGGCCTGCGGGCTGGCGAGGAGCATGTTCGGCCCGATCTCGACGGTCGCGTAGCGCTTCCGCGCCTCGAGGCGGCGCCGGAGGCGGGCGACGCGGCGGTTCTCGGTCCGGCGTTTCATGGCCGAAGCCTGCCAGCGCCCGCGTATCGGCCGCTTATCGGGCGAGGCTCGGGGCCACCTCCGCGGCACGGCGCCACACCCCGGCACGGCGCCGCGCCACGCCCCGGCGAACCTGCCGGCACCGGCCGCGGCCGCCGGCGCGCCGCCGAGCGCTATCCTGGCCTCGGCGCTGATCCCGATCCAGCGCGCCGGAGGGCAGCCGACGAACGATGACGAACCGAGCGGCCGACTGGCTGCGGCAAGCGGAACGCGATCTCGACCACGCGATCGACGCCGAGCGACTCGGCCGCCACGAGTGGGCCTGCTTCGCCGCCCAGCAGGCGGCCGAGAAGGCCGTGAAGGCGCTCCACCTCCACCTCGGTCAGGAGGCCTGGGGCCATGTCGTCGCCCGCCTCCTGCAGGAGCTCCCGCCGAACCATCGCCCCCCGCCCGACCTCGTCGAGCGAGGCGAAGGTCCTCGACAACTTCTACGTGCCGGCGCGGTACCCGAACAGCCATCCCGAGGGCGCCCCGTTCGAGCACTACGGCCCGCTCCAGAGCCGATCGGCGATCGACCATGCCCGTGCGATCCTGGCGTTCGTCCGTGCTGCGATGGCCTGACGCGGCGAGCCGTCCTCGCCGCCGCCCGGGCCTGGGCCGACCGCCTCGCCGCGAGCGAACCGGCGGTCGAGCGGATCGGCGTCGTCGGCTCCTACGCTCGGGGCGACTGGGGCGTCGGGAGCGACCTCGACCTCGTCGTCATCGTCGCCGAGAGCCCGCTGCCGTTCGAGCAGCGAGCACTCCGCTTCGACACCGCCGAGCTGCCGGTCCCCGTCGATCTCCTCGTCTACACCCGCGCCGAGTGGGAACGGATGGTCGCCGACGGCCGGCTGGCCCGGCTCGCCGCGGAGGCTCGCTGGCTCGTCGACCGCTGCGGCCGGGCGCTGAGCGCAGGGTCGCGTGGCCGCCGCGGGCGACAACCCCCTACCGGGGCCGACGACCCCGCTCAGCGCGCCCCCACCCCGCTCAGCCCGCCCCGACGACGGCCGCCCCCGCCTCGGCGATCGCCCGGTCCTGGTCGGCCGAGCCGCCCGAGACCCCGATCCCGCCGACGACCCGCCCCTCGACGACCAGGGGAACCCCGCCGCCGAAGACGATGAGCCGCTCTGTCTTCACGATGCCGTGGAGGAGCGGCGGCTCGTCCTTGACGAGCCCCCACCAGGCGTCCGTCGGGAGCCCGAAGGCGGCGGCCGTCCAGGCCTTGTCCTGGGCGATCCGGACCGAGAGGAGCGGCGCCCCGTCCATCCGGGCGTAGGCCTTGAGCTCCCCGGCGGCGTCGGCGACCGCCACGACGACCGCGACCCCGAGCTCCGTCGCCCGCTCGACGGCGGCCCGAACCGCCCGTTCGGCGGCGGCGAGGCTGACCGTGGGGACGAGGAGTGCGTCGCTCATCGCGGCAGCCTCCCTTCCGTCGGCACGGCAGGCCCGTCGCCCTCGGCCCACGGCCCCGGTCCTGCCGGCGGGTCGAGGCGGTCGAGGAGGCGGCGGATGCTCTCCCGCGGCCGGGTCACGTCGAACCAGAAGCCCTCCATGCCGACCGCCGAGGCGCCGGCGACGTTCACCGGCAGGTCGTCGACGAAGAGGCACGCCTCCGGGGCGAGCCCGAGCGCCTCGGCGCAGCGGCGGTAGATCGCGGGGGCCGGCTTGCGAACCCCGACCTCGGCCGAGTCGACGATGGCGGCGAAGGCGTCGCGGAGCCACCAGGTCGCGTGCCAGCCGGGACCGAGCCAGTGGCTCGCGTCGTTCGTCAGGATCGCCTGGCGGTAGCGGCGGCCGAGCCGCTGCATCGCGGCCACGACCTCCGGCCGGTCGCGCCCCTCCCAGTCGATGAGCGAGCGCAGGTCGGCGTCGAGGCCGAGCGGCCCGGAGCCGCGCCCCGAAGCGGCGGTAGTACTCGGGCTCTTCGAGCTCGCCGCGGCGGACGGCCTCGTACTCGGGGTCGCCGCCCGGCTCGAACGGTCCCCGGGGGAGGCAGCCCGGCGGGAGGCCGTGGGCCGCCTCGATCTCGCCGAGGAGCTCGAAGGGGGTCGGGTGGAGGATCCCGCCCATATCCCAGACGACGCCGACGATCGTGCGGCTCACGAACGAACCTCCTGCGCTGTGTTCGAGGCGGCCTCGGTCGGGCCCGCCCCGCGGGCCCTCGCCAGGAGACGGTCTCGGATCGATCGCCCGGCCTCCGGAACGGGCACCGGTGCCGGGACCTCGACGACGATCCGACCCTCGACCTCGGCGACCGGATAGCTCGGCAGCCGCACGCCCGCGACCCCGACGAGGGACCCCGTCCGCAGATCGTAGCGCCACCAGTGCCAGGGACAGGTGACGACCCCGTCGCGGACGAACCCCTCGGCGAGCGGCCCGCCCCGATGGAGACAGGCGCCCGCGTAGGCCCGGAGGACGCCGTCGATCCGCCAGATGGCGATCGGTCGCCCGTCGACGACGATCGCCCGGGCGGCGCCCTCGGCGAGGGTGCCCGCCTCCCCGGCGTCGACCCGCCGAGCCGGCACGGCCGGGGCGCCGGCCTCCGGCCTCACGCCCGGAGCTTGAGGACGACGGACTTCGACTCCGTGAAGAAGTCCTCGCTCCATTTGCCGCCCTCGCGCCCGGTGCCGGACTCGCGGAACCCCCCGAACGGGACCCGCAGATCGCGGACGAAGAAGCAGTTCACCCACATCGTGCCGGTCCGGACCCCGGCGGCCACCCGATGGGCCGTGTCGAGGTTCGTCGTCCAGACCATGCCCGCGAGACCGTAGCGGGAGTCGTTCGCGAGCCGGATCGCGTCCTCGACCGTATCGAACGGGGTGACGACCTGGACCGGCCCGAAGATCTCCTCCTGGAAGACCCGGTGCTCGGGGCGGACGTCGCCGATGACCGTCGGGGCGAAGAAGTTCCCCCGCTCGAAGGCCGGCCCGGCCGGTCGATCGCCGCCGGTCAGGAGCGTCCCGCCCTCGGCAACCCCGATCCCGACGTAGCGGCGGACCCGCTCCCAGTGGCCGGGCGAGACGAGCGGCCCGATCTGGGTCGCCGGATCGAGGGGATCGCCGACCCGGTAGGCCCGTGCCCCGTCCACGTACCGGGCGACGAACTCGTCGTAGATCGGCCGCTGGACGAGGAGCCGCGAGCCGGCGAGACAGACCTCGCCCTGGTTCCGGAAGATGGCGTCGAGGGAGCCCGGGAGGGCGACGTCGAGGTCGGCGTCGGCGAAGACGATGGAGGCGCTCTTGCCGCCGAGCTCGAAGGAGAGCTTCTTGAGCGTCCCGGCGGCCGCGGCCGCGATCCGCTTCCCGGTCGACGATTCGCCGGTCAGCGAGATGAGATCCACCCCCGGGTGCTCGACGAGGGCCATCCCGACCGTCTCGCCGTCGCCGTAGACGAGGTTCAAGACCCCCTCGGGGAGCCCGGCCTCGGCGCAGATCTCCATGAGGACGTTTGCCGTCGCCGGCGAGGCCGAGGCGGGTTTCAGGATCGCCGTGTTCCCGAAGGCGAGGGCCGGGGCGACCTTCCAGGTCTCGAGCATGAGCGGGAAGTTCCAGGGCGTGATGAGGAGGGCGACCCCGCGAGGCTCCCGGAGCGTGTACGTCAGGACCCCGATGGAGCGCTGCTCGTACATCTCGGTGTGGCTGAGCGCCGCATAGTCGGCGAAGAAGCGGAAGTTCAGGGCGGCCCGCGGAACGTCCTTCTCGCGGGCCTCGGTGATCGGCTTGCCCATGTCGATCGATTCGAGGCGGGCGAGCTCGTCGGCCCGGGCCTCGATCCCGTCGGCGATCCGGTAGAGGATCCTCTTCCGCTCGGCGGGACTCATCCGCGGCCAGGGCCCCTCGTCGAACGCCCGGCGGGCGGCCCGGACGGCCGCCTCGACGTCCTCGCGGCCGGCCTTCGCCACCCGGGCGAAGGGCTCGTTCGTCGTCGGGTTGATCGAGTCGAAGGTCTCCCCCGAGGCGGCGTCGACGAAGCGGCCGTCGATGAAGAGCCGGAAGTGGTGGGTGATCGTCGGGGCGGCCGGGCGATCGGTGGCGAGGGTCATCGGGGCACCTCCTTCGGCTGGAGTGGAACGCCGGGGTCGTCGGCGGTCGGTCCGGCGTGGGTCGTGGCCGGAGCCCGGCCCGGGACCCGGGAGGCCGGCACGCCGCCGATCCCCCAGAGATGGGGCGGGACCTCGTTGATGACGACCCGGACCCGCTCGATGGGGACGTCGAGGGTCCGGGCGACGGTCTCGCTGACCGCCGCGATGAGCGCCTCGAGGGTCGCCGGCGGACGGCCGGCGAGGACGTCGATCCGGACGAAGGGCATCAGGCAGCCTCCTCTCCGTAGCAGGCGAGCTCGCCGAGGCGGCCGGCCTCGACGTGGACGACGGTTCCGGGACGCAGGTCGACCGGCGCCGTCAGGCCCCCGGAGATGACGATATCGCCGGCCCGCAGCTCCTCCCCGGTCCGGGCGAGGTGGCGGACGAGCCAGGCGACGGCCGCCGCCGGGTGCCCCTCGACCGCGGCGCCGGCGGCCGTGGCGACGAGCGCGCCGTCCGCCGAGAAGACGACGCCGATCTCGGCGAGATCGACGGCCCGGGGGTCGACGAGCCGCCCACCGAGGACGAGCCGGGCCGCCGAGCTGTTGTCGGCGATGTTGTCGGCGGCCCGGAACCGGAAGCCCTCGTACCGCGAATCGACGATCTCGAGGCAGAGGCAGACCGCCGCCGTCGCGGCGAGGACGTGGACCGCCGTCACCGCCGGGGCCGGCGAGGTCGCGGCCGAGGAGGAAGGCGATCTCGGGCTCCACCTTGGGGTGGATGAGCGTCCCGAGGGGAACGGCCGGCCCGTCGAGGAGCATCGCGTCGGTCAGCCGGCCGCCGTTCGGCGCCTCGACCCCGAGGGCGCGACGCATGGCAACGCTCGTAAAGCCGAGCTTCGCCCCGACGAGGCGCTCGCCCCGGGCGAGCCGGCGCCGGACGAGGGCCGCCTGGATCCGATACGCATCGGCGATCGTGAGGTCCGGTCGCTCGTCGGTGAGCCGCCCGATCGGGGTCCGGGTCCGTTCGGCGACTCGAGCCGCTCCGCGGCCGCTTCGACCTCGCCCGGCGAGAGCGCCGCCGAGAAAGCCGCCGTGCCCGTCGCACCGCTGATCATCGGGCTCGACCTCAGCGGCAGGCCAGCGTGACGGTCCCGAGCCGGCCGAAGCTCGCCGTCACGACGTCCCCCGCCGCGATCGGGAGGGCCGCCGTCAGCCCGCCCGAGAGGACGATGTCTCCGGCCCGGAGGCCCCGACCCTCCGGCGGCCAGCCGCCGGACGAGCCAGGCGACGGCTCGGGCCGGGTGCCCGAGGACCGCGCCCCCCGCCGCCGTCGCGACGAGCTCGCCGTTCCGCTCGAAGACGCAGCCGACCGCGGCGAGGTCGATGGAGGCCGGGGCGAGCGTCCCGCCGAGGAGGAAGCGCCCGCCCGAGGCGTTGTCGGCGACGACGTCGGGGAGCGTGAACCGATAGCCGGCGTACCGGGAGTCGAGGACCTCGATGGCCCCGAAGACGGCCTCGGTGGCCGCCAGGACGTGGACGGCCGTCACGGCCGGCCCGGCGAGGTCGCGGCCGAGGAGGAAGGCGATCTCGGGTTCGGCCCGGGGCTGGGCGAGCGAGCCGGCGTCGAGGGCCTCCCCCGGTTCGAGGACCATCCGGTCGGTCAGCCAGCCGGCGATCGGCTCGTGGACGTTCATCTCGACCTGCTTGGCCCGGGAGGTGAGACCGAGCTTCGCCCCGACGAGCCGGGCGCCGTCGGCGAGGTGGAGGTCGACGAGGGCGTCCTGGATCGCGTACCCCTCGGCGACGCCGAGGTCGGGGTGCTCGACGCTCAGGGGTTCGATGGTCCGCCGCTCCCGAGCGGCGTCGTAGAGGCGTCGGGCGAGCACCGCCGTCCGCTCCGTCGCGCCGGCCCGGGTGCTCATCGATCGGCCCTCGGATCGACGCCGACCCCGGCCAGCCCCGGCGTGGCAGACTTGGCGACCGAAGGAGGCCCGATGGACGACTGGAGCCGAACGATCCACACGACGGCCGCGACGACCCACTACCTCGACGTCGGAGCGGGCCCGCCGCGTCGTCCTCCTCCACGGCTCGGGCCCCGGCTCGTCGGCCTACTCGAACTGGCGCCTCGCGATCCCGGCCCTGGCGGCCGAGCACCGCTGCCTCGCCCCGGACCTCTCCGGCTTCGGCCGGACGACGCCCGATCGCCCGCCGACCCCGGATGTCTGGCGCTGGGCCGACGAGGTCCTCGCCCTCCTCGACGCCCTCGCCGTCGAGCGGGTCGACGTCGTCGGCAACTCGATGGGCGGCGCCGTCGCCCTCGCCCTGGCCGTCCGCGCCCCGGAGCGGGTTCGCCGGATCGTGACGATGGGCAGCGTCGGGGTCCCCTTCGAGCTGACGCCGGGCCTCGACGCGGTCTGGGGCTACCGCCCGAGCCTGGACGCGATGCGCGACCTCGTCCGGCTCTTCGCCTTCGATCCCCGCTACGCCGAGGACGACGACCTCGTCCGCCTCCGCTACGAGGGGAGCGCCGACCCGGTCATGGCCGAGCAGTATGCCGCTCTGTTCCCCGCCCCTCGCCAGCGCTGGGTCGACGCCTCGGTCATCCCCGAGGCCTCGCTCCGGACGATCCGGGCCCCGCTCCTCGCCGTCCACGGCCGCGACGACCGGGTCGTCCCCCTCGAGACCTCCGATCCGCCTCACCGACCTCGTCCCGGACAGCCGACTCGTCGTCTTCCCGCGCTGCGGCCACTGGGTCCAGGTGGAGCGGGCGACCGAGTTCGCGAGCCTCGTCGGCTGGTTCCTCCGCCCCGACCCGACGCCGACCGGCGGAGCCGCTGACCGCGGCCCCGGGCCGCTCCGCCGTCCGAGCGCCCGACGGACCGCCGATCCGCCATCGCCCTCGCCTCCCGTCCCGCCCACCTCACGAGCGCCGGGCGAGCTCGAGGGCGACGTCGACGATCATGTCCTCCTGGCCGCCGACGACCTTGCGCCGGCCGAGCTCCAGGAGGATCTCCCGGGCGTCGACCCCGAAGCGCTCGGCCGCCCGCTCGGCGTGGAGGAGGAAGCTGCTGTAGACGCCGGCGTAGCCCAAGGTGAGGGCGCTCCGGTCGATGATCTGCTCGCGGGGCATGATCGGGCGGACGACGTCCTCGGCGACGTCCATGATGGCCAAGGGGATCGACCCCGGTCCGATAGCCGAGCCGCTCGGCGACGGCGACGAGGACCTCGGTCGGGCAGTTGCCGGCCCCGGCGCCCAGGCCCCGGGTGCAGCCGTCGATCTCGTCGACGCCCTCTTCGAGGGCCCCGATGCTGTTCGCGACGGCGAGCGAGAGGTTGTTGTGGGCGTGGATCCCGACCCTTGTCTCGGGACGCAGGCCGGCCTTGAGCTCGGCGACCCGGGCTCTCGCGTCGTGGACGGTCATCGCCCCCGCCGAATCGACGACGTAGACGGTGTCGGCCCCGGCGTCCTCCATGATCCGGGCCTGTTCGAGGAGCCGGCGCGGCTCGATCATGTGGGCCATCATGAGGAAGCCGACCACCTCCATCCCGAGGTCCTTCGCCGTCCGGATGTGCTGGATCGCGATGTCGGCTTCCGTGCAGTGGGTCGCGATCCGGGCGACCGAGGCCCCGATCTCGCGGACCTCGACGAGGTCGGAGGCGAGGCCGATCCCGGGCAGGAGGAGGACGGCGAGCTTGGCCTGCCGGACGACGGCCGCCGCGGCTCGGAGGAGGTCGCGCTCGTCGACGGCGGCAAAGCCGTAGTTGAAGGAGCTGCCGCCCAACCCGTCGCCGTGGCTGATCTCGATGACCGGGACCCCGGCCGCATCGAGGGCGGCGGCGATCGCCGCCGCCTGCTCGGGGGTGAACTGGTGGCGAAGGGCGTGCGACCCGTCGCGGAGGGTCGAATCGGTGAGCCGGAAGGCGGGCCGGGCGCTCGTCCGGCGCGGGGGCGGCGGCGTCCGGCCGGGGCGGGGCGGTGCCGTCGGGCCGGGGCCGGCCGGCCGGGGTCGGGGCGCTCATGCCGCCACCTCGGCGAAGCGCCGCAGGGCGAGGGTCTCGCCGACCCTCACCGCCGAGGCGGTCATGATGTCGAGGTTCCCGGCGTAGCGGGGCAGGTAGTCGCCGTTGCCGGTCACCTCGAGCAAGACGGTGAGGCGGGCGGCGGCCTCGCCGCCCGGGGTCCGGAAGGGTCCCTCGTCGAAGACGAGGCCCTTGAGGCGATAGCCCGGGACGTAGCGGGCGACCTCGGCCACCATGGCGCGGACCGAGGCCTCGATCGCCGCCCGGTCGGCGTCGGCGCCGAGGGCGCAGTAGACGGTGTTCCGCATGAGGATCGGCGGCTCGGCCGGGTTGAGGATGATGATCGCCTTGCCCCGGCCGGCCCCGCCGATCGTCTCCAGGCCGTGGGCCGTCGTCTCGGTGAACTCGTCGATGTTCGCCCGGGTCCCGGGCCCGGCCGAGCGGGAGGCGACGGTGCTGACGATCTCGGCGTACGGGACGGGCGCGACGGCCGTCACGGCGGCGACGATGGGGATCGTCGCCTGGCCGCCGCAGGTGATCATGTTCAGGTTCGGGGCGTCGAGGTGGGCCTCGAGGTTGACCGGCGGGACGACGGCCGGCCCGACGGCGGCCGGGGTGAGGTCGATGGCGACGAGGCCGGCGGCGGCGTAGCGGGGGGCGTTGGCGGCGTGGACGGCGGCGCTCGTCGCCTCGAAGACGAGCCGGACCCCGAGCCGCTCGGCGTTGGCGAGGAGCCAGTCGACCCCCTCGGCGCTCGCCTCGATCCCCCAGCGCCGGGCCCGGGCGAGACCGTCGGAGGCGGGATCGATCCCGACCATGGCGACGGGCCGGAGGATCGGCGAGCGGAGGAGCTTTCTGGCGAGATCGGTGCCGATGTTCCCGGAGCCGACGATGGCGACCGGGAGGCGGCCGTCGGCGGTCATCGCGTTCCTCCTTTCCGCGTCGTCGCGCAGCGCGCCGATCGAACCCTCCCTCGACCCTCACGCGAAGCGAACCGTCACCGCCCCCAGGCCGTCGAAGCGGGCCCGGAAGGTGTCGCCGGCGACGGCCGGGACCGAAGCGTGGAGGGCGCCCGGCATGATGAGCGCGCCGGCTTCCAGCGTGACCCCGAGGGCCCCGAGGGTGTTCGCCGCCCAGGCGACGGCTTCGGCCGGGTGGCCGAGGGCGGCGGCGCCGGCCCCGGTGGCGACGACCTCGCCCCGCCGCTCCAAGACGACCCCGACCGTCCGCAGGTCGAGCCCGGCAACCGGGGTGAGCTGGCCGCCGACGGCGACCCGGGCCGAGCTGGCGAGGTCGGCGATGGTGTCGGCGAGGCGGATCCGCCAACCCTCGATCCGCGAATCGATGATCTCGATGGCCGGCGCGACCCCCTCGGTGGCGGCGAGGACGTCGAGGGCGGTGAGGCCCGGCCCCCGGAGGGGTGTCCGGAGGCGGAAG
Source organism: Chloroflexota bacterium (assembly GCA_026004015.1). Classification (GTDB taxonomy): domain Bacteria; phylum Chloroflexota; class Limnocylindria; order Limnocylindrales; family CSP1-4; genus BPIH01. Next base: position 539 of record BPIH01000006.1, on the reverse strand, counting down.
GCGATCTCGGCCTCGACCCTCGGGCTGATGAGGCTGGCCGTCTCGACGAGGCCACCGTCGGGGACGAGGAAGCCCGACAGGATCGGGCCGTAGTCGGGCTGGTCGACGCCCGAGCTGGTCCTGCATCGCCTTGACGTGAGGCCGACCTTCCAGCCGACGATCCGCTCCCCCGCGGCGAGCCGGCGGGCGACGACGACCTCCTGGATGGCGTAGGCGTCGGCCGGGGCTGAGGTCGGGGCGCTCGGCGGTGAGGGGCGGGATCGGGACCCGGGTCCGCCAGGCGTCGTAGAGGCGCTCGCCGAGGGCGGTCGCCGTCGCCGCGTCGATGGTCCGGGTCATGGTTCGATCCCCGTGCCCGTCATCGTTCGATCCCCGACCAGCGCGCGCCGAGCCCGACCCGGAGGCCGTACTCGCGCGGCCGGTAGCCGAGCCGCGAGCTGATGATCTCGGCCGTCCGGACCGTCTCGGCGGCGAAGCGCCGGAGCGTGTCCCGGGTGAAGCGCGGCCCCGGGCCGGCGACCGAGATGGCGGCCACCACC
>BPIH01000005.1 GCA_026004015.1 Chloroflexota bacterium | reverse complement strand
CTCCGGCGGCCAGCGGCAGCGGGTCGCCCTCGCCCGCGCCCTCGTCAACCGCCCGCGGGTCCTCCTCCTCGACGAGCCCCTCGGCGCCCTCGACCAGAAGCTCCGAGAGGAGATGCAGATCGAGCTCAAGACGATCCAGCAGCAGGTCGGGATCACGTTCATCTACGTGACCCACGACCAGGAAGAAGCGCTGACGATGAGCGATCGGCTGGCCGTCTTCAACCACGGCCGGATCGAGCAGATCGGGACGCCGGCGGAGGTCTACGAGCGACCGGCCACCCGGTTCGTGGCCGGCTTCGTCGGTACCTCGAACCTGCTCACCGGGGCCGTCGCCGAGCGGGTCGTCGGGCGGGCCGGGACGTTCACCGTCCGGCCGGAGAAGATCCGGCTCCTCGACCCCGAGGCGAGCCCCGAGCCGGGCGAGGTGTCGGCCCTCGGCCGGATCAAGACCGTCGTCTACGTCGGGCCCGAGACCCGCTACATCGTCGCCCTCGACGCAGGGGCCGAGCTCGTCGTCGTCGAACAGAACCTCCGCAGCACGTCCATGGAGGCGCGCGCCGCGGAGGGACGAGCCGTGCGGCTCGTCTGGCACCGGGATCATTGCCTCCCGATCGCCGATCGGGAGGCCGGCGGGGCCGGCGATCCGGCCCGAGAGGAGGAGTTGCGTTCATGAGATCACGTCCCCTCATCAGCCTCGGGGCGACCCTCGCCCTGCTCGTCGCCGCCTGCGGCGGCGGTACGTCGGGCACCCCGGCACCGAGCCTGCCGACGAGCCTCGGGCCCGGCGAGGGTGCCCTCACCGTCCTCGCCTGGCCGGGCTACGCCGAGGACGGCTCGACGGATCCCGCCGTCGACTGGATCACCCCCTTCGAACAGGAGACCGGGTGCCAGGTCACCGTCCAGGTCTTCGGGACCTCCGACGAAGCCTTCACCCTCTTCCAGACGAACCCGGAGCAGTTCGACGTCATCTCGGCCTCGGGCGACGCGAGCCTGCGACTCGTCGCCGGTGGCTTCGTCCAGCCGATCAACGTCGACCTCGTGCCGAGCTACAAGGAGATCTTCGATTCCCTGAAGGATCGGGACTGGAACACCGTCGACGGCGTCCACTACGGCATCCCCCACGGCCGCGGCGCGAACCAGATCATGTGGCGGACCGACATCGTCGATCCCGCCCCGACCTCCTGGCAGGCGATGTTCGATCCGAACTCGCCATACGCCGGGAAGTTCTCCGTCTACGACGCCCCGATCTACATCGCCGACGCCGCCGTCGTCCTCATGAAGACGCGGCCCGACCTGGGGATCAAGAACCCCTACGCCCTCGACGAGACCCAGTTCGCCGCCGCCGTCGACCTGCTCAAGAAGCAGAAGCCGGCCGTCGGCGAGTACTGGGTCGACTACACGAAGCAGATCGACTCCTTCACGAACGGCAACACCGTCATCGGGACGACCTGGCAGGTCATCGCCAACGTCCTCCAGGCATCCGGGGTGCCCGTCGAGACCCGCAAGCCCGAAGAGGGCGCCACCGGCTGGTCGGACACCTGGATGGTGAACTCGAAGACGAAGCACCTCAACTGCGCCTACCGGTTCCTCAACCACATCACCTCGGCCGAGGTGAACATCCAGATCGCCGAGTACTTCGGCGAGGCGCCGGCGAACCGGAACTCCTGCGCCCTCGCCCAGAACCCCGACCACTGCGCCATCTTCCACGCCGAGGAAGACGACTTCTGGAAGGACGTCTGGTACTGGACGACCCCGACCGAGCGCTGCCTCGACGGACGGACGGACGTCAAGTGCAAGGGCTTCGACGAGTGGGTGAAGGCCTGGACCGAGATTCGGAGCGGCTAGGCCGTCGCGAACCTGGCATCATGACGGCCGGGGCCGGCAGGGCCCCGGCCGTTCCCTTGCCGAGCCCACGACGGCCCCGCGCCCGAGGATCGACCCGCTCCTGAGCCCTCGACCCATGGCCACGACCATCGCACGCCAGATCCCGCCGACCGTCGGCCGCCGCCTCGCCGCCTGGCTCCATCGCCGACCAGCCGTCCGGGCCGCGGGTCTTCTCGCCGGGCCCGTCGGCTGGCTCGTCGTCGTCTACGTCGGCTCCCTCCTCATCCTCTTCCTCAACGCCTTCTGGTCGCGGGACGCCTTCAGCGGGGCGACGATCTACGAGCCGACCCTCCGCAACTTCGCCGAGCTCCTCGACGATCCGTATCCGGGGATCACCGCGCGGACCGTCCTCATGGCCGCCCTGGTTACCGTGACCTGCGCCGCCCTCGCCCTCCCGGTCGCCTACTACATGGCCCGGGTCGCCTCGCCTCGGATCCGAAACGCCCTCGTCGTCGCCGTCATCGTCCCCCTCTGGGCGAGCTACCTCATCAAGGTCTACTCGTGGCGCCTCATCCTCGCCGAGCAGGGGATCCTGAACTGGGCTCTCGCGCCCCTCGGCCTCCGTGGCCCGGGCTTCGGCGACGTCGCCGTCTGGCTCGTCTTCACCTACCTCTGGCTGCCGTACATGATCCTCCCCGTCTACGCCGGGCTGAGCCGGATCCCCGACTCCCTCTTCGAGGCGTCTGCCGATCTCGGGGCCCGCCCCTGGATGACGATACGGCGGATCGTCCTGCCCCTCGCCATGCCGGCCATCGTCGCCGGCTCGATCTTCACGTTCTCGCTCACCCTCGGCGACTACATCGCCCCGGCCACGGTCTCGACGACGATCTTCATCGGCAACGCCATCTTCTCGAACTTCGGGGCGGGCAACTTCCCGCTGGCGGCCGCCCTCTCGCTCGTCCCCCTCGTCATCGTCCTCCTCTACCTCCTCGTCGCCCGGCGCCTCGGCGCCTTCGAGGCCCTCTGACGATGACGGCCCGTCTCGTCCGGATCGGCCTTCGCCTGGCGACGGCGGCGATCCTCGCCTTCATCTACCTCCCCATCGGGCTCATCTTCGTCTACGCCTTCAACGCCGGGACGACGCCGTCCTGGCCGCCGGTCGGCTTCACCCTCGCCTGGTTCGGCGAGGCGCTTCGCAACACCGGCCTCCAGCAGGCCTTTGCCACCTCGGTCGCGGCGGCCCTCCTGGCGACGGCGATCGCCCTCGTCCTCGGGACGCTCGCCGCCATCGCCGTCGCCCGCTACCGGTTCTTCGGCCGCGAGGCGGTCTCCTTCGTCGTCATCTTCCCCATCGCTCTGCCGGGCATCGTGACCGGCATGGCCCTCTCGACGACCTTCGCCCAGACTGGGATCCCGCTCGGCTTCTTCACCATCGTCGTCGGCCACGCGACGTTCTGCATCGTCCTCGTCTACAACAACGCCCTCGCCCGCTTGCGGCGCACCTCGCGGTCCCTCGAAGAAGCCTCCGCCGACCTCGGGGCCGACTCGTGGACGACCTTCCGGCGGGTGACCCTGCCGGCGATGCGATCCGCCATCCTCGCCGGCGGCCTCCTCGCCTTCGCCCTTTCCTTCGACGAGGTCATCGTCACCATCTTCACCGCGGGCGGCGTGAAAACCCTTCCGATCTGGATCTTCCAGAGCTTCCGGCTGGCGAACCAGGTGCCGCTCGTGAACGTCGCCGGCGTCGTCGCCATCCTCCTCTCGGTCCTGCCCGTCTACCTCGCCTCCCGGATCACCGCCGACACCGGCGAGATCACCGGGGCCCGCGGGTAGGCGGACCGCGGTCCGCGGCGACCGGTGGCCCGCCCATCGCCGACGGGATCCGGCACGCAGGCGCCGTGCTCCCTCGTGGTCGGCGCCGTGGCTGGAGTCCTGACGCCGGACGGTCATCCCGACTCGGGGTGGGCGCTCGGGCTCTCCTGGCCCTAGCGCACCGAGCCCGATGAACCCGTCGTCCGGGACCGTCAGCTGCCCGTGACGTCGGCGACGAGGAAGTACGCTCCAAAGGGGCAGACAGGATTGGGCGGGGCCACCCAGTCGAAGCTCCGCTCGACCGGTCGTCCGTCCGCGCCAACCGCGCCGCCACCGCCTCGCAAGACGACGGCAGCCCCGTCCCGGAGGAGGTGGACGCTACCGTCGAGGTTCCGGAAGCGGACGACTCGATCTGACGCCAGCCATTCGACGCGGTCCGCAGGCCAGACGAGGAGCGTTCCGCTTCCGTCAGGAGCGACGAGGCCGACGCACGCATCGGTGATCCGAACGATTCCCGCGGCTCGCGCAGCCGGCTGCTCAGGCGTCCTCGCCACGGCAAGCGGACCCCAGGCGGCCCTCGACGGCGGCCGGAGCGCCGTGGCACCGGCCCAAAGACCGAGGCCCATCACCAGGAGGACCACGGCGAGGACCACGAACCGCGAGCGACGACGAAGAGGCTCCTGCGGCGGGCTCAACCGACGCTGCATTCTCAACACCGGCGGCTCGGGTGCCCGAACCCTCCTTCGTTGGGTCGACCGTCACAGCCCGCCGATTGCAGCGGTCGGGGTGACGATGGGCACGTCGCCGACCGTGACCTCGACACCTGAGCGAAGATCCGTCGGCAGGAGGGCGAGAACAGAGGGCGGGTCGCCGGGCAGATTGGATTGCCGACGAACGGTGACCTCGATGAGCCCGGAGCGGGTCAGATCAAAGGTCGTCACGACCTCTCGGTAGCCTGCCGCCAGGAGCATGGCGTGGACGGCCGTCTTCCTGGCCTCCAGCTCGCTCAAGGAGTACGGCTGCCCGTCGACGACCCCGATCGGGAGGTCCCGCGCTCCGAATCGCCGCGATGAGCTCCGGGTCGGCCGGGCCTTTGACGAAGAGCCGGGGCGCGCCGCCGGGATCCGACGCCAGGGCCGAGCCGACGAAGACGTCTGGCCGATCGGTGGCGAGCCGGACCGCGATCCGGTCGATCGCCGCTTCGGCGCGGGCGTATGCCGCCGCCTCGGCCGCGGTCCACCCGGCGGCCTGGGCGATGAGCGCGAGGTCGGTGGCGAGCGCCTCGTCGGGCGTCTGGTAGCGAGCGGCGGGCGCTTCGTCTGGCATCTGCGAACCAACGATGCCTGGTGAGCCGGCGCGGAGGTTCGAGCTCGTGCTGCCACGAGCGTTCGGGCATCGCGACGGAGATGGCTAGTTACAACGAGCGCAGCGAGGAGAAGCCACCCGGATCGGGTCAGAAGCCGCCCGTGCCCCGCCGCGCGACGGTCCATCGGGAAGCCTCCATGCGCACGTAGGATGGCCAACCACGGATGAGCGCCGACGTTCCAAGTTGCCAAAGCGTATTCGTGGGCCGCGCGCTTGTCCAGCTGTGTGGAAATCCCTCCGAGTGGGCGGATCGGCGGATCGGCAAGACAGAGCGCCGGATCCCTCCGGCCCGTTCCCCGCGGCGCCTGAACCCGGTCGCGCATGCCCCTCGGCGTCCCGAAGGGCACCCGACCCTACGACCAGCGCTTGCCGGCCTCGAGGGCGAGGGCGACGAGCGTCAGGACGCCGAGCGGGGACAGCGCGACCGACCGCTCGGCCCGAGGGCAGCGACCCGACGGCGGACGCCCAAGTGCAGACGACGGACCATCACGACACCTCCCGCCGGGTCCCGGCACCGGCACGCTGGATCGAGTCTCGCCGGCCACCGCGCGTGCCCGCCGGCGGAGGAGAGTGTCGGCAGCGGCGCTTACCGGCCGCTTATCTCCGGGTCGCACCGGCCCCCGATCGGGCCGCGGACCGCTACATCGAGGGGACGTAGTTCGGGTCGAGGTACTTCTCGGGGTCGTCCTTGAACTCGAGCAGGCAGCCCCGGCCGCAGAACCAGTAGGTCCTGCCCTCGTACTCGTACGAGAGATCCGAGAGCTCGGTGTCGACCTCCATCCCGCAGACGGGATCCTTCTCGACGGCCATCGATGCCTCCATCGTCGCTGTCCGATGCCGGCCGGGCCCGCCCGGCCGAAAGTACTCCCTGGGAGTATAGCCCGGGCCCGCCGGCCTGGACGGCGGCGCTACGATGGCGCGCCGATGACGACCCAGCCGCCCTCGTCGGCGCCGCTCGTCGGGCTCGAGGCGATCCGCCGAGCGGCCGAGCCGCCTGGCCGGCGTCACCCTCCGGACGCCCCTCGTCGCCTTCGGCCCCCCGGGGTCCCGGGCGCTCCTCAAGGCCGAGTCCCTCCAGCCGATCGGTGCCTTCAAGCTGCGCGGCGCCTACGTCGCCGTCGCCGCCCTCGACCCCGAGGAGCGGGCGCGCGGCGTCGTCACGCACTCTTCGGGCAACCACGCCCAGGGCGTCGCCCGGGCGGCTCGCCTCCTCGGCGTCCGGTGCGTCGTCGTGATGCCGGCCGACGCGCCGGCGATCAAGCGGGCCCGGGTCGCGGCCGACGGAGCCGAGATCGTGACCGTCGGGCCCGCCTCCGACGAGCGCCGGGCCGTCGCCGAGCGCCTCGCCGCCGAGCGAGGGCCTGGCGATCATCCCGCCGTACGACGACGACCGGATCATCGCCGGGCAAGGGACGTGCGGCCTCGAGATCGCCGAGGACGTCCCCGACCTCGAGCTCGTCCTCGTTCCCGTCGGCGGGGGCGGCCTCGCCTCCGGGGTCGCGGCTGCCGTCCGGGCCCTCCGACCGAACGCCCGGGTCGTCGGGGTCGAGCCCGAGCTCGCCGCCGACGCCCGCGAATCCCTCGAGCGGGGGCGGATCGTCCGCTGGCCGGCCGAGCTCGTCGGCCGGACCATCGCCGACGGGACCCGGACCCAGTCGCTCGGGGAACGGACGTTCGCCCACCTGGCCGCCCTCCTCGACGGGATCGTCACCGTCAGCGAGGCCGAGATCGCCGCCGGGGTTCGGCTCGCGGCCGAGGAGGCGCGGCTCGTCGTCGAGCCGTCGGGGGCTCTGACGATCGCCGCCCTGCGCTATCGGGCGCGCGAGCTCGGGATCGATCGCCTGAGCGGCACCGTCGTGGCCGTCGTCTCGGGCGGGCAACGTCGACCCGGCCCGCTACCGAGAACTCCTCGCCTCGCCGCTGCCGCCGGCCGCCCCGTACGCCGCGACCGGTCACCGAGCGACGCCGAGCCGCCCTCCCCGCCGGGCCGGACGTCGCGCGCCGTCGGCTCCGGCTCGACCCCGACGCCCCAGTCGCCGCCGGCCCGCCGGTCGGCGAGGGCGAGCTCCCGCGCCCGGATCGCCGCCCGCTCCACCTCGGCCCTGGCGTCGGAGCGCGCCGTCGCCCGCCCCTCGGCTTCCATCCAGGCCCAGAGCAGGACGAGGGCGACGACGAGGAACATGAGGTCGCCGGCCACCCACATGATCCCGCCGCCGAGCTGCTGGTCGGCGAGCGGGGTCGGGCCCCAGGGGCGGACGAGGGTCGCGTAGTGGGGGTAGAGGGGCTCGCTCGCCGAGTAGATGGCGAGGGAGAGGAACGTGTTCTGCGGCATCTGGAGACCGACGTAGAGGAGGCGAGCCGGATACGAGAGCCGCCAGGGCGTGGGATCGACCCCCGCCGCCGGCCACCAGAAGAGGAGCCCCGAGCCGAAGAGGAGGGCGTGCTCGAGATCGTGGACGAGCCGATCCTCGAGGGCGGCGTTGTAGAGCGGCGAGAAGTGGGTCCCCCAGGCGACGCCGGCGAAGACGAGCCAGGCGACGACGGGGTGGGCGACGATCCGGACGGCCCGGCTGTGGAGGACGGGGAGGATCCAGCGTCGACGGTCGTCGGGGCTCGCGACCCGAAGGAGGAGGGTGACCGGTCCGGACAGGGCAAGGAGCGGAGCGGCGACCATCGTCAGGAGGAGGTGCTGGATCATGTGGATCCAGAAGAGGCTCGTGTCGTACCGCTCGATCCCCGACTGGAGGGCGACCGCCACGGCGACGAGGCCGCCGACGAAAGCCCAGGTCCGATGCGCGGGTACCGGATTCGTCGGGTGGGCGGCGTTCACCCGACGGACGGCCCACCGCCAGAAGAGGCCGGCGGCGAGGAGCGGGATCCAGATCCAGGGATCGAAGGACCAGTCGAGGGCGAGGTTGACCGGGGTCGGCGGCTCGGCAGGGACGGGGCCGTGGGCGAGGACGAGCCCCGGGTTCGCCAGCGCCGAGACGAGCCCGAGGACCAGGCCGGCGCCGCTCGCCGCGGAGCGCCCGAGCTGTGGCACCGGGTCGGGCGTTCCCTCTGGTGGGAGGAGGACACGATCGGTAGCTCCGGAGCATGGCTCGTCCATTCTCGCCGATCTTCGAACCGGTGGCCGCCGAGCGGTCGGTTCGGCCCGACCGTTTCGGCCCTCGAAACGGGTTGATGGGCCCTTGCGGCGTCCGGCCGGCCCTCGCCACGCGCTCCGAGGTCGGCCGCTATCATTGGGCCCAAGGTCCCGGATCGCGTCCCGCCGGGCGCCGTCGTTTCATGCGGCGGATCCCCGCCGCGGCACCCCCCGCCGCACTTCGCCTGATCGAGGACACCTGATGTCGATGCCCAGACGGTCCGGCCCCGGTCCGGCCGCCATCATCTTCGGCTCGGCGGCCATCGCCGCGGCGATCTTCGTGGCTATCCTCGCCCTCCGCGGCGACGTCGTTGAGCAGCTGCGCGGGGTCTGGGCCTCCTTTTTCCCGCCCCTCCCGTCAACGACCCAGGGCGCGGAGATCCGCCAGCTCTACGACATCGTCTTCGCCGTTGCCGCAGCGATCTTCCTCCTCGTCGAGGGGCTCATCGTCTTCGCCGTCATCCGCTATCGGCGCCGCCCGGACCAGACGGAGCTGCCGCCCCAGATCCACGGCCACAACCTCCTCGAGATCGTCTGGACGGCGGTGCCGGCGGTCATCGTCGTCGTCCTCTTCGTCCTCTCCTGGCAGACGCTGAACTCGGTCGACGCTCGATCACCGTCGGCCGAGGTCAAGGTCCGGGCCGTGGCCGCTCGGTTCCAGTGGACCTTCGAGTACCTGACTCCCGACGGCGGCCAAGTCGCCTTTACCCAGCTCGCTCCCTGAGATGGTCGTCCCGGCCGGGCGGACCGTCCAGGTCTCCCTCCGGAGCCCCGACGTCATCCACGCCTTCTACGTCCCCCGGTTCCTCTTCAAGCGGGACGTCATCCCCGGCAAGGAGAACGTCTTCGACTTCACCGTCGACGCCGCCGATGCCGGCCAGACCTTCCGGGGCCAGTGCGCCGAGCTCTGCGGGGCCCAGCACTGGGCGATGCAGTTCACGGTGAAGGCGGTGACCCCGGCCGAGTTCGACGCCTGGTACGCCGAGCAGCGCGACCGGGCGGCCGCCTCGCCCTCCCCGGCCTCGCCGGTCCCGGCCTCGCCCGGCGCCTCACCCTCCGCTCCGGCCGCCTCGCCCGGGGCCTCGGCCCCGGCCGGGGTCGTCCTCGAGATCAGCGCCCAGAACATCGCCTTCGACGTGACCGAGCTCCGGGCCCCGGCGAACACCCCCTTCCAGATCCGCTTCACGAACAACGACGCCGGGATCCCCCACAACGTCGCCATCCACGAGGGGAGCCCGACCGGACCCGAGGTCTGGCGGGGCGAGATCTTCAACGGCGTCGAGACCCGGGTCTACGACGTCCCCGCCCTGCCGGCCGGGACGTACGGCTTCATCTGCACCGTCCACCCGAACATGACGGGCACCCTCATCGTCGAGTAGGAGCTAGCGAAGGACAGCCGATGGCCACGACCGCGATCCCCCGAGTCGCCGCCCCGACGTACCGGAGCGCCATCTACGAGTGGGTGACGACGACCGACCACAAGAAGATCGGGATCCTCTACGTCGTCAACTCCTTCATCTTCTTCCTCCTCGGCGGCCTTCTCGCCCTCGGCGTTCGGGCCGAGCTCGCCCAGCCCGGCCTCCAGTACTTCAGCGAGGACGTCTACAACCAGCTCTTCACCCTCCACGCCTCGCTCATGCTCTTCCTCTTCATCATCCCGATGCTGGCCGGCTTCGGGAACTACGCCGTGCCCCTCATGATCGGGGCGCCCGACATGGCCTTTCCCCGGATCAACGCCCTGTCCTTCTGGATGCTCCCCCTCGGCGGGATCCTCATGCTCTCGGGCCTCTTCGTCGAGGGCGGGGCGGCGGCGGCCGGCTGGACCTCCTACCCGCCCCTCGCCGGCGCCGCCTTCTCGGGCCGGGGCGTCGACCTCTGGCTCGTCGCGGTCACCCTCATCGGCACGAGCTCGATCCTCGGCGCCATCAACTTCCTCGTCACGATCTTCAAGATGCGGGCCCCGGGGATGACCCTCTTCCGGATGCCGATCCTCGTCTGGACCGTCCTCGTGACGAGCGTCCTCGTCCTCATGGCGACGCCGGTCCTGACGAGCGGCCTCATCATGCTCTTCATCGACCGCAACTACGGCGGGAACTTTTTCGACCCGGCCACCGGCGGTCAGGCCGTCCTCTGGCAGAACATCTTCTGGTTCTACTCGCACCCGGCGGTCTACATCATGATCCTGCCGGCGATGGGGATCATCAGCGAGGTCCTGCCGGTCTTCTCCCGAAAGCCGCTCTTCGGCTACAAGGCCTTCGTCTTCGCGACGGCGGCCATCGGCGCCCTCGGCTTCTCGGTCTGGGCCCACCACATGTTCACGACCGGCCAGGTCTTCCTGCCCTTCTTCTCCTTCATGACCTTCCTCATCGCCGTCCCGACGGGGGTCAAGATGTTCAACTGGATCGCGACCCTCTTCAAGGGCCAGCTGACGTTCAAGACCCCCCTCATCTACGCCCTCGGCTTCCTGTCGATGTTCCTCATCGGCGGCATCAACGGCGCCTTCCACGCCGTCGTGCCGGTCGACTTCGCCCTCCACGACACGTACTACGTCGTCGCCCACATCCACTACGTCCTCTTCGGCGGCTCCGCCTTCGGGGTCTTCGCCGGCATCTACTACTGGTTCCCGAAGATGACGGGGCGGATGCTCGACGAGACCCTCGGCAAGATCCAGTTCGTCCTCATGTTCATCGGCTTCAACCTCACCTTCTTCCCGATGCACCAGCTCGGTCTGGCCGGCATGCCGCGCCGGATCGCCGACTACAGCGCCAACGCCGGCTGGACGGACCTCAACCTCGTCGCCACCATCGGCGGCTTCCTCATCGCCGCCTCCGATCCTCCCCTTCCTCTGGAACGTGTTCGTCTCCCTCCGGAGCGGCCAGCCGGCCGGCAACGATCCCTGGGAGGCGAACACCCTGGAGTGGGCGACGACGTCGCCGCCGCCACCGTACAACTTCGAGCACCTGCCGCCGATCCGGTCGGAGCGGCCGCTCTTCGACCTCCGGCACGGACTGACGAAGGACGACGGTGCCCCGACCCCGGCTGGCCAGCTACCGCCGGCGACGGCCCCGGCCGGTCACTGAGCGAGGAGGAGACGAGCCGTGAGCGCCAACTCCGGAGCCATCGCCCCGATCGAGCACAGCCCGGTGGCCGGCCTCGCCCACGACACCCGAGGTGGGATCAGCAATCCCGTCCTCGGGATGATCCTCTTCATCACCTCCGAGGTGATGTTCTTCGCCGGCCTCTTCGCCGCCTACTTCAACATCCGGGCCCAGACGGCGGAGTGGCCCCCGGCCGAGCTCGCCCACGTCCTCCAGATCTTCCCGCTCGTCGGCCCGGCGACGGTCCTCCTCATCAGCTCGTCGTTCACCTGCCAGTTCGCCATCTGGGCGATCCGGCGGAACGATCGGACGGCCTTCCTCCGGAACATCGCCGTCACCTTCGTCCTCGGCATCGTCTTCCTCATCCTGCAGGCCATCGACTACACGATCCTCTACAGCGAAGGGATGACCCTCGACGCCGGACCCTTCGGGACGACGTACTTCACCCTGACCGGCTTCCACGGGGCCCACGTCCTGGGCGGGGTCGTCATGCTCGGGGTCGTCCTCTACCGCGGGATGGCTGGCCAGTTCTCGGCTCGGCACCACGACGCCGTCGAGGCGACGTCGCTCTACTGGCACTTCGTCGACGTCGTCTGGATCCTCCTCTTCTCGACCCTCTACCTCCTCCCCGGCCATGGTGGAGCCTGAGTCGATGCACCCCCTCCGCCACCCGCGGAACGCCATCGTCGTCGGCGTCCTCTTCGTCGTCATCGCCGTCGTCTACTGGTTCCTGCCGTCCTTCGGGAGCGGCCACGTCGACTTCGCCGGGATGACGATGCTCGCTGCCCTCGGCATCGCCATGGGCGTCATGGCCTACGTCCTCATCGCCGGCTCGCCGCGCGAGTAGGGCGACCGGCGAGGCGGAGCACCAGCGACGGCTGCGATGGAGGCACTCGGTCACGCCCTCGAGGGGCTCTGGAACGGAATCCTCGATTTCTCGGCGCAGATCGTGACGCCCGACTGGGCGGCCCTCGTCGCCCTCATCCCGCCGGTCTCGCCGTCCTCGTCGCCCTCTTCTTCGGCTGGCTCCTTCGGCAGTACCTCCGGGCGGGACCGAGCCGACGACGGCCGCGTCGCCGCCCGCCCGTTCCGCCGCCGGGCACCCACGCCCCCGGCCCGTCGTGGGCCCCGGTCCTCGGGGCCATCGGCCTCTTCGCCGTCTTCTTCGGCCTCGTCTTCGGCGGGCCGTGGCTCCTCCTCGGCCTCGCCCTTCTCGTCGCCGCCCTCCTCTACTGGCTCCGGGAGGGGATGCGCGACTACGAGCACCTCGAGCGAGCCGAGGCTGCCGAGGGCGGCCCCTCTCTGCCAGTGCCGGTCGAGCCGCCGCCACCCCCGCCGGGGGTCCACGTCCCGGCGCCGTCGTTCCGGCCGATCCTCGCCGCAGCCGCCCTCATGGTCGTCTTCTACGGTCTCGTCTTCGGCGGCTGGCTCCTCCTCGCCGGGATCGTCGTCCTCGTCATCGTCCTCGCCGGCTGGCTTCGCGACGCCCGACGCGAGTACCTGGCCGTCGAGGCGGCGGATCGGACCGGGCACCTCGAGTCCGGGGCCCGCGCCGGCTACCCGACCGGGACGATCGTCGTCTCGCTCCTCATCGTCGCCGCTGCCGTCGTCGTCGACGCCGGGATCCTGCCGCCGCGGAGCGCCGTCGGTGGGGAGCCGGGCGCCTCGCCGGTCCCGAGCCTCGGCCCTCGGGCGGTCCGTCGAGCCCGGGCGCCTCGCCGGTCCCGAGCGCCGGCCCCTCCATCCCCGCTGCCGACGTGACGATCACCGCCCAGGGGATCCAGTTCCTCGATCGCCAGGTCACCGCACCCGCCGGTCGCCCCTTCACGATCGCCTTCGTCAACCTCGACGCCGGCGTCCCGCACAACGTCGACATCCGCAGTGCCGGGGGCGACAATCTCTTCGTCGGCGAGATCTTCAACGGGGTCGACGTCCGGGTCTACGAGGTCCCGGCCCTCGCCGCCGGCGAGTACCCGTTCATCTGCACCGTCCACCCGAACATGACGGGCACGATCACGGCACGCTAGGGACGACGACGCGCACCCTCCAAGCACCCTTCTGTCGAAGCGAGGCGGGGCGGCTGCGCCGACGCCTCCCGGTGGGGGCTCCGCGCCTCGTCGTTCTCCTCACCTCCCTCGTCCTCGCCGCGGCCTGCTCGGCGCCGGTCGCTCGCACCGGTCAGCCCGCCCCGCCCCTCGCGGGCGTTACCCTCGACGGCGGTCGCCTCGACCTGGCCGAGCTCCGCGGGCGACCGGTCATCGTCAACTTCTGGGCCTCCTGGTGCCGTCCCTGCCGGGAGGAGTTCCCGCTCCTGGCCGCGGCCCTCCGCGACCACGCCGAGGAGGGCCTCGCCATCGTCGGCGTCCTCTTCAAGGACGAGCCCGAGCCGGCTCGCCGCTTCGTCGCCGATCAGGGCGTCGACTGGCCGACGGTCCTCGATCCCGACGGTCGCCTCGCTGCCACCTACCGGGTCGTGGCCCCGCCCCAGACGTACTTCATCGACCGCTCGGGGGTCGTCCGCTCGATCCAGATCGGCGAGCTCCTCGGGGTCGACCTCGACCGCCAGCTGCCGGCGATCCTCGCCCGATGACCGACCCGCGGCGAGAGCGGCCGAGTTCCAGCCGAGGCCGCCGTCGAGGTGACGGGGCTCGTCAAGCGCTACGACGGCCGGACGGTCCTCCACGGCATCTCCTTCAGCTGTCGACCGGGGACGATCCACGCCCTCCTCGGACCGAATGGCGCCGGCAAGACGACGACGGTCGAGATCGTCGAGGGCTACCGCCGGCCCGACGGCGGCGCGGTCCGCATTCTCGGAACCGATCCCGACCATGGTGGGCGACGCCTCCGCGCCAGGATCGGGATCATGCTCCAGGGGGGCGGCTTTCCGCCCCTCGCCCGCCCGACCGAGATCCTCGCCCTCTACGCCGGTCTCTACCGCGACCCCGAGCCGCCGCCCCAGCTCCTCGAGCGGCTCGAGCTCGGGCCGGTCGCACGGACGCCGTATCGGGCCCTCTCGGGCGGCGAACGGCAGCGCCTCGCCCTGGCCGTCGCCCTCGTCGGTCGACCCGAGCTCCTCGTCCTCGACGAGCCGACGGCCGGGATGGACCCGGCGGCGAAGGTCCGCGTCCGGGCACTCCTCGCCGAACTCCGGGACGCCGGCGTCACGATCCTCGTCACGACCCACGAGCTCGCCGACGTCGAGCGCCTCGCCGACCGGATCACGGTCATCGACCGGGGGCGCGTCGTCGCCGACGGGCCGGCGGCCGAGCTCCTCGCCGCGGGGCCGGCAGCCGTGCGTTTCCGGACCGCCGGCGACCTCGCCGAGGGGGAGCGGGCGCGCCTCGCGGAGCGGCTCGGGGCCCGCCTCGAGCCGACGGCGGCCCCGGGCGGTACCGGGTCGTCGGGCGTGACGCCTCGCCGGAGCTCGTCGCCGACCTCGCCGCCTGGGCCGCCGAGGCGGGTCGCCTGCTCACCGAGGTCCGGGCCGGCTCGAACGGCCTCGAAGCGTGGTACCTCGAGCTCCTGGCCCGGGAGGAAGGGGCGGCAATCGGGGAGCCTGAGCCGTGACCGCTCGTCCGCCGTTCCACCCGACGGCCCGACCGGCTCGATCTCCGGCCGAGCCCGCCCCGCCGGTGCGAGCCTTCGCCGCCCTCCTCGCCATGGAGCTCCGGCTCGCGGCCCGCCGCTACGAGAACCTCCTCGTCATGTTCGGGCTGCCGCCGATCCTCCTCGTCTTCCTGGCCGCGGTCCCGATCCGGGGCGAGGCCGGCGGATCGACCGAGGGGGCCCTCATGACCCTCCTCGGCCCCGTTCGTCGCCATCGCCATGGCCGCGCTCGGGCTTCGTGAACCTCGGGATCGCGACAGCCTACGAGCGCGGCTACGGGGTCCTGAAGCGACTCGGCGGGTCCCCGGCGCCGGTCGGCTGCCGTCGTCGCTCGCCAAGGCCGCCGCCGTCGGCGATCGTCGCCGCTCGGCCAGCTCGCCCTCCTCGGCGTGGTCGCCGTCGGCGTCGGCTGGCGGCCCGAGCCGACGGCGTCGCTGCCCGTCCTCGGGGCGGGACTCCTCCTCGGGCTCCTCGCCTTCGCCGGCCTCGGGCTGCTCTTCGGCGGGACGCTGCGGGCCGAGGCGGCCCTCGCCGTCGTCAACGGCACCTTCCTCGTCTTCCTCCTCCTCGGCGGAGTCCTCGTCCCGGTCGAGAACCTGCCGGGCGTCCTCCGGGACCTGGCCGAGCTCATGCCAGTGACGGCCCTGGCCCGGATCGTCGCGGCGGGCCTTGGAGCGACCGACGGTGCCGGCGAGGCTGCCGTCGGGCGGGTCGGATGGGACCTCGCTGCCCTCGCGGTCTGGGCGGCCATCGCCGCCGTCGCCGCCCGGCGCTCGTTCCGCTGGGAGTGAGTGGCCTCACCAACGGACGAGACGGAGGCGCGACGAGGAGAAAGAAAAACCTCCCGCGGCTGCGGGAGGTCGATGAATCCGCTGGTTGCGGGGGAGGGATTCGAACCCTCGACCTTCGGGTTATGAGCCCGACGAGCTGCCGCTGCTCCACCCCGCGACGGCCATCTACTCTACCGCGACGCCGCCCGGACGTCAACCGCCTCCACGCGAGCGGGTCGCCAGGGACTCGGCCCGGACCAGGAGCGCCCTCCGCCAGGCGTCGAGGGCGATCGGCCACCACGCGTCCAGGGGCCCGGCGCTGCCGTACCAGGGGCGGGAGCCGAAGGGACTGTGGCGAGCCTCGTCGAGGACGACCTCGATCGCCCCCTCGAGTCGCGTCGCGGCGAGGGGCACGACGCCGTCCCCCTCGATCACCTCCGCCCCCGGCTGCGGCAGGACCGCCTGATAGGCGGCCCAGGCGAGTCGCTCGCGGAGTCCGCCCGTCCGGCGCCCCGGGAAGGCACGCGAGGCGACGGCGACGTAGCCGACCCGGGGAGCGAACGCCGCCCCCGGGGCGACGCGGTCGAGGAAGGCGGCGACCTTCGCCGCCCCGATGCCACCGAAGGGGCTGTCGGCGCTGACGACGTGGGGGGTGCCCAGGGTGACGATCGCCCCGATCCGGCCGGCCCCCCGGCATGGTCGACCTTCGAAGGGCTCGGGCGAGGTGAGGAGCCGGGCCACGACGCCACCGGCCGAGTGGCCGACGACGAGGAGCGGCGCGCCGCGGCTCAGCGGCGACCCGGCGGCGACTCGAGCAGCGCCGAGGAGCGCCCGGCTGGCTCGGGTCACGATGGCGCCGAGGCCCCGCCCGACGACGAGGAGCCAGTCAGGCGTCCAGATCGGGGCGATCTCGACGGCTGCCGCGCCGGCCTCGAGGAGACGAGCGCGGAGCCCCCGGTAGAGGGGCGGCGAGGTGAGGAAGCCGCCGATGACGAGGACGGTGGGGGCGACCGTCGTCGGGTCGTCGAGCCAGGCGGGCCGGATCTCCTCGGTGCGGTTCGTCATCGGCGCCATCGTACCCCATGGCCCCTATGATCGAGGGGCCATGGCGAACCCGGCCCTCCTCGCCTTCTTCCTCGTCCTCGCCCTCCTCGCCCTCCTGCCGGCTCGACGCCTCCATCTCGCCGGCTGGTCCGGGCGCGGGGTCCTCGTCTACTACCTCGCCCTTCTCGCCCTTGCGTTCGCCGCCGTCGAGCTCCGGGGGCTCGCCCGCTTCCTCGTTCCGATCCTCATCGTCGCCTACCTCGCGCCCTTCGTGACCGTCGACGGCGGGCTGGGCCGACTCCTCGGCACCCGAAGGGCCCCCGAGTTCGAACGGCGACCGCCCTCGAAGGACGTGACGCCGCCGACCCCCCTCCTCGACGACGGTGACCGCCGAGATCGGGCCGGAGAGGACTGACCGACGCCACGCCGTGACAGCCGAGGTGACGCGACGGAGCCGGATCATCCGCGCCAGACGAGCATCCGAGGGCAGGCAATGGATCACGACACCACGACCGCTACGCCGGCAACCGTCGAGCCCCTCGAACGGATCCAGTACGATGCGGCCGCCCTCGTGCGCGACCACCCACCGCGGATCGACGATCCGAACAAGCGGGTCGTCTTCGAGGTCGCCTGTCCGGGCGGTGCCGGCCCGCGGGGCCGCGTCGGCTTCTCGCGGTGGCCGGCGATGTCCCTCCCGCCAACCATCGAACCGGCTGCCGGCGTCGACATCGTCGACCTTCGGGACGGGTACTTCGACTACCGCCCGGTCCGACCAGGAGCGGTCGAGTGGCATGTGAACTTTGCCGATCCGAGCCTCTTCGCCTGCGACGGAACCGGCCTCCTTGCCCAGGACGAGCTCCAGGTCGCCGAGCATCCGATCCTCGCCGCCCTCGTCGAGGCGCTCCGGGCGGAGGGCCGCGGCGACCGGACCGTCGAACCCGACGGGACGCCGACGCCGGTTCTCGTGACAGGAGCGGAGCGGCGGGTCCACCTCCTAACGAACCCCGACCCTGCGGCCGGTCGCCCGGCGGGGCTGTACGGAGGCCGGTTCCGGGCGGCCCCGCCCGAGGTCGTCCGGCGGGCGACGGTTCGGCTCGACCCACCGACCCGGACGAACATCCTCGCCATCGCGGCCCCGGCCTCCGAGCCGCTCGGTCGCCGGCTCGACGGAGCGGCGCGCGCCCGACGCCAGTGTCGGAAGACGCGGGCGTCGAGCCCGGCGAGCCCGGCGGCGGCGATCTGGAGGACGGGCCATGAGCTCCCGGTTCGCGCCGACGGCGCCACAGCCCCAGTCTCCGGTCGTGGACGACGACGGGCGGTCGCCCCGTGGCGCCGCTCGGCGAGAACCGGGAGCTCATGGCCCGCCCCTCGGCGCGAACCGCCGCGGCGAGGCGCGCCGGACTCGAGGCCGGCGGCTACGGACAGCCGGCGTGGGCGGTGACGAGGATCCGCTCGATCTCCGTCGAGGCCGGTAGCGGCCGACGCCGGGCCGGGGCCTCGCCCGATGTCGACGCCGGCCTTCATCGCGACGGTGGCCGAGATCGGGTACCTCTGGGGTGTGGGCAATGGCACATGATCGTGGCCGCGCGACCGGTGGTCCGGCGCGTCGAGCCGGGTGAGCCGGTGGGCATCTTCAGGCGCCTCCGGCGCCGCATCGGACGACCCGATCGCCTCGCGCCCCCGGCGCCCGCCGAACCGCCGGTCGACCGGCAGGGCGATCGCGAGGTCCGCCTCGTCGTTCGGGTGCGGCTGACCACCGAAGACGAGGCAGAGCGGGAATGTGCCCACTCGGTGACCGTCGACCTGGAGGCCGACGGGGTCGTCGACGGCGAATTCTGATCCGGATCCCGAGCAGCCGACGCCGCACCAAGCGGCTTGACCCAGCCGCCGGAGCTGGAGGGCCCGGTGGGATTCGAACCCACGACCGGAGGATTAAAAGTCCCCTGCTCTACCCCTGAGCTACGGGCCCGTCCGCGAGTAACGATACCCGGCCGCCGAGCCGGGGGTGTGGAGCGACGCGGTCGACGCGGCGGATCCGCTACCCCTCCTCAGAGCGCCGATAGAGGCGCCAGGCGACGATCCACCCGCCGAGGATGAGGAGCCCGCTCAGGATCCGCAGCTCGGCCTCGGCGTGCCCGGGCGGCCCGCCCGCGGCGGCGAGGACCGTCGTCGCCTGCCACCCGAGCCAGGCGAGGCTCGCCACGGCGGAAACGCCGAGGAGGAGTGCGGCCAGGAGCGAGCGGCTCACCGGACCATTCTGCCGCGGCACCGCCCGCTCCCGCTCGCCGGCGTCGTGGCCGCCCCGTCCCCTGCCGCCTTCCTTCGGGGTCTCCACCAAACCAACCTCGTTGACAACGCAACGATCTTCGCGTAGGCTGGCTCCGTTGAGGGTCGGCCGGGCCGGACCGCCGGCCGGGGGCACGACCCCGGCGCAGTCACGTTCAGCGCGCCGACGACGGGCGGCGTGTCGTCGCGTCCTCGGCGAAAAAGGAGGGAGACAGGATGCTCGTACCGGATCTCGGCACCTACGTCGACTGGGGGCTCCTCGCCTTGCGGGCCGCGGTCGGGATCATCTTCATCGTCCACGGCTGGCCGAAGGTGACCGGCGCCCGGGGCATGGCGGAGGCGATGGGTCGGCCCGGGACAGCGGGCGTCGCCTTTATCACCGTCCAGGGCGTCGTCGAGGCCGTCGGCGGCGTCCTCCTCATCCTCGGGATCTGGACCCAGCTCGTGAACGTCCTCTTCGCGATCATCATGGTCGGGGCGATCTACCTGAAGAACACGATGATGAAGACCGGCTTCATGGCCATGCAGGCGACCGGCTGGGAGTTCGACTTCGTCCTCCTCGCGGCGAACCTCGCCCTCCTGACCCTCGGCCCGGGCGCGATCGCCGTCCTGCCGTCGACCGTCGCAGTCCGCTAGTGCCGCCGAGGATCGGCCGATGAGCACCGAGCTCGCCCCCGCACCCGTCGTCGATCGGCCACTTCCGGTCCGCCTCGGACCCCGGCCGCCGACGACCCGCGGCATGCCGCACATGCAGCTCGGCGTCGTCCCCGATCCCGCCATCGTCGCCGAACTCGCCCGGCGCGCCTTCGCCTTGCCGGATGTCGTCGAACGGCCGACGGTCGTCTCGGTCCCCGGAGCGCGGGCCTTGTGGCTGACCGACGCCGCGCCGATCGCCCGACCCGAAGCCATCGTCGCCGGCCGCGAGCTCAGCCACATCCACCCGGACGGTAGCATGCACCTTCCCCTCCCGGTCGAACGAGCCCGGGAGGCCGACGCCGCTGGCTGGGCGGAGCCGCACCCGATCGCCGCCGCCCTCGGCCTCGACGGCCTCGTCCTCGCCTACACGCCCCGGACGGCGAACGAGCTCGACGTTCTCTGGTCCCTCGTCATCGAGTCGTACCGGTTCGTGACCGGACGCGACGCGCGCGAGGATGCGACCTGGTCGTCGGCCGGCAGACCGAGCGTCACCGGGCGGACCGGCGCCGATTGACCTCCGGGTTCGCGCAGTACGGAAGCGGGTCGCCCCGGAGCCCCGCCAGGAGGTTCGCGGCCGCCATCTCGGCCATCCGGGCCCGGGTCGCCCGCGACGCCGACCCGATGTGGGGGACGACGATCGCGTTCGGTAGCCGGAGGAGCGGGTGGTCGGGCGGCAACGGCTCGGGGTCGGTGACGTCGAGGGCGGCCCCGCCGATCGAGCCCGCCCGAAGCGCTTCGACGAGGGCGTCGGTGTCGACGATCGGCCCCCGGGCGGTGTTGACGAGGATCGCCGTCGGCTTCATCCGTCGGAGCCGGTCGGCGTCGACGAGCCGGCGCGTCTCGGCGGTCAGGGGGACGTGGAGCGAGACGAAATCGCTTCGCTCGAAGAGCTCGTCGAGGGGGACCCAGGTCGCGCCGAGGGCGGCCTCGACCGCCGGGTCGGCCCGTCGGCGGCTGTGGTACAGGACCGTCATGCCGAAGCCCGCGGCTCGCCGGGCCACGGCCTGGCCGATCCGCCCGAAGCCGACGAGCCCGAGGGTCGCGCCGTGGACGTCGGCGCCGAGGAGGAGCATCGGGTCCCACGTCTGCCAACGACCCGCCCGGACGAAGTCGACCGCCTCGACGATCCGCCGGGCAGCGGCCATGAGGAGGGCGAAGGCGAGGTCGGCGGTCGTCTCGGTGAGGACGCCCGGCGTGTGGCCGACCGGGATCCCGCGCCGGGTGCACTCGGCGAGGTCGATGTTGTCGACGCCGACGGCGTAGTTCGAGACGACCCGGAGGTCCGGCCCGGCCGCGTCGAGGAGCTCGGCGTCGACCCGATCGGTCAGGAGGGTGAGGATCCCGGCGCAGCCGGCGACGGCGGCGAGGAGGGCGTCCCGGGGCGGCGGGAGCGGCGCCTCCCAGACCGACAGCTCGGTCGCCTCCCGGAGCGGCGCCAGACCCGCTTCGGGGATCCGCCTCGCGACGAAGACGCGGGGCCGACGCTCCGCCGTCATGCCGCCCCCGCCCGGCCGACGAACTCAGGCGATCCGCCGGAGGGCCTCCTCGAGCTCCGACCGCGCGGCCGCGTAGCTGAGCCGGACTGCGTCCGAGCCAGGTCACCGAAGGCCGTCCCCGGCAGGACGCAGACGCCCGGCCTCGTCGAGGAGGCGCTCGGCGAAGGTCGCTCCGTCGAGCCCCGTGCCGGCCACGTCGGGGAAGACGTAGAAGGCGCCGGCGGGCCGCGGGCAGCGGAGGCCGGGGATCCGGGCCAGGCCCTCGACGACGAGGTCGCGCCGGGCGGCGAACTCCTCGACCATCGCCGCCACCGGCTCCTGCGGCCCTCGGAGCGCTCGATGGCCGCCCACTGGACGAAGGTCGGGGCACAGCTCACCGAGTTGATGATGAGCGCCCCGAAGACGCTCGCCAGGTCCGGCGGGACGATGGCGTAGCCGAGGCGCCAGCCGGTCATGGCGTACGTCTTCGAAAAGCCGTCGAGGATGACCGTCCGCTCCGCCATGCCGGGCAGCGAGGCGATGGAGACCGGCACGGCCCGTCGTAGACGATCCGGCTGTAGATCTCGTCGGAGAGGACGGCGACGTCGAAGCGCCGGGCGAGATCGGCGATCGCCCAGAGCTCAGCCTCGGTCAGCACGCCGCCGGTCGGGTTCGCCGGCGAGTTGAGGACGAGGAGGCGGGTCCGGGTCGAGACGTGGCGCTCGAGCTCCGCGAGATCGAGCCGCCAGGCCGGCGACCCCGTCGTCGGCAGCGGCACGACCCGGGCGCCGAGGAAGCGGGCGAGAGAGGCGTAGATCGGGTAGCCGGGATCCGGGACGAGGACGTCGTCGCCGGGCTCGACGAGGGCGAGCATCGCGTAGAGGATCGCCGACTTGGCGCCGACCGTCACGAGGACCTGCTCCGGATCGATCGCGATCCCGCGCCGCCGGCCGGCGTCCTCGGCGATCGCCCGGCGGAGCTCGGGGATCCCCGGGTACGGCGCGTAGTGGGTCGCCCCGGCGTCGAGCGCCCGCGCTGCCGCCAGGCGGACGTGGGTCGGGGTGTCGAAGTCGGGCTCGCCGAGCTCGAGGTGGACGATCGATCGGCCGGTCGCCTCGAGCGCCCGCGCCCGCGCCGCCCACTCGAAGGCGCTCTCGGTGCCGAGGTCCGCGATCCGTCGTGCCAGGTACATGGGTCCGCCTCCCGTCACGGAGGTGAGCATGCCTCGGGCGATCGTTCAGGACAAGATCGAATTGCTGAAGTGTTTGTGAAGGCACTCTACACTATGGCGAACGGTCGCGACAAGCCGACGCCCCGCGAGCTGGCCCGAACGGGCGCCACCGACGACGCGAAGGAGACACGACGGATGCTCCACCTCGGCCGCCTCCAGCTCCTCCGCGAGGTCGTCCGGCGAGGGACGGTCCACGCCGCAGCCGAGGCGCTCCACGTCAGCCCCTCGGCCGTCTCGCAACAGCTGCGGCTCCTCGCCGACGAGACCGGGCTCATCCTCTTCGAGCGGGTCGGGCGGCGCCTCCGCCCGACCGAGGCCGCCCTGCGCCTCGCCGAGCACGCCGACGAAATCGGCGGTGTCGTCGCCGCCGCGGAGGCCGACGTCGCCCGCCTCCGAGGCCACCTCACCGGCACGTTTCGCGTGGCCGCCTTCCCGACGGCCGCCCGAACCCTCCTGCCGCCGGTCGTCGCCGCGCTGGCCCGTCGCCATCCGATGCTCCAGATCACGATCCGCGACTGCGAGGCCGACGAGAGCCTCGTCGCCCTGGGAGCCGACGATCTCGATCTCGCCCTCGTCGACGAGTACGCCGAGCCCGACATCGGGCTGGCCGCGGACGATCGACCGTCGCCTCGTTCTCGAGGACCCGCTCCTCCTCGCCCTGCCCCTCGACTGGCCGCGGTCCGAGGCGGTCCGCCTCGCCGACCTGGCGCACGTCCCGTGGATCATGGACACCGAGACGAGCCACCTCTACCGGGTCGTCGCGGCGGCCTGCCGCGCCGCCGGCTTCGTCCCGACGATCCGCTCCCACTGCAAGGACTATGCCGTGATCCTCGCCCTCGTCGCGGCCGGTCTCGGGGTGGCGGTCGTGCCCGGACTCGCCGTCCGCGATCGCGACGTGGCAGTCCGGCTGACGCAGCTCGAGCCGCCCCTCGTCCGCCGGATCAGCGCCGCCTTCCGCCGCGAGCGGATCGGTCACCCGGCGGTCCGTGAAGCCCTCGCAGGAGCTCCGGCGCGCCGGCGCGGCAGAGCCGAGCGGCTCCGACTCGGCCTAGAATGCCCGCATGGGCCGCTTCTACACGATCGACACCGCGAACGAACGCCTCCCCGAGGTCCGGGCGATTCTCGAACGCCTCCGGGAGCAGCGGGCCGAGCTCATCGCCCTTCGGGACGAGCTGGCGGCTCGACGGCGCGGGCGCGGAGGAGCCGAGGAAGGCGGATCGGCGGAGGGGGCCCGGTCGGCGCGACCGGCGAAGGCGGCGAGCGACGCCGAGGCGCTGCGGCTCCGGATGCGCGGGATCATCGACCAGATGGAGGCCGCCGTCCAGCAGCTCGTGGACTGGGACATCTCGCTCCGCGACATCGAGAGCGGACTCGTCGACTTCCCGGCCCTCGCGAACGGCCGCCAGATCTGGCTCTGCTGGCGCCTCGGCGAGGACGAGATCGGCTGGTGGCACGAGCTCGAGGCCGGCTTCGCCGGTCGGCGGCCACTCATCGACCTCGCCTGAACCTGCCGACCCTCCGTTCGTGCCGAGCGTCCCGCTTCGAACCGCAGCCCCCACCGGACCCGTCGCCCGGGCCGGCGCGGCGCACGAGGGGCGCATCGTCCAGGGCGGCCGGGTGAAGGCGTACCGGCCGCTCCCTCTCCCCGAGCGGGCGGCGGCGATCCGGGCCGGCCTGGCCGCCTACCGGCGGGGTGACTACTTCCTCGCCCACGAGCTCCTCGAGCCGGCCTGGCTCGGCAGTTCGGACCTCGTCGAGCGTGACCTGCTGTCCGGTCTCATCAAGCTCGCCGCCGCCTACGTCCACGCGGCCCGAGGCAACCCCGTCGGTGTCCTGAAGAACCTCCGCGGCGCGCGGGAGCGCCTCGAACGGGGTGCCGCAGCCGCCGGTGAAGCGATCCCGGTCGACGTCGACGCGCTCGTTGCGGCCGTCGATCTCCGGATCCGCCGGCTCGAGGCGGCGGCAGAGCGCGGACGGCGCCCTCCGAGACTCGCCCTCCGGGCACCCCGGCTCCGTCGGCTCGCGGCTGGAGCCCGCCGATGATCCGCCGCGCTCCGCGCGTCCCCGCGGTCGACGTCCTCGAGGCGCATCGCCGACTCACCGGGCCCGGCGAAGCGCGGCCGCTCCTCGTCGACGTCCGGGAACCGGACGAGTTCGTGCGGGTCCGCGCCGCCGGGGCGATCCTCGTCCCGCTCGGGACGCTGCCCGACCGCTGGCGGCACCTCCCGCGGGATCGCTCGATCCTCGTCATCTGCGCGACGGGCAACCGCTCGGCGTCGGCGACGGCCTACCTCCTCGCCGCGGGGTTCCGAGACGTGGCGAACGTCGAGGGCGGCACGGTCGCCTGGTACCGGGCGGGCCTCCCCTGGCGGAGCGGGCCGCCTCGACCCGGAGGAGCTGGGGTAGGCGGGCGCTCCTCGGCACCTCACGCCCTCCGCGCCGAGCCGGCCGAGGGACAACGCCGCGACGTCGCGAGGCGCTGACGCGCGTCGGCCAGGGCGAACAGAACGCGTCGTGCCAGGCGGTGTGCGTGCAACGCGTCGCCGTGACCGAACACAACGCCCGTCTGGGCGGGCAGCCCGCCTGGCGCGTCGGCCAGGGTCGAACAGAACGCACCTGTCTCACGCCCCCGACCGCGTCGTGTTCGCTGAGGGCGACGCGGCCGGCAGGCGCCGGGCCGAAGCGCCCGAAGTGTTCGCTGGCAGCGACGCGGCGAGGAGCGTCGGCGCGGGCGCCGCCCCTACCCCGCCGAGCCGCCCTCGCGCAGGACCCGCCGGGCGATCTCCCGGGCCCGGTCCGGATGGGCGTAGGCCCAGCCGATGAGGACGAGGATGATGAAGTTCAGCGTTCCGACACCGGCCGCGTTCAGGTAGCCGAGCTGCTGGCCGATCTCGCCCTCGATCTTGAGGGCCGGCACGACGATCCCGAAGAGGCCGAGCTGGAAGAAGGGGGGCTGGGGCGCCAGGTTCGTCCGGGCGGCGGCCCCGATGAGCCCGTCGGCCGTTCGGCCACCGATGACGAAGGCGTGGGAGCCGGAGACGACCGAGGCCGCCCCGGCCAGCCCGACGGCCGGCAGGTCGCTCTGGGCGAGGTGCTTCCACTCGCCGATCTCGCCCCGGCTGTCCGGGATCGCCCAGTAGACCTCGCCCCGCGGCGCCTGGCCGTCGAAGCCACCGATGGCGTAGAGGACGCCGTTCGTCGTGAAGCCCGTCAGCTCGGCTCGAGGCGCGGGCAGGTTGACGTCGTTCCGGATCCCCCACCGAACGACGCTCCCGGCCGTCGCCTCGTCGGTGCCGAACTCGCCGCGCTGGACCGCCCCGACCGGGCCGCTGGCGTCGCGCCCGCCGACGTACCAGAGGTAGTCGCCGGCGAGCATCGCCACGCCGCCCGACTGGGGCCGAGCCAGGGGGCCTGGGGCTGCCAGGCAGCGAGGGCGTTCCGCTCGAGGGCCGACCGCCAGACCGTGTCGACCGGGCCGCTCGGCCCGCTCCCGCCGACGAGGATGAGACCCGTCGGCGCGGCGACGACAGCGGCTTCGGTCCGCGGTTCTGGCAGGGCGAGGGTCTCGTTCGTCGTCCAGGTGCCGAGCTCGCCGGTCGCGAGGTCTGGGGTGAGGACGAAGGTCGTCGAGGTCGGCGCGCCCGAGGCATCGGTGCCGCCGATGACGTAGACCGAGCCGCCGAAGAAGGCGACGGCGGCGTTCGCCCGCGGCTCGGGGAGGGCCGGACCCTCGGACCAGCGATCGAAGGTGCTGCCGTCGACGAGCCTGGCGACGTAGACCGTCGAGGTCGCCGCCGAGCCGTTCGAGCCGCCGATGTAGAGGAGCTGGGTCCCGACCTGGACGACGGCGCCGCCGATCCGCGGCTCGGGCAGGCCGAGCTCGGCCGGTGAGGGCTGCCACGGCAGCGGTGCCCCGGCGGGAACCGGACAGGGCATGTTCTCCCCGTTCTCCGGGGGACAGAGGTTCACGGGCGACCAGACGAGGACCCCGAGGTCGATGGTCGGAAAGACCGTGAAGTAGTAGGCCCGGTCGGGGAGGTAGCCGAGCATGAGGATGATGACGATGAACCAGAAGAAGGCCTTGATCGACGCCCACGACCAGCCGTCGGCGTCGAGCAACCCGAAGAGCGCACGCTTTCGGATCTTGCCGGGGCCGAGCTGCTGAGCCTGAGCCATCTCCTCCATCCTCGTTGCGGTCACTGGGAGATCGACGATGCGGTCGGTCGCGGGTGGCGGCCGGCGGCGAGCCGGCCGAGCTCGCCTGGCAGCCTCATTCGACGATGAGGGTGCCCGTCATGTTCGGGTGGACGGTGCAGATGAAGCCGTACGTCCCGGCCGGCAGGGCGGGGACGTCGTAGACCCGGGTCTCGACGCCGTTGAAGATCTCGCCCCGCCAGACCTCGGGTCCGGTCGGGCTCCCCTCGTGGATGGCGACGTTGTGGGGGATGCCGGCGTCGTTGTTCGTGAAGCGGATCTGGAAGGGGGTGTTCGCCGGGGCCCGGAGCTCGGTCTTGTCGAAGGCGATGTTCTGGGCGCTGATCTCGAGGACGACCCCGGCCGGGGCCGAGGCCCCGGGCGAGGCGGCCGGAGCGGAGGGGGAGGCGCCGGCGAGGCCGGGAGCTGGCGAGGCCGGGGAGGTGAACTCGTCCTTCCAGCAGGCCGGATAGGGCGTCGCCCCGGGTTCGGGCCGCCAGTTCGGATCCCGCCAGCCGGTGAAGGTCTTCGGGCGCCCGGTCTCGGGGTCGATCTCGGGCTCGAAGAGCTCCGGATCCCGGACGGTGTACTCGCGCTCGTTCGTCGCCCGGAGGAAGGCGATGAGGTCCTCGATGGCCTTGTAGTTCAGGGGCCCGCCGTTCCGATCGGACCAGACCGGCATGAGGCTGTTCGGGTCGCCGCAGGCGTAGCGGCCACCGACCTCGAGGATGTTCCGCAGGTAGTCCTCGCGGAGGTGCCAGAAGAGCTTGCTCTGGTCGTTCAGCTTCGGGCCGATCCCACCCTCGCCGTTCGCACCGTGGCAGCGGGCGCAGTTCGCCTGGTAGATGTTGTAGCCCCGTTCGACGGCCGTCACCTGCTGGGCCTCGGTTTCGGCCGCCAGCCGGCTCTGGGTCAGCCCACCCGGGAAGCCGAGCTCGTAGAAGTAGTAGACGATGACGAAGAGGACGACGACCCCGACGGCGAGGAAGCCGACGAAGCGGGCGCTCGACGACTGACGGACGATCTGGGCCGCCCGTTCCGGGGTCAGCTCGAAGCGGCGCGCCGAAGGCGGGGCGGCGAAGCGGTCCGGCGAGACCGGCTCGGCCGGCGGCCGGGGGACGGGCAGGCGCGAGTCCGGCCCGCGGTCAGGCTGGTCGGTCATCGATCTCCTCGCGTCGAATCTCGTCGCCGGCTCAGTCGATGCAGCCCGTCGGCGACTTCGGCGGGATGATGCCCGGCTGGCCGACGGCGATCGGCAGCGGGCCGAGGGTGATCCGAGAGGTATCGATGGTCAGGGCGCCCGACGCATCGACCTCGATGGCGAAGCGGTCCATGCTCCGCGGCGCCGGCCCGAACTGGGCACCCGCTGCCTTGATCCCGAGCCGATCGAAGCGCGAGCCATGGCACGGGCACTCGAGCCAGAAGTTCCGCTGGCACGGGTTCGGCTTGCAGCCGAGGTGCGGACAGCGCTGGTAGAGGGCCCGGACGTTGAGGGCCGTGCCCTCGCCGGTCCGATCCTCCCCGGGCAGGAACTCCTGGCGCGACGGGTCGACGAGGACGACGAAGGCCCGTGCCTCGGAGAAGTAGGCCGGGAAGCCCTCGGCGATGGGGAGGTTCGCGTTGGCGAGCTTGACGTCGTCGAGGGTGCCGATCCGGATCTTCGCCCCGAACCCGCTCCGGAGGGCCGGCCAGATGAAGCCGATGGTGCCCGCCGTCACCTCCGTCAGCCAGAGGAGCATGCCGGCCCCGAGGGAGAGGCGGAGGAGCTGTCGGCGGGACATCCCCTCGACGGGCTCCCGCCGAAGGGCCTTCAGGGCCTGGGTGCTCAGCGCCTGCGGGCGGTGGGCCGGCTCGACGTGGTAGTTGCTCATGCTCGGTCAGTCGCTCGGATCGGGCTCAGAGGGCGAAGTGGAGGCCGGGGGTGTTCACGTACGGGATGGCGAACCCGTAGCCGGGGCCCCGGAAGAAGATGCCGACGAAGGTCAGGACGAGGCCCAGGATGCAGAAGAGGGTGAAGAGGACGACGGCCGTCTTCCGCTCCGAGGGCCGGGTCGCCGTCGGGTTCCCCCGATCGACGTAGGGGATGACCGCCGCCCCGACGAGGACGAAGGTCGGCACGAGGACGCCGGCGACGGTCGGGTGGAAGTAGGCGAGGAGCTCCTGGAGACCGAGGAAGTACCAGGGCGCCTTCGCCACGGCCGGCGTCACGTTCCCGTTGGCGAGCTCCTCGAGGGGGGCGTTGACGAAGAGCCCGAGGAGGAGCAGGAAGATGCTCATCATCGCCGCCGCCAGGAACTCGATGGAGAGAAGGTGCGGCCAGGTCATGACCGTGTCGTCGGGTTCCTTCTGGACCCGGACGACGGCATCCTGCTTGACGAGGGCGAGGAGGCGGTAGGGGCGGGCCGACATCGGGACCCGCTGCTTGTCGATCTCGGTCCGACGGGTCGGATCGACGGGGAGGACGACCCGTCGCTCGGGTGGAGTGGACGTGTCAGCCATGGCAGGCGCTCGCAGGGATCATCGGTTGGTGCTCGGTCGTGCCTCGGGGATCGGGGGTGGAGACGGCAACGCTGACCCGGTTCGGCGGCTCATAGCGGGCCCGAGATCCCGCCGTCCTTCCGGATGCGCCAGAAGTGGACGGCCAGGAAGATCGCCGCCAGGAGCGGGAAGACCATGATATGGAGGACGTAGAAGCGGAGGAGCGTGTTCTGGCCGACTTCGATCCCGCCGAGGAGGATGAGCTTCGCCGGCGTGTTGAAGAGCGGGGCGTAGCCGCCCATGTTCGTGCCGATGGTGATCGCCCAGTAGGCGATCTGGTCCCAGGGCAGGAGATAGCCGGTGAAGCTGAGCATGATCGTCAGGAAGAGGAGGACGACGCCGACGACCCAGTTGAACTCACGGGGCGGCTTGTAGGCGCCGTGGTAGAAGACCCGCATCATGTGGAGGAAGACGAAGAAGACCATGAGGTGGGCGCCCCAGCGGTGGATGTTGCGGGTCAGGAGCCCGAAGGTCACCTCGCTCTGGATGGCGAGGATGTTCGAGTAGGCCTGGGTCGCCGAGGGGACGTAGTAGAACATGAGGTAGACGCCCGTCACGGTCAGGACGAGGAAGAGGAAGAAGCTCAGCCCGCCGAGGCAGAAGGTGTAGGCGAACTTCACGGCGTGCTGGCGGACGCGGACCGGGTGGATGTGGAGGAAGACGTTGTTCATCACCGCGTAGGCCCGCGACCGCTCGTCGTTCGGGTACGGCTGGCGGAACAACGAGCGCCAGACGGCGCTCCGGCGAATGGTCTGATCCACCCGCTCGAGGAAACTCACCGTGCTCCTCCTGCCACGCCGGCGAGACCGGCAAGCTGACCGTCACGGTACGACTCCTTGTAGAGCCGCCCGTCGCTCGAAACCTCCTGGAGCTCGAACCGCTCCATCGTAATGGCATCGAAGGGGCAGCGCTTCACGCAGAGAGCGCAGCGGATGCAGCGCTCCTCGTCGAGGACCATGGCTGCCCCGTTCTCCCAGCCGTACGCCTCTTCCAGCTCGGGCAGGTAGCCCTCGCTCTTGAGCTGGTTGATGTCGACCATGTGGATGACGCCTTCCGGACAGACGTCGGCGCAGGCCCCGCAGAGGACGCACCGGAAGGGATCGAACCAGATGTTGTAGTTGCACATGAGGCAGCGGGTCGCCTCGGCGACGGCCTCGGTCGTCGTGTAGCCGAGCTCGACGGGGGTCGTGAAGTTCAGCGTCGGCTCGGTCGACGGGAAGCGGGCTGCGACCGGCGCCATCGGGACGTGCTGGCGGGGCAGGACGTCGTAGAACTCGGGCATCTCGTGGCGCCACGAGCTCGTGATCTTGACGTTGGGGGTGACCGTCACCTCGGTCTGGCCGGAGAGGTAGCGGTCGATGGCGTAGGCGCACTTCTTGCCGTGCCCGGCGGCCTCGATGAGGGTCGTCGGCCCGGTGACGAAGTCGCCGCAGGCAAAGACGCCGCGAACGTTCGTGGCGTACGTCGCCGGGTCGACCCGGATCCGGCCGCGGCCGATCTCGAAGTTCGTCTCGGCCGGGAGGAAGGAGAGGTCGGCCGCCTGGCCGACGGCGGGAATGACGGTGTCGGCCGGAATGACGAACTCCGAGCCCGGGATCGGGATCGGCGAGCGACGACCCGAGGCGTCGGGCTCGCCGAGCTTGTTCCGGATGAAGCGGACGGCCTTCACCCGGCCGTTCTCGCCGATGATCTCGAGGGGGCTGGCGAGGAACTCCATCCGGACGCCCTCGCGCTCGGTCTCGCCGAGCTCTTCCTCGTCGACGACGAGCTCGGAGCGGGTCCGGCGGTAGACGATGGCGACCCGCTCGGCGCCGTAGCGGAGGCTCGTCCGCGAGCAGTCCATGGCCGTGTAGCCGCCGCCGATGACGACGACGTCCCGGCCGACCTCGAGGCGGCTCGCCGAGGTTCGCCTTCCGCATGAAGTCGACGCCGTACTCGACGCCCTCGAGGTCCGCCCCCGGAACGTCGAGGACGACGGGGTTCATCGCCCCGGCGCAGATGGCGATGGCGTCGTACTCGGCCTGGAGGTCCTCGAAGGCGACGTCGACGCCGACGGTCGTGTTGTAGACGAAGCGGACCCCGAGCCGCTCGACGAGGCGGACGTCCATCTCGATCGCTTCCCGGGGCAGGCGGAAGGCGGGGACGCCGATGAGCATCGTCCCGCCGCCGTAGGGGAGGGCGTCGTAGACGGTGACCTGGTAGCCCTTGACGGCGAGCTCCCGGGCGACCGAGAGGCCGGCCGGGCCGGCGCCGATGACGGCGACGCGCTCGGGGCGAGGGGTGATGTCGGGCATGACGTCGGGGATCCCCGAGGCGGCGTGCCACTCGACGAGGAAGCGCTTCATGGCCCGGATGGCGAGGGGCCGGTCGATGTCGCCGCGGCGGCAGGCTCGCTCGCAGGGCGCCGAGCAGACGTAGGCGCACATCGCCGCCACCGGGTTCGGTTCCCGGGACAGGATGTAGCCCTCCTCGAACCGCCCTTCGGCGGCGAGGTTCAGGTAGCCCCGGCAGTTCGTCCCGACCGGGCAACCTTCCTGGCACTCGATGTTGCACTGGAGCCAGGAGGCGTCCACCGGTTGGACGAGAAACTCCTGCGGCTCGATGGCCACGACTCGGTCAGTCCCTTCCTCTGTACCGGGCTCGGGGGCGTGGAGAGAGCGGCGGGGGCCGCGCGGGAACGCGAGAAGGGAATCTACCATCGGCCCGCCGATCGGCGCAAAACGGGCCGCTGGGCGGGACCACATGGCTGCTCGGGACCGGGCACCGCGGCGGCGGCCCGCGCCACGGCTGCCGTCGGTAGCGCCCCGGGCGGCGGTCGATTTGACGCCCGAGCGGCGTGCAGCTACGCTCGGCAGCGGCGATCCCCGTCGCCGCACCACGCAGAGGATCGTGTGACCGCGAGCGAGATCGCGTTCCTAGCCTTCGGCCTCCTCCTCGGCGCCACCGGCGGTGCCGCGGCGGCGGTCGCCTCCCGTGGCCGGAGCCGACCGGCCCGGGAGATCCGCGTCACCGTCGCCCCGGCCCCGGCCGCACGCCGCCCCGCCACGCTGGCGACGTACCTTGCTCCCCTCGACATCCCGCCGGCCCGCGGCGGCCCGGCCGATCCCGCCGAGCTCGGAGCGGACCGGGACCCGGAGCTCCGCTCGGCCCGCGAGTCCGCCCGACAGAGCGGCGAGGCCGGGCTTCCCGCGGCCTCCGGCGGCAACGGACGCGGGACCCGCGGAGCAGCCGCTGCGGCCGAGGAGATGCCCGAACCAGCGCCACGATCCGAACGAGCGTTCGGACCGATCTCCAGGGAAGCCGGTCGCCGATGCGCCGTCTGCCGACGAGCCGTCTGCCGAGCGACCGTCGGCTGGAGGGCGATCCCCGTCGAGGCCGGACGCGATCCCCTCCTCGCCGAGGTCCTCGGGTCTCCGGGCAGGCCGTCGACTCCGCCGGCGATGGTCGCGACCGCCGGCGCCAGGCCGACGCCCCGTTCCGAGGGCGAGCCCGCCGGCGTCCCGGCCAGCGGTCGGGGCTCCCTCGCCTCGGCACGGTCCCTCGGTTCGGCACCGGCCCACGACGCGGACCTGGACCGTCCGCGAGGGCCGACGGCGGCCCGGCGCCGGCGGCCGAGCCCGATCGGCTCCCGGACAGCGCTTCGGCGGACGCGAGCGCCCTCGATCCGTGCTCGGGCCCTCGCCTCCTCGCCCGAGAGCGGTGCGAGGTCGCCGCCCGAGCCCGGGCCGAGGCGGCCGAAGCGGCCGAGCGGCTCCGGGCGGCCCGGAGAGCCTACGACGATGCCGCGGCCAGGGCGGAGGCGGCCGCGAGCCGGGCCGACCCTCGGGCGGTTCGGGCGGCCAAGGAGGCGGCCCAGGACGCGTTCCGGGTGGCCCGAGCGTCGGCGCGGAGTCGGGCCGAGGCGGAAGCGGCGGCCCGAGCCTGGCTCGACGAGATCAACCGGATCAATCGCGAGGCGGCGGCTGCCTCTCGCGAAGCGGCCCGCCTGGCGCAGACGCTCGCCGAGCTCGGCCCGGAGATCGAGCGCCTGGCGACGGAGGCCGATGCCGCCCGGATCCTCGCCGAGTCGGCCGAGGAGGCCTGCCTCGCCGCCCGCCAGGCCCTCGCCGAGTGCGAGGAGGACGGCCGCCGCCCTCGACACGCGCCGCCCGCCCCGACCTCCGCACCGACGCCCGAGGGCGCGCCCGGGCCGGCCGGACCGGCTCCCGCGGCGGGCGCCCCCGAGCCGCCGCCGGCCCCGATTTCGCCTTCGAGGACGACACGGCGGCCCTCACCGTCGAGCGGGGCCGCGAAGCGGCGATCCTGCGCCTCCTCCGCGGCGACCACGCCGTCCTCGAGCGGCTCGTCGCCCGGCTCGCCGGCTCGGACGAAGGCGAGGCACGGCGCTGGCGGCTCCTCCTCGCCGATCTCGTCGACGCCGTCATCGCCCGGGCCATCGAGGCGAACGCCCTCGACTTCCCCGAGGACGACCCCTTCTGGGGCCGCTTCACACCGGCCGAGTGTCGCGACATCGCCGCCGCCCTGGCCGCCCTCGGCTACCGCTTCGACGGCCTCGGCGGCTTCGCCGACGGTCGGGTGCCGAGCCAGCGGGACCTCTCCCTCGCCGTCGGCTACGCCGGGCTCGACCCGATGCGGATCCGAACCTGGCCGAGCGAGGCCGAGCTCCCGGACCTCTTCGCCCGGGTGACCATCGCCGCCGACGAGTTCCTCACCCGGGAGGCCGGTGGCCTGACCCTGAGCGAGCTCGTCGAGCTGCTCGGTCAGCGGGCCGACGAGCTGGCCGACCTCTGGAACGCCTGGGGCCGGGTCCGCCCCCTCCTCATCGAGCTCGTCTAGCGAGAACGGAGCTCGCTCCGGGAACCCGAGCGCTCCCCGGGGCCATCCGCGGCCGGGTCGTCCTCGGGAAGCTCCCCCGTCGGCCCCTCCTCGTCGTCCTCCTCGATGACGACGACCCGGAAGGCCTCCGCGGCCGGCACCCCGATGACCCGCCCCTCCTCGGCCGCCCAGCGCCGGATCCGCTCCTCGAGCCGATCCGGCTGCCGGATCTGGCTGACGTGGGCCCGGAGGGCGGCGACCTTCCGCTCGAGGGTCGTCGTCACGTCGATCCAGGCGTTCGGCGAGTTCGGCCAGAAGAGGTAGAGCCGGCGGACGACGTGGGGGGCGAGGCCGGCACGGGCGAGGTGCGGGAAGGCCATCGGGTTGCGGGCCGCCGGATAGACGGCGTCGGTGGCCGCCAGGCCCGCCGCGCGATGGTCGGCGTGGTTCACCCCGCCGCCTCGGTAGAAGACGACCTCGGGATCGGTGGCCAGGACCGCGTCGGGCCGGAAGGTGCGGATCTCGCGGACGAGGAGCTCCCGGAGCGGGAGGTCGTTGGCGAGGGCGCCGTCGGGCTGGTGAAGGAAGCTGACGCCGGCATAGCCGACGACGGCCGCTGCCTGGCGCTGCTCCGCCTCCCGGGTCGCCGCCAGCTCGAGGGGATCGAGATCCGGGTCGTCGCCGCCGGCGTCACCGCTCGTGCAGCAGACGAGCCAGCCCGTCGAGCCTTCGTCGATCCAGCGGGCGGCCGTCGCCGCGGGCCCGAAGTCGGCGTCGTCCGGGTGAGCGACGACGACCATGAAGCGCTCGGGCCGCCAGGTGTGGGGTCGGCGGCGTCGGGGGCTCATCGTGGGATGGGTGGCCGGATGTGCGTCGGAAGGGGTTGCGCGGCGCACAGAAAGTCGCTATAAGATTGCATCGAGGCTTCGCTCGTCTCCCCCCACGAGCGAAGCCTCTCGCTTTCCTCGCCGCCCCGGACGAGGAGCCGTGGGCGGGCGCGAGGGGAACTCGGGCCGGCGTCACGACCGGCGGCGGGCCTGCTCGGCGGTGAGGGCGGCGAGCACCTCGGCCGCGTGACCGTCAGCCTTCACCTTCGGCCAGACCCGGGCGATCCGACCCTCGGGGTCGATGAGGAAGGTCGAGCGGACGATTCCCATCTGCGAGCGCCCGTAGCTCGTCTTCAGCTGCCAGACCCCGTAGGCTTCGGCGACCCGGTGGTCGACGTCGGCGAGGAGGGCGAAGGGCAGTCCGTACTTGTCCCGGAAGCGGGCGTGAGCTCGCACGGTCGTCGGGGCTCACGCCGAGGACGACGGCGCCCGCCGCTGCGATCTCGGCGTGGAGGTCCCGGAACTGGCACGCCTCGGTCGTGCAGCCGGGGGTGTCGTCGGCCGGGTAGAAGTAGAGGACGACCCACCGGCCGCGGAGGTCGCTGAGCCGATGCTCGGTGCCGGTGGCGTCGGGGAGGTTGAAGTCGGGCGCCGGAGCACCAACCGGGGGGACGCCGGCGGCCTCGGTCAGGCTAGCTCATGGTGAGAGGGTAGCAGGGCCCTCCACGACGAGCAGACGGCCAGCCCGGAGGAGGACGCTCGCCCGTTCCGTGGTCCGGACGTTCGAGACGCCCCTCGCCGGCCCGAAGCGGAGGGGCTCGTCGCGGAGGGGGTAGCGGAGCCCGTCGGTCGTGATGCCGACGGCTTCGTCCCCGAACGGCAGGAGCGAGACGACGCCGCCGACGGGGCCGGTCAGGTCGAGCCGGACCGGCCGCCCGGCCGGATCCGGCGCCTGGAGGAGCCGGACCCGGACCGTCTCGTCGAGGACGACGGCCGGGACCTGGCCGAGGGCCGGGTGCCCGAGGAGCCAGAGGTTCGCCAGCTCGTGATCGAGACGCCGCCCGCCGAGGGCGCCGAGGATCGTCAGGCGATCGGCTCCCCGGCGGAGGGCGGCCAGGACGGCGAGCTCGGTGTCCGTCTCGTCCTTGTCGCGCGGCGACCGCTCGAAGGCGGTGCCGGCCGCCCGGAGGCGCTCCGCGTCGGCGGGGTCGAGGGAGTCGAGATCGCCAACGACGAGATCGATGGGGAGTCCGAGCTGCTCGGCCGCCCGGGCGCCGCCGTCGGCGGCGACGACGAGGCCGACGTCCGCCGCCCAGCCGGGCCAGGCGGCGTCGAGGCGTT
Organism: Chloroflexota bacterium; assembly: GCA_026004015.1. Lineage (GTDB taxonomy): Bacteria > Chloroflexota > Limnocylindria > Limnocylindrales > CSP1-4 > BPIH01. The sequence goes on along the minus strand of BPIH01000005.1, from coordinate 75,963 downwards.
CCCGGGCAGGGAGGCGACCGTCGGCGACGACGAGGGCGTGCACGGTCCGTCGAACCGACCCGGGGCCGGACCTACGGCCGGGCATCCGGGGCGGCCTCGGTCGGGGCCGGGGCGCGCCGCCCGCTCCCGTCGCGCTCGAGTCGGCCGAGGAAGCTCGCCGCCCAGAGGGGAACCGACGGCCAGATCTCGACGGCGCCCGCCGCCCGGAGGGAGGCGGGGCGACTGAGGAGGGAGGGGATACCGACGGCCGGGATGTCGAGTCGGCGTGCCATCCGCATGTCGTCGGGGGCGTCGCCGACGTACCAGATGTCGTGGTCGGCCGCCTCGCCGCCGAGGCCGAGCCGTTCGATGGCGAGCCGAAGGGGCGCCGGGTCCGGCTTCGTCGTCGGTGTGTCGTCGGCGGTGACGAGGACGTCGAGGAGGCCGGTCAGGCCGAATCGCTCGAGCTGGGGTTCGACGATGACCCGCCGGGTCGCGGTCACCACGCCGAGCCGGGCGCCCGCCCCGGCGAGGGCCTCGAGGGCGTCGCGGACGCCGGGGAAGAGCCGGGCGGCGGCGGGATCGAAGTGGCGCTCCCAGGCGGCGTTCGCCTCGGCGAGCCGGTGGGGCGGAATGCCGAGGCGCCGGTAGAGGCGGCGCCAGTCCGGCGAGTAGTTCCGCCGGTAGCGCTCGGCGTCGAAGGGCCGACCGTAGCTGGCCAGGAGGCGCCGGTTTGCCTGGAAGAAGGTGCCGAGGCTGTCGGCGAGGGTGCCGTCCCAGTCGAAGAGGATCGCGACCATCGCGGTCCGATCGTAGCGCGGACGGGGTTCGGGGCGATGCAGGCGCCCAGGATCGGCGGCGCCCCGTGGTAGACTGCCGGCCGTGCCCGAGAGCTCACCCGACAGCACGACCCACCCGGCCATCCGGCGCGTCCTCGAGGCGGCGGCTCGGAAGGGAGTCAGCCTCGACATCCGGACCTTCGAGCAGTCGACCCACACCGCGGCCGAGGCCGCGGCCGCCGTCGGAGCCGATCTCGGCCAGATCGTCAAGTCCCTCGTCTTCGTCGCCCCGAGCGACGACGGTGGCCTCGAGCCGATCCTCTGCCTCGTTTCCGGCCGGAACCGGGTCGACCTCGCCCGCCTCGCCGCGGTGACCGGGGAGCCCGACATCCGGCGGGCGACGGCGAAGGAGGCGAACGACCTCACGGGGTTCGTCATCGGCGGCATCCCGCCCTTCGGCCACCCGAAGCCGATCCGGGTCATCATGGATCCCGACCTCGGTCGGTACCCGGTCGTCTGGGCGGCGGCCGGGACGCCGAGTGCCGTCTTCCCGGTTCCGCCCGCCTCGCTCCGGCTTCTCGCCAACGCCGTCGTCGCCCCGATCACCGAGGAGACCCGGCCCGCCGACGAAGGGCTGACGAGCCGCCCTCCGACGACCCAGAACGCGAGTGCCTGAACCGGAACCGGACCAGCCGCCGGTCCGGGAGTCGGTCGTTGACTACCCGGGCGGGCTTCGGACCCGGATCCGCTGGACGGGCAGCGGGGGCGGAGGAGCGCTCGCGGCGGGAGCGACCGAGTCGACGACGACCGGGGCGCCGCCCGTCGACCTCGGCGGGCTCGTCGCCGACGACCCGGAGGCGCGCTGTCGCGCCGAGCTCTCGGTCACCGGCCCCGGCGGGGCCTGGAGCGTCCGCCTCGCCTCGACGATCTACGACCAGCCGACCGCCCTCCACTGGGACAGCGAGGGGCTCCTCGTCGTCCGCTACGGCTTCCACTGCTACGGGTTCGAGGCCCGATCGGGGGCGCTGCGCTGGATCCACCGCTCGGCGAGCCCGATCATCGGCCTCTTCGGCTCACCGAGGCTCCCGCACGTCATCGTCCAGGCCGAGATCGAGACCTTCGCCCTCGAGCCCGATGGCTCCGTCGCCTGGCGAATCGGGCACAGCGACGTCGTCGCAGCAGCCGAGCTCGTCGGTGGGCGGCTCGTCCTCGAGAGCTACGGCGGGCAGCGGGCGGTCCTCGATCCGAGGAGCGGGCGGCGGGTCGCCGAGGGCTGAATCGACCTCCTCCAGCGGCAGCCTGTGGACGATCGGTGGATAACTCCGGCGCGGGCTCTGAAACTCGTGGATAAGGCCATTGCCGGCGGCCGGGGCCCGGCGTAGGATTCGTCTCAGCCCGAAGGGGCCGAGCGACGCTAACGGCAGCGATCACATCAATGCCCACGCGTTGGGTAGGTTCCTTCGGGCCCTTGCGTTTCCGGCGTCGGACCGTCGGTCCGCCCGGCGGCGGCCCGGCGGCGGCCGCCACGTATGATCGAGCCGTGACTCCCCTCCTCCTCGTCGCGCTCGGCTGCCTCGCCCTCGTCGTCGCCGTCGCCATCGTCCGGAGCTACGGCCACCGGTATCGAATTGGACGCCTCCTTGCCGTGACGCCGAGGGTGTCGGTCGCCGACGCCGTCGCCCTCGCCCGGTCCGGCATCCCGCGCTACGTTCGGGTCGACGGGCGGATCGACAGCGAGGCCGAGTTCGAGGACGCTGCCCATCGGCCCCTCGTCTGGCGGCGGACCCGGATCGAGGTCCTCGAGGGACGCGGCTGGCGGACGGTCGAGGAGCACCGCCAGACCGTCCCCTTCGGCATCCGCGACGGACTCGAGGCGATCGCCGTGGACGGGGACGCCCTCGACGCCGGTCTCGTTGTCCTGCCTCGGGAATCGAGAGGTCGCGCCACGGACCTCGGCGAGCGGCTGCCGGCCGGGACGCCACCCGGAGCCCTCGTCCGGGTCCGGGTCGAGCAGATCTCGTCGGTCGAGCACGCCATCGCCCTCGGCGTTCCGACCCTCGGCTCCGACGGGCGGGCACGGCTCGGACCGGGCCTCGGACGGGACCTCGTCCTGACGACCCTCGAACCGGCCGAGGCGATGCGGGTCCTCGTCGAGGGAGAGCGCCTCCGGCCCGCCGCCGCCGCGCTCCTGTTCGTCGTCGGGCTCCTCGCCATCGGCGGTGGTCTCGTCGTCGGGCTCGTCGGCCTCCTGGCCGGGTGACGGCCGTGGTCAAGGGCTCCCCGCCACGGCTGACGGTGCCGGTCATCCCCCTTCTCGTCGGTCTCCTCGTCGCCGCGCTCTGGGCCGCTTCGCCGGTCGGGCTCGCGAGCGGGTTCGGGGGGTTCGGAGCCACGGTCGTCCGGGCCGCGAGTCCGACCCCGTCGCTCCCCGCCGGCGACCCGCGGAGTCCGGGCCAGGGACCGGGCTTCGTCGGTGAGCCCATCGTCGCCATCGGCCTCGTCCTCCTCGTCGGGATCCTCGCCGTCGCCGTCACGCTCCTCTACGTCCGGCTCGTCCCGGGCGACGGCCAGGACGACCGCCGCTGAGGGCGGCATTTCCCGCGCGACCGCGCGCCTCACGCCGGCCGGACCGAACGCGGGCATCACGCCCGCCGTCTCGATGGCGGCGACGCCAGAAGCGTGTGCCCGGTGGGACCTTCGTCCCATTGGCAAGATCTGTGACCTTCCCTACCGTTCGACGCACGAACCTCACATTTCCCACCCGCTCTCCGGATCGCGGAGAGACCGCCATCCGCCCGGGGCCGCGCCGCCCCGGCCCACGGGGGACAGACGAACGAGCCGCCACGGGGCTTCGGCCACCCACCGCCACCATGCCCGACCCATCGAACGAGCCGCCGCGTCCCGACCGGTCGACCGAAGCGACCCTTTCGGTCACCCGGGCCGCCCGCATCCTCGGCGTCCATCCGAACACGGTGCGAGCCTGGAGCGATCGGGGGCTGCTCCGCCACTTCCGGATCAACGCTCGCGGCGATCGCCGCTTCCGCCTCGTCGACCTCGAACGCTTCCTCGCCGAGGCCGAGCACCTTGGCGGACACGGCGGATCGGAGCGCCTCGCCGACGGGCCGGCGGCGGCCCAGGCCGCAATCCAGCGGACGCCGCGGGGAGATGGCCCCGGCACCCTCGCCCCGTCTCCGAGGACCGGCGCCGACGCCGTCCTCGAGGACGAGCGACGGCGACTCGAGCTCGACCTCATCGCTCGCCTCGGCGTCGCCGCCGCCGAGGGTGAGCGGCCGAACCCGCTCGGTGCCGCCCTCCGGACGATCCGGGACGGGCTCGGCCTCGCCGCCGGCGGCGTCTGGGAGCTCGAGGCCGACGGCTTCGTCGCCCGGGCGACCGCCGGGCTCGCGCCGGCGGGACCCCTCGATCCCGGCCACCGACTCCTGGCGACGGCCCTTCGAGGCGACCTGGCGGTCGTCCCCGGCCCGGGCACCGAACCGATCCTCGGCCTCGGCCCCGAGCTGGCCGTCGCCACGCCAGCCGGCAATCCGTCGGCGATCCTCTGGCTCGCTGCGGGCGAGCCCCTCGCCGCCCTGCCGCGGCCCGACTTCGCTCGCAGTCTGGCCGCCATCGTCGGCGCCCTCCTTCGCGTCGAGCGGGCCGAGGCGGACGCCCGCCGAAGCCTCCAGGCGACCGAGGCGCTCCGCCGGATCGCCCTCGACCTCGGTGGTCGGCTCGACCTCGACCAGGTCCTCGATGCCCTCGTCGACCACGCCCTCGCCTTCTTCGCGGCCGATCGGGGCGCCATCTACCTGAGCCGCGGCCTGCCAGGGCGGTTCGAGATCGGCGTCGCCCGCGGGCTGTCGGCAGCGTATCTCGCCACGGCCTCGGATCCGACGCGCTCCGGTCTCGTCGCCGAGGCCCTCGCCGCCCGGGAGCCCCGAGCCACCGACGCCGTTCGATCCGACCCCCGGGAGAGCGGCCTCCGCTCGATCGCCATCCAGGAGGGCGTCGTCGGCCGCGCCGTCGTCCCCCTCGTCGATCGAGGCGTCACCCTCGGTCTCCTCGACCTCTACCCGGCGACGGCGCGCTCGTTCTCGCCGGCCGACCTGGCGACCGTCGCCGCCTTCGCCGACCACGCCAGCGTCGCCATTCGGACCGCCCGCGACTACGGGCAGATGGCCCGCTGGACCGCACAGCTCGCCTCGATCCAGCAGCTCGGGGCGAGGCTGTCCCGGTTGTCGTCGGTCCGCGAGATCGGCGAGGCCATCGTCGCCGGCCTGAGCGAGCTCATCGACCACCACAACGTCCGCGTCTACCGGCGCTACGGGGAGGATCTCGTTCCGGTCGCCATGCGGGGGCGGGTCGGCGAGTACGTCGACGAGACCCCGGACCAGCTCCGGACGAAGGTCGGCCTCGGCCTCACCGGCTGGGTCGCCCAGCACCGGGTCGCCCAGATCGTCGGCGACGCCGCCCACGATCCGCGGGCCCTCACCATCCCGGGAACCGACGCCGACCTCGACGAGTCGATGCTCCTGGCGCCGATGCTCTACGAGGACGACGTCCTCGGGGTCCTCGTCCTTTCCAAGCTCGGGCTCCACCAGTTCACCGACGACGATCTCCGGCTCCTCGTCATCTACGCCAACTTCGCCGCCCAGGCCATGGCGAACGCCGACACCACCGAGCGGCTCCGGGCCCAGTCGGCGACCCTCGAGCGGCAGCTCCTCGGCCAGCGCGAGCTCCTCCGAATCACCGAGTCGATCCTCGCCACCCTCGACCCGCGGGCCGTCCTCGATCAGGTCGCCGACGGCCTGGCGGCCATCATCGGCTACGACCGAATCACCATCGCCGTCGTCGATCCGGCGACGGGGACGCTGCGCTCCCTGACCGCCAAGGGCCTGGCCGCGGCGGAGCCGACGAGCTGGGACGCCGAGGCGCGACGACTGGCCAAGCTCGTCGTCACCGAGAACGCCGCCCGCCTCGTCGGGGGGCGGGGCTCGGTGGATGGCGACGGGGTCGCCCGGGGCGGCGCCGGCACCGAAGCCGGCAGCCCCCGGGCGGCCCGAAGCCGGATCGTCGCTCCCCTCCGGGGCCGAACGGGGGCCACGGGCGTCCTCATGCTCGAGCGGTTCGGCGATCGCGGCTACACGCCCGACGAGTTCGAGCTGGCGAAGGTCTTCGCGGCCCAGGTCTCGATCGCCCTCCAGAACGCCGAAGTCCACCGGGCCGTTGCCATCCGAGCCCAGACCGACGCCCTGACCGGGCTCCTGAACCACGGCACCTTCAAGGAGTGGTTGGCCGGGCTCGTGGAGGCCGGCGAGCCCTTCGGGCTCCTCATGCTCGACCTCGACGACTTCAAGAGCGTGAACGACGCCCTCGGCCACCAGGCCGGGGACCGCTACCTCCGGGACGTCGCGGCGGCGATCTCGCGGGCCGGGCGCGACACGGACTGGGTGTTCCGGTACGGCGGCGACGAGTTCGCCGTCATCCTCCGAGGCGCGGACATGGCCGGTGCCCTGGCGGCCGCGACCCGCATCCGCGACGCCATCCTCGCCGTCGGGGGCACCGGGTCGGAGTGGGCACGGACCGGGGTGACGGTCAGCTCCTCCATCGGCGTGGCGACCTTCCCGGCCGACGGCCGAGCATCCGAGGAGATCCTCCTGGCGGCCGACCGGGCCTGCTTCGTCGCCAAGCGGCGGGGTCACGGCCAGATCGCCACGGCGGCCGACGGCGAGGCCCTGGCCGGGGAGCTCACCCTCCAGGTCCCGACCCCCGTCGACCCACCGAGCCTCCCCCTCGACTGAGCCCCTCGGCCGAGGCGCGAGCGGGAGACGCCCACCGGCCGAATTCGAGCGCCGCCGCCACATCCGGCGGCGCCATGCGTCACACTGACGCTGCCATGCCGCATCCGCCGTCTCCGCCGCGCCGCCCGCGCCGTCCCATCGGCGCCCCCGCCCTCTCCATCGCCCTCCTCGTGGGCCTCGTCGCCGCGAGCTGCGGCTCCCCCACCTCCTCCGCCTCGCCGGTCGGGTCGGCTCCGAGCCCGCTCGCCAGCGCCGGCGGCAGCCCGTCGGCTTCGGGAGAGGGGTCGGCGCCGCCGAGCAACCGAGCCACCGGGAGCGGGGTCGCCGCCCCCGTCGCCGTCCGGCCCGGCCTCGCCCACGACGGCGGCCTCGCCGACCCCCTTCGTCTACGTCGTCGTCCGCGGCGACACCCTGACCTCCATCGCCCGCCGCTTCGCCACCGACGTCCGGAGCATCTCGTACTGGAACCGGGACCGCTACCCGAGCCTCGATCCCGATTCGCCGGACTACGACCCGAACACGATCGTCGCCGGCTGGCAGCTGCTCATCGTCCCGGGCGTCGTCCTCAGCGACGACGAGATCCCGACGCCCCGCCCGACGACGACGCCGATCCCGACCCTGACCCTGCCGCCGGCCCCGACACCGCCGCGGGCACGAGCCTCCTGATCTCCTCCGGCCCCCGCGGCTCCAACGCGGTCGCCCTGACCCTCGACATGGGCGGTCGGCTCGATCCGGCCCTCGACATCATGGACTGGCTCATCGCCAACGGCGTCCCGGCTACGATCTTCCCCACGGGCAAGATCGCCTCAACGACGGCCGTCGGTCGGGCCGTCATCGAGCGGGCGGCCGCCCACCCCGACCTGTTCCGGGTCGGCAACCACAGCTGGGACCACCCGAACTTCACGACGCTCACCGCCGCCCAGATGGTCGACCAGCTCGAGCGGACGGAGGCGGTCATCGAGCCGATCACCGGCCGCTCGACGCGGCCCTGGTTCCGGCCGCCCTACGGGGCCCAGAACGCGACGGTCCGGGCGGCCGTCGGAGGCGCCGGCTGGAGCTACACGGTCATGTGGGACATCGACACCATCGACTGGAAGCCGGAGTCCGACGGCGGGCCGACGACGGACGACATCGTCGCCAAGGTCCTGTCGCGGGTCCAGGGTGGTTCCATCGTCCTCATGCACCTCGGCGGCTACCACACCCTCGAGGCGTTGCCGCGGATCGTCGAGGGGCTCCGCGAGCGGGGGCTCGTGCCGGTTACCCTCGACACGATGTTCGGGCGGTAGGCGACTCGCGGCGAGGGGCTCACGTGGGCGAGGGACCGCGAATCGTCGTCACCGTCGCCGCCCCCACCGAGGGCTCGGCCCCGGGGCGTCTCGGCCCCGGGGCGCTCGGCCCGCGTCGACGCCGTCAACGCTCGCTACCTCGAGGCCGTCCGGCGCTTCGGCGGCGCCCCGATCCCGCTGGATGCCCAGGCGTCGGCCGCGGAGCGACGGCGGGCCTTCGCCGAGATGGCCGGCCTCCTCCTCTCCGGCGGCGTCGACATCGCCCCGGCTCGCTACGGCGCCGACGGCGGCGGGGGCGCGGGACGTCGACGAGGCCCGGGACGAGCTCGAGGCGGAGGCCTGGGCGGTCGCCGCCGAGCGCGGCCTCCCCGTTCTCGGGATCTGCCGCGGGCACCAGGCGATCAACGTCTTCTCGGGGGGCCGGCTCCTCCAGCACGTCGAGGGCCACGATCGGCCGTCGCGGGAGGCGACGGCTGCGGGGGGAGGGCGGGGGGCGAGGCGTCGGGCGCCGGGGCGCGAGGCGACGAGGCGAGCTGCGGTCGGGACGCCCTCGGACGCCCGGAGCGGTGCCACGACCTCCGACTCGTCCCGGGAACGCGGCTGGCCCGGATCCTCGCTCCGGCCTCGGGCACGGGCCGGCTCCGGGTCAACTCGTCCCACCACCAGGCCGTGCGTCCGGTCGACCTCGCGCCGGGCCTCGTCGCCGCCGGCTACGCCTGGTCGCCGGCCGGCGAGCTCGTCGAGGCCCTGGAGTCGGCCGGAGACCGCTTCGTCGTCGGCGTCCAGTGCCATCCCGAGCGGATCGAGACGTCGCCGCCCGAGTTCGAGCGGCTCTGGCGGGTGTTCGTCGACGCCTGCCGGGGGAGTGCCCTCCGGCGCTGAGGGGCACTGCCGAGAACGGGCGGGCGGCGCAGCGGCGCCTACCCGCGACCCTAGCCCGTCGGACCGAGCAGGAACGGAAAGACCCAGAGCCGGGCGTAACCGGCGAAGCCGACGACCGTCACGACGACGAGGATGCCGACCGCCAGGCCGACGACGAGGCGGTCGATCGGGTCGAAGCGCAGCTCTCGAAGCCAGGTGCGGCGCCCCGTTCCGAAGGCCCGGAGATCCATGGCGTCGATGGTGTCCTCGGCTCCGACGATGGCCCGCATCGTGAGGGGCACGATGAGCGGGGTTGCCTGGCGGAGCCGCGCAACCGGGTTCCGCCCCCCGCGTTCCCATTCGTAGCCGCGGATCCGCTGGGCGTCGATGGTCTCCTGGAAGTCGGCGGCGAGCGACGGCAGGAAGCGAAAGGTCAGGTCGATGCCGACCGCAAACCGGTCGGGCAGGCCGAGGCGGGCGAGAGCGACCCCGAGATCGGCCGGGGCGATGGCGTAGGCGATCGGGAAGCCGACCGCGACGAAGGTCACGAAGCGGAGGAGCTGGGTCGCCCCGTACGAGACGGTCTCGGCGTAGATCATCGTCCCGAGGATCGGGATCCGGAAGAGGGGCCGGAACGTTCGCGGGTCGAGGCCCCCGATCTCACCCCCGGTCAGGAAGGTGTTGATGAGGACGAGCAGGCTGACGAAGGCGAGGGCGAAGAACCACTGGCGGCGAACCGCCCGCCAGGGGATGGCGGCCGTCCGGTAGTAGAGGAGGGCGACGGCAAGGAGCCCGAGGACGATCCGGGCGTCCCAGACCTGGATGACCGTCGCCGCCGCGCAGACGCCGACGATGAGGGGGACCCGGGGATCGCGGCGAGCGAGCCACGACCCCCGGGCGAGATAGCGCGGCGTGACGATCATCGTCGCGACCGGCCGGCGACCGCCGTCGGCGCCTCGGTGGGGCGGCGCCGAGCCCGGCCAGCCCGACCGGCTGGACCGCCGAGCTCGAAGCGCCGGGTTTCAGCGACCGAGGGACTCCCGCAACGGCTCCCAGGCCGCCACGAGGATCGGGGTCAGGATGACCCCGGCGATGACGTCGGCGATGACGACCGGGACGTAGCTCGCGGTGACCGCCGTCTCGAGGCTGTTGCCGAAGACCCAGATGTCGGTGATGACGAAGAGGAAGCCGACGACGACGGCGACGGCCGCCACGACCGCCGATCCGACGATCTTCGAGCCCCCGGCGGTCGCCAGGGCGCCGGCCCCGAGAACCCCGGCGATGAGCCCGGCGAGGCCGTTGGCGATGCTCCAGTTCCAGGCCGTCAGCAAGCCGTAGCCGGTCAGCTGGTCGATGACGGCGTTGCCGACGAGGCCGGTAAAGAGCCCGACGACCGGCCCGAAGGAGTAGCCGAAGAAGGTGACGATCGCGAAGGCGGGCCGGACCGAGACGTTCTGGGTCCCCGGCAGGACGAAGCTGAAGAGGCCGAGGACGCCGTAGAGGGCCGCCCCGATGGCGGCGTAGACGATGACCCGGGACGAGACCTCCCAGAGACCGGGCCGTTGCATCTGCATCGTGGCCATGATCACTCCCTCCGATGGTTCTCCGATGCCCGGTTCTTCCCTCCGCCCCTCGAGCGCTCCTGGGCGACGATGCGGTGGGCGAGCGTCTCCGCGTCGAGGAAGCGCCCATCGCCCATGCGCCACCGGGCGTTGGCCCGCATGAGCGAGGTGACGTGCAGATTGCACGCCCGCCAGCGCTCCTCGTCCTCCGTCACCCGGGCCGGGGGTCCGTCGGCGACGACCTGCCCGTCCCGAAGGAGGAGGATACGGTCTGCGTGCGTCAATGCAAGATCGACGTCGTGGGTGATGAAGTACGTGCTCTCGAGCTCGTCGATCCGTGACACCTCGGCCATGAAGCGCCTGGCCGTCCGGTAGTCCTGGCCGGCCGAGGGCTCGTCGAGGACGAGGGTTCGCGGCTCGAGGGCGAGGGCGATGGCGAGGGCGAGCCGCTTCTGCTGGCCGAAGGAGAGGGTGAGCGGTGGCCGGTCGAGAATCCCCTCGATGGTGTCGAGGGCGGTCTGCCGGAGGACGCGGGCGAGGAGGCCCTCGGCGGCCGACGCCGGCCGGCCGAGGTTCCGCGGCCCGAACAGGAGCTCCTCTCGGACCGTTCGGGCGAAGAGCATCTGGCTCGGGCTCTGGAAGACGAAGCCGAAGATCGTCGCCAGCTCGGCCACCGTCCGCCTCGCCGTCGAGACGCCGTCGACGAGGACCTCGCCGGCCCGGGTCGGAACGAGCCGCATCGCCGTGCGGAAGAGGGTGGTCTTGCCCGATCCGTTCGGTCCGAGGACGGCGATCGCCTCGCGGCGGCCGAAGCGGGCACTCAGGCCGCGGAGGACCGGCCGCTCGCCGAGAACGACGTCGACACCCCGGAACTCGAGCCGCGGCGGCCCGTCGGGGGTGTCGCGGGGCGGTTCGGACGGGGCCGAAGGGATCGCCCGCAGCGCCCGGATCCGCGGCCTGGCGAACCCGGTCGAGGACGACCTCGAAGGGGAGCTTCACCGCCCCCGGGTCGGCGACCCGGAGGAAACCCTCGACCGCCCCCGCGTAGGCCACCCGCCCCTCCTCGAGATAGAGGACGCGGTCGGGGGCGAGGGCGAGGGCTTCTTCGACCCGGTGCTCGACGATGACGATGGCACGTCCCTCGTCGGCCAGTCGGCGGAGGATGGCGACGAGGCGATCGGCCGTGGCCGGGTCGAGGTTCGCCAGCGGCTCGTCGAGGACGAGGACGTCGGGCTCCATCATGAGGATGCCGGCCACGGCGACGAGCTGCCGCTCGCCCCCCGAGAGGGCCGCCGTTTCGCGCCCGACGAGGTGCTCGATGGCCGTCCGGCTTGCCACCGCGCTCAGGCGGCGCCGGATCTCGGCCGGCGGGAGGCCAAGGTTCTCGGGGCCGAAGGCGAGCTCCGACTCGACCGTCGCCCCGACGATCTGGCGGGCCGGGTCCTGGAGGACGGTTCCGACGGTCCGGGCGATGTCGCGGAGCCGGAGTTCCGTCGTCGGACGACCCCGGATGCGCACCGCACCGTGGAGCTCGCCCGGGTAGGCGTGGGGGATGAGCCCGTTGAGGGTCCGGATGAGGGTGCTCTTGCCGCAGCCCGAGGGTCCGGCGACGAGGGTGACCGTCCCCGGCTCGATGGCCAGTGAGACGTCTCGGATGGCGGGTTCGGTCGCCCGTCGGTAGCGAAAGGAGACGGCGTCGACCTCGACGAGCGATGCCCGCGGGTCGATCATCGGGCGGGGCGACCCTCAGCTCGCCGCGTCGAGCGGCTCGATGCGGACGGGAAGGCCGACGGCCAGGCCGAGGCGCTCGGCGATGCTGCCCTGGTTCTCGGAGGCGGCGAGGAGTCCCGTCGAGGAACGGTAGAGGAGCAGCGCACCCCGAGGGACCTCCCCGAAGGTCCGCTGCCAGGTGCAGGCGCACCGTCGGGCCGTCGGGGTCGCCGAATCGGAGCCGGAGGGGGCGGCCCGGCCTCAGCGGCCCGATGGCCGCCTCGAGGTCCTCGGGCGTGCCGGCGACATAGGCGTTCCCGAAGCCGTCGACGAAGACGACGACGGTTTCGAGGCCGCCCCGAACGACCCTCGGCTGGGGCTCGGGGAGACGGACGAGATCCTCCGGCGGGACGGTCGGGCCGACGGCCTCGAAGGGTACGCCCGTCGCCAGATGGGCCGCCATGGGGGCGAAGATGTCGCGGCCGTGGAAGGTCGAGGAGACGGTCTCGCGACAGAGGGAGGGGTTCGAGAGGAGGCGAGCCTCGACGATCCCGCCGAGGGCCTCGGCGGCCGGGACGAGGAGCCCGTTGTCGGGCCCGATGAGGACGTCGCCGCGCCCGACCCGAAGACCGATCGGCCGGCGCTCGGTCCCGACGCCGGGGTCGACGACGGCGACGTGGATGCCCACCGGCAGATACGGGAGGGCGAAGACGAGCCGCCATGCACCGTCGGCGACGGCAAACTTCCGAACGGCGTGGCTGATGTCGAGGATCGTCGCCTCGGGACAGATGCCGAGGATGACACCCCGGCAGACGGCGGCCGCGACGTCGGCCCCGAAGTCGCTCAGGAAGCTGATGAAGGGTCGCATGGCCGCCGATGATACGGTCCCGACCCGCCCGGTCGACGGCGGCGTGCTCGGCCCGCCTCACAAGACGGCCCGAAGCGGCGCCGGAGGAGGAGAGCGCCGCTTCGGGGTCGGTCCGGCGGCGGAGGAGGGACGCCGTCGGCGGGATGTGCAGTTGTCTCGTGCCGTCCCTCCTGGGTGGAGGGATCGGCCGTCAGGCGAGTGGCGGCGGGGCCTCGTCGAGCCCCGGCGGGACCGCGCCTCGCTCCAAGCGACCACGGCGATGGAGCTCGCGGAGGAAGAGAAGCTGGTTCACTTCGCGGAGCTGCCAGGGCCGCTCGCCGACCGGGAGCCCGCAGAGGAAGGCGGTGAGGTTCGCCGCCTCGGCCTCGGACAGCCCCCGCAGGAGGAGGAGCCGATAGATCGCCCTCGTCGGAGCGAGGGTCGTCGTTGGCGGTGCGCCGGGCCGGTCGGTTCGCCCGGCGACGGCCGTCGGCTCGCCTGGCCGTGGCGGCCGGCGGCCTCGCACTGCGCCCCGAGCTCGGCTGGCGGGTCTCGGCCGACGAACGAGCGCCGATGGAGGCGCTCCGGGCCGGCAGCGCTGCTCCGGGTCGTAGGCGCCGGGTCGCGTGGCCCCTCGGTTCGTCGCTCGTCGATCATGTCGGCATCCACCTGCCAGATCGCGGGTGCCTGCCCGCGGACCGGGCCGGACCGGTTCGCTGCGGTCCGGTGCGGTCGGCGCCATCGTGCCGCGTTGCGGAGCGATCTTCGATGGCTCCAAGGTCCGGGAGGGCGGGGTACTTCTCGGAGCCCTGCCGTCTCCTTGCCTGCCGCGGCGCGTCCGCGTGTGGGCTCGGAGGCCGACCCGTACACTGCCTCTCCGATGCGCGTCCGCCAGTTCGAGCTTCGTCTCCTCGCCGCGGCCCTGACCGGTGCCTGGGCCGCGACCGGGATCCTCGTCCTCGTCGGCTACCGTCCCGGCGGCCCGATCGACCTCCTCGTCGGCCTCGCCGCCTGCCTCCCGACCGCCATCGCCGCGGCCGGCCTGCGCTGGCCGCCCGTTCCCCGCGGACGGCTCGCCTTCCCGTCCATCGTCACCCTCGGGACCCTCAGTCTCCTCGTCCTCGTCCCGTCCATCGGCGGCCTCGTCCTCCGCCTCATCCGAGGCGGGCCGCAGACGCTCCTCCCGTCGGTCGAGGCGGCCTACCCGTGGCTCCTCGCCCTGGTCGGGACGAGCCTGTTCGCCGGCTTCGGCCTCGCCCGGCGGCTCCTCGGCTGGAGCGCGGGTCGGCGGCGACGGCTCGCCGTCGGCTCGGCCATCGGGGCCGCCCTCACCATCGTGACCGCGTCGGCGGTCGCGGCCACGGCGGTGGCGAACGACCTCGCCCTCCGGGATCGGCCGGTCCCGGGTTCCATCTACGGGCCGACGGATCCGTCCTTGGAGCCGCCCGCCTGCGATGCCGAGATCACCGCCGGCCGGAGCGCCCGGCTGAGCCTCAAGCTCTCGGGCGAGGTCGATCTCCGTCCCATCGGGGAGGTCGACATCGCCGGCCTCCGGGTCGGGGACGACTTCCGCTGGAGCGGCTACGCTGCGACCCCGGTCGCCCTGGGGACGTACGGTGCCGCTCGGATCGGGAGCGAGGCCTGGCGGGCACTGCCCCGCATCGGCTGGTTCCGGGTTGCACCGGCAGAGGTGGCCGGGGCCGACCTCGACCGCCGGCTCGTCGCGGTGGCCCTGGCGCCGGAGAATCGGACGGCGGCGGAGGACCGCGGCATCGCCACCATCGGCGGAGCCCGGGCTCGCCACTGCCGGATCGCCGTCGACGGCTCGACCGTTCGGTCGGCGGTCGGGCCGCTCTGGCTCCTCGTCGGCGACGCCTCGCTTCGGCGCTGGCGCGGCCAGCTCGACTACTGGATCTTCGCCGACGGGCAGGTCGGCCGGGTGGAGGCGACGGTGAACGGCGAGGCGTACGAGCTCTCGCCGCCGGGGCTCCTGGCCACCGTCCGGCTCGAGCTCGACGCCGTCGCCCGGGGGCAGGATGCGAGCGTCGCCCGCCCGACACCGTGATCGGGGCGGCTGGGCGCTGCGGTGCGCCGGGTGACGGCGACCCGAGCGTGCCGTGGCGAGCGCCTCCCTCGCTCCCTCGGGTGGCAGAATGGAGGCGACGACCAACGACGCGGACGGAACGGAACGCCCGGGAGGAGCGATGATCGACAGCGGCGGCCGAGGCTCGAACGGCAAGCGAGACCGCCTGGCCCGCTTCTACCGCGTCCTCTCGGTCCTCCGATCCCACGGCGAGCGCGGCGTCCAGATCGACGAGATCGCTCGCCGGGTCGGCGTCTCCCGCCGGACGGCCTACCGCGACCTCCAGGCCCTCGAGAGCGAGATCGGGGCGGCGGTCTGGAACGACCGCGGCCGCTGGGGCGTCGAGGGCGAGACCTTCCTGCCGCCCCTGAACCTGACCCTCGGCGAGGCCATGGCCGTCGTCCTCTCGGCGCGCCTCATGGCCCGCTACGCCGACAAGTACGACCCGGAGCTGGCGGCCGCCTTCCAGAAGCTCGAGGAGGTCCTCCCGGTCCCGCTCCGCGACCACGTCGAGCGGACCCTCACCGTCCTCGCCAGCCGACGGAGTGACGCTCGCTTCAATCGCCACGTCCACGACCTCGTCCGCGCCTGGGCGGAGCGGCGAATGGTCACCTTCCGCTACGTCCCGGCCCGCTACGAGGGGGCCGAGCGGGAACCCCGAGAGGCGCGCGTCCGGCCCTACCTCCTCGAGCCCTCGCTCCAGACCCACGCCCTCTACCTCATCGGCTACGACGAGGACCGGCGTGCCCTCCGGACCTTCAAGGTCGAGCGGATCGAGGCGCTGTCGGTGAGCCCGGAGACCTTCGAGCCCCCGGACGGCGACGAACTCGAGCGGACGCTCCTTCGGGCTTGGGACATCATCGGCGATCAACCGGAGGTGGAGGTCGTCCTCCGCTTCTCGCCGCTCGTCGCGGCCCGGGTCCAGGAGGCGACCTGGCATCCGACCCAGAGCGTCGAAGAGGCTCCCGACGGTTCCCTCCTCTGGCGGGCGCGGGTCGCCGGGACCCACGAGATCAAGCTCTGGATCCTCGGCTGGGGTGCCGACGTCGAGGTCCTCGCCCCGCCCGGGCTTCGAGCCGACGTCGCCCGGACCCTCCGGGCCGCCCTGGCCCAGTACGGCGAGGGCTGAGGAGCGGATGCGCCGCCACCCGCGCTTCGCCGCCGTCAACCTCATCAGCGATCCGATCCACGCGCTACCTCGAGCTGACGAAGCGTCTTGGCCCGGCCGAGGCGCAACGGGCCGAGTTGCCCGAGGAAGACGTCGCCGAGGAGGATCTCCTTGATTCGGCCTGGCTTCAGCGGCTGCGCCGGATCAGCCAGCTCCAGAGCGCCCGCTGGGTCTTTCCGACCGCCGAGCACAGTCGCTTCACCCACGGCCTCGGCGTCATGCACGAAGCCGGCCTCTGGGGCCGGGCCCTCTATCCCTCCCTCCGCGAGGCGCTCCTCGCCTCCGGCGAACCGGCCGGGAGCGTACCGTCGGAGGGCCTCGTCGTCGAGACGCTCCGGATCGCCGGGCTCCTCCACGACGTCGGGCACGGTCCCTTTGCCCACTTCTTCGACGACCACGTCCTCGCCGCCTTCGAGGCGCCGCCCGATCCGCGGCGGGCACCCGGGAAGCGGCTCAGCCACGAGGACCTGAGCCAGCTCATCATCGAGCGCGAGCTGGGCCCGCTCATCGCCGGCTTGCGGCGGGCGCCGGGGGCGACACCGGAGCGGGATCGCTTCGGGCCGGGCGAGGCGATCGACCCCCGCTGGGTGTCCTACCTCGTCGCCAAGCCCGCCCTCGTCGATCCCTCGATGCCGCGCTGGCTGCGCTGGCTCCAGCCGCTCTTCTCGGGGGTCTTCACGGTCGACAACCTCGACTATGTCCGCCGCGACGCGTACATGACGGGGGTTGCCATCGGGCCGGTCGACGTGGAGCGGCTCCGGCGCTACACCTTCGTGACCGACCGGGGCCTGACGATCTACGAGCCGGGGCTCGGGGCCCTCGAGATGTTCCTCACGGCGCGGCTCTTCATGTATCAGCAGGTCTACTTCCATCGGACGGTCCGGGCCATCGACCTCGACCTGGCCGAGGTCTTCGGGCCGTCGATCCAGGCCATCTTCGGGGACGGATCGCCGGTCGAACGGCTCCCCGACTACGCCGACCTCGACGAGTACGCCCTCCTCCACCAGGCGGCCCGCTGGGCCCGGGGCGAGGCGCTGGCGGAACGGCCGCGACCCGGAGAGGGGCGGGTGACGCCAGCCGTGGGACGGCTCTGGCGGGCGATCCTCCTCCGGCGGCCGAACTGGCGGGCCGAAGCGGAAGTCCGACTCGCCTTCGACGAGGCGCCACCGGCCGACGAGATCGCCGGCCTCGGCCTTCCGGAGCCCGGACGGGTGACCATCGACGTCGCCGTCGTCGACGCCCGGCCGGCTGACAGCTCGACGACCGACACCCTCCTCGCCGTCGAGGGACGCGACGGCCGCCCGGGGCTCCTGTCCCGAGCGCTCGCTCGGCTGCCGGCCTTCGCGGGGGTCGCTCGGCGGTACCGCCGGATCGGGCGGGGGTGAGAGCCCCGGCTACCCGCCGGGGTGGCAGACGCCCCCTTCGAGGAGGTCGGCGATGGCCGCGGCGGCCGCCTCGCCGTCGTCCCCGTCGGCCGCCACCCGGACCCGGTTGCCCGCCCGAATGGCAGCCCCGACGAGGGCGAGCATGCTCCGCGCCTCTACCGGCGGCGAACCGGCGGTCAGGTCTTCGAGGGTCACCCGTGCCGAGAAGCGCGCCGCAGTCTGGCTGATCCGCATGGCGGCTCGGGGGTGAAGGCCGTAGCGGTCGCGGAAGACGACATCGCGAGAGGCGGTCACGCCTCACCTCCGCTCGGCCGGCCCCCACCGCCCGAGTGGCCGTCAGGGTGACCCGCCCCGCCGGCGGCGTCGGCGCCCGACCACTCGGCCTCGCCGAAGTCCTCGGCCTCGAAGACCCAGAGACGCGCCTCCGGCCAGCGCCAGGCGTCCGGCGGCAGGCCCGCCTTCCGGCACACCGCGGCCAGCGTCGACGCCTCGTCCCAGCCCTGCTCCCGGGCGACCTTCGGCAGGAGGAGGGCCCGCCGCCCGGCCGCCTCGACGACGATCCCGTGCCGCTCGGCGTCGAACTCGGCGGCGTCGGCGATCTCGGTGAGTGGGCTCAGGATCGAGATCTCGATCCGAACCCCCGGTACCTCCTCGGGAGTCAAGGGCGGGAACCGGGGATCGCCGATGGCGGCGGCGATGGCGGCGTCGCGGACGTTCTCCCAGAGGGGCCGCTCGGCGTCGAGCCGGCCCATGCAGCCCCGGAGCTCCCCGGCGGTCGTGAGCGTCACGAAGGCGGCCGCCGGCCGAACGAGCTGCTGGCTCGCCCGCTCCGGCAGGCCGGCCGCGGGCTGCCCGGCACCCGGCGCTTCCGAATCGGTCGCCCGGTCGGCCTCCCGACGCGCCTCGGCACCGGGCGGCGCGTAGGCAGCGAGTCGCTCCTCGAGCTCCTGGAGTCGGCCGTCACGGTACGCCTCGGCCGCTCCGCCGACCGCCGCTCGGGCGAGGGCGAGGAGCCAGTGCCGAGTGTCGGGCCGGAGGGTGGAGCCGGTCGTCTCGGCCACTCGCGTCGATGGGTCGTCCATGACCCGGCAACGATACTCCGAGTCATCGGGGCTGACGAGGGACAAATGGACAGAAGGTCGGTGAGAAGTCGGATCGTGGGGGACGAGCCTCGAGCGGTTTGCGCACCCGCCAACGGGTTGCGGCACGGAACCCGAGGGCCCAGGACCTCGAGACGCCAGCGCCGGCCGAATCAGCCTCCGAGGTACCGCGCGGCGAACGCCCGAGCCGTGGTGGCGACCCGGATCCGGAGCTCGGCGGGGGCGAGCACCTCGGCGCGATCGGCCAGACGCAGGGCGACCTCGTGCGCCCAGCCGGGGTTCTCGAGATCCGCGACGACCCTGCGCCAGCCATCCTCGTCGGCCGGCCCGGCAGCGTCGAGGGCGACCCGAGCCCGCGCCTCCCCGAGGATCGAGGCGAGCTCGGTCGCACCCGCGGCGGAGAGTCGGAGCGTCACCCGGTAGGGCGGTCGCTCCCCCGGGCCCGCTTCGAGGTCGGCGGTCATCTGCGACCAGGTGGCGGCGAGGTCGAAATCGGGCGGGCGCTCGAATCGCTCGCCGGTCGCCCTCGCGCCGACGATCCGAGACACGCGGTACGTCCGAAGGAGCCCATCCCGGCGGGCGACGAGGGACCAGGTCTCCCGCCTCGCTCGCATGGCTGGATGCTGGCCGTATTCCTGCCGGAATGTGGCAGGAATAGCCGATACGGTGCACACGTCGCGTTCGGCGACCCGGCGAAGTGGGCCGGTCGCCCCGCCGGTCGCCCCGCCGGTCGCCCGGCCCTGCCCGGAGCCCGGCCGAAGGAGGAACGATGTCGCTCCACGATCACGAAGCGCTCGTCTGGCTGCTTCACCGCGAGCGAGAGGCCCTCGTGCAGGAGCTCGCCCGCGAGCGAGACTTTCGTCGGGGCGCTTGCGACCGGGATGCTGGCGACGACCGGCGGTCGGGCGAGGGAACCACCTCGGTCCGTCTGCGGGCGCGGCTCGGGCACGTCTTCGTCCGAATCGGCCACGGGTTTCTGGACGGCGCTGGTAGCGGCCCGAGCGTCGGTTGTCAGGCCGACGGCTCGAGACGCGGGTCGACGGGCCGCCCCTCGGACAGGACGGCCCCGATCCCACCGAGGACCTCGTAGAAGGCGGCCACGGGGTGGCTCATCGGGCCGGCGTCGGCGCGGCGGACGGCGACGATCCGCCGGCGGGGCGGGACCGCGTCCCGGATCGCCACCCTCACGAGCCGACCAGCGGCGAGCTCGGCGGCGACGGCCGTCGCCGGTAGGAGGGCGACCCCGAGCCCCTGACCCACCATCTGCTTGGCGGCGTCGATGTTGTCGAGCTCGATGACGCTCCGCGGGGCCACCCCGGCCGACCGAAAGAGGGCGTGGGTGAGCTCGTAGTAGCTCGACGTCCGATCGAAGAGGATCATCCGGGTCTCGGCGATCTCGGCGAGCTCGATCTGACCCTCCGCGGCGAAGGGGTGGCCCGGCGGCACGACGAGGACGAGGCGATCCTCGTAGAGGGGGCGAACCTCGAGGCCGGGGTGCCGGATCTCCCGGATGAGCCCCACCGCCACCTCGTCCCGAAGGACGAGCTCGACGATCTCCTCGGAGTGGCCGGTTCGGACGACGAGCCGGACCGACGGGTGGCGCCGCGTGTAGCGGCTGAGGAGGCCGGGCAGGACGTACGTGCTCACCGCGGGCGCAGCGCCGAGGACGAGCTCCCCGGCCGCGCCCCGACGGAGCTCGGCGACGAGCGCCCGACCGTCCCGGAGGGCGGCCAGGGCCCGCTCGGCGTAGGGAAGGAAGGCCCGGCCGGCGTCGGTGAGTTCCATGCCCCGATGCGAGCGCCGAAAGAGGGGCGTCCCGAGCTCCCGCTCGAGGCCAGCCAGCCGAGCCGTCAGGGCCGGCTGGGTGACGTGGAGCGCTGCAGCGGCCCGACTGAGGTTGCCCTGCCGGGCGATTTCGAGGAAGCCTTCGATCTGGGCGAGGAGCACCGCGACCTCCTTCGGCGATGCGACCGGAGCGACGCGCAAATCATAAGGCCTGTCTATCCGCTAGATCGAATCATTCGATTGGACTTATCGTCCTCGCCGTGCCAGCATGAGAGCCCCGGCAGTCAGCCGGGGCCAGCCCGAGCCCGACGCGCAAAACGCCGAACCCGATGCACCCAGGGGAGGTACCCGATGAACGCCCGCCTGAAGGCCCTCGTCGATCGCCAGATCGTCGCCCTCGACCATCTGTGGATGATCGGCGTTCCCCTCGACGAGGTCCTGGACCCGAGATCGAGCGCCGACCACCCGCGGCCGACCGTCGACGACCCGCTCACCGCCGAGTGTCGCTGCCCCGACGCCTGCGGGCGTGACCACCCGAACGAGTAGCGGGCGATCGCCCCAGCGACAGTTCCAGGCGAACGGCCACCATCCCAGCACGAGGTGAGGAGGTCATGATCGACGACGAGCGACGCCGCACCATCCCCTTCCCCGGCCGAGCAGAAGGCGACCGTCATCGGCGCCCGGCCCGGCGGCCCGATGCCGAGGGCGTGGCCGGCACCGACGGCGCCAACGGGGAACGCAGCGACGTCCACCCCGGGCCGCGGGTCGGAACGAGCCGAGCCCCCCTCGTCGCCACGCCCCTCCTCCCCGAGGGCTACGCCGTCCCGGCGACCCGCTGGGTCCATCCCTCGGTTCGGATGCGCGAGCTCCTGGCGACCGAGCCGTACCTCTTCGGCCCCGGCGTCTACGACCCCTTCGGAGCCCAGCTCGTCATGTACTACGGCTTCCGGGCCGTCTACTTCAGCGGCTACTCGTTCGCCATCGGCCACCTCGGCACAACCGACATGGACCTCTACAACGGGGTCGAGATCGCCGACGCCGCCCGCCGGACCGTGATGGCCCTCCGGAAGTTCCAGCTGACCATGGCCGTCGGCGACCCCGAGAAGGGGATCCCGCCCCGCCACCTCGACATCCCGCCCGTCGTCGTCGACATGGACGCGGGCTACGGGAACCTCTTCAACGTCCAGCGCCAGACCGAGCTCCTCGTGACGGCCGGCGTCGCCGGGGCCCACCTCGAGGACCAGGTCTTCCCGAAGCGCTGCGGCCACATCGGCGGCAAGGCCCTCGTCCCGGCCACCGAGATGATCGGCAAGCTCCGGATGATGCGGGCCGTGGCCGACGACGTCGGCAACCCCGACTTCGTCGTCATCGCCCGGACCGACGGTGTCTCGGCCGTCGACGCGCCCGAGCCGACCCGCGGCCTCAGCCTCGGCATCGAGCGAGCCCTGCGCTACCTCGACACGGGCATCCCCGACCTCGTCTGGTGCGAGTTCCCGACGGCCGATCGCGGCCCCGTCGAGACCTTCGCCACGGAGGTTCGTCGGCGCTTCCCGGAAGCTCGCTTCGCCTTCAACTGGTCGTCGAGCTTCAAGTGGTTCAACGACCCGAACCCGCTCCGCTTCAGCGAGCTCGCCGAGCTCGGCTTCCGGTTCATCTTCATCACCCTCGGTGGTCAGCACGCGAACGGCCTCGGCCTGTCGCGCCTCCTGGCGGCCATGGCCGAGCGGCAGGAGGAGGGCTACATCGAGCTCCAGCGGGCGGAGTGGGCCGAGGGGACGTACTGGCCGACCCGCAGCCACCACGAGTTCTCGGGCGTTCCGTACCACCACCTCGTCGGCTCGGCCTACGAAGCTGCCCGGCTCGGGCTTCAGTTCGTCGAGGCGCTCCCCGACGACAAGGTCGTCTAGCCGTGGAGCCGCTGACCCGCACCCCCGCGGTCATCGCCGAGCGACGCAGCGCCCCGCTCGACGGCCTCGAGATCCGCCCCGGGCGCCATCGCCCGAACCCGGCGGCGGTCGAGACCGTCCTCACCCCCGAGGCCCTCGCCTTCGTCGCCGAGCTCGAGCGCGAGTTCCGACACGCCCGGCGGCGCCTCCTCGCCGCCCGCGCCGAACGGCAGGCCGCCATCGACGCCGGCGAGCGCCCGTCCGAGCCGCCCCCGGGTCCGGCCCACGCCCCGGGGTGGCGGGTTCCCGACGCACCGCCCGACCTGCGCGATCGGCGGGTCGAGATCACCGGCCCGGCCGAGGCGAAGATGATGATCAACGCCCTGAACTCGGGCGCCTCGGTCTTCATGGCCGACCTCGAGGACGCCCTCAGCCCGACCTGGGCGAACGTCGTCGAGGGGCAGGCGAACATCGCCGCGGCGGTCCGCCGGCGGCTCGCGTACGACGCCCCCGACGGCCGGCGCTATCGGCTGGCCGAGCGGATCGGCGACGCTCGTCGTCCGACCGCGGGGCTGGCACCTCGACGAGCCGCGGGTCCGGCTCGACGGGGCAGCCGGTGAGCGCCTCGCTCTTCGACACCGGGCTCTTCCTCTGGCACAACGCCCGCGAGCTCCTCGAGCGCGGCTCGGGCCCGTACCTCTACCTCCCGAAGCTCCAGAGACGCCGCCGAGGCCGCCCTCTGGCACGACGTCTTCGCCTTCGCCGAGGCGCGCCTCGGGCTCCCGCCGGGCTCGATCCGGGCGACGGTCCTCATCGAGCACGTCCTCGCCGCCCTCGAGATGGAGGAGATCCTCTTCGCCCTCGGCGAGCACGCCACGGGGTTGAACGCCGGCCGCTGGGACTACCTCTTCAGCATCATCAAGACCTTCCGGGCGAGCGGCCTCGTCCTGCCCGACCGGGCGGCCCTGACGATGACCGTCCCCTTCATGCGGGCCTACACCCGCCGGCTCGTCGAGGTCTGCCACCGCCGCGGGGCCCACGCCATCGGGGGGATGGCCGCCTACGTCCCGAGCCGCCGCGACCCCTCGGCGAACGAGCTCGCCTTCGCCAAGGTCCGGGAGGACAAGGAGCGGGAGGCAGCCGACGGCTTCGACGGGACGTGGGTCGCCCACCCCGATCTCGTCCCGGTGGCCCGGGCCGTCTTCGACGCGACCCTCGGCGAGCGACCGAACCAGCTCGAGCGGCCGGGCGAACCGGTCGACGGCCGAGGCCCTCCTCGACTTCGCCGTCCCGGGGGCCGGGGTCACCGAGGCCGGGCTCCGCTCGAACGTCTCGGTCGCCCTCCAGTACCTGGCGGCCTGGCTCGCCGGGAGCGGCGCCGTCGCCATCAACAGCCTCATGGAGGACGCGGCGACGGCCGAGATCGCCCGCTCGCTCCTCTGGCTCTGGCGGCGATCCGGGTCGCCGTCGACGGCGAGCCGCTCACGGCCGGACGGATATCGGCGGGCTCCGGGAGGAGGAGGCCGCGACGGTCGGGCTCGAGCGGCTCCCGACGGGACCGGCCGCGGAGGAGCTCCTCGATCGGCTCGTCCTCGCCGACGAGTTCGTCGAGTTTCTGACCGTGCCCGGCCCTCGCCCATCTCGAGGCCTGACGGGGACCGACCGCGGCTTCCCCGCACCCGCTTGCGCCCTCCTGGGGCCGGATCGGGATGATCTGGGCTCGGCATCACATCGACGGCTCATGACGCGCCGTATCCTGTCGCCCGGTTGGATGAACGGTCCCCGGGGCCCGGAACGTGGACTGGGGGCACGTGGACTGAGGAGGAAGGCATGGCCAGCTGGGCAGTCACGAAGGCGAGCGAGCGCCCCCTGCAACCGGTCGAGGCTGACGGCATCTGCCAGGGCGTCGCCCAGGCCATCCTGGCCGGTCCGGCGGAGGGGGCCCTCCATCTCGAAGTGGCGCTTGTCGAGCTGGCTCCAGGCGGGACGATCGAGGGCCACCTCCACCCCTTCGAGGAGTCCTTCTACATCCTCGAGGGAGAGGTGCTCGTCACCCTGGCCGATCGCTCCTACCACCTCGTGGCCCACGACTGGGGGTACGCCCCCGTCTCCACCCCCCCACGCCTGGCGGAACCCCGGCACGCAGCCGGTGCGCTGGCTCCGCACTCGATCGCCCCCAGCCGCGACGCCTGGGCCGGGCGCTCGGGAGCTATCCCGAGCCGTCCGTCGCCCCGCCGACGAACGGGCGCCCGGTGGAGGTACGGGATCGCGGCCGTCGCTTCGTCGGGCACTTCGACGACAGCCTTCTCCCTGGCCCCGGTCCCCTCCAGATGAAGGGGTTTCGGTCCCCTGGCCGCACGAACGTCGGCCTCGCCATGCTCGTCGACGAGGTGGTGGGCGCTACCCACCACACGCTCTTCGTCGTCCAGTTCGAACCCACCGGGCGACGGATGACCCTCGGCGGGCAGCACTTCCACCCCTTCGAGGAGACGTACTACATCCTCTCCGGGACGGCCCTGGCCCACCTCGAGGACGACACCGTCGAGGTCGGGCCAGGTGACCT
Source organism: Chloroflexota bacterium (assembly GCA_026004015.1). Classification (GTDB taxonomy): domain Bacteria; phylum Chloroflexota; class Limnocylindria; order Limnocylindrales; family CSP1-4; genus BPIH01. The sequence goes on along the minus strand of BPIH01000005.1, from coordinate 51,168 downwards.
CGTGTTCGCCGGAGGTGAACGCCCTGCACGGCTTCTCGAACACCACCGACACCCCGGTCCGGTGGCTCGAGGTCCAAGCGCCCATCCCCCCATCGAGCGGCGCCTTCTTCTTCGTGGGGGATTGGGCGGAGGACTGACGCGGACCAGGCACCCCGTTCGTCCGGCGAATTCCGCCCACAGCCCCGAATCCCCGCCCAGGGAGATCGAGGACGTGGACCGTGCCCGGCCTCGCGCTCCTCGAAGGGTGACGGAGCTCGGGTGGCGGACCCGGCGGGGACGCGGGTCAGCGGGCCGGGTTCGGGCGGCTCGGACGGGCGTTCGCGATGAGCCCGTCGCCGCCGTGCAGATCGGGCAGGCGCCCCGCTCGAATTCGGCGCGGAGACCGGCCTCGCTCAGGAGCCCGGTCCACCAGCCGTCCGCCTCCGGCGCTGCCGCCGAGCTCCCGACCCCGACCGCGCCGTCCTCGCCGGCCGCCCCGAGCGCCGGTGCGTCCTCGGAGGGTCGGGCGCCGATCGACGGCGCGTCAGGCCGATTCGGCCTCGCCGTAGATCGCTCGCTCATCGGCCTCCGCCCCGTCCCGAGACCCACGCCTGGAGGATCCGGCCGCTGGTGTCCACGACTCGGGTCGCGGCAGGAGGCCGGCGTCGATCTCCTCGGCCGCGTCGAACTCCTCTGTGTCTTCCGGGCTCGCCAGCGCCGGGGTGAAGAACGTCGTCGCCAGCAGCGTCGGGACGACGGCGGAGAGGATGACGACGGTCACGAGGACGGTGTACGCCGTCTGATCGATGTAGCCGCGGTTCAGCCCGAACAGCGCCGAGATCGTCCCGAAGGTGAGCCCCGTCGACATGAGGAGGGTTGTGTAGTTCGCCTCTCGGGGCGGAAGGCCGAAGGCGCGGCTGACCGGCCAAACCCCGATCGTCTTCGTTCCAACCTTGACCGCGAAGAGCACGGCGATGAGCCCGATCCCGGCGGCGACGGCGGGGAGCGAGACGAAGAGTCCCGCCTTGATGAAGTAGAAGGGCGTGAGGAGGCTGAACGCCGTCGCCCGGATCCGCGTCACCAGGACTCGGCTCTCGGCCAGGACGCCCGCCGCCGCGAGACCCAGGAGGTACGCCGGCAGGACGGCTTCGCTCCCTACCGTCGAGGCGAGGCCGCCGAGGGCGAAGAGGACGAACAGGAGGAACTTCGTCTCGGGCTCCGAGACGCGGTCCGGGAACCGCTCCACGAACCAGCGCGTCACCCGGCCGACGGTGAGGAGAACCGCCGCCGCGACGATCCCGAAGAGGACGAGGAGCGGGCTCACGTTCGCGAAGAGGATCCCCAGCGCCAACACCGTCCCGAGGTCGGTCACGAAGCAGGCGGCGAGGATGAGCTTGCCGATCTCCGCGCCGGCGAGCCCGGATTCGACCATGACCGCGTAGACGACGGCGACCGAGGTCGTCGAGAGCGCGACGCCGGCGATCTGGCTCGCCGCCATGTCCCAGCCGGCGACGACGTAGGCGAACACCCACGCCGCCACGAAGGGTGCGGCGAAGGAGACGGCTCCGATGGCGAGGCTCGCCCGCAGATGACGCCGGAGGGAGGCCGGGTCGATCTCGGCGCCGGCGAGGAACGTGAGGATGACGGACCCGAAGCCAGCCAGGACGTCGATCCAGGGGGTCGTCCTGAGGCCGATCGAGTTCCCGGCGACGATCCCCAGCCCGATCTCGATGAGGGCGACCGACACCCCGAGTCGAATCGAGATGAGACTGGCAGCGAGCGCGATGCCGATCCAAAGCGCGGCGACAAGGTAGACGTTGTCCACGCCGACCACCTCCATCTGGCCCGGGAATCGAACGACCCCCGGTCGTCGAGCGATCAGGGGCCATCAGCCGTTCGAGGCGGTTCAGACGGAGGCTTCCGTCTCGGCGGACTCCATCGCCGAAGGCAAGGATAGAGGCCACCGCGACGCCGGTCAACTGGCGGACCCTGGGATCCCCGACCGGTCTCGTGCTGGTCAGCGGCCCGGCGTCAGCGGCCCGGCCGGACGATGGCGGCGAGAAGGAGGGCGATGAGCATCCAGGTGGCGGCGTACGCGAAGGCGACCGTCCCCCCGGCGAGGCTCCAGAGGATGCCGACGATCCCGCTGGCGGCGAAGTCGCCGAAGCTCTGGGCGCCCGCGAGGAGCCCGAAGGCCGAGCCTCGCGCTTCCGGCGGGGCGGCCGAGGCGACGATCGCATGCTCGCCCGTTTCGACGATCCCGATGCCCACGCCGGCGGCCACGAACGCAGCGCCCAGGACGAGCGGGTCGGTCGGTCCGAGGGCGAAGGCGCCGTACGCCCCGGCGAAGAGGGCGAACCCGGCGAGGAGCGGCGCGGTGAAGCCCCGCGCGTCGCCGAGGCGACCGAAGGGGACGCTCGCCAGGGTGCCGGCGAGGTTGTAGGCGACGTAGAGGGTGACGGCGAGCTGGGCGGCGTCGGCTCGTCCGGCCGCAGTAAAGACCTCCGTCGCGCGGAGGATGAGGAGGGTCGCCGCGACGTTGCCGACCTCGAAGGCCCCGACGACGAGGAAGGCGCGACGGAGGTGCCCCCGGAGGAGGGAGCGGACGGGAAGATCGAGGACGCGACGTCGGGGACGGGGGGTCGCGAGGGGCACGGCGCGGATGTGGCGGATGGCGTAGACGATGGCGAGGCCGGCGAGGAGGCCCGGCACGACCGAGACGAGGATTGCCGTCCGGACGTCGAGGAGGCTGACGAGGGCGAGGGCCGCCAGCGGCCCGAGGACGGCCCCGAGGTTGTCCATCGCCCGCTCGAAGCCGTAGGCCCGCCCGTAGGCTCGCCGGTCCACGGCATCGGCGAGGAGGGCGTTCCGGGCGGGGGTCCGGAGACCGCGGGCGACCCAGGCGCCGGTCCGCAGAACGCCGACCTGCCAGGCCGCCGTGGCGAGCCCGATCGCCGCCGACAGGACCGCAGTGACCGTGTAGCCGCCGACGGCGATCGAGCGGCGCCGTCCGGGTTCGTCGGCGAATGGACCGCCGATGATCTTGGCCAGCCCCGAGAGGCCGTCGGCGAGCCCCTCGATGAGGCCGAGGGCGGCCGCCGGCGCGCCGAGGACGGTCGAGAGGAAGGCCGGCAGGAGCGTCGTCGGGACTTCGTGCCCGAGGTCCGAGAGGAGGCTGGCCGCCCCGATGCCCCGAACGCCGGGGGTCAGCCAGCCCGAAGCGGCCTCGGCCGAGGGGACCGGCGCCGCCGTCGTCCCCGATCCGGTTCCGGTTCGACGGGCGTCCACGACCCTCGTCTCACTCCCGTGGTCCGGTCCGTCCGACCCGTCAGCCACGCTCACGTGCACCTCCCTTCACGGTGCCTCACGGTGCGATCACGCCCGGAGCCGATCAGTCCCGGGACGCAGCGGGTGACGTGGGACGGCTCAGACGGATGCGGTCGCGGCGGACGCCATCGCCGAAGGCCAAGCGTATGCGGACCCGGCCCGCGTCGGGGCGCTCGAAACCCATCCAGCACCGGAGGAGTGTTTTCTTGCCCGCGCCGTTCGGTCCGACGAGGGCCGTGACCGAACCGGCCGGAATCCCGAGCGTGACGTCCCGCAAGGCCCAGGGACCCCATCGCCGATAGCGGCGCCCGAGCCCCTCGGCCGCGAGGGTCGCCGCCGGCTCGGCCCCGGCAATGGCTGTGTTTCTGGCAACCACCCGGACCTCCCTGGCCGTGACCCACCCGCTCAAAGTTGCGTCGCCGATGCCTGCGTCTCGCTGAACCCGAGCCTAGCCCCCTCCGAGCCTGCTGTCCAGTCCAGGTAAGAGCCCGGGGCCGTCCGGCGGTCACCTAGCAAGGGACCGCGAGCCAGAACTCCGAGCCGCCCCCTGCCGCCGGTCGATAGCCGATCTCACCGCCGTGGGCGCGGACCGCGGCGGCGGCGATGGCGAGGCCGAGCCCGGTCCCCTCGCCGTCGCCGTGGCGCCGGACGAACGGGAGGAAGAGACGGCCCTCGACCGCCGGATCCACTCCCGGTCCGCGGTCGACGACACCGACCCGGAGCCAGGGCCGACCCGGCAGGCCGGGCCGCAGGCGGCGGGTCACGACCTCGGCCACGATCCGGACCGTGGCCCCCTCGTGGGGAGTACCGAACCGCGTTGGCGACGATGTTCCGGAGCGCCTGCTCGAGGCGGACCCGATCCACGGCGACCTCGGTCGCGGGGGCCGCGACCTCGATCGCCACCCCCCTTGCCGTCGGCCAGCGACCGGCAGTCGTCGACGGCCGCCTCGAGGAGCGCCTCGACGCTGACCCGGCCTCGGGTCAGGGGCCGGCCTCCCGGTTCGGCCTCGGCCAGGGCGAGGAGCCCGTCGGCGAGCTGCCCGAGCCGGACGGCCGTCGCCGTGGGCCGCTTCGATGGCCCGACGGAGGCGCCCCGCGTCGGACCGGCCCCGGAGGGCGAGCTCGATCTCGGTCCGGAGGGCAGCGAGCGGCGTTCGAAGGTCGTGGGAGGCCGCAGCGACGAAGGCCTGCTGGGCGGCGTCGGTCCTCGTCGAGGCGGGCGAGGAGGTCGGCGGTCGACCGGGTCAGGCGGCCGACCTCGTCCCGACCCGGACGACCGACGAAGGGTCGATCGAGCTCGTCGGGCTCGATGGTCTCGAGCTCGGCAGCGAGCGCGCTCAAGGGCGCCAGGACCCGCCCCACGAGCCACCAGCTCCCGCCGACAGCAACCACGGCGACGAAGAGCCCGACCGCCACGAGGGCCTGGGTCACTGCCACCTGGGTCGCTTCGATACCCGCCGTGGTCGCGCCGGTCACGACCCGGCCCGCCGCGCCGTCGACCGCATAGAAGACGTAGCGCATCGTTCTCGACGACGAGCTCCGAACGGCCCGGCGGCGGCACCGCCGGCAGCTCGGCCGCCATCCCCGTTCTCCGGATCGGCACGCCGTCGGGCGCCGTAGAGGATCGTGAAGACCGCCGGCCGGCCGCTCGGAAGGTTGTCGATCGGGGCGTTCGGGTCGGCCTCGAGGGCCGTCGCGACGCTCTCGGCGTGAAGCCGGAGGGTCTCGTCGAGGCCGAGCCGGAGCTGCTGACCGACGGCGACCCAGACGAGGGTTCCGGCGGCGACGACGAGGCTCGTAGCAGCCAGGGCCAGCCAGAGGGTGAGCCGGGTTCGCAGGCTCACCGGTCGGCGTCGGGAATCCGGGGCGTGCCCGATGCCCCCGAGTCAGCGGAGGGCCCGGTCCGGAGGACGTACCCGATGCCTCGGACGGTCTCGATTCGCGGTCCGTCAGGCTGACCGCCGAGCTTCCGGCGAAGGGAGGCCACGTGGACGTCGACGACGTTCGAGCGGCCCTCGAAGGCCCAGTCCCAGACGGCCTCCCGGATGTCGGCCCGCGAGAGGACCTCGTTCGGGCGGCGGGCGAGGACCTCGAGGATGGCAAACTCGCGGGCGGAGAGGTCGATCCGCTGGCCGGCGATCCGGACCTCCCGGCTCGCCGGGTCCAGCACGAAGGCGCCGAGCTCGATCTTCGCCGGTCGCGGGTGCGCGCCGCGGCGAACGAGCGCGCGGATTCGAGCCAGGAGCTCCTCCCACTCGAAGGGCTTCACGAGGTAGTCGTCGCCGCCGCCGTCGAGGCCCCGAACCCGGTCGGCGACGCCGCCCCGGGCGGTCAAGAAGAGAATCGGCGACCAGCGTCCCCGGGCTCGGAGGTCCCGGCAGACGTCGAAGCCGTCCCCATCGGGAGCATGACGTCGAGGACGATCGTGTCGTAGGGAATGTCCGCCGCCAGCCAGCGAGTCTCCTCCGCCGTCCCGACGACGTCGACGGCGTAGCCCTCCCCCTCGAGACCGCGCCGGAGGAGACCAGCGAGGCGTCGGTCGTCTTCGGCGACGAGCAGGCGCATGTCGATCACCTCCGGGACGCCCATCCTAGGGGCCTCCGGTTGGCCGGCGGTTGCGACATGGGTCAGATTTCGTAACCGTTGCTGCCCGGAGCCTCCGCTTCATCGTTCCTTCATCGACGGCCTGCCATCCTCCTTCGCCGGCGCCGGGGTTCTTTCGACCCTCGCGCGTGTCGGCTCCAGAGGGAGCCGCATCAGTCCGGTCGACTCGGCTCCGAGATCTGCCGGCGGCACGACGAGCGTCACGCTCGCCGTCAGCGTCACGCATCAGTCCGGTTGACTCGGCTCCCAGATCTGCCGGAGCACCGTCGCCCACAAGGAAGGAGGTCAGTCATGAAGCGACGCCTCGCCGTCGTCATCGTCACTGCCAGCGCCGTCCTCACCGCCTGCGGTCCGGGTGCCAGCCCGACGCCGCCGGTGAGCAGCCCGGGCGCCTCGGATGCGCCCATCGAGTCGCCGAGCACCGCACCGAGCCTCGAGGTCTCGCCGACCCCGACGGAGGCGCCGACGCCTGAGGCTTCGCCGTCGGCGGAGGCTTCCCCGTCGTCCTAGCACGAACGCGTCCTCCTCCTCCCCGCCGTGAGGCCCGGGTCGTCTGGCCCGGGCCTCGCGGTATCTCGCGGCCCGGTTGGTCACCATGGCTCGGTACCATCGGCCGGCATGCGGCGGAGCCTCGCCCTCCTCTCCCTCCAGCACGCCCTCATCCACGCCCAGGGCGCCCTCCTGCCCCTCGTCTTCGTCCGGATCGTCGAGGAATTCGAGGTCGGGGTCGACGCCATCGGGCTCGTCGTCGGGTTGGCAAACCTCCTGAACGGGCAGCCTCCAGCTCGCCTTCGGTCCCCTCGCCCGGCATCTGCCGCGGCGGACGATCCTCGGCGGCCGCCGGGCTCGTCTTCGGGGCCGGCATGACGGCCCTGGCTGCGGCGGGCTCCTGGCCCGTCTTCGCTGGGGCGACCGTCCTCGCCCGGGCGGGCGGGGCCCCGCAGCACGTCGTCGGCCATGCCCTCCTCGCCGACGCCTACGGCCTCCGCCACGGGGCGATGGCGATCAACGTCCACGTCGCGGCAGGAAACGTCGGCACCGTCCTCGTTCCGCTCCTCGGGGGCTGGCTCATCGCCACCGCCGGCTGGCCGGTCGCCGTCCTGGCCGTCGGCCTACCGGCGCTCGCCGTCGGGGCGGCGATCCTCCGCTTCGCCGACGGACCCGGGACGGGGCGGGCGCCGCTCATCGGCCACTCGACCCGCGACGTCGTTCGGTCCCTCCGAGGGGAACGGGACGTCGTCTGGGTCACCGTCGCCTCGTCCATCGCCGCCGCCGGCCGAGGGCTCGGCATCGTGACGACCTTCGTGCCCCTCTACCTCGGCCTCGTCCTCCGCCTCGATCCGGGCACCATCGCCCTCATGTACACCCTCCTCGTCGCCGGCAGCGTCCCGGGACCCCTCGTCGGCGGCTGGCTGGCGGCCCGCCTCGGTCACCGGCCGGTCGTCATCGGCTCGTACGTTCTCGCCGCTGCGGCCCTCGGCGCCTTCGTCCTCGCGGGCTCGAACCTCCTCTTCGTCTGGCTCGCCATCGGCTTCATGAGCGCCGTCGTCTTCGAGGAGAGCGCCCTCCTCCAGGCCCTCCTCGCCGAGGTCGCCCGGCCGGCCGTTCGGGACGTCGCCTTCGCCGTCTACTTCACGGTCATGTTCGTCGTCGGGGCCGTCTGGTCGGCTGCCCTCGGGTGGCTCGTCGGCGCCCTCGGCAACGAGAGCGGTTTCCCGGTCGCCTTCGGGATCATGGCCGCGAGCTATCTCGTCGCCGCCCTCGCCGTGCTCCCGATTCGCGAGCCGTCGGGTCGGGGCGGCCACCGTGACGCCATCCCGATCGGCTAGTGACGACGCCGGGGCCTCCCGAACCGGCACCCCGGGGCGCCGAGACCTCGCGGCACCCTCTGGTATCATCTGGCCGCCGGCATGGAGCCCACGGTCGGGGCGTGGCGCAGTTTGGTAGCGCGCAGCGTTCGGGACGCTGAGGTCGGAGGTTCAAATCCTCTCGCCCCGACCAGCACCTGGTCGATTTCGCCGTTCAATCTGGCCGAACCCATCTGGCGCGCGCCGGGCTGAGAAAAGCGCCGAGACCCGCTCTCCGGCCGGCGTGCTCCCACCAGCGTGCTCCGACTCCTGCTGCCGGCGACGCTCCCGGCCAACGGTGAAGCCCGTGCATCCCTTGCCGCGCGCGCCCGACTGGCCTATGCTTGACTCATGAGTACACGAGTCAAGCACAGGCGGCGGGGCTACACGCGGGTCAGCGCGAAGCACCAGGTAACCCTCCCGGTCGAAGCGCTTCGACGGGCGGGCATCCGGACGGGGGACACGCTGCGCGCCGAGGTGCAAGGACCGGGTCAGGTCCTCCTCGTCCGCGACACCGATCCGGTGGCAGAGTACGCGGGCGCCCTGACCGGCGTCTACAGCCCGGGCGAGCTCGAGGAGCTCCGTCGAGAGTGGGCCTGACCGTCCTCAACGCGGGCGTCGTCATCGGACTCCTCGACGCGGGCGACGTGCATCATGCCGCGGCGGTCGCCTCCGTCCGCGCCGCCCGGGATCGCGGCGACGCGCTCGTCCTGCCGGCATCGGCCTACGCCGAGTGCCTCGTCGCCCCGCACCGGCGCGGAGCCGACGCTGTCGCCGTCGTCGATCGGTTCCTCGATGCCCTGCCGGCCCGGGTGGAACCAGTCGATCGGGCGATCGCCGCCACCGCCGCCGCGCTCCGGGCGACCCACGGCGCGGCTCTCCGTCTGCCCGACGGGCTCGTCATCGCCACCGCCATCGTCCTCGGCGCGGACCGCATCCTCACCACCGACGCCGGGTGGCCGGCCGTCGCGATCCCCGTCGAGGTGCTCCCGACCGGGTAGCGACCCGGCGATCACCGAGCGGTCGCCGCTCGTCCACCCGCCACGGGCGCCAGTGCAGCCGCCTCCCCAGGTGGGCGATTGGTTCGGGAGGCGACATCGATCGATGTCCCGGCGGGCGTCGACGGGGGGTCGGGTTCTCGCCGGTCGGCTTTCGTCCGCGACCCGGCGCCGAGGGCGGCTGCTCAGCCGCCGGCCACGAGCGAGGGCGACGCGCCCATCACCCGCCGGGCGAAGTCGATGGCGAGGGCGGCAGTCCAGCCGAAGTCGGCGCTGCCGTAGCCGGCACCGGAGAGCGGGTCGAAGCATTCGTGGAAGCCCGACCGCTCGACGAGGGCCAGGCTGGTCGCCGCGATCTCGTCCGCGAGCTCGTGCCGGCCGTGCTGGCGAAGCGCGGCCTCGAGGAGCCAGTTCGTGTTCAGCCAGACCGGCCCACGCCAGTAGCGACGTCGATCGAAGCCGGCGCTCTCCAGGCTCGTCGTCGGGACGATGAAGTGGACAGCTGACGACGGGTGGAAGCAGGCCGACTCGAGTTCCGTCACGAGAGAGGCGACGATGGCGGACGGGAGCTCGGGATCGAGGAGGGGGGCGAAGGAGACGATCGTTTCCTCTTCGACGAGGGCGTCCCGCACCAGATCGCGGACGGCGAACCTCCCGTGGACCGGATCCCACAACTGGTCCAGGAGAGCGGCATGGATCCGCTCCGCCGCCTCCACATGAGGGCGCGGATCGGCGCCGACGATCCGGGCGATCTCGGCCAGGGCGTGGGTCGACCAGAGGTGGATGGCGACGAAGAGCGGGCCGACGACGAGGAACGGGCTGACCTCCGTCATGCGCCGGTCGTCGTACCCGACGTCGCGATAACGGCTTGCGAGGTAGACGAAGACGTCGTAGGCGCGGTCGGTCGGGCGGTCTTCTGGTCGGGCATGGACGAGATCACAACGCTGGTACCTGGGCAGCTGCCCCGGTTCGATGGAGATCCCGGCCAGGATCCGGTCCCAGACCGGCGAATTGTCGAGACCCGATTCCCAGGGGTGCACGATCGCCGGCAGGCCGATGCCCCGCGGGTCCCGCCGGCGGTCGAGGGACTCGTGGGCGGCGACGAGGCGCGGGTAGATGGAGCGAAGGAAGGCGCGCGATGCGTCGACATCGCGAGACCGACGATGCAGCTCGAGCGCGGCCCTGGCGTGGATCGGCGGCTGCGTCAGTCCCGAGGTCGCCGGCGACCTCGGGGCATCGGGCGAGCGGTGCGCCTGCCAGAAGAGGGGGCCCGGGAAGTAGGCCCCGTCGGGGACGGCCCTGTCTCGGGTGGCCGGCATTGCCCGGCTCCCCTGGCTTGCCGGCCCATCGGGCCGGAGGACCCCGCCTGTATGACCGACGGGTGGGTCGACCCCGCCCGGGGGCGCCGGGCGCCGAGCGGTCGGCGGGCTCGTCATCAATCTCGATCGGCGAGGGCCTCGCGGAGCGAGCGCCCGTAGGGCCAGAACCTCCTCGCGAGCGTCCCCGCTCCCAGGCCTCTCGCGGAGACCGGGGGCGCCGAGGTCCCAGTCGGGCCGGATCGCCCGGGTGACCTCGCGGAGGTCGCGTCGGAGCTCCTCGTTCGAGGGGCGGCCCCAGTACCAGTAGCCGTTGTACATCGAGTGGATCCGGAGGCCGGGGGCGAGGACGAAGGTGTACGGGATCATCGGGTTGTGGGTGCGGGTCGGTGTACTCGGCGATGTCGAGGTCCCGCTGGACGATCGCGGCCCGGGGTCGGACAGGAACGGCCAGGCCAGCGCCCGAGGGCGTCGCGCAGCTCGTTCGTCTCGAGGAGGGTGATCGGTGGAGATGGTGACGATCTTCGTGTAGGCGACCCGGATCTCCGGGTAGAGCTCGACGAGGTTGCGGAGCTGGCGCCGATCCTTCGGGCAGTAGTGCCCACGAGCGAGGACCAGGATCATCGGATCGCCGCCCTGAATCTCGGAGAGCTTGCGCCGGGTACCGGTCTGGTCCGGCAGCTCGTAGTCGGGAAAGATGGCACCGGGTCGGATGTCCGAACGCATCGGCTGGCTCCTGCGGTCTCGCGCTGTCGCTCTGGGGCACCCGGCCGCGGCGCAGAGGAGGTCCTCGGCAGGACAGCCGACCGCGGCGGGTAGCTCTGGGACCAGTCTCGGGCGCCCCGAGCCGGCCGTCCGTAAGGCGCCTTACCCCACGTCCGCAGGGCTCGCCTCGAGCTCCCGGAGGACGCGACCGGCTACCGCCCGCCAGCAGACCCGCCGGCGATCACCCGGAGCTCGGCAATGAGCCCTTCGACCCGCGGCCTGGCCTCCGCCGGGACGACGACGATCCGCTCCAGGAGCCGGGCCGCCACCTCCCGGGGCGGCGGATGTGCGGCCCGTAGCCCCGCCACGAGCCGCTCGAGGGCCTCGGGGGCGACATAGAGCCGGTCGGTCGGGAGGTCGAGCGTGTCGGAATCGATGGTGAAGACGTAGCCCTCGATGGGCGGCGACGACCCGGCCGTGGGGACGACGACGTGCGCCGCCTCACGGAAACCGTGCTCGGGGGTGAGCGCTGCCAGGAGCGTCGGGGCGGCCGTGTCGGTCCCCACGACGTAGACCCAGGCGACGGCACCCGTCCGCCGGAGGCGATCGAGGATCGTCGTCGCTCGGAAGGCGGCCAGCTCGGCCGTGTTCCGGGGGTGCCGGGTCGACGGCGATCCAGTCGTCGAGGCCCGGCCCGCCGGGCGTGGCGATGCCGAGGGGCGCCCCCGGGTCGACCCGGGCGCTCGTCTGGGTGATCCGGACCACCCCGTAGTCCCCGACGAGCTCGTTGCCGATCTCGTAACCGAGCAGCGAGCCGAGGGCGACGGTCGAGCCCGGCGGCAGGTGCGATCGGACCCAGGCGACCACGGCGTCGACCACCTCGGCCCGGGCCCGCCCCCCGGCGCTCTCACGGTGTCCCGTGGCATAGACGCCGAGGGCGCCGACGAAGAGGACCGCCGCCGCGACCGCCGTCACCGCCGGCCAGGTCCGTCGAAGGACGCCGAGGCGCTCGAAGGCGAGCCGGGCCACCCCGCCGGCAACGAGCCCCCCGACGAGGCCCGCCGGAACGGCGACGGCCGGCGACAACCGAACCGCCACGGGGACGATGGAAGCCGCCAGGCCGGCTACCGCCCCCGCCCCGAGCCAGGCGGCCCGGCCGTGACGGGCGACGACCTCGGCCAGCCAGATCCACCCGGCGGCGGCGAGGGCGACCCCGAGACCGATCTGGGCGAGGTAGTTGCGCGGCGGTTCGCCGAGGGTGGCGACGAGGAGGACGAGGGGCGCCGAGCAGACGAGGGCGACGACGAGCTCGGCGACCGCCAGCCAGTCCCCGTTCGCGGTCGAGGGCGGGCGCGTCCCGGGCTCGAGTCGCGACGACCGACGCCCGACGAGAAGGCGGGCCCCGAGGAGGGCCAGACCTCCAGCCACGAAGGCGCCGACGAGGCCGAGGGCCGGCGCCCAGGTGGCGGCGTACGCTCGGAGCTGGGCGAGGTTGGCCAGGTTCGGCAGCCGAGCGTCGCGACTCTGGGCGTAGAAGAGGAGCTGGAGGCCGAACCAGGCGACGGCCGCCCCGAGGGTCAGGCCGAACCGGCGTACCTGGAGCGTGGCCGAACCCCCGACCGCATCCGCCGGTCGCGCCTGCCCTCCGGCGAACCGGTCGCTGGCGATGGCGACCACCGCTCCCGCTGTGACGGCCAGAAAGAGCGGGCCGAGGGTCCAGGCCGGCAGCCCGAGCCGGTAGACCCGGCCGGTATACCCGGCCACGACGACGAACCACCAGGCCGTCGTCGCCAGCGCCGCCAGGACCATCCAGCCGCTCAGCCGGGCGATGGTCCGTCCCGGCAGGCCGCGCAGGAGCGGCGCCAGGATCGGGACCGGGGCGAAGGGCAGGACGATCTCCTTGACGAGCCCGGCGATGCCGAAGGCAACCCCCGCCGCCAGCGACCAGCGGGCTGAACGCCGCTCGAAGGCCCGCAGACCGATCCCGACGGCGGCCAGGGTCAGGAAGGCCGCCGGGACGTCGAGGCGAGCCGTCCGGGTCAGGTCGTGGACGTAGACGAAGCCGACGAAGACGGCCGCCGCCAGGGCCCCGACGGCGGGTCGGATCCGCCAGCCGAAGGCGCCGACGAGGGCGACGAGGCCAAGGCCGGCGAGGGCGTTGAAGGCGCGCCCCCAATCGAGGGGCGAGCCGCCGAAGAGGGCAGAGGGCGCGACGATGGCGACCGACCAGAGGGGCGAATGCTCGAGGAAGCGGGTCCCGTCGATGGTGACGACCCCCCTTCCGGCGAGGACGTTTCGGCCGATGCCGACGTACTTCGCCTCGTCGAAGGACTGGAAGAAGGGCGGCAGGAGAACGAGGAGGAGGCCGAAGCCGAGGAGGGCGACGCCGATCCCCGCCGCCGACAGCCGCTGTTCGATGGACGAGCCTTCGTCTCCCGAGGCCTGGCCGCTGATCGTCGAGTCCCCCTTCGCTTCGTCGAACACCCGCCGCCGGCAGGCCGACGGCTCGGCGGGCGGGACCGTCGACCGCCGGAAGGATCGGCCGCCCGTCGCGCGCCTGTCAAGGCGAGCCAGAGCCGTAAGCCTCCCGGCGTCCCGGCGCCGGGTCGCAGCCGGGTCGTGGGCAGAGAACACCAAAGCGGGGGTGCAGGGGTAATGGCAGCGACCGGTTCGGCGCCGTTGTTGCTCGTCGAGCACCAATCGGCCGATATGGGGGGACCGGGCGGTGGGCGCGGGGGCGTTTTGGTGTTCAGAGAGCACCGGCCCGGGCGGGCCGTAGCCCCCGACCGGCAGCGCCGACAAGCGGGCCTTCCGCCGAGCCAGCGCCCGGCCCAAGCCGCGCTACCCTTGGAGCATGACCACGACCGCCGAACCTCCCCGAGCGGCGACGCCGACCGCCGGCGACCTCGCCCGCTGGCGGGCGAACCTCCAGGGCGAAGTCGATGGAGCCCTCGTCTACCGGGCCATGGCGGCGAACGCGGGCGACGGGCGCTTCGCCACCCTCTACCTTCGCCTCGCCCAGACCGAGGAACGCCACGCCGCCCTCTGGCGGGACCGGCTCCGCGAGGCCGGGGCGGCGACGGAGCTCCGACCGACCCTCCGGGCCCGGGTCCTCGCCTTCCTCGCCCGCCGCTTCGGTGCGGGAACCGTGGCCCCGATCATGGCCCTCGAAGAGCGGGAGGGCCGGACGATGTACGACCATCAGCCCGAGGCCGCCGGCACCTCCCTCCCCGCCGACGAGCGGTCCCACGCCCGCCTCCTCCACACGATCACCGGCGGGGCCTCCGGGGCGATGCTCGCGCGCTTCGAGGGGCGCCACCGGGCCATCGGCGGGAACGCCCTTCGGGCCGGTGTCCTCGGGGCGAACGACGGCCTCGTCTCGAACTTCAGTCTCGTCATGGGGGTCGCCGGAGCGAGCGGTGGCGGGCCGCCGGTCCTCATCGCCGGGATCGCCGGCCTCCTCGCCGGGTCGCTGTCGATGGCCCTCGGCGAGTGGCTGAGCGTCCAGAGCGCACGCGAGCTCTACGAGAGCCAGATCGCCACCGAGGCCGAGGAGCTCCGGGTCTTCCCGAGCGAAGAGGAGGAGGAGCTCCGGCTCATCTACGAAGCGAAGGGCCTGCCGACCGAGGAGGCGCGGCGGCTCGCCCACCGGATCGTCAGCGGCGATCCGACGGTCGCCCTCGACACGATGGCCCGCGAGGAGCTTGGAATCGACCCAGCCGAACTCGGGGGCTCAGCTTGGACGGCGGCGTTTGCCTCGTTCGCCCTCTTTGCCACCGGAGCGATGGTGCCCGTCATTCCCTTCCTCGTCGCCTCGGGGACCCCGGCCATCGTTGCCTCGGCGATCCTCTCGGGTCTCGCCCTCTTCGGCCTCGGCGCCGCCATCACCCTCCTGACCGGCCGGAACCCGTGGCGGTCCGGCCTCCGCTCCCTCGCCTTCGGTCTCGCGGCGGCGGCCATCACCTTCGGCATCGGTTCTCTCCTGGGCACCGCCGTCGGCTGACCGGGACCGACTCACACACTGACCGAACCGAAGCCGCGGGCGGCTCTGGCCCCGCCGCCAGTGGTCGGCCGGCGTGTTCAAGGAACACCAAAAGGGCCGCATGCACCGGATCGAGGGCCCGCGCACCCGCCATGTGGTGTTCGTCGCGCAACAGAGGCGCCGAATCGGCCGCTTCCCTTCGCCCCCCAGCCCGGGTTTGGTGTTCTGAGCGCACGGCGCTCGGGCCGCCGGGCCGCTAGACGCACGGCCCCAGATCACCCCGCCCACGTCCGTCCTTGTGCCATGGAGGACACTTGGAGGCCGGCCGACGACGCGGAGTGCCTCACTCCGTCGCGAAACCGAACCGGGCGGACCCCCATCACAGGGGCCCGCCCGCTCCGGCTGCGCACCAGCAAGGTTAGGGCTCGGAGATCGGCGCCCTCCGAGCGCGGCGGAGCATTCGAGCGATCAGTACGCCTCCAGATAGCGGTCGATCTCCCACTGGGTGACCTGCGTCCGGTACTCGTCCCACTCGGCCCGCTTCGCCTCGACGAAGTGGGACAGGACGTGGTCGCCGAGGGCCTCGCAGACGACCGGGTCCTTCTCGAGCTCGTCGATCGCCTCGGCGAGGGTCCCCGGCAGCTCCCGGATCCCCTTCTCCTTGAGGCGGGCCTCGTCCATCTCGAAGACCGATTCCTCGACCGGCTCGCCGAGCTCGAGGCCGCGCTCGATTCCGTCGAGGCCGGCGGCGATCATGACGGCGAAGGCGAGGTACGTGTTCGAGGAGGGATCGGGGCAGCGGACCTCGATCCGCGTCCCCTCGATCGACTTGCCGGGCGAGACCTTCGGGACCCGGATGAGGGCCGAGCGGTTCGTGCGGCCCCACGTCAGGTACGTCGGCGCCTCGTAGCCGGGAACGAGCCGCTTGTAGGAGTTCACGAGGGGAGCGAGGACCGCACTCATCCCCCGGGCGTGGGCGAGGATGCCGGCCATGTACTTCCGGGCGATGTCGGAGAGCCCGTACTCGTTCGACGGATCGGCGAAGGCGTTCCGGCCCTCGGCGATGGAGTAGAGCGACTGGTGGGTGTGCATGCCCGAGCCGTTGATCCCGAAGATCGGCTTCGGCATGAAGGTCGCGTAGAGGCCGTGCTGGTTGGCGATCGCCTTCAGGGTGAACTTGAAGGTGATCGCGTTGTCGGCCGTCCGGAGGGCGTCGGCATACTCGAAGTCGATCTCGTGCTGGCCGACGGCGACCTCGTGGTGGGCGGCCTCGACCCGGATCCCGAAGGCCTCGAGGGCGTCGACCATGTCCTGGCGGATCTCCTGGGCGAGATCGGTCGAGAAGTCGAAGTAGCCGGCCTCGTCGTGGGGCAGCGGCTTGATCTCGCCGTTCTCCCGTCGGAAGAGGAAGAACTCGAGCTCGGGGCCCATGTTTACGATGTAGCCGAGCTTCCGGGCCCGTTCGACCTGGCGGCGGAGGACGTAGCGCGGGTCGCCGACGAAGGGCTCGCCCCGCGGGGTGTAGACGTCGCAGATGACGCGGGCCGTGCCCCGGGGACCGGAGCCCGGCTGCCAGGGGATCTCGGCGAAGGTGCTCATGTCGGGCACCAGGTACTGGTCCGACTCGGCGATCCGGGTGAAGCCCTCGATGGAGCTCCCGTCGAACCAGGTCCCGTGAGCGACCGATCCCTCGAGCTGGTGGATCGGGATGGTGACCGCCTTCACCGCCCCGAGGATGTCGGTGAACTGGAGCTGGACGAAGCGAATGCCGTTCGCCTTCGCCCGTTCGATCTTTTCGCGCGCCTCCGGCGCGATCGCTTCCGCCAACGCGGCCTCCTTACCGTGAACTGTGGCGCTGCACTGTGGCGCTGGGCACGAAGGGTTCGCCCAGTGGCCGTGACGGGAAGGATGCTAGCAGCGGCTCAGCCGCCCGGAGGTTGCGGTTCGGTGTCGGCGGTTAGTTCCGATTGCACAAGATAGACGGCCAGGATGAGGGGGAGCCGCAGCTCAGGGTCGGCGAGGTTCCAGCCGGTCAGGGCCTCGATCCGCCGGAGACGGTAGGCGACGGTGTTCCGGTGGACGCCGAGGACGGCCGCCGCCTCGGCGGGGCCGCCCGTCTCGAGGACGACCCGGAGGGTGGCGAGCCGTTCCCGGACCGCCGCCGGCCGGCCGCCGAGGAGCGGAGCGAGGAGGGCGCGGGCGTGCCGCCGGCCCTCGGGCAGGTTGTGCAGAACGCTCAAGAGACGGTAGGCGGCGAGCCGATCGGCCCGGACGATGGGGCCGGGTGGGGCTCCGGCCGCCTCGAGGCTCTCGGCAGCCTCGAGGGTCGAGCGCGCCTCGGCCTCGGCGACGGGCCGCTCCGAGGGCCGCTCGAAGGGTCGCGAGACGGCCACCCGTCGGCCGAGGAAGTCCGCGATCTGGCGGGCGAGGCCGAGACCGCCCGGATCGGCCGCATCGGCGGCCAGGACGGCCCGCAGTTCGAGGCTCTCGGCATCGCCGCGGAGGACGAGGCGGCCGAGGGGCGCCAGGAGGCGGAGCTCCCGCCGGACGGCTTCGCGGGCTTCGAGAGCGGCGGTGGTGTCGGGCGGCCCTCCCTGCCGGGCGACGAGGACGACCCAGGGCGGTCCGTCGGCCGGCAGCCGTTCGGCGCCCCGCTCGCGTTCGGCGATCCGGCGGGCCGCATCGCCCCGCACGATCTCGAGGGCGAGGAGCCCGGCGATCCGCTCGGCGGCGACCCGCTCGAACTCGGTCGCCGGCCGGTCACCAAGGATGACGAGGGTCCCCGAGCTCGCCTCGGGGCGGCGACCCCGACCTGGGGCGGCCGACGAAGCGGCCACCTCGGGGCGGCCGGCGCGCTCCGCGGGCTGCCCCGACCCCGACGCTCCCGGGCGGGCGCCAGCCGTCGCCCCGCGCGGTTCGATGCCGGGCAGGACGACCCGCAGGACGATCCCCTCCCCCCGGGCGTGGTAGGCGTGGACGGCGGCCACGGCCTCGGGTCGATCGGGCGGCGCGTGGGCGGCGAGGGCGGTCCCCGTTCGGCCCTCGAGGACGACGGCCCGGCCGAGGACACCGGCGATGGCCCCGACGAGGGCCGCCAGGTCGGCGCCGGCGAGGGCGAGCCGTTCGAGCTGGGCCTCGAGGCGAGCGGCCTGGTGTTCGAGCTCGGCCCGCCGGTTGACGAGGAGCCCGATGACGCTTCGCTCGAGGGCGACGGGGTCCGCCTCGGGGAGGCGGAAGGTCGGCAGGCCGGCGTTCGCGGCGGCGAGGGCGAGGGCCTCGCTCGGGGTGAGGGAGCGATCGGGTTCTTCCGGCGCCGATTCGTCGCCGACGATGCAGCAGCCGGCGACGCGGGCCCGGACGAGGGCGCCCACGAGGGCCGCCGTCTCGGCCGGCCCCGGGGCGACGACCCGAAGGGCCGAGGCCGGGACGATGGCGAGATCCCCGGCTTCGAGGGCGTCGAAGGCCGGCACCCGGGCCCGGAGGAGGCGGACCCAGCTCACCTGGGCGGCGAGGCGCTCGGGGGCCGGATCGCCGACGGGTCGGGCAGCCGGAAAGAGGGCCGAGCGGACGTCCTCGAGGGTCGCCATCGCCGTGCCTCCCTCGAGGGCTCAGCCCGACGCCGGCTCGGCCGGAACCCGCCGCCGCACGAGGTCGGCCAGGAGCGGACCGAAGGCGCGGCGCGGGTCGACGTACCGGTCGGCCCGGGCAACGAGGGCGAGGGAGCCATCGGGTCGGAGCCGCGTCCAGACCCGCCGACGCGGGAAGTGGAAGGTGCCGACGATGCCGGCCAGGAGGAGGCCGAAGGCGAGCCAGACGAGCCCTTGTCCGGGGTCGTGCTTGGCGATGATGAGGGTGTAGTCGGCGAAGCGGCGGAGCCCGACGCTGAAGTCGAGGCCGGGGACCGTCTGGCTCTCCCCGACGGCGATCGCCATCGGGGCGAACTCCTCGACGAGGGGCGAACCGTCCGGGTTCCGGCCAACGATCCGGTACGGGAGGACAAGGACGATCCCCCGGCCGTCGGCCGCCCGCTGGAGGAGGAGCTCGAGCCCAACGTCCCGGCCGGGCACCGAGAGCTGGCCGTACGGGAAGCCCGCCGCCTGGTCGGTGAGGGGCACCGGCCCGTCCCAGAGGGGGCGACCGGCGGCATCGCGGAGGACGAGCTCGGGGGCGGGGCCGAAGCCGTTCTGGTGGAAGGTGTAGCCGGCGACCGAGAGGGGGTCGTTGACCCGGATCTCCTTACGGGCGATCTCGCGGCCGTTCTGGAAGACCCCGAGGTCGGTGACGAAGTCGAGGGGCTGGCCCGTCTCGAAGCCGGGCGCCTCGAAACCGTAGTTCTTGACGAGGAGGAGGCCCGGGGTGCCGATGGGCTGGACCGTCGTCGAGGTCCCCTCGGCCACGACGAGGCCGACCTCGTCGCCGAAGCGGCTCGTGACGGCGGCCGCCACGAGGAAGAGGACGAGGCCGCTGTGGGTGAAGATGGTCGCCAGCTTGGCGTACTGGTTCCGATCCCCGTAGAGATAGCGGACCCCGTCGACCTCAGCTTCGCGGACTCGGTAGCCGTGCCGGCGGAGGGCGTCCCGGACGGCATCGGCCGTGAGGCCGTCGATGGTCGCCCGGTCGGGAAGGCGCGGGTCGAAGTAGGGCTCGGGCTGGACGACCCGGACGTCCGTGGCCTGCCGCCAGAGGCGCGGCAGTCGGTCGATGGTGCAGGCGATGATGGAGACGAGGAGGACGGCCAGGCCGATGGAGAAGATGGTCGATCGGAAGACGGCGAAGAAGCCGAGCCGCTCGAAGAGATCGACGAGCCCCGCCCCGAGGACCGGCTCGTAGAGTTCGCGGAGCTTGGCCATCTCGTTCGCGTAGTCCGTCGGGGATCGGAAGGCGAAGTCCGGGAGCTGACGGACGACCATGCCGATGCTCGCCAGGATGCCGAGGGCGATGATCTGGACGACGGCGAAGTCGACCGAGGTGAGGAGGCCCCAGACGGCCGTGCCGAGACGGGGGCCCGGCCCGGGCCGGACGGTGTCGGTGGCGACCGGACGGCCGGTCGCGACGCTCGCGATGGCGCCCTCCTCTAGGAGCGACCGCGCGGCGCCGGGGCGGCGGTCGAGGTCGGGCCGGGCTCGGCGGTCGCCGGGCCGGCGTCCGGGACCTGCGGGGTACAAGCTCGCGCAGCGGCCCGCAATCCGGCCTCGAAGTCGGCGACGAGATCCTCGAGGTCCTCCAGGCCCACCGAGACCCGCAGGAGGCCAGGAGCGATCCCGGCCGCGGCGAGCTCGGCTTCGGTGAGCTGGCGCTGGCTCGTCGACGGCGGGTGGACGACGAAGGTGTGGACGCTGCCGAGAGACGCCGTTCGCTGCGGGATCGTCAGGGCGTCGATGAAGGCGGCGCCTGCCCCGCGGCCGCCGGCGAGCTCGAAGGCGAGCATCCCACCTCCGGTCCGGAAGAGTCGGGCGGCGACGGCGGCCTGGGGGTGGCTCGCCAGGCCGGGGTAGTAGACGCGGGCCACACCTTCCTGGCCTTCGAGCCAGGCGGCGAGGGCGAGGGCGGTGGCGGCGTGCCGCTCCATCCGAACGGCGAGGGTTTCGATGCCGCGGAGGACGAGGAACGCGCTGAACGGCGCCAGGGTTCCGCCGGTCTCGATCTGGCGATCGCGGATCCGCTCCATGAGCCTGCGGCCGCCGGCGACAAAGCCGGCCAGGACGTCCGAGTGGCCGCCGAGCCACTTCGTCGCCGATTCGACGACGAGGTCGGCGCCGTGCTCGATGGGCCGGAAGACGTAGGGCGAGGCGAAGGTGTTGTCGACGACGGCGAGGGCGCCGTACCGGTGGGCGAGCTCGACGAGGCGGGGGACGTCGGCGACGATGGTCGTCGGGTTGGCGATGGTCTCGACGTAGAAGACCCGGGCCGGTCGCTCAGCGAGGGCGGCTTCCACGGCCTCCGGGTCGGTCGGGTCGACGAAGGCAACGTCGACCCCGAAGCGCCGGAGTCCGGAGCCGATGACCGACTGGGTCGACCCGTAGAGGGCGCGGGAGGCGACGATGCGGTCGCCGGCTCCGACGAGGGCGGTGAGGGTCGTGAAGATGGCAGCCATCCCCGAAGCAAAGCCGTACCCCGCCTCCGCCCCCTCGAGCTCGGCGACGGCTGCGGCAGCGGCCTCGATGGTCGGGTTGCCGAGCCGGCTGTAGCTGAAGCCGGGGCGACGAAAAGCGATGACGTCGGCCAGGGTCTCGGCGTCGGCGGCCTGGAAGGTGGCGCTCTGGTAGATCGGCACGGCCGTCGGGATCTCGTCCACCCGGGGTGGCGTCGAGGCGGCGCGAATGGCTCGGGTCGAGAAGCCGCTCACGGGCGCGATCGTACACCGTCCGCCATAGGAGTCCGCTCGGGGAGGTCCGCTGCTCGGGCGCCAGCCGGTCGTGCCGGCCGGCGGGTCGCGTCGGTTCCGCGCCAGGTCCGATGATCTGGAACCGGTCCGGGCGGCCGGTCAGCGCCGGTAGGCCGCCCGCCCGAGGCCGACCGCCACCCGACCACCCCGGCCGATCTCGATCCGCCCCAGCCGACTGGGTTCGATGGAGCGGCCCGGTTCGGCGACGTCCGGCCAGCGGTCCCAGACGTCGCCTCCCCCCTCGGCGTTGGGGCCGCGACGGCCGGATACCCGGTCCCGCCCGGCCCGCTTGCTGGCGAACATCGCCTGGTCGGCGGCGATGAGGAGCTCGTCGGCGGTCGTGCCGTCGGTCGGGTAGGCGGCGACGCCGATGGAGAGGGAGGCCCGGATCGTGCCGCCGTCGGCCGTCTGGATTCGGAGCGCCGCCGCCCCCTGCCGGATCTTCTCGGCCAGGACGAGGCCGCCGCTCAGGTCGGTCTCCGGCAGGAGGACGACGAACTCGTCGCCGCCGTAGCGGGCGGCCGTGTCGATCCGGCGGACGCGGGTCCCGATGACCCGGCCGACGGCTTCGAGGAGCCGGTCGCCGACGAAGTGGCCGAAGCGGTCGTTCACGATCTTCAGGTCGTCGAGATCGATCATGAGGAGGCAGAAGCCGCGCCCCGAGCGATCGCTCCGGGCGATCTCGCGCTCGACGGCAGCGAAGAGGAAGGTCCGGTTGAAGAGGCCGGTCAGGGGGTCGATCGTGGAGAGCCGGATCGCCTCGTCTCGCGAGCGGCGGTGCTCGGCGGCGACGATGGTCGCCACGTAGGCGACAAGCCCGATGGCGGTGACGTTCACGGCGACCGTCGCCAGGCCGAGGTCGCCCGGCGGGGAGCCGCCGATGGGGGCGAGGCTGGCGGCGAGATAGGTAGCCCCGGCGAGGACGGCGAACACCGCCGTCACCGGAGGCGGAATGACGAAGGCGGCGCCGCCGACGATGAGAGGGAAGGCGTAGAAGAAGGGGCTCGTCGCCTGGCCGGTGAAGAGGACGAGAAGGCCGGCGAAGGTGAGGGCCATGGTCCCCTCGACGAGGTACTTCAGGTTGCCGAGGCTGCCCGCCGGGAGGAGGTCGTGGGCGACGAGGAGGACGAGACCGGCCAGGGCGAGGAGGACGACGATGGCGACCTGGTGCTCGATCCAGAAGCCGCCGCCGACGACGACGATCATGGCGACGACGATGAAGGCCCAGCCGGCGACGCGGACGAGGCGGTCGTAGGTGAGCTCCGGCGGGCTCTCGCCGAGGAGGTTGGACGGCGGGGTCCTGGAGACGGCGGTCAGCCCGAAGGTCGTTCGATCGGCCG
This sequence comes from Chloroflexota bacterium, assembly GCA_026004015.1. GTDB lineage: Bacteria > Chloroflexota > Limnocylindria > Limnocylindrales > CSP1-4 > BPIH01. Next base: position 28,685 of record BPIH01000005.1, on the reverse strand, counting down.
CCTCGTCGGCGACGCGCTGCCCGGAGGTCAGGAGCGACGGCAGGACGGCCGCCGCAACGAGGACGACGTTGGCGACGGCGAGGAGCGCGACGAGGCTGACGATCAGGTCGACGGGCACGTAGCTTGACCCCCGTTGGCTCGGGCGGGCAGGGCACCGGCGCCCGCTCCATGGTAGCCGGAGGGAGCCCGCCCGGGTACTGAGCGCAGCGGCGTCCGATGCGGCTCGTGGTGCCGGAAGGCGACAGGAACTGCGAGTCGCGTTCGGCGCGGCTGTGGGGCGGTTCGGCCGCCCGGCGCCGGCCTCCGGCCCCCCCGAGGGCGAGGACCCGGCCTCAGCGGGTGCCCCATTGGTACGTCTGCTTGACGAGGCGAAGGTAGACGAAGGTCTCCGTCTCGGCCACCCCGTCGACGGTCCGCAGCTTCTCCGAGAGGAAGCGGAGCAGGGCCTCGTTGTCCTCGTGGACGGTCTCGATGAGGATGTCGTACCGGCCGGCGGTGATGACGACGTAGTCGACCTCCGGGAAGGCGGCGATGCGCTTGGCGACCTCCATGAGCTTCCGGGGCTCGCAGCGGATGCCGATCATCGCCATCTGGGCGAAGCCGAGCTTCAGGGGGTCGGTCACCCCGACGATCTGGACGATCCCCTGTTCGACGAGCCGGTTCGTCCGGGCCCGGACGGCGGATTCCGAGAGGCCGAGGTCGGCCGCGATCTGGGTGAAGGGCCGACGGCCGTCCTGCTGGAGGTGCTCGATGATCCGCTTGTCGATCTCGCTCACGATGGCAGGGCCGGTCCGCCTCTGGCGCGCCGCCCGAGGCCCTTCGGCTCGGCTGCTCCGGGGCCGTGCCGAACGGCGTGCAGCGCCGGCCGGCTGGCCACGGGCACCCCGTTCCGGCCCGCCGGTGCCGCGCTCCTCACCGCCGCGACGCAGCGCGTCGGACTCGACGGTCTCGCCGGGCCGCGGCGATCCCGTCGACCGTCGTCCTCCGGGACAGCGCCGATCGACCATCAGGGTTCGCTCCCGGACGGACTGACCGACCCGGCGGGCGAGCCGCTCGCGGTGGGCGAGCCGCTCGCGGTGGGCCCCGATCGGGACGGCCCCGATGGGGGCGGCGAAGGGGTGAGCGTCGGCAGCGGCAGCGGCTCGATGGACATCTGGGCGAGGGGCCCGAGGAGGGGGTCGAGGACCTCGATGAGGGCCTCGGCCGCCTCGCGGAAGGCGGGGTCGGGCGGGGGCTCGTTGCGGTTCTTTGCATGGGGCCCGAACTCGACGAGGATGTTCAGCCCGACCAGGTTGAAGGGCGCCTCGCCGATGGTCGGTCGATCACCGGGCCGGAAGCCGGCCTTGGCGCGAAGGGCGGCGCTGCTCGAGTACTCGTGGATGACGAGGGGCCAGTTGGCGTAGGTGGCGTTGATCCGGAGACGCGGCTCCTCGCCGGTGCCGCCGGTCACGGCGTTGTTCGGCACGATCCGGAGCCCGGCCGCGGTGAGGGCCCGGAAGACGGCGTCGGCGCTGGCCGGCTCGGTGAGGTGGGGGTTCGGGGTCGGGGTCGGTGAGGGCGGCGGCGACGGTCTCGGGGTCGGCGTCGGGCCGGACCCGCACGCGGCCAGGAGGACGGCCGCCAGAAGGGCCACAGCGGTCGCCGGTCCGGTGGCTGCGCGCGGTGCGCATGGGCGTCGCATCGCCCTGATGGCCCCTGGTACCAACCTCCCCGCTGCCATGGTCAGCCGATCCTAACACGGGCGTCATGGGGCACGGCGACCGCGCCCTCCGGGGGAGCGGCCTGGATCGGGCTCGGTCCGGCACCCCCCGCGCCTGGCGTGTTCGTGGCTCCGGGCGGCCTCCTCGCCCTGTCCCCCTGTCGATTCCGTGACTGGGCCTCACCGTTCCGGTTCGGGCGTGCGCGAGGGTCACATCTTCGGCCGCGGCCGGGCCGGAGGGGGCTGCCACCGGCGCGAACCACGTTCGCGCCACCCATGCCATCGAGGGCCGACCGGTCGGCGCCCGGCCCGAGTTGCTCGATTCGTGACCCAGGCCAGGTGCACGGAACCACCAGGCTCGCTCGCCTGGACGGCCAGGGCGGCATCGACGATGTGCGTGGGAATCGCGCCCGGGCGAGGGCGGGGGATGGTTCGGCGGTCGGAGAACCTGGTCGGGGAGGCGGGACTCGAACCCGCGATCTCGTGCTCCCAAAGCACGTGCGTTAGCCAACTACGCCACTCCCCGGCGCGGTCGCCGACATCATAGGGCCACAGCCGGCGTCGCGGGATGCAGCGGGCGGGCCGAGCTCGAGCTGCGCGAGCAACCGGACCGGTCCGGTCCGGACGCGGCGGGTCGGGCCTCAGAAGCCGAGGCGGACGAGCTTCGGCGCCAGCCGCCGCGCGGCGCGTCCCCGGTGGGAGATCCGGTGCTTCTCCTCGGCCGTGTACTCGCCGAAGGTCCGTCCGCCTGGCGGCTCACCGGCCGGCTCGAAGATCGGGTCGTAGCCGAAGCCGCCGCTCCCGCGGGGGGCGAGGGCAATCCGGCCCCGGCACGTGCCCCGCGCCTCGGCGACGATCGGGACGCCACCCCGCGGACCGCCTCGCTCGGGGGCCGCGACCGAGAGGACGCAGACGTAGCGAGCCCCACGGCGCTCGGGCGAGAGATCGCCGAGGACCTCGAGGAGCCTGGCGTTGTTCTCGGCGTCCGTCGCCCGCTCGCCGGCGAAGCGGCGGGTCCGGACCCCCGGCGCCCCTCCGAGGGCGTCGACCTCGAGTCCCGAGTCGTCGGCGAGGGTCGGCAGCCCCGTCAAGCGGGCGTAGCCTCGGGCCTTGGCTCGGGCGTTGGCGACGAAGGTCGAGCCCTCCTCAGGGATCTCGATCTCGGGCGGCACACCCGCATCGTCGAGGGAGAGGAGGACGGCGCGAGGGAGGGCAAGGAGCTCGGCGAGCTCGCGGAGCTTCGCAACCGAGCGGGTGGCGACGACGAGGCGGGGGCGGCCGCCGGTCTCCCGGGCGGGCAGCCGGACGCCGGAGCTCACCGGCGGAGCGAGGCCAGGACGTCCGCCTGGGCCGCGAAGAGCCGCGCGAGACCGACGTTCGCCAGGTCGAGGAGGCGATCGACGGCGGCCCGATCGAAGGGCTTTCCCTCGGCCGTCCCCTGGAGCTCGACGTACGTGCCCGCGTCGGTGCCGACGACGTTGAAGTCGACCTCCGCCCGCGAGTCCTCGGCGTAATCGAGGTCGAGGACCGCCAGCCCGTCGACGATCCCGACGCTCACCGCCGCCACCTTGCCGAGGAGGAGCCGCTCCATGCCGTAGGTGATGAGGGCGGCGGCGAGGGCGACGTAGCCGCCGGTGATGGAGGCCGTCCGGGTTCCCCCGTCGGCCTGGATGACGTCGCAGTCGACGGTGATCGTCCGCTCCCCGAGGCGGGCGAGGTCGACGACGCCGCGCAGGGATCGGCCGATGAGGCGCTGGATCTCGTGGGTCCGACCGCCGATCCGTCCCTTCACCGATTCGCGCTGGGTCCGCTCGGCCGTCGAGCGCGGCAGCATGGCGTACTCGGCCGTCACCCAGCCCGTCCCCGTCCCTCGGAGGTGGGGCGGGATCTTGTCCTCGATGGTCGCCGCACAGAGGACCTCGGTATCGCCGAGCCGGATCCGGCACGACCCCTCGGCCCACTTCTGGACCCCGAGGGTGAAGCTCACCGGGCGGAGCTCGTCCGGCGCCCGGCCGTTGGCGCGGACGAGGGGCGGCCGGTTGGCGATGGTCATGGGCGTTCCTCCACGCGAGCCTTGGCGGCATCCCAGAGGGCGTCGAGCTCGGCGAACGAGAGGTCGCGGAGGGCGACGCCCCGCTCGGCGGCGAGACGCTCGACGGCCGCGAAGCGACGCCGGAACTTGTCATTCGCCGCTCGGAGGGCCGCCTCCGCCTCGACGCCGTGATGGCGGGCGAGATTCACGACGACCATGAGGAGGTCGCCGATCTCCTCTTCCTTCTCGGCAGCCGAGGCGGCAGCGGCGAGCTCGGCGAGCTCCTCGGCCACCTTGTCGAGGATGCCGTCGATGGACGGCCAATCGTAGCCGAGGCTCGCCGCCCGCTCCTGCATCTCCTGGCTGGCCGCGAGAGCCGGCATCGTGGGGCTGATGCCGTCGAGGGCCGACCGCGGCGGAGGGGGGCTGGCAGGCGATCCACCCTCGGCGGTCCCGGCCGGGTCCTCGGCGCTCCCACCAGCGGTCTCGGCAGAACCCTCGGTCGCGACGAGCCCGTGGCTCGCCCGCTCGGCGGCCTTGATCCGCTCCCACTGGCGGTTGACGTCGGACGCCGTCCGGGCGACGGCATCGCCGAAGACGTGGGGGTGACGGCGGACGATCTTCGTTCCGATGGCCGAAGCGACGTCGGTCAGGTCGAAGGCGCCCGCCTCGGCCGCCAGCTGGGCGTGGAGCACGACCTGGAGGAGGAGATCCCCGAGCTCCTCGGCGAGGGCCGGGTTGGGAGCGGCAGCGAGGGCGTCGTAAACCTCGTACGCCTCCTCGAGGAGGTGCTTCCGGAGCGAGCCGTGGCTCTGCTCCCGATCCCAGGGACAGCCATCGGGAGCCCGGAGCCGGGCGCTGATGGCCGGCATCGCCCAGAGGGACGCCGGCGCCGCCTCGGGGGCGGCCGCCGGGAGATAGCACGGAGCCTCGGCGTCGGCTTCGGTGAGCGCACCAACGGTCGAGGTCTCCTGGCGGCCGAAGCGGCCGACGAGGTGGTCGGCCGGGTAGAGTCGCCGGAGAACGGCGAGGGGCCCCTCGGTCGGTCGGGCATGGCGGCCGGGTACCGGGGCAGGCGGTGTCGGCGCCGCGGCCGAGGGGACGGCGAGGCCGGCGGCCCGGAGCATGGCCCGGGGAACGAGGATCGCCGGCCGGGTCGGTTCGAGGGGGAAGGCAGCGACGTTCTCCCAGGCGACGACCTGGACCCCGGCGGTCGGGTCGAGCCCCCAGCGGAGCCTCGCCTCGGCCACGAGTGCGTCGAGCACGCCGATCCAGCCTCGCTACGACGTCGGCAGGTTCGCCAGGCCCGAGCGGTCGATGGTCGCCTTCTCCTTCTCGGCGGCGTACCAGTTCGAGAAGGCGTTCGCCCGGAGCGTCCTCGCCTGGGCCGGATCCGGGCTCCGGGTCTGCTCCTCCCAGACCTTGAAAATGTAGAAGCCGTCGCCCTCGACGTCGATGACGCCCGAGACGTCGCCGACCGGGGTCCCGAAGATGGCCTCGTCGAGCTGCCGCCCGAGCTGGTAGCGGGCGATCCAGCCGAGCTCGCCGCCCTTCTCCGCCTCGGGGCCCTCGGATACCTCCCTGGCGATCGTCGCGAAGTCCTCACCGCGGAGGGTCCGAACCTTCGCATCCTCGGCCCGGGACTGGGCGTTGCCGCGCCGGTCGATGAACTGGATGACGTGCCAGCCGAACTGGCTCTTCACCGGCTCCAGGAGCTGACCGGGCCGGAGACCGGGAGCGAAGACGGCGTCGCCGAAGGCTCGGTCGAGGTCGCCCTGGGTGTAGTACGGGAGCTCGCCGCCCGAGGTGTCGGCGCCCGGCTCGTCGCTGTCCCGCTTCGCCGTCGCGATGAACTCCTCCTCGAGCTTCTGCAGGTCGTCGGCCAGGGCCTTGAGCCGCTCGTACGTCGCGCGCGCCTCGGCTTCGGCCGCCGCCCAGGCAGGATCGGCCGGATCGAGCGACCCCGCCCCCTGGGGATCGTCCTTCGGGGCGTAGAGGATGTGGCGAACCTTCACCTCGTCGCCGCCGCCGGTGTGCTGGGTGGCGGCGATGTAGATCTGGCTCACCCGGCGCATGACCGAGGGGGCGTCGACGAGCTGGGCGAGCAGGCGATCTTCGAGCTTCCGGCGGATGACGTCGGCCCGGACGACGGTCCGGTACGCCTCGAGGCTGATGCCGTCGTTGACGATCTGCTGTTCGTACGTCGTGTCGACCTCGGCCGGCGCGATCTCGGTCACCTTGCCGATGCGGAAGACCCCGTCGGCGCCCTCGACGACCCCGGTCGTCTCGTTCGGTCCGAGGGCGAAGACGGCCGCCACGAAGGCCTCGTCGAGCCCGCCCTCCTTCTGGATCCAGCCGATGTCGCCCCCCTTCGCCGCCGAGGCGTCGCTCGACGTCGTTCGGGCGACGTCCTCGAAGCTCTTCCCGGCCCGGATCTCGGCCAGGGCGGCTTCGGCCCTCGCCCGCGCGGCGGCCCGCTGGGCGTCGGTCGGCTCGGTCGCGCCCGCGTCGAGCTCGGGCCTCACGGCAATGAGGAAGGTGTGGCGCTCCTCCGGTCGGGTCGCCTCCTCGACGAGGCGGGCGTCGATGTCGGCCTCGGTAACGACGATCCCCTCGCGCTCGGCGAGCTGGGCCTGGAGGGCGGCGTCGATGAGCCGCTCGTAGGCGATCGTCGCCAGCTGCTGGCGCTGCTGCTGGAGAAAGGCGATGAGCTGGTCCCGCTCGGCTTCGGTCATCCGGCCGGCCTGGGCCGCGTCCCGGATCCGGCGCTCCGTGTAGTCCGAGCGCCAGCGCTCGACGGCGAAACGATTCCGGTAGTCGTCGCGGGTGATGGAGACCCCGTTCACCCGGGCGACCTCGCCGAAGTGGTCGCCGTACCAGCTCGCCCCGGCGGCGCCGACGAGGATGAGGACGGCGACGACGATGACGAAGCCGAAGCCGAGGTTGAGGTAGAGGCTCCGCCGCTCGCCGCTCTGCCAGGCGGGTCGCTGGGAGCGCTTGACGACGGGCTTGGCGCGGAAGGTCATCCGGGGCGTGGCCTCCGAGGTGGGGTCGTGGTCGTCGGCCCCACCGGCGCACCGCGCAAGAAGCGTGTCGCGGCGCGGCCGGCCGGGCCGTAGGTCGGCGACATCCTAGCGCATCGATCTCAGCGACCCGTCGGCACCCTCAGCGAGCTTCCCGGCCGGCGCGGGCGACGTCGGGGGCATCCGGTCGCGCCCAGCCGGCTCCGAGCCGAAGGACCTGCCCGGCCCGCCGGACCCGGCCCCGGGAGCTGTTCGCCGTGTCGACGACGAGGGCCGCTCGCTCGTAGACGAGGTCCCAGTCGATGGCCGCGTGAGGGGTGACGACGACGAGACAGTCGGAGCGATCGACGAGCCCCTCGAGGTCCACGCTCGCCCGCCAGACGCCGGCAGCGTCCCGAAAGCGGGGCACGTGGGGGTCGTGGTAGTCGACGACGGCGCCCCGCCCGGCGAGGAGGGCGATGATCGCCTCGGCCGGCGAGTTCCGGGGATCGCGGACGTTCGGTTTGAAGGCGACCCCGAGGACCCCCACCGACGCCCCCTTGAGCGGCCGGCCGACGGCGTTCAGGGCCTCGCCGACGAGGCCGACGACGTGGCGCGGCATCGAGAAGTTGATGTCGCCGGCGAGCTCGACGAAGCGATCGACGAAGTCGAACTCCCGGGCCCGCCAGGCGAGGTAGTAGGGGTCGACCGGGATGCAGTGGCCGCCGACGCCAGGGCCGGGCGTGAAGCGCATGAAGCCGAAGGGCTTCGTCGCCGCGGCATCGATGACCTCCCAGACGTCGAGGCCCATCCGCTCGCAGAGGAGGGCGAGCTGGTTGACGAGGGCGATGTTCACGTTCCGGAAGACGTTCTCGAGGAGCTTCGCCATCTCGGCCGCGTCGGGCGAGGAGAGCTCCCGGACGTCCTCGTTGATCCGCCGGAGGAGCCGGGCCGCCCGGGCCGTCGAGGCCGGGTCGAGACCGCCGACGAGGCGGGGGACCGTCCTGGCCGCCGAGGCCGGGTCGCCCGGGTTCACCCGCTCCGGGGCGAAGGCGAGGTCGAAGTCGCGGCCGGCGACGAGCCCCGAGGCCTCGAGGGCCCGCCGGAGGGGCCCGGCCGTCGTGCCCGGGTAGGTCGTCGACTGGAGGACGACGAGCTGCCCCGGTCGGAGATCCCGGCGGATCCGTTCGGCGGCGGCGAGGACCGGGCCGAGATCGGGGTCCTTCGAGGTCGTGATCGGGGTCGGGACGCAGATGAAGACGACGTCGACCTCGCCGAGGCGCGCCTCGTCGGTGCGGGCGATGGCGAGACCGCCGGCGAGGGCGGCCCGGAGCCGATCGTCGGACACGTCGTCGATGGGCGAGCGGCCGGCGGCGAGCTCGGCGACCCGGTCGGGGTTGGCGTCGACCCCGAGGACGGAGCATCCGGCCTCGACGAAGGCGATGGCCAGGGGAAGGCCGACGTAGCCGAGGCCGACGATGGCGATCCGGTCGTCGGCGGGGACGTCGGTCGGGGATTCGGGATGGGGCTCGATCACGGCGCGCCTCCGCTTCGCTTCGCCGCCGTCGCCGTCGACGGCCGGCGGCGTTCGATGAGGTCCTCGACCAGGGCGACGTACCGCTCCGCCTCCCGCTCCCAGGCGAGCTCGCGGACGCGGGCCATCGTCCGCTCGACCCGTGCCGCCCGCTCGATCGGGTCGTCGACGAGGCGGAGGATGGCGGCGGCGAGGTCGGCCGAATCACCGGGCTCGTAGCGGGCGACCGTGTCCGGCGGGAAGGTCCGCTCGACCATCGGTAGGGCCGAGGCGACGACGGGCTTGCCCATGGCCGCGTACTCGAAGAGCTTCGTCGAGAGGCTGAAGTCGGTGAAGGCGGTCCGGCGGGTCGGGGCGAGGCCGATGTCGGCGGCGGCGATCGCCGCCGGGACGGCCTCGATGGGGATCCGGCCGTGGAAGGCGACGAGCCCGTCGAGGCCGAGCTCGGCCACCCGCGCCGCCGAGGGGAACCTCGCCGTAGTCGCGGCCGTAGACGTCGAAGCGGAGCCCGAGACCCCGCTCGGCGAGGGCGGGCCGGAGGCGGGCGACGGCCTCAAGGGCGCAGTCGAGTTCGTAGACGGGACTGAGCGCCCCGGCGTAGACGAGGCGGAGCAGGCCGTCCTCGGCGAAGGACCGGGTCGGATGGGCAGCCGGGTCGAAGCGGGCGAGGGCGGGGGCGTTCCGGACGATGGCCACCGTCGCCGGGTCGACCCCCCGCCCGACGAGCCGCTCGGCGAGGGCCTCGTTCACCGTCACCACGGCGTCGGCGGCGGCGATGGAGGCCCGCTCGGCGACGAGGAGGAGGCCGTGGACGACGGGGTTCGCCGCGCCGGGGAAACGGGTCCGGAAGAACTCGGGCATCGCCTCGTGGAGGTCGAGGAGGACGGGCACGCCGGCGAGCCGGAGGGGGAGGGCGGCGAAGACGAGGGGGTCGGGGAGGGAGTGGACCTGGACGAGGCCGTAGCGCCGCCGCCGGTGGGCGCGGGCGAGGGCGAGGGCGGCTCGGGCGAAGAAGGCCGCGTACTCGGCGAGGTAGGTCGGGATGCCGGCCCCCTGGTGGCGCTGGACGTCGAGGCGCTCGACGTGGACGCCGGCGATCTCGTCCCGGGCGGCCGTCCCGCGGCGCCGGAGGGCGAAGACGTCGACGGGATGGCCGGCCGCGACGAGGGCTTCGGCCTCGCGGCGGACGCGAGGGTCCTCCTCGTAGTAGGAGTGGGTGATCATGGCGATGGGTTCGCGGCGCACGCTGGGAATGCTACGTCGGCGGCCGACCGACCGGCCCCGGCGATTCGCGGGGCGCCTTCCGCCCGGCAGGGGTGCCTCAGCGACGGTTCGCCAAGCGGGCCCGGAGCCGCCGGAGGCGGCGCTTCACGGGTTCGGGAAGGAGGCCCTTGAGGATCTCGAGACCCGACGGCCGAATCCGGGCGTCCACCGGACCGAGCGGGGCCAGGCCGAGGCGGCGGCGGAGCAGCTCCTCGCGGTAGCGGGCACGGACGAGTTCGAGCTCCGTCCGGGCCAGCTCGCGCTCGAGCCGCTCGATCCGACGCGTCGGCGCCATGCTCAGCCAGTCAGGGAAGGACCGAGTCGCGCCGTCGAGGGGACGAGGAGGCCGCTCGTACGCCGCCACGAGCCGGGCCGCGACGACGTCGGCGGAGTGGACCCGCTCGACGTACGGGCGCCCGGCCGCCGCGAGGCGCCGACGCCGGTCGAGGTCGAGGATGAGGGCACGCATGACCGGTTCGAAATCGTCCGGGGTCGCCGAGACGACCGGGGCATCGGGGAATGCCTCGCGGACGTCCTGACCGACGTTCGCCACCGCGACGCGGCTGCTCGCCATCGCCTCGATGGAGACGACCTCGTAGTCGCCCGTCAGGAGGTTGTCGACGACGATGTCGGCGTCCTGGATCGCCCGCCGCGCCTCGGCGTGGGGGACGCCTTCGAGGAGGCGGAGGTCGAACTCGACGCCGGCCTCGCGGAGCCGCTCGAGGCCGGCGAGGATGAGGTCGGTCCCCTTCGTCCCCCGTCGCGACGGCACGTGGAGAACGACCGGCCGCTGGCGCTGATCGGGCGCCTGCTCCGGCCAGTCGGCGAGGTCGAGGACCCGCGGCATGACCTCGGCCTCGGGAACGAAGTGCCGGTAGTCGACCGAGACCACGAAGAGGCCGTCGGCATAGGCCCGGCAGACCTCGATGATCTTCTCGGTCCGCTCGTCGTCGGCCGGGATGTCCGAGTACTTGTAGTAGCTCCAGGGATTGACCTGCTCGTGGATCCGACGGATGCGGACGTCGCTCCCATGGAAGGTAAAGAAGACGCGCTTGCCGAGGATTCGATAGAGCGGGAGGTCCCAGAAGGCGGGCAGACCGCCCCACTCGGCCGGGAAGAGGGTCCGTGCGAAGTGGAAGTGGAAGACGTCGAAGCGATCGAGGGCCTCGAGAAAGGTCCGCCAGAAGGTCGCCGGATCTTTCCGCTCGCGGTCGAGGAGGATCGTTCGATCGGCCGGGTAGCCGAAGGGATTCGGGTCGTATTCCCAGAGCTCGGCCTCGTGGCCGAGTCGGCGGAGGGCGCGGACGGTCGCCCCGGCCTGATCGGCGACGTTCTTGGCGGCGTGGAGGATCCGCATGCCCGGCCCACTCCCTCAGGCGGGCGTGCGCAGGCGGTCAGCCGCAGCGGCCTCGAGGTACGGGCGGATGGCGGCATGGACGGCCGGGTAGGTGAACCGGCGGCTCGCCTCGTAGGTCCGCTCGGCGGCGCGCCGGTAGAGATCGGGCTCGGTCAGGGCCCGCCGCAGCAGCGGAAGCGCCTCCTCGAGCCCGTCGATGAACAACGGATAGTCGTCGCCGAGGATCGACACCTGGGTGGCCGTCCGCATGAGGATCGTCGGCAGGCCGACGGCAGCGTAATCGAGGAGCTTCGTCGAGACGACGAAGTCATTGAGGTGCGAACCGAAGCGATAGTCCCAGAGGCTGAGCCCGACACCGCCCTCCGCGAGCAGGCGGGCCGTCTCGGTCCTGGGCAGGGGCCCGTGCCATACCAACCCGGGCGTGGACTCCAGGAGGCGGTTGATGCGAGGGGCGTACGAGTCGTCACCCGGGAGGTGGAAAATCCGCTCGCCGGCGACGTGGAGCTCGAGGTCGGGCATCTCCCGTCGGAGCTCGGTCAGGAGGTCCGTGATCAGCTCGAAGGGGTAGAAGGGGTGGAACTTCCCGGTGTAGAGGAGTCGGTGGACGAGCCGACCGGGATCGACTCGGTGGGGCCCCGAGGCCGGGATGGCCGGCGGCAGGAGGATCGTCCGGCCGGCCGCCTCGGGAACGAGGTCCTCGACGAGGTCCCGCATCTCCTCGGACTGGACGACGACGAACCGGCTCGCCTCGGCGATCCGCCCCATCTCCGAGCGGTAGGTCGGGTCCTCCGGGTCACGTTCCGGTTCCAGGATGTAGCAACTCCAGAGCCGCCCGCGGAGGCGTGGGCGTTTGGCCGCCGCGAGGCAGACGGCGAAGGACCGGAGGACGACGGCATCGAAGGGGCGGCTTCGGTCGAGGCGCTCGATGAGGTCGAGGGCCTGGGCCACGCTCAGCCAGGCCCGCGGATTCCCCAGTCGAGGGTGGGGGTCGACGATGTCGAGTCGATCCCGCCGCCGGAGGGTGCCGGTGATGAGATCGCGCCTGACGGGGGCGTGGAGGGGGAGGGTGACCCAGACGTTGGGCCCGGCCAGCAGGGTCTCAGCGACGCTCTCAACCCAGATCGCGGAGCCGCTGACGCGGTTCAGGTTGGCCGGCGAGTAGAGGAGGACCCGAACCGCCTCGGCGGGCAGCGGCGGAAGCCGCCAAGACCGCGGACGGGAGACGGCCTGGAGAAGCCGATCGGCCCGGCTGGCGACCCGCAGGCGTCGACCCACGGCTCGCAGAACGGGCAGGAGCGCGCCGGATCTGGGCACGGGAGCCTTCGCCATGGACGCCATTATCGGCCGTCTGGCGACGAGCCTATTCGGGCGGCCCATCGCTCCGTGCTACAGTTCCGGCCGCATGGCGAGCACCTCCCACGTTCGGATCCTGCGGGCCTCCGATCACCCCAACCCCGTTCGACTCGTCGCCGAGGGGCTCACGGACATCTGGTCGCGGCGCCGCCTGGCCCGCTACCTCGTCGAGGCCGACCTCGCCAAGCACGGAGCGAACACCGTCCTCGGCAACGTCTGGTGGTTCCTCGATCCGCTCCTCCAGATGATCGTCTACGTCGTCCTCGTCTCGATCATCTTCGCCCGCCCGACGCCCGACTACCCGCTCTTCATCTTCGCCGCCATCCTGCCCTGGAAGTGGTTCTCGTCGACCGTCACCGACGCCGTGACAGCGGTCACGACCCGTGAGCGGATCATCAAGCAGGTCGCCTTCCCGAAGCTCGTCCTGCCCGTCGCCGCCACGGCAAGTGGGGTGGTCAGTTTTTGTTTCGGGCTCGTCCCGCTCCTCGGCCTCATGATCGCCTTCTACCCCGACCGCCTGAGCCCGTTTCTCGTCCTCATTCCCGTCGTGGCCGCCGTGCAGTTTCTCCTGACGCTCTCCGTCGCCATCGTCCTCAGCGCCGTGAACGTCTTCTTCCGGGACATCGGCAACGTCGCCCGCCACGCCCTGAGGCTCGCCTTCTACCTCTCGCCGGCCCTCTACTCCATCGACCATCTGGCGAGCAAGCCGACGCTCCAGCAGCTCATGTGGCTAAACCCATTCACGACGCTCTTCGAGTCGTATCGGAACCTCATCTACGACGGCACCTGGCCCCACTGGGACGCCCTCGTCGTCCTGAGCGTCGTCGCCGGGGCCTGCCTCCTCGCCGCGATCGCCCTCTTCAAGTGGCTCGAGCCGTCCTTCGCCAAGGTGCTATGACCGCCAGGCCCTCGATCACCCTCGCCCCGCGGCCGTGAACGCTTCCAGTGGGGAGCCGTCCCGGCCGGCGACGCGCGCCGCCGGTGGCTCCGTCGACGCACCTCCTTCGTCCGCCCGAGCGGACCTCCCGGCCATCGAGGTTCGTCGGCTGGGCGTCCGCTACAACCTCCGACTGACCCGGCGAAGGACGGTCCGAGAGACGTTCTGGAATGCCTTCCGCCGCAGCAACGGGCCGACCCACTTCTGGGCCCTGCGCGACGTCAGCTTCGACGTGCCGCATGGCGAGACCCTGGCGGTCATCGGCCCGAACGGCGCCGGCAAGAGCACGCTCCTCCAAGTCCTGGCAGGCATCCTCAGGCCGAACGAGGGCGAGGTCGAAGTCCGGGGTAGCGTGTCCAGTCTCCTCACCCTCGGAGCCGGGTTCGATCAGGACCTGTCGGGCTACGACAACATCCTCCTCGCCGGCGCCTTCCTCGGCATCGAGCATGCGGACATGGAGCGCCGGCTCCCCGGGATCATCGAGTTCGCCGATCTCGGCCAGTTCATCGACGCCCCGCTCAGGACGTACTCGGCCGGGATGCGGGCCCGCCTCGGCTTCGCCATCGCGACCGCCGTCGAGCCCGACGTGCTCATCATCGACGAGGTCCTCGCCACCGGGGACGCGGCCTTCCGGGAGAAGAGCAAGGCGCGGATCGTCGAGCTCATGCACGCCGCCCGGGCCATCGTCATCGTCACCCACGACATGAGCTGGGTGCGGGAGTTCTGCACCCGCGCGATGCTCCTCGAGGCAGGGCGGGTCGTCGCCCTCGGAGACCCCGACGAGGTGGCCACGCTTCACGAGGCGCGCTCGGCCGAGCGCCAGGCCCAGCGAGAAGCCGAGCTCCGACGTCAGCTCGGGGCGGTGATCTGAGTCTGGGACGGCACGAGCTCTCGGACGACGCGTCGGTACGGTTCGACGGCCGTCTCCCAGTTGAAGCGCTCCCGGGCGAGCCGGAGACAGCGGGCCCGCATCGCCGCGTAGGCCTCGGGGGGCTGGTCGAGGACCGCCGCAAGGGCCCTGGCCAGGTCGTCGGGGTCCGCGGGATCGGCGACGGCACCGATCTGCTCCCGCTCGACGATCTCCCGCATGACGACGAGGTCGCAGCCGACGACGAGGGGGGTCCCGGCGGCGACGCTCTCCCAGAACTTGTTCGGCGTCGAGAGCCGCTGGTTCAGCGAGTTGGCCGGGACGGCGATGACGCTCACGTCGGCCGAGGCCGTCCAGGCCGGGACCTCGTCGGGGTGGACCGGCGGGAGCGTAACGTGCCGACCGGCGAACCGCGAGTCCCGGTCGCGCTCCCGAAGTCGCTCGGCCCAGGGACCGAAGCCCATGAGGACGAGGGCAGCGTCACGGAGTCGGAGGACCGCTTCGGCCGCTTCGTCGAGCCCGCGTTCCCGACCGAGCCGACCCAAGAAGAGGACGAGGCGGCGCTCGGCGGGCAGGCCGGTCGCTTCCCGAATCAGGTTCGGCCGCGGGGTCGGCGGGTCCCAGCGGGGTTGGCAGTTGAGGAGGACCGTCGGCGGCGTCGCCAGACCCCAGCGGGCGACGAGGTGGCGCGCGATCGGCTCGTTGACGGTCACGACGGCGTCGGCCCGCCGGACCCAGCCCCGTTCCCGGGCCCGGTACCAGGCGAGGAGAGGGGTCGGCACCGTCGCCACGTTGTTCGATTCGAGAATGACGTCGATGACGTCGTAGATCGTCCGCCCGGCGAAGCCGGCAGCTCGCGAGCGGCGGGCGAGCTCGAGGGCGATCGGGATCGTCAGGATCCCGAAGGCGTGGACGAGGTCGGCCGGGGGCGCCTCGGCACGAAGCGCCTGCCACCAGCCGCGGACGTGGGCCGGCCAGGCGAGGCCGCGGACCCCGACGTCGGCGAGGCGGAGGAGGCGCCCGAGGCCGCGGCCGCTCGGGCGGGGCGCGCCGACGGCGAAGCGTCGCCAGGGGCCGCGCGGCTCGTAGCGGCGGATCGTGACCGACCCGTCTCGCTCCTCCCCGGGGAGCGCCGGGTCGGCGACGGCGGCGATCTCGACCTCGAAGCCCTCGGCGGCGAGGGTCCGGGCGACCCGGAGGGCTCGCGAGTACGGGGCGGCCGGGTTCGCCACGAGGAGGAGGGCCCGCTTCGGTCGGGCCGCCGGCGCGCTCACCACGGCCGGCCGGTGAGGCGGCCGTACTCGGCGAGGAGGACGTCCATCTGCGCCGCCCAGTTGTAGCGGGCCGCGGCCGCCCGCCGGCCCCGCTCGCCGATCGCCCGGCGCTCCGCCTCGGGGAGCTCGAGGACGGCTCGGATCGCGGCGGCGATGGCGGCCGGATCGGTCGGGTCGCAGAGGACCCCGGCCCCGGTCTCGCGGACGATCGGTGCCATCCCGGGCAGGTCGGCCGCGACGATCGGGACCCCGGCCGCGAGGGCCTCGAAGAGCTTGTTCGGCGTCGTCAGCCGGTGGTTCAGCGTCGTCGGCTGGATCGGGATCGCGACGACGTCGGCCGAGGCGACCCAGTCGAGGAGGACGTCCGGCGGGACCGCCGGGAGGACGTGGAGTCGATCGTCGCTCGCCGCCCGGGCGCGGAGGAGCGGCTCGAGCCGGCCGTAGCCCATGCAGACGAGGTGGGCGCCGGGCAGGAGCGGGAGCGCTTCGATGAGCTGCTCGATCCCGCGGTCGGGCGAGAAGCCGCCGTGATAGAGGACGACGGGCGTCTCCGGCTCGAGGTCGAGCGCCTCGTGGAAGCGGCGCGGCCGGCCGACGGCGGGGGGCGGATCGGGACAGTTCATGACGACGGCCGGCATCGGGATCGACCAGCGCTCGGCCATGACCCGCGCGTACCCGTCGTTCACGGTGACGACGCGACTCGCCCGGCGAGCCCATCGCCGCTCGAGGGCACCGACGATCCGCCGCGCCGGCCCCGGGAGGCGGGCGAGGTTGCCGGCATCGAGGTAGATGTCGCGAGCGTCATAGACGACCGGGGCACCCCAGCGCCTGGCCAGGGCCAGGGCGACCGGGATCCCCATGTACGCCATCCCGTGGTAGAGGTCCCCACCGGGGTCGACGGCGCGCGAGGCGTTCGCCTGGGCGCGGACGGTCAGCCCGATCCGGGCGATGCGGATGCCCGCGCCGACCGCCCGGCGAACGGCGCCGAGGCCGGCCCGCCCCGGGAGAGCGGCTGCGGGGCGCTCCACACCCACCGCTTCGCGCACCCCCGCCAGCGATCCCCCGGCGGCCCGCTGTCGCCGAGCCCAGGCAGCCGCCATCGCCCGGCGAACGGTCGCTGGGAGTGGCAGCCCGTCGGCGGCGGCGATCTCGACCCGGCGGATCCGGTAGCCCGCGGGGTGATCCTCCTCGAGGGGTAGACCGGTCTCGGCCCGAGCGAGGACGACGACGTCGTGGCCTCGGGCCGCGACCGAGGCCGCGATCCGATGGGTCCGCGAATCCCAGCGGACGCTCGTCGGCGCGACGATGACGAGGCGTTGCGGCACCGGGCGCTCGGGCCCGGTAGTCGCCGGCGCGCTCATGCTCCTGGCCCGGCTCGTTCGAGCCGCTCGTAGAGCCTGACGAGCTTCGCCCCTTCGGTCTCCCAGTTCCAGCGCTCGAGGGCCGACCGCCGACAGCGGGCCCGGAGGGCGGCCCGTTCCTCAGGCGGAAGCTCGAGGATGGAGCGGATGGCGGCGGCGATGGACCGGGGATCGGTCGGATCGCAGACGGCACCGAGGGGTCCCAGGGGGTCCTCGAGGAGGATCCGGCGCATGGCCGGAAAGGCGCTGGCGACCACCGGGACCCCCGCGGCGAGGCTCTCGAAGAGCTTGTTCGGCGTCGAGAGGCGGTGGTTGAGGGTCCCGGGGCCGATCGGCATGACGGCCGCGTCGGCGCCGGCGACCCAGGCCGGGACCGCCTCGGGCGTCACCGGATCGAGAACGTGGAGGCGACCCGCCAGTCCCGGGTCGCGAGCCATCGCCTCGAGCCAACCCCGGAGCGGCCCGAAGCCGAGGAAGACGCCGTGGACGTCGTCCATGCCGGGCTGTCGAAGCGCGTCGACGGTCTCGGCGAGCCCCCGGTCAGGGACGAACGACCCGTGGGCGATGACGATCGGGACGTCGGGCCCGACGCCGATGGCGTCCCGGAGGGGTGAGGCAAGAGGGATCGACTGGCGCGGCGGGCAGTTGTGGACGGCGAGGATGCCGTTCCGGCCGTAGCGACGCTCGAGCTCGGCGGCCACGGCCTCGTTGACGGTGACCACAGCCGTCGCCTCGCGGACGATCTGCGCCTCGAGCCGGGCGAGGAGGCGGCGGGCCCAGTCCGGCTGGCGGGCCGCTGAGCGGGACTCGAGGAGGATTTCGTGGCTGTCGTACACCCAGCGCGCCGTCGGCACGATCCGGCGGACGTGGCGGAGGGCGAGGGCACCGCTCAGGTCGTGGGCGTGGACAACGTCGGCGGCCCCGGCCTCGGCGGCCGCTCGCCTCGCCCAGCCGCCGATGGCCCGCCACCAGGTGACGAGCCAGGCCGCGGTGTCGGAGCGGACCGGGAGGCCGACCCGCTCGGCTGCGCCGGCCGCGGCCCGGAGCGGACGCCCGACGAGCCGCCACGCCGTCCGCCACCGACGGGGGGCGGGCACCCGGACGACGTCGATGCCGTCGACCCGGAGTCGGTCGCCCTCCGTCGCGGTCGGGTCGGCCGGACGCCCGACGATGACGACCTCGTGGCCTGCCTCGACGAGGGTTCGGGCCTCGCGGAGCACCCGAGCGTCGCGCACGACGTCGTTGTAGACGACCATGACGACCCGCACCGTCAGGCCTCCCCGCCGGCGAGAGCCCGGGCGATCGCCTCGGCCGCCCCGGCCGGCCGGAGATCGAGGCGGGCCGCTCGCTCGGTGGCTTCGAGCGGCACCCGATCCGGCGGTGCCAGCCGCTCGAGCTCGGCGACCGCCCGCCGGGCGTCGAGCCCGACGACGACGAGCCGACCCCTCGATCCCTCCACCGCCTCCCGCCACTCCGTCGTTTCGCGGAGGACGAGGCACGGTACCCCGAGCCAGGCCGCCTCGCGCTGGACCCCGCCCGAGTCGGTCAGGACGGCGGCGGCGTGGAGCTGGAGGGCGAGCGAGGTCCGATAGCCGACCGGCGGGACGACGACGACCAAATCCGGGATGACGAACCCGGCCGCCTCGATCGCCGCCCGGGTCCCCGGGTGGAGCGGCAGGACGACCGGCCGCTCGGGCTGCCCGACCGCGGCGAGGAGGCCGAGCCAGCGCCGCATCGCCTCCGGCGAGCGGTTCGCCGCCCGATGGACCGTCGCGAACAGATACCCGCCCGGGGCCAGGGCCGCTCCTCCGCCGAGGAGGCGCCGCCCGATCTCGGCGAGGACGGCCGGATCCCGGATCTCCGGGATCGTCCGGGCGGCGAGATCCTGGAGGACGTCACCGACGAGGAGGACGCCCTCCCGAATCCCTTCCCGAGCGAGGTTCGCCACCGCCGTCTCGGTGGGAGCGAAGCACCAGCGGGCGAGGTGGTCGGTGACGACCCGGTTGATCTCCTCGGGCATCGATCGATCGAAGCTCCGGAGGCCGGCCTCGACGTGGGCGAGGGGGAGCCCCCGCTGGGCGGCCGCCAAAGCGCCGGCGAGGGTCGAGTTCGTGTCGCCGTAGACGAGGACGACGTCGGGCCGCCTCTCGGCGAGGACGGCGTCGAGGGCGAGCAGCATCCGCCCGACCTGCTCGCTGGCCGTGCCGCCGCCGATGCCGAGGGAGACGTCGGGCCGCGGCAGCCCGAGCTCCGCGAAGAAGACGCCGGCGAGATCGTCGTCCCAGTGCTGACCGGTGTCGACGAAGATCTCCTCGTGCCGGGCCCGGAGGGCGGGGCCGAGAGCGGCGGCCTTGATGAGCTGGGGCCGGGTGCCGACGACGGAGAGGATGCGCACGCCCGGGCGGGCCGGCTCAGGCGCCGGCAGGGGCGACGGTCCGAAGGCGGCCTCCAC
Source organism: Chloroflexota bacterium (assembly GCA_026004015.1). GTDB lineage: Bacteria > Chloroflexota > Limnocylindria > Limnocylindrales > CSP1-4 > BPIH01. The sequence continues at coordinate 9,553 of BPIH01000005.1, read as the reverse complement.
GAGCAGGGAGGCCGACCCCGAGGACGGTCACGGCCTCCGGGAAGGCGAGGTCGCGGAGGGCATTCCGGCCGTCGTAGACGACCTCGAGCTCGGGGAACCAGGCCGGGTCGAGGGTGCGGAACTGCGGATCGGCGGTCTGGACGACGATGGCCCGGAAGGGCCCCGGCTCGCCCCACCGCCACGGCGTCGCGCAGCAGGCCTCGATCTCCTCGGGCGAGAGGAGCGGGTCGTAGGCGGCAACCGTCGCCCCGTGGAAGCGGAGCCGCTCGATGAGGGGGAGCGCCCGCGAATAGGCGAGCTCCTTCACCCCGTGCCGGTAGGTGAGGCCGAGGACGAGGACCGGCTCGCCGTCGAGACCGCCGAGGACCCGACCGATCGAGCGGATGGCGTGGCCGACCCCGCCGTCGTTCACCCGGCGGGCGAGGGCGACGAGCTCGAGTTCGGGCGCCTTCGCGAGGAGGAAGTGGGGGTAGACCGGGATGCAGTGGCCACCGACGCCGATTCCCGGCTGGTGGATGTGGCTGTAGGGCTGGCTGTTGGCCGCCTCGATGACCTCGCTGATGTCGACCCCGATCCGCTCGGCGTAGCGGGCGAACTCGGTGGCGAGAGCGATGTTCACGTCCCGGTACGTCGTGTCGGCGAGCTTGGCGAACTCGGCGGCCTCGGCCGAGGAGAGGAGCACGATCTCGGCATCGAGGACGGAGGCGTAGAAGCGGGCCGCCCGCTCCCCCGAGGCGTCGCCGATGCCGCCGACGAGCTTCGGGTACGTCGCCAGGTTCCGGAGGGCCGCCCCCGAGTAGAGTCGCTCGGGAGAGAAGGCGACGAACAGGTCGACCTCCGGGCTGAGGCCGCTCAGCTCGGCCAGGCGGGGCGCGTACCGGTGTCGGGTGTCGCCGACCGGGAGGGTCGTCTCGAAGATGGCGGTGGCCCCCGGCCGCAGCCCGCGCCCGATCGCCTCGACCGCCGCGTCCATGTGGCGGTAGTCCGGCCGCTGCTCGTCGTCGAGCATGACCGGGACGATGAAGACGACGACGTCGGCGCTCCGGGCCGCGGCCGTCCCGTCGGTGGTGGCGGTCAGCCGACCGGCGGCCCGCTCGCGGGCGACGAACTCGTCGAGCCCGGGCTCCTCGGTCACGTGGGAGCGGCCGGCCTCGATGGCCGCCACGACGGCCGGGTTGACGTCGACGGCGACGACCCGCCAGCCGTGGCTGGCGAACTGGACGGCCAGGGGGAGGCCCATCTTGCCAGCCCCCACGACGGCCACCGTGCCGACCGTGCCGGCCGCCCCGGTCCACGGCGAGACCCAGGTCGCCGGCTCGTGGGTGCAGGGCCGGGGCGGGAGCTCGATGGAGCCGCCGAGGAGGCTCGGTCCGCTGCGGCTCGGGCGGCGGACGATCCGCGCCGCCAGAGGGTCAGGGTGGGCGTCGAGATGGGTCATCGGGTGGCGATCCTCGCTGCCAGGTCCGAGAGGTCGACGGGACGCCGTTCGCTCGCCGCTCGGAGGAGGGACGAGGCGATGGCGACCGCCCAGAGGCCGTCCTCGGCGTCGACGAGCGGCTCCCCACCCGTCCGAACGACCTCGAGGAAGGCGTCGAGCTCCGCGGCGAGGGGCTCGACGGCCTCGACCGGGATCTCGACGACAGGGCCCTCGAAGGTCGGCGCGTAGCCCCGGATGAGGGTCGGGTGGGCGACGTCGGGGGACCGGGTGAAGGTGAGACGCTGGGTGAGGTAGTCGAGCTCGAACATCCCCTCCTCGCCGACGACGACGAGCTGGCGGCGCTTGGCCGGGGTGAGCCAGTTCACGTCGAGCATCCCGGTCGCCCCGGACGGGAAGTGGAGGAGGCCGAAGAGGAGGTCCTCGTGGTCGGTGTGGATCCGCTGGGCCGTCTCGGCGTAGACCCGAGCCGGCCGCTCCCCCGCGATCCAGGAGAGGATGTCGACATCGTGGGTGGCCAGGTCGATGGTCACCCCGACGTCCCGGATCCGGGCCGGGAAGGGGCCGGCGCGCCGGGAGGTGATGGCGTAGATCGTCGAGAGCCAGCCGTCGGCGAGGCGCCGTCCGAGCTCCCGGACGGCCGGATTGAAGCGTTCGACGTGGCCGACGGCGACGGGGACGCCGCGGCTCCGGCTCGCCCGGAGGATCTCGGCCGCCTCCTCGACGGACGCCGCCAGGGGCTTCTCGACGAGGACCGGGATCGCGCGCTCGACCGCCGTCAGGGCGATCTCGGCGTGGGCCGTCGTCGGGGAGGCGACGACGAGGGCGTCGACCTCGACCTCGGCGACGAGGGCGAGGGGGTCTGCGAAGAGCGACGCCTCGGGCGCGACGGCGGCCGCGCTCGCCCGCGCCTCGGCGACGGGGTCGGCGACGGCGACGACCCGGCAATCGGCCCGGCGGGCGAGGATCCGGAGATGGTTGCGGCCCATCGAGCCGAGCCCGATAAGGCCGACCCGAAGGGGCGCCCCGGCCCTGGTCACTGGGTCGACCATCGGGCCCCCGGAACCGGCTCGGCGGCCGAGCGATCGCCGACCCCGGCGCCCGCACCGGGCTCGGTACCCTCGGGCGGCTCGTCGAGGCCGCCGAAGCGCTCGACGGCCCGCCGGACGGCCTCGATGACGAGCTCCTGCTCGTCGGAACGGAGGCCGGGGTACATCGGCAACGAGAGGGTCTCGGCGGCGGCCCGGTCGGTCACCGGCAGGTCGGCGTGGAGGCCGCGCTCCTGGATGTAGGCCTGGCGATGGACGGGGAGCGGGTAGTAGACGTCGGCCCCGACCCCGTTCGCCCGCAGATCGGCGAGGATCTCGTCGCGCCGCGGGCCGACCCGGAGGGTGTACTGGTGGTAGACGTGGGTCCGCTCGGGCGGAGCGACGGGCAACGCCACGGGCAGGTCGGCGAAGGCCTCGTCGTAGCGGGCGGCGATCTCCTGCCGTCGTTCGGTGTTGCGGGGCAGCTTGGCGAGCTGGACGAGGCCGATGGCAGCCGCCAGGTCGGTGAGCCGGAAGTTGTAGCCGAGGATCTCGAACTCGTAGCGGTTCCGCATCCCCTGGTTCCGGTAGAGGCGGAGCCAGTCGGCGAGCCGGTCGTCGTTCGTCGTGACGAAGCCGCCCTCGGCCGTCGTCATGTTCTTCGTCGCGTAGAGGCTGAAGGCCCCGTGGCCGAAGCTCCCGGCCCGGCGACCCCGGTACGTCGCCCCGTGGGCCTGGCAGGCGTCCTCGACGACGGCGAGGCCGTGGCGGCGGGCGATGGCCTCGATCATGTCCATGTCGGCGACGAGGCCGAAGAGGTGGACCGGCAGGATGGCCCGGGTCCGGGGGGTCACGGCAGCCTCGATCCGGGCGGCGTCGATGAGGTACGTGTCGGGTTCGATGTCGACGAAGACCGGGCTGGCACCGGTCGAGAGGATCGCGTTCGCCGTCGCGGCGAAGGTGTGGGCGACGGTGATGACCTCGTCCCCCGGCCCCAGGCCGAGGCCGGCGAGGACCGACATGAGGGCCGTCGTCCCGTTCGAGAAGGCGACGGCGTGGCGGACCCCGACGAACTCCGCCCAGCGGGCCTCGAGCTCGGCGACGCGCCGGCCCTGGGCCACCATCCCGGAGCCGAGGACCTCGCCGACGGCGGCGATCTCCTCGGGGCCGAAGTCGGGCTTGGCGATGGGGATCACGCGGGGCCTCCCCGGCTCGGGATCGGCGAGCGCTCGACGAGGGCTTCGGGGTCGGGGACGTACTCGTAGCCCCGCTCGCAGCTCGGGCAGCGGAGCTCGCTCCCCGGGTCGAGCTCGGCCGGGGCGGCTTCCCCGGTGGCCGGGTCGACGAGTCGTCGCCCGCAGGCGCAGACCCAGCCGAGGCGGCGGGCCGGGTTGCCGAGCGACGAGGGCGTGGTCGGGGACGCTCCGGGTCACGACCGCCCCCGCCCCGACCATGGCGAAGCGGCCGACGTCGACCCCGGCGACGACGATCGCCCCGGCCCCGATGGAGGCACCCCGTCGGAGGGTGATGGGCGAGACCTCCCAGTCGGCCGCCCGGGCGAGGTCGCCGGTCGAGGTGATCGCCCGCGGGTAGCGGTCGTTCGTCAGGATGGCGTTCGGGCCGATGAAGACGCCGTCCTCGACGGTCACGCCGTGGTAGACGAGGGCCGCGTTCTGGATCTTCACCCGGTCGCCGATCCGGACGCCCTCGTCGACGAAGGCATCCCGGCCGACGATGCACTCGGCGCCGATCCGGGCGCCGCGGCGGATCTGGGCCCGGTGCCAGATCGCCGTCCCGGGGCCGACGCTGACGTCGGCCTCGAGATCCGCGGTCGGGTGGACGCGGGCGGAGGGATCGATCACCGGTGTCGTTCGTGCTCCTGCTCGGTCGGTCGTGGCGGGATGGGCGGCGAAGGCCCCGGCCCGTCGGCGGGTACTGGACGACGCGGGGTCGGCGCTCGGACCCCGGCGAGTATAGCCCTCTCGCCCTCAGGCGCCGGCTCGTCGCGATCCGAGGGCGCCGGCCAAGCAGCCGGAGGAGGACGAGGGCGGCGGCCAGGACGAGGGCGCCCCGCCAGTCGAGGATCGCCCGCCCGGGGCCGTCGACGCCGCGGGCGACGACGATCCCGGCGAGACTCCGGGGGCCGAGGGTGACCCGGTTGGCGACGAGGGTTCGGACGCCGCCCTGCTCGACGGTCGCCTCGCCGGCGACGACGGTTCGGGCGAAGCCCTGACGGATCCGGACGCTCCGGGCGAAGGCGGCCCCGAGCGACCCCATCCGAAGGGAGACGCTCGGCCCGGGCGACGACCCCGAGGGCCCCCTTGTCGACGACGATCTCGTCGGCCTCGGCCCGGGCGATGGCCCCGAGCTCGACCCGGACCTGCTCGGCCCGGACGTCGCCGGCGGTACCGCGGCCGGGCCGTCGAGCCGCCGGTCCCGCCGCCGACGGCGGCGTCGGAGCGGCCGGCAACCGCCCCGGCGGACCGTGGACCCACCGGCGACCCCGGCGGCTGCGTGGCCGGTCGCCCGCCGGCGCTTCGCGGCGGGGTGCCGGCTCGGTCTCGGTGCCTTCGGCTGGGGAACGGTTGTCCTGGTCGAGGTCGTTCATCGTTCGCCTCGTTTCGGTGGCTTCCGGCGGTCGACGACGTCGGGTCGCACGGTCCACGGGTCGGACGGAGAGGGTACCCCTGCCGAGGCGGAGTCGGCTATCCTCCGGGCGCCACGATGAGCGATCGGCCGCCCGTCACCGACGCCGACCAGCCGGCGGCGCCCCAGGACCCCGCTGGATGAGCCGCCCGCGCCTGCTCGGCGTCGCCGCGTCCTCCTCGGCGGACTCGTCGGTCTCGGCGTCCTCCTCTCGGCCGCCGCCACGGGCCGTCCCCTCCCCGACCTGGCGGGCCTCGTCGCCGCCATCGGTGGCGGCCCGGCGCCGGGGTCCCGGGAGCGACGGCCAGCACGCCACCGACGACCCGTCCCTCGGCGAGCCCCACCCCCGCTCCCGACCCCGACGCCGCCGGCCGCCACGCCGACCCCGAGCCCCACGCCCGTCCCGACGCCGACCCCGAGCCCCGACCCCCGGTCCTCGTCCCCGCCCCGCTGAGCGGTCGCCTCGTCGACCCCGCCCTCGCCGCCCGCCATCCGATCGCCGTCATGGTCGACGACCTGCGCCCCGCCCGACCCCAGTCCGGCTTCTCCGAGGCCGTCCGTCGTCTGGCAGGCCCCGGCCGAGGGCGGCATCCCCCGCTACATGCTCCTCTTCGGGGAGGGCGACCCGCCCGCCGTCGGCCCGGTCCGGAGCGCCCGCCACTACTTCGTCGCCTGGGCGGCGGAGTGGCGGGCCGTCTACGTCCACGTCGGCGGCTCGCCCCAGGCCCTCGACCTCCTCCGGCGTCAGGGGCGCGGCCAGCTCGTCTACAACGCCGACGAGTTCCGCTACGGTGGCCGGTACCTCTGGCGGATCCCCGAGCGGCCGCCCCCCACAACGTCTACACCGACGGCGAGCACCTCCGGGCCCTGGCGCAGGTCGTCGGGGCGAAGGACGAGCCGCCTGGCCGGTCTGGCGCTTCGAGCCCGACGCCCCGCCGGCCGAGCGGCCGGTCGGCGGCTCCATCGAGGTCCCCTACCCCGCCAACCGGATCCGCTACGCCTACGACCGGACGACGAACACGTACCGCCGCTCGGTGACCGGCGAGAAGGTGCAGATCGATGCGGCCACCGGCGAAGCCGTCGCTCCGAAGAACGTCGTCATCATGTTCGTCCGCTTCGGACCCCTCGACGACGGCTCGAACAAGCACCGCCTCGAGGCCCAGGTCACCGGCTCGGGGTCGCCTACGTGGCGACGAACGGGTCGTCACCAAGGGCACCTGGCGGAAGCGGGCCATCGACGCCCCGACCGAGTTCCTCGACCGGCGCGGCCGCCCGATCCCGCTGACCGTCGGCCAGACCTTCATCCAGGTCGTCCCGACCGGCACGCCGGTCCGCTTCGTGGCGGGCGAACCGCCACCCCCGAACCCGCCGATCGCCGGGAGCGCCCGACCGATCTAGACGGCGGGGGCGGACCGGGCCCGGGTCAGCGAGGCGAGCGTCCCCGAATCTCGTCCCAGCGGAGCTTGAGGACGACGAGGAGCGCCTCGGCGATGATCCGGCGGCTCATCTTCGAGCGTCCGACCCGCCGATCGCGGAAGACGATGGGCCGCTCGACGATCCGGGCTCCGAGGCGGTCGGCCCGATACGTCATCTCGATCTGGAAGACGTAGCCGCCCGAGTGGACGCCCTCGAAGGGAATGGCCGCCAGGGTCTCCGCCCGCCACGCCTTGAAGCCGCCGGTGAGATCGTGCGGCCCGAGGCCGAGGACGGTCCTGGCGAAGAGGCTGCCCCCCGGGAGACGAGCCGCCGCCCGAGCCCCCAGTCCTCGACCCGGCCGCCGGGTGTAGCGGGAGCCGATGACGAGGTCCGCTTCGCCGGCTTCGATGGGGCGACGAGCTCGGGCAGGAGGGCCGGGTCGTGGGAGAAGTCGGCGTCCATCTGGCAGACGATCCGCGCCCCGCCGGCGAGGGCGACCCGGAAGCCGTCGAGGTAGGCCCGCCCGAGGCCGGCCTTGCCGGGCCGGTGGCGGACGCGGATCCGCGGGTCGGCGGCGGCGAGCTCGTCGGCGAGGCGGCCGGTGCCGTCGGGCGAGTTGTCGTCGACGACGAGGAGCGTCGCCTGCGGGAAGGACGGCCAGGATCGCCCGGCTGATCGGCGGGCAGGTTCTCGGCCTCGTTGTACGTCGGCAGGACGACCCAGATGCCGCCTCCCGAGCTGGATCCGCGCTGCATCGCCTCAGTCTACGGCCCTTCGGCTGGGCGACCTCGTATCCGGCGCCGCAGCTCAGAACATGAACTCAGGGCACCGAGCTGAAGACGGCGTGGGCCACGTCGTAGCCGACGACTCGGGTCGAGCCGAGGATCAGTTCGGCATCGGGCCCTCGTGGAGGGGTTGGTCGCTGGTCGGAACAGACCATCGCTGGGCGGCCCGGCCGTGACCAGCCAGGTGCTCCTCCCAGTTCGACCTCGCCACGAGTACCGGTACGCGCTCCGCCGTTGCGCCGATCCGTCGCCGCATTGGGCTAGAGCGTACTGCCCGCGATACGGGCGGACACGTGACTGAGATTGGGATGGGAGCGCTGGAAACGAGCGGGAGCCTGAGCCACACTCACACCGTCACGTTCAGCTCGAACGGAGGAGGTTGGCCCATGGCTCCCGAGGACAGTTTGGCACGGCTCCGGAAAGCTGTCATCGACCGCGTTGAGCGGGGCGAGGCCACGGTCGTCCAGGCCTGTCGAGAAGCCGGGATGAGTCGGAGCCGCTTCTATGAGCTCCGCCACCGCTATCGGCTGTACGGCGAGGCGGGGCTGCGGCCGAAGCCCCGACCGGCCGAGCGACCCGATCGCCGCCTCGCCGCCCCGCTCGTCGATGCGATCCTCGCCTACGCGGTCGAACACCCGACCGCCGGGGAGCGCTCGATCGCCGACGCCCTCGCCCTCCCCCGCTACGGCGGCTGGCGGGTCTCCCACACCGGGGTCGGGAACGTCCTCCGGCGGGCCGGGCTCTCGCGGCGGGCGGCCCGGCTCGCGGCCGCCGAATCGCTCGCGGCCGCCGAGGGCGGACCCCTCACCGAGCGGACCCTCCGCCAGATCCGGGCGATCGAGCGGGCCCGGACGACCCACATCGGCTCGGACGTCGTCGGCGAGCAGCTCTTCCTCGACACGCTCTACGTCGGCAACCTCAAGGGGGTCGGGAAGGTCTGGCAGTACTCCGCCGTCGACGGCGCCTGCAGCTTCGGGTTTGCCGCTGTCCGGGCCGGCCCCAAGACGGCAGCCCAGATGGCGGACTTCCTCGAGGCGATGGCGTCCTGCCGGTCTACCAGGAGGCCGGGATCGTCGTCCGGGAGGTCGTCACCGACGGGGGCCCGGAGTTCGGGCGGACCTTCCGGGAGCGCTGCCGAACCCTCGGGATCCGCCATCGGAAGCTCCCGCCCCGCTCGCCCGATCTCAACGCCTTCGTCGAGCGCTTCCAGGGGACGGTCCTCCACCTCCACTACCGGGTCGCCTTCCGGTACCGCTTCTATGCGAGCGCCGCTGACATCGACGCCGACCTCCAGGCCTGGCTCCGGTTCTACAACTTCGAGCGGCCGCACCGCGGTTACCGGACGAAGGGCCGTCGGCCGGCCGAGATCTTCTACGCGTCGCGGCCCGATCTCTTGGTTGAGAAAGGATGGGATCTCCATGACTACCCTTCGCTCACTGTCCGGTCGTAATGCGGGCCGGACGGTCTAGAGGGACCGCGCTTCTGGCGGCCGTCGCCGTGCCATCGGCCACGACCCCGGTCGAACCGAGGATGACGATCCGGGCGGGCTTGAGGCGGGCGAGTTCGGCCGCCGTCGCCGAGGGGATCGTGTCGCGGGTGACGAGGAGGAGGGGGCCGCCGGCCCGGGCGGCGGCGACCGACCCGGCGAGGGCGTCGGGGTAGTTCAGGCGGTCGCGACGTAGGCGACCGGGACGCCGCTGCTCGGGAAGGTCGCCGCGGAGATGGCGGCGGCGGTCGCGTAGCGGTCGGTGCCGGCGAGGCGGGAGACGGACGGCGCGTAGCTCCGGAGCTTCGACTCGACGGTCGAGCCGACGACCCCGGTCGAGCCGAGGATGACGATCCGGGCGGGCTTCAAGCGGGCGAGTTCGGCCGCCGTCGCCGAGGGGATCGTGTCGCGGGTGACGAGGAGGAGGGGGCCGCCGGCCCGGGCGGCGGCGACCGACCCGGCGAGGGCGTCGGGGTAGTTGAGGCCGGTGGCGACGTAGGCGACCGGGACGCCGCTGCTCGGGAAGGTGGCGGCACTGATCGCCGCCGCCGTCGCGTAGCGGTCGGTGCCGGCGAGGCGGGAGACGGACGGCGCGTAGCTCCGGAGCTTCGACTCGACGGTCGAGCCGACGACCCCGGTCGAGCCGAGGATGACGATCCGGGCGGGCTTCAAGCGGGCGAGTTCGGCCGCCGTCGCCGAGGGGATCGTGTCGCGGGTGACGAGGAGGAGGGGGCCGCCGGCCCGGGCGGCGGCGACC
>BPIH01000004.1 GCA_026004015.1 Chloroflexota bacterium | reverse complement strand
CTCGCCACCCGACGGTGGCGACTCGGCCGACTCGGGTGTCGACCTCCGACGCCACGGCGGCAGGAGCGTCGCTCGCCCCGCCTCCCAGGCGAGCGGCACGGCGAGGAGGACGCCCAGGCGCCCGGGCCAGGCCGGCGAGGGACCGCGGCCGCGAGGGCGAGCCCCCAGCGCCGCGTCCGGGCCCCGTAGAGAGCCGCGGCGGCTGCGGCCAGGAACGAGCGCCTCCGTGAACGGGGCCAGGAGGAAGAAGCCGCTCGGGAAGACGAGGAGGTAGAGGATCGTCCGCGAGGCGACCGACCGCCCGACGTCGAGGGCGACGAGCCGGTGGACGACGGCCAGGCCGAGGACGAGGCGCCACGAAGCCGACGACGAGCCCCGCCACCGTGACCGACCCGAGGACCGCCGCCACCGAGCGCCATGAGCGCCGGCGAGCAGCGGGAAGAAGGTGACCGAGTTCGTGCCGGCCTCGTACCCGTAGGTCGCGATCTTCGCGTACCAGCAGGCGTCCCAGCGCTGCCAGACCCCGGCGAGGAGGAAGGCCGAGCCCGTCGGCCTCGAGGGGCGGGATCGTCGTCCAGCCGTTCCGGGCGAGCTCGAAGTGGCACGGGCCCGGCACCCCACCACCGGCGACGACGAAGACCGCCAACACGGAGAGCGCGACTCGGACGACGACGACGAGCCAGATCGCCTCCCGAAGGGCATCGATCCAGCCCGGCGCCCACCGCCCGAGGCTGCCCTCGCTTCGACCGATCACGCCACCTCCGGACGCGCCCATTCGATGCGCCGCCACCCGGCCCGACCGCCGACGGCGATGGACCCACCGCCGGCGGCGTCGGTCGCTAGTCTAGGGCGAGCGCCATGGAGGAAAACCGAGCCCAATCCGCTCCCTCGAGTCCGCCGAGCGACGCGCCGTTCCGCCGAGCGACGCTGCCGGCCCGCCGGCCACCGCGACGGCCGCGCCGACCGCCGACCCCCGTCGGTCGGACCTCGTCCTGGCCGCCGTCTGGGCGATGGTCGCCATCGCCGTCTACGTCTTCACGACGAGCCCCGATCGGAACGTCTTCGACTACTTCGTCCGCCTCGCCGACGCCTTCCTCCACGGCCGCCTCGGCGTCACCGAGGCACCCTCCTGGCTGAACGAGCTCATCCCGGCCGGCGACGGCCTCTGGTACGTGCCCTATCCGCCGATGCCGGCCGTCGCCCTCCTGCCCGTCGTCGCCCTCTTCGGCACCGAGATCCATCAGCAGCTCGTGAGCGCCGTCCTCGGCGGCCTCTCGGTGGGACTCGCCTGGCTCGCCCTCGGCCGGCTCGGGGTCGTCGGCCGGGCCCGGTTCTGGCTGACCGCCACCTTCGGCTTCGGCACCGTCCTCTGGTACGTCGCCGAAGTCGGCTCGGCCTGGTACTTCGCCCACGTCGTGGCCGTCCTCTTCAGCCTCGCCGCCCTCGTCCTCGTCCTCGAGCGGCGCGGCCCAGCCCTGGCCGGCCTCCTCCTCGGCTGTGCCACCATCGCCCGCCTCCCCGTCGGCCTCAGCGCCCCCTTCTTCCTGGCCGCCGCCCTCGGTCTCGGCTGGCCGCCGCGACGACCGGACGACCCGCGGGCGGCCGTTCGCACCGGCCTCGCCTTCGCCGCCGGGCTCGCCGTCCCCCTCGCCGCCTACGCCCTCTACAACCTCGCGCGATGGGGCACCCCCATCGACCAGGGCTACGTCCGCATCCCCGGGATCTTCGAGGACCCGATCTACGCCGAGCACGGGATCCTCTCGATCCACTACATCCCCCGGAACCTCTACGCCATCTTCTTCCGAAGCTGGAACTACGTCGACCAGCCGCCGTACCTCCAGCCCTCCTGGTGGGGCCTCTCGGTCTTTTTCACGACCCCCGTCTACCTCTGGCTGGCGAAGGCGCGCCTCGACGATCCCCGCGTCGTCTGGGCAGCCATCGGGACGGGCCTCGCCCTCATCCCGATCGTCACCCACGGCAACGTCGGCATCACCCAGTTCGGCTATCGGTTCAGCCTCGACGTCCAGCCGCTCCTCTTCGTCATCCTCGCCAGCGCCTTCCGCGACGGCATGTCGAAGCTCGCCCAGCTCGCTTGCCTGGGCGCCATCGCGACCTGCGCCTACGCGATCTGGGCGATCGGGATCGGCTTCGTCGCCTTCTGACGTCGGGGTGCGGGCTCCTCGTCGGCCGGCCGGCTCCGACTAGCCCTTCCGCTCTCCGACTATCCCTTCGGCTCGACGACGACCGTGACCTCGGGCGTCATGCCCGGGTAGACCTTGATCGCCACCTTGTACGTGCCGAGGGCCTTGAGCGGCTCCTCGAGCTCGATCTTGTGGCGATCGACGACGATCCCTCGCCGACCAAGGGCGTCGGCGATGTCCTTGGCCGTGATGGAGCCGTAGAGCTTGCCGGCCTCACCGACCTTTACCCCCATGGTCAGGGTCGTGCTCTCGATCCGCCGGGCCGTGATCTCCGCCTCCTCGCGCTCGCGGCGTCGCTTCTCCTCGCGGGCAGCGATGTCGTGGAGCCACTGGCGGTAGGCCCCGCCGGCGGCCGGCACGGCCAGCTTCTTCGGGATGAGGTAGTTCGTCGCGTAGCCGTCGGCGACGACCTTCATCTCGCCCATCTTGCCGAGCTTGGGAACGTCCTGGGTCAGGATGACCTTCACGCGCTGCAACCCTCCGTGGCGGCCGCCGGCTGGAGCCGGTCGGCCGGACCTGTCATGACAACCGAATTCGTCGCCGGGGCGCCCACCAGCCGTGGCTCGCCCCACGCACGGCCGGGAGGATCCCGCCGACGGCCCGCGGCACGAGCCTGGCGAGTCGCCGGATCGGACCCGGGACGAAGCGACGGACCTGGGCCACGTCGGCCTCGAAGGTCCGACGGTCGAGGCCGACGGCCGCCAGGTGCTCGTCGAGCACCGCGTCCGGGACGCCGTCGAGGAAGAGATCGAGGGCGAGGAAGACGGCCACGAGGTCGTCGATCGCCCCGACGACGGGGATCTCGTCGGCGACGAGATCCCGCCCGAGGAGGACGTAGCCGGCCGCCGCCGCCAGGACGCCCTTCCGGGTCCATGGCACTCGCTCGTCGCGCGCGAGCCCCCAGAGCAGCCGAGCGTAGAGCTGGCCGCGGGTCGCGGCCGGCAGGAAGGCGAGCGCGGCCAGGAGCCGGGTGACCGTACTCCGGCCCCGGCGACGGGGAATGGTGGGTCGAACTCGCATCGTCGGTCTGGGAGGGTGCGCTCGTGACTCGGTACGGGTCGATCGGACGGCGGGGGTCGCCGGGGGGACGGACGGCCGCTCGGAGAACCGCCTTCCGCCCTCGACGGCCCGCACAGTCTAGCAGGCTGCCGCACGCTGGCCAGAAGCCGCGGTCACGCCCGCCGACCGGGAGCGGCCGACGGTCACCGCAGGGTGATCACAAGTGGGCGGCCGCCGCGTCTGGACTTGACATCGAACGTCTGTTCGGTATCATGGGCCGCGAAAGGAGGCGCCGGTGACCAGGCACGACGCCGAACGGAAGCGAAAGATCATCGACTACATCGCGGCCACGATCCGGGCTCGTGGCTACCCGCCCTCGGTCCGCGAGATCGCCCGGGCGGTCGGCCTCGCCTCGACGTCGGCCGTCCACCACCACCTCCTTGTCCTCGAGCGCGAGGGCTACCTCGAGCGGGGCGCCGCCCAGTCCCGGGCGATCCGCCTCACCCCGACCGCCGCCCTCCGCCTCGGGCTCGCCTCGGAGCTCGTGCCGCAGTCGGTGGCGGCCGAACCGGCCCATGCCCTCCCGATCATCGGCGAAATCGCCGCCGGCGGTCCCATCGAGGCATATCAAGATGCCTCGGAGACCCTCGCCGTACCGGACGTCATCGCCCCCTCGGGCGATGCCTACGTCCTCCGGGTTCGTGGCGACTCGATGATCGACGCCGCCATCATGGACGGCGACTACGTCGTCATCCGCCCGCAATCCACCGCCCGGGACGGCGACATCGTCGTCGCCCAGGTCGAGGAGAACTCCGTCACCCTGAAGCGGTTCTACCGGGAGAAGAACCGGATCCGCCTCCAGCCGGCGAACCCGAACTACCCGCCCCAGTACTACGACGACGTCCGGATCCAGGGCAAGCTCATCGGGGTCATCCGCCGCCTCGACTGAAGACCGCTTCCCGCCAGGCTGTCAACACGATCCACAGCCACCCGTCGAAGTCGTGGATCGATTCCGTCGATAACCCCCTCCCGCCGACGCCGACATCGGGCGACAGTTAGAGACGGCCCGGATCGCGAACGCCTGGCGATCCGCGGCCACCGACGCGCCACCGAAGCTGTCACGTTCGAACGGGATCGTGGAGTCATGATCGACCGCCTGCCGCCGCAAAGCGTCGAGGCCGAGCAGTCCGTCCTCGGCTCGATCCTCATCGACAAGGACGCCATCGTCGAGGTCGCCGAGTTCCTGCGGCCCGAGGACTTCTATCGGGCCGCCAACGGCCAGATCTACGCCGCCATGCTCGAGCTCTTCGAGCGGCGGGAGCCGATCGACATCGTCACCGTCGCCGAGGCCCTCGAGCGGCGTGGCGAGCTCGACGCCGTCGGCGGGCGGACCTACCTCTCGAGCCTGGCGAACCAGACCCCGACGGCCGTCCACGCCGTCCAGTACGCCCGGATCGTCGAGCGGAAGGCCGTCCTCCGGAACCTCATCGCGGCCGCCGGCAAGATCGCCGGCATCGGCTACGAAGATCCGCCCGACATCCAGGAGGCCGTCGACCGAGCCGAGGCGGAGCTCTTTGCCGTCTCCGAGCGCCGCGTCCACGCCGGCTTCCACCCCCTCCGAACGCTCCTCCACGAAGCCTTCGATCGGCTCGACTTCCTCCACTCCCACCGCGGCGAGATCAGCGGCATCCGCTCCGGCTTCGCCGACCTCGACGTCCTGACGACGGGCTTCCAGAAGAGCGACCTCATCGTCGTCGCCGCCCGACCGTCGGTCGGCAAGACGAGCTTCGCCCTCAACATCGCCGAGCACGCCGCCGTCCGGGACGGCAAGAGCGTCGGGATCTTCAGCCTCGAGATGAGCAAGGAGCAGCTCGTCCTCCGGCTCCTCTCCTCGGTTGGCGACATCGATTCCCAGCGCCTCCGCACGGGCTTCCTCGAGGATCTCGACTTCACCCGGGTGGCGAACGCGATGACCCAGCTCTCCGAGGCCCGGATCTACATCGACGACACGCCGAACATCAGCACCATGGAGCTCCGGACGAAGGCCCGCCGCCTCCAAGCCGAGGCCGGGCTCGACCTCGTCATCGTCGACTACCTCCAGCTCATGCAGGCCACGAACGTCTCCCGAGACGCGAACCGGGTCCAGGAGGTCTCCGAGATCTCGCGGGGCCTCAAGGCTCTCGCCCGGGAGCTGTCGGTGCCCGTCATCGCCCTCTCTCAGCTCTCGCGCCAGCCCGAGATGCGGGAGTCGAAGGAGCCGCGACTTTCGGATCTCCGCGAGTCGGGCGCCATCGAGCAGGACTCCGATCTCGTCATCTTCCTCTGGCGGGAGCGCGATCGGGGCCAGGACGATCCCGACAGCGAGGTCGAGGAGATCAATGTCCACCTGGCGAAGCATCGCAACGGGCCCACCGGGCGTCTCAAGCTCATGTTCAAGAAGCGCCAGACCCGCTTCTACAGCGCCGCCGTCGGCGACCGCTACGCCGAGACCTTCAGTTAGGCCACGCCGCCCCACGCCGTGGACGACACCGCCCCACGGGGCTGACCGTCCCCTCCTGGCTCACCCCGTCTCGTCGGGCAGCAAGGGTCGGAGGCCGAAGACGTACACCTTGCCGTCGGGTCCGGCGAGCTCGAGCCCGTGGAAGCCGCCTTCGATGTCCTCGAGCCCGAGTACCTCGACCTCTGTCGACGTCATCGTTCGGCGCGGCAGCCAGACGTTGCTGGCCGGATCTGCGACAAAGTCGGCGGGGGCGACGTCCGACCACGGCCAGGGGACGGGTGCGCCGACCGGCGTGGCCTCGCTGAGCGTGCCCCGCCACCGATCGGGGTGCCAGACGTCGCCGCCGAGGCTGCCGCTGCTGATGAGCCCGCGGAGCCGCTCGTCGAGGCGGAGGAAGGCGCGCCGAGCGAGGGCGTCGGCCGACTCGGGCGTCTCGAGCCCGAGGGCGTAGACCGAGACCGTCTTGTCGAGGCCCCCCGCCCGGATGACGAAGGTCGTCGTCGGGGCGTCGGCGACGTTCGGGGCGTCGTAGCGCTCCCGGGCGATGCCCAGGCCGCCTTCGGTGAGGGCGAAACGGAGCAACTCCTGGACCTGCGCTTCCGCAAGCCGCGCCCGCCGGAAGGGATGACCGCGGACGATGCCGTCGGGTCCCGGCTCGGGCAGCGGGGCTGTCTCGTCCCGGTAGATGACGGTCCCGTCGCCGTAGAGGGAGAAGAAGGGGGCCTGGGTGGCGAAGAACCCGATCGGCACGAAGCCGCCGCCGACCTCCTCGCGGAGGATGAGATCGCTCGCTCCGGTCGGATGGCTGATCGCTTCGTCCTCTCCGGACGGGGTCGGCGAGGTCGATGGCGACGAGGCGTCCGGACTGCCGAGGGGGCCGGAGCAGCCGACGAGGAGGACCGCTAGGGCCAGGACGAGACCCGCCGTCCAGGACCGCGCGACAGGCGCACCTCCGACGGCGCGCGCTGGCAAGGATGCTGATCGACCGTTCATCAGCGCCGAGACGCCGGACGATGCGCAACGGTTCCCAAGACGACGGTCGTCGTCGCGGGCGCCGGCCGACGGCCGCCATCCACCGTCGCCCGGGCCCGCCTCAGTGGCGGCGTCGTTCGAGGGTCCGCCGTCTCGACCTGCCGTCGTGCATCCGTCGACCGTCGGGCCTCACGAAGGCTTGACGCGGCCGTTATCCTCGGACCATGGAATGGGCCGAGGGGAGACGCGGCGGGCCGGGGTCGAGCAGAACGCCGTTGCTCGGCGCCTTCCAGAACGTCAGCGAAGGACCGCCGTCGGGATCGGCGACGGTCGCCAGCCGAGGGCCGCGAGGATAGGGGCTCGAGGGGGACCCGCGGGGCGTTCGGTGCCCCGATGACCTTGCTCGGGCGGTGCGTTTTGAGGAGGGACGTAGGGCCGTGTACGAGGACCGAACGCTCGTTTGCCGCGAGTGCCGCGAGGAGTTCGTCTTCTCGGCGGGCGAGCAGGCGTTCTTCGCCCGCAAGGGGCTGCAGAATGTCCCCCAGCGCTGTCCCACCTGCCGGGCGGCAGCCCGGAGCGCCCGGGTCCCGGGCGGGCCTCGCGAGTACCACGCCGCCGTCTGCAGCATGTGCGGTGGCCAGGCGATCGTGCCTTTCAGCCCGCGTACGGACCGACCGGTCTACTGCAGCACCTGTTTCGACCGGGTCCGAGCGAGCTCGAGCCGGGCCGCCCAGGCCTGACCGAGGCGTCGATCGCGCCGCCGGCCGTGTCGTCCCGAGCCGAGCCGGCCCTCGAGGTCGCCCCCGAGATCGCCACCCAGAGCGGCTTCGACGGCGCCTCCCATCGTCGGCCGCCCCTACACTGACCGCTGGCCGCGGCTCGCGGTCGCGCGATCGATGGTCATTCGCCCACCGCTGTACGCGGTCGGGGCCTCAACGCGTCAGTTCGGTCGAAGGAGGTGCGAGCCCATGGGCGTCATCATCGTCCGCGAGATGGTCGGCACGAGCCCGAAGTCCTGGAGCGATGCCGCTCGCCAGGCCGTCGCGACGGCGTCGCGGACGGTCCGCAACATCCGCTCCATCGAGGTCGTGAAGTCGACGGCGAGGGTCGAGAACGGCGAGATCGTCGAGTACCACGTCGACCTCAAGATCGCCTTCGAGTACGAAGCCGACTGATCCTCGCGCTGCGGGCCTCGCCGGGGCCCCAACACCTGGCACCATCGCTCCGGACCTGACCAGAGATCACTGGACGACGTAACCAGCTGATGAGCGGGGGCCGGCACCATGCGACCATGCCGCCGCCCCGCTCGACGACCCGCCGAACCGCGCCGAGATCCTCGTCACCCGCTCCTGCCTCGGGGGCTGAACACGGCCCCGGGGGAGACGCTGCCGCGCCGGTCCACGGCCCGACGGTCTCGCCGGGCGACGGCCAGTCGCCGGCCCGGAATAGCTTTGACTCGCGTCCCCCGCGGCGCCTATCGTTGACGCCACGCGGACCGTCAGCCACCGAGGCGGCTCGAGCCGGCAATCCTGCGACTCGGGCCGTGGCCGTCGGCCCCGGACCCATCGGTTTGGCCACATACCTCGTACCGGGGAGCAGGTCGGAGGTGAGGGGCGTCCCGATCAGTGCCTACAAGGTCGAGCCGCCGTCCCTCCCGGACGGGACGCTCCGCCGCGACCGCCTCCTCGACTGGCTCGAGGTCGCTGCGGGACGTCGGGTCATCGTCGTGGCCGCCGAGGCCGGGTATGGCAAGACGACCCTCCTCGCTGACTGGGCGCGGCGGACCTCGCTCCGCACCGCCTGGTACCGACTCGACGACGGCGACCGTGACTGGATCACCTTCCTCCGCTACCTCGTCGCGGCGGGCCGGGCCTGCGAGCCGACCTTCGCCCCGATCACCGCCGACCTCATCAGCGACGTCTCGGCGGCCGGGCTGACGATGGAGGCCATCGTCGACGTCTTCATCCGGGAGCTCGAGGTCCTGGGCCAGCGGCCGACGGTCCTCATCGTCGACGACTACCACGTCGTCGACGACATCCCCGACATCCGAGCCATCGTGCGCCAGATCGTCCGACGGGTCCCGCCGGGGGTCACCGTCGTCATCTCGAGTCGGCGTCGACCGAAGCTGCCGCTCGCGAGGCTCCGGACGCACGACCAGCTGGCCGAGCTGTCGACGGACGATCTGCGCTTCAGTCTCGAAGAGACGGATCGACTCTTCCGCGAGAGCTACCGGCGGCCCCTGGCCCGGGATCTCGTCGCCGCGCTGTACGAGCGCACCGAGGGCTGGGCGGCGTCGCTGCAGCTCGTCGAGGCGGCCATTCGGGACCGAACGCCCGCCGAGGCGCGGTCGTTCATCGACGGTCTGAGCGGCGGGAAGTCGGAGCTCTACGACTACCTGGCCGAGGAGGTGGTCGGGGTCCTCGATCCCGACCTCCAGCGGTTTCTCATGGAGACGGCCGTCCTCCTCCGGGTCGAGCCGGAGCTGGCCGCCGTGGCGAGCGTGCGTCCGATCGAGGAGGCGGAGGAGCTGCTCGAGGCCGCGACGCGGGCGGGCCTCTTGTCGCCCCTCGCCGATGGCCGCCAGCCGCAGCGGTACCACCCGCTCGTAGCCGACTTCCTGCTGACGAGATTGAGCCGCGAGGTGGGCCAGGCTGGCGTCGCCGCCATCCACCAGCGGGTCGCCCGGCACGTCGAGGGGTCGGAGTGGCGCCTCGCCTGTCACCACTACGCGGCGGGCGGTGATCACGACGCGGCGCGGCGGGTCGCCGAGGGGGCCCTTCAGGACATCATGGCGTCCGGCGACTACGCCTTCGCCGAGCGCTACCTGAGCGGCGGGGAGGGATGCGTGGCCCTCGACATCGTCCGCTCGCGTCTCGACTTCAACCGGAACGACACGGAAGGTGCCCTCGCCCGTGCCCGATCCGCAGTGTCGCAGGCGCCCCCCGAACTCCACGACGCCGCCCTGGCCAACCTCATGACCCTCGCCTTCGCCACCGGCGCCATCGAGGAGGCGCGCTGACGCTAGCGGACGTCCTCCAACGGAGCGAGGACCGGCACTACAGTGGCTCGCAGACAGGCACTGGCGGTTGATCGACGCCTGCCGCGGCATCCATGGATCTCGTCGCGGCTGCAGCTCATGGAGCGGCATGGCCGACGCCACCGCGCAGTCCGACATGCCGCGGTATCTCGGGATCAGCCTCAACAACCTGATGTCGATGCTTCGGCCCATGGGACAGATCCGCGAGCTGCTCGCATCGCCGACGAAGCGGAGCATGCGCTGATCCGCGGAGGCGGCGAGCCCCTGAGAGCGCAAACGTGCTAGCGATGCGGGCGTGGGCCGAGGCCCACCTCGGACACATCCCGAGGCGCTCGAACACCTCGCAGAAGCTTGCCAAGTACCCGCAGGTCACCGTTCGTGCGGACGTGCTCATCGAGGCGGCCGAGCTTCACAGTCGCGCTGGGACGAAGCAGAGGCGGCGCGCGTACCTGAGCGGAAGCCGAGCCACTCTGCAAAGGGTCGCCCCGATCCGCGAGATGTGGCGACCGGCAGACTGTGGCTTCGCTGCGAACGGGACAGCTGATCGAGAGCGGCTCGTCAGCAGCAGAGCTCACTCACGGAGCGTGACTTACAACCCGGGCAAAGAGCACCACTGCCGCCCTGATGGCGCACTCGCTTTGCTGCGCGGAGACGACAGCCGGGCAGCGCTCGACCGCGGCGTGCAGGATTGGCGAGAGCTGCAGTCTGCGCGGTATCTGGTCCAACTACTGTCGGCTCCTCCTGGCGGCCCTGGATGGACCCCAGGCCCTGAGCCGGTCATCAGCCGTTGGCTGACGAACGATCGTGCCATGGTCTCAGTCTAGCCGAGGTGATGGTGGACAACCTCGTGTCCGGACCTGACGCAGGCCCGCGACCGTCGTCGAGCGCGAAGCGGAACTGCGCCCCGATCGCTGGCGCCCGGCACTCCGTCGCGCCATCGAGACCAGCGACCCAGCCCTGCGAGCTGCTGCCGGCCGGATCCTCGATCGAGTCGGCGATCTCGAGGACGTCCCGCGCCTGCGGGCGCTGGCTCGGTCCCTCCGCGGCCCTCACGCCGACCCTCAGCTGGGTCGGGGCCTGGCAAAGCGGCTGGCCACGCCCGTCTTCGTCGATGACCTCGGCAGCGTAGAGATCCACGTCGGCGATCGCACGATCCAGGGCGCACGGATCCGCCGCAAGCCACTGGCGCTCCTTTGCTTCCTACTGTCGCGGCCCGAGTGGCGGGTAGCGCGGGACCAGGTCATCGATGCCCTCTGGCCCGAACACGCGCCGGAGGATGCCGTTAACTCCCTCAACCAGACCCTCTACTTCCTGCGGCGTTTGATCGACCCGACGTACGACGAAGACACCTCGCCCGCCTACATCCTGAACAGCGGAGAGGTCGTGTGGCTCGACGGCGACCTCGTAGAGAGTCGAAGTCGGCGCGCCCGGCGCTTGACCCAGGAGCTCACCCGAGACCTGGATCTCGAACGCGTGGAGACCCTCCTTGGGGAGTATCGGGGTACCTTCGCCTTGGACTTCGCCTATGAAGAGTGGGCGTTGGCCTTCCGGGATTCTCTCCATGCTGCAGTGCTCGAGATCGCGGAGCGCTCCGTTCAGGCCGCCATCGACCGTCGGCTCTACAGCAAGGGCATCATCATCGCCAGAAGAGCGCTGGAGATCGACCCGGAGGCCGATCAGATCGAGCTCGGTCTCGTCCGTCTCTACCGCCTCGCCGGGGCCCATCTGGCCGCTGCTGAGCAATACGCCCACTATGCCGCTGCGGTGCGACGCGAACTGGGCATCGAACCGCCGCCCTTGGAGTCGCTCTAGCGCAGAGAGCATCAGAGAAGTGTGGATAGGTAGGCTGCGGTATTGCCCGTAATGGTTT
This sequence comes from Chloroflexota bacterium, assembly GCA_026004015.1. Taxonomy (GTDB): domain Bacteria; phylum Chloroflexota; class Limnocylindria; order Limnocylindrales; family CSP1-4; genus BPIH01. The sequence goes on along the minus strand of BPIH01000004.1, from coordinate 111,124 downwards.
CGTCCGCCTATAGTCCCGCATCCCCCTAGTACTCGGGTACTGGGGGCAACGCTCGGACGCGCGGAAGCCGCACCTGAATTGGGCACTTAGGGTGCGGTCGAGCGAGTAGTGCAACCGACCGGCTCATTGCAGTCAGGTCGGTTTTCGTGTGCTCCCCGCACACGAAGGCCGCCAGGAGGTACGAGCGTGCACGCGGAATCTGGCATCCAAGGGCTGGTGAGTTCGCGAGGAGGTCGACGATGTTTCGTCGCATCGTGCGCGTCCTCGGAGCTGTAGGCACCCTGCTAGCAGCCGCCTTCGCGGGCGGCGCCTCCTTCAAGGGCTTCTGAGGTACGATCGTCCCATTCCGCCGAGGGCCGGGAACGGCTACAGTCCCAAAGTGGACGTGATCGGCACACGAGGGCGGGATGCCCAGGTCCTTGAAGATCTTCGTTGCGGGACTCGTGGCGGCGGGCGGCATGTCGCTCGCCGTCGCGAGTTTCGTTTTCCCCGTGGACCCCGCCATTGCAATCGAAGTCGACGGGCTGGCCGGGCCTCGTCCATAGATATCCTGGGGGCATCCTCTTCTGGACGCTTCTCACCCTCTTCGCGCTCGGCCCTGCCGGTGCGAATGCCCCGTGGGCTCATGCTGTCGGTGTTCTTCGCTCCGGTTCTGGCGGCGACGAATCTCGGCGGACCCGCTGCCGGTGTGGGTAGCTGCCTCGGCACGACTGAGTTACGTGAGACTAAGGGGCGCAGGTTCCTTGGTACGGAACTCTGGCCAACCACGCGGCAGTAGTCATTCCAGCAACTGGCAGGCGGGATGGATCATGGCGAGCCAGATGGGGCCTGGAGCCGATCTTCACTGGATGACTTGCGCGGCCACATGCTCGGTGCATTGTGTTCTTCGTCAATCTGCATCCCTGCCGCGATCATCGTGGCGCTGCGGTTTGGGAGGAGCGTGAGGGAGGTCGTCGTCGGGGATGCCCGAGGGTTTGCCGTCAACCTCCTCGCCCTCGCCCCCGTCGCCTGGCTCATGGCCCGCACCTTCTCCCTCCCCTCCGGCTGGTGGGCGACCCTCCTCTTCGCCCTGCCCCTCTACACGACCCGCGTCGCGTACCAGAAGTTCGTCGAGATGCGGGAGATGTTCACCCAGACCATCGGCGCCCTGGCCGAGGCCGTCGACAAGCGCGACCCCTTCACGAGCCGCCACAGCTGGCGGGTCAAGGAGATCGCCGTCGACATCGGCCGCGAGATGCGGGTCAGCGAGGTCGAGCTCGAGGCCCTCGAGTGGGGCGGCCTCCTCCACGACGTCGGCAAGATCGGGGTCCCGGACCGCGTCCTCCTCAAGCAGGATCGGCTGACCCGCGAGGAGCGGACGATCATGAACGCCCATCCGGTCCTCGGCGAGCAGATCATCAAGCCGGTCGCCAAACTCGCCCGCGAGCTGCCGATCATCCGTCACCACCACGAGTGGTACAACGGCTCGGGTTACCCCGACCGCCTCATCGGCCACGAGATCCCGAAGCTGGCCCGGATCCTCCACGTGGCCGACGCCTTCGAAGCGATGACGGCGGCCCGGCCGTACCGGCTCACCCCGCTCACCCCCGAGCAGGCCATCGCCGAGCTCCGGAAGTTCTCCGGGATCCAGTTCGATCCCGAGGTCGTCGACGCCTTCGTCCGAACCCGGTGGGCCGAAGGGCTGCCGGATCCCGGCCGGCCTACCGTCGAGCCGCGACCCATCCCCCTCCTCGCCCAGGCTGCCGGCCGCCTCAGCCAGGCGGCGTCGCCACCCACCTCGACCGCCGCGCCGCCGTCCTGAGCCGTGCTCATCGGCGGCATCGCGCTCGGTCTCCTGGCCGGGCTCCTGGCGGGCGGTCGCCTCGACAACCTGCTCCGCGTCAGGCTCCGCTGGATCGGCCTCCTCTTCCTCGCCGTCCTCGTCCGCTTCGGGACCGAGCTGGTCATCGTCCGGGGGATCGAGTGGGCGGACGCGCTCCGTCTCCCGCTCTTCGCCTCGGCCTACGCCCTCCTGCTGGCCGGCCTCTGGGTAAATCGCCGGCACCCGGGCATCTCCCTCGCCTTCGTCGGGAGCCTCGCCAACATGGCCGCCATCGTCATGAACGGCGGCTCGATGCCGATCTACGAGCCGAGCCTGCGGGCGGCCGGCCTTCGACCCGAGGACGTCACCTCGCCCTTCTACTCCCTCATCGGACCCGAGCTGCCGGGCGACTTCATCCTCCGGGCCGGCCCCCTCATCGACCTCATCCCGCTGCCGGTGCCGCCGTTCCAGGGCGTCGCCTCGATCGGCGACCTCTTCCTCGGGGCGGGGCTCGCCTTCTTCGCCTTCGCCGCCGTCCTCCGCGGTGGAAAACCCGAACTCGCCCTCGAGGCCGAGGCGGCGCCCGAGGGCACGGTCGTCGGGCTGGCCGGCGTCGCGCGGCCCGGTCGAGCCGTCGAGGCCGTCGTCGAGGGTCGCCCGGTTCGCCCGGCCACGGGCCTGAGCTCAGGACTCGCCGAGGCGTCCGCCCTCGAGCGGCCCCTCGTCCTGGCCGGGAGCGGACCCGGCCTTGCCTCCCCGGCCGTCGTCAGCCTGCCCGGTCCGGACGAGCCGGGCTCGGAGGGCGTGGCCCCCTACGCGGCACTTACCGCCGTCGGCGTGCTCGTCGCTCCCCGGGAGACGGCCGCCCAACGGCTCGTTCGCCGCCTCCGCGCCCACCCCTACGTCCGCCTCGCCCTGAACGGCGGCTTCTCCGCCCTCTGGGCCGGCCAGCTCATCAGCCTCTTCGGCGACCGCATCCACCAGGTCGCCCTCGTCTTCCTCGTCCTCGGGCTGACGAACTCCCCGGCGGCGGTCGGCCTCGTCTTCGTCGCCGCCACCCTCCCGAACCTCCTCCTCGGCCCGGTGGCCGGGACCTTCGTCGACCGGTGGGAGCACCGGGAGGTCATGATCGTCGCGGATCTCCTTCGGGCGGCCGTCATCGTCCTCGTTCCCCTGGCCGCGGTCACGAACATCCTCCTCGTCTACCCGCTCGTCTTCCTCGTGACGGCGATCTCCGTCTTCTTCCGTCCGGCACGGACGGCGATCATCCCGAGGATCGTCCGCCGCGACGAGCTCATGGCGGCGAACTCGGCGACCTGGGTCGGGGAGACGATCGCCGACATCGTCGGCTATCCCTTGGCCGGGATCTTCGTCGCCCTGCTCGGAGCAGCTCTCCCCCTCGCTTTCTGGGTCGACGCGGGTACGTACGTCGTCTCGGCGGTCCTGCTGGCGATGATTCAGGTCACGCCCCTGGCGCGATCGGCCTCGAGCGACGGTCGCCCGGGGTTCGTGGCCGAGCTGCGAGCCGGCTGGCAGTTCCTGCGCCGCGAGACCGTTCTCCTCGCCAACACGCTCCAGGGGGTCGTGGGCCAGCTCACGGCCGGGATGCTCCTCACCGTCGCCCCGCTCTACGCCCGCGACGCGATCACGGGCACGGACTTCGAGCCGACGGCCATCTACGGCTTTCTCGAGACGGGGATCGGGGTCGGCAACTTGGCCGGGGGCTTTCTTCTCGGCCTCGTCGGGGCGCGACTGGCGAAGGGAACGCTCGTCATCATCGGCTACGCCGCGGCGGGGATCTGCACGGCCGCCCTTGCCTTCACCGGGAATCTGCCGACGGCCATCGGGCTCATGGTCGGGGTCGGGGTGGCGAACATGGTCTACGTCATCCCGAGCCAGACGCTCTTCCAGGAGCGGACCCCGGCCGAGCTCATGGGCCGGGTCGTCGGCTTTCGGTTCGCCCTCGTCTTCGGGGCGATGACCCTGGCCATGGGCGGCGCCGGGGTGCTCGTCGAGCTCGTCGGGCTGGGGCCGGTTCTCGTCGTCTCGGGGCTCATGACCTTCGGAGCCGGGGTGGCCGGCTTGGTCGTGCCGGCGGTGCGGCGGGCGTAGGAGCGAGGGAGGAGGGGAGAGCGGGCCGGTCCGGGAAGGCGGCACGGCGGACGGGGCAGCGCTGGCGACGCCCGGGTCGACCCCCTCCGCGCAGCATCCCGGGTTCGATACACTGGCCCGGCGCCCCGACGGGTGGCGCGCGCCTTCCCGATCGAAGCTTCCCACGGAGAAGGGAGTCGATGACCGACCGCGTCCAGCGTCCGGCGTCCGACCGTGATCGCCCGACCGACCGTGATCGCGCCGACCGGTGGTTCGAGCGGGCCTGCCGTTCCCACCGGCGATCGGCCCTCGGCGATCTTCGTCGTCGCCGCCATCGTCTTCTTCGCCGGCCTTCTCGTCTACGCCATCGTCTTCGGCACGGGCGGCCTGGTGACGCCGCTGCCGAGCCCGACGCCGCTCCCGACGCCAACGGCGACGGACGCCACGGCGACCCCGACGAGTTCGCCTGCCGGCTCGCCCTCGCCGACGGTCAGCCCGCCGTCGAGCCCGACGCCGCTGGCGAGCCCGAGCCCGACCGCGTCGGCCGCTCCTTCGGCCGCCCCCTCGGCGACACCGACAGCGGCACCGACGGCGACACCCACAGCCGAGCCGAGCCCCTCGCCGTCGCCCTGACGGGGGTCGAGCCCAAAGCACGCGCCGGGCGGCGCCCCTGGGGGCGTATCCTCGTTGCGTGAACGGCCCACGACCGTCGCTCGACCAGGCCCGGGCGGACATGATCGAGTACCAGCTCCGCCTTCGGGGCATCGCCGATCCCCGGGTCTTGCAGGCGATGGCCGAGGTCCCGCGCGAGGAGTTCGTCCCCGACTGGGCGCGTCGCTACGCCTACGCCGACGAGGCCCTCCCGATCGCCCACGGCCAGACCATCAGCCAGCCGTACATCGTGGCTCGGATGACCGAGCTCCTTGCCGTTCGTCCGGGGGACCGGGTTCTCGAGATTGGGACGGGTTCGGGCTACCAGGCGGCCATCCTCGCCCACCTCGGCTGCTCGGTCGTCTCCTACGAACGCCAGGCCGAGCTCGCGGCCGAGGCCCGGGAGCGCCTCGAGCGGCTCGGCTATGGTCGCTTCGTCGAGATCCGGGTCGGCGACGGGAGCCTCGGTGACCCGGAGGGGGCGCCCTGGCCGCGGATCATCGTCACCGCCGCGGCGCCGCGGATTCCGGAAGCCCTGCGAGAGCAGCTCGACCCGGACGGCGGACGGCTCGTCATCCCGGTCGGTCCGCGAACGCACCAGGAGCTCATGCTCGTCGTGCGCCGGGGCGACGAGTGGCAGGAGACGTCCGACGGCCCCTGCGTCTTCGTCCCGCTCATCGGGGAGGGGGGCTTCCCGGGCTGAGGGCGTCTGAGGCGGTCGTGCCTCGCGGAGGGCGCGCTGCGGGGCGATGCGGGCCGGTGACGGACCGCGGCTCGCCACGGACCGGCCAGGGGCGCCGGTATACTCGGCCGCCATGACCCACGTCTTCGTCGCCCCCCATCCCGACGACGCGGCCCTCTCCTGCGGCGGTCTCATCGCCAGCCTCCGCGAGCTCGGCCAGAACGTCACGATCCTCACCGTCTACTCCGGCTCCGGGGAGGCGAACGGGCTGACGCCGTACCAGCGCGAGGCGCTCGGCTTCGGGACGAAGGCCCTCTGGCCGGCGACGGAGGCGTTCAATCGAGCCCACCTGGCGGCCGACGTCCCGCTCCTCGGCGAGGCCGAGGCGCCACCGCCCTGGGCGGCCGACCCGGATCGGCTCGAGGCGACCCAGGCCGACGCCGATACCGCCGCGAAGCGCTTCTGGCAGCGAGCGTCCTGGTACCGCCGGGCGAGCATCCGGAACGAGTCTCTCGCCGGCCAGCTCGTCATCGACGAGCTGCCGACCCAGGGCGCCGTCCTCGGCACCGAGATCGTCCAGGCGGCGAGCGCCGGCGACATCATGGCTCGGCGGCGGCTCGAGGACGAGCGATTCGCCTACTTCGCCGAGGCCTCCGTCGTCTTCCTGGACCTGCCCGACGCCGTCTTCCGCGGCTACGAGGGGGACGCCGAGCTCTTCGGGCTGCCGCGGGACGGCGACTCGCCGCCGATCGAGCTCCTCCGCCGCGAGATCCTGCGGCTCGAACCGCAGCGGGTCTACTTCCCCCTCGGCGTCGGCGGCCACGTCGACCATCGCCTCGTCCGGGCGGTCGGGATGGCGCTCCTCGCCGAGCCGCGGGCCTGGATCATGCCGGGCCCCGACTGGGCCGGCATCGTCACCTTCTACGAGGACTTCCCGTACGCGTGGTGGTCGGGGTTCGGCCAGCTCGAGGACCTCGGCGACGGCTTCTTTGGCGAGTTGCCGGCCGACGTCTCCCTCTCGCCCGAGTTCGCCGAGATCGGCGATCAGCTGGAACGGAAGATCCGGGGCATCGCCCTCTACGAGAGTCAGCTCGAGGGGCTCTTCGGCGGGCTCCGGCCGATGGCGGAGGCGGTTCGAGCCTTCGGCCTGAAGGTCGCCGAGCTCGGCGGGGTGCCGGGCTTCGCGGAGCGCTACTGGAGCACGACCCGGATCTAGCAGCTCATATCACTAGCGGATCCCCTCCGGACCGCTCGGCGCCGGGACCCGGGCGAGCGGCCTTTCCTCGGCTCGTCCCCGCATCCAGGCCGCCGTTCGTCGTAGCCCCTCGGCGAGGGTGACCTGAGGCGACCAGCGCAGCATCCGGCGGGCCTTCTCGATGGAGACGACCCGGCGCCGGATGTTGTCGATGTCCCGGCGGTCGACGTGGACGACCTCGACGCGGCCGCTCGACGGCCTCGCCGACCATGCGGGCGAGGTCGTTGATGGTCGTCTCGATCCCGGTCCCGACGTTGAAGACCTCGCCCTTCGGCCCGCGGGTGCGATGGCCGCCCGGAGCGTCGCCTCGACGGCGTCGTCGATGTACGTGAAGTCGCGGGTCTGCTGGCCGTCGCCGTGGATCTGGAGCGGCCGGCCGGCGAGAGCGGCATCGAAGAACTTGGCGACCACGCCGCAGTACGGGTTGTCGGGGCGCTGGCCGATCCCGTAGACGTTCGAGTAGCGGACGACGGCAGACCGGCAGGCCGTAGCTCTCGTAGAAGGCGATGCAGTAGTGCTCGCCGGCGAGCTTGCTGACGGCGTACGGGCTCAAGGGGACGATGGCGTCGTCCTCGTTGATCGGGATCGAGCGCGGGTTGCCGTAGACGGAGGTGGAACCCGTGTAGACGACCCGGCGGACGCCGGCCGATCGGGCGGCGAGGAGGACGTTCAGGGTGCCGCCGATGTTCGTCGCGAAGTCGTCGCGGGGGTTCTTCGTGCTGGCGATGATGTTTCGGGCGGCGAGGTGGAAGACGTAGTCGGCCTCGGCGACGAGGCGGCCGACGAGGACCTCGTCCACGACCGAGCCTTCGACAAAGCGGATGTCGGGCGGGAGGGTCTCGGCGCGGCCGGTGAAGAGGTCGTCGAGGACGGTGACCTGGGCGTCGGCCTCGACGAGGCGGCGAACGACGGCGCCGCCGACGAAGCCGGCGCCCCCGGTGACGAGGACCCGGCGCCCGGCGAAGGGTTCGGTGAGGGACGGCTGCGGTTCGGTCATGCGCTCCCCTGGTGGGGTTGTGTGTCGGGCGGCGAGCGAACGGTTCACCGCCGGCCGGCTCGGTTAGCCAGAACGGCGCCATCGTACTGAACTCGGGGCGACGGCAGGGGGAGCGGAGTCGGCGACGGCGAGGGCAAGCCGGCGATGGCCAGGCGAGGCTTTCGGGGCCGGTGGGAGAGCGAGGCTTCACGAGGCGACCGGCCGAATCGCCGGACCCTCACGGGTACCAGCTAGACGACGACGATTGGAACCAGCGCCTCGAGACCTCGGAAGTCGTCCGGGTTCCGGGTGTAGAGCGGCAGACCTCGAGACAAGGCGATGGCGGCGATGAAGAGATCGGCGAGCCGTGGACGCGCTCGCCGCCCGGCGGCACGGACGGCCGCGAAGACCGTTCCGTAGGATCGCGCGGCCTGGCCATCGAACGGCAGCGGCTCCCAGGTCGTCGCCGCCCAGAGCAAGCGCTCCTGGCGCCGTGCTCGCTCCGCCTCGTCCTCGGTCGCCTGAGGGCCGGCTGCCAGCTCAGCCAGCGAGATCGCGGTGATGAACGTCTCGGTCGGGAGACGCTCAGGATCGAGGTGCTCGATGTCGATGAGGACCGAGGTATCGAGGATGCCACGCTCGCCGCCGACCCCCAAGGCGCCGGGCTCGGCGGGCCAGGAACCCTGGCGACCACCCGTCCCGCCGAGCTCTCCCTCGGTCGCCACGCCCACCCTGCTACGACAGCCAGGGGTCGACGACGGCGTCGAGATCAGCCCGGAAGCGGCGAGGATCGACGGGCGGCAGCCGGCGAGCCGAAGCGACCGCCACGTCCCGGTGAACCGGACGGCCCGGGCCGATCGGGCGGAGCTCGGCGACCGGCTGTCCGCTTCGGGTCACGATGACCGACTCCCCCGCCTGAATCAACCGGATGACCGTCGCCGATTGGTTACGAAGCTCGCGCTGGCTCACGGTTCGCATGCTCACATCGTAGCACAAGCGCTACGATGTGACTCCACTGAGCAGCCAGAAAAGCCTCAGCGCTTGAGGCCCGTCCGGAGAAGGAGCGCCGGACGAAAGAGGCGCCACCAGTCCCGAAGGCCCCGCATCTTCGTGTAGCCCTCCCGCGGGTGGTAGCGAACGGTGCACGGCACCTCGATGACGCGGTAGCCGCGCCCGATCGCCTTGTAGAGGACGTAGGGCTCGAGGTCGTACGAGTCGAGCCAGGGCTGGTCGAGGTCGATCGCCGGGTCGGCGAGGAGGCTCGAGCGAAAGAGGCGAAACCCGTTCGTGGCGTCGGTGATGCGCCGGAAGACGAGGAGGCTGAAGACCACCGAGTAGAGGCGGGTCCCGATGGCTCGGCCGCCCGTCGGCCCCTCGACCCGGCCGCCGGCGATCCAGCGGGAGCCCTGGGCATAGTCGGCTCCCGAGGCGAGAAGGGCGTCCAGAGCCGGGGCGAGCTCGGCCGGTTCGTGCTGGTCGTCGCCTGAGACGAGGGCGAGGTAGGGGCGCCCCCGGGCGATCCCTGCCCGCCAGCCGTCGCGGATCGCCGCCCCGACGCCCATCCGGCGGTCGTGGCGGATGACGAGGGCGGCGCCGTGGGCCCGGGCTTCGTCGCCGGTGCCGTCGGTCGAGCCGTCGTCGACGACGATGGCCTCGAAGCGTCCGTCTCGGGGGAGCTTGTCGAGGACGCGGCCGATCTTGCCGGCCTCGTTCAGGGCAGGGATGACGACGGCGACGAGGGGCTGCGGGGTGTCCACGCTGCGAGGATAGGGGATCCACCGAGTCCGCTGTCGCTGGGTGGAGTCGGCGACTCCGACCGGCTGAGCCGGCCGTAGGCGGCGCCGTTCGAGGCTGGATCGACGGCGAGGCGCCGCCAATCGGGCGAGGCGTCGAGGGCAGCGGCGAGGTTCGGCTCTCGCGTTCGGTCGACGATGACGAGCTCGATCCCCCAGCGGTCCAGGCGTGCCTGCCAGTCCGGGGACCACGGCGGCGATGGCGACGTAGTCCTCCCAGGCGGCCTCCGGGGCGACCTCGAACCGGCTGTCGACGAAGGTCCGTACCTCCGGGAGGGCGAACTCGACCCACGAGGCCCACGGCTGGCTCACGTAGGCCCGGCTACCGGGCTCGACGCGGCCGGCGAGCTGCCGCGTGAGGCCGACGGGCGCATCGGTGAGGAGCGGGCCCGGACCACCCGACGGGTCGGCTCGCCACCATGGCAGGGCGGCGAGGCAGGCGAGAACGAGGCCGAGGACGATGGCAGCGTTGAGGGGCGAGCGCCGAGCGAGCCCGGCTGGTGCCGTCGAGCAGGCGATGGTCGGGCCGATCGGCGACGGCCGCAGCGAGGGCCCACCAGACGGCCGCCCGCTCGGCGCGGAGGGCGAGGACGGCGAGGGCGACGAGCCAGACGATGGTCGGCCAGGCCGGACGGCGAGGCCCGCGAAGGAGCAGGACCGCCACGACGGCCAGGGCAGCGAGGAAGAGGGCGCCGGGGACCGTCGCTGCCGACGTCGGCTGCCATTCGGTCGCCAGGCCGGCGACGATGGGGTTCGTCGCCAGCCCGAGGGCGTACCCCCAGACCGCCGGGCCGAAGGGGTTGACGAGGGTGGCAAGGAGGGTCCCGATGAAGAGGGGCAAACCGGGATCGCTGGGCGACGGAGCGCCGGCTCGCTGCCCGGCCCGAACGCCCGCTGAGCCACGCCACCCCGACGACCGCCGGCAGGAGGACGAAGGTGCCGTGGAGGTTCGCCCAGAGGGAGGTGATCGGCACGAGGAGCCAGCGGAGCGCCGGTCTCATGTCGGCCACGGCGAGGAGCCGGAGGGTGAGGGCGAAGAGGACGACGGCGAAGAGCTGGGCGCGGAGGGCGAGGGCGGGGGCGACGACGACGAAGGCCGCGAGGGTGAGGATCGCCGTCCGCCGGGCGTCGAGCCCCGAACGGCGGAGGGTGTCCGCGAGGAGGAGGACGATCAGGCCGACGAGGGCGCCTCGGAGGAGCGCGAGGCCCGCCCAACCGGCCGCGTCGTGGACGAGGGCGAAGGCGACCTGGGCGAGCCACTGCTGGTCGATCCAGGCTTCACCACCGGCGGTGAAGGTGAAGGGGTCGGTTCGGAGGACGTCCCCGCGCTCGAGGATGAGCCGACCGGCCCGGACGGCGTAGGCGAGGTCGACGGCCGAGAGCGGGACGGCGAGGGCGACGGCGACGGGGAGGAGGAGGGCGATCGCCCGCCAGACGGTGGCCAGCGTCGGCCAGGGGAGGCGTCGGACGACGTGGTCCGTCATGCGAGCGGCGAGGGATGCGCGTCTGGTGCACGGATCGACCGCCACGTCGAAGCGGAGATCGGGCGACCCGAGGCCCGACATCTGCCGCGGAGCGCTTCGATCGGTCCGTCATGCATCCAGGATCCGATCATGTCCGCTCCGTTCCGCATCACGGTGACCGCGGCTGCAGCGTTCGCCTGGCTCCTCCCGATGCCGTGGCTCACGACAGTCCCGTTTGGAGCGCCGGGTTGGGCGCGCTCGGCGACACTGCCTCGCCGGCCATGACGCTCAGCCGCGCGTGTTGGCGACGCTGCTGTTCGTGATCCGTTCACCGGCACAAGAACGCGGGTCCGTCCTTCTGGCACGCTCGTCTCGCCGGACTCGGTCTACGGGTCCCGGCGCAGTCGTAACGATGGCCGGAGGGCGGACGGCGCAGGAGTCCCGCTCCTCGGCCAGCGGTGAGGTGGCACAGCAAGCAGGACCAGCATCGACAGGCCAGAGGGCCACAGCGTCGGTAGCGCCTTCGTGCACGCCAGTCCGAGCCAGCGAGGATCGTCCCTTCGGCCCCCCCAGAGGACGAGCAGCGCCGCGACGGGCAGTCGAAGCCCAAGAGGGATGGGCACGTACAGGGCGCCTGGCTCCACTCCCAACTGGGCGTTGGCCCACAACATCGCCACCCACTGCGCCCACAAGTCGGGGCGGACCAACCAGCTGACGAACGCGATCGACAGGGTCGAGCCCAGCGCCAAGGCTAAGGCTCGCCATTCCCCACGGACCGCGAACCACAATAGGCCGATGCCCGGAGTCAGCTTTGTGAGGAGTACCCAGGCCCAAGCCATCGCGTACCGAAGCCCCGCGTAGATCGCCAGCGCGAGAAGAAGGTTCGTGTTCCCGAAGGCGAGCTCCAGCGCTACCGGGTACATCGCCACAGCCGCCAGGGTCCATCCACGCAACATGATCCACAGCGCTCCCACTTGGAGCCCGAGCCAAAGGAGCCGGAACACGTCCCACGGAAGCAACTGGAACGGGAGGAACACGAACGCGACCGGGGGCGAGTACCGAAACGCTACGGAGGCGCGGCCAGCGAACGGGAGGCCGCGCTGTACAGATCCGACAGGGCGAACCCCCAGTACGACCGGGCGTCATCGCCGCTGCCCGCGACAGCGATGAGCAGGAGGACTGCCAGCCCCACGCTAGACAGGCCGTCGCGGAAGGCTCGCCGATACGTGGGTGATTGAATGCGTGTTACCAGGAACGCGACGTGGTGGCCTGCGGAGGCATTCCGCTGAGACAACGCTGCACTCCTCTCGTCCGCTCGCGATGCGCGAACACGCCCACGGTAGACGCCTCCCGAGAAGCGTAGCGATGGCGGCGTCCAACCGCGGCGCCCCGCGCGTGCGCGTTCCGTCTATCGTCCGAGCCGAACTGAGGCGCACGGTCCGCCGTCGCCATACAGGCAATGGCCGCGGAGCCAAGCAGTCGCGGGACAGCACGGCACTCGAATCGTCGAGGATCCAGTATCCGCCGAGTTCCAAGCCCACAGACCGACGACGAGAGCGACAACAGGCCGACCGCACCGGGCCCACCCTGTAGAGCGATCGGCTGGTAAGCCCGATGACCGGCCCGTCGGAACCGGCGGCCATCACCGTTCGGGTCAGCCAACCGCTTCCCGGGGGAGACGCACCGCCCGGGCGCCGTCGTCGTAGATCGACTCGATCGCCCGGACCATGAGCTCGACGCAGAAGCGCTCGTGGACGAGGTCGTGGCCGCGCCGGGCGAGGAGGTCGGCGTAGGGATGGTCGGTGAGGAGCCGGACGATGGCGCCGGCGAGGGCGACCGGATCCCCAGGCGGGACGAGAAGACCGCTCACCCCGTCGTCGATGACCTCCGGAATCCCGCCGACGTTCGAGGCGACGACCGGTCGGCCGAGGGCCATGGCCTCGAGGATGACGAGACCCTGCGCCTCGCGGTAGGAGGGCAGGACGGCGACGTCGAGGGCGGCCGTCACGGCGGGGACGTCGTCCCGACGCCCGGTGAAGACGACATGATCGGCGATCCCGAGCTCGGCCGCCAGGGCCTCGAGGGCGTCGCGCTGGCTCCCCTCGCCGACGACGAGGAGGTACGCCTGGGGGCAGCGCCGCACGACCTCCGGCCAGGCGGCGAGGAGGGTCGGATGGCCCTTCTCCGGCTCGAGGCGGGCGACGACCCCGACGAGCTGGGCGTCGGGCGGCAGCCCGTATTCCTCGCGGAGGGTGCAGCACGGCTCCTGGTGGTCGTACCGGGAGAGGTCGACCCCGTTGTATATGAGCTCGACCGGGGCAGCGTCCCCTCGCTCCTCGGCGATCTTGGCGACGATGGCCCGCGAGACGGCGACGAGGCGATCCATGTGTGGCGTCAGGCGCCGGAGTTCGTCACGGTCGGCGAGGGAGCGGACCCGGGACGAGTGGACCGTCGAGACGACGTAGGGCCGCCGCATGCCGAGTCGCTCGAGGGCGAGAGGCCGCCTTCGTGCCCACGACCTCGGCCCGGTACATGTGGTTGTGGACGACGTCGGGGCAGGTGTCAGGAGGTGGGCGGCGAGCATGCCGACCGCGACGGCGTCGTCGGGCTCGTCGAAGACGACGACCCCGATCCCGGCCCGCTGGAGCTTCCGGACCGAGCTCCCGGGCGAGAGGCTGACGACGGAGACGTCGTAGCGGTCGTGGTCGATCCGGCTGACGAGGTTGTAGACGTGCTCCTGGGCGCCCCCGTTCGTGCCGGTGGCGAGGACCTCGACGACCCGGATCCGACCGCCCCCCGGGACGGGCCCCCGGACGACGGGCTGGTAGCAGGGGTCGGCCGGCGCCAGGGGCGTCATGGCGTGGCGACGGTCCGGCGGACGAGGATCCGAGCGAGGGGCTCGTCGACGGCCCCCCAGGCGTACTTGTACGGCTCGTTGCCGCGGAGGAAGTCGAAGCGACGCCGGCCGAGCTCGACGGCCCGCCGGATGAGGCGCTCGGCGAGGAGGACCCCGGGCGAGAGGGCGGCCGCCTCAGGATCGATCCCGGCGTTGTAGTAGTAGACCGTCGCCCCGTCGTCGAAGGTGATCCCGGCGCCGATCCGCCGCCCGGCGACCTCGAGGAAGGTGAGACAGATCCAGCCCTCGGGCCAGGCGAGCTCGAAGAGGCGCTCGAGGAAGCGCCGGCTCTGGCGCCCGCCCTCGGTCGGCGGGAAGAGGCCGTCCGCTCCCCAGCGGCGCTGGTGGAGGTCGACGAAGCGATCGAGCTCGGCGAGGGGATCGGCGGCATCGACGAGGGCGACCGGCCCGATCGCCTCGGCGCGGCGGACCTTGCGGCGGATCTCGTGGCGGTCCTTCTTGTCGAGGCGGGCGAGGAGGGCCTCGAAGCCGCCCTCCTCGGGCAGGGTCACGACCGGGCAGACGTCCTCGCGCTCGACGTTCAGGGTCCAGCCCGCAGCGATCTCGCGCCGACCGAAGGCGAGGGCGAGGGCGTCGGTCGCGGGATCGGCGCAGCGAAGGCGCCGGAGATCGACGACGTCCCAGGGGATGCGCGGGGCAGAGTCCGTGGTGTCGTTGGAGAGGTAGTCGACGACGACCTCGGCGACGGCCGGGAGATCGTCGGGGGCGGCGAGGAGGGTCGCGTAGTCGGCGTGGTAGGAGGCGCCCATGAAGACCGCCTTTCGCCGTCGGAGGGACCGGGGTGAGGGCGTCCGCTGCGGCATGGCGGAGGACGGTTCGGCGGGGCGCGTCGTCGGGCTCGACCTCGTGGCGATGCATGAGGGGGACGATGGCAACAGGTGTCGCGTCCCCGGCGACCGCCGTGTCGCTCGATCCGTCCGTCGGGTCGGCTTCGACGAGGACGAGGGTCTCTTCATGGGCGTTCGCCCCGTAGGCCTCCCACCAGGCCCGATGGACGGCCCACCGGGCGAAGGGCGTCGCCCACGGGTTGCGGGCCGCCAGGGCGTCCCAGGTGGCCCGGTCGATGTCGTGGACCGGCCGGCGGAGGGTGCGGAGGGTGCGTGCGCGAGACGCGGCGCCCGCGATCCCAGGAGCCGCCTCTGGACAGGCGGGTTCGGCGTCGAGGGCTGGGCTGGTCACGGACGGCAGGATAGCACCGGCTCGCCGGGTCGTTGCGTGGGCAATCTCACACCCGGGCGGGTCCTCCGGCTTGGCTTCAGGGCACGTACCAGCCGGCGAAGCTGACGAGGGCGAAGGCGAAGAGGAGGACGGCCGAGGCGATGGGCCAGGCGACCCGGCCGAGCCAGGAGCCGCGGCCGGCGAGGAGCCAGAAGTACGGCACGACGACGGTCAGGTAGCGACCGACGGATTCGAGGTTGCCGCTGGCGAAGACGAGGCCGAGGGCGCCGACGATCCAGGCGGCATACGGGCCCGGCAACCGGTCCGGTCGAACGAAGACGAGGAGGTAGACGCCGGCCAGGAACGTCGCCAGCTGGGCACCGCGGATCGCGTCGAGGCTCGCCCCGAGGGTGTCGCCCGTACCCCCGATCCCGCCTCGCCCCCAGGCCGCCTGGGCCTCCAGGTAGGCATCGGGTCGGCCGGCCAGAAGCGCCGTGAAGCCGAGGAAGGCGACGGCGGCCAGCGGCGGCGAGCCAGAGCCAGGCGAGCCGGTGCCGCTGCGGTCGGCTCGAGCCCGCGGAGCCCGATCCAGACGAGGGTCGGCAGGAGGACGAGGCCGCTCGGAAGCGGTCGAGGGTGGCGAGGCCGAGGAGGAGGCCGGCAGGCGGCCAGCGGCCGCGCTCGGCGGCGAGACAGGCCCCGAGCGCCGAAGAGGACAAAGAGGCTCTCGGGGTACGCCATCGAGAAGACGAAGCCGAAGGGCGAGAGGGCGAGGAGGCTGGCACCGCGCACCGCCCGCGCCTCGCCGACGACGACCGCTCCGAGGCGTTCGACGACGGCGAGGGCGACGAGGAAGGCGAGGTTCGAGACGACGATCGCGACGAGGCCGTCGAGGGCCGGCCAAGGGAGGCTGAGGACGCGGACGACGAGCGGGTAGAGGGGCCAGAAGGCGAGGTTCGTGTAGCCGTGGAAGAGCGGTGCCGCCTGGTAGCCGTCTCGGGCGATGCCGAGGTACCACCAGCCGTCCCAGGCGGTGAGGCTCCGGAGGAATGGGGGCGTCGACCCCGCTCGTGAGTCGGGGGTTGCGCGCGACGACGGTCTCGGCCGTGACGGCGGCGGCAAGGACGATGGCCCTCGAGAGGACGAAGGCGAGGAGGGTCGGCCGGGAGGGGAGAAGCCCCGTCCGTGTCACGGGCGTCAGCCAGCTGTCCGGGCGGGCGGTGATAGGGGCGCCGTTCGGTCGTCGGACTCAGGGTCGTCCAACGGGGCGCTCAGCGACCGACGCCGCCAGCCGGGACAGCAGCTGCACCGCGATGCGGCCCGGCCGCCGCTCCGCTCGACGACGAGCCCCCAGAGGGTCGCGACGTAGACGAGCGGGTAGACGACGCCGGGGATCTGGCCGGCGAGGAGCCAGGGGCTCGCGAGAGGGACGAGCGCGGCCCACCATCGACCGCGATCCAGAAGGTAGGCAACCGGGAGCAGGAGGACCATGGCGTAGTGGTCCCACAGAAGCGGCGACGCGAGTTGGCTGACGACGACGGTGGCGAGGTAGCCGACGACGGGTGCGCGACGGACGACGATGAAGACCCAGCCGGCTCCAACAAGCGCCAGGAAGAGCCAGTGGAGGATGGTCGCCGAACTCCGGTCGAACCCAATCCCGTGGAGGAGCGCACCGAGGGTGACGTTACGGGGCGCCTCGATCGGGTCCCCGACACGGGTCGCGAGGGTCACGAGGTCGAACCACGCCCGGGGTGTCACAACCGCCGTCGCCAGCGCGCTCGTGAGGACGAGAGCCAGGGCTCCGACGCCCACGGCTCGCCAGCGACCCCGCAGGAGGGCCCAGACGAGGACCAGGGCCGGCTGGATCTTGATCATCGCCCCCACCGCACCGGCCAGCCCGACCGCCGCGTCCGAATGGATCCATCGCCAGCCCACCGCGAAGAGGAGGAGGAGCAGGGGGCCGACCTGGCCGAGCCCGATGGCGAAGACGACCGGCCACGAGAGACCGGCCAGGAGGAGGGCACTCCAGCGGGCCGTCGAGCCGACCGGCATGAGCCAGATGGCGGCGACCACGGCTGCGGTCGAGATGGCCGCCCATACCCAGATCCCGACATCGGCCGGCAGGAGGGTCAGGGGGAGGAGACCGAAAACGAACTGCGGTGGGTAGTAGAAGAGGCCGAACACTCCGGTGGTCCGGAAACTCGTGTCATACAGCAACGCACCGGCCAGCAGGCGCCGCGCGGCAGCATCGTAGGCGAGGTAGTCGAAGCCCACCGTCCCCGCGACGACGCCGACGAGGAGGGAGAAGGCGATGGAGCCCACGAAAACGGCGGTCGCAGAGAGCGGGAGGAGACGGCGAGCAGCGGCCTGGAGTCCGGCCAGTCGCACCGATGCGGCCATCGTCGGCGGCGGTCGTCCCGACGCCGCCTGCGCGTCACCGGCGCGGTGGAGGAAGCGGATCCGGAAGAGGTCCCAGGCGACCTGGAGGGCGAGACTCGGACGGGCCCGCATCCGCGAACCCCGTCGGTCCGTCCAGGCGACGGGCACGACGGCGATCCGATACCCACGACGGCGCGCGAGATGGATGAGCTCGACGTCGAAGACGATGCTCGTGATCCGCTGACGGGAAAACAGGTCGTGAGCCGCCGCCCGGGTGAAGCCCTTGAAGCCGCACTGGGTGTCCTGGACCGGGCCGACTACCCAGGCCGAGGCGAGGAAGTGAAACCAGCGGCCGAGGAGCCGGCGGAGGAGGGGCTGGGTCCGGCGCATGTCTCGCCCGTCGGGCTGGATCCGGCTCCCGAGGGCGACGTCGTGGTCGAGCCAGGGCGCGGACGAGGAGCGGGATCTGGTCAGGCGGGGTCGCCATATCGGCGTCGGCGAAGATGACGACGTCGCCCCGAGCGGCGAGCATGCCGGCCCGGACCGCGGCCCCTTTCCCGCCGTGGGGGACGGTGAGGATGCGGAGCGTCGCCCCGGCGATCTCCCGCTCGTACTCGGGACGGGCCCGGACGAGGTCGGAGGTTCCGTCGGTGCTCCCGTCATCGACGACGAGGACCTCGATTTCGGGCGGGAGTTCGGCCGCTCCGGGCGAGCCGTGGCGACCGCGCTCACCGCGCCGGGTGAGGTAGCCGAAGAGCTCGTCGAGGGCCGACCCGATCCGAGCCGCCTCGTTGTAGGCGGGCAGGACCAGGGTCAGGGACCGGGCAGCCATGGTGGGGCCAGTCTAGCCGGCCAGACTCGCTCGTCCAGACGCCGACTGCGCTACCCGCACGGCCGTCGGTACCATGGCCCAACGGCTTCGACGCACGAGGGCCGAGTCCCGCCGGAGTTCGATGGAAACGTCCAGCGCCCGAGTCCGCCTGCATCCCCAGTCCGTTCGTCTCCTGCGAGCCGGACTCCTCATGGTCGCGGTCGCCACGACCATGCCGTCCGCCGTGCTGCTCCTCCAGCACCACCCCATCGCCGTCGATCTGGAGATCCCCCTCCGAGCGGCCCAGCGATGGCTGCGAGGCGAGCCACCCTACCTCGCCTCGGCCTTCGAGGTCACCGGCGGTCCTGAGCTGCCGTTCCTCTACCCGCCGGTCGTGCTCCCCATCCTCGCCCCGCTCGTCGACCTTCCCCGCTGGCTCCTGTCTGCCGCCTGGCTCTCCATCTGCGTCGGCTGCGCCCTCTACGCCCTGGCCCGCTTCCGTGTCCCGGCCGCGTGGTGGCCGCTCTTCCTCCTGAGCCCGCCGTTCCTGGAACCGCTCCTGGGTGGGAACGTCCAGCTCGTCATGCTCGCCCTCTTCGCGTGGCTCTTCTTCAGGGGCGGCCCCGGACCGGCCTTCAGCCCACTGCCGCGAGACCCGACGGCAACGGAGCGGCCGGGATGGGCCATCGGCCTCGGCGCATCGCTCATCGCCGCCTTCAAGGTCTCCCAGGCCCACGCCTGGGGCTATCTCCTCATCCGCCGCCCCCGCGCCGCGCTGGTCGGCGCCGGCCTCCTCGTGGCCGTCGCCGTGGCCACGCTTCCGGTCACGGGCATCGGGCTCTGGCTCGACTGGCTCGGCCAGCTGCGGCGGGCGGCCGACCCGGCCTGGCTCGCGGGCGGGATCTCGGTCGGCCGATATCTACCAGCCGTCGTCGCCCTGGCCGTGAGCCTCGGATCTGCTCTCGCGCTCGCGCTCGTGCCACGGCGGCGGGCGGGTGAGTGGATCGGGATCCTCACCGTCCTCGGTGCCCCTTCTCTCCACGTCTTCGGCGTCCTGCCGATGCTCCCGGCGTTCCTCCGCGTCCGCCGCGAACTCGCCCTCGTCGCCGCCGCCTTCGTCGGCACCCTCACCGAACCCGGCCTCTGGCTCGCCGTCGCGCTCGTGGCGGTGTCCTACGTCGGCGGTACGCGGTGGCCCCACCTCCTGGAAGCGGCTGAACCCGGCGGGGGGGCAGCCCGCTCACCGGGAGGGCGTCCGTCCGGGAGTTGACACGATGATGTCTCGGCCTGATGCTTTTCTGCATGCGAACGACGATCCGGATCGACGACGCCCTTCTCGTCGAGCTGAAGGCCCAGGCTGCGCGCTCCGGCAAGACCCTCACGGCCGTCATCGAGGACGCCCTGCGGGCGGAACTCGCCCGCCGGGCAGAGCACCAAGCGACACCTCCGCCCGAGCTGCCTGTCTCGCGCGGAGGTCGGCTCCAGCCGGGGGTGGACCTCGACGATAGCGCCGCACTCCTCGACCTCATGGAGGGAGGCGCCCGCTGATCCTGCCTGACGTCAACGTCTACGTTCATGCCTTCCGAGAGGCAGCGCCCGATCACGGACGGTTTCGTGAGTGGCTTCGGGGGGTCCTTGTGGGTGACGAGCCGGTCGCCGTCTCCGACCTCGTGCTGAGCGGGTTCGTTCGGGTCGTCACCCATCCGCGGGTGTTCGATCCGCCCGAGAGCGCGGACGCCGCCTTCGCCTTCGCGGACGCGGTTCGGGCGCAGCCAGCTGCGATCCGGGTCGCCCCTGGGGTTCGCCACTGGAGCATCTTCACGAAGCTCTGCCGGGCCGCCGGCGTGCGGGGCAACCTCGTCCCCGACGCCTACCTCGCCGCCCTCGCCATCGAGATCGGGGCCGAGCTCATCAGTACCGACCGTGACTTCGCGCGCTTCCCCGGCCTCCGCTGGCGCCACCCGCTCGAGGACCGCTGACCGGCTCTGTTCGACGAGGCAAGCGGCAACGGCCCAGACAGTCCGTTCACCAGGTCCTCCTCGTCATCCCCCAGAGGGCGGCGAGGACCGCCAGCCCCGATGGCCACAGCACCGGAAGCGCCAGGGTGGCCGCCAAGGGCACCGTCCACCGCCGATCGGTTCGGGCGCCCCAGGTCACGATGGCTGCCGCAGGCATACGAGCCGAAGCGGCAGAGGGATCGGGATCGAGAACTGGTTGAGCGGCGCGCCGGAGGCGGTGGCGAAGAGGCTCCTCCGAGAGCCAGGCGAGCCAGAGGCGGCCGTCGACCACGAGGGAGACGGGCGACGAGGAGCGAGGGTCGCGACCGAGCGCCGTCGCGAGGGCGCGCCACTCGCGCCGGACGAGCGAACCAGAGGAGCCCGAGGCCCGGGCGTCACCTTGGTCGAGCAGGACGAAGGCCCAGGCGCACCGGATGGCGGAAGCCGAGGACGACGGCGGCCGCCATGAGGAGGTGGACGTTGCCGTGGTAGAGCTCGAGGGCGACCGGCGGGAAGGCGAAGGAGCGAGAGCGAACGGCGGCCGCCGAGCCAGAGGAGGGTCGCCAGGAGGAGAGCCTCCCAGAGCCAGAGGAACTGCCAGAAGTCGAGGGCCCGGGCCGGGGCGAAGAGGCGGGCGACGACGGGCGAGTAGGTGAAGGCACCGAGCGCCCCAGCGGTACGGGCGTACGGGTCGGTCAGGTCGACCGCCCAGTAGGCGAAGGCGTCGAAGCCGACGGTGCCGGCCTGCGGGGCGATGAGGACGAAGAGGTAGCCGGCGAACAGGAGTCCCTGCCAGGACGAGGCCGTGGGCGACGGCCCGGCGTCGCGAACGTCCCCGCCGGGGAGGAGGCGGCTGGCGAGCGGCGATCGTCGTCACCGGTCGATCCCATCACCCTCCGCCGAACGGACGGACCCTCACTCCTCGGTACGGGTCGGCTGGGTCGAAAGGTACCGGTTCGAGGGCCGCCGAGCCGGTGCTACGCTGCACCGGCCGTGGGTACCCCGGTCCTTTTGTACCTCCTCGCCCTCGCTGCCCGGGCCATGGCGGCGGCCGGGTTCCCGGATCCGGCGTACCCCGACTCCTTCTACTACGTCGACGCCGCCCGGGCCATCGCCGACGGGCGGGGGCTGACCGTCGACTTCGTCTGGATCTTCGCCGAGGTCGGCGGCCGCGTCCCCGCCGAGCCGACGCTCCCGATCCCCGCCTTCGGCCACTGGATGCCCCTCGCCGCCCTCGTCCAGGTCCCCTTCCTCTGGCTCCTCGGCCCGGTAGCCCGCCGCCTCGGTCGCCCCGTTCGTCCTCGTCGGCGCCCTCGCCGCTCCCCTGACCTGGGCCATCGCCCGCGACGCCGGGCTTCCGGCCCGAGGAGCGGTCGCGGCCGGCGTCATCGCCGCCGTGCCGGGCCTCCTCCTCCCCTTCCTCGCCCAGCCCGACAACTTCGGCCTCTACGAGCCGATCGTCGCCGGCTGCGCTCTGGGCGACCTCGCGCGCCCTCCGGGGCAGCGGCCGGGCCTTCGTGGCGGCGAGTCTCCTCGCCGGCCTCGCCGTCCTGTCGCGGGTCGATGGCTGGCTCGTCGTCGGTGTCGTCGGCCTGCGCCATCGTCTGGGATCGCCTCCGGGCCCGGACGCCGGAGGGGCCGCGCCTCCGGATCGGCGTCGCGGGCGATCGTCGCCGGCGCCCTCGCCCTCGCCCTCGTCGTCGGGCCGTGGTACGCTCCGCCAGCTGGCGACCTTCGGGACGACCTCGCCCTCCGCGGCATCGGGCAAAGGCCCTCTTCATCCGCGACATGAGCGAGTGGAACTCCATCCACCCCGGCCGACCCTCGACCATCTCCTCGGCATGGGCGCCGGCCCCCTCCTCGCCAGCCGAGCTCCTCGGCCTCGTCTGGGCGGGCGGCAGCTTCGCCATCGTCGTCGGTGGCGATCGCCCTCATCACCTCGGCCTCGTCATGGGGCCTGGCGGCGGCGGCGCTCGGTGCTCTTCGGGCCCTTCTTGACGTACGCAGCGCTCCTCTTCGCCTTCTCGGCTCGTCGTGGCGGCCGTCCACGTGCCCGGGGGGATGTTCATCCACTCGGCCGTCGGCCTCGCCCCCCACGCGACGGTCCTCGCCGTCGACGGCATCCTCGCGGCCGTCGCCTGGGCGGCCGCCCGTCGTCGGAGTGGCGACCCCCTCGAGGCCGAGCGCGTCTTCCTCGGCGGGGCCGTGGCCTGGATGGTCGGGCTGGCGGTCGTCGGGATCGCCGACCACCCACGACACGTGGGCCGCGAAGCGGGACCGGATGCTCGCCGTCGCCGCCGCCCTCGACCGGGCCGGGGCGGCCCTCGACGATCGCCTCATGTCCATCGATGCGGCCGGGTACCGCTACCACGCCGGGCGGGGCGGGATCGTCCTGCCGAACGACCCGCTGCCGGTCATCGAAGACCGCCGCCCGGGCCTACGGGATCCGCTGGCTCGTCCTCGAGAGCCGACGAGACGGTGCCGGCGGTCGCCCCGATCCTCCTCGCCGACGAGCGGCCGGCCTGGATCGGGCCGCCGTCTGGCGCGACGGGACGACGGCGGCGGTCTACCCGGTCTGCACGACGGCGGCGACGAGCGGTGCCGAGCCGACTCGGCGCGGAGGCGGTCCGGTGACCCCGTCCGCACGACGGTCGCCCAGCGACGGCCGGCCCGGCGAGCCTCGCCCGCCCCCTCGATCGGACGGACCTGCTCGTCGCCGGGGCCGTCGCCGCGTCGCCGCCGTCGTCCGCCTCGTCGCCGCCGGCCAGATCCCCTTCCCGATCCCCGAGGACACGGCCTACTACGTCGACGTCGCCCGGAACCTCCTCGCCGGCCGCGGGCCTCGTCGCCGACGCTCTCTGGAGCTACCAGACCCCGCCCCTCGTCTTCCCGCGACCCGCCTTCGAGGTCTGGCTCCCGCTCCCCTCGCTCCTCGCCGCGGTCCCGATGGCCCTCGCCGGCGGGACCTACGCCGCCGCCCAGCTCGTGCCCGTCGCCGCCGGGGTCGTCGTCGCCCTCCTCGCCTGGCGCCTCGGCGCCGACGTCGCCGCCGAGCTCGGCCTCCCCGCCGGGCGCGAGCCGGAGTCCTTGCCGCCGGGACGGGTCTGACGGCTGCCGTCTACCTGCCCCTCGTCCTCCACTCGACCCTCCCGGACTCGACGATGCTCTTCGCCGCCTCGCCCTCGGGGCCGCCGTCCTCATGGCCCGCCTCCTCGCCCGCCCGAGCGGCTTCGCGCTCGCGACCGGCGCCTCCTCGGCCTCGGGGCCCTCCTCGGCCTGGCGGCCCTCACCCGGAACGAGGCGGTCTGGCTCGCCCTCGCCTGGCTCCGCTCGTCGGGACCCGGCCGGCCTCCCGCGAGCGAGCGCCTCCGCGGCGATCGGCGTCGTCGCCGCCGTCTCCCTCGCCGTCTTCGCGCCGTGGGCGGTCCGGAACTGGCTCGTCTTCGGGACGCCGCTTCCCGGCCAGGCCCTGGCGAACGCCCTCTCGGTGACGGGCTTCGACATCTTCGCCTGGCAGGATCAGCCGACCCTCGAGCGGTACCTCGCCCTCGGGCCGGCTCGACTCGCTCGAGCTCCGCCTCGTCGGGCTCGGCCACAACCTCGTCAACGTCCTCGTCCTCCTCGGCGTGCCCGTCGGCCGTCGATCGGTCTGGCTCGCCCTGCCGCGGCGGCCCGCCGTCCGGCCCTTCGCCCGCTCCTTCTCTATCGGGCCATCACCTTCGCCGCGACGAGCCTCCTCTTCCCGGTGGCGACGACCTGGGGGACCTTCCTCCACGCCGCCGGCCCGGTCCACGTCCTCCTCGTCGTGGCCGCCCTCCTCGGCCTCGATCGGCTCCTCGCCGCCGTCGGGCGGCGACGGGGCTGGACGAGACCGGTCGCCTGGCTCGGGCCGACGCTCGACGTCAGCGCGCTCGCTCCTCTTCAGCCGCGTCTTCCTGCCGGGCTTCGGTGCCCAGGCGGCGAGCCGGGAGCGGCAGTTCGGGCCATCGAGGCGGCCTTCGCGCGCGCGCGGGACGCCCCTCGGGCAGGGCCCGGCGAGAGCGGCCCGGTCATCACGAACTTCCCGATCTGGCTCGCCTACGCCACCGACGCCCCGGCCCTCGCCCTCCCCGACGAGCCCCCGGCGGCGGTCCTCGACCTCGCGGCGGCCTTCCCGGGGACGCGCTACCTCGTCGTCGTCGGCGACGAGCACGGTCGCTGGCCGGGGGTCCTCGAGGGCGGGGGCGGTGCATCCGACCCGGCGGTCGCCTGCTTCCGACGACTCGATCTGGCCGCCGCCCTGCCGGCGGAGGCCGACGCCCTCGCCGAGGTCCGGGCCTGGGAGATGGCGTGCGTGGAAAGCGCCGACCGATGAGCCGAGCACGAGTTCGACGGAAGGCGCCGGACGTCGTCGGGGGTTCGGCTGCCGCCCGCTCGTATACTGCCCCGGAGATGGACGCCTCCCGCGCTCCGGATGCCCGATCCGACCTCCCCGGTGGGACGCTGCCGCCCAAGGGAGCCCGGGAACGGACGCCGGAGCTGGCGAACGGCGAACTACCCGAGCGGGACAGCCGCTTCGACGGCCTCCATGCCGAGGCGAAAGCCGCCATCGGCTACAGCGCGAACAGCGTTCGCGCCATCCGGGAGCGCTACCGGGAGGCGTATCTCGAGGAACTCGCTCGCTGGCAGACGCTCCGCGACGAGCTCGAGTACCTCGAGCGCGCGGCTCGCCCGAGGCCCTCGGTCGGCACCGTCGATCCCGCCAGCGCCGCCGAGGCCGGCGCCGACGACGCTCGGCTCCGGGAGCTCCGCCGGGAGGTCGCCCTCCTCACCTCGTCCCTCGGCATCCACCAGCAGGAACTGACGAAGCTCGAGCTCGCCCAGCAGGCCCTCGAGCGGACCTGGGTCTTCCTCGAGCGCGGCGACGCCAGCCTCGTCGGCAGTCCCGAAGGGAGCGTGACGCCCGAGGACGTCCGGATGCAGATCGTCGAAGCCCAGGAGGCCGAGCGGTCGCGCCTCGCCCAGGAGATCCACGACGGGCCGGCCCAGGCCCTCGCCAACGCCATCTTCCAGGTCGAGTACATCGACCGGGTCCTCGGCACCGACGAGCGGCTCGCCCGGACCGAGCTCCACTTCCTCCGGGAGCTCCTCCGGCGCGAGCTGAGCGACGTTCGGAGCTTCATCAGCCAGCTCCGGCCGCCCCTCCTCGAGGCCCGGGGTCTCGACGCGGCCATCGAGGAAGCGGCGGATCAGTTCTCGGCCCTGGCCGGGGTCCCGGTCGAGCGGCGCCTCGAGGCACCTGCCGAGGGGCTGACGGAGGCGCAGCAGACGGTCGTCCTGCGGGTCGTCCAGGAGGCCCTCCAGAACGTCCGCAAGCACGCCGCGGCGACGCGGGTGACGATCCTGACGAGGGTCGCCGACGCGACCTGGACCGTCGAGGTCCGCGACGACGGCCGGGGCTTCGACGTCGAGGCCGTCGCCGCCCGCGGCCGCCGGAACTTCGGCCTTCAGTTCATGCGCGAGCGCGCCGAGCTCATCGGCGCCCAGTTGGAGATCCGATCGCGCCCCGGGACGGGCACGATCATCAGTCTCGCCATACCGATGGGAGGTGGACAGGACCCATGAGCAGCAGCGAATACACCGGACCCGAGCGGCGACGCGGCGGCCCCGACCGCCGGAGCAGCGGCGAGAAGACGAAGATCCTCCTCGTCGACGACCACGCCCTCTTTCGGGTCGGGATGCGGAACATCCTCGAGCAGGAGCCGGACTTCCTCGTCGTCGGCGAAGCCGACAACAGCCGGAGCGCCCTCGATGCGGCCCTCGAGCTGAGCCCGGACATCATCCTCATGGATCTCTCGCTGCCGGCCCCGGGCGGCATCGAGACGACCCAGCGGATCAAGCGGGAGCTGCCGGCGACCGGGATCATCGTCCTCGCCATGGAGGAGGACGAAGACGCCCTCTTCGATGCCATCAAGGCCGGGGCGGCCGCCTTCATCCTCAAGGACGTCGGCCCCGACGACCTCGTCACCATCATCCGCCGGGTCTCCCAGGGCGAGTACCTCATCAACGACAAGGTCTTCGCCAAGCCGTCCGTCGCCTCGCGGGTCCTCAAGGAGTTCCGGGAGCTCGCCGTCTACGGCCAGGAGGCGCAGCCGATCTTCGCGCCCCTCTCGCCGCGGGAGGTCGAGATCCTCGACAACATCGCCCAGGGGATGACGAACAAGCAGGTCGCCTACGCCCTCTCGATCAGCGAGCAGACGGTGAAGAACCACATGAGCTCGATCCTCCGGAAGCTCTCGGTCAACGACCGGACCCAGGCCGTCGTCTACGCGATGCGGCAGGGCTGGATCCGGATGCCCGAGGATTGAGTGACGCTCTGCGCTGCGGCTGGAGCCGACGCACCACGAGGAGACGACGGTGACCGAGGAGGCCTTCGAGGTCAGGCGGACCGGTGAGGCGACGCGAACCGGTGAGGCGACCGGGACCGGCGAGCAGCCCGCGCCGGGTCGAGTCGAGCCCGCCGACGGCGGTCCCGCCGCAGCCGTGGCGGCCGCCCGGGACGAGCTGGCGACCCTCGACCGCGAGCTCGCCGAGATCGAGCTCCTCATCAACCAGGCCCGCACCGAAGCCGCCCGCCACGAGGCCCGACGCGCCCAGGCCGAGGAGCGGCTCCGGTCCCTCCGGGCCGCCGGCGAGGACACGACGGCCGCCTTCGAGCAGCTCGTCACCCTCACCCGCCGGGCGGCGATCATGGAATCCCAGATCGACGTCCTGGAAGGGAAGCAGAAGGCCCTGCGGCGGTTCCGGGAGACCCTCGCCCGGCACGTCGATGCCCTCTCGGCGGAGCTGGCGGCGCTCGAGGGTGGAGGCGGTCGGGCCGAGACCGATCTCGGAGGACCGGCTCCGTCGCCGACGCCCGGGAAGCAGACCGGCGGGGAGCCCGAGCCCGTCGACCTCGAGGTCCTTCCGCCGGCGACGTCGCGGATGGTGCTGGCGGCCCAGGAGGACCTCCGTCGGGAGATCGCCCGGGCGATGCACGACGGGCCCGGCCCAGAGCCTGACGAACATCGTCCTCCAGGCCCAGATCGTCGAGCGACTCATGGAGCGCGACCCGGCGGCGGCCCGCCGAGAGGCCTCCCTCCTCGTCGGCATGGTCCAGCAGACCCTCGAGGCGACGAAGTCGTTCATCTTCGACGTCCGGCCGATGGTCCTCGACGACCTCGGCCTCCTGCCGACCCTTCGTCGGGCAGCCCGCGAGCGGAGCCGCCGAGCCCAGATTCCCGTCGAGTTCGATTCGGTCGGCCCCGACCGACGGCTCCCCATCGACGTCGAGAGCGGTCTCTTCCGGATGATCGACCAGGCCCTGGCCGCATACCTGGCCGCCCGACCCGAACGCGTGTCCCTCCGCCTCGACTGGTCGGATCGATTCGAGGCCGTCGTCGAGGCCATCGTCCCGCCGCCCGCCGCACCCGAGGTCCCGACCGAGCGGTCCGAGCCGAAGGAGGAGCGCCGTCGAGGCCGCCGCGGAGCGGAGCCGGCCGAGTTGCCGCCGGCGCTGGCCGCCCTCATCGAGGAACGGCGGAGCCGCGAGGCGGCCCTGGCCGAAGAGGCGAGCGCCCGCTACCGGCTCCCCGAGGGCGTCCTCCGGGAGCTCCGGAGCCGGGCAACGCCCATCGGCGTCGAGATCGAGCTCATCGACGCCGGCCGGGGACTCCGGTTCGGGGCGACCCTCTCGGCTGCGTCGGCGTGAGGGGGACCCGGTCGGGCCAGGGCCTCGTCGAGTACGGGGTCATCCTCGGGCTCGGTGCCCTCGTCGCCGTCATCGTCCTCCTCTTCTTCGGCGACGCCGTCCGGGACGTCCTTCGCTTCATCGCCGACCTCGTCGATGCCGCCACTCAGGCCACCGGGCCGGTACCAACGGGCTAGTGGCGGACCCTGAGGCCGGCGGCTATCGTCGAGCCGAGCCGGGTATCCGGCGGTCTCATCCACAGGAGGTCTGCCGCATGGCACTCGTATCGTCTTTCCTGGCGCGGCTCTTCGGCTCCGAGGAGGGCCAGGGCCTCGCCGAGTACGCCCTCATCCTCGCTCTCATCGCCATCGTGGCGATCCTCGCCCTCATCTTCCTCGGTACTCAGATCAGCAGCATCCTGAGCACCGTCGGCGAGTCCGTCTAGGTCTAGCGGTCCGCGGACCACTCCGGACCCGCACTGGGAAGCGCGGCAGGATCCCGCCGGCGGAACGGCCCCGGGTTCCCCGCCGCACCACATTTCGAGCTCCCGTCTTGACATCGGAGCCGCTCGGGTCCACACTCCGGGCGGCTCCCGGACTCAGGGGGACTACGCGCCGGGAAGGAGGTGATTTCCCGAAATGGCATTCCTGTCCGCTCTCATTTCGCTCTTCCGATCCGACGAGGAGGGCCAGGGCCTCGCCGAGTACGCCCTCATCCTCGCTCTCATCGCCATCGTGGCGATCCTCGCCCTCATCTTCCTCGGTACTCAGATCAGCAACATCCTGAGCACCGTCGGCTCCTCGATCTAGGAGACGCGAAACCCGAACGCGGCCGCCGGCGGCGCTGGCGGCCGCGTTTCGTTCCCGGACCGAGCCGACTCACCCGGACTCCCGGAAAGGAGGTGCCTCTACGGTGACCGCAGCACCGATCCGAGCCGCGGCCCCGAACCCGTCCGGCCCACCGGACGGCGAAGCGGGCCAGGGCCTGGTCGAATACGGACTCATCCTCGTTCTCATCGCCATCGTCGCCATCCTCAGCCTCGCCTTCATCGGTGGGACCCTCAGCACGATGCTGAGCACCATCGGCAACTCGGTCTAGTGCCGGATCTATCGGCGGCCCGTTCCGCGCCGGGGCGGGCCGCCCCCTTTGGGGCTCCAGCGGCAGCCTCCATTTCTTCCTAGCGACCATGACCCTTTGGTATAGTCGCGGCGCCCCAGGTGGCTGCTACAGTGGTGCCACCTGTCACACGGTACGGGGAGAAGCACCTTGAAGCGCTCGAATCGACTGATCCTGCTCATCGGGATCTTCCTGGCGATCGTCGCCTTCGTCGGCATCGTTCTCGTCTTCAACCAGCGGCCGGGGGGAGAAGGACCGGCGGCGTCGCCCACCGAGCTCCCCACCGTCTTCGCCAAGGTCGACATCCCGCTCGGCGTCCAGGTGACGGCCGACATGGTCGAGCAGCGGAACCTCTCGACCGCCGAGCGCGATCCGACCGCCTTCCAGAGCACGAGCCTCGTCATCGGCAAGGTCGCCCGACGGGACATCGTGGCCGGGGCCCAGCTCGTTGCCGCCGACTTCGACGTCGGCCGGGGTCAGGGCCTGACCTCCATCGACTGCCCGGCGACGATGCGCTGCATCTCCGTCCAGGTCGACCAGGTGTCCGGCGTCGGGACCCTCATCAACAAGGGCGACTACGTGGACCTCCTCGTCGGCTTCCAGTCGGGGACCTTCCCGGTCGTCACCATCAACCCCGACGACGGGACGATCACGCCGGTCGCCGGCCTGAACAGCACGAGCGTCAAGCTCCTCCTCCAGGGGATGCAGGTCGTCGGGACCCTCCTGCCGCCGGCCCCACAGACGGAAGGGCAGCCGCAGCCCGGGCAGGGCGGGACGACCCTCACCGGCCAGCAGGAGATCGTCATCCTCGCCGTCACGCCGCAGCAGGCGGAGGTCATCAAGTTCGCCCAGCTCGACGGGTCGATCAGCCTCATCCTCCGCTCGCCGAAGGACTTCGTCGACCCCGTCACCCGCCAGCCGATCACCCCGCCGGCCGACCCAACGACCGGCGTCGTCCTCAAGACCCTCGTCGATGAGTATGGGGTTCTCGTTCCGCAGCTCATCGAGGCCATCCTGCCGGCGGCGGCGTCGCCGTCGCCGTGACCATGACCCGCCCGCCCGTCCGAGACGGGCAGCGAGCCAGGGGACGGGCGCGGATCGCGCGATGGCGGCCGCGCCCGTCGCTGCTCGGAGCGGGTGAGACCGCGATCCGGTGGGAGTGTCTGCCTCCGTCCCGCCGGGCGCCCGCACCGCCATCGACCGACTGACCGACCGACGAACGAACCCGGAGCGACACGAGCCAGCATGGCCGACCAGATCAGCGTCCTCATCGTCGACGACATCCCCGAGACCCGCGACCACCTGACGAAGCTCCTCTCCTTCGAGAGCGACATCAGCGTCGTCGGGACGGCCGCCTCGGGGCGGGAGGCGATCGAGCTCGCCGAGCAGCTCCGGCCCGACGTCGTCCTCATGGACATCAACATGCCGGACATGGACGGCATCGCGACGACCGAGCAGCTGGCGACCCGGGTTCCGACGGCCGCCGTCGTCATGATGTCGGTCCAGGGCGAGGCCGATTACCTCCGGCGCTCGATGCTCGCCGGGGCCCGCGAGTTCCTCGTCAAGCCCTTCAGCTCCGACGAGCTGACGGCCTCGATCCGCCAGGTCTACGCTCGGGAGCGCGAGAAGCTCAGCCGGATCGCCGTCGTCCCGCCGACCGTCGCCGCCGCTGGCGCCGCGCCGGGTCGGGAGCCGGGCCGGCTCGTCGCCGTCTTCAGCCCGAAGGGCGGCGTCGGCCGGACGACCATCGCCGTCAACCTCGCCGTGGCGGCCGCCGCCGAGCTCAAGCGCGACACCGTCCTCGTCGACGGGGCCTTCCAGTTCGGCGACGTCGCCGTCCTCCTCAACCTCAACCCGAAGAGCAAGTCCATCGCCGATCTCGTCCCCGAGCTTGAGGGTGGTGGCGAGCCCGAATCCCTCGATACCTTCGTCGTCGGCCACTCGTCGGGCCTGCGGGTCCTCCTCGCACCGCCGTCGCCGGAGATGGCCGAGCTCGTGACGGCGACGGCGGTCCGGCGGGTCCTGGACGCCCTCCGAGCGCGCCACGAGCTCGTCGTCGTCGACTGCCCGCCGGCCTTCAGCGAGACGACCCTCGCCATTCTCGACGCGGCCGATGCGATCCTCGCCGTCCTCACCCTCGAGATCACGAGCATCAAGAACATCCGCCTCTTCCTCGAAGTCGCCGAGCAGCTCGGCTACGAGCGCGAGAAGCTCGTCCTCGTCCTCAACCGGGCCGATTCGACCCTCGGCATCCGGGTCAGCGACGTCGAGCACTCCATCGGTCGGCGGATCGACCACTCCATCGTCAGCGACGGCCGCACCGTCGTCTACGCCTTGAACCGGGGCGTCCCCTTCGTCGTCGCCAGCCGCGAGACCCAGGTCGCCCAGGACGTCATCCGGCTCGCCCGGGCCGTCGGCGGTGTGCCGGCCCCGGCGGCGAGCCAGCCGGCCCAGCGGCCGGCCCAGAAGCGCTCACTTCTTGCCTGGCGGTAGTAGTGTGTTCTCATCCAGGCGGCCTCACCGGCCGCACTCGACCAGTTCGGTCAGAAGGGGGTAGGCGATGTCCCTGCTGAAGCGAATCGAAAGCGCCCGACCGGGAGCGGCGCCGGCCGCCCCGGGGGCTCCCGCCGCTCCGCCCGGCGTCCCGGCTCCGCCCGGAGCGCCGCCGGCCCCGCCGCGCCTCGTCACCACGGGCCCGGTGCGGGAATCCTTCCGGGACGTCAAGTTCCGGATCCAGAACCGGGTCATCCAGGACCTCGACCCGAAGCTCGACCTCTCGAACCAGGTCGAGGTCCGCCGCCAGATCGAGGAGATCTTCGGCAAGGTCATCGACGAGGAGGGCCTCGCCCTCACCCGGGCCGAGCGGGTCCGGATGCTCGAGCAGATCACCGACGAGATCATCGGCCTCGGGCCCCTCGAGCCGCTCCTCCGGGACGAGACGATCACCGAGATCATGGTCAACGGCCCCCGCCAGGTCTACATCGAGCGGGGCGGCAAGCTCGAGCTCACGAACGTCGTCTTCCAGAACGACGACCACGTCATGCGGATCATCGATCGGATCATCGCCCCGATCGGCCGCCGCATCGACGAGTCGAGCCCGATGGTCGACGCCCGCCTGACCGACGGCTCCCGGGTGAACGCCATCATCCCGCCCCTCTCTCTCGTCGGGCCGGTCATCACGATCCGGAAGTTCTCGGCCTCGCCCTTCACCGTCGACGACCTCATCCGCTTCGGGACCGCGACGCCCGAGATGTTCGACTTCCTCAAGGCCTGCGTGGAAGCCCGCCTGAACATCTTCGTCTCGGGCGGCACGGGCTCCGGCAAGACGACGACCCTCAACGTCCTCTCGTCCTTCATTCCGAACGACGAGCGGATCATCACCATCGAGGATGCGGCCGAGCTCCAGCTCCGCCAGGAGCACGTCGTGACCCTGGAGTCGCGGCCGCCGAACATCGAAGGCAAGGGCGCGATCCCGATCCGGGAACTCGTCCGAAACGCCCTTCGGATGCGGCCCGACCGGATCATCGTCGGCGAGGTCCGCGGCGCCGAGGCCCTCGACATGCTCCAGGCGATGAACACCGGCCACGACGGCTCGATGTCGACGGGCCATGCCAACAGCCCCCGGGACATGCTGAGCCGCCTCGAGACGATGGTCCTCATGGCCGGCGTCGATTTGCCGCTCCGGGCGATCCGCGAGCAGATCGCCTCGGCCGTCGACCTCATCGTCCACCAGTCGCGCCTCAAGGACGGCTCGCGGAAGATCGTCAACATCACCGAGGTCCAGGGCATGGAGGGCGACGTCATCGTCATGCAGGACGTCTTCGTCTTCGAGCAGACGGGCGTCGTGGAGGGCAAGATCCAGGGTCGCCTGAAGCCAACCGGGATCCGGCCGAAGTTCGTCGAGAAGTTCGAGGTCATGGGGATCCACCTCCCGCCGAACCTCTTCGGGTTCGGGTTCTGACGGTGGTCGCGGGAGCGCGGAGGCGAGCATGGACAGCCTGACCCTTGCGGTCGCCGGCGCCGCCGCGCTGGCGATCTTCCTCATCGCCGTCGGTATCGCCCTCTCGGGGAGCGGCTCCGGGGTCACCGCCCGGCTCGAGCGCTACGCCTCGGGCCGGCGGGAGGCGCCCGCCGCGAGCTCCGGGCAGGGCGGGATCGCCGAACTCCTGGCCCAGAGCCAGGCCCTCGCCCAGCTGAACAAGGTCGTCGAGCAGCGCCACTTCGGAGCGAACCTCGCCCGGGAGCTCGCCAGGGCAGATCTCAAGCTCAAGGTGAGCGAGTTCCTCATCCTCTGGGCCGCCTCGACGATCGGGATCCCCGTCCTGTTCCTCGTCTTGTCCGTGGCCCTGCCGGCCCTCGGCAGCCCCCTCGCCCTCCTCGCCGGGGCCCTCCTCGGCTTCCTGCTGCCGCGGTTCTGGCTGAACCGCCGGAAGGCGAGCCGCCTGAACGCCTTCAACAAGCAACTCCCCGACACGATCACCCTCATCGCCAACGCCCTCCGGGCCGGGTCGTCCTTCCTCCAGGCCGTCGAGCTCGTCGTCCGCGAGACGCGGCCGCCGGTCTCGACGGAGTTCAGCCGGGTCATCCGCGAGGTGAACCTCGGCCTCCCCTTCGAACAGGCGATGGAGAACATGGTTCGCCGGGTCCGATCGGACGATCTCGAGCTCATGGCGACGGCCATCGCCATCCAACACACCGTCGGCGGCAACCTGGCCGAGATCCTCGACTCCATCGCCTTCACCATCCGCGAGCGGGTTCGGATCAAGGGTGAGATCCGGGTCCTCACCGCCCAGCAGCGGATGTCGGGCTACGTCGTCGGCTTCCTGCCCTTCGGCCTCGCCGCCTTCATCTTCATCGCCGCCCCGAGCTTCTTCGATCCGATGTTCGACCCGGCGGTGAGCGTCGGCGGCTTGCCGGCCGGGGTCATCATCCTCGGCCTCGGGCTCGTGTCGATGTTCGTCGGCTTCATGCTCATCCGCCGCATCGTGGACATCGAGGTCTGACGATGGAGAACCTCCTTCCCATCGTCGTCGCCGCGGCCGCGGCGACGGCCATCCTCCTCATCACCATCGGCCTCGCTGGAAGCTCGGCGACCGACCCGGTCCAGGCCCGCCTCCTTCAGCTCGGGACGATGCAGGCCCGCAACCTCGAGGAGCTCGAGCTCCAGCAGCCGTTCCTCGAACGGACGATCCGACCCCTCGCCCTCCGGCTCTCGAACGCCGTCTCGCGGATCACGAGCCAGTCCTTCGCCGAGTCGACGGAGCGGCGGCTCGCCCTGGCCGGCAACCCGGGCGATC
The DNA here is from genome assembly GCA_026004015.1 of Chloroflexota bacterium. GTDB lineage: Bacteria > Chloroflexota > Limnocylindria > Limnocylindrales > CSP1-4 > BPIH01. Next base: position 77,029 of record BPIH01000004.1, on the reverse strand, counting down.
TCCGGGTCGCCGACTGGCTCGGGATCAAGGCCGTGGCGGCCATCGTCGGCGCCATCCTCTTCTTCGTCCTCTTCTTCGTCTTCGGCCTGCTCGGGTTTCCGCCGGCCATCGGGCTCGTCATGACCCTCGTCGGCCTCCTGTTCGGCTATACGTTGCCCGAGTTCTGGCTCGGCAACCGGATTCGGGCCCGCCAGCGGGCGATCCTCCTCCAGATCCCCGACGCCCTCGACCTCCTCACGATCTCGGTCCGAGCCGGGCTCGGCTTCGACGCCGCCCTCGGCAAGGTCGTCGAGAAGATGAAGGGCCCCCTCATCGACGAGTTCCGGCGGGCCCTGGCCGAGGTTCGGGTCGGGAAGGCGCGACGCGACGCCCTGCGGGACATCATCCCGCGGACGGAGGTCCAGGCGCTGACGAACTTCATCGGAGCGATCATCCAGGCCGAGCAGCTCGGCGTCTCGATCTCGAAGGTCCTTCAGGTCCAGTCGGAGCAGCTCCGGATCGAGCGACGCCAGCGGGCCGAGGAGATGGCGGCGAAGGCGCCGATCAAGATGCTCTTCCCCCTCGTCGGCTGCATCTTCCCGTCGCTCTTCATCGTCATCCTGGGGCCGGCCCTCATCCTCATCGTCAAGAACCTCGCCTAGGGGGTCCTTGGGCAGCCTGGCCGGGCGGGCCTGGCGCGGTCAGCGCGGCCGAGGTCTCGAGGTTCGGCGGCCAGGCCTCGGACGGTGGCGACGGCTCGGAACTGACCCGGGAGCGGCTCCTCGCCTCGGACCTCGAGGTCGCCGGCTCCTTCTGGGCCCGCTTCCGGGGCCTCATGGGCGGGCGGCCTTGCCGCCCGGACGGGGCCTCTACCTGCCGGGCAACGGCATCCACATGCTCTTCATGCGCTTCCCCATCGACGCCGTCTTCCTCGGCCGGCCCGAACCGTCCGGGGAGTGCCGAGGTGGTGGCCCTCCGGTCGCACCTCCGCCCGTGGTCGGGGCTCGTGCCGTACGTTCGGGGAGCGGTGGCGGTGCTGGAGCTCCCGGCGGGCACGATCGCGGAGACGGGGACGGCCGTCGGGGACGTGGTCGTGGTGGAGGGCGTGGGCGGCAGCCGACCGGGGTGACGCTCGGAGCGGAGCGCCCGGTGAGCGTTCGGGGGGCGGGCTCCACTCTGGTGGCCACTCCAGGGTGCTCGCCGCTGGCGTGAGCCGCCGGAGAGCCCCGGCCGAGACCATGGGGCCATGCGCTCCGGGCGATTCGTCGATCGTCTCCTCGATCTCCTCCTCCCACCCGTTTGCCCCGGCTGCGGGACCGAGGGCGACCCCATCTGCGCGGCGTGCCTGCCCGCCTTCGAGGTCCGGCTCGGGGAGCCGCCCGGTGCCGCCATCGGGTCGTCGGTCGATCTGCCGGCGCCCCTCCTCCAGCTCGAGTGGTGTGCGGCCTACGAGGGCGTCGTCCGGGCGGCCCTCCACGCTCTCAAGTACGCCGGCGAGACCCGCCTGGCGGCCCCCATCGGCGAGGCGATGGCACGCCGCTGGGCGGTCGCCGGGGCCGGTGGCGACGTCCTCGTCCCGGTGCCCGTCCACGGGACGCGGCGGCGCGAGCGCGGCTACGACCAGGCCGAGCTCCTGGCGAGGGTCGCGGCCGAGCACCTCGGCCTGCCGGCCGTGGCCGCCCTCGAGCGGGCCCGGCCGACGCGGCCGCAGTTCGACCTCGATCGACGGGATCGAGCGGCGAACGTGGCCGACGCCTTTCGCACCGTCGATCCGCCCCTCGTGGCCGGGCGCTGGGTCGTCCTCGTCGACGACGTCGTGACGACGGGAGCCACCTTGTCGGCCTGCGCCCGGGCCCTCCTCGACGCCGGCGCCGTCGCCGTCTCGGCCCTGACCGCCGCCCGGGAGCGGTGAACCGTGAGGGTGCCTCGTGCCGGCCGGACGCAGTGGAACCGGCGCCTATACTCGAACCATCGACCCCGACGCCGGATCCCCGACGGCCGGATCCTGCGAGGTCGCGGGTCGACGCGGAAGCCATGGGTTACGACCGCCGTCACACCGGGAGGCGCGCCATGCGGACGATCGTCAAGGGCAAGAACATCGAGCTCCCCGATCGCGTTCGCACCTACGCCGAGCGCAAGCTCCGTCGCCTCGAGCGGCTCCTCGACGACCGGACCGACGCCATCGTCGAGCTGTCGAACGAGCAGCACAAGAGCGCCGCCGACGCCCACATCGCCGAAGTCACCCTCATCGTGAACGGTCAGACCCTCCGCAGCCACGCCGTCGGGCCGACGTACCAGGCCGCCATCGACGCCGTCGTCGACCGGGCGGAACGGCAGGCCGTCGACCACAAGGAGCGACCGCGGGATCGGGCCCGATCGACGGAAAGCGCCCGCCGCCTCGAGGGTACCGTCGGCGCGCCGGCAGCCGAAGAGGGGCCGAAGGTCGTTCGGGTGAAGCGCTTCGCCATCGAGCCGATGTTCGAGGAGGACGCCATCGCCCAGATGGAGGAGCTCGGCCACGCCTTCTTCCTCTTCGTCAACGCCGAGAACGAACGGCTCAACCTCCTCTACCGCCGGCGCGACGGCAACTACGGGATCATCGAGCCGATCGTCGGCGGCGAGTACACCCCCGGCCGCGGCCAGGACCGGACCGCCGGCCGCCGTGGCTAGCGACGCGCCTCGGGACCGCGGCCACCGGGTGGAGGCCGGTCCAGGGGAGGGATGGCGGGAGTGACCGTCGAACCCGTCGCCGACACCGGGGTCCGGCCCTCGTCCGAGGCCGCTGAAGGCCCCCTCGACATCGATCGTCGGCTCGGCGTCCATCTCTCCCTCGGCGCCGGGCTCCTCCGGGCCGCCGAACGGGCCGAAGCCCTCGGCCTCGGCGCCCTCCAGCTCTTCACCGACAATCCGACGGCCTGGCGACGACGGGCGAATCCGCCCCGCGACCTCGACGCCTTCCGACAGCGGATCGCCGCCCTCGGCATCGACCCCGTCGTCGTCCACGCCCCGTACCTCCTGAATCTGGCGAGCCCGGACGCCGCGGTCTGGGAGCGTTCGGTGGCCGTCCTCGCCCACGAACTCCGGGTCGCCCCGACCTTCGGCGCCCGGGCCGTCGTCCTCCACCTCGGCTCGCACCTGGGCTCGGGACCCGAGGCGGGGATCGCCCGGATCGGGCAGGGGGTGGCGACGGCCCTCGGCGAGGCCGCCGGCGCCGACCCGGCGCCAGCCAGCCGTCCGGATCCTCGTCGAGAACTCGGCCGGCAGCGGCGACGCCGTCGGCAGCTCGATGGCCGAGGTGGCGGCCGTCCTGCGGGCCATCGAGGAGCGCGGCGTCGCGCCGGGGCGGGTCGGCGTCTGTCTCGATACCGCCCACGCCTGGTCGGCCGGCTACGCCATCGACAGCGCCGAGGGGGTCGATGGACTCCTCGCCGAGATCGAGGCGACCATCGGCCTGGGCCGCCTCGCCGTCGTCCACCTCAACGACTCCCGGGCCGAGCTCGGCAGCCGGGTCGATCGCCACGAGCACATCGGGGCGGGTCGGATCGGGCCCGAGGGTCTCCGCCGGATCCTCGTCCACCCGGCCCTCGCCCACGTCGCCTACATCCTCGAGACGCCGGGCATGGACGACGGCTGGGACGCCGTGAACCTCGCTCGGGCCAGGGCCGTGGCGTCCGGCCTGGCGCTCGAACCGCTGCCGGCGGCGGCCTTCTCGCCGCGCGGGCGGGATTCGGGTCGCTCGGGTCCGCCCGACGAGGGCGACGGGGTGGCTTGACGCTTCGGCGGCCGCTTCGGTCCCCTCTCGCCGCCCGCTGGGCCGTCGACGGCGCGATCCTCCTCGGCCTCCTCGCCCTCGCCGCTCTCCTCCGGCTGCCGAACCTCGAAGGCCGGGGGCCCTTCGACGTCGATCAGGGGCGGACCATGCTCGTCCTCGAGGACTGGGTTCGCCGAGGCGAGATCCCGCTGCTCGGCCTGCCGGCCTCCATCGGCGACGTCCACCACGGCGCGCTCTTCGTCTACCTCGTCGCCCCGGCCGCCGCCCTCGGGAACCTCGATCCGACGGCCGTCGTCGGCGTCCTCGTCGTCGTCGACCTCGTCGCCGTCGCCCTCGTCTGGCATCTGGCCCGGGCCATCGGGGGACGGGCGGCCGGGCTCGTCGCTGGCCTCCTCTTCGCCGTCTCGGCGAGCGAGGTCGGTCGCTCGACGAGCCTCTGGAACCCCGGCATCGTGCCCTTCGGGTCGGCTCTGGCCGCGACGGCGAGCTGGGAGGCATGGCGGAGCCGACGGCCCGGCTGGTGGCTCGTCGCCGGTGTCGGGGCGGCCGTCGCCCTGCAGGGACATCTCCTCAGCGTCCTCGCCGTCGTTCCCCTCGCCGGCCTCGCCGGCGCCGACCTCCGACGGGCCCGGGGGGCGGGGCGGCGGCGGGTCGTGGCGGCCGTCGCCGCCGGCCTGGCGGTGGTCGCCCTGAGCTACCTCCCCCTTCTCGTCCACGAGCTCGGCTCCGGCTTCGCCGAGACCCGGGCGCTGGTGGCGCTGGTGACGGGCGCGGACGGGGGCGGCGAGCGATCCCTGTGGACGCTCTTCGTGGCCGGCGTCCGAGTCGCGAGCACGTCCCTCGTCGGTCTCGTGACGACGGGCGCCCGAGCTCGCCGTCGTGGTGACCGTCGCCCTGGCCGGCGGGACCGCCTGGCTCGCCCTCGGCCCCGCCTCCAGGCGGAGGCGCCGACGCCGGGGCGGACGGAGCGCCGCCGGACCGGCGGCTGGCGGTTCGCTGGCTCGGCGGCTGGCGGTTCGCTGGCTCGGCGGCGTCGTCCTCGTCGCCATCGTCGCTCTGTGGCTCGCTCGCGCCGAGCCTGGCGACGGTGCTCGAGGTTCTCCCGGTCGACCACTACCACGCGGCCACCGATCCCCTCGTCATCGTCCTGGCCGGCATCCTCGTCGGGCGCCTCGTCGGGCGCCTCGTCGGGGCGGGGCGTGGCGTCGCCGCCCCGCCCGGGGAGTCGTCACCGGCTCGCGTCAGCGACCCTGCCGGGCCCCGCGGCCGCGCCGTCCTGGCCGGCCTCGCCGTCGCCACGCTCGGGCTCTGGAACCTGGCGACGCAGCCACCGGCCGTGTCACCGGATGGCGGCTGGCCGGCGATGAAGGAGGCCGCTCGGCGGGTGGCAGCCTCGCTGCCGCGCGGATCGCTCGCCCTCGCCAGAAGCCTCCCCGCCTTCGTCGCGCCGGACGCGGTGACCTTCGCCCTCCACGCCGTCGGTCAGCCGGCGGTCGGCCCGGAAGAGGCTTCGGGCGACGAACCCGGAGGGCCGAGCCTCGACGAGCCGCCCGAGCCGGCCCCGGGGCACGCCCTCGTCGTCCTCTGCGACGAGCGCTTCCGGGCCGGGCTCGGGCCACCCTGTGGCGGGCCTGCCGAGGGGGCCTGGCTCGGGTCGGTGGCCTGGACCCTCGTCGATCGCTTCCCGGTGGCCGGCGGTCGGTACGTCTCCGTCTACCTGCCCACCCACGACAGTGCGCGCCAGCCGTGATGGGAGGCACGAAAGCGACCCCACGTACGACGGTGGGCGGGGTGGAGCCGGGGGCCACGGGGCGTCTGATGGAGATGGCAGAGGCGTGAAACTCCCCGGATCAAATGCGAACGCCGGCCCCCCAGAGGCCGGCGTTCGCTGTCCCCGAGACCCGGACGTGGAGGGGGATCCGGGTCGTGTCGATGTGCTGATAGAGGGCGGAACGGTACGTCCCGGCGCGCCTACCCGCTCCGGTTCGGCGGGCGACCGACGGGCCGCACGATCGGTCCGCCGACGTACCGGGTCGGGCCGCTCACCGTCCCGAGCGGCCGGTAGACCGAGGCCGGCCCCCCGCCCGTCATCGGACCGCGGCCGCCCATCGCCGCCTGGCCGCCGGGCGCTCCTCCCGCCCCGCCCGGCTGACCGGGCTGGCCACCGGGGTTCGGTCGGCCGGAGCCGTCGTCCGGGGAGCGGTTCGGACCGTAGGTCCGGGCGAAGCGCCGGGCCCGGACGGCCAGGTAGTACTCCATGATCTGGCGGACCTGGGCTTCGGTCAGGAGGTCGTCCGAGCGGAGGGCGTACTCGACCCGGGCCGTCGGGTTCGGGTTCGAGCCGGTCAGCATCCCGAGGTAGGCCGGTGCGTCGGCTTCGTCGGCGATGGCCCGCAGGCCGCGGGCGAGCTTGGCGGCCGTCCCGAGGGACGGCATCCGGTCGCCCCGGATGAGCCGCGAGATCGTCGAGTGATCGACCCCGGACTGCTGGGCGAGCTGACGCTGGGACATCTTCTTCGCCTTCAGCTGGGCCCGGAGCCATTCGTTGAAGGCCCGACCGTTGTTCGTCGTCATGCGCTCCCCGTCGTCGCGGATCGGAGGTTCGAAGGGTCGTCCGATGTCGATGGGCCGTCGCCGGCGGCAGGAGCCTCGCCGGCATGGCCGCATGATCCGCCGACGCCGGCCCCGGCCGACATGACCCAGTGGTACCGGTGCGAACCGCCGACCGGCGACGCTCCGGTCCGGAGCGGTGAGGAGGAGTCGGCATCGGTGCGGTCGGGCGGGGACGACCCGGGCCGGATGCCCGGCGCCTCCGCGGAACCCTACGAGCTCGCGCCGCTCGCCCCGGCCGGAACCCGCAGCCCCGCTCCGCGCCGCTTCGGCGAGACGGCGTAGGCGATCGATCCGAGGACGATGATCGAGAAGACGCTGATCGCCCGGTCGACGAGGGCGATGGTCGTCGCCTCGGTCAGCGGCACGCCGTAGGCGGTGACGAGGATGCCGACGACGCCGAGCTCGACGACCCCGAGTCCGGCCGGGCTCAGGGGCACGGCGGTGAGGAGCGAGCCGATGAGGGCGACGAAGGCGGCCCCCGAGAGGCCGAGGGAAACGTCGGGGAAGCCGAGGGCGGCGACGACGAAGGAGAGGCGGAGGGCCTCCGTCGCCCAGATGGCGACCGTGACCAGGCCGAGGGCGGGGAGAGCCCGCCGACCGACTCCGGCGAAGACGCCCTCCTCGAAGCGATCGTAGAGCTCCGTCACCCGGCCGGGCACACGAAGCGCGACGATGACCCGCCGGCCGAAGTTCCGAAGCGTGACGAGCCCGAGGACGAGGCCGACGACCACCGCCACTCCGAGGGCGGCCACGAACTGGATCTCCGGCGGCAGGCCGGTCCGGAAACTCCAGAACCCGGCCCCGAGGCCGAGGATGGTGATGGCGATGAGGTCGAGGACCCGCTCGATGAAGACGGTCCCGAAGGTCCGCGACAGCGAGGCCGTGCTGTTGAACTTCAGGAGCCAGGCCCGGTAGAGGTCGCCGAGCTTGGCCGGGACGAGGCAGTTGACGAGCCAGGAGAGGAAGATGATCTCGGTGGCGTCGATCGTCCCGAGCCGGAAGCCGGAGCCCCGGAGGAGGAGGGCCCAGCGGGCGCCGCGCAAGGGGAAGCCGAGGTAGTAGACGACGAAGGCGGCGACGAGGAGCCAGCCATTCGCCTGGCCGATGCCCGCCGCCAGCCGCTCGACCGACACGTCGAGGGCGACCCGGAAGACGAGGACGAGGAGGACGAGGGGGACGACGAGGAGGCGATGGTCCGGGGCTGCCGGAGGCGGGCGACGAGGGAGAGCTGCTCGCTCTCGATCGTCGGCTCGTCCGTCGAGGCGACGATCGTCTCGGTGGTCCGGCCCGAGGGCGGCTCAGCCATCGTCGGTCGGCTCCGGCCCGCCCCGTCCGGGGCGGCGGCGACGGTTCCCCTGCCACCAGTTCAGGCCCTTGGCGATGGGCGTCGCCAGGCGCGCCACGAGGGAGCCCCGGCCAGTGACGAGGCTCGCCGTTCGGAGGGCGGCACGGAGGCCGTCGGGGGTGCTCGGGTCGCCGTCGACGACGGTCGAGGCGACGCCGACCTCGAGGAGGGTGTGGGCGTCCGACACGGCGACGCCCGGGAGACCGTGCTCGGCGGCGAAGGCGGCGGCCCGGGCGTTGGCCCGGAAGAGGGCCCGGGCGTTGTGGACCTCGACCCAGTCGACGAGGGGGGCGAGGTCGCGGAGCCAGGCCCGCCGGCCGAGGGAGCCCCGCCAGCGATCGAAGGGGTGGGGGATGCCGACGAGACCGCCCTGCTCGCGGACGGCGGCGATCGCCTCCCGGGCCGACAGACCGGGCGGCACGGCGGCCCGCAGGAACAGGCCGATGAGGTCGCCCTCGCGGGTCCGGATCTCCTCGCCGACGAGGACGACGAGGCCGGGCGGAGCGAGGGCCTGGGCCTCGAGGGCGCCCTCGATCCGGTCGTGGTCGGTGATGGCGAGGTGGGTGAGGCCACGCTCGAAGGCCGCCCTGACGACGTCGCGGGGACGGGACCGGCTGTCGAAGCTCGCCGCCGTGTGGCAGTGGAGATCGAGGAAGGCGCGCGGCCTCGCCGCCTCCTCGCCCGGGCCGGTCGTCACCCCCGCCTCCACCCTAGATCGTCTGGACGAGGGACTTCTTGAAGAAGTCGAAGTGCTCGAGGGCGAGCCCGGTCCCGAGGGCGACGCAGTTCAGGGGGTTCTCGGCGACGTGGCAGGGGACGCCCGTGACCTGGGTCAGGAGCTTGTCGATGTTCCGGAGGAGGGAGCCACCGCCGGACATGACCATCCCCTTGTCGATGATGTCGGAGCTGAGCTCGGGGGGCGTCTGCTCGAGGACGGCCCGGACGGCGGCGACGAGGGCCTGGAGGGGGGCTTCGATGGCCTCCATGACCTCCGAGCTCGTGATCGGAATCGTCCGCGGCAGGCCGGCGATGAGGTCCCGGCCGCGGACCTCCATCTGGAGCTCCCGCTCGAGGGGCAGGGCGGTCCCGATCTGGATCTTCACCTCCTCCGCCGTCCGCTCGCCGACCATGAGGTTGTACTTCTTCCGGATGTAGTTGGCGATGGCCTCGTCGAACTTGTTGCCCCCCACCCGGAGGCTGTTGGCGACGACGATGCCGCCGAGGGAGATGACGGCGATCTCGCTCGTCCCCCCGCCGATGTTGATGATCATGTTCCCCGACGGCGCGCTGATCGGCACGTTCGCCCCGATGGCGGCGGCGAGGGGCTCCTCGATGAGGTACGCCTCCTTCGCCCCGGCCTTGAGGGCGGCGTCGCGGACCGCCCGCTTCTCGACCGAGGTGACCCCCGAGGGGACGCTGATCATGACCTCGGGCCGCGAGAAGCTGATCCGGCCCTTCGTCGCCTTGCCGATGAAGAAGCGGAGCATCGCCTCGGTGATGACGTAGTCGGCGATGACGCCGTCCTTCATCGGTCGGATGGCGGTGATGTTGCCCGGTGTCCGGCCGATCATCTCGCGGGCTTCCTCGCCGACGGCGACGATCCGGTTGTCGTCGGAGACGGCGACGACCGAGGGCTCCTGGATGACGATCCCCCGGCCCTGGACGTAGACGAGGACGTTGGCGGTTCCGAGGTCGATACCGATCTTCATGGACGCTCACCTGGTGGGATCTCCGGCTGCCGCTCGATGCGGGCACCGAGGGCGCGGAACTTCTCCTCGATGTTCTCATACCCGCGCTCGACGTGGTGGGCGCCGCGGACGACGCTCTCGCCCTCGGCGGCGAGGGCGGCGAGGATGAGGGACGCCCCGGCTCGGAGGTCGCCGATCTCCGTCGTCGCCCCGCGGAGCCTCGTCCGGCCCCGGATGGTGGCGTGGTGGGCGTCGTGGACGGTGACGTCGGCGCCCATCCGGGCGAGCTCCGCCAGCCACTCGAGCCGGTCCTCGAAGACGGTCTCGTGGACCCGGGACGTGCCGACGGCCTGGGTGAGGAGGACGCAGGTCGGCGGCTGGAGGTCCGTGGCGAGGCCCGGATACGGCGCCGTCTCGATGTCCGTCGCCCGGTAGCCGTCGGCGGCGAGGGCACGGCCGTCGACCTCGATCCAGTCGGACCCACAGGCGATCCCGACCCCCACCCGGCCGGCGACCTCGAGGAAGGCGCCGAGGTGGTCGCAGGGCGCCCCCTCGAGGCGGACCTGACCGCCGGTCACGGCCGCGGCGACGACGAAGGTGCCGGCTTCGATCCGATCGGGGAGGACTCGGTGCTCGGCCCCCCGGAGCCGGCGCCGCCCCTCGACCTCGATCCGATCGGGGGCCGTCCGCTCGACCTCGGCCCCCATCTTCCGGAGGAAGGCGATGAGGTCGTCGACCTCGGGCTCCCGGGCCGCCGGCTCGATGGTCGTGTGGCCGACGGCGAGGGTCGCCGCCAGGAGGGCGTTCTCGGTCCCCATGACCGTCACCGTCGGAAAGCGGATTTCGGCCCCCCGGAGGCGGCCGGGGGCCTTGGCGTAGTAGTAGCCGTAGCGGTAGTCGATCTCGGCCCCCAGCGCCCGCATGGCGTCGACGTGGAAGTTGACCGGCCGCCGGCCGATCCGGTCGCCACCCGGGTTGCTGATGATGACCTGGCCCCTCCGGGCGAGGAGCGGGCCCAGGAGGATGAAGCTGGCCCGCATCCGGGCCGCCGCCTCGAGAGGGACGAAGAGCCAGTCGATGTCGCCGGCGGCGACCTCGTAGACGTTCGGGGCCGGATGGTCGACGACGACCCCGAGCTCCCGGAGGGTCTCGGCCATGACCCGGACGTCCTCGATCTCGGGCACGTTTTCGAAGCGGCAGCGCTCGCCGGTCAGGGTCGCCGCGGCGAGGAGCTTGAGGGCCGCGTTCTTCGAGCCGCTGATGGCGACCCGACCGCCGAGGGGCCGACCGCCCTCGATCCGGTACTGCTCGCGGGCGACCGGCGCCGGCCGGTACTCCCACTGGAACGGCCGGGCGTCGGCCACGGGATCAGCCGCCGTGGCGCCGGCCCTCCCGGTAGCGCCGCTCGGCGACGCGGACCCGGAGGAGGGCCTGCTGGAGGGCGGCCCGCGCGGCCGCCAGGTCGGCCCCCTCGTGGTAGCCGGTTTCCAGGGCTCGCTCGGCCTCGCGCTGCGCCTCGCGGGCCTTCTCGAGGTCGATCTCGGAGGCCATGTCGGCCGTCTCGGCCATGACGACGACCTTGTCCGGCCGAACCTGGAGGAAGCCGCCGACGATGGCGAAGGACTCGGTCGTCGAGCCCTTCCGGATCCGGAGCTCGCCGAGGCCGAGCATCGAGACGAGGGGGGCGTGGTGCGGCAGGACGCCGAGCTCGCCCTCGATGCCGGGCAGGACGACGGCGTCGACCTCGTCCGAGAAGGCGAGCCGCTCGGGGGTGACGATCTCGAGCTTCAGCGGCACGAGCTCCACCTCCTCGCCGTTGGCCGGGCGGGACGGCTCGGGCGGCAGCGCCGACGGCGGGCGCGCGACGCCATCGCTCAGGCCGCCCCGAGCTTCGCCGCCTGGCGGCGGACGTCGTCCATCGTCCCGGCCAGGAAGAAGGCCTGCTCGGGGAGGGTGTCGCCCTTGCCCTCGAGGATCTCCTTGAAGGAGGCGACGGTGTCCCGGATCGGGACGTAGACGCCCGGCCGGCCGGTGAAGACCTCGGCGACGTGGAAGGGCTGGCTCATGAAGCGCTGGAGGCGGCGGGCCCGGGCGACGATCGCCTTGTCCTCCTCGGACAGCTCGTCGATGCCGAGGATGGCGATGATGTCCTGGAGATCCCGGTAGCGCTGGAGGACCCGCTGGGTCTCCCGGGCGACCTCGTAGTGCTCCATGCCGACGACGTTCGGGTCGAGGACCCGGGAGGTGGAGGTGAGGGGGTCGACGGCCGGGTAGATGCCGAGCTCGGCGATGCTCCGCTCGAGGCGGATCGTCGAGTCGAGGTGACCGAAGGTCGTCGCCGGGGCCGGGTCGGTGTAGTCGTCGGCCGGGACGAAGACGGCCTGGAGGCTCGTGATGGAGCCCTTCTTCGTCGAGGTGATCCGCTCCTGGAGGGCGGCCATCTCCGTGGCCAGGTTCGGCTGGTAGCCGACGGCCGACGGCATCCGGCCGAGGAGGGCCGAGACCTCCGAGCCCGCCTGGGTGAAGCGGAAGATGTTGTCGATGAAGAGGAGGACGTCGCGGCCCTCTTCGTCGCGGAAGTACTCGGCCATGGTCAGGCCGGTCAGGCCGACCCGCAGGCGTGCCCCCGGCGGCTCGTTCATCTGGCCGAAGACGAAGGCCGTCTTCTCGATGACGCCGGATTCGGTCATCTCCCGGATGAGGTCGTTCCCCTCCCGGGACCGCTCGCCGACGCCGGCGAAGACCGAGACGCCGGCGTGCTCCTGGGCGACGTTGCGGATGAGCTCCTGGATGATGACCGTCTTGCCGACGCCGGCGCCGCCGAAGATGCCGACCTTGCCGCCCTTCTTGAAGGGGCAGATGAGGTCGATGACCTTGAGGCCGGTCTCGAAGACCTCGACCTCCGTCGACTGCTCGTCGAAGGCGGGCGCGTCGCGGTGGATCGGCAGATTCACCTCGGCTTTCACCTCGCCCTTGCCGTCGATGGGCCGACCGAGGACGTCGAAGACCCGGCCGAGGGTGGCCGCCCCGACGGGGACGGTGATCGGGCCGCCGGTGTCGCGGGCGGGTACGCCTCGGGCGAGGCCGTCGGTCGTCGTCATCGCCACCGTCCGGACCCAGTTGTTGCCGAGGTGCTGCTGGACCTCGCAGACGAGGGGCAGGTCGCCGGGCCGCTCGATCTCGACGGCGTTGAGGATCGCCGGCAGCTGGCCGGCCGGGAACTCGATGTCGACGACCGGGCCGGTGATCTGGATGACCCGGCCGGTCGCCGGGGCGGTCGTGGTGGCGGTTGCCATCGTCGTCAGTCGGTGCCTCCGTCGTGGACTTCGGGCGGCCGGGTTAGATCGCCCGGGCGCCGGTCGCGATCTCGATCATCTCGCGGGTGATGTTCGCCTGGCGAACCTTGTTGTAGACGAGGGTGAGGTCCTCGATGAGCTCTTCCGCGTTCTCGGTGGCGTTCTTCATGGCCACCATCCGGGAGGATTCCTCGGACGCCTTCGCCTCGAGGACGGCCTGGTAGAGGCGGGTGGCGACGTAGCGGGGCAGGAGCTGCTCGAGGACGCTGGCCGCGTTCGGCTCGAAGAGGAACTGGCGGCCGGGAATGCCGACGGCCGTGTCTTCGGCCGGGGTGACGGGCAGGAGGGGGGCGAGGGTCGGCCGCTGGACGAGGGTCGACACGAAGTGGGAGTAGATGATGTCGACCTGGTCGTAGACGCCACCGACGTAGTCGTCGGTGACGAGGCGGGCCAGGGGGAGGACGTCGGCGAAGGTCGGGCGGTCGCCGAAGCCCGGGAAGTGGGCCTCGATCGGGACCCGCGCCCGGCGCATGGCGTCGCGGCCCTTCCGGCCGACGGTGATGACGGCGAGATCGCCGGGATGCTCGGTGATGACCCGGGCCGCGAACCGGATCGTGTTCGTGTTCAGGGGCCCGGCCAGGCCGCGGTCGGTGGTGATGAGGACGATGCAGCGCTTGCCGCCCTCCCGGCGGGCGAGGAGGGGATGGTCCTCGCCGCTGAGGACGGCGGCCAGATCGGCGAGGACCTCGTCGATCTTGTCGCTGTAGGGCCGGGCGGCGAGGGTCGCGTCCTGGGCTCGCTTGAGCTTCGACGCCGCGACGAACTGCATCGCCCGGGTGATCTGCTTGATGTTCCGGACGGCGCCGATCCGGCGCCGGATCTCACGCTGACTCGGCATCGGTCAGACCTGGGCGGCGGGGTCGAGGACGGCCTCGATCAGGCAAGGAACTGGCTCCGGAAGGTGGCGATGGCCTCGTCGAGGGCGGCTGCCAGCTCGTCGGTGAGGTCCTTCTTCTCGCCGAGCTCGCGGAGGATCGCCGGTCGCTCGTGCTCGAGGAAGCGGTAGAACTGGGCCTCGAACTCCTTCACCTTCGGGGTCGGCACGTCGTCGAGGTAGCCCTTCGTCGCCGCGTAGAGGATGGCGACCTGCTTCTCGACCGGGAGCGGCTGGTACTGGGGCTGCTTGATGACCTCGGAGAGCTTCTCGCCCCGGGTGAGCTGGTCGCGGGTCGCCTTGTCGAGGTCCGAGGCGAACTGGGCGAAGGCGGCCAGGGCCCGGTACTGGGCGAGGTCGAGCTTGAGCGGGGCGGCGACCTTCTTCATCGCCTTCGTCTGGGCGGCCGAGCCGACCCGGCTGACGGAGATGCCGATGTTGAGGGCCGGTCGCTGGCCGGCGTTGAAGAGGTCGGTCTCCAGGAAGATCTGGCCGTCGGTGATGCTGATGACGTTCGTCGGGATGTAGGCCGAGACGTCGTTCGCCTGGGTCTCGATGATCGGCAGGGCGGTCAGGGAGCCGCCGCCGTGCTCGGCGTTCAGGCGGGCCGCCCGCTCGAGAAGCCGGCTGTGGAGGTAGAAGACGTCGCCGGGGTACGCCTCGCGGCCGGGCGGACGGCGGAGGAGGAGGGCCATCTCGCGGTACGCCCAGGCGTGCTTCGAGAGGTCGTCGTAGACGCAGAGGGCGTCCTTGACGAGGCGGCCGCCGACCTCGACCCCGTTCTCCATGACCTCCTCGCCGATGGCGGCCCCGGCGTAGGGAGCGAGGTACTGGAGGGGCGCCGGATCCTCGGCGCCAGCGACGACGACGATGGTGTGCTCCATCGCCCCGTACTTCTCGAGGGTGGCGACGGTGTTGGCCACGGTCGACAGCTTCTGACCGATGGCCACGTAGATGCAGACGAGGCCTTGGCCCTTCTGGTTGATGATCGTGTCGATGGCGAGGGCCGTCTTCCCGGTCTGGCGATCGCCGATGATGAGCTCCCGCTGGCCGCGGCCGATGGGGATGAGGGCGTCGATGGCCTTGATCCCCGTCTGGACCGGGGTGTCGACGGGCTGGCGGGTGATGACGCCGGGGGCGATCCGCTCGACGGGCCGGAAGCGGTCGGTCTGGATGGGCCCCTTGTCGTCGAGGGGCCGGCCGAGGGGATCGACGACCCGGCCGACGAGGGCCTGGCCGACGGGGACCTCGACGACCCGGCCCGTCGTCTTCGCCGTGTCGCCTTCCTTAATCGCCCGGGCGTCGCCGAGGATGACGCAGCCGACGGTCTCCTCCTCGAGGTTCAGGGCGAGGCCCATGACCCCGTTCGGGAACTCGATGAGCTCCGAGGCGACGGCGGCGTCGAGGCCGTAGACCTGGGCGATGCCATCGCCGACCTCGACGACGGTCCCGACGCTTCGGGTCTCGACCGCCTGCTCGAAGCGGTCGATCTCCGACTTGATGATGGTGATGATTTCGTCCGATCGAATGGCCATGCTTGTTCCTCAGCTTCCCGCCACGTCTCGCACCGTCCAGCCTACCCGCCCGCCGGGGCGGCACCGGCGGCCCAGCCGCGGCCGGCAGCCACGAGCTGCGTCCGAAGGCGCTCGAGGCGTCCCCGGACGGACGCATCGTAGAGCCGATCGCCGATCCGGACCATGAGGCCGCCGAGGAGCCCCGGATCGACCCTCGTCCGGAGCTCGACGCTCCGCCCGACGAGCCCCTCGAGCCGCTCGCGGAGGGCCGTCGCCTCGGCCGCCGTCAGGGGGGCCGCGCTCACGACTTCCGCCTCGACGATACCGCGGCGGGCGAGGAGGAGCTGCCGGAACGCCTCGGCGACCCGGGGCAGCGTGTCGACCCGGCGCCGCTCGACGAGGAGGGCGACGAGGCGGGCGACCTGGCGGCCGACCCGCTCGGCGACCTGGCGCCGGACGGCCTCCGCCTCGACCTCGGGCTTCGGCAGCCGCTCGACGGCAGCGTCGACGAGCCGGGCGAAGGCCTGGCCGGCGAGGATCGCCTCGGCCGCCGCCTGCCGCTCCCGGATCGGGACGGCCGGGTTGTCGACGATCCGGAGGACCTCCTCGACGGCGAGGGCCTCGGCGGCCGCGGTCAGGGCAGCGAGCCAGGCGTCGTGGGTTCGATCCCGGTCGGCGAGGTCGAAGGCCGCCTCCGCGTAGCGGCGGGCGGCGGTCGTCGGGCGGCGTGCCATCGATCCTCCTCAGCCGCGGCCGGTTCCGTCGGGCTGGCCGGCGGCCGTCTCGGCGAGGAACTCCTCGACGATCCGCCGGTGCCGGGCGTCGGTCATCGTCTCGCCGACGACCTTCGCCGCCGCCGCGAGGGCGAGGTCGGCGACCTCGGCCCGCAGGTCGGCGATGGCCCGCTGCTTTTCGGCCTCGATTTCGGCCTGGGCGGCCGCTCGGAGCTGCTCGAGCTCGGCCCGGGTCGCCGCCATGTCCGCCTCGCGTGCCTCCTGGGCGGCCCGCTGGGCCCGGTTGATGATCTCGGTCGCCTCCTTCCGCGCCTCCTGGATCGCCGCCAGGCGCTCGGCCGCGGCCTGCTCACGGTCGCGGCGGGCCTGTTCGGCGTCGCGAAGGCCTTGCTCGATGCGGGCCCGCCGCTCATCGAGCATGGCGGCGATCCGCCGGAAGGCGAAGGCCCAGATGAGGGCGAGGAAGACGAGGAAGTTGAGGGCGCTGACGATGATCCAGAAGAGGTTGATCGCCAGGCCCGCCTCGGCACCCGCCTCGGCGCTCGGCGCGACGGCCGCCTCGGCGACGGCGTCGGCGATCGCCAGCAGGTCCACCTGTCGTGCTCCCTTCGGGGCGGCCGAGCCGGCCTACTTGATGAAGATCGAGAGCAGGCCGACGACGATGGCGAGCACCCCGAGCCCTTCGGCGAAGGCGGCGAGGATGATCGCCAGGCCGCGGATCTGGCCACCCGCGTCCGGGTTGCGGCCGATGGCCGCGCTCGACATGCCGGCCAGGATGCCGATGCCGATGCCGGGACCGATGACGCCGAGGGCGGCGATCCCTGCGCCGAGGTTCTCCATGGTCGTTTCTTCCTCCTGTGGAGCCGGGGCGAGCCCGGCGATTGCTGGGACCGATGTTGGGGCGTCGGCGACTCGATCGGTGCGGACGTGCCCGGCGTCTCGGCGGGCCGTCGCTGCCCGTCCGGAGGCGCCGACCGGCTAGTGGGCGGGCGCCGGGGCCGGTGCCCGATCGCCGGCCGGCGCGTCGGCCGGCTCGGCGTGGCCTTCCTCCTCGTGGTGGCTCTCGACCGCCACGAGGGTGAAGATGAGCATGAGGACGCTGAAGATCAAGGCCTGGACGAAGTTCAGCATGAGCTCGAGGGCGAAGAGCGCCACGGGGATGACGGCGATGGTGAGGGCCGTCAGGACCCCGAGGGCGACTTCGCCGCCGTAGATGTTGCCAAAAAGTCGCATCGAGAGGGTGACCGGTTTCACGAACTCGAGCATGAGCTCGATGAGGCCGACGAAGAGGGCGATGAGGCCGGCCCCGACCCCCTTCCGGAACTCGCCGACGGGGAAGAACTTGGCGAGGTAGCCGAGGACGCCGTTCGCTCGCAGCCCCTGGAACTCGAAGTAGGCGAAGGCGACGAGGGCGAGGCCGATGGTGACGTTGACGTCGCTCGTCGGCGCCCGGAGCTCGTGGACCTTGCCGACCGGCGGCACGAGACCGCTCCAGTTCGAGAAGAGGATGAGGAGGAAGAAGGCG
This sequence comes from Chloroflexota bacterium, assembly GCA_026004015.1. GTDB lineage: Bacteria > Chloroflexota > Limnocylindria > Limnocylindrales > CSP1-4 > BPIH01. Next base: position 59,629 of record BPIH01000004.1, on the reverse strand, counting down.
GCGTAGAAGGGGACGTGGGCGCGCGCCCCGGGGCCGCCGATGGAGGTGGCGAAGTTCGAGAGCTGCTCGTAGGCGAACTCGACGACGTTCTGGATCCCGCTCGGGACCTCGCGCATCCGGCGGGTGGCGAGGACGGCGAGCCCGAGGACGACGGCCATGACGATCCACATGGTGAAGAGGGAGGAGCTGATCGAGGCGTCGAAGCCGATCGCCAGCGGGCCCTCGGGGAGCGAGGTCGATGGGTCGAGGTCGAAGACGACGTGGGGTGCCGGCAGCTCGAGGTTGCCGGCGATGAAGCAGACCGGGAACTCGCAGGCGGCGCCGGGCTCGCCGGGCGGGAAGGGCGGGACGAAGAGGACGGCGAGGATGTCGATGGCGATGACGGCCGCGATGAGGAGCCCGAGGTTCCGAACGAGCCTCGAGCCGCGCGGGCGCTCGACGGCGGCGTCCTCCGCCGCTCCGACGCCGGCCGGGGCGGCCCCGACCGCGGGGACGGCGGGGCTGGCGATGGGATCTGGGTGATGGCGCTCGTCCGGCACGCTCGCTCCGTGCGGAGAGCGCGGCATCGTCGCCGCGCTCTCGATCGTCAGTCTTCGAATGTGGCCAGGAACCGGGTGATGAGCCGGTAGACCGCCCGGGCGCCCACCGCCAGGCCGACGAAGAGGCCGGCGAGGGCGAAGATCGGGACCGACCCGAGCTGCTGGTCCAGCCAGTACCCTGCCAGGACACCGCCCAGGGTGGTGACCAGCAGGACGATTCCGATCTCCGAGAAGAGGGCGAAGTAGGCCCAGGCTCGTCCGGGCTCGATCATGGGCGACCTGGCAAGGCGGGCGTAAGTGTAGCAGGTGCGACCGCCGGCGTGGCCGCCGCTTCTCGTAGCCAAGTGAATCTGTCCGGTTCTTGGTCGCCGGGCGTCCGGACGACCCCCGGACGCCGACCGCCTCTCTCCCGAACGGCGATGCCCCTCGCTCCCGACCCGGGACGGCATCCATCCACGCTCGCCCCCGGATTCTGGTCATCTTCTCATCAGGCGCACCTTCTGTGGCCCGGATCGGCGGCCGGGGCCGGTTTGGGCACGGTGGCGACCCCGGACGAAGTGCTGCCCGAGCGTGGCGAGGGCGGCACCGAGGGCGTCCCGACCCCCGTCCGGGGCACCGTCACGGACAAACGACCGTGCCACGAGCGTACGACCGGCCAACCGGCCGGGGAGGCCCCGATCCCGGCCGCTCCGACCGCTCGGCCGAGCGTGGGGCGTGCGGTGCCGACGCCGCAACCGGCCCTCCCGCCCGCCCGGGCCCTGGATAACGCGCGCCTCACGGGAACAAGGGCAAGGTCGGGTGGGCGAGGCTCCCGCGGAGGCCGTGGGCGCTCGTCACCTCCACGGCGGCGATCCGCGTCGGCGGCCAGAGCTGGTGACGTCAGGGGCGGTCCCGGGCGAACGAGTCCCACGACCTCGGCGTTGTTGGCCCGTGCAGCCCCTTGAAGTGACGGCGCCCGAAGCCCTCGGCGAGCGTTCTCTACGGTCTACGACAGTCGCTCGGAAGGATCCGGTTGCGGACCGCAGTAACGTCCCGATCGGCAACCCTGAGCACGCGCTTCACGGCATGGCCCAGTCCGGAGGGACTCGACGAGGCGCTGCCACCGCCTGAACGGGCGAACGCGGAACTCAGGATGAGGGGCTCGGTTCCGGGGTCGGGCTGGGTGATGGCGACGGCCCGGGCGTCGGGGTGGGACTCGGTGGCTCCGGCGTCGGCGAGGGTGAGGGCGACGGCTCGAGCGTGGCGGTGGGCGTCGGGGCCGGCGTCGCCGTCGCGGTGGGGCTCGGCGTGCTCGTCGGCAGTGTCGGCGCCGCGGTCCCGGTCGCGGCAGGCGTCGCGGTCGGGCGGGGCGTCGTCGGTCGAGCCGTGGGTGGCGCCGTCGGTCCCGGCGTGGCCGTCGGGCGGATCGTTGCACGAGGCGTCGCCGTCGACGAGACGCCTGGTGAGGGCGTCGCGCCCGAAGGTCGGCCCGTGGCGGGCGGGACGAGGCTACCGGTCGGTCCGGCCGATGCGTCCGGGGCCCCGCCCCCGGCCGAGGCGGCCGGGCCGCTCGCGTTCGTCGGCGGCGTGCCCGTCAGCGACGCCACCCCGGTGTTGCCGGGGCGCTGGAGGAGGACGAGGAGGGCGACGACCGAGCCGGCGAAGATGAGGAGGGCGGTGTCCCGGACGAGACGGAGGCGCCGGACGAGCCGCCGCTCGGCGAGCGCCGCCACGGGCTCCTCGACGACCTCCGGCTCCCAGACGTCGGCCGGCTGATTCCCTGCCGCCGCGCGGCGCCGAGCCTCGAGGGCGCCGCTCACGGCCAGACGCCGGGGCACGATTCGGGTCGGCTCGTCGGGGGCCCGGATCGCGGGTTCGAGAGGCAACCGGACGCCCGTCTCGGTTCGGGCGAGGTCTCGCGGTGGTCCGGCCGCCCGCATCGGCCACGCCTCGGAGCTGACGACCGACCGGGGGGTCGGTTCGCCGGGGCGGGCCCGACGGCGTCGCGCCCGTCGTCGCCCGAGGAAGGCGACCCCGCCCGCACCCACGAGCACGAACGCGAGGACCCCGACGACCGCCAGAAACCCCTCCGTCGACATCAGGCCCGCACCGCCTCCCGATCCCCGGCTCCCTTATCCGTCGCTCGACCGCTCCGTCCGGGCCGGCGGGACGGTCCGGCCCGCCGTCGGCGTCCGCCGCATCGTACGTCGCCGCCACGAGCTCGTCGGCGACGAGGCCGCGGCGGGTCAGGACGAAGAGGACGAGACCGAGGCCGACGAAGAGCCCGAGGAAGGCGTAGATCTGCCCCGTCCCCGAGAGGAGGAGCGAGAGGACGGCGAGGACGGTGCAGATGCCGTAGATGAGGAGGACCACCTCCCGGTGCCCGAGGCCGAGGTCGAGGAGCCGGTGGTGGATGTGACCCCGGTCGGGGCTGAAGGGCATCCGGCCCGTGGCCAGCCGGCGGACGATGATCCAGAAGGTGTCGATGATCGGGACCCCGAGGACGAGGAGAGCGACCGCCACCTTGGCCGAGCCGAGGACGGCGAGGACGGCGAGGACGTAGCCGAGGAACATCGTCCCGCTCGTCCCGGCGAAGACGACGGCCGGGTGGAAGTTCCAGCGCAGGAAGCCGAGGAGGGCGCCGGCGAGGGCGAAGCAGAGGATGGCGATGTACGGCTGGCCGATGGTCGTCGTCAGGCTGATGAGGCCGAGGGTGACGGCGGCGATGCAGCCGATGCCGGCCGACAGCCCGTCGAGGCCGTCGATGAAATTGATCGAGTTGATCATGCCCACGATCCAGAAGGCCGTGAAGGCGATCCCGAGCGCCCCGTCGAGGACGACCGGCCGATCCACGAAAGGGACGTTGATCGCCTCGACGCCGATCCCGAGCCCGATGGCGAAGGCGGCCAGGGCGAGCTGGCCGGCGAGCTGCCAGCGGGCGCGGAGCTGGAGGGCGTCGTCGAGGAGGCCGAGGACCGCCGCTGCGGCACCGCCCGCCAGGAGGGCGACGAGCTGGCCCGGTTCGAGGAAGCGCGGGGTCGGCACGCTCCCCGCGGCGGCATCGACGACGACGAAGCCGGCGGCGACGGCGAGAAAGGCGACGGCAACGGCGAGCCCACCGGCCCTCGGGACGGGCCGGGTGTTCACCCGCCGACGGTCCGGGAGGTCGAGGAGGCCGGCCTGAAGGGCGACGGCTCGGACGATCGGCGTCCCGACGAAAGCGACGACGGCCGCGGCGACGGCCGCGACGGCGAGCCAGGGGAGGACGCTACCGAGCTCGGGGATGAACCGCACGGCCTCGCGCGCCGACCGTCAGTCGGCCGGCAGACCCGGGACCGGGAAGCGAGCCGCCATGGCGCGAACTTCGGCCGCCAGGCGAGCCTGCTCGGCCGGCTCGGCCCGGGTCTCGATGGCCTCGACGATGATCCGGCCGAGGACCCGCATCTCGTCGGGCCCGAAGCCGCGCGAGGTCACGGCCGGCGTGCCGACCCGGATCCCCGAGGCGATGTTCGGCGGCTGCGGGTCGAAGGGGATGGCGTTCTTGTTGACGGTGATCCCGATCTCGTCGAGGAGGCGCTCCGCCTCGCGGCCCGTCACCCCGAGGGGCGAGACGTCGATGAGGATGAGGTGGTTGTCGGTGCCGCCGGAGACGATCCGTGCCCCCCGCTCGGCGAGGGCCTCGGCGAGGGCCCGGGCGTTCTCGAGGGTCCGCTCCTGGTCCCGCCGGAACTCGTCGGTCATGGCCAGCTTGAAGGCGACGGCCTTGGCAGCGATGACGTGCATGAGCGGCCCGCCCTGGAAGCCCGGGAAGACGGTTCGGTCGACGGTCGCGGCGAGGGAGCCGCGGACCGTCGGGAAGTCGGCGGGGTCGACCCCGTCGGGCAGCTCGCGGCGGGCGAAGACGAGACCACCCCGCGGCCCGCGGAGGGTCTTGTGGGTCGTCGTCGTCACGAGATCGGCATGGGGGAACGGCGAGGGGTGGAGCCCCGCCGCGACGAGGCCGGCGACGTGGGCCATGTCGACCATGAGGAGGGCGCCGACCCCGTGGGCGATGGCGGCGAGGCGCTCGAAGTCCCAGAGGCGTGGGTAGGCCGAGGCGCCGGCCACGACGAGCTTCGGCCGGACGGCCTTCGCCTGGGCTTCCAGGGCGTCGTAGTCGAGCTGCTCGGTTTCGCGATCGACGCCGTAGGCGTGGACCTCGAAGAGCCGCCCCGAGAAGTTCACCGGCGAGCCGTGGGTCAGGTGACCGCCATGGGCGAGGTTCATGCCGAGGATCCGGTCGCCCGGTTCGAGGACGGCGAAGTAGGCGGCCATGTTCGCCTGGGCGCCGGAGTGGGGCTGGACGTTGACGTGCTCGGCCCCGGGGAAGAGGGCGAGGGCGCGTTCGATGGCGAGGGTCTCGGCGACGTCGACGTACTCGCAGCCGCCGTAGTAGCGGCGCCCGGGGAGCCCCTCGGCGTACTTGTTCGTCAGCCAGGAGCCCTGGGCCTCCATGACCGCCGCGGCCGTGTAGTTCTCCGAGGCGATGAGCTCGATCTTGTCCCGCTGTCGGGCCCGCTCGCCGAGCATGGCCGCCCAGAGCTCCGGGTCGACCTCGGCGAGGCTCGCCCAGGCCAGGCGGGAGGTCGGGGTCATCGTCATCGGCTCACGCTCCTTCCCTACTCGCCTTCGCTACGTGTTCGCTGCGCTCGCCTTCGCTGCGCCGCCGTCCATCGTCGCACATGCGGGGCTCGTCCATCCCGACGTCCGCCCGAAGCCCGACCTCCGCCCGATGCCCGACGTCGATCCGGAAGCGCCGGGCGTTCCGTTCGGCCGCGGCCGGGCTCGGGACGACGAGGGCTTCGAGGATCTGCGCCGCCCCCTCCTCCCCGACCGGCGGGGCGAGATAGCGGGCCGCGGCGAGGACGTCCGGCGGCGCCCCGGCCATGGCGACCCCGTGGCCGACGGCCCGCAGCATCTCGACGTCGTTGTGCTGGTCGCCGATGGCGAGGGTCTGCTCGAGGGGGATCCCCAGCCGTCGAGCGAGCCAGCGGACGGCCCGGCCCTTCGAGACCCCCGGAGCGACGAACTCGAGGAACCGGGGATGGCTGATCGTCGGCGCGGCCCGCCCGGCGAAGGCCTCCCGGGCGGCGGCGAGGATTCCCTCGGGGAGGGGTTCCTCGGCGACGGCGATGACCTTCGTGATCGGGTGCTCGATGGCCGCTTCGAGGTCGTCGACGAGCTCGGCCCGGGCCCCGAGGAAGAGCGAGTAGTCCTCGGCGTTCGGGTCGTCGGTGGGGACGATGAACCGCTCGAGGTGGTTGAGGTGGGGCCGCAGACCCTGGGCGTACGACCAGCGGACGGCGGCCCGAGCGACCTCGGCCGGCAGCGGATCGTGGTGGAGGAGGCGCCCGGGACCCGGCTCGCCGGGGGCCGGCAGCTCGCGAACGAGGGCCCCCTGGTAGGCGATGAGGGGTCCCCGAAGCCCGATCGCCTCGGCCAGGGGCCGGACGCTCGAGGCCATGCGGCCGGTGGCGAGGACGACCACGGCGCCGCGGGCGACGGCGCTCCGGACGGCCGCCCGCGTCCGGTCCCGGAGGATGAGATCGTGGTCGAGGAGGGTGCCGTCGATATCGAGGGCGACGAGCCGGATCGGGAAGCGCGGCTCGGGCCGCCGATCCCTCGTCGGGGAAGGGGTGGAGGCGGGGCTCGTCATCGGCCGAAGCGGAAGGGCGAGCGGGGCTCGCCGCCGGGGGCGGGCAGCGGTGGGACCTCCGGCCGCTCGAGGCGGGCGACCCGGGGCAGGCCGGCCAGGTCGGTCTCGACCCGGCACGACCAGCCCGGTAGGAGCTCGCGGGCAAGGTCGACGACGGCGTCCTTCTGGTCGGCACCGATCTCGAGGAGGGCGAGGCCGTCGGGCGCCAGGACGTCGGGCAGCCGCGCCACGAGGCGGCGGACGACCGCGAGGCCGTCGGGACCGCCGTCGAGGGCCCGCCGCGGCTCGAAGGAGGCGGCGACGGGGAGCTCGTCGACGGCGGCCGAGCGGACGTACGGCAGGTTGGCGCAGACGAGGTCCCAGGAGCGCAGGCGTCGTCGGGGAGGAGGTCGGCCAGGACGAAGCTCACGGCATCGGCGACGGCGTGGGCGACGGCGTTCTCCCGGGCGAGATCGAGGGCCTCGGGGTCGGCATCCGTCGCCCAGAGCTCGACCTCGCCGAGCATCCCTCGTCGGCGGAGGGTGACGGCGAGGGCGACGACGATCGGTCCGGCGCCCGTCCCGACGTCGACGACCCGGAGGCGAGGCGAGCCGACGGGCCGCGGCGCCGTCGTGAGCCGCGCCTCGAGGTGGGCGAGGGCGAGCTCGACGAGGCGCTCGGTCTCGGGCCGGGGGATGAGGGCCCGACGGTCGACGGCGAAGGCGAGACCGAAGAACTCCTTCAGGCCCCGGATGTAGGCGACCGGCTCCCCGGTCGCCCTCCGCTCGATGGCGGCTCGATACGTCGCCAGGGCCTCCCCGGCCACGGGCGCCTCGGGATGGGCGAGGATCGTCGAGCGGTCGACCCCGAGGGCCCAGGCGAGGAGGACCTCCGCGTCGAGGCGAGCCGTCTCGGAGCCGGCCGCCCGGAGTCGATCGACCCCGAGTCGGAGCTCCTCGGCGACGGAGGAGGCGGGCGGCACCGACACCGGCCTCACAGCCGGATCGTGACGGCGACGTCCCCTTCCTTCCGGAGGACCTCGGCGCTCGTGGTGCCGCGCCAGGAGTGGAAGAGGAGATCGACGAGGGCCGTTCCGACCCTGAGATTCCGGACCCGGACGCTCCGGAGCCAGGAGGGGAGATGGGGGTGAAGGAGCTCGAGCTCGCCCCGCTCGGCGTGCGGTCGGAGGCCGAGCATCGTCTCGAGGAAGAGGAAGGGTGCCCCGGCCGCCCAGGCCTGGGGCGAGCAGGCGACGGGGTACGGCACCGGCGAGGTCGCCGAGTCGCGCTCGAAGCCGCAGAAGAGCTCGGGGAGGCGGTAGGCCGGGAAGGACTGGGCCGCCTCGAAGACCCGGCTGATGAGCTCGTTCGCCTCGTCCTCGAGGCCGTACCGCTTCAGCCCGGCGGCGATGAGGGACGTGTCGTGGGGCCAGACCGTTCCGGTGTGGTAGCCGATCGGGTTGTAGCCGGGCTGGCCGGCGGCATACGTCCGGACGCCCCAGCCCGAGTAGAGGCCGGGTCCCAGGAGGCGATCGGCGACGGACCGGGCTCGCTCCGGCGAGACGATGCCGGTCCAGAGCGCCTGGCCCGGGTTCGAGGTGATGGCGTCCGCCTGCCGCTTCTCGCCGTCGAGGGCCATGGCGTAGTAGCGAAGGTCGGGAACCCAGAAGGCCGCCTCGAAGCGCTCCCGGAGGGCGGCCGCCTCCCGCTCGAGGCGGGCGGCGAGCTCCGTCTCCCCCCGGACCTCGGCCAGGTGCGCCATCCGCCGCTTGGCGTCGTAGACGTAGCCCTGGACCTCGACGAGGGCGATGGGCGTCGGGACGAGGCGCCCGTGGCGGTCGCGGACGGCGTCGGACGAATCCTTCCAGCCCTGGTTCAGAAGCCCCGTCGGGTTCCGGCGCTCGTACTCGACGAAGCCGTCGCCGTCGCGATCCCCCCAGCGGTCGATCCACTCGAGGGCGGCGAGGGCGTGCGGCCAGAGCCGGTCGAGGAGGGCCCGGTCGCCGGTCCAGTCGAAGGTGGCGCCGAGGAGGATGAGCCAGAGGGGCGTCGAGTCGACGGAGCCGTAGTACGGGGTGTGGGGGAGCTCGCCGATGGCGGCCAGTTCCCCGGTCCGGAGCTCGTGGAGGATCTTGCCCGGTTCGGCGTCCCGCTCCGGGTCGAGGGCCGTCGCCTGGCGAGCGGCGAGGACGTCGAGGGTCGCGTAGGCGATCTGGGGCCGGAAGGCGAGGACCTGGAGGGCGGTGATGATCGAATCGCGGCCGAAGAGGGTGACGAACCAGGGGATTCCGGCCGCCAGGTACCACTCGCGGCGACCGGGGCCGTCGTTGACGAGGAGGCGGAGGTCGGTCGTCGAGCGCTGGAGGGTGAGGTTGAAGAGCTCGTTGTCGGATTCGACCTCCGTCGCTCCTCGCCACCAGGCTCGGTAGGCGGCACCGGCTTCGTCGTCGCGAACCCGCGGAACGGGGGTGAAGAGCGGGAGGACGGCTGCCGCCTCGGCGGCGCCGGCTTCGGCGACGGGTTCGCCGAGCGCTTCGTCGACCACCTCGGCCAGGGCGACCCCTCCCCTGGCCTCCGGCACGAGGGCCTGGCCGGGCTCAGGGGTCGGCGGCCGCCCGAACTCGCCGCCGCCCGCGCCCCGAAGGCCCTGCTCGGCTCCGCTCCGGCGGTGGCCGCTCCCGCGACCGCCCCGGGCGCCTCCCCGCCGAGCTGCTGCCGCTCCGACCAGACGTGCCACTCGACCTGGCGTTCTCCGCCCGAGGGGATCGACCAGCGCCAGGTGGCCCGGATCGTGCCGTCGTCGGTGGGAGCGAGGGAGGGATTCCCGTCGAGGGCGACGTGGACGAGGCGGCGGACCCCGTCGAGGCCGTCGTACCGGAAGACGACCCGCCCGAGCCCCTCGTGGAGGGCGATCGGGAGATGGGTGCCGCGTCGGGACCGTGGCCAGCCCCGGACCTCGAAGATGTCGGCCAGGTCGGCGGCGAGGTCGAGGGTGAGCTCGACCCGGGCCCGCCCCTCGGCGTAGTTGACGAGCCGAACCCGTTCTCGGAGGAGCCCGGCGACGACCCGTTCACGACGGATGCCGATGGAGCGGTGGACGAGGGCGAGGGGATCGAGCTTGGCGCCGAGGTCGCGCCGAGGCTCGGGGTTCGTCAGCTCGATGGCGTCCTCGTAGGCCCCGCCGACGGGGGCCTGGAGGATCGCCGGCCGGTAGCCGTTGACCCGGAGGAGGGCGCAGGAGAGGAGGCGAGTGTCGCCCTCGTAGAGCCCGAGGCCGCGGGTGTCGGGGTGGATGTCCCCGAACTGGTCGGTGAGGAGGTAGAGGTTGCCGTGCTTGAGGACGGCGACCGAGCCGAGGTCGGTGGCGACGACGACCTCGACCGGCGGCGCCGGCACGAAGCGGATGGCCGTCCCTCGATCAGCGGGTGCCATTCCCACCGCCCCCCTTCCGCGCCGTCATCCTCGCCGAGGCTCCGGAGGCGTTCGGCCTGATCGGTCGTGACCAGGGGGTCGATGATCCGGTCGAGGTCGCCGTCGAGGATCGCCGGCAGGTTGTGGAGGTCGAGACCGATCCGGTGGTCGGTGACCCGGTCCTGGGGGAAGTTGTACGTCCGGATCTTCTCGGCCCGCTCGCCGCCGCCGACCATGCTCCGGCGCGTCGCCGATTCGGCCGCCCGCTGCCGCTCGAGCTCGCGCTCGTAGAGCCGGGCCCGGAGGACGGCGAGGGCCTTCGCCTTGTTCTTGTGCTGGCTCTTCTCGTCCTGGATCTCGACGACGAGGCCGGTCGGCAGGTGGGTGATCCGGACCGCCGAATCGGTCGTGTTCACCGACTGCCCGCCCGGTCCCGACGATCGCTTGACGTCGATCCGGAGGTCGCGCTCCTCGTCGATCTCGACGTCGATCTCCTCGGGCTCGGGCATGACGACGACCGTCGCCGTCGAGGTGTGGATCCGGCCCGAGGATTCGGTGACCGGGACTCGCTGGACGCGGTGGACGCCGCCCTCGAACTTCAGGCGCGAGTAGGCGCCCTCGCCGTCGATCCGGACGATCGCCTCCTTGACGCCGCCGATGCCGGTCTCGTTGAGCGACATGAGCTCGGCCCGCCAGCGGCGGCGCTCGGCGTAGCGGAGGTACATCCGCAGGAGGTCGGCGGCGAAGAGGGCCGCCTCCTCGCCGCCGGCGCCGGCCCGGATCTCCATGATGACGTTCCGCTCGTCGTTCGGATCGCGGGGCAGGAGAAGGAGCCGGAGCTCCTCGAGGAGGCTCGCCTCGGCCCGCTCGAGCCGCTCGACCTCGTCCCGAGCGAGGTCCCGGAGCTCCTCGTCGGCCTCCTCGTCCCGGAGGCGGCGGGCCTCCCGGAGGTCGTCGCGGACCCGCTCGAGGCGTCGGTAGGCGTCGACGACGGGCTCGAGGCGGGCGAGCTCGCGGCCGATCCGGCGGATGGCGGCCGGGTCGGCGGCCGTCTCGGGCCGAGCGAGCTCGGCCTGGAGGGCGTCGTACTGGTCGGCGACGTCGGCAAGGGTCGCCTCGAAGCCGCTCATGGTTCGCTCCCCTCGACGGAGCGATCGGCAGGGTCCCGGGCCGGTCGCTTCGGGTCGGCCCAGGCGCCGGGGTGACGCCGCCCCGGCCGTCGGCGACCCGAGCTCGGCCGGCGGACCGCCGGCGGTGGCCCTCGCTCCCTTCCTCGGATGGCGAGGGGCTCGCGATCGAGGCGGCCGGCGCCGAGCGGGGAGCGGCTGGCCGTCGGCCCGGAGGGCCTCCTCCATGGCCACGATGGCGACTTCGATCATGTCGTCCGTCGGCTGGCGGGTCGTGATCCGCTGGACGAGGATCCCCGGCGCCATGGCCAGCCGGACCAGCGGGTTCGCCCGGTGCCGAGCGCCGAAGCGGAGGAGCTCGTAGCCGACGGCGGCGATGATCGGGATGAGGAGGAGTCGGCTGCCGACCATGACGTGGGCCTCCTGGCGGCCGACGAGGCTAAAGGCGATGATGGACAGGATGATGACGACGACGAGAAACTCCGTCCCGCAGCGAGGATGGGCGGTCGGATGGCGCCGGATGGCGGCCGGTTCGAAGGGGTCCCCCGCTTCGAGGGCGTGGATCGTCATGTGCTCGGCGCCGTGGTACTGGAAGACCCGCCGGATGTCCGGGGCCTGGGCGATGAGGGCGAGGTAACCGAGGAAGACGGCGACCCGGACGAGCCCCTCGACGAGGTGCTGGAGGAGGTCGTTCGTCTGGCCGCCGGCCGTCACGCTCGCCACGAGGAGGGGGAAGAGGAGGAAGATGCCGATGCCCGCGGCGAGGGTCACCAGGAGCATGATGGCGATGGAGCCGCGGCCGAGCTCGACTCCCTCGGCGGAGGCGGCGACGTTCGCCGAGCGGACGAGCCAGCGGGTCCCGACGACGAGGGTCTCGTAGAGGACGACGAGGCCCCGGACGAAGGGCAGGCGCGCCCAGCGGCTGCCGTGGAAGCCGGAGTCGAGGCGCTCCGTCGCCCAGACGATCTGGCCGTCGGGGTGACGAAGGGCGACGGCGATGGCATCCCGGCCCCGCATGAGGACGCCTTCGATGAGGGCCTGTCCGCCGTAGGAGGGACGATTCATCCTGCCATGAGTCTATCGGTCGGCTGCGTCGAACTCGCCGGGCGCGGCGCCGGAGGTGGGTTCCGGCCGCGCGAGGAGCCGAGGGGGCCGGCGGGGCGGGGAGGCGGGCGGGGCGGCGGGGAGGGCGACGTCCGCCGCCGAGAGAGGACGGCAGTCCGACGATCGGGCTGTGGCGGCAGCGCGCTGGCGGGGCCACCGCCGGCGCTACGGCGTCGCTCCGGAGCTCAGCCGCCGGCCCGGACCTGCCGCTCGAGCCGACGCTGGAAGCGCTCGACCTGGCCGGCCGTGTCGATGATCGTCTGCTTGCCGGTGTAGAAGGGATGGCAGTTGCTGCAGACGTCGACCCGGAGCTCGGGCCGGGTGCTCCCGACGACGAACTCGGTTCCGCAGGTCCCGCAATGGACCCGGGCCTCGTAGTACTTCGGGTGGATGTCGGGCTTCATGGTCTCTCCAGAGCTGCGGGCGGCGGCGCGGCTGCTACCGGGCAACGAAAGCAGCGCGAGCGGGCCAGGGCGCAGACGTTCGGCCGCAGACGGCCTCAGGCGCCCGCGGGCGCCGGCTGCGGCGCCTCGGGGGCCGGTTGCGGCGCTTCAGGCGCCGGCTCCGGCACGACCCGGACGCGCTTCTTGTCCTTTCGGGCGTATTCGAAGCGGACCCGCCCGCTCACCGTCGCGAAGACCGTGTAGTCGCGACCGAGGCCTGCCCCGCTGCCGGCGAGGAAGGTCATCCCCCGCTGGCGCACGAGGATGGAGCCGGCCGGCACGAACTGCCCGTCGCCGACCTTGACGCCGAGGCGCTGGCCGACGGAATCGCGGCCGTTCTTCGAGCTGGAACCTGCCTTCTTGTGGGCCATCGCTTATTCGTCCTTCTTCGTCGTTCGGCTGCGGCGCGCCCGGGGCCGATCGGGCTCGGTCGGCTCGCCCGCGGTGGCGGTCGCCGAATCCGGCTCGGCGCGGCACCGGCCGCGTCCTCTTCCGGCTCGGCGATGGTCTCGGTGGGCGGTGCCTCGGCCGCCGCTCGGGCCGCCCGTCCGCCGCGGGCCCGGCTCCGGCCCGTGCTCGCCTCCGCAGGAGCGCTCGCCTCCGCCGGAGGGGCCGCTGCCGGCGTCGCCTCGGCCGCTCCCCGCGGCCTCGCTGCTCGCCGGAGGTTCGGTCGCCTCCCGAGCCGGGGCCGCCTGGGCGCGCCGGGCAGCGAGCCGAGCCGCCAGCTCCCGGTCAGCGGCTGCCTGGCGGGCGGCGGCCTCCTCGAGGCGCTGCCGCTCCGTCTTGGCCGCCTCTTCGGCCTGGCGAGCGAGCTCCGCCGCGCTCCGGCCGTTGAACCGGATGTCGGCGATCCGGAGCACCGTCAGCTCCTGGCGATGCCCCTTCTTCACCCGGCGGCGCGCCTTCGGGCGGTACTTGAAGACGTCGATCTTCTCGCCGCGGGTCTGACGGACGACCTCCGCCTCCACGGTCGCGTCGGGGACGACGGGTCGGCCGATGGCCGTCTCGGCCTCGTCGGCGACGAGCAGGACGCGGTCGAGGGTGACGGTGGCTCCCTGCTCGGCGTCGAGGCGCTCGACCTCGAGCAGGCTCCCGAGCTCGACGCGGTACTGCTTGCCGCCGGTCTCGATGACTGCGTACATGGATCCTCTGTTTCGGTCGCTGATCGGCCGCGGCCAGCGGCCATGGTGGGCGACCGGCTGGGCGGGCGTCGGGGATCGCCGGGGCCATTCGCCGGCGGCCCGCGGCGCGAAGGGTGAGTGTACGGCGAGCCGGCGAAGGCGTCAACGAAGCTGTCGATGGTCGTGACGGATCGGAATGTCTGGGCGATCCGAAACGGACCGGTCCGGCAGGCAACCGTCCAGATCGCTGTGCGCAGGGAACACCAAAGCGGAGGCGTGGGGGATCGCACGCTGCGCCCGTTCGGCCCCTTCGGCGCGGAGCGAACACCAACGGCCGGGAACGAGGGCTGCCGGTGCGGTGGGTGCGGCCGGCTTGGTGTTCGGCGCGCACGCCTTGCCGAGGCGCGGTCGGAGGCCGCACGGCCGCTGATCGTCGTGCCGGCTCTGCCCAGACTGGCGGCTCCGAGAGGTTCGGGTCCTGACGCCCGACGGCTTCCGACCGGCGTCCGGTGGTCGGAGCGACCCGGCACTCCACGACCCCCGATCACCCCTGGCGACAGAGCCTCCCCCGGCATCCCGGGCCCGGGGCTGCCGGAATCACCGAGCAGCAACACCTCGGCGTGGGGAGGATCCGTTGGCAGTCACGGATCCGACCGGTGGGCGAAGGGGGGCCATCCCGTTGGGGCCCGCCGCGCTCCGAGACGCGCACAGGAGTGACGGGACGGCCCTCCCCGAACCACGGGCTCGGCCGTTCGGAGCGATCGGGTCGGTCGACGCCCAATTGGACCGCGCCGGACCGCCCGGCCAGCAGCGTGGAGCTCAGGGGGCCCGCAGCGGCACCTCGAGCGTGAGCGAGCGGCCGCTCTTGAAACGAAGGGTGAGCTCGACGCTATCACCGACGGTGAGTGACCCCTTGGGATCCATGAGCATGAGGTGATAGCCGCCGGGTTGAAGAACCTGCTCGCCCCCGGCCGGGATCGGGATCTCCGCGACGGGGCGCATCGTCATCGCCATCCCCGAGCCGGAGGGCGTGGGGCTCATCATCCCGTGGTCGGAGGGCATCGGGCTCGCCATTCCATGGTCGACTGGCGTCGGACTCTCCCCGCTGGCCATCGGTGCCGTCTCGTGGAGCTCGATGGAGCCGAAGGCCGGGCTCTCGGCAGCGATGACGGCGTCGTCGGTGGGACCCGCGTTGACGATGGTCATGAAGCCCCCGAGCGGACGACTCGGATCGGTTAGACGGATCCAGGGATCCCGGACGCTGATGTCACCCCCGGGACTGCAGGCAGCGATGGTTACGGCGGTGCCGACGGCGATGGAGGCGACCGTGATGAGAAGCCGCCCGAGAGCGACGAACCGAGCACAAAGGCGCCGATCTCGACGCGTCCGTCTCGAACGCAGCCGGGTGGCCGAGCGGCCGTTCGGCGACCGTTCTGGCAGAGAAATCGTCGCTGTGAACATGGGCAATACCTCCAGGGTGATGGTCCGAGGGCCTCGAACCGGTCCATCGAGCGTGGGGAACGTTCGCCGGGCAGTCAGGGCTCGGCGGTGAGGCGGTCCACGGCGGCCACGAGAACGTCGGCCGGCGTGCCGTACGGATAGAGGAGGCGAAGGCGGCCATCCCCGTCGACGACGTACGTCCCGGCCGAGTGGATGACCGGGTAGTTGCCGACAGCGTCTCGCTCGCCGAAGACGACCGTCACGCCCCACGCCCGGGCGACCGCCTCGACCGTCGCCGGATCCCCCGTCAGCCCGACGATGGGCGCCTCGAAGTAGCGGAGGTAGCCGGCCAGGGCGTCGGCCGTGTCCCGCTCCGGGTCGACGGTCACGAAGACGACCCGAGCGGCGTCCGGCCGGGCCCGGAGAACCTCACGGGCGACGGCCAGGGTCGTCGGGCAGACGTCCGGACAGTGGGTGTAGCCGAAGCTGACGAGGACGACCCGGCCCCGGAGGTCGTCGAGCGAGAAGCGCCGACCGGCGCTATCGACGAGACCGTCCAGGGTCGGTGCCGGCGACGGCGGATCGTAGACCGCCGGCTCGAATGCGGTCGGATCGTCGCCCGGCGGTAACGACCGGTTCTCGGTTCCGTCGGGGGCGGCGACACAGCCGGTGAGGACGAGGAGGGCGGCGACGACGGCGAGCGAACCGCCGACGCGCCGCGGCGGTTGGGCGGAGGGTAATTGGCGTTCCGAGGGAAAGCCCACGGCTGATCTCCGGATGGCAGCGAGAACGAGGGTGGCTCCCGTTCGGGTCGTTCGACGACGAGGCGTTCGGGTCGGTCCGCCATCGCGGGGCGAACGGCGCGGATCGCGAACGAACGCTGCCGACGGCGAACGAACGGCGCGGACGCCTCCAGCGGGCAGGAGTGCGAGGGAGCGGCGCGGACGCCGGCAGCGGGTGGAGCCGATCGCCGACCGTACCCTCGGGAGCCCGTCGTCGAGATCGTCAGGCGGCGAGGGGCGGAGCACGGCCGGCATCTCGGCGGACGAGCATCCGCTGGTGCCGGCCAACGGCGGCGACGAGCCACCACGTCCTGCCCGCTCGCTCGGGGGCGGGACGGGGAAACGAGTGGGAACGAGCGGCGACCTCGACCCGATGTTCGAGGACCCGGACCCGCCAGCGAAGCAAGGCACCGGCAGCGGCGACGACGAAGCTCGCGCCGATCACGTAGGCCAGGGCGTCGGGGTGGAGCCGCCCGTCGAGCGGCTCCAGCCCGGACCACGAGCCCGTGGCGGCGAGGTGCTCGACGTTCTCCTGAACAAGGAAGAGGAGCGCCGTGACCGAGCTCAGGGCAGGCCACAGAGTGAGGAGCTCGCGGTGGTATCTCGGAATCCGAGGCCCCCGACCCCGATCCGAGCGCAGCTTCCGGCGACATGCCGTCGATGGCTCGACCCGGAGGGCCCGATCGAGCCGTGCGAGCCGGCGGAGGGTCTCCAAAACGGCCACGCCGGCGACGGCGAGGGCGACGGCGACGAAGAGCGGCCAGTAGCCATGCTCGGTGAGGGGCTGCGTCCCGGACGGCGCGGGCTCGGTGGCCAGGGAGCGGTAGACAGCGTCATGGGCGAGGAGATCCGCGACCGGTGCCAGGAGGGCGAGCCGGACGAGCCAGGCGAGGTAGGGACGGCGTCCCAGGGCGGCGGCCACGGTCCGCCGATTCTAGCGTCGACGGCGGGAAGCCGCCCGAGCCCGACCCGAGCTCGGTGGTCGGGGTCGCCGGGTCGGCGGGCGGCGGATCGGGTTCCCCGGGCGAGGTCGGCGGAACACCCGGGCCGGCCTCCCCGACGAGCTCGTCGGCGGTGACGAGCCGCTCGCGCACGACGACGATGGAGGGTGCGGACGAACCGGCGCTCCCTCCCTGTGCGACCGCCGGCAGCCCCACCCGGCCCGGAAGACGATCGAGGGGCGGCGCCGCCGTCGGAAGCTCCGGTCGGGAGGGCGACCACGGCGCTTCTAGCTCCCGGCCGGCCTCGCCCGAGGCTGGCGCGTCGGAAGCCTCGGCGTCCGGTCGCCTTTCGGCCCGGAGGACGTCGAGTCCCGGTCGCTCGAGCCAGCTCCCCGCCAGCGACCGCACGACGGCCAGCGCCTCGCCGTCGTCGCCCGCGTCGAGGAGCGCCCGCAGGACCTCGTCGGGGCGACCCGACCCGGCGGCCGGATCGACCCGGAGGCGCATCTCGAGGCGAACCCCGCCCTCGTCGCTCGGGGCCACGCCGAGAGCGACGAGGAAGGGTCGGAGGTCGTAGTCGCGGGTCCGGTGGCCCCGAGCTCGGCTCCGTGGCAGCGTCTCGGCCGCGAGGAGCCGCTGGATCGCGGTCCGGAGACCCTCGAGCACGGGTGCCGCCTCGTCAGGGCCGACGGGGAGCTCGATCCGGTAGTCGACGGCAGCGACGACCGCCGGCAGGGCCGGAGCACCGACCCAGACGTCGTAGGCGTCGACGAGCTCGAAACCGGCCGGCACGACCGGTCCGAGGCGAGCCCGGAGCTCGGCGAGGGAGACCCGCTCGCGAAGGTAGACGTCGAGGAGCTCCCGTTCGCCGAGGGCCCCGAGCGGGAGCGGCGGTCCGAAGACGACCTTCCATCGTCGGCTGGCGGGACCGGTCGGGGCGAGGGGGAGGCTGCTCGTCTCGAGGGCCGCCAGCCAGGCCCCTTCGAGGGCTCGCTGCGAGAGCCCTGCGGCCGCAGCGAGCCGCCGATAGACGATCCGCCAGCGCTGACGGACGGCCGTCGGCGGGGACTCGGGGCTCCCGTTCGGGTCCATGACGTCTGCTAGTCTGCGGGACGATGGACGAGCGTGCCACTCCCGCCGAGGGCGAGACGCCAGCGAAGCGCCAGGGAGCAGAGGCGCCCGTGGATCGCCTGCCCGGGCGGAGCGCCGCCGCACAGGACATGTCGAGCGAGGTGACGGACCGGCCAGCGGCACCGGCTGCGGCGCTGGAGGGGCCTGCCGCGAGCGCGAGTCCGCCGCACCGGTCGATCGAGGTCCCGCGCCAGGCCGTCCTCTTCCTCGTCTTCGCGGCCGCCCTCGGCGTCGTCCTCTACCTCGCCCGGGGTGCCCTGAGCCCCTTTGTCGTCGGGCTCCTGCTCGTCTACCTCCTCGATCGACCGGTCGCCGCCCTGGGTCGACTCGGGTTGCCGCGCATCGTCGCCATTCCCGTCGTCTACGGGGTCGTCGTCTTCGTCCTCTTCGAGGCCCTCAGCCTCACCCTGACGCCCCTCGTCGAGCAGGCCCAGAGCTTCGGGCGCGAGCTACCCGGACTCCTCGCCGCCCTGGACGAGCAACTTCGGCGCCTCGGCGACGTCTACCGTGGCCTCGACATCCCGGCCGATCTCCGTCGTGCCATCGATGCCGCGCTCGCGGACCTGGCGGACGCCCTCCTGCGACTCGATCCGAGCGTCCTCGCCCCCGTCTTCGGCTCCCTCGCCTCGTTCGTGGCGTCCCTCTTCGGCTACCTGGTCATCCCCGTCTGGGTCTTCTACGTCCTCCTCGACCCCCGGCGCCTCACCGACGGGATCCGGCTCGCCCTGCCGCCGGCCTGGCGGGAAGACGCGACGGCCCTCGGCGAGATCGTTCGTCGGGTCTTCGGCCAGTGGGTTCGGGCACAGGTCCTCCTCGGCGGGATCGTGGGCGTGGCGACGTACGTTGGCCTCCTCGCCCTCGGGGCGTTCGTCGATCCCATCCTCGCCCGCTACGCCCTCCTCCTGGCGATCGTGGCCGGGGTCCTCGAACTCCTGCCGGTCATCGGCCCGATCATCTCGGCCGTTCCGGCCATCCTCGTCGCGGCGACGGCTGGGCTCGAGCCGATGGTCGCGGTGTTGCTCCTCTACCTTGCCGTGCAGCAGGTCGAGAACCATCTCCTCGTGCCGAAGATCCAGGGCGATGCCGTGGAGCTCCATCCCGGGGTCGTCATCTTTGCCATCGTCGTCGGCGCGGCCGTGGGCGGTCTGCTCGGGGCGGTCCTCGCCCTGCCCATCGCGGCCACGGCTCGCAACGTCTACCGATATCTCTTCGCTCGGCTTGGCGATCCGCCCGTGGGGGCGGACGACGCCCTCGCCACCGTCGTCGGCCGGAGGGGAATGCAGGCTCCGGCGCCGGCGGACGGGCCCCACGGTTCGGGGGAGGGCGGATAGGCCGAGGGACGATCGGGGATGCGGCGGTCGGCGGAGCCGGCCGCCCTCCGGCGAGCCCGGCTGCGCGAGCGACGGGATCTGCTCCGGCGAGCGGTCGGCGGTCGAGCCGAAGCCGTCGCAACCCGGACGAGGCTCTGCCACCGGCCAAGGCCGCGGTATCCCGATCAATCGTCGACGTGGGACACCGCTTGCCTGGATCCGCCAGCCCGTGCTCCCGTGACCCCAGCTCCCCTCGTGCCTCGGACTCGGCCGTGGAACGCCCTCCGGAGCGCCCGGGCGCCCCCTGCTCGATGGCCCGAGGGATCGACCAGGTCAGCAGATAGGGCGCCACGACGGTCGTCAGGACAACGGCGACGACGACCGCCGCGAAGACGCCGGAACTGAAGAGCCCTGATCCGAGGCCGAGGTTGGCGACGACGATGCCGACCTCGCCCCGGGGGATCATCCCGAAGCCGACGGTGGCCGCCGACCAGCTGCCGAGGCGGCGCGCCCCGACGAAGCCGCCCGCCGCCTTCGTGACCATCCCGACGCCGAAGAGCACGAGGGCGAGTCCGGCGACGGTCGGGTCGACGAGGGCAGCTAGGTCGACCTGGGAGCCCGTGACGGCGAAGAAGAAGGGGGTGAAGATCTGCCCGAGGGGACGGATCTCCTCCTCGAGCTCGTGGCGGGCCTCCGTCTCGGCCACGATGAGGCCGGCCACGAAGGCGCCGATGATCGCCGCCAGGCCGATGGAGCCGGCAACGATGGCGAGGCCGAGCATGAGGATGAAGGCGGGCACGAGGGGGGTCTCGGCGAAGAGGGGCCAGGTGAAGACCTCCCGGCGGAGCCCCCGGGCTCGGCGGGCGGCGGCGAAGCCAAGGACGATGAGACCGACGGCCGCGAGGGCGACGAAGAGGGTCGACGCCCCGAGGTCCCCCTGGACGGCCCCGACGACGAGGCCGATGGCGACGAGGGCGAGGACGTCGTCGATGACGGCCGCCCCGAGGACGACGCGCGAGAAGGCACGGTTCAGGACCCGGAGCTCGGCCAGGACCCGGGAGGTGATGCCGATGCTCGTCGCGGCGAGGGCGAGGCCGATGAACGCCGCAGCGCCCGCCGGTTCACCGACGGCGATCCCGACGACGAACCCGCCGACGACCGGGAGGACCATGGCGATGACGGCGACGGCCGTCGCGGTTCGCCCGACGGCGAGGAGATCGTCGAGGCGGACCTCGAGGCCGACGGCGAAGAGGAGGATGACGACGCCGATCTCGGCGAGAACCGTCGCCGTCTCGCCGGGCGTGACGAGGGCGAGCGCGTGCGGCCCCACGAGGAAGCCGCCGAAGAGCTCGCCGACGACCGCCGGCTGTCCGAGGCGTCGGGCGACCTCCTCGCCGAGCTTGGCACCGACGAGGAGGACGAGCAGCCCGGCCAGGACGTTGATCGTCTCGCCCTCGGCCGCCGTCGGAGGAGCGAACGACGCCGGCCCGGGCAGGCCGACAGCCGCGAACAGATCGAGTGGCACTGGCCCTCCTCTTCGTGCATCGAGTGGGGCTCATCGTAGCCGGTCGTCGGGACCGGTCGTGGCGGACGCTCAGATCGTAACGGGACGGAGTCTCGGTGCGCTCGAAGGCCGGGAGGGAGCGGCTCACCAGTCGGCGCGGGACTGGCGAATGGTGACGCTCTGGAGGATGCCGAGGGCGAGAGCCAGGCTCGTCAGCGAGGCACCACCGTGGGTGATGAACGGCAGCGGGATGCCGGTGACCGGCATGATCCCCACCACCATGCCGATGTTCACGAGGACCTGGAACAGGAGGATCGAGGCGACGCCAGCAGCGAAGGCCGTGCCGAAGGGATCGCGTGCCCGCCATCCGGCAACGAGGACACGCCAGACGAGGGCGGCATAGAGCACGAGGACGACGACCCCGCCGACGAAGCCGAGCTCCTCGGCCAGGATGGCGAAGACGAAATCCGTCGTTTGGACGGGCAGGAAGTCGAGCTGGTTCTGCGTCCCGTTCGTGAGGCCCTTGCCGAGCAGTCCGCCCGAGCCGACCGCGATCTGCGCCTGGTAGAGCTGATAGCCCGAGCCGAGGGGATCCGAGGCCGGGTCGAGGAACGACAGGATGCGTTCCCGCTGGTAGTCGAGGAGGACGTGGTTCCAGATGATCGGCAGCGAAGCGAGGAAAGCGCCACCGAGGACGCCGAGCCAGGTCAGGCTCGCTCCGCCGAGGAAGAGCATGCCGGCCAGGATCGCCCCGAAGACGAGCGAGGTCCCGAGGTCGGGCTGGAGCATGACGAGGAGGAGGGGCGGACCGACGAGAACGACCGCTCCGAGGATCGTCCAGAGCGACCCGAGGCGGTCCTGGCGTCCGGCGAGGTAGGCGGCGAGGACACCGACGACGAGGACCTTGGCGAGCTCACTGAACTGGAAGACGAGGGGGCCGACGACGACCCACCGGGACGTGCCGCCCACCCCGGTCCCGACGGCGAGGGTCAGGACGAGGAGACCGAGGTTGGCGAGGTAGACGGGCCAGCGGAGGGTCTTGAGCCAGCGGTAGTCGAAGAGGGTCGCGACAACGTAAACGACGGCGGCAATGGCGGCCCACAGAAGGCCCCGGGCGAAGGTGGACTCGGGTCCCAGGACGAGGCGGCCGTCCTCGACGCTGTTCGTGTAGGCCATGATGAGCCCGACGGCGGTCAAGAGGACGGCATAGACCGTGAGCTGAACGTCGTACGAGCGCCAAACGGCCGCCACCGACCGACCGGCGACATCGGCGAAGCGAGCGGGTTCGGCACGCAGAACGCCCATCAGGAGCGACCTCCCACCCCGTCGGAGGAGCCGCTCCTCAGGAGCCAAGGCAGGCACGCCGCGAGAGACCACGGCCGAGCGTGCTCCGTCGGTCGACCGGAGGCTGCCGGTCGGTCGTCCCTCCGGTAGCGGCCGGTGGGGATGCGGCTTCTGGCTGCGGTCAGGACGGCCATCGGGCTCGGCGGGTTCATGGGCTCTGGTAGAAGTTGCCCCGCTCCAGGAGGTCGAAGTTCCGGTAGTCCTTCGTGATCCCGTAGTGGAGCTGGAGGTAGTACTTCACGATCTCGGTGGCCGCGTTGCCCTTCGTGCGCGAGTCATAGGCGAAGGCGAGGACGACGAGGTCCGAGTCGGTCCGCGACACTGCTGTCATCCCGTCAGGATCGTCGGCCCGCTTCCAGGGGTCCTTCGGAACGAAGGCGACGAACCAGGAATGGAAGGGGAGGCGACCCTTCGCATCCCGGATCCCGAACTCGGCCGTCCCGGACTTGCCGGCCACGACGATCGGCAGATCGACGAGGTTGTACGTGTGCCGGATCGTCACCACCGTCCGGGCCGCCTGGCGCATCGTCCGGAGGACGGCCGAGGGAACGTCGAGCTTCCTGATGACCTCGGGTTCGAAGTCACGGATGACGGTCCCGTCGGGGGCCAAGATCCGTCGAACGACCTGTGGGCGGTAGAGGGTGCCGCCGTTGGCCAGGGCCGCGTAGGCGTTGATGAGCTGGAGCGGGGTGACGGCGTCGTAACCCTGCCCGATCCCGGCTTGGTAGACCTCGCCCGGGTAGATGGGCTGCCCGAACGTGTCGAGCTTCCATTGGTTCGACGGCACGATCCCCCGCACCTCGCCGGGGAGATCGACGCCCGTGCGCTCACCGAAGCCGAAGGCGTGCGCCCACTCAGCAAGGCGGTCGATGCCGAGCATGCCCGCGACCTGGTAGAAGTACGTGTCGCTCGAATGCCCGAAGCCGCAGTAGACGTCGCAGAGACCCCAGCCACGCCGGTTCCACTCATAGAAGCGGGTCGAGCCGAGGGTGAGGTACGGCCGCGTCTGGAGCCGTTGGCGGGCCGTGATCTTCCCGTCCGTCAGGCCACCCACGGCGGTGACGAGCTTGTACGTGGACCCGGGTGGGTACTGGCCCTGGATGGCGTGGTTCGTCAGCGGTTTGTTCGGGTCCTTGACGAGCCGTTCGAAGTCGGCGGCGCTGATCCCCCGGGCGAAGAGGTTGTTGTCGTAGGTTGGGAGGCTGACCATTGCGAGGATCTCGCCCGTTTGGGGATTCATGACGATGACGACGCCCCGCTTCAGGCCCGCCGTCTCCATCCCCCACTCGAGCGCCTTCTGAGCCAGCTCCTGCTCATGGGTGTCTACGGTGAGCTCCAGGGAGGCGCCAGCCACAGGCTCGCGGACCGTCTGGAGCACCTGGAGCCGGCGACCACGAGCGTCACGCTCGACGACCTGGATCCCGTACTGTCCGCGGAGGGCCGTCTCGTAGACGGCCTCGACGCCGGTCTTGCCGATGAGGTCGTCGGGCAGGTAGCCCGACGATCGCAGGCGAGCGTACTCGGTCGCGTCGATGGGTCCGGTGTAGCCGAGGATCTGGGCGAGGAGCGGGCCGTACGGGTACTCCCGTCGGGCCTCGACGACCACCTGGACGCCGGGGAGGTCGAGATGGGATTCGGCGATGAGCCGGGCCGTCGCCTCCGGCACGTCGGAAGCCACTCGGATGTACTCGAACCGCGAGCCCGGGTTGGCGTCGATGGTCGCCTTGATCTCGGCCGGGTCCTTGCCGAGGAGGGCGGCCAACCGTCCGATGGTCTCGTCGCGGAGTTCCATCGGGAGGTCGGCCGGCCGGATCTTGACCGAGAAGGTCGGCACGTTCCGGACGAGGAGGCGGCCCGCTCGGTCGTAGATCAGGCCACGGGTCGAGGGAATGGCCTCCTCGACCCGACTGTTCCGGTCGGCGAGGGTGCCGAAATCGTTGCCCCGGACGATCTGAAGGTAGAAGAGACGGGTCGCGAGCACGCCGAAGACGACCGCCGCCACGAGAGCGAAGGCGACGAAGCGGGCGAGCCGGCGGCTCGCCATCGCTGGTTCGCGGAGAGCGATGTCGGTCACGGTTCTGGCGCTTCCCATCTCCCGATCGATCGTCGCTCGGGCCGTCGGGCGACCCGGCGGATGCCCAGCCGCGAACCGCACGCCCGGCCAAGCGCGCCCTGGCACCACCGGGGCCCCGCCACCTCCGTGAACCGGCCCGTCGGACCGACGGACGGACGACCGGAGCCCGGTGTCGCTCCCTAGGGTAGACCACGTCGCTCGATGAGGCCACTGGTCGTCGGGGTCCGCCGCGGGCGCGCCCGGTCACCACCGGAGACGGACGTGGCCTCGGTGAGCCGAAGGGCCCGTACGCTCCGGGGTCGAGGAGCAGCCGCACCGGTCCGTCCCACGCATCACCATTCGAACCGCTCCGCCTCGAGAACCCGTGCCCGGACCGACACGACGAGGGGGCCGACCAGCGCGGCGAGGACGACGTCGTAGATGGTGCCGGGAAGGACCACGCCAACCGGGTCGTCGACCCAGGGCCGACCCTCGGCGACGCCGAGAACGACCATGAGGCCCAGGCTGAAGAGCGGACTGGCAATCCCGGTCAGGACGACCGGTGCCACAAGACGAAGGGCGTCGAGCACCCTCGAGGAGAGGCCGACGGCACCGACGACGAGAAGGAGCACGAGGATCGACGAGCCGAGTGGGCGGGGGCCGAGGATGTCGAGAGCGAGACCTCCAGCGACGGCGACGACGAGCCCGATCTCGAAGGTGAGGGCGACGGTAGCGACCACGGCCGTCACGAGGACGAGATGGGGATGAGCGCCCCCGACGTCGAGGTACGGCACGAGGGTCAGCTCGAGCAGCGCCGCGAGTAGGGCGGCGGCCCCGCCGACGAGGTAGGTCATGCGGGCGGTTCTCCCGACCCGGCGCCCTGCCGGCATTCACTCACGGTCGAGACGGAACCGGGAGGGCTTGCGCGGGCCTTCGAGTATACGGAGCGGCGCGAGTGCGCGATGGCGATGGTCGGACGCCAAGCGATGTGTTTCCCGTGAAACACCAACGCGACACACTGCAGCAGTCTGGGGCAGCGTGACCGACGTCGGCGAGAGGGCTCATCGCCGAGAGAGCTCGTCGTGGACGTCGCAGACGCCTGACGGGACCGCACCCGCCGGCAGCGGCAGCGGCGGGCCGAATCGGCCCGCCCTGCGGTGTTTCCCGTGAAACACCACCGCGACACGCTGCACCGGTCCGGGCGAGCGCGACCGACGACGGCGAGGCGGCTCGTCGTGGTCGTCGCCAACGCCTGGCCGGAGCCGCACCGCCGGCAGCGGCAGCGGCGGGCCGAATCGGCCCGCCCTGCGGTGTTTCCCGTGAAACGTCCCTGCCGTCGCTGCGTTCGGCCTCGCGGCGGGGCCTCCCGGGCACGATGCTCCCCTGCCGCCCGGTCATTCGACCTGCGCGACCGTCCCTCCCCTCCCCGGGAGGCAGCACCTCGAAGCCGTCGGCGAGCGGACGTCGCGGAAATACGTAACTGATACGCGGGCTCGACGATGATGGCCGCATGGTCGGGATTTGGGCCGGCGAGCTCCCTCGAGCGACCGGCCAACCATCGGCTCCGCCGCCTGCCCAGAGCGGGTTCGAGGCGCCCGCACTCGCGCGGCCGCGCGCGATCGAGGCCGCTCGCGCTCGACGCCGGCGGTCGCCCCGGCCGGCAGTGGGCGGCTTCCGTGGTGCTGCTCGGGCGCGGGACCGCGGGCGGCGACGGTCACGCCTGGGGCTGGGATCCGGCGAAGAGAGGCGGGCCACGATGGTCGAGCCTCGGCGGTCAGGCGCGAGCCCACGACTCGTCGACCCCGCGACCATGGCTTCCCGGGTCCCCGCCTCGGGCCGTCAGAAGGGGGCTGGATGGTAGAATGCCCGATCGTGATCTCCCATTGGATCGGCCGCTAGCGTTGGGCCAGACCATCGCCTGTGCCAACCAAAAGGGCGGCGTCGGCAAGACGACGACCGTCGTCAACCTGGCAGCCTACCTGGCCCTCGAAGGGCGACGCGTCCTCCTCGTCGATCTCGATCCTCAGGGGAACGCCACCAGCGGCCTCGGCGTCGATCGACGACAGGTCCATCGCTCGATCTACGACGCCTTCGTCGACGACGTTCCGCTTCAAGACCTCGTCGTCTCGACCCCTGTCCAGGGGCTCAGACTCGTGCCGGCTGCCATCGGACTCGCCGGGGCGGAGGTCGAGCTGGCGCCGCTCCCGCAGCGAGAACGACGGCTTGCCCGCCTCGTCGACGGAGTCACCGACGCGTACGACTACGTCTTCTTCGACTGCCCACCCTCCCTCGGCCTCCTCACCGTCAACGCCCTCACGGCCGCCGACTCCGTCGTCGTCCCGCTTCAGTGCGAGTACTACGCCCTGGAAGGGCTCACGCAGCTCATCGCGACCTTGAACCTCGTCCGCGATCATCTGAACCCGCGCCTCGAGGTGAAGGGCATCGTCCTCACCATGTACGACGCCCGGACGAACCTCTCCGCCGACGTCGCGGCGGAGGTCCGGCGGCACTTCGGCTCGAAGGTCTTCGAGACGCTCATCCCGCGGAGCATCCGCCTCTCGGAAGCCCCGAGCTTCGGTCTCCCGATCTGCCTCTATCGCCCCGAGTCGCCGGGCGCCCTCGCCTACCGGGCGCTCGCTCGTGAGCTCCTCGAGCGCGAGGGCGTCGTGCCGGGCAGTTCCACTGGGAACCGCGGAGCGGCAGCCGAGGGCCTGAGCCAGCCCTCCGCGTCGCCCCCCATCGCGGGCCCGGACGACGCCCGGAGGCACGCCTCCGACGCCCCCGGGACGGGCTCGACCCGGCCATCGGCCACGCCGGCAGCATCCCATCCGCCCGTCCCGCATGCCGATCCGCCGTCGGTCGCCACCCTCTCGGAGCTCGCCGGAGCGGCGGACGCGCCGCCACCGCCGGTCGTCCGCGGAGCAGACTTCGCCGGAGGCCGGGCATGATGGCTCGCCCCTCGAAGCCGACGAGCGGCCTCGGGCGTGGGCTGGCCTCCCTCATCCCGACGACGACACCCGTCGGGGAGGCGCCGACCGAGATCCCCCTCGATCGGATCCGCACGAACCCGTACCAGCCGCGCCGCTACACGAACGAGGTCGAGATCGCCCAGCTCGCGGCGAGCATCCGCGAGCACGGCGTCCTCCAGCCGATCCTCGTGACCGAAACCCTCGACGGCTTCGAGCTCGTGGCCGGCGAGCGTCGCGTCCGAGCGGCTCGCCTGGCGGGCTTGACGCACATTCCCGCCGTCGTTCGGGAGCTTCCCGATCGCCATCGACTCGAGCTGGCCCTCGTCGAGAACCTCCAGCGGGAGGACCTCAATCCCATCGAAGAGGCCCTCGGCTACCGCCGCCTCATCGACGAGTTCGGATTCACCCAGGAAGAGATCGCCGCCCGGGTGGCGAAGGCGCGATCGACGGTGGCGAACACCCTCCGACTCCTCGATCAGCCGGCCGAGATCCAAGCGGCCGTGGCCGAGGGGCGGCTCTCGGAGGGCCACGCCCGGGCCATCGCGGGGCTCCCAGCCGACGACCAGCGGCGGCTCGCGGCCCTCGTCGTCGCGAAGGGCCTGAACGTTCGCCAGACGGAGGAGCTCGCCAGGCGCCTCCGCGCTCGAGGTAACGGACGTTTCGGGCGGGGCAGACTCGACGACGTCAGCCACCTCGCTCGACCCGGTCCAACAGGTGTCCAAGGCCGTCGCCCTCGAGCTCGCTCGGGTCCAGGAGGACCTCCAGCGTGCCCTCGGCACGAAGGTCCGGATCGCCCGCGGCCACCGAGGCGGCCGAATCGTCATCGAGTACTACAGCGACGAGGATCTCGGTCGCCTCTACGACCGACTCGTGGGAGGGGGAGCGTGACCGAGACCGTCGACCGACCGCGAGTCGCCCCGGCCACGGAGGAGCCGCGGAACGGGGACGGCCTGGCGCCGGCGAGCCCTGCCCGGAGGAAGCCGCGCGGCACGCCCTCCGAGACCTACGACGCCAAGAGCATCCAGGTTCTCGAGGGTCTCGAAGCCGTTCGGCGGCGGCCGGGCATGTACATCGGCTCGACCGACGCCCGCGGGCTCCACCACCTCGTCTGGGAGGTCGTCGACAACTCCATCGACGAAGCGATGGCCGGCCACGCGACGACGATCCGCGTCACCATCGCCCGCGACAACACCGTCATCGTCGAGGACGACGGTCGCGGCGTCCCGGTCGGACCGCACCCGACCGGCAAGGACGCCCTCGAGGTCGTCCACACCGTCCTGCATGCCGGGGGCAAGTTCGGTGGCGGGGGTTACAAGGTCTCCGGCGGACTCCACGGTGTCGGCGTGAGCGTCGTCAACGCCCTGTCGGAGTGGCTCCGCGTCGAATCGGCCCGCGATGGCGGCATCTGGGTCCAGGAGTACGTCCGCGGCCAGCCGACGATGCCGGTGACGAAGATCGGCCCGCAGGGCAGGCGGCGGGGGACACGAACGGCCTTCCGGGCCGATCCCGAGGTCTTCGCCGAGATCGACTACTCCTTCGAGACCATCGCGCAGCGGCTCCGCGAGTCGGCCTACCTGACAAAGGGGGTCTGGATCACCCTCGTCGACGAGCGCTCCGACCGGGAGCGGTCTTTCTACTTCGAGGGCGGGCTCGTTTCCTTCGTTCGCTACCTGAACCGGAACAAGGAGCCCCTCCACGCGCAACCGATCTACGTCGAGCGACGTGAGGGAACGACGACCATCGAGGTGGCGATCCAGTACAACGACTCGTACACGGAGACCCTCCTCGCCTTCGCCAACAACATCAACACCGTCGACGGCGGGACCCACGTCACCGGCTTCCGGCGCGCCCTGACCCGGTCCCTCAACGAGTGGGCGCGCAGGAGCGGCCTCCTGAAGGACGGCGACGGCAACCTCACCGGTGACGACGTCCGTGAAGGACTCACCGCGGTCATCAGCGTCAAGCTCACCGAACCCCAGTTCGAGGGCCAGACGAAGGCGAAGCTCGGCAACGCCGAGGTCGCGGGCCAGGTGGAGGCGGCCGTCGCCGACGCCCTCGGTGCCTACCTCGACGAGAACCCGGCCGACGGCCGGCGGATCGTCGAGAAGTGCCTGACCGCCGCCCGAGCCCGCGAGGCCGCCCGACGGGCGCGCGACCTCGTCATTCGGAAAGGGGCCCTCGAGGGTCTGTCGCTGCCCGGCAAGCTCGCCGACTGCCAGGAGCGCGACCCGGCCCGGAGCGAGCTCTACATCGTCGAGGGGGATTCGGCGGGCGGCTCGGCGAAGCAGGGCCGGGACCGCCGCTTCCAGGCCGTCCTCCCGCTCCGGGGCAAGCTGCTGAACGTCGAGAAGGCCCGCCTCGACAAGATCCTCGCCAGCGAGAACGTCAAGCCGCTCATCATCGCCCTGGGCGCGGGGATCGGGGAAGGCTTCGACATCTCGAAGCTCCGCTACCACCGAATCATCATCATGACCGACGCCGACGTCGACGGAGCCCACATCCGGACCCTCCTCCTCACCTTCTTCTTCCGCCACATGCGCGAGGTCATCGAGCAGGGCTACCTCTACATCGCCCAGCCGCCGCTCTACCGGATCAGCACCGGCAAGGTCACCCGCTACGCCCAGACCGAGCGAGAGCGCGACCAGATCATCAAGGAGCTCGGCTCGAAGAACGTCACCGTCCAGCGCTTCAAGGGCCTCGGCGAGATGAACGCCGAACAGCTCTGGGAGACGACGATGAACCCCGAGACCCGGACCCTTCTTCGGGCCGAGATCGAGGATGCTGCCGAGGCGGACCGGATCTTCACGATGCTCATGGGGGAGCGGGTCGAGCCGCGCAAGGACTTCATCAAGGCGGAGGCCCGGAAGGTGCGGAACCTCGATGTCTGAGCCAGCCTCGGCCACGGCGCCCCGGGCCGAGAACATCCGGGTCGCCGGGCGCCGCCTCGAGCTCGCCCCGCATCACTGCTTCGCCTGCGGGACGCTGAACGAGCACGGCCTCCAGCTCGTCCTCCACGTCGATGGGACGACGTGCTGGACGGAGCTCGAGCTCGATCGGCGCTTCGAGGGGTGGGAGGGGATCGCCCATGGCGGGATCGTCAGCACGATCCTCGACGAGGTCATGGCCTGGTCCCTCGTCGATCGCGAGCTATGGGGCCTGACCGCCCGCCTGAACGTCGCCTTCCGGCGGCCCGTGCCCGTCGGTCGGCGGATCCGAGCCGAGGGATCGGTCGCCGAGGCTGGACGGCGGCTCGTCCGGACGACCGGCCGGGTCATCGAACCGACCACCGGCCTCGTCTTCGCCACGGCCGAGGCCGTCTACGTCCCGGCCCCCGAGGAGCGGCAGCGCGAGCTTCGAGCGCGCTACCGCTTCCGGTTCGTGCCCGAAACCGATCCAGCGACCGGGGGCGAGGGGACCTCCGAGCGCCCCTCCGACCAGCCCGCCGCGGCGACCCGTCGATGAGCGAACGCCCGACCCCCGACGGACCGATGGCCCCGGCGATGGCCGTTACCGGGAGGCGTTGACCGATGGCCGAGCAACCGATGAACGTCCGTCCCGTGCGGATCGAGGAGGAGATGCGGGTCTCCTACCTCGACTACGCCATGAGCGTCATCGTCGCCCGTGCCCTCCCCGACGTTCGCGATGGGCTGAAGCCCGTCCACCGCCGGATCCTCTACACGATGGGCGAGATGGGCCTCTCGGCCACGAGCTCGTACCGGAAGTGCGCCGCCATCGTCGGCGAGGTCATGGGCAAGTACCACCCCCACGGGGACGTCGCCCTCTACGACGCCCTCGTCCGTCTCGCCCAGGACTTCTCGATGCGCTACCCGCTCGTCGACGGCCAGGGCAATTTCGGCTCCGTGGACGGCGACGCGCCGGCCGCCATGCGCTACACCGAGGCTCGCCTCACGGCGATCGCCGCCGAAATGCTCGCCGACATCGACCGGGAGACCGTCGACTTCGTCGACAACTACGACGGTACCCAGAAGGAGCCCGTCGTCCTGCCGGCGAAGCTGCCGAACCTCCTCGTGAACGGCAGCTCGGGCATCGCCGTCGGCATGGCGACGAACATCCCGCCCCATCACCTCGGCGAGATCGTCGACGCCACCATCGCCCTCATCGACGACCCGGAGATCACCTCCGACGACCTCTGCAATTACGTCAAGGGACCGGACTTCCCGACCGGGGGGACGATCTTCCGCTTCGACACCCGCCGGAACCCGCTCACCGGCCAGCAGGAAACCTTCGACGCCATCCGGGAGATGTACGCCCACGGCCACGGGCGGGTGATCATGCGGGCCCAGGTCGCCTTCGAGGAGACCCGCCACGACCGGATCGCCATCATCGTCTCCGAGCTCCCCTACCAGGTCAACAAGGCCGCCCTCCTCGAGAAGATCGCCGACCTCGTCCGCGAGAAGCGGATCGACGGCATCGCCGAGCTGCGCGACGAATCGGACCGCGACGGGATGCGGATCTACATCGAGGTGAAGCGGGACGCCAACCCGCACAAGGTGCTGAACAACCTGTTCAAGCACACCCCGATGCAGCTCGCCTTCAACATGCACATCCTCGCCCTCGTCGACGGGCAGCCCCAGACCCTCCCCCTGAAGGCGGTCCTCCAGCACTACATCGACTATCGCCGGGAAGTCGTCCGTCGCCGAACGGAATTCGACCTCGAGAAGGCGAGGGCGAGGGCCCACATCCTCGAGGGCCTGAAGATCGCCCTCGACCACCTCGATGCGGTCATCAAGACCATCCGCGAGTCGGCCGACGTCGAGACCGCGCGGACGAACCTCATGGGCCGCTTCGGCCTTTCCGAGGCTCAGGCCCAGGCGATCCTCGACATGCGCCTCGCCCGCCTCGCCGCCCTCGAGCGCCAGAAGATCGAGGACGAGTACCTCGCCGTCATCCAGCTCATCGCCGAGCTCGAGGACATCCTCGCCAACCCGGCCCGGGTCCTCCAGATCATCAAGGACGAGCTCCTCGAGCTGAAGCGGAAGTACGCCGGCGAGCGGCGAACCCGGATCGAGGACTCGGCGACCCGCGAGATGACCGACGAGGACCTCATCGCCGACGAGGACGTCGTCATCACCATCTCCCGGCGGGGCTACATCAAGCGCCAGCCCCTGGCCGCCTACCGTCGCCAGCACCGGGGCGGGAAGGGGATCATCGGACACGTCACCCGCGAAGAGGACGCCGTCGAACACCTCCTCGTCGCCAACACCCACGACTGGGCCCTCTTCTTCACGAACCGCGGTCGGGTCTTCTCGGCCAAGGTCCACCAGATCCCCGACGCTTCCCGCCAGGCGAAGGGCCTCCCCATCGTCAACCTGCCCGGCGTTCAGGTCGACGCCGGCGAGGTGCCGGTGGCGACGATCACCCTGCCCGACTTCGAGCAGGGGACGTACCTCGTCCTCGCCACCCGCCGGGGGATGATCAAGAAGACCCCCCTCGAGCAGTTCGAGCGGGTCCGTTCGACGGGGATCCGGGCGATCACCATCGCTCCCGACGACGAGCTCGCCTGGGTCGACGTCTCGACCGGCCGCGACGACATCATCCTCGCCACCGCCCTCGGCAAGCTCGCCCGCTTCTCGGAAACCGAGGTCCGCCCGATGGGTCGCGACGCAGCCGGCGTCATCGGGATCCGGCTCGCCAAGGCGAACGACGAGGTCGTCTCGATGTCCGTCGTCGCCCCCGACGCCGACCTCCTCGTCCTGACCGAGACCGGCTACGGCAAGCGGGTCGCCCTCCGCGACTTCCGACGCAAGCACCGCGGCGGCCAGGGCGTCCAGCTCATCGCCCTCGAGGGTCGCAAGACCGGTCGGGTCGCCGCCGTCCAGCAGGTCACCGAGAGCGACGAGGAGCTCCTCCTCATCAGCGCCGCCGGGCAGGTCGTCCGGACCCAGCTCGGGACGATCAACCGCTACTCACCCGCGGCACGCGGCGTCATCGTCATGCGCCTCAACGAGGGCGACCGGGTCGTCGGGATCGCCGCCTTCCGACCGGGACTGGCGGCCCGCCGCGTCATGGGCGACAATGGCGGCCCCGACGGGGCCGGGCCGGCTCCGGACGATAGCGGCCCGGGCTCGGGTCGCGCGACCGGCGCTCGCCGCAGCAGCCGGTGAGCCGCTCGACCCGGCCGACCCCTCGGGCAGCGGTCGCCGTTCGGGAGACGACGATGTACGCCGACCAGTTCGAGATCTACCACGGCAACGCCAACCCCGAACTCGCCCGGAAGATCTGCGCCTACCTCGGCGTCCAGCCGGGCCGGGCCGAGGTCTTCCAGTTCGCCAACGAGAACATCTTCGTTCGGATCCTCGACAACGTCCGCGAGAAGGACATCTTCGTCGTCCAGCCGACCTGCCGCCCGGTCAACCAGTCGATCATGGAGCTCCTCATCATGATCGACGCCTTCAAGCGCGCCTCGGCCGGCCGGATCACCGCCGTCGTCCCCTACTACGCCTACGGCCGCTCCGACAAGAAGGATCAGCCGCGGGTCCCGATCACGGCCCGCCTCGTGGCCGACATGATCACCGTCGCCGGGGCCGATCGGCTCCTGACGATGGACCTCCACCAGGGCCAGATCCAGGGCTTCTTCAGCATCCCCGTCGACGAGCTGACGGCCGTCCACCTCCTCTCGAACTACTTCCGCCAGAAGCACCTCGAGGACCTCGTCGTCGTCACCGACCTCGGCTTTGCCAAGCGAGCCCGGACCTTCGCCGAGCTCCTCGACGCCCCCCTCGCCATCATCGAGAAGCGGCGGATCGGCAACCTCGACCGGGCCGAGCTCCTGAACGTCATCGGCGACGTCCGCGACCGCCAGGCGATCATCGTCGACGACGAGATCGACACCGCCGGGACCCTCGTCGAGACCGTGCGCGCCCTGGAGCGCGAGGGGGCGAAGCGGATCTTCGCCTGCGCCACCCACGGCGTCCTCTCCGACCCGGCCATCGAGCGGATTCGGGCAGCCAACGTCGTCGAGGTCGTCCTCACCGACACCATCCCCCTCCCGCCCTCGAAGCGGCTGCCGAAGATCACGACCATCTCCGTCGCCCCCCTCATCGGCGAGGCGATCAAGCGGATCCACCGCGGCGAGTCGGTCGGCGCCCTCTTCAGCAGCGAGATCTCGTTCACCCAGGAGCTCCTCCTCTGGGAGGATGGCGTCGCCCGGACCCTCGACGTGCGCGCCGAGGACGATCAGGCCGGCGCCGCCTCCGGGACGGAACCCCTCGAAGTCAGCTCCACTGCACAGGGAGATCGATGAGCCTCCAACTCCACCGACCCGACCGCCGGGGCGGCCTCGAACCGCGCCCGGTCACCGAAGCGAACTGGCACCGGCAGCTCCGCTCGCGCCGCTGGGGCGCCTCCCTCCCGGGTGGCCGCCTGCCCAAGCTCGAGAACCCCGAGGCGTGGCCGACGCCGAGCCGGATCTCGCTCCTCTTCTGGCTCGCCCTCGGCGCTCTCACCTTCGTCGTCCTCATCGCGGGCTACGGGTCCGGGTTCTGGGGCTGATGCGGTGGGCGAGGGCTTGCAGCCTGGCCGATCGACGGGGGCGAGGGAGCCGCCAGCGGGCGAGACCCGGACGGGGGAGCCGCTGGCAGGCGAGACCCCGGCGCCCGAGCCGCGGACGCGGGCTGACGCCGGCGACCGATCGATCCGGCCGGACGGCCGCTCGGATCTCGTCCAGACCCTGCGGAGGGTCCTCGAACGCCACCACGCTGTCGCCATCGCCTACCTTTTCGGCTCTCAAGCCAGAGCGTCCGCTTCGGCGATCTCCGACGTCGATGTCGCCGTCCTCGTCGACCCCTCCCGGGCCGGGGATCGTCTCGCCCTTCAGCTGGAGCTGACCGGGGCGATCGTCGACGCCCTCGGCTGCGACGCCGTCGACGTGGTCCTCCTCGACGAAGCGCCACCCGCTCTCGCCTATCGAGTCCTCCGTGACGGGCAGCTCATCCTCTCGCGGGACGAAGCATTGAGGATCCGCCACCGAATCCGAGCCGTGACCGAGTACCTCGACACCGAACCGCTTCGCCGGCGGGCCCGCGAGGCCCTCCAGCGTCGGCTGGCGGAGGGCTCCTTTGGTCGATCGTGAGACCTTCGACCTTCGGCTGCGGAGCCTCGACCAGCGGCTGACCGCCCTCCGAGAGATCGCTGCCGCCGGTCGCCAGCGCTTCCTCGCCGACGCGCATCTTTAAGCCGAGGCAGAGCGGCACCTTCAGGTCGCCATCCAGGCCGCCATCGACGCCGGCCACCAGGTCCTGGTCGAGCATTTCGGAGACACCCCGCAGACGTATCGCGAGGTGTTCGAGCTCCTCGGTCGGCGAGGTGTCCTGACCGCGCCCCTGGCAGCACGGCTGGCGCTCGCGGCCGGACTCCGCAACATCCTCGTCCACGCCTACCTCGAGGTCGATCCGGAGCGGATCTGGGCCAGCCTCGGCCGCCTCGACGACCTCGCCAGCCTGGCAGGCTCGCTCACGAGCTGGCTCGAGCGGACCGAAACGGGAGCCTGAACTCGACGCCAGCGCTCGGTGACGCTCGGGTCCGGTCGGGGACAGGCGCAGCGGCGGCCAGGTATCGCGAGCGGCGGGCCGGGTAGCCCGGGGTCGGCCGACGACCATCCCGACCGTGCGACCGGCACCCCGGAGGTTCGACCGAAGCTGTGGCCGGTAGGGGCCGTCGACGACCGGGCCCTATACTGCGGGGGCGATGCTTTCCTTCCTGACCCGTTTCGTCGACTCGAACGAGCGCGAGCTCAAGCGCATCTGGCCCTACGTCGAGGAGACGAACGCCCTCGAGCCCGAGTTCGAGCGGCTGTCCGATGCCGAGATCCGGGACCGGATCGCCGCCCTCCGGGGCGAGATCGAAGCGGTGGCCGTCGAGCCCGAACCGAGCGAGGACGAGCTCCACCACCCGGACCTCGAACGACGCCGCGAGCTCGCCAAGGAGCGCCGGCGCCGGACCCTCGAGCGGATCAACGAGGCCCTCGACGAGGTTCTGCCCGAGGTCTTCGCCGCCGCCCGCGAGGCGATGAAGCGGACCCTCGGGATGCGCCACTTCGACGTCCAGCTCCTCGGGGGTGTCGTCCTCCATCAGGGCAAGATCGCCGAGATGAAGACGGGCGAAGGCAAGACCCTCGTCGCCCCCCTTGCGGCGATCCTGAACGCCCTCGCCGGCCGGGGCGCCCACATCGTCACCGTCAACGACTACCTGGCCCGCCGCGACGCCCAGTGGATGGGCCCGATCTACCACTTCCTCGGCATCTCGGTCGGCGTCATTACCCACGACACGAGCTACCTCTTCGAGCCCGGCTACCCGACGACCGACGAGCGGCTCCTCAACCTTCGGCCCTGCACCCGCCAGGAGGCCTACGCCGCCGACGTCACCTACGGGACGAACAACGAGTTCGGCTTCGACTACCTCCGCGACAACATGGTCATCGACCTCCGGCAGCGGGTCCAGCGGGGTCACCACTACGCCATCGTCGACGAGGTCGACAACATCCTCATCGACGAGGCCCGAACGCCGCTCATCATCAGCGGCCAGGCCGAGGAGTCGGCCGACCTCTACTACACCTTCGCCCGCCTCGTGCCCCGCCTCAAGCCCCGGCCCGAGGGAGCCGAGGAGGGCGGCGACTACTTCGTCGACCTCAAGGAGCGGGCCGTCGCCCCGACCGAGGAGGGGATCGCCAAGATCGAGCGCTGGCTCGGCGTCGAGAACCTCTACGACGCCGACCCGCGCCTCGCCCGCCACTTCGAGCAGGCCCTCCGGGCCCACGCCCTCTACAAGCGCGACCGGGACTACATCGTCGAGAACGGCGAGATCATCATCGTCGACGAGTTCACCGGTCGGAAGATGCCCGGCCGCCGCTGGAGCGAGGGTCTCCACCAGGCCATCGAGGCGAAGGAGGGCCTCCGGGTCCAGCGCGAGTCGGTGACCCTGGCCACGATCACCTTCCAGAACTACTTCCGCCTCTACGACAAGCTCGCCGGTATGACCGGCACGGCGATGACCGAGGCCGAGGAGTTCCACAAGATCTACAACCTCGAGGTCGTCGCCATCCCGACCCACAAGCCGATGATCCGGGTCGACGAGCCGGACCTCGTCTTCCGGACCGAGAAGGGCAAGTTCGAGGCCGTCATCGACGAGATCGAGGAGATGGTCGCCGCCGGCCGCCCGGTCCTCGTCGGGACGACCTCCGTCGAGAAGAGCGAGCTCCTCTCGGAGATGCTCAAGCGGCGGGGGATCAAGCACGAGGTCCTGAACGCGAAGTTCCACGAAAAGGAGGCGATGATCGTCGCCCAGGCCGGCCGCTCGGGGGCGGTGACGATCGCCACGAACATGGCCGGCCGAGGGACGGACATCCTCCTCGGCGGCAATCCGGCCGGGCTCGCCTCGGAGATCCTCCGGCGTCGGGGCCTCAACCCGGCCGAGGTGGACAAGGAGACGTACGCGGCGGCCTACGCCGAAGCGAAGGCGATCTGCGATGCCGACCACGAGCGCGTCGTCGCCGCCGGCGGCCTCCACATCATCGGCACGGAACGCCACGAGAGCCGCCGGATCGACAACCAGCTCCGGGGTCGAGCTGGACGCCAGGGCGACCCGGGGAGCTCGCGCTTCTACCTCTCCCTCCAGGACGACCTCCTCCGCCGCTTCGCCGGCGAGCGGGTCCAGGCCCTCATGGAGCGACTCGGCCTCGACGACGACGTGGCCATCGAGAGCCGCCTCGTCTCGAAGACGATCGAGAGCGCCCAGGCCCGGGTCGAGGGCTACAACTTCGACATCCGGAAGCGGGTCGTCGAGTTCGACGACGTCATCAACCGCCAGCGGGAGACGATCTACGCCGAGCGCGACAAGGTCCTCCGGAACGAGGACCTGACCGAGACGATCCGGAGCTTCCTCGACGAGGAGATCGAGGTCCTCCTCGACACCCACCTCGGCGGTTCGGGTCCCGACGATTGGAACATGGCCGGCCTGGCCAACGCCCTCCGCCTCATGGGCCTCGACGGCCCCGGGACGAGCGAGGAGGAGCTCTGGGAGATCGGCGGCCGGGACGCCATCGCCGAGCACCTCCGGAGCCTCGTCGACGAGCGCCTCGAAGCGCGGGAGCGGGAGTTCGGCGAGGAGGCCTGGTCGTACGCCGAGCGGCTCGTCCTCCTCCGAACCATCGACAGCCTCTGGGTCGAGCACCTCACCGCCCTCGACGACATGCGGCGCGGGATCGGCCTTCGGGGCTACGCCCAGCAGGATCCCCTGAACGAGTTCCGGCGCGAGGCCTTCCGGATGTACCAGGAGCTCCGGGACATGATCCGCCACGCCGTCGCGACGACGATCTTCCGGGTCACGATCACCCGCACGCCTGCCGAGACGGCGCCGGCCGCGGGCGACGGCGACGGGACCGGGCCGACGGGTGCCCGGCCCCTCGAGGGCTCCGGGAGCGCCGTCCGGGCGTCGCTCCCGGGGGGCGCGGTGACCCGCCAGATGGCGGCCGCGGCGGGTGCCGCGGGCGGCGCCGGGGCAGCCGGGAACGTCCGGCCGGGCTACACCCCCGACGGCAAGCGGATCGGCCGCAACGACCCCTGCTGGTGCGGCTCGGGCCTGAAGTACAAGAAGTGCCACGGCCGCTGACGGCGGCGGGCCACGGCGCCGGCGACGGCGCCCGCTGAGACGACGCCGGGGGCGGAATGGCTCGCGATCTCCTCCGGCTCGGGCTCGCTGCAGCCGTCGGCCTCGGCCTCGTCACCGCCTACGCGACGTACCGGATCTGGGAGCAGGGGGCTCGGGACGAACGGCGCCCGGCCGGGGCGATCGTCGTCCTCGGCGCGGCCCAGTACGACGGCCGGCCCTCGCCGGTCTTTCGGGCCCGGCTCGACCATGCCGTCCGCCTCTGGCAGGAGGGCTGGGCACCGATCCTCGTCCTGACCGGCGGCCGCCAACCCGGCGACACGACGACGGAGGCCGCCGTCGGCCGAGCCTACGCCATCGCCCGGGGCGTCGATCCGACGCGGATCCTCTTCGAGGACGAGGGCCGCACGACCCTCGAATCGCTGCGCGCCGTCGCCCGCCTCCTCCGCGAGCGCGGTATTCGCGACGCCATCTTCGTCTCCGATCCGACCCACATGCTCCGCGTCCTCCGGATCGCCCGGGACGAGGGGCTCGTCGCCTGGGGCTCGCCGACGCCGACCTCGCCGGTCGCCCGCGACCCGGAGCGACGGCTCCGGGCGACGCTCCACGAGCTCGGCGCCCTCGGCCTCTACTTCCTCTTCCAGACGGGGCCGGCCGATGAGGAGCCGGCAGGCCTCGACGCACCCGCGGCCCGAGGGAGCGACTGAGGCCCGCCGGCGACGATCCCGACGGGTCGGCACCGGACGAGCCGGCGAGCGATCCGACCGTGGATCAGCCGCCCTGCCCCTCGAGCGGTGCCGGGCGGAACTCCAGGCGAACCCCAGGACCCTCGAGAACCAGGCGGTCGGGGCTGGCGTCGTCGATCCGTGTCACGAGCGGGACCACCGAGAGGTAGGCTTCGTCGGCCGCCATGACCTCCCCGTCTCCGCAGTCCATGGCCGTCGTCACGATGTTCGTCAGCCGCACGGCGTGATCGGACCGTTCGACGTCGGCCCAGTAGGAATTGCATGCCGAGGCGCCCGAGAGCTGGCTGCCGGTAACGACGAGGGTGATCGGGTGATCCGGCAGGAGCGGGATCGGGCGGCCCTGGATCGTGCCGGACACGAGCACCCAGGTCGTGCGCCCCGTGTCCGTGTCCACTGGGGAGCGCGCATCGGTCGAGGGTGCCGGCGAGAACGACGACGGCCCGTCAGTCGCCGGCGGTCCGGCGAAGCTGCAGGACGCAAGCACGGCCACGAACGCGACGAGGGACGCGGCGTAGCTGAACCGCGACGGAGCACCGGCGGGCTGCCCCGGCCTCGCAGCACGAGCGACGGAGCGTGACGGGTAGCGGCACGCCTTCCAGGGCGTCATGGCGTCGTCTTGATGGTCACGTTCAGGCCGCCTTCGACGTAGTTCGAAGCGACATAGATCGCATCGATGTAGCCGTAGGGTTCGACCCAAGACGCGGCGTGTTGCCGCAGTGCTTTGCCGTTGTCAGACCGTCCACCCGCCATACATCGCAGTTGTTGGTGCAGCGAGCCCCACCGACCTCAACGATCCGGACGAAGCCGGGTAATGAGAAGTTCCGAGCGGAAACGCCGTGCAGGAACTCCTGAGTGTGCAAAACACGGACCTGGACCCCGTTACCCCTCCAGATCGATGTAGGCGTCAAATCCGAATTCGTCGGACTGCAAGCCCACAAGCTCCTGAACCAACTGACGAAGCTCGCGTAGAGAGTGGTCGACAGCGCGCACCTCTACGGGCACCTCAGACGAGATGGCGGCGAAGTAGCGTTCTACGAGCTCCTTCCCGTGACCGACTTTGACGGCGACAACCAGCTTGAACGTCGGGGCGTGCTCAAGCCAGTGCCCACCGTATGCTTCCGGTTCAGCCTCGTCAATCAGCGCGCCGGCATCATCGACCCGCGCCTGGAGCTGGAGCCGTCGTCTCGCTTCGTCCAGATCGGTGGCGTAATCACGCGCGTAGGCTTCAATGTCCGTAGCCCAGGCACTCGTTGGGACACCGGTCGCATTCGGCGCTGACGCCAACAACAAGGCGGCGGTGACCAAGAGGACCACCATCCTTGCGCGACGCCTTCGTTGGGTTGGCGTAGCAACCACTGGGGCTCCTTCGCACGTTTAGCCAATGGAACCACCGCCGTCAAGTGCCACAATGATGCGGCAGTGGCCGATCGAACCCGACCACGGACCAGCCGGTGATGTCGCGCTCGACCGTCGGCGGCGGGCTCGGGGCGGTCCCACGGGATGGCCTCGATGTCGGCCACTTCGGCCGCGGGGCACCCCGGTCGGCCATCAGGGTCCATAACGGGCGGCGTCGAAGTTCCCCCTTGGCGAAGGGAGATCCCCACCCTATACTCTCCCTCGGTACCCGCGCCCCGACGAATCCCGTCCGGTTCGCGGGCGAAGGTCAACGAACACCGCAGCAGTGAGGGATAGGTGAAGCAGGCCGAGGAAGCGTCTTTCGTCGATCTCATCGCCTGCGAACGAGACTGTCGGACCTGCAGCTACGCCGCCGCCCTCGATTGCGACGGAAATTGCGGCATCTGCCCCCACAACAGCTACTGCCCCTGCGTGAACCCCGTCGTCGCCCGGAGCAAGACGGCCCTCCGGCTCATCGAGCTGCGACCGCTCCTGCTCCAGGATCTGCGAGCCCGGAGCTGATGGAGATGGACCTCGCCGCCGCCCGCGCCCTCGCCGATCGCATCCGGTCGACCTCGGGGCGTCTTTGACCTCGGGGCGAAGGAGCGTCAGCTCGCCGACCTCGATGCCCTGACCCTCGCCCCCGACTTCTGGGCCGACCAGCGGACGGCCCAGCAGACCCTCCGGCGGGCCGAGGACCTCCGCTCGGAGATCGCCACCTGGCGCGGCCTCGAAGCGCGCGCTGACGATCTCATCACCCTCGCCGAGCTCGTCGAGGAGTCGGACGACGAGGAGCTCCGAGCCGAGCTCGAGCGGGAGGCCGCCGCTCTCACCCGCGACTTCGAGCGCGAGCGGACCGCCCTCCTCTTCTCGGGACCCTACGACGAGCGGAACGCCCTCCTCTCGATCTCGGCCGGCGCCGGCGGCACCGAAGCCACCGACTGGACGGA
This sequence comes from Chloroflexota bacterium, assembly GCA_026004015.1. Lineage (GTDB taxonomy): Bacteria > Chloroflexota > Limnocylindria > Limnocylindrales > CSP1-4 > BPIH01. Next base: position 18,045 of record BPIH01000004.1, on the reverse strand, counting down.
GATGCTCCTCCGGATGTACCTCCGCTGGGCCGAGCGGCACCGCTTCGCGACCGAGATCGTCGACGCGACGGAGGGCGAGGAGACGGGCCTCAAGAGCGTCACCGTCGCCGTCAACGGCCGCTACGCCTACGGCTGGCTGCGGGCGGAGCACGGCGTCCACCGGCTCGTCCGGATCAGCCCCTTTGACGCCCAGCGGCGCCGCCAGACGACGTTCGCCCTCGTCGAGGTCCTGCCCGAGGTCGAGGACGAGGTCGAGATCGAGATCGACTGGGACGAGATCCGGGTCGAGACGTTCCGGAGCCAAGGGGCCGGCGGCCAGCACGTGAACAAGACCGATTCGGCGGTCCGGCTGACCCACCTCCCGACCGGGATCGTCGCCCAGAGCCAGAACGAACGGAGCCAGGCTCAGAACAAGGAGAACGCGCTCCGGGTCCTGAAGGCCCGCCTCCTGGAGCGCGCCCTCGCCGAGAAGGAAGCCGAGATCCGGAAGCTCAAAGGTGAGCCGGTCGTGGCGGGCTGGGGCAACCAGATCCGGAGCTACGTCCTCCACCCCTACCAGCTCGTCAAGGACCTCCGGACCGGCGTCGAGACCTCGAACACGACGGCGGTTCTGGACGGCGAGCTCGATGCCTTCATGATCGCCGAGCTCGAGCGCCAGGCGACCGGCGCCCCGCTCGCCGCAACCTCGGCCGACTAGCCGGGAACCACGAGGGGCCGGCCGGACCCAGGGAGCCGGCCGCGATCAGGCGAGCGCCATCGCCCGCTCGGGCCGGAGGAGGAAGGGCGGCAGATAGGCGGGCAGGTTCGAGAAGGGCAGGACGTCGGGGTGGAGCTCGATGCCGAGCGCCTCGGCCATGAAGCGACGGCGCGCCTCGATCCGGGCCCAGGCGTCCGGGAAGCGAGCGGCGAACTCGGCTCGGAGGGATTCGTCGGCGAGGGCGACGCCATCTTCGATGTTCGTCGTGAAGTACGGACCCCCGGTGGCGGGAATGACGTCGACTTGGAGGTAGGCTCCCGAGCGGAGCTCGACCGTCGACACGTGGAGACCCGGTCAGCCCTCACGGCGACGAGGACGGGCTCGACGAACCAGGGATGGAGGCCGAGGCCGGCCGGCATCGGTTCGTCACTCCTGTTCGTCAGCTCCAGGACGACGCGGAGCCGCGGGCCGGCGACGGCGACGTCGAGGGTGGCCTCGTACGGCCACGGCCACCCGGCCCCGCCACCGCGGACCCGGAGTCGGCCGTCGCCCTCGATCGACCACGGCGCCAGGACGAGCTGGCCGTGGATGGCCGACCCATCGGGGAAGTTCGCCGGCAGGTCGATCGTTCGGCTCCCGACCCGAACGGGGACGGCCTCCAGCCGGTTGCACCAGGGAGCCATGACGTATGCGCCCCAGAAGTAGGGGTCGGCCCGATGGACGGCCGGGTCGGCGGGGGTGCGGAGGAGGTCGTGGCCGAAGGCCCGGAGGCAATGGAGGCGGGCGCCCTCGCTCGGCAGCACGACGACCTCGAGCTCGTCGCTCTGGATCGTCAGGGTCTCCACGGTTCCCTCCGCACTGGCCCTCGCCGCGTCCGTCGCCGCTGCGGCCGCCGGTCGGTGGGGCGCTCGACGACAGTGTAGGCCCGGCCGTCGCCGACGGGAGACCCCGGCTCGCGGTCGCGCCCGGGCCGGTGCGGATCCAGAGGGCGGCGTTGTCCCGCGCGCCCGGGGATGGTAGCCTCCAAGGGACGTGGCTCCCGACGCCGTGCCCGTGGACGGAGCTCGCCCTGCCGGTCGTACCCCTGGCCGGCCCCTCGGTCCGCGGAGCCTTCGATGACGATGACCATCAGCCCCGGGAGCGGCGTACGCTCCCTGAAGGATCGCCTCCTCGGGCGCCCCCTACCCCTGCCCGGCGAGCCACGGGCCGTCGTCCGGCTCCACGACGTCACGAAGACGTACCCGAACGGACGGACTGCCCTCCGCGACGTCGACCTGGCGATCCCCGAGGGCGACTTCGTCTTCCTCGTCGGCCCGTCGGGGGCGGGCAAGAGCACGCTCATCAAGCTCCTCATCCGCGACGAGCTGCCGAGCCACGGCAGCGTCTTCGTCGACGGCCTCGACGTCGCCCGCCTCCCCCGCCGCGAGGTCCCGAAGCTGCGCCGGCGGATCGGAATCGTCTTCCAGGACTTCAAGCTCCTGCCGCGCAAGACGGTCCGCGAGAACGTCGCCTTCGCCCTCGAGGTGACGGGAACCCCGGGACGCCGGATCCGGCCGGCCGTCGACCGGGTCCTCGCCCTCGTCGGCCTGACGAACCAGGCGGACCAGCTGCCGAGCCAGCTGTCCGGCGGCGAGCAGCAGCGGACGGCCATCGCTCGAGCCCTCGTCCACGATCCGCGCCTCATCATCGCCGACGAGCCGACTGGCAACCTCGACCCGCTCATCGCCTGGGAGATCATCCAGCTCCTGCTCCGGATCAACGAGCTCGGGGTGACGGTCCTCATGGCGACCCACAACGCCGAGGTCGTGACGGCCCTCCGGCGGCGGGTCGTCGCCCTCGAGGAAGGGCGGATCGTCCGCGACGAGCCCCGGGGTGCCTACCACCACGACGACTGAACGGTCGACGGTCGTGCTCCGGTTTCTCGCCTTCAGCCTCCGTCGAGCCTGGCAGGGCTTCTGGCGGAACGCCCTCATGAGCCTCGCCGCCACGGCGACGATGACCCTCATGCTCGTCCTGCTGGCCGGCTTCTGGATCCTCCAGGCCGGGCTTCTGGCCGGCCTCGAGTTCGTCGAGCAGAAGGTCGAGGTCGTTGCCGACCTCCGCGACGACGCCCCGGCGGCCGAGATCGATGCCCTCCGGCGCCGGCTCCTGGCCGAGCCAGGGGTCCGCTCCGTCGACTACGTCTCGAAGGAGGAGGCCCTCGCCCGCTTCCGCGAGCGCCTCGCCGCCCAGGGCGAGGAGGATCTGACCCGCTACCTCGACGAGAACCCGCTCCGGGCGAGCCTCGAGGTGAAGCTCGCCGATCCGCGGGTGGCGGGTGAGATCACCGATCGGCTCCGGAACGAGCGGATCGTCGAATCGGTCATCGACATCGAGAACCTCGTCGACCGGGTCCTGACGGTCACGAACATCCTCCGGATGGCCGGGGCGGTCGTGCTCGTCGTCGTCGGGCTCATCGTCCTCTTCATCGTCGTCAACACCATTCGCCTCGCGGTCCTCGCCCGAGCCGACGAGATCGAGATCATGCGCCTCGTCGGCGCCTCCGACGCCTTCATCCGCTGGCCTTTCGTCTTCGAGGGCGCCTTCGTCGGCCTCCTCGGCTCCCTCGTCACCCTCGGGCTCCTCGGCCTCGCCGCCGAGCCCATCGGCCGCTTCCTGTTCGACTTCTTCCGCATCCTCCCGCTCCAGCTCGGCAGCCTCGCCCGGGACGTGGCCATCGTCGTCCTCGCCGCCGGGCTCGGGCTGGGAACCGTCGGCTCCTGGATCTCGGTCCGGACGTACCTCCTCCGCTGACCTCGGACGGGCTCCGACCGCCGAGGTGAGGGCTCCAGACTCACCCTCGGGAGCCCGGCCACCGGGTCCGGCGGCCCGCCGGATCCACACTCCGCCCGATCGGCGTAGGATCGAACGAAGAACGACCGCGCGTCCCGACGCGGCCCCGCTCCCGAGCGCCAGTGGTGTGAGACGATGACAGCCTTCCAGCCCCCCGAGCCCGCCCCGCCCGCGAGCGAGGCGAACCCGCCGCCGACGGCGCCGCCAACCGACGCCCCGAGCAGCGGGCCGACCCCGCCGGGGATCGGGACCGGCGGCTTCCAGCAGCCACCGACCCCTCTCAGATCGTCGGGACCATTCCTCGTCCTTGCCGTCGTCGTCGTCGCCATCCTCGCCGGGGCCGCCCTCTTCCTCTCGGGCTTCTCCCTCGGTCGCCAGCTGGCGACGACCCCCGGCACGCCGCCCGAGGAGGAGCTCTTCGCCCCCTTCTGGGAGGCGTACCGGGCCGTCACCGAGCAGTACGCCGGCGGCGAGGTCGACCGCAAGAAGCTCGTCGAGGGGGCGATCAAGGGCATGTTCGAGGCCCTCGGCGACCCGTACTCCTCGTATCTCACCTCCGAGGAGTACCAGCGGAGCCTCCAGGATCTGTCCGGTCAGTTCGAGGGGATCGGGGCGGAGATCGGGACGATCGATTCGGCCGGCCAGACGAGCAGCTGCGTCGCCCTCGGCCCCGACTGTCGACTCGTCATCGTGGCGCCCCTCGCCGACTCCCCGGCCGAGAAGGCGGGGCTCCTGCCGGGCGACGTCGTGGTCGCCGTCGACGGCCGGACCGTCGACGGCCTGACCATCGACGAGGCTCGCGACCGGATCCGCGGCAAGAAGGGGACCGAGGTCGTCCTCACCATCGAGCGGGGCGGCGAGCGGCGCGACATCGCCATCGTCCGCGACGTCATCGTCCAGCGCGAGGTCATCGTCCGCGAGCTGGCCGGTGGGACCGTCGGCTACATCCGCCTCTCCGCCTTCTCGAGCAACAGCGCCGAGCAGTTCCACGCCGCCCTGGAGCGGTTCGTGGGGGTCGGGGTGAAGAAGCTCGTCCTCGACCTTCGGGGCAACCCGGGCGGCTACACGACCGCGGCGCGGGACATCGCCAGCGAGCTCATCGCCTCGGGGCCCATCTTCTGGCAGGAGGACGCCCGCGGCAATCAGATCGCCACCGAGGCCAAGCCGGGCGGCCTGGCGACCGACCCTTCGATCCGGGTCATCGCCCTCGTCGACCGGGGGACGGCCTCGGCCGGCGAGATCCTCGCCGGCGCCCTCCAGGACACGGGCCGGGCGACCCTCGTCGGCCAGCAGACCTTCGGCAAGGGCACCGTCCAGCAGTGGTCGCTCCTCTCCGACGACGCCGGCGGCTTCCGCCTCACCGTCGCCAAGTGGCTGACGCCGAACAAGCGCTGGATCCACGGCACGGGGCTCCGGCCGGACGTCGTCGTGGAGGCGACACCCTCAAGCCCCACCGACGACCCGACCCTCGACAAGGCCCTCGAGCTGCTCGGCGACGCGACGTCGCAGTCGTCGTTCCTGCGGCGGGCGGCGTAGCGGGCGTCCCCGGCCCGCCGGCGGCGGGGTGGGCGCCCGGCGACGGAGGTCCTCGGTGGGCGGTCGCGGAGGAAGGGCGGCCCCGGAGCGGCCGGCGGGGCGGGCGACCATGGGCGGCCACGGCAGGGCGGGCGGCTTGCGCATTCGGCGCCGATCGAGTACGGTTCGCTCGAACGAAAGGAGGTGATGTGCAGTGACCGATTGTCCGAGTCGCCGCACCACCTCGCAGGAGATCGACGCCTAGGCGACGCCCTGCGGGTGGAACGGAGCAGGAACGCCGGTCCCTCAGCGGGCCGGCGTTCGTGCGTCCGGGCGATGGGCACCCCGGTCGCTGCCCGAGCCGATGACGAAGACGCCACGCTCGAGACCCTCCCCACCGACGGGACAACGGCCGACCGCAGCCGGAAGGGGCCCGACGTCGCAGACGATCGCCGTCAACCGGAAGGCCCGCCACGACTACGACATCGAGGACACCGTCGAGGCCGGCCTCGTCCTCACCGGGAGCGAGATCAAGTCGATCCGGGCGGGGCGGGTCAACCTCGCCGACGCCTACGCCCGGATCGAGCGCGGCGAGGCGTGGCTCGTCGGCGCCCACATCGGGCCCTGGCCCGGCGCCGCTCGCTTCGCCCACGAGCCGAAGCGTGACCGGAAGCTCCTCCTCCACCGAGCCCAGATCGACGCCCTCCTCGGCCGGACGGCGACGAAGGGACTGACCCTCGTCCCCCTCCGCCTCTACCTGACCGAGCGGGGCCTGGCGAAGGTCGAGCTCGGCCTCGCCCGGGGCCGCCGCCAGCACGACCGGCGGCGGGCGATCGCCGAGCGGGACGCCCGGCGGGAGATCGAACGCGAGCTCGCCGAGGCGCGCCGCGGCTGAGGCAGGGCGCCCGTCGCGAGCCCGACACGAGGGCCTTGGCCGGCCGAGGCCGATCGGCTAGAATGGCCTGGAACGCCCGTACTGGCGTTCGACCCTGGGGATGCGTGGTCTCGACAGGGTCTGGCTGTCAGGGAACGCGAGCCGAGGTGCCGTCAGGCCTCGGAAAACAGGCGGCAAATCGAAGTAACTGGCAACCGCCAGTCTGCTCTCGCCCTCGCGGCCTAAGGCCGCCTAGGTGAGCGTGGAAGCGACCTCCGCCCCGCGGGTCGTGGAAGCGTCATGAAGCGGGGCTGCAGCCCGGCCGAGCGCCGCGTGGGCCGGAGCCAAGCCCAGTTTCGGGACACGTGGCTGGATCGGCCGGCAGGCTGCCGGTGGCCGGCCGACCGATCGACGACAAACCACCGGACACGCTCGTAGCTGGTCCCTGGCGAAGGGCTCTGGACGGGGAGTTCGACTCTCCCCCATCTCCACCATCGGCATCATCGCGGCGGCCCGCCCTCCGGCGGGCCGTTCTCGTTTGGGAGCGGGTCGGCGGCCCACCGCCCGTCAGCCCGCGCGATCGAGTTGCTCCCACGAAACCGGGGCGCCGACGTACCTCGTCCACCTCCTCCGTCCGGTCGGAGATCCCGGCCCGGTCGGCACCCTCCCGGCTCGAGCCGGGCGACATCTCCGGACGGCGATCCCGCCGGCGGGGGTGCCACCCGTTCCCCAGCCGCTCTCACGCCGCGAGTTCGAGGTGCTTCGGCTCCTCGCCGCCGGGCTCGGCACCCGGGAAATCGCCGAGCGACTGACGATCGACTGGCGAACTCGGCAGCCTATGGCTCGTGCCCGCGGCCGCCTGGCTCGTTCGCGACCGGTTCACCGCCTCGAGGGCCTCGCCCGAGCTGACGACCGAGCGGTCGACGGCCACCCTCGTCGCCCTGGAGCTCGACCCGGAGGCGGTCCGCGCCCAGGTCGAGGCGCTCCGACCCGACATCGCCGAACTCCTCTCGGTCTTCGATCTGGGCTCGGCGGCGTCGGCCGGCGCTCCGGCTAAGAGCCAGCCGGACCAACGGCCCGGCGAGCGATGACGAGCCCAAGCACGAGGACGACGAGGGCGACGGCGATGGCGGGACCGAGGCCCGGCTCCGACGCGATGGCTGGTGCGAGCGTGTTCGTCGCCGGCACGCGACCGCCGGTGGGACTCGAGCCGTGCCCACCGACACCGCCGAGGGACGGCCGGCGCGGGACGGGGGCGAGGACGCTCGACCCGTCGGCGACGTCGACGGGGATCCGGACCGAGCGGGCGCCGTCGGCGGTGAGCGCCTCGACCCCCGAGCTCGTCGCTGCGTAGAGCACGCTTCCGTCGTCGCTTGCGGCGAGGGCGACGACCGGGGCATCGAGCGACCGCCAGAGCCGCGCCCCGGCCCGATCAACCAGCCAGAGGGACCGCCCGCCGGCGACGACGACCCCGTCCTCGAGGGCGACGACGGCGTCGGGGGCGGCCGGCAGGTCCACCGACCATTCGCTTCCGAGGTCAGTGGGGGCGAGCCGCTCGATTCTCGCCGGTGCTCGGGTCGCGACGAGCAGATCGCCGTCGGGGGAGACCGAGATGGCGGTGACCCGACCGGCGAGGCTCCTCGTGACCGGCTTGGTTTCGCCGGCGAGGAGGGCCAGCCACGACTTGCCGCTCTCGGCGGCGAGGACGAGGTCGTGGCGTCGATCCGCAGCGAGGAGATCCGGCGAACCCGGGAGATCCACCTCGAGCCGGCGCACGGTCGTTGCAGCCGGGTCGACGAGGGCGAGGCGCCGATCGGCGGCGAGGGCGACGACGAGCGAGGCGCCGCTCGGGTGCGCCAGCGTAGCGACCAGACCGGGCAGCGCGACCGGCGCGGTCGTTTCGAGCGCCTCGATGTCGATGGGAACCACGGCCCGGCCGCCCGTCGAAGCGTAGAGCGTCGTCCCGTCCGGACGGAAGGCCAGGGCTCGGGGGGCGTCGCCGAGGGGAATTGTGGCCAGGACTTCGCCGCCGGCGACGAGCACCTCGGCAACGCCGGAGCGGGTGGCGACATAGAGGTCGCCGGCACCGTTCGCCGACGCACGATCCGGCCCGAGCACCGGGCCGGCGAGGAGGAGGGCAGCGAGCCAGGCCCCGGACAGACCACGAACGGCGCACCGGATCCAGGGTCGCCGCCGGGGCGGCGACCCAAGGCGGCGCTTGGGGCTGGCAGGCGTTTGGCGGCGAGTCATCGGGGGCTCCTTCGTTGACGGTGCGGCCGGGACGGGAGGACCACGAAGGTGGGGCCCGGTCTTGCGTCGGACGGCGCTCGTCCGAGCAATCCGGGCCCCGCTCGCTCGTGGCTAGCGCTTCAGGTTGACGAGCTCCTGGAGCATCTCGTCGGAGGTCGTGATGACCCGGCCGTTCGCCTGGAAGCCGCGCTGGGCGGTGATCATCCCCGTGAACTGCGTCGCCAGGTCGACGTTCGACATCTCGAGAGCGCCGGTCGTCACCGTCCCGCTGCCGCCGGTCCCGGGAACGCCGATGAGCGGGTCACCGGAAGCCGACGAGGCCTGGAAGAGGTTCTGACCGGCCCGCAGGAGGCCGCCGGGATTCGTGAAGGTGGCGAGGGCGATCTGGCCGAGGACCTGCGTCTGGCCGTTGGAGAAGACGCCGGTGATCTCGCCGCCCGAGCCGATCGAGAAGGTGACGAGGGTGCCGGAACTGAACCCGTCGGCGACCCCCGAGACCTGGCTGGCGCCGGCGTACTGGTTCATCCGGCTGAAGTCGAGGTCGACGTCGAGGGGCGACGTGGCCCCGTTCGAGAGGCTGATCGAGAGGGTCGTCGTATCGACGCTCGAGAACTGGCCCTCGGAGGTGAAGGTGATCGTCCCGCCGCTCGTCGTCGACGCATCGGGGTCGGACGGGTCGGCGGTCGCGCTCCAGCTCCACTCGTTGTCGGCCGTCTTCGTGAAGGTGATCTTGACCGCGTGCCGCGTCCCGAGGGAGTCGAAGACGCTCAGGGTCGTCGAGACCGTGTCGCCGAGCGCGGCTCGGGCATCGAGGTTGCCCTGCATGACCGCATCCGAGGAGGCAAGGGCCGTCGTCCGCCGCCCGAGGGGGATCGTGAGCGGGCCGACCGGTGCCGTCGTATCGACGACGCCGGCGTTGTCGGCCTGCCAACCCATGACCCGCAGCCCCGAGGCGGGGTTGACGAGGGAGCCGTCGAGGCCGATGTCGAAGGCACCGTCCCGGGTGAAGTACGTGAGCGGTCCGTTCGACATGACGAAAAAGCCGTCACCCTGAATGGCGAGGTCGGTCAGCCGCCCCGTCGACTGGAGATTGCCCTGGGTGTGGAGGACGTCGATCCCGGCAACGGTCACCCCGAGGCCGACCTGGGCCGGGTTGATCGAGCCGAGGTCACCGTTCGGAGTGGCGCCGCCGCGGACGGTCTGCGAGAGGATGTCCTGGAAGCTCACCCGCCCGGCCTTGAAGCCGACGGTGTTGACGTTGGCGATGTTGTTGCCGATGACGTCCATCATGACCTGGTGACTCCGCAGGCCGCTGATGGCCGAGAACATGGATCGAAGCATCGGTTGCTGACCTCCGAGGTGGTAGCTGGTTGTGTTGGTCGGCGGGCAGGGCCGCTGCCCGACCCGGGTCGCCCCCGTCGCGAGGTCCGGCGAGCTCCGGGTCCTGGTGATGGGTGACCGCCCGGGCGGTCCCGACACGGCCGGCGGCTGATGCGGAGCATCCACCGGGCGGCGGTCGCTCAGGCGATGACGACGCTGTCGATGTTCGTGAAGACCGCCTCCTTTCCGGAGTTCGGGGCGACGGCCGTGACGACCGTCGCCGTGGGGACGTGGACGACGTAGGCGACCCGATCGAGCCACACGACCGACGAGCGGGCGCCCCGCGCCGAGGCGACCTCGACGGCGCGCTCGAGGCGGCCGAGGCGCTCGGCGTCGAGGGCGACCCCGCGGGCTTCGACTCGCCGCTGGGCGTGGGCCGACCAGCGAAGGGTGCCGCTGGCTTCGGCCGCGAGGGCAGCCGCGAACGACGTCGACGGCGCCGGATCCGACGGTGCCGGATCCGCGGAGCCCGGGCGACCAAGCCGAGTCCCGGCTTCGGTCGCCGAGTCGGGCGGACCCTCGAGCGAACGAGGTGACGGGCCGTTCGGGCCGCCGATTCGATCGATGGGCGTCGCGATCACCTCCTTCCTAGGTCGACGCGGGGGTAGCGGTCCCCGGCCCCGGATCCGTCACGCTCGTGACGGCCTCCGGTCGAACGAGGAGTCCGTTGACGACGAGGGCGATCGAGCCCTCGCTCTGGACGACGTGGTCGACGACCCCGTCGACCCGCTGGCCGTCGTCGGTCGTGGCGACGACGGAGCGGCCGATGAGGGCCGCCGCCTGAGCCAGTGAGCCGGCGGTGAGGACCCGCTTCACCTCCTGCATCGTGTCGATGAGGCTGAACTGCGCCAGCTGGGTGACGAAGTCCCGGTCCTCGAGGGGCTTCGTCGGGTCCTGGTTCCGGAGCTGGGCGAGGAAGAGCTTGAAGAAGTCGTCACGCCCCAGGCCGAAGACGTCGCTCGTGTCGCTGCCCCGGTCGATCCTGGACGCCCCGAGGCCGAAGCCGGAACCGAGGATCGGATCGCCGAGGAGGCCGCTCGATGCGGCGAGGATCCGAGGGTCGATGGCCATGGCTGCCCCTCCTTCAGAGACGGATGTCGATGCCGCCGCTCCGAGCCGCCACGGAGCCGCGACTCGGGCCCGCCAGCGGGGCCGTCGTCGGACCGGTCGACCGCCCGCGACGGGCGCTCCCCGAGGGGCCGACGGGCCCCTCCGGCGTCGATGGGTCGCCTTGTCGCCCGCCATCGTCCGCGCCGAGGCCGGCGTCGGCGCCGGCCGGATCTCGTCGGGCGGAGGTTTGGTCGCCTGAGGGTCCCCCTTGGCCCAACCCGTCGTGCACGCCAGCGTGGCCCGGCGCGCGGTGCTCCGGGCGAGCGTCTGCCGTGACCGGGGCCGATGAGGCAGGTTCGACCCGGATCCGGAGCTCGATCCCAAGAGGGTCTGCCGAGCGCCGGTCGGCCTCGCGGGCCGCCCGTTCGAGTCCGCGAGCGGCAGCTTCGGTCGCGACCACGACGACGGCTTCGATGGGACCGTCAGGGAGGCCGCGGACGGCCAGGCGGACCGAACCCAGGGTCGGGTCGTGGAAGGTCGCCTCGAGGGCCGGCAGTCGGTCGCGAATCGGCGAGCCGGATCCGCTCGGCGACCGCTGCGAGCAGTCGGTCGGCATCCGGTCGGCGACCGGCGGGCGCCGCTGCGGCTGGCGGCGTCGCCGTCCGGACCGCGCCGAAGGCGATGGGGCGTGGAGCAGCGCCGGCGATTCGGGGAGCGACGGCTGCGGCACAGCCGAGGGATCGAGGCGGAGCGCCGACGCTGTCCGCGACTCCGGTCGGTTGCGAGCCGGCGGCCGGTGCCGCGTCGGCGGGGCCCGGCCACGGATCCCGGCAGGCCGACGGGCGACGGCGGGTCCCGGCGCCAGGGAACCCGAGGTGCGGCCGGCGGATCCTCCGACGGCCCGGCGACCCCGCTCGGCCGCTGGCCGCGGCCGCGGGCCGCGGTCGGGAGGGCGGGGACTGACGACGGCTGTCGGCGGGGTCGACACCGGCCGGCGCGGCCGCCGCGCGCACCGGCGGCGGGCTCGGACCCGAGGGATCTCCACCGAGCCCGAGCGGGTCGCCAGATGCGGGCTCGCACGCCCACGTCCGGCGGCTGCGGCGGGCCGTTGTCCGGGGCGGGCTCGACGCCGGCGAGACCGCCCGAGCCCGCGGGCTCGACGGCAGGCGCCCCGAGACGGCGGCCGATCAGGCACGCTTTCGGCGATGAGCGCGGCGAGCCAGGCGGCGACAGCCCGGGACGCGTCCGACTGCGGCGACCAGTCGGCCGCTGCCAGACGCCGCGTCGGCGCGCGGTGCGCGTCCGGGGCATCGGCCAGGTCGGGCCGCCGGCCGGGAGCCGGCCGGGACGCACCGCCCCGGGCGGGCTGTCCTCCCTCGACCGGGACGATGGCGCGGGGACGCCGGTCGCAGCCCGAGGTGCCGACCCCGGGGAGGGCCAACAGCCCGACCTCCGCAGGAGTCGGGGCGGCCCGACGATGGCGCGGTGCCCGTCGGGCTCGCTCCGGCCGCGGCCGGACGGGGCCGCCGTCGGCGCGACCCTGGCCGGCGCATCGGCCACGGGCGTCGTGCTCGACCGGTGCCAGCTCGGCCGCACGACGCGGTCCCTGGGGCGGCGTCGGACGCAGCGTCGTCGGCGCCAACCGACCGAGACGGTCCCGATCGGCCGCGTGCGGCTCGGCCGGGACTCGGTCCCGGCTCGGCCACGGTGCGCGGGTCGGTGAGGAGCCCGCGGGTTCCATCGAGGAAGAGAGGATCTGCATCGCAGCGTCCTCCGACGACGTCCCGGAGCATCCCGAGACGGAGACTGATGAGCCGCGACACGGCGGCGTAGCGGAGCTGGGTCTCGGCGAGGGCCGTCACCTCGGCCTCGAGGTCGACGGCGTTGGTGTCGTTCCGGCCGGCCTCGACGCGCCGGGGCCGAGGAGCGGCCGCTGGTTCGCGGCCGACCGGGCACGCCGGCCAGGTGGCGGGGGTCGCTCCGGGCCGGCCCGAGCGGCCGAGGGACCCAGGGTCGGCGGGGCGAGGGCGAGCGGGACGCCGCGCCGCGGCAGCCGCTCGAGCTCGGCCCGGAGCGGGTCTCGAAGTCGACGACGAGGGGCCGATAGCCGGGCGTGTCGACGTTCGCCAGGTTCGAGGCGATGGCCGCCTGCCGGGCCGCCAGCCCGTCGAGGGCGCCGGCAGAGGATGCGGCCGGTTGCGATCCGAGAGCCTCATGCCCGCCCTCCGCTGCCGTGAGGTAGCCGGCCCAGGTCTCGAGAACCCGGGCGACGTAGGTCTGGGTAACCGGGCGAATCGGGCACTCCCGCCGGCTCGCCGGACCGCCGCCTTCCCCGCCTGGTAGGCGGCCAGGGCGAGGTCGACCCGGCCGAAGATCCGGAGGTTGCCGGCGAGATAGCGGGCCCCACCGTCCAGGTTCGACGCCGGATCGAAGGGATCGGCGACGCCGAGGCTCCGGGCCGTCGCCGGCATGAGCTGGGTGAGGCCCATCGCCCCGGCCCGGGACACGGCCTGGGCCGGAAGCCCGATTCGGTCCGGACGAGGGCCGCCAGGAGGAGCGGGTCGATCCCGGCCTCGCACGGCCGCGGCGCGGATCTCGGCGGCGTAGGGGATGGTCGACGCGACGGCCTCGAAGCGGCGGAGGGCGGCGCGCGGAGTCGGCCGCGTGCCGAGGCGCCCGGGCAGGCGGCCCGCTGCGGAGGATCGGCTCGGGGTCGACGGGCCGCCCGCCGACCACAGATCTCCAGGTGGAGGTGGGGCCCGGTCGTCCGGCCGGTCAGGCCGATCCGCCCGACGGCCTGACCGGCCGCACCCGGTCGCCGACCCGACCGCGCAGGCCGGGTCGAGGTGGCGCGTACCAGGACTGGCTGCCGTCGGCGTGCTCGACCGGACGACGACCGCGCCGTCGGGATGCCGCCCGGCGAAGCGAACGACGCCCGCCGGCCATGGCCCGGACCGGCGTTCCCAGGGGAGCGGCGATGTCGAGACCGTCGTGGCCTTCGCCCGACGCGCTCGAGGCCGAGCCGAGGGTGAAGGGCTGGCTGATCCGCCCGCCGGGACGGGCTCGACGACCGGACGTCCTCCGAGGGGCCGCGGCCACGGCCAGGGCCAGTCGGCTCGCGGCCGGCCAGGCCGACCGGAGGATCGCGTGCGAAGGGCGCCGTCCAGGCGGGGCGCCGGCGTCCCGGACCGGAGGCCACGGCGCGTCCCGGCCACCGAGCCGCCGGCGGCCGGCGTGGCGAGACCAGCGACGGAGCCACCGCGGCTGCGGGACGAGCGCGGCGCTCGAGGAGCGCTCGAGCTCCCGGACCCGGGCGGCGACGGCGACGAACGGTGTCGCGCATCGGCCGACCTCAGCCCGGGCCTCGGCGAGCGCCCGGGCATGCCGGACGAGGGCGATCTCGGTCGAGCTCCCGCTCGAGTCCGGCGCTCCACGTCGCGCCGCGCTCGGCGAGCCGGCGCTGGCGGAGCCGCTCGACGGCTTCCCGTCGCCGGGTGGCCAGGGCGAGCGGCGCCCGCGCCTCCTCGACGGCCCGGCCGGGCCGCCGCCAGCTCGTCGGCGGCCGGCCGCCGCCGCCGCTCGGCGACCTCGACGTCCGCCGCCGCTCCGGCGAGGGTCGCCGCGTCGCCGACGGCTCCCGAGGAGCGCGCGAGCGTCCGCAGCACAGGCCGTTCATGCTCGAGCCGGAGCGCGGACGAAGCGCTCCCGGGCGTCCGCTTCGCGGCCAGGGCCGCGGCGAGGGCCGAGCCGGGCGCGGTCCTCGTCGAGGCGACGGAGGCGGAGGACGACGGCGAGGCGGTCGCCCGTCGCGGCGCTCGCGGTCGCGGATCGCACCGCGCTCATCCGCGACCTCCAGGACGCCGGTGGCCTCGAGGCCGGCGACGGCCGTCGGCGAGATCCGAGGGCTCGTTCGGGGCGCTGCTGGAGGAAGGCGAGGATGGCCGGGCGGAGCGCGATGGCCCGGTCGACATCGGGGTTCGAGCCGGCGGCGTAGGCGCCGACCTCGATGAGGTCGCGCGACTCCTCGTAGACGGCGAGGGCAGCCCGAAGGGCCGCGGCGAGGCGGCGGTGGCGCTCGCCGGTGACCGCCGGCATGACCCGCGAGACGGAGGCGAGGACGTCGATGGCCGGGTAGTGGTTCCGCTCGGCCAGGAGCCGCGAGAGGACGATGTGGCCGTCGAGGATCGAGCGGACGCTGTCGGCGACGGGCTCGGAGAGGTCGTCGCCCTCGACGAGGACGGTGTAGAAGCCGGTGATGGTCCCCCGGTCGGTGTTGCCGGCCCGCTCGAGGATCCGGGCGAGATAGGCGAAGACCGAGGGCGGATAGCCGCGGAGGGCGGGGGGCTCGCCGGCCCCGAGGGCGATCTCTCGCTGGGCCATGGCCAGCCTGGTGACGGAATCCATGACGAGGAGGACGTCCTCGCCGTCGTCGCGGAAGGACTCGGCGATGGCCGTGGCGACCTCGGCCGCCTTGACGCGGAGGAGGGCCGGCTGATCGGAGGTGGCGACGACGACGACGGAGCGGGCGAGCCCGTCGGGACCGAGCTGGTGGTCGATGAACTCCTGGACCTCGCGACCCCGCTCGCCGATGAGGGCGATGACGTTGACCGAGGCGGCGCGAGTTCCGGGCGATCATCGACAGGAGCGTCGACTTGCCGACCCCGAACCGGCGAAGATCCCGAGCCGCTGGCCCTTGCCGGCGGTGAGGCAGCCGTCGATGGCCCGGACGCCCGTCGAGAGCGGGCGTCTCGATCCGGGCCCGGGTGAGCGGGTGCGGCGCCGTTCCGCCGATGACGCGGGTCGGAGCCCCGAGGGGGCCCCGCCCGTCGAGGGGTCGCCCGAAGCCGTCGAGGACCCGGCCGAGGACCCGCGGGCCGACGGGGACGCGGAACTGGTCCTCGCGGAGCCGGACCCGCGAGCCCGGCCGAACGCCGACGACGTCGCCGAAGGGGACGAGGGTGATCCGCCCGTCGCGGAAGCCGACGACCTCGGCGCTGACGAGCCCGGCCGGCGCCGCCTCGACCCAGCAGATGGAGCCGATCTGGACGAGGAGGCCGGCGGCCTCGATGGTGCTGCCGACGACCCGGGTCACGGCCCCCGAAGGAGACGAAGGTCGGCTGGCTCCGGACGAGGCGCTCGAGGCGCTCGACGAGGGCGAGGTGGCGGACGTCGAGTCCGCACCCCCTCGCTCCAGCGATCCGCCGTCGAGGCCGGTCGCGGATCGGCGGCGAGGTCGAGACCGACCGGGGCAAGGGCGGCGCGGGCCGTCGAGGAGCTCACTCGCCCACCTCCCGGTTCGCGGCCCGGGGCTCCCTCGTCGGCAGGCGGTTCGGCACGGCGCTCGCGGCCAACCACTCCCACCTCGCGGAGCAGGGTCGGCAGGGCGTGCTCGATGGCCCGGCCGATCTCCTCGATCTGGGCCTCGAGGGAGGCGTCGACGAAGCCGTGCTCGTAGACGAGGCGGCAGCCCGCCGGCGGCAGGCTCGGGTCCGCTTCGAAGACCCACCGCTTGCCGAGGTAGGCCGTGCCGAACCGGGCCAACCAGGCCGCTTCGACGATCGGGCGTGCCGTCGGATGGAGGATGACCCGGGCCGACGGCGAGCCGTTGATGGCGGCGGTCGCCCGCTCGATGACCGAGACGAGGAGGGCCGGATCGAGGGCGAGGGCTCCGCCGAGGATCCGCTCGGCGACGACGAGGGCGAGGCGGGCGATGGCTGCGGCCGCCCGGGCAGCGTCCCGGGGAGCCAGGCGCTCCAGTTCGGCGGCGAGGGCGCCGGCCGCGGCGACGGCGGCGGCCACCTCGGCCTGCCCCCGGGCAAGCCCGTCGGCGTAGCCCCGGGCCGCGGCGACCCGCTCCGCCCGCTCCTCGGCGGCCGTCCGCCGGCGTCCGGTGGAGGGCGAGCCGGCCGAGGCGACCCCGGCTTCCGGCCGTCGTTCGGAGGTCGACGGCGCCTCGACCCGTCCCCCTGCGACTCCGGCCTCAGGCGGCCGGCCGAGGGGACCGCACGAGCGCCCGACGAGGACCCGCCTAGGCGAGGACATCGTCGCCTCCGCCGCGGCTGATGACGATCTCGTCCTGCTCCTCCAGGCGCTTGATGACGTCGACGATCCGACCCTGCGCCTCCTCGACGTTCTTCATTCGAACCTGCCCGGCGAGCTCCATCTCCTCGCGGAGCATCTCCGCCGCCCGCTGGCTCATGTTCGTGAAGAACTTCTGCTTCACCTCCTCGGTCGTCGCCCGGAGGGCGAGGGCGATGTCCTTCGTGTCGAGCTCGCGGATGACCCGCTGCATCGCCCGGTCGTCGAGGAGGAGGACATCCTCGAAGACGAACATGTAGCGGCGGACCTCGTCGGCGAGGGCGGGATCCGACCTCGCCGAGGGCGCCCAGGATCTGCTTCTCCGTGGAGCGATCGACCTGATTCAGGACGTGGGCGAGCGGTCGGGCGCCGCCGACGCTCATCGAGGCGCCGGCGGCAAAGGCGGCCATCCGGCTCCGGAGCTGGGCCTCGACGACGGCGACCGTCTCGGGGCTGACCTGGTCGGTGGTGGCGAAGCGCCGGGCGACCTCGACCTGAAGGGGCGGGTCGAGCTCGGTCAGGATGCGGGCCGCCGTCCGGGGGTCGAGGTGGGCGAGGACGAGGGCGATGGTCTGGGGGTGCTCGGTGGCGAGGAGCTCCCGAACCTGGCTCGGCTCGGCGCCCCGGAGGAACTCGAAGGGCGCCGGGATCTGGGCCTGCCGGACCCGCCTGAGGACGTCTTCCGCCCGCTCGGGGCCGTAGGCCTCCCGGACGACCTCGACGGCGAAGGTCTCGCCGGCGGCGACGGCACCGCTCCCGGCGAAGAGGCCGTCGTGGGCCTCGGCGAGGACGGCATCCCGGGCGGCAGCGTCGAGGGCCGGCGTGCGGAGGAGCTCGAGGGTGAGCCGCTCGACGTGCTCCGGTGGGAGCTGGGCGAGGACCCGGGCCGCCGCCTCGCGACCGAGGGCGATGAGGAGGGCGGCCGCCTTCCGGGCACCGGGCAGGGCGGACGGGCTTGACGTCATCGCTTCGACTCCTCAGTCAGCCAGCCGGCGACGAGGCCGGCCACGGCCTCCGGCCGATCGACGGCGGCGTGGCGGAGGCGCTCGGCGACGGCCGCCGACGGATCCGGCGGCAGGGCCGGACCGCCACCGGAGGCGACGGCGGCCGGGAGCGCCCTCGAGCCGGACGCTCACCCCCGCCCCGAGGGCGGCCGCCAGCTGGATCTCCTCGGCCCGCCGGCGAAGGGCCCGGAGGTTCCGCCAGACGACGAGGAGGAGGAGGAGCGGCGACGAGGACGCCGACCGCCGAGCCGACCGCCCCGAGGACGGTATCGAGGAGGCCGCCCTCGGCGAGGGGATCCGCCTCGGCCGGCGGAGCGTCGGCGGCGGCGAAGGGAACGGCCTGGACGGAGACGACGTCGCCCCGC
>BPIH01000003.1 GCA_026004015.1 Chloroflexota bacterium | reverse complement strand
TCCCTCTCCTACGTTCCCTTCGTCGTCAAGGCCGCCGTCGAGGCCCTCCGGCGCCATCCGACCTTCAACGCCCACTGGACCGAGGCCGGGCTCGTCGCCAAGCGAGCCATCAACATCGGCGTCGCCGTCGCCGTCGAGGACGGCCTCATCGTGCCCGTCGTCCGCGACGTCGATCGCCTCTCGATCCACGGCATCAACGCCGCCATCGCCGACGTCGCCGCTCGGGCCCGGGCCAGGAAGCTCCGAGTCAGCGACTTCGGGGGCGGTACCTTCACCGTCGACAACACCGGCTGGTTCGGCTCGAACCTGACGATGCCGATCATCAACGTGCCGGAAGTCGCCATCCTCACCATGGAGCAGATCAAGAAGCGCCCGGTCGTCGTCGAGACCCCGGAGGGCGACGTCATCGCCATTCGACCGGTCATGAACATGGTCCTCGGCATCGACCATCGGGCCACCGACGGCGCCCAGGCCGGCGCCTTCCTGGCCGACGTCAGGGCCTGGCTCGAGGCCGTCGGCCCCGAGACCTCGATCTGGTAGCGGAGGACGCCATGGCCGACGAACCGGGCCAGCCAGCTCCCACGGTGCGCCGCCAGCTGCCCGTCGTCGATCGCGACGGCCGTTCCCTCGCCGTCCTGCCCGGCTCCGGGCACGGCCATCCTCGTCCGGAGGCGATCTCCATCGCCCTCGGCGGCGGACCCCTGGGTGAGTTCGCGGGCAGCGGACCCCTGCGCGAGTTCCCGGCCGGCGGACCCCTGGGTGAGGCTCCAGGCGGCGGGCACCCGGGCGAGGAGGCCGACGGCGGCGGGACCCCCCTCGCGGGCCACCGACCCGGCCGCCGCCACCCGGACTGGATCCGCGCCCGCCTCCCCGGCGGCGAGGGCTACCACGAGGTCAAGCGCCTCCTTCGCGGCCTGAACCTGAACACCGTCTGCGAGGAGGCCCGCTGCCCGAACATCGGCGAGTGCTGGAACGACCGGACCGCGACGGTCATGATCCTCGGTGACACCTGCACCCGGGCCTGCGGCTTCTGCGCCGTCAAGACCGGCCGACCGACCTGGTTCGACGACGACGAGCCGCGCCGGGTGGCGGAGGCCATCGCCGTCCTCGACCTCGACCACGTCGTCGTCACCTCGGTGGCTCGGGACGACCTGCCCGACGGCGGCGCTTCGGTCTTCGCCGAGACCATCCGCCAGCTCCGGAATCGCTGCCCGGGGATGGGAGTCGAGGTCCTCATCCCCGACTTCAACGGCGAGGAGGCACCCCTTCGGACGGTCATGGCCGCCGGGCCCGACATCCTCAACCACAACGTCGAAACCGTCCGCCGCCTCCAGCGGCCGGTCCGCAAGCGGGCGCGCTACGAGCGAAGCCTCGGCGTCCTCGCCCGGGCGAAGGCGTACGCCGCCGAATACGGCCACGCCGTCCACACGAAGAGTTCGATCATGGTCGGGCTCGGCGAGACCCGGACCGAGCTGAGCGAAACCTTCCGCGACCTGCGCGCCGTCGACTGCGACATCCTCACCATCGGCCAGTACCTTCGGCCCACGGAACGCCACCTCCCGGTCGAGCGCTACTACCACCCCGACGAGTTCGCCGAGCTCAGAGAGGAAGCTCTCGCCCTCGGCTTCAAGCACGTCGAAGCGGGTCCCCTCGTCCGGTCCTCGTACCACGCCCGGAGCCAGGTCCCCGGGGCCGAGCTCCGGGCCGCTCGCCGCCGGGCCACCCTCGACGCCGAAGGGAGGGTCGTCCCGGCCGCCTCGTGAGGCCGGGAGGACGGCCGATGCGCCCCGACGAGGTCGGCCCCAGCCTCGAGCCGGTCATCCGGCGCTCCCTCGCCGCCGGACGGTCATCGACGAGCGATCGCAGGGCTGGCGACGGAGCCGGAGGCTTCGAGGAGGGGGAGGAGGAGGCGACCTTCGCCCCGGTCCGGATCGGTCCCGGCCGCCGCTCCCTGGAGCGGACGCTCCTCGCCGTCGTCGCCGTCGTGGCCCTCATCGGCCTCGCCATCGCCAAGCCGTGGGCCGGCCCGGTTTCGGACGGAGCCGCAGCGCCAGGGGCGTCGAACCTCCCGGGTGTCGCTGGCGAGAGCGCGGAACCGTCGGACGTGCTGAAAGGGCCCCCGAGCCAATCCGACGAGGGCGGATCGTCCGGAAGCGACCCGTCGTCGGAGGGCACCCTGTCGGACCTCGCCGACTGGTGGTCGGTCCTCGGCACCGACTACGGCTTCGTCAGCGGCCGTCTCGTCGGTGCCGAACAGCCGGCGCCGGGCGTCATCGTTTCGACCCTGACGATCTGGCGGCAGCGGCCGTCGACCGTGCCCCTCGTCCCCGAGCGCCTCGGTCCCGACGGGAGCCCGGCCGCCGTCGTTCCCGTCGACACGACGGTCATCGGGGTGACCGTGCCGCGGTCCGATGCCCCGAGCTCGATCAGCGTCCACCGGCAGTTCACCGGCGGTCGGACCATCGAGGTCCCGATTCGGATCATGCCCCTCGGCGACCGCGGGATCTGGCTCATCGTCCCCTTCGTGGGCGGCTGGGAACCGGGCCTCTACGCGGTGCGTCTCGTCGGACCGGCCGGGATTCGCTGGCTCAACGTCGCCGTCGCCTCCCGACCCGTCGGCACCGGGGGCCCCATCCTCGACCCGGCCGCCTGGTCCCTCGAGGCATACGAGCGCGGGCTCCGCCGGTACGCCTACATCGTCGAGGAGGGCGATGACGGCGCGCGGGTCTCCAGTGGGTTCGTCGGCCGCCGAGCACCCCTCGCCCCGAGACCGAAGTGAGCCGCTCCGCCCGGCCGAGGGACGCGGGGCGTGGCTGACCTCCACACTGCTCTGGCGGGGTTGGGCGCCGTCCTCGGCGCCGCCAGTGTCCTCGTCGGGATTGGCCTGGCCGCCACCGGGCGAGGGCCCGACCGTCTCCTCCTCGGTCTTCTCGGCGTCCTCGTCGCCACCCTCGCCCTGAACGGGCTCGTCGGGCTGGCGCAGATGGCTCAGGCGGGACCGCCCCGCGAGTCGCTCCACCTCCTTTACGGGGTCGGTGCCGTGCTCGCCATCCCCCTCGCGGTCGGCCTCGCCGTCGGGCGGCCGCCCCGGCGCCAGGCGGTCGTCCTCACCGTCGGTGCCGTCGTCGTCCTCGGTCTCCTCCTTCGTCTCTTCCAGACGGGGGCCTAGGCGGGACGGGGGCCTCGCCGAGGACACGGGACGTAGCCGGGACGGGGCATCACCGGGACGGGGCGGAGCCCGGCCAGGAGGGGCGCCCGCCATCGCGATCCGGCGCGCTATCCTCGAACCATGGATCGCTGGTCCGCCACCCGCCCCCGTCGATGACCCGCCAGCTGCCGCGGACCCTCCCCCTGGCCGAGCTCCACTGCCACCTCGGCGCTGCCGTCACGCCGGCCATCATGTGGAGCATCGCCCACGCCCAGGGGATCAAGCTCCCGACCCGCGACTACTGGGAGTTCCGGGACATGATCACCGTCAGCCCTCGGCGGGCGAAGAGCTTCGACGGCTATCTCCAGCTCTTCCATTGGACTGAGCTCATCCAGTCGAGCCCCCTCGCCATGGAGCGCTCGGTCTACGAGGTCATCGGCGGGGCCTACCGGAAGAACAACATCACGACCATGGAGCTGCGCTTCAACCCGATGAAGCGGAACCGGGGTGGCGAGCAGGATCTCGACCACATCATCGCCGCCGCCCTTCGGGGTATGGACCGGGCGGTTCTCGAGTACCCGGTCAAGCCGGGGCTCATCTTCTGCCTCGACCGCGCCTTCCCGTACGAACTGAACGAGATCATCGCCGAGAAGGCCATCGCCTGGCGGGATCGCGGCGTCGTCGGGATCGACATCGCCGGCCCCGAAAGCGCGACCTTCCGGGTCGCCGATTACCGGCGGCTCTTCCGGCGGGTTCGCCAGTTCGGTCTCGGGATCACCGTCCATACCGGCGAGGCCGGGCCGGTGGAGGAGGTGGCGCGGGTCGTCGAGCTCCTCGAGCCCGATCGGATCGGCCACGGGGTGAAGGCCGCCTACGACCCCCGGGCGATGGCGATGATCCGTGAGCGGGGGATCGTCCTCGAGATCTGCCCGAGCTCGAACCTCAACACCGGGGTCGTCTCGGGCTGGGACGAGCTCCGCTGGATCCTCGACACCTTCCGGCGGAACGAGGTCCGCTTCACCATCAACACCGACGGGCCCGAGATGCTCCGGACGTACATCCGCGACGAGCTGCGCGAGCTCGGTCGGCGTGGAATCCTCTCCCTCGAGGAGCAGCACCAGGTGGCGGCGACGGCGATGGCGGCCAGCTTTGTCCCGAACGTGGGCGATGTCCCCAGGCCGCGCCGAGCTCCGGCCCCGCGTCCGGTCGTCGAGCGGGAGGAGGCGTAGCGGATCGCCGATACCGGGGGGAGCCGTGGCTCCGGCGGCCGCTCGGGGCCGTCCGGCTCCGACTGCCGCTCCGAGGGTGGTGCCGTTCCGGCGGCCTCCGGGGTCGGCGCCCCGCTCCGGCGGTCCCGCTCCGGGCGCCGGCGACCCGCCGCCCGGGCGCCGTCCGTGCTTCAGGCGTCGCTTCGGCGGGTGATCCGGTACGTGCAGCAGCGGTCCCCGGCCGCGATGTGCGTCTCCCGTTCGACATCGGCATCGAGGACCTCGCGGAAGAGCTCGAGCTCGGCGGCGCAGGCCGCCGGGTTCTCCCGGGCGACCCGGTAGATGGCGCAGTTGTGCTCCCGGAGCCGGATGACCCCGTCGGGACCGACGATCGCTTCGGCGAGGTAGCCCTGCTCGTCCTGGATGACGGCGAGTTCGCGAACCCGAGCCACGAGGGGGGCGTTCGGCCCGACCCGCTCGTCGACCCGCTGCCGGAGGGTCGCCCCGAGCTGGCGGCGCCGGGCGGCAAAGACCTCCTCGATGAGGTCCGGTTCCGCCGATGGCCTCGAGGGCGGCGAGGAGCCCGGCTGCGAGCCCCTCGTAGTTCGTCGGGAAGAGGTCCTGGGCCTCCGGGGCGATGTCGTAGACGTGGCGCGGCCGGCCGACCCCGTGGCGGATCGTCTCCTTCGTCACGAGGTGGGCGGCTTCGAGGGCGCGGAGCTGCTGGAGGACGCCGGTCCGGCTCGCTCCGATGCGGCCGGCGAGCTGGTCGGGCGTCGAGGGGCCGTCGCGGCGGAGGTGGAGGAGGAGCGCCCGCCGAAGGCTGGCCGGGGCGTGGCCGTCCGTCCGCTCGCGCGGCGGCCTCGGGCCGGTGCCGTCGGCGCCCGCGCGGGCCGTCGTCGTGGTGCGGAGCCCGGCGTCGCCGGTCGGCTGGCCGGCGGCGAGCGCGTAGGGACCGATCGGCGGGCTGCCGTCCGAGCTGGCCATGAGCGCCCGAAGGCTAGCACCAGCCGCGGCGGAACGCCGATTTCGTGTCGTTGCTCAATGAATCTGGTACCGCCAAGAATCTAGTACCGTCAACGGCTCGGTGAATCCGTCAGTCTCGAGGGCGTCACTGCGGGCGCACGGGTTCCTCGACGACGCGCAGCGGCCTCTGTTAGCCTCCCCGCGAAGCGCGTCATCCGCGAACGACGGGTCGTGACTGCGAGCGGCACCGACCCGCGGCGACTCCGAGCGAGAGGAGGGGCGACCATGGACCTCGACCTGCCGAGCGAGCACAGCCTCCTGCGCGACACGATCCGCGACGTCCTTGCCCGCGAGGTCGCGCCCCTCGTCGAGGAGCACGAGCGCGCCCATCGCTTCCCAGCCCAGATCGTCCGCCGCCTCGGCGAGCTCGGCTGGCTCGGGATCCCGGTCCCCGAGGAATGGGGCGGGGCCGGGATGGACAGCCTCGCCCTCGCCGTCGCCATCGAGGAGATCGCCGCCGTCTGGGGATCCCTCGCCCTCATCGTCGCCGCCCACACGAGCCTCGCCTGCGGGCCACTCCTCATCGCCGGAACGCCGGAGCAGAAGCGTCGCTTCCTCGTCCCTCTCGCGAGCGGCGCCGTCCTCGGCGGCTACGGCCTCACCGAGCCGGGCGCCGGCTCCGACGCCGGGGGGACCCGGACGACCGCCCGCTTCGAGCCCGGGCCGGACGGCGGCCGCTGGATCATCAGCGGGACGAAGCGCTTCATCACGAACGCCGGGCAGGCCGGGACGTACATCGTCGCGGCCCGGACGGGGACGACGCCCGACGGGAAGCCCGAGATCAGCGCCTTCATCGTCCCCGCCGACAGCCCCGGCTTCCGGATCGGCCGGATCGAGGACAAGCTCGGCCTCCACGCTTCGCCGACCGGCGAGCTCGTCTTCGAGGAGACCCCGGTCCCGGCCGACCACCTCCTCGGCGAGCGGGGCGGGGGCTTTCGACTCTTCCTCCAGGTCCTCGACGGCGGCCGGATCGGGATCGGCGCCCTCGCCGTCGGCCTCGCCCGGGCGGCCTTCGAGGCGGCCGTCGCCTACGCCCGGACCCGGGAGCAGTTCGGGCGGCCGATCGGCACCTTCCAGGGCGTCGCCTTCCCGATCGCCGACATGGCGACCGAGATCGAGGCGGCCCGGGCCCTCGTCTGGCGGGCGGCCTGGCTGAAGGACCGGGGGCGCGACTTCGGGCTCGCCGCGGCCCAGGCGAAGCTCTTCGCCTCGGAGGTGAGCAGTCGGGTGACGAACGCCGCCCTCCAGATCCACGGGGGCTACGGCTACGTCACCGACTACCCGGTCGAGCGCTACCTCCGGGACGCGAAGCTGACCGAGATCGGCGAGGGGACGAGCCAGATCCAGCGCCTCGTTATCGCCCGCCGGATCCTCGGCCTCCGGGCGACGTAGGTCGCTCCCCTGGCGCTGCCGCCACCCGGCGGGGAGCGAGACGAACGAGAGCGGGCTCCGGTCGATCAGCTGCCGTTGCCGGCCGCCTCGGTCAGGCCGGCCCGGAGGGCGGCCGCGAAGTCCGGGGGCCAGGGGCCTTGCCCGACGAGGACGAAGGGCGGTGCCTCCACCGAGGCGAAGGTCTCGGGATCGGAGACGTACGCCCGAGCGCAGGCGTCGACCCGGGTCCGGAGCCGATCGAAGGCGGCCCGGTCACGGAACCGGTAGAGGTAGACCCGATACGGGGTGGCGGCATCGAGTCCGCTCGCTTCGAGGCGGACGGCGACGGCCACGAGCTCGGTATCCGCGCAGCCCGGATCGCCGGAGACGACGTCGGACACGGCGATGCCGTGGCGCTGGAGGGCGAGGACGATGCCGTCGAAGCGGGCCGGGGTCGGTTCGGGCGGCCCGGTCTCCACGGCGCAGGCGCCGACGAGGAGGGTGAGGAGGGAGACGAGGGCGAGCCGGGCGGCGGCCCTCGGGCGGGCCCGCCGACGTGGAGAACGGGGAGGCATCGCCGGGAAGGCTAGCACCCACCCGGGCTGGGGAGCCCCGCCAGGCAGCCGCGCCATGGGAGTCGCGTACGGAGTCGCGCCGAGACAGCGGCGCCGTCGCGGCCCTCGTCAGCGGCCCCGGGCCCGTCGCTTCGCCGCTCGGAGCCGGGCGATGGTGTCCTCCGCTCCCTCCGTCGACGATGGCGGCGCCGCCGATGGTGGCGCCGGTGCGGCCGGAGGCGCCGGGGCGGCCGGGGCTGCCGGTGCGGGTGGGGCGGCCGGTGCGGGTGGGGTCGCTGCCGACGGTGGGGCCGCCGGCGACGACGCTTCGGGGGGCGGCGCGGGACGCCCGGCGGCCGAAGCAGAGGTCGTCGCCCCGGAGGACCGCCGCTCCACCGGGGATCCGGCGTCCGCCGCCGAGGACGGGCCCGCTTCGCTTCCCGGCTCCGCTCCGCTGGCCCGCCGGAGCAGGGCGAGCCGAGCACTCGCCGACCCGGCCCGTTCCCGGGCGGCGAGAAGGTCGGACACGACCGCCGGTCGGGCCGCAGCCCGGCGTCGTCGGGCCGGCACCTCGACGAGCCAGCGGCGGGCGTCGGCGAGCTCCCGCCGCCCGACGGAGACCCGACGGAGGGCGACGTCGAGGGGCCAGAGGAGGAGGGCGAGGACGAGGAGGTACGGCCAGAGCTCGGTCAGGGCAGTTGTCGTCGCCAGGTCGTGGTGCCAGACGTCGGCGGCGGTTTCGACGACCCGCCCCCCGGTGGCCGAGCGGAGGGCGGCGAGGAGCGCCTCGTTCGGCCCGAGGAGCCGGTACTCGGCCGGCGTCGGGGCGACGAGCCCGACGGTCCGACCGAGGGCCGGCGATCCCGGCCGAGTCTGCGAGATCCGGAGGGCGTAGGCGCCCGGGGCGATCTCGCCGAGCTCGCGCTCGTAGACGCCGGGGGCGACCTGGCTGAGATCGAGCGTCGTCGAGGAGAGATCCGGTCCGACGATCGTGGCCCGGGTGGCGTAGAAGTCGCGGGGCGAGCCGTCCTCGGCGACGCTCTCGACCCGAAGGGTCGTTCGGCCGCCGGCTTCGACGAAGGCGGCCTCGATCCCGCCCGACTCCTCGCCCGGGAAGGTCCAGGCGACGAGCTGGGCGAAGAAGCGCTCGAAGCCCGGCCAGCCGAGCCAGGCCTTCGCCCAGCGGCCCGTCGCGTCGGATGTCCAGGCAACGGCCCGCCCGAGCCCGTACTGCCACTGGGCGAGGAGCGGGTCGTTCCGGGCCGTCACGAGGACCGTGTTCGCCGCCGCCTTGGCCGTCGTGCCGTTGTAGCCGAGGAGCTGGGGAAAGCCCGACTCGAGGCCCCGGAGGATCGGCGACGAGCCCGTCTGGATCGGGTGGAAGGGCTCCTCGACGATCTGCTGGCCCGAGACCCGTTCGGTCTCCTTGAGGAAGATGTCGGGGATGGCGGCCGGGTTCGGGGCCGGGTAGTAGCGGCCGCCGCCCTTCCGGGCGAGCTCGGCGAGGATCGGGGCCGAGCCGCCGCCGGCGCCGACCGTGGAGAGGGTGATCCCGGCCGCCTTCATCCGGGCCAGGATCTCCTCGTAGGCGCCCGACCGCGACCAGCCGTCGGTGAGGAGGATGATGTGGCGGCGGGTCGCCCGGGCACCCTCGAGGCTCTTCACCGCCTCGTCGAGACCGGCGAAGATGTTCGTCTGGCCGTCGGGGTTGATGCCGGCGATCCGGCCGCCGAGGTCGTCGACGTCGCCCAGGGGCGCCGTCCGGACGACCCAGTGGGCCGCCTCGTCGAAGGCGACGACGCCGATCTCGTCCCGGGCGGTGAGGGCCGCGGCAGCCCGGAGGATCGCTTCCTTGCCGATGTCGACCTTGCGGACCCCCTGGATCCCGCCCCCGCCGCCCTGATCGAAGGTGTTGCAGTGGCAGGCGTCCATGGAGCCGGACTTGTCGATGACGACGACGAGGGCGACGTCGGGCTCGCGCTGGCGATCGCGGACCCCCATGTCGACGGGGAGGGTCTCCTCGAGGGGCGTCTTCGCGTAACCGCCGGCACCGTAGCTCTGGGGCCCGCCGATGACGACGAGCCCCCGACCGATGTCACGAACGTACGTCTGGAGGCCCAGGAGCTGACGGTCGGTGAGCCGGGTCCGGGGGACGTCGACGAGGACGACGGCGTCGTAGGTGGCCAGGCCCGCCAGGTCATCGGGGAGCCGTTCGGGGATGACGAGGTCGACCTGTTGGCGCGCCCCGCGCAGGGCGGCCACGAGATCGGCCGCGACACCGTCGTCGCCGGCGGCCACGAGGACCCGGGGCTCGCCCTTGACGATGGTGTGGGCGTCGGCCCGGTTGTTCTGGCTGAAGGTGTCCCGCCCGACCTCGAGGACGACCCGGAAGGTGTGGAAGCCGGCCTCGGACGGCGTGAGCTGGAAGCGGACCGTCGTCGTCCCGACGCGGAGCTCCGGGCGCTCGACGGCGACGGCGACTCCGTCGACGTAGAGCCGCAGGGCCGCGACCTGGGCGAGGGTCGAGCGGACCGTCGCCGTCAGCTCGATGCGCTCGCCGAGGCGGGCCGTCGCCGGGGCGCTCAGCCGCTCGACGAGGGCCTCGGCCTCGACGGGCACACCCGTTCGGCGGGTCGTGATCTGGATGCCCCGGGCAGCGGCGAGGACGGCCTCGGTCTGGCCGGCCCCCGTCGTGTCGTTCCCGTCGGAGAGGAGGACGATCCGGCGCTGGGCGTCGTCGGGGAAGAGGGCGGCCGCGAGCCGGAGGGCGGCCCCGAGGTCGGTCGCCCCCTGGGTGGGAGTCGAGGCGAGGCGGTCGATCTCCCGGACGTCGGAGGGGAGCCGTTCGACGAAGGCCTCCCGGCCGAAGGCGACGACCCCGGCCAGGTCGCCGTCGGGCATCTCGGCGAGGGCCTCGCGGATGAAGGCGAGGGCGTCCTCCCGGGCGTCGGGACCGACGGAATCGGAGAGGTCGACGACGAAGACCGTCGCCAAACGGTCGACGGGCAGGACGAGCTGGACGCCGGCGAGGGCTCCGACGAGGGCGGCCAGGAGGAGGGTCCGGATCGCCAGGGCGGCCCGTCGCCGGGCGGCGCCGAGGCGCCGTCCCGAGGCGGCGTGCAGGACGAGGACGAGGGCGAGCCCGCCGGCAGGAGGAGGAGGGTCGACGGGGAGTCGACGTGGACGGTCATCGGTGTCCCCCGCCGCTCGTCCCGCTCCGATCGGCCGCCGCCCCGCCGCGGACGGCGGGCCCGGCGGTGACGCGTTCGAGCCGGCTGGCCACGCTCCGCCGGAGCCGGGCCAGGCCGTCGCGCTCGTAGACGATCCACTCGACGAGGAGACCGAGGAGGGCGAGGAGGGCCAGCCAGGGCCAGATCTCGTCTCGGGCCGGGGGACGGTCGGGGGCGGTGCCAGCTCCCCCGGTCCGTCGGCCGAGGGCTTCGAGGCTCGCCGGTGAACCGGGGGCGATGGTCGACTCGCCGACGTCGAGGAGGTCGACGGCGAAGCGGCCCGGGGCCGTCGGATCGGCTGGGACCGGCGAGGGGCTCGAACCCCCCGTTCCCGGCGAGCCGCCCGCCGTCGGCGTGGGAGAGGGGCCGGTCGTCGGGGTCGGGCTCGCAGCCGACGATCCGGCAGCGATCGGTCGGACGGTGTAGACGCCGAGGAGCTCCGTGGCGGCGTAGGTGACGGTCCGGGCCTCGGGCGTCCCCGGGACGAGCTCGTGGACGGAACCGTCGGGCCGTTCGATCCGTAGACCGGTGGCGCCCTCGGGGATCGTCAGTTCGACCGGATCGCCCGGCGAGAGCGGCTCGCTCGGCGGCTCCCCGCCGCCCATGAGCTCCCCGGCCAGGTTGGCGACGAGGATCGGGAAGGCGACCTGGAGGGGGAGGTCGGAGCGGCGCGGCTCGAAGGCAAGGACGGCCGTCGGGAGGCCGAGCCGGCTGCCGGCGTAGAGGAGGGGCGCTCCCTCCGGCCCGGGAACGACGACCCGGGCCCAGTCGGGAAGGACGAGGCGCTTCGCTTCGGCGATGTGGACGGTCGACAGATCGACGTACCGGAGGAGCGGCTCGCCCGGATCGAGGCGGCCGATGCCGGGCTCGGATAGGGTGCCGACGACCTCGCCGAGGGGCGAGCTCCGGGGCGGGGCGATGGCGAGGATCGGCCGGCTCGGCAGCGTCGCCGGCAGCGTCGACTCGAAGATGACGAGGTCGAAGAGCTCGGGGTGGGTGGCCGGGCCGTAGTCGGCCGGCCGGATCCCGTAGAGCTCCGTCCCGGGAAGGTAGGAGAGGGCGGTCTCGAGGTACGGGTCGCCCTCGGAGACGAGGAGGATCCGGCGAAGGCGGACCGGCGGGACGACGGCCCAGGCCCGGTCGTCGAGGGCGAGGTCGTCGGCCGGCCGCCCGGCGTCGCCGTCGCGACCGAGGAGGGCGACCTCCACCGAGCCGATCCCCTCGGGCAGGTCGTCGACGACGATCTCGGTCCGGGTCTGGGGGTCGAGGAAGACGTCCCGGGCCTCGATGGGGATCCCCTCGGCCGAGACGACGAGCCGGCGCTCGGCCGCCTCGAGGTCGGTGTTGACGACGCTGACGAAGAGGGACCGACCGACCCCCGACGGGGTCGACCGGACGGCGAGGGCGGCGATGGCCTGGTTGTCGCGGCCCCGGCCGACCGGCAGGACCCGAACCGGGACGTCGAGGCGGACGTCCGGGACGGGCCCGGCGGCGTCGGTGGCGACGAGGATCTCGGCGTCGCCGGAGCGGGCGGCGAGGGCGGCGGCGAGGCGGAGGGCGTCGCCGAGATCGCCGCGGACGGGTGCCGGCTCGAGCCCGGCGATGGCGGCCCGCACGCGACCGAGGTCGGTGGTCGCGTTGGCCACGATCCGTGCCGTCCGGCCGGCGGCAATGACGCTCACCGTCCCCCCGGCCGGCAGCTCGGCGAGCGCGGCGATGGCCGCCTCCTTCGCCGCCGCCAGGCGGTTCGGACGGACGTCGGTGGCGGCCATCGAGGCCGACACGTCGACGACGAGGACGAGGTCGCGGGCGAGGCCCGCCGGGCGTTCGACGACCGGTCGAGCGGCGAGGAAGACGAGGAGGACGGCGAGGAGGAGCTGGACGAGGAGGAGGAGGCTCCGCCGGAGCCGCTGCCACGGCGCGTTCGCCTCGACGTCGGCGACGAGGCCCTGCCAGAGGAGGGTCGAGGCGACGATCGTCTCCTTCCGGCGCAGGCGGAGGAGGTACATGGCCAGGATCGCCGGCACGAAGAGGAGGCCGAGGAGGGCGAGGGGAGCGAGAAGACCCATCGTCGCCCGCCGTTCAGCCGAGGATCCGCCGTCGTCGGAGCTCGGCGAAGACGAGCTCGGCGATGGGGAGGTCAGAGGCGAGGGGAACGTAGCTCACCCGCCGGCGGGCGGCGACGGCGGCGAGCCCATCGCGCCAGGCGGCGAGCCGTTGCCGGTAGCCGTCGAGGACGGGCAGGTCGATGGTGACGTCGACGCCGTTCCCGGTCTCGGCGTCGACGAGCCGGAGGTCGCCCGAGAGGTCGGGCTCGAGTTCGTCGGGAGCGAGGACGTGGAGGACGATGATCTCCGCCCCGGTGGCCGCCAGATCCCGAATGACCCGGTCGGCGGCCGGATCGAAGAGATCGGAGCAGAGGATGACGATGCCCCGCCCGGTGAGGCCGGCCAGGGCGTGCCGGGTCGCCGTGAGGAGGTCCGTCGGTCCCGGCGTCGCCTCGATCGCCGAGAGGTTGGCCAGGAGCCGGAAGACCCGTCCGGAGCCGCGGAGGCCCGGCATCCGCCGGCTCGTCCGGCCGGCGAGGGCGGAGACGACGACCCGATCCTCCGAGGCGAGGGCGATGTAGCCGAGGGCGGCCGCCGCCCGCTTGGCGAAGAGGAGCTTCGCCGGGCGTCCGGCGGCCATGGAGGCCGAAGCGTCGAGGAGGAGATGGACGGTGACGTCCTCCTCCTCGATGTAGAGCTTGATGAAGAGGCGCTCGAGGCGGGCGAGGATGTTCCAGTCGAGCTGGCGGAGGTCGTCGCCGAGGGCGTAGTCGCGGTAGTCGGCGAACTCGACCGACTGGCCCCGCTTCGTGCTCCGCCGGCCGCCCTTCAGGCCGCCCCGGACGGGCGCCTTCATGAGGAGGAGGAGCCGCTCGAGCTGGCGGAGGAAGGCTTCGTCGAAGACGGTCGGGTCGAGCTCGTTCGGGAGGAAGACCGGTCGCCGACCGGTCGCCGGCGTCGGGGGTGTCGAGCCGGTGCTGGAGGCCGGCGCCCCGGACTCGATCGGGGGCTGGCGATGCTCGGCCACGGGACGATGCTCGGCCACGGGACGGGCGAACGAGCCCGCTACTCGACGCTCGGCGGGGCGACCTGCTCGAGGATCGTGGCGATGACCGCCTCGGGCGTGATCCCCTCGGCCTCGCCCTCGAAGTTCAGGATGACCCGGTGGCGGAGGGCCGGGAGGGCCGCCGCCCGGATGTCCTCGACGGCGACGTTGAAGCGGCCGTCGAGGAGGGCCCCGATCTTGCCGGCCGCGACGAGGGCCTGGGCGCCCCGGGGCGAGGCGCCGTAGCGGACGTACTCGCGGACGATGGCGGGGGCCCGTGGCTGATCGGGGTGGGTGGCGGCCAGGAGGGCGACGGCGTAGGCGGTCACGTGGGGGGCGATGGGGACGGCCCGGGCGAGGCGCTGCATCTCGACGATCTCGGCCGCCGTCGCCACCGGTCGCGGCGCGGGGAACCTCGGCCCCCGTCGTTCGGTCCATGATCTCGACGAGCTCGGCCTCGCTCGGGAAGGGAACGAGGACCTTGAACATGAAGCGGTCGAGCTGGGCCTCGGGGAGTGGGTAGGTGCCCTCCATCTCGAGGGGGTTCTGGGTGGCGAGGACGAAGAAGGGCGGCTCGAGCGGGTAGCGGGTCCGG
The DNA here is from genome assembly GCA_026004015.1 of Chloroflexota bacterium. GTDB lineage: Bacteria > Chloroflexota > Limnocylindria > Limnocylindrales > CSP1-4 > BPIH01. Next base: position 190,851 of record BPIH01000003.1, on the reverse strand, counting down.
GCGACGGTGACCTGGTGCTCCTGCATCGCCTCGAGGAGGCTCGACTGGGTCTTCGGCGTCGCCCGGTTGATCTCGTCGGCGAGGACGAGGTTGGCGAAGACGGGCCCGGGCTGGAAGCGGAAGACGCGCCGGCCGTCCTCCTCGACGAGGATGTTCGTGCCGGTGATGTCGGCCGGCATGAGATCGGGGGTGAACTGGATCCGGCTGAAGGTGCAGTCGATGACGTCGGCCAGGGTCCGGACGAGCATCGTCTTGCCGAGGCCGGGGACGCCCTCGAGGAGGGCGTGGTTGTTCGCCAGGAGGCAGGTCAGGGTCTGGCGGATGAGCTCCCGCTGGCCGACGATGACCTTGCCGACCTCCCGTTCGATGGCGAGGGCGCGCTCGGCAAAGGCCTCCGGCTGAGGGGGGCCGGTGGCGTTGTGCAGCGGTCTCGGTGGTGGCAGGCGCTGGCTCGGGCATGGTCGGTCGTCCTCGTCGTCAGCGGGTTGGGTCGAGGGAGCTGAAGTAGTCGCGGACGAAGTCCTTGACCGAGAGCGGGATGTACGTTCGGTCGAGGCTCGTCTGGGCGTAGTCGTAGAAGTCGGCGAAGACGCGCTCGTAGGGGACGAAGGAGCCCGGGTCGACGCCCTGGCCCTGTCCGGAGCCCTGAGAGGTCTGGCCGTCGCCGCCGGTTCCGGAAACGTAGCTCGGGTCGCCGGGCTTGCCGAGCCGCTCGAAGGGGGCGAAGACGGACGACAGGTCGGGGCCGAGCTGGGCAGGGCGGTTGCCGCTCACGGGACCCGGAACCCGCCCTGGCTGATCCCGGAGCCGAGGTACCGGGCGTTCGAGCCGCCACCGCCGAGGGAGCCCTGGCCCTGGCCTTGCCCTGACCCTGCCTTGGCCCTGGCCTTGCCCTGCCCCTGCCCCTGCCCTTGCCCTGCCCTGGCCCTGACCTTGGCCCTGGCCCTGCCCCTGCCCTGCCCTGACCTTGGCCCTGGCCCTGCCCTGGCCCTGCCCTGCCCTGGCCCTGGCCTTGCCCTGACCCTGGCCCTGGCCCTGCTGACCCTGACCGCCAGCTTGCTGCCCCTGGCCCCCGTCCTGCCGTCCCGCGGCCGCCGCCAGCTGCCGCCGCGCCTCCTGAAGCCGCGAGGCCGCCGAAGCGAGGTCCCGATTCGTCGCCACCCGACGCTCGGCGTTCCGGAGGGCGTCGGCGAGCCGATCGAGGGACGCTCGGGCCGATGCCGTGTCGCCGTTGGCGAGGCTCTGGGCGGCGTCACCGAGGGCTCGCCCGGCGGCGCCATCGGCCGCCGCGGCCGTGCCCGACAGCTCGGCCAGCCGCCTGGCGAGCTCGCGCTGTTCGTCCCGGCTCAGCCGGTCGAGGTCGAGGTCGTCGAGATCGTCGGCGGCCGTCTTCGGATCTCCATCCCGGTTCGCCGACGGGTTGCCGGTGACGGCCCGGGAGAGGGCCCGGCTGAGGGAGGTCAGGGCCGCCGCCCGCTGCTCGTTTCCGGGATCGATCTGGGCCCGAACCGCGTCTTCGAGCGTCCCGAGCCGAGCGAGGTTGGCGTCGAGCTCCGAGGGGCGCTCCCGGAGGCGTCGGGCGAGCTCGCGGAGCTCGTCGGCGAGCCGGCTTCGGGGGTCGTCGGCCTGCTCGGCCCGCGAGCGGAGGTCCTCGGCGACCCGCTCGATCCTGGTCGCCTGCCGCTCGGCCTCCTGGCGGATCGCCCGGTCCCGGGCGATGACGGCGTCCTGGGGGTTCGGCAGCCCGAGGAGGGGGACGAGGAGGAGACCACCGACGAGGACGGTAACGAGCGACCGGCGTGGGAGGACGGCGGGGAAGCGCGGGGCCAGGAGGTCGGCCCGAACCCGCTTCAGGACGCGGAGAGCGTCGGCGCGCTGGCGGCGGACGAAGGCTTCGCTCGGCCGCGATGTGGCCGGGTCGACGCGATCGGCGCCGGCCTCGAAGTCGGTCTCGGCCCCGGCGCCGGCGCCCTGATCGTCCGAGGCTCGACTCGGTTCGCCACCGGTAGCGCCTGGCCCGGCGTAGGCCGGCCACAGGGCGGCGAGCTCGAGGGCCGAGGAGACGCGATCCCGAAGCCCGGCCTCGGCGTCGACGGCCAGGGCCGCCTCGCCGATCGACGGCCGGGCTCCCGCGGCCAGCCAGAGGAGACCCAGGATCCCGGCCGCCGGGACGGCGACACCGAGGGCCGGGGCGAGCTCGAGGGGGACGAGACGGGCCAGGGCCCACAGGCCGACCTCGACAGCGACGACGACGGCTGCCACGACGACGGCGCGGCGGACGATCCGCCGCCACCAGAGCCGTCGGCGATGGCGGACGAGGCCGTCGCGGATGGCGACGAGGATCGGGTCGACGGGGGCCGGAAGGACCGCCAGGGGATCGGGAGGGGGAGTCACCTCCATCCGGCTCCCGTCTGAACCGGACGTCCATCGGCGGAGGCGCCCGAGGCGGCCGGGCAGGGCTGCGATCTGGAACCGCTCGAGCATCACTGGGTCCTCCGTTGGTAGCGCGGGAGTCGCGCTCGGACCCGAGCCACGGCGCCGCCGACGGCTCGAGCGAGCCGCGGGCGGCGGGTCGGTCCGACGAGCCAGACCGAGGCGGCGACGAGAAGGCCCGCCAGGCCCAGCCAGGCGACGGCGCTCGCGGGCCAGATCCGGTCTCGGTAGCGGACCTCGACGGGTTCGGGCTGGGGCAGGACGTCGAGGACGACGCCACCCCCACGGAGACCGCCGCGGACACCAGGGTCGACATCGGCGCCCGGCAGGGGGACGGGGAGGGGCTTCACGTCGACCGGCGGAACGACGACGACCGAGCCGCCGCCCGACACCTCGCCGACGAGGTTGCAGGGATCGAAGATGTCGCCCGTCGAGAAGCCGAGCTGGGCGCCGCAGGCGACGTCGGCCTGGGCGACGAAGGGATTCAGCCACATGAGGGCGGCCGGCGGGCGCCGCCCGAGGTCGGGGAGCGGCAAGACGGCCGGGGTCTCAGGGCCAAACTCGAGGAACCCGAGCTGGCCATGATCGACCAGAAGGCGAAGACGAAGGTCGTGCCGGCGGTGAGGGCGAGGACCGTGAAGTAGGTGAGGACCGTCGCCGCCTGCGTCCGGCGAGCGAGGGCGGAGAAGAAGAGGCCGACCGATCCGAGGCCGACCGCCGTCGTCGCCAGGACGAGGTAGCCGCGGACGACGTCGTCGGGGGCGACCCCGCCGAAGACGAAGACGATGGCCATGAGCGGGATCGAGGCGACGATGAGGAGGAAGAGGTAGGCGAGGGCCGAGGCGAGCTTGCCGAGGACGATGGCGAGGGACGAGATCGGCGTCACCGCCAGGAGGTCGAGGGTCTGCTTCTCGCGCTCGAGGCTGATCGCGCCGGCGGTGAAGGAGGGGGCGAGGAAGACGACGAGGACGGTCTCGAGGATGAGGAGGGCCTTGAAGATCTCCCGGCCGATCTGGGCCGAGGCGAAGGCGGCCGTGCCGAGGTACGAGACGACGGTCCGCTCGTTCATGAGGTAGACCATCCAGCCGAAGAGGGCGAGGAGGGCGAGGTAGACGGTGAGGACGACGAAGGCCCGCCGACCCCGCATTCGCCCCCGCAGCTCCTTCGTGCCGATGGCGACGATGCCGGCGAAGGCGCCGGCGAAGGGAGCCGCCCGGCGGAGCGCCGAGCCGGGGAGGGTGAGGCTCGTCATCGGTCACCTCCGATCGCGCCGCCGGGGAGGCCGTTCGCCGTCACCTGGAGGAAGAGCTCCTCGAGGTCGCTCGCCGCCCGGGCGAAGGTGGCGATCCGGTGCCCGGCCCCGACGGCGGCGGCGAGGAGATCGGCGGCGGCCGCGTCGTCCCCCGTGAAGCCGAGCTCGATCGTCCCGTCGGGGAGGAGCTCGGCCGCAGCGACGGCGGGCTGCTCGGCGAACCAGGCGCGGGCCTCCTCGGCGGTGGGCAGGCCGCCGACGGTCCGGATCCGGAGGACGGAGCCGAGCCGCAGGCGGGCCTCGATCTCGGCGACCCGGCCCTGGGCGAGGACCCGGCCGTGGTCGATGATGGCGATGCTCGAGCAGAGCTCCTCGAGCTCGGGCAGGATGTGGCTCGAGATGAGGATCGTCTTGCCGAGGGAGCGGAGCTCGCGGAGGAGCTCCCGGAGCTCGACCCTGGCCCGCGGATCGAGGCCCGAGGCCGGCTCGTCGAGCAGCAGGACGGCCGGGTCGTGGACGAGGGCGTGGGCGAGGCAGAGCCGCTGCTGCATGCCCCGGGACAGCTCGGCCACGTAGGCGTCGCGCTTGTCGGCGAGATCGACGAGCTCGAGGAGGTCGCCGATCATCCGCCGCCGGCGGTCGGCCGACAGGCCGTAGCAGCGGCCGAAGAAGTCGAGGTACTCCCAGACCTTCATGTCGTCGTAGACGCCGAAGACGTCCGGCATGAACCCCAGGACGCGCCGGACGGCCGCCGGGTTCCGCCGGACCGAGAGGCCGGCGATCTCGGCCTCGCCGGCCGTCGGCTCGAGGAGGGTGGCCAGGATCCGGAGGGTCGTCGTCTTGCCGGCCCCGTTCGGCCCGACGAGGCCGAAGATCTCGCCCTCCTCGACCTGCAGATCGAGGCCGTCGACGGCGGCCACCCCGTCGTAGTGCTTGACGAGTCCGTCGACCCGGACGATCGTGCTCATTCGACGTGGCCCTCGATCTGGATCGCGAAGCCGAAGCCGATCCCGTCGATGCGGGGGTTCTGGAAGCGAAGGAGGACGCTCGCGCTGGCGGGGTCAACGTAGCGCCCGGGCTCGCGGATGGCAAACGCTCGGCCGCCGTCGAGGTGGGGGAGGGCCATCCACTCGCCCCGGACGAGGTCGAAGATCTCGAGCTCCGGGAGCCCGTCCGGCGCCGCGTCCGGGCACGGGGTCTCGATGCAGAGGTCGATCGGCTCGGCCGGCCCGACCGGCTCGATCTCGGTCGGCGCGCTGCCGCCGATCTCGGGACCGATGTTGAAGCCGACGACGAGGCGGGAGGCCGTCAGTGGGCCGCTGATGGGGACGGTCCGGTAGGCGATGGTGACCGAACCCTGGCCGAGGCTGTAGCTCCAGGGGTCGCGGTTGAAGAAGGCGCTCTCGTTGGCCACGACCGTCGGCCGGAGGAGATCGACGCCGAAGGCGACCGTGCCTTCGACCCGGAGCGGGAGGCTCAGGTAGTAGAGGGTCGTTCCGAGCTGGCGGGGTGCCTGTCCGGCGACGACGACCGGCGCCAGGGGCTGACGATCCCAGGCCAGGAGGATCGGGCTCTCCGACGGGAGCCAGAGGCCACTGAAGCCGCTGAAGGGGTCGTAGGGTCAGCTGGTTGATGACCTGGTAGCGGACGATCCGCTCGCGGGCGGCGTCGCTCAGCTGGGCCGGGTCCGCCGCCGGGTAGGCGCCGACGATCCGATCGGCGAGGTTGGCCCCGACGGCACCCCGGGAGAGGGGCAGCTCGATGCTCGTGCTCGCCCCCGGCGCCAGCTCGGGCAGGGTGACGGCGCTCGACCCGAAGACGACGGCCGGGGCGAGGAGGCGAATCGTCGAGCGGTTCACGAGGCGGCCCCGGATGATCCCGTCGACGACCCGGAGGTCGGCTTCGACGAGGGGAACGGCTGTCGGCAGGTCGGCTCGGAAGGCGCGGAGGGTCCCGAAGCCGATGCTCAAGCCCCGGATCCGGGCCGGGTCGCCCTGGAGGACGTCGAGGGCACCGGCGGTTCCGGTGATCCCGAACAGCTCGCTCACAGGTGCCGCCACGAGCGGCCCGCCGGGGAGGGTCAGCTCGTACGTGCCCCGCGACGGCGAGAAGACACCGACGTAGACCTGGCTCCGGCCCTCGGTCGTCCCCGCCGCCCCCGTGGCGATGGCGACCTCGTTGACGATGACGTCGGAGCCGCGGAGAGCCGCCCCATAGCCGTAGGCGGCGACGGCGAAACCGACGATGAGGAGGGGCATCGAGATCCAGGCCCATTCGCGTCGATCGAGGCGCCGGAGGACGACGTAGTTGACCGGCCCGATGAGGACGATGTAGCCGACGAGCAGGACGAGGAGGCCGCCGATGGGCGGGAGGGCGAGGGCAGGCAGGTTCGTGAGGGCCGACACGAGCCCGCTGTCGTCGACGATGTTGAGCACCCCGCCGCCTCGAGGCGGGAGGAGTCGGGCCCAGACGGCCGACAGGGACTTGAGATCGACGATCGGCTCGACCGTGGGGTCGATGCCGAGAAGGGTGACGGAGCCCGAGCCGTACGGCGCCTCGCCGACCACGGCGTCCTCGCCGACGCTCGCCAGGGCGCGGCCGCGGAGGATCGGGCCGGCCAGGGCGGGCACCGTGCTCGGCGTCTCGGGCAGCGGGCCGAAGAGGGGGCGGAGGGTCTCGATGGGAGCGTCGACGGTCGCCGTCGGTCGGTAGGGGAGGATGTCGTCGGGGAAGCGGGCGATGGCCCCCAGCCCACCGGTTCCGCCGAGGAGGACGAGGCGACCCCCGCCGCTGAGCCAGCCCCGGAGGGCGGCGAGCTGGTCGGCCGAGAGGGCGCTGCTGTCGACGTCCTGCCAGACGAGCCGATCGAGGGCCGACCAGGCCTCGACCCGCTCGGGGAGATCGGCCGGGGCGAGGGTCGCCACGGCTGGAGCGGGCCCCGTGCCGGTGGCGAGTCCTCGCACCGCCGCCGCGATGGGGCCCGGTCGCTCGGCCACGATCCCGACGACGAGCTGCATCGGATCGTGGATGGTGATCTCCACGGCCACCCGGGCGAGGACCTGGTCGTCGGCGACGAGGCTGACCGTCAGCTGCTGGTCGAAGCTCGGCGCCTGGACGTAGACGATCTCCCGCTTCTGGGAGTTCGTCGGCAGCTCGACGGCCCGCCCGAAGATCGTCCGACGACCCGGTCCGGCCGCCGCTCGGAGCTCGCCGTTGACGGGCGGGCCCTCGTTCGCCAGATCGACGGCGATGGCGACCCAGCTGCCGGGGCGGGCGTGTCCGCCGAGCAGGGGGCGAGCGGCCATGGTCAGGCCGCTCGGTGTGACCGGCGAGGGTTCGGGCGAGGCCGACGGGCCGGGGCTCGGTGGCGGGAGGGGGTCGGTGGCGACGGCAGCCGCCGGCACGGCGCCCAGGATGACGACGGCGGCGGCCGTGGCGAGGATCAGCCGAGCTCGGCCGAGCATCGCCCCCCGAACCGCACTCGGGCGAGGCGATCGTCGACTGCGAGGGCGGGCCGGGTCGGGCCGGTCGGCGGGGCCAGCGTGTCCGGCGTGTCCGGCCTCGTGGCTCGCGGTCGGCGTCGTCGCTGCGACTCGCTCCATCCTGCTCCTTCAACTCGAGGGGTCCCCCAGGAGGCGCCGTCGGTCCCACGGTGACGGGACGGCTCCGGTCGGGGGATCGACGTCCCGCGGGCCGGAAAAGTTTCGCCGGGTCTCGCCGGCGCCGCTTCGGCCGCGCCTCGGCCCGGTGCCGCCGGGTAGCGTACGATGGAACGCGGCCGGTGGCCCCCGTGCGCCGCGGCCGGGCCCGGGCCGCCCGCTGCACACCCGCTTGCACGCCGAGAGGGACCCCTTGCCGATCCTGCGACCCTTCCGAGCCCTTCGGTACGACCCCGATGCCGTCGGCGACCTGGCGGCCGTGGTCAGCCCGCCCTACGACGTCATCTCGCCCGACGAGCAGCGGCGACTCCTCGAGCGTCACCCGCGGAACGTCGTCCGGCTCGACCTGCCGCCCGAGGAGCCCGGCGACGCCCCCGACGACCGCTACCGTCGGGCTGCCCGAACCTTCGCCGAGTGGCGCTCCGACGGCACGCTCCGCAAGGATCCGCGGCCGGCCATCTACGCCTACGAGCAGCGGTACCGGGCTCCCGGGCAGCCACGAGGAGCGGACCGTCCGGGGCTTCTTCGCCCGGCTCCGGCTCGAGCCCTTCGGGCCGGGGAGCGGCGTCCTGCCGCACGAGCGGACGCTCTCGGGCCCGAAGGAGGACCGCTACCGCCTCCTGCGGGCGACCGGGGCGAACTTCAGTCCCATCGTCGGCCTCTTCGAGGAGCCGAGCGGTCGCGCAGCGGCCCTCCTCGCCGACCTCGGGTCGACGCCGCCTGACCTCGAGGTGCGCGACGACGACGGCGTCCTCCATCGCCTCTGGATCGTGCCCGTTCAGGCCGAGACTGGGGCCGCGGCTAGCAAGGAGCCGTCCGCCGACCGGGCGACCGAGCTCCTCGAGCCTCGCCGGGGCGAACCCGATCACCATCGCCGACGGCCACCACCGCTACGAGACGGCCCTCCGCTACCGCGACGAGCGCCGGATGACCCGGACCTGCGAGGAGGACCCGGCCTTCGACTACGTCCTCGCCCTCCTCCTCGACGCCCACCACAGCCCGCCGATGGTCCTGCCGACTCACCGGGTCGTCGTCGGCCTCGGCGAGGGCGGGGTCGAGCGGCTCCTGGCCGGACTCGGGGAGCTCTTCGTCGTGACTGCCGTCGAGCCGTCCGAGCTCGTCGAGCGCTTCGGGAGCGGCGGCTCCGGACCGGGCGGGGCGGGCCGGTTCGGCCTCCTCACTCGACGCGGGAGCGCCCTCCTCGAGGCGCGGCGCGACGCCTTCGAGCCGCTCCTGCCCCGGGGCGGCGACGCCCTCCGGCGCCTCGACGTCGTCCTCCTCGGGGTCGTCCTCGAGCGGCTCTGCGGCCTCGACCCGGCGACCGTCGCCGCCGGGGGGCGGCTCGCCTACACGAAGTCGGCGGCCGAGGCGGCGGAGCTCGTTCGGAGCGGGAGCGGCGGGGCGGACGTCGCCTTCCTCCTCGAGCCGACCCCCGTGGCGGACATCGTCGCCGTGGCCCGGGACGGCGACGTCATGCCCCAGAAGTCGACGTACTTCTATCCGAAGCCGCTGACCGGGCTCGTCCTCAATCCTCTCGAGTGGTGAGGGCGCTCGCGGACGCGGTGAGGTCCTCATCGCGGCGGGCGCCGCGGGGCGGCGGCCTCGGAGAGACTCCTGCTTCCGCGCCCCGGCCGGCTCACCCGGCTGCCCTCCGCCGGCAACTCCCCGCCAGCGCTCCACCGGCAACCCCCCAGGCGCGTGTGTTCAGGGAACACCAAACGGGGCCCAATCCCCGGCGTCCGGTCGTGTCCGCACCCGCCATGTGGTGTTCCTCGAGCAACGAACGCCGCCGAATGGGTCGCCTCCGTTCGCCGCCGCAACCCCGGTTTGGCCCCTTCCGTCCGCCCTACATCCCGGTTCGGCCGTCTGCCCCCGCGGCCCCCGGGTGCCGAGGGCGTATCCCCCAGGGCCTCCGGCGCCGAGGGCGTATCCCCCGCGGCGGGGATCCGCTCCGCCCCGACCACGCCCACCGTCCCCTCGGGCCGATGGACCCGGGCCCGGCAGACCACAGCGGACGCTCGCCCACGGCCCGAGCGCGGAGGTCCGGATGGCGCGCGGGTGAGACTCGATCTTGACGGGCTGGCGGGATCGTCCCGATCATGACCGACGAGCATCCCCGGCGGGGTCAGGACCCGCTGTCGGGCGGGCCCATGGCAGGGTCCAGCCGCCATCGGGGCCCATCGAAGGAGCATCGGTACCTGCTGTGAGCGCCATGAGACTGACGACGCAGCCGCCGAACGGGCGGCCGGTTCGAAAGGACGAGATCGAGCTCGCCGAGCGCGGCGTCTACATCGAGTCCTGGCTGCCCGAGCGGCGCTCGCGGCGGCGGCCGCTGCTCTTCGTCCACGGCGAGCTCGCCGGGTCGTGGCTCTGGGAGCGCTGGCTCGGCTACTTCGCAGCCCGGGGCTGGGAGGGCCACGCCCTGAACCTCCGCAACCACTTCTGGTCGCGGACGGCCGACCCGACGAGCCTCGGCTTCGCCAGCTACGTCGACGACGTCGTCGCCGCCATCGAGCGGATCGGGAGCGGGGTGGTCGCCATCGGCCACGGGATGGGCGGGCTCCTCGTCCTCAAGGCCGTCGAGCGCGTCCCCGTGGCAGGGGTCGTCCTCGTCGCCCCGGAGTTGCCGTCCGAGGTCCGGGAGCCGGCCTTGCCCCACGAGCTCCGCGACGTGCCGGATGTCTACGGCCGTGCCCAGATCGGCTGGGAGACACTGCCCGAGAAGCTCGTTCGGGATCACCGCGACCTGAGCCTCGCCGACGTCCTCCGGATCCAGCACCTCCTCGGTCAGAAGCCGCGGGAATCGGGCCGTGCCCGCCGGGAGATGATGGCCGGCGTGTCGGTCGATCGGCGGCGGCTCATGGAGATCCCGCGTCTCGTCATCGGGGCCGGTCTCGATCTCCACGTCCCCGAGGGGGACGTCGAACGGCTCGCCGACTGGCTGGGGGCCGAATACGAGCCCTTCGGCGCCCACTCCCACTACGGGCTCGTCCTCGGCGAGGCGAGCTACCTCCAGGTCGCCGAGTCGGTCCGGGCCTTCCTCGAGGCGCACCGACTGTGAGCGAGCCCGCTCGAGAGACGGCGGCGCCGCTTCGGTTCGTCGTCCTCGCCGACGGCCAGCTCGAATACCACGCGGCGAAGACGGCCATCGGGGTCATCCGCTACGGCCTCCACCCCGTCGTCGCCGTCATCGACCGCCGAAACGCCGGGCGGACCGTGGCCGAGGTCCTCGGCTCGACGGTCGAGCGGCTCCGGGTCCCCGTCGTGGCAAGCCTTGCCGAGGCGCTTCGGGGACCGGTTCGTCCGACGGCCCTGCTCATCGGCATCGCCCCGACCGGTGGCCGCCTCCCCGAGGCGTGGCGGGCGATCGTTCGCGAGGCCCTCGAGGCCGGCCTCGACGTCCACTCCGGTCTCCACACCTTCCTCGGCGACGACCCCGAGTTCGGACCCCTGGCCGAACGGCTCGGTCGGCGGATCGTTGACTACCGTCGCCCGCCCGACCGCGCCGAGACGGCCGTCGGCCGTCGCCACCGACCGGGCTCGCGGGTCGTCCTGACCGTGGGGACGGATTGCGCCGTGGGCAAGATGTCGGTCGCCCTCGAGCTTCGGCGGGCGGCGGTCGAGGCCGGGCGGCGGGCGGCCTTCGTGGCCACCGGCCAGACGGGGATCATGATCGAGGGCTGGGGCGTCGCCGTCGACCGGGTCGTCGCCGACTTCCTCCAGGGAACGTGCGAGTGGCTCGTCGCCGAGGGCGAGGCGCGGGGGGACTGGGTCTTCGTCGAGGGCCAGGGCTCCCTCGACCATCCGGCCTACAGCTCGGTCACCCTCGGCCTCATCCACGGCACGACGCCCCACGCGATGGTCCTCGTCCACCAGGTCGGCCTGACGGAGCACGACTTCAGCCATCTTCCCGACCGCTCGTTCCCCATCGCCCCGCTCCGACCGTTCATCGCCATCCACGAGGCGGTGGCGGCCCTCGTCGCACCGTCGCGGGTCGTCGCCGTCGCCCTCAACACCGTCGGCCTCCGGAACGAGCGGGCGGCCCGAGCGGAGATCGAGCGGGTCGCGGCCGAGACGGGACTCCCGGTCGACGATCCGGTGCGCTTCGGGCCCGAGCGGCTGTGGGCCGCCATCGAACAAGCTGTCGAAGCCCTGCCGTGGGTCGTCGAGAACGACGCCCGGACTCGGTCCGTGGAGGCCGCCGGGCCCGCGAGGCCGGCGGGGCCCGGGAGGCCGGCGGGGCCCGGGAGGGCGGCGGGACCGGGGAGGCCGTCGGGGCTCCGGAGGTGGCGGGTCCCACCCGGGCCGGGTCCGGACAGGGAGGCCGCCGATGACGTCGCCGTCGAACCTCGAGGGGCTCCTCTGGTCGGGGCCGCTTGCCCTCCGCTACGAGGTCCTCGAGCTGCCCCTCCGCGACCCCTTCGTCATCGCCCGAGCCGACCACGGCTCCGGGCGAAGCGTCACGACCGTTCTCGTCGAGGTCTGGGACGAGCGCTTCCCGGGGGTCGTCGGCCTCGGCGAGGGCTACCCGGACCGCTTCTACGGCGAGACGCCCGAGACGATGGTCGCCGTCTGGCCGCTCCTTCTCGAGGCGATCGGGACGATCGAGCCGTCGCGGGAGGGCCTGGCTGCCGCCGGGGCGGCGATGGCCGCGGCGATCCGGGGCCACGGGGCGGCGAAGTGCGCCATCGACATCGCCCTCCACGACCTCGTCGGCCAGGTCCTCGGGCAGCCCCTCGTCGACCTCCTCGGCTGCTCGCGGGACATCCCACCGACGGACTTCACCCTCGGCCTCGACGAGCCGAGCCGTCGTCGCCGAGCGGGCTCGCCGGGCGGCCCACTTCAAGGCCCTGAAGATCAAGGTCGGCGGGCCGGCGGATCTGGCGACCCTCGAGGCGGTGCGGGGCGTCTACGCCGGGCCGCTCCGGGTGGACGCGAACACCGGCTGGACGCCCGAGGTGGCCCGGGCGCTCCTGCCCCGCCTCGTCGAGCTCGGGGTCGAGGTCATCGAGCAGCCCTTCCCGGCCCGCCGCCTCGACTGGCTGGCCGAGCTCCAGGGGGCCTCGCCGATCCCGATCGTCGCCGACGAGAGCGCGGTCTTCATCGAGGATCTCGATGCCCTCGTCGGGGTCGTGGCGGGGGTGAACGTGAAGCTCGCCAAGTGCGGGGGTCCCGGGACCGGCCCGCGAGATGCTCGCCCGGGCCCGGGAGCTCGGCTTTCGGACCTTCCTCGGTTGCATGGAGGAGACGTCGATCGTCATCGCCGCCTCGGCGGCCGTCGCCTCCCTCGCCGACTGGGTCGATCTCGACGGCTGCCTCCTGCTCGCCGACGATCCGGTGGAGGGGCTGGAGCTCGGTTCGGACGGCCGCTGGCGGATCGGGGAGGCGCCGGGCTCGGGGTCCGGCGGCGCCAGGCTCGGCAGGGCGTCGACGGCTCCGGTTCCCCGGCGGGTCCGGCCCGGTACGCCACGCGACGAGCCGGTCCGGCGGGCTGCGCCGGCGCCGGCAGCGCCGCGCCGACCGGCTCGGGAGGGCCGTCGAGTGGTGCCTCCGGCGTGCCGCGCGACCGGCTCCCCAGTCCCGCGGCGGCTGTGGATAACTTGGTGGATGACTTCGTGGACAAACCCCCTTCCCGGTCGCCTCGCCCCGGGCCTACGATGTCCGCCTGCCGGTCCGGAGCGTCCCCTCGGGTCGGGCGACGATCGGAGCCAGGCCGGCAGCCGGACGCGATGGAGCCCGCCCGTCGCGGCCCGACCGGGATCCGACGACCCGCTAGGAGAAAGGAGGCAGGCCATCGATGGTGTTCCGCAGGACCGCTGAGAACCGGCCCACTGCCGAAGCCGCCGAGTTCGTCCGGTTCTGCTACCGCCGCCGGCCCGTCGGCTGGCCCGAGCTCTACGACGAGATGTGCGCCGTCGCGATGCGGCGCCTCTTTCGGGGTTGGGACACGAGCGAGCTCGCTCGTCACGGCATCGGATTCAGTCTCGAGGAGACGCCCGTCCTCGCCGAGCTCGTCGAGCCGCGTCGTGGCCGAGGAGCAGGCGGCGAAGCGGGCGGCCCGTGCCGCGCGAGCGATCGGGCCGATGCGTGGGCCCGACGAAGGCCGCGCCGGCGACGGGAACGGGCAGAGGACCGAGCCGGGCATGCCCGATGCTCGGCCGGAGGTCCGACCCGGAGTGGCGAGTGCGGCGGCGAGCTAGAACGGCGATCGGGAGGATCGGCCGGCTGGGCGAGGTCGAGCGAGTGCCGGGACGAGGGGCCGTGGCGAGCGCGGCCCAGTGACCGGTCCTCGGGGAGGTCGGAGCAGAGGTCGGAGCAAGACTAGAGGCGCCGTTCGGAGCGGTGGTGACCCGCGGACAGGAGGACGCTGGGTCCACTGACGCCCTGGACTCATCAACGCTCCGGTTATGGAGCGAAGTCGGAAGCCCCCGTCGCGTGGCGGGGGCTTCCGATTCGTTCCGGGGTGCGGGCTCCGACTCGCTGCTCCTGACCGGGCAGGGCGAACCGCTGGACGGTGACTGTCGAGTTGGGTGGTCGGCTCGGCTACGGCGCGCGCAGGTCCGGCTCGGCGTCCCGCCGCGCCTGGACCCGCCGGGGCGTGCGGACGCGCTCAGGCCCGGATCCGGCGCCGGGCCATCTCGGCCTCGATCTGGCGCTCGGCTTCGACGTACCGGTCGATCTGCTCGCGGAGGGCGTTGGCCTCCGGGGGTGTAGAGGTGGACCTGCTGCTGGAGGATGTAGCTCAGCCGGCGGCTCGTCATCCGGACGTGGTCGAGGTTCTTCATGAGGACGAGGGGATCCATCGCGGCCAGATCCGCCGGGTCGTACATCTGCTTCATGGCCGCATTCTACGGGCTCGTGCCCGTTGCCGACGCCGTCCGACCCGCTCGTCTCTCGTCGTGTCCCCGGCTGGCGCTCTACGCGAACGACACGCGCGCCTTGTTCGAACGACCGGGCCGACGCCGACGACCAAGAGAAGGGCCTCGCCCGATTCAGACCGTGGGCGCGACACCCCAGCGAACAGAACGACCCATGCTCGTCGCACCACCGCCTCGGTTGACGCTCACAGCGAACAGGACGCGCCCAACCGCCTGCTGACGCCCCAGGGCGACGCCCTGAGCGGAGAACTCGGCGCTCTCGAGCCAGCCGGGACGCGTGTTGTCCGGCCAGGGTGTCATCGGCGCCGACGGGCCCCCCGGGAGAGGGCGTTCCGTTCGGCGTGCGTGTCACCGTGGCCGGGCTGGGCGAGCGCATCCATCCGGTCGCGACCGCGCGCCTCGTTCGGGCGGGCGCGGGCCGGCGGCCCGGCGGGCCCTGTCAGCCGATCGCCCGCAGACCCTCGACGAGACCCGGAGGCCAGCTCCAGTCGACCGGGATCGTCGCCGCGTCGAGGGCCCGCCTCGCCCCGAGACGGGTGGCCCCCAGAACGAGGATTCGGTCCGTCTTCGTCGCCCGACCCGCTTCCTCGCCCCAGACCTTCGTCATCTTCCGGCCCGCCGCCACCCGGTCGACGATGACGCCGGCGAGCTCGTAGCCGAGCGGTTCGGCGGCGGCCTGCCAGACCTGCTCGGCGAGACCGAGGCCCTCCGGGTGGGCCCGCCCGCGATCCCGCTCGACGTCACCGACGACGAGGACGACGACGGCGTCGGCGGTCAGCAGGGGCCGAAGGTCGGCGAGGACGTCGCGGAGGAAGGCGAGGTACGGTACGCGGCGGTGGGCGTCGTCGAGGGCGGCGTCGATGGCGGCGGCGTCGAGGCCGAGGAGCCAGGCTCGGAGCCAGTTGTAGTAGCCGTACTTCACGACCCTGAGGTACGGCGGCGAGCCGACGACGAGCCGGACCCGGTCGGGGAGGGCCCGGCGACGGAGCTCGGCCGCCGAGGCGCCGGCCGACGTCGCGGGCGTCGCCGAGCAGGGCGAGCCCGGCGGTTCGTCGGGAGTGGGATCGCGGTAGAGCCGCCGCAGCTTCGCCTCCAGGAGCTCGAAGACGTCCCGCTCCGGCGGCCGGTAGCCGGATTCGCGGATGAAGGTCCGGACGTAGCGGCGAGCCATGCTGAAGGCGTTCGGCATGACGTCCGACAGGTAGCTCGGCCGCTTGCCGTGGAGGATGCCCGTCAGGGCGGCGAGGAGGAAGCGATCGACCCGCTCGGTCTGGTCGAGGGCGGCCCGGACGAAGAGGAGCTGGCCGAGGGTCCGCGGGTGGAAGGCGAGGGCGACCTCCTCGGGGAGGCGTTCGAGGGCGGTCGAGCCGCCGCGGGACCCGACGAGGGCACCCGCCGCCGGCACCGCGACCTCGGCCTGGCCCGGCCGCGTCGCGGCCCGACGGCCCAGGTCGTCCCAGCGGCCGGCTTCGGCGGTCCAGGCGACCCGGAGGGCGAGGAGTCGAGTGGCCGCCTCGGCCGGCTCGGCAGGCTCGACCTTCGCCGCCGTCAGGAGGTAGGCGAGGGGGTTGAGGTCGTTGCCGACGCCGATGCGGCCCTCGGCGCAGGCCTGGAGGGGAACGGTGCCGCGTCCGCTGAACGGATCGAGGACGACGTCGCCCCGCCGACTGTAGCGGGCGATGAAGGCGTGGGCGAGGGCGGCCGGGAAGCTGGCGAGGTAGCTCGCCATCGGGTGGAGCGAGTGACCCCAGAGGCGCGGCTGGCGCTGCCAGTCGGGCTCGAGCGGCAGCCCCGGGAGCCCGAAGTCGAGGCCGAGGGAGAGCTGACCGGCGGCGGACTCGGCGGCCCGACTCGGCGGCCGACGGCGTCCGTGGAGGGGGCGTCCGCGCGGCTCGGGCCGGCCCTGGCGGGGCTCGATCTCGCGTGGCCAGGGGGCGGCAGCCTCGGCGGTCGACGGCACGTTGGGCATCGGATCAGGCGGTCTCCCTCCGCTGGCGCCGGCGGCGTACCGGCGGCGACCGTGCAGTCTACCAGCGCTCCTTGGCCCGCCATGGGCCGTTCGGGTGCCCGCTCGGGACCAAGCGGCGGGTCGCGGGGCGAGGCCGAATGGGCCTGGTCAGATCCTCGGCCTGGGGCTATCTTGATAGCGAGCCCGCGGTAGCGAGCGGAACCAGCGGCGCCGTGGCGGCGCCGCGGGCCCGTCCCCTCCGTCCGGTCCCAGTCCGGCGAAGAGGCTCCCGGGGCTCATGCGGAGACCCGCCGCAGGGCGAGCGATCGCAGCGGCGGGTCCGCATGTCGGGGTCCGGAGAACCGGGGACCGGGCTGCCGACTGGAAGTTCCCCGGCCGGGGGCACCGCGTCGGCGAGCGGCGGCCGCCCGCCCGAGTCCCGTCCGAGTGGTCGCCTCAGCTCGTCACCGTCGCTTCGGCCGGGCGGACGAAAAGGGCGAGGAGCCCGGCGACGAGACCGAGGACGCCGCCGAAGAGGTAGAAGCCGCCGGCGGCGACGAGACCGACGGCGTTGGCCACGATGAGGACGACCCCCCAGCGTCGGGGGGCCTTTCGGGCGAGGACGGCCGAGCCGGCGACGATGGTGACGACGGCGGCCGCGAAGCCGACGAGGAGTCGGGCCCCGGCCTCGCTGGCGGTCTGCTCCGTGGCCGCGTTCTGGGCGAGACCGGCGACGATGGCGGCCAGGCCGAGGCCGCCCATCGTGCCGAGGAGGCCGATGATGCCGCCGACGAGGGCGAGGACGAAGACGGCGATGCGCATGGCACTTCTCCTTTCGGGACGGACGTCAGTGGATGCGGGGCGAACGCTGGGCGCCGGTGAGTCGAGCGCGGCTCACGAGTCGCGGAGCAGGACCTCGAAGACGGCACCCTCGCCGAGGAACATGTTGGCGCCGTAGCTGAGGACGCAGCGACCCTTCGCCGGAACCTCATAGACGAGCCACCCCGCGGCCTTGCGGCCCTTCGGCAGCGTGCCGGACCCGAGTTCCGGCTCCGGCCCCGACAGGACGAAGGTGAACCGGTCGACGGCGGTGTCGTTGCAGAACACCTGCCAGTCGAAGAGGTTGTACGCGGCACCGTCGGCGAGGGCGACGTAGGTGACGTACGCCTCGATGTAGACGTTGCCCTTGGCCGGCGTGTCGACGCTGTAGCCCGAGCCGTACCGCTTCTTCTCGGCGCACCTTCGAGACGGTGATTTCCAGGTAGTCCTCGCCGCCCCGGGTGACGATGGCCGGCTCTCCCGGCCGGAAGAGCGGTGGAGCGCTCGGGGACGGCTCTGCGGTCGGCGTCGGCTCCGGAGTCGGGGTCGCTTCGGGCGCGTCGGTCGGCTCAGCGTCGCCTCCGGCGACCTCCGTCGGGGTGGCCTCCGGAACCGATGTTGCCGGACCGCCCGGCCGGACATCGGGTTCAGCGCAGGCCGAGAGCATGAGCGCCGCCACAAGGAGCCCGGCGGGAACGAAGGCGCCTTTCGACATGACCTCCCTCCACATGGTTGATCGGCGATCGGGGGGCGCGACCATCGTCGCCGCGGGTCGTGTCAGCTTGCATGGCACGCCGTCGCGACCAGCGTCCTCTCGTGCTGCGGCACGCGCGACCCCTCGGCGATCCCTTCGGGAAGCGTCGCCGCGACCGCCGGAACGTGCCGGTCCGGCCCCGATGCGGCGGCTACGGCGCTTCGAGGAACGTCTCGCGAAGCGTCTCGATGGCTCGCTCGTCGAAGCCGAGGCCGCCGGGAAGTAGCCCTCGATGGAGCCGTAGCGCCTGGCGACCTCGTCGAGGGCGGCCTCGAGGTACGCCCGACGGACCCCGACCAGCGGTTCGAGGATGCTCGGGTCACCGCCGCGGGCCCGGAACTCGGCGAGGAAGGGCTCGATGAGCGGACCGAGTTCGCCGTTGCTCCGCAGGTAGTCCTCGACGACGACGTCCTCGGGCACGCCGAGCAGGAGGAGGAGGGCCGCCGTGCCCCAGCCGGTGCGGTCCTTGCCGGTCGTGCAGTGGAAGACGAGTGGCCGGCGGTCGGGCTCGAGGAGGGTTGCGTAGAGCCGGCGGTACGCCTCGCGGGCGCTCGACAGCCGGACGAAGTCCCGATAGTGCCGCTCGAAGAGGGCGACGCCCCGGCCGCCGCCGAGACGCTCCCGAACGGCCTCGGGGTCGTGCATGATCGGAATGAACTGGGCCGGGGTCCCGTCGGGCGCGTCGGCGAGGACGTCGGCGCGGACGTAGGCGGCCGACCGCGGCAGCTTGTCCTCCTCCGGCCAGCGGGCGCGCTCGGCGCTCGTCCGGAGGTCGACGACGGTTCGGATGCCGAGGGCTTCGAGTTCGGCCCGGTCGGCCTCGTCGATCCGGCTCAGCTCGGTGGATCGGTAGGCGAGGCCGCGCCGGACGTGTCGGCCGTCCCGGGTTCGGTGGCCGCCGATGTCGCGGAAATTCGTGAGCGTCATGGCGGCCAGGGTAGCCGGTGGGCAGCCCAGGTCGGAGGGCCGCTCGGCCCGAACGGGCGGACCGCCTGTCGATCCAGCGAAGGTCCCTCGACCTGCTTTGGCCCGCCGGCCCTACACTTCGAGGGGCGCGTCCCCGTAGCTCAGAGGACAGAGCAGCCGCCTTCTAAGCGGTCGGTCGCAGGTTCGAATCCTGCCGGGGACGCCACTCCCTGGTCCGAACGGGCACTTCCCGGTTCCCGGGTCGACGGAGCGGGGTCGGTGGAACCAATGCCCCGCCAGCTCGGGCCGTCGGCCCAGGCTGCGTCAGGCTCGGAGCAGGCCCGCCTCGGCCTCCCGGAGGAGACGCGGCCAGGCAGCCTCGCAGGCCGCGACGAGCCAGGCCGGTTCCGGCGGGACCCCCGGCCGGGATGTCGATCGGCCGAGCCGGCGATCGACGTGGGCGATGAGCTCGGCCTCGTCGGCTTCGAAGGACGGTCGGTCGAGGCTCGCCCAGAGGTCGAGGGACGACTCAGGGTTGGGGCGGGTGATTCGCTTCGGCACGGACGGCTTCCTCCTCGGTGGGCTCCGATTCTCGCACGGCTTCTGGCACGGCCGACGGTGCCGCACGGCACCGAACGCCGACACGACCGAGAAGTACCGTGGGTGCCCTGACCCTCGACCCACGACCCCGCGCCGCCCCGCCTGCCTCCGGGCCGCCGCCGACGATGGCGTCGGCCCGACCGAGCTCCCCTCATGGCGAGGTTCGACGGAGGCGGCGCTTCGGATAGGATGGCGCCCGATCGCGCGACTCTGTCCGCCCGATCGCTCCCACGGAAGGAACGACCATGTCGAAGCGACCGACTCTTGCCATCATCGCCCACGACGGCCGGAAGGCCGATCTCGTCGCCTGGGCGACCTTCAACCGAGGCCGCCTCGGCGAGTTCGACCTCGTCGCCACGGCCACGACGGGCGCCCTCCTCCGCGACAAGGTCGGGCTCGCGGTCCGCTCGGTGCTGTCGGGCCCCCTCGGCGGCGACGCCCAGATCGCGGCCATGGTCGTCGAGCGACGAATCCGGGCCGTCTTCTTCTTCGTCGACCCGCTCAGCGCCCACCCCCACGACCCCGACATCCGGACGGTCCTCCGGGTCTGCAACGTCCACAACGTGCCCATCGCGACGAACGTCGCCGCCGCCGATCTCATGCTCTCGTCGCCGCTCCTCCAGACCGTTCCGGAGCCGGTGCGGAGCGGTGCCTCCTCGGCGGCGGTCGCCGGAGGGGAGTAGGGAGCTGGGGTCCGGCGATCGTCGAAGGGACGCTCGGTCCGGCACCCACGGCAGGCTGGCGCCATCGCCATAATAGCCGCGATGCCACCTGATCCCGTCCACCGCCGGGCAGCCGCCGGTCGACCCTGGCCGGCGAGCCTCGCCCTGGAGGTCACCCTCGTCGCCTCCCTCGCCATCGTCTTCTTCCTCGTCGCGGCGCCGGTCCTCGCCCACGCCGAGCTCGTCGAGTCGACACCCGCTGACGGGGCTGCCGTCCCGCCTCCGGCGGAGGTCGTGGCGGTCTTCAGCGAGGCGCTCGTCGCTGACCGGAGCAGCCTCGAGGTCCGCGACGCGGCCGGTGCCGTCGTCGCCCGGGGCGGCCTCGACCCGGCCGATCCGAAGCGGCTGACCATGCGGGCCGAGCTGCCCGCCCTCGAGCCCGGCACGTACACGGTCCGCTGGACGGCGGTCGCCGAGGACGGCCACGTCGAGCGGGGGACCTTCGGCTTCCAGGTCGTCGAGGCGCCCAGCCCGTCGCCGAGCTCCTCCCTGTCGCCGCCCTCGTCCCCGCCGCCGTCGCCCTCGCTCCCGCCGCCGTCGCCCTCACCCACGGCAGCGCCTCCGGTCGAGCCGAGTCCGTCGCCCACCGCCGAGGGCTCGCCGTCGACCGCACCTCGTCCGACGCCGTCGAGCGAACCGCCGGCCTCCCCCGGAGGTTCGGGTGGAGACACCCTCGCCGTGGTCCTGCCCATCGTCGTCGGTCTCGGCGTTGTCGCCGTCGCCGCCGGCTGGCTCGTCAGACGACGCAGTGCATGAGCGCAGCCGCCCCCACCTGGTCGTCCTCGTCGCCGCCCTCGCCGTCGTCGGGGCCCTGGCCGGCTGCGAGGCTAGAACCGAGACGGCTCGAGGCGTCGTCGTCACCGTCGACGCTCCGACGGCGACCGACGTCCGAGGCTTCACCCTCCGAACGAACGACGGGACCCTCCTCACCTTCCGGGTCGGCCGGCTCGAGCTCGGCGGGGATGCCTTCCCGGCCGCCCACCTCCGGGAGCACCTTCGCACCCTTGTGCCGATCCTCGTCGTCTACCGGGTCGAGAATGGTGAACGGGTCGCCGTCCGGCTCGCCGATGCTCCGCTCGATGGGCCGTAGGGCGACCGGGATCGCCCGGCCGGGGACGATCGAGCGTGGAACCGACGCACGGGGAACCGCCGGGCGGGGGCCTGGTGGGCGGGGCCGGAGGCGAGGCGCCGCCCGAGGGCTGGCCCGAGGGACCGCCGTCGGGCTGGCCTTGACCGCCCTCAGCGCTGTCGGTCCCGAGGTCGTCCTCGCCCACAGCCTCTCGGGGCGGTACGAGTCGCCGCTCCCGCTCGCCGTCTACGTCGTCGGGGCCGCCATCGCCGTCGCCCTCTCCTTCGCTTTCGTCTTCCTTCGTGAGGTGCGGAGCGCGCCGCCCGCCCTCGGTGAGGCGCTCGTCATCCCCGCCGCCGTCCGCGACCTCCTCCGCGTCCTCGGTCTGGTGGGCTGGCTCTGGATCGTCGCCCAGGGGATCGTCGGCGGGGGTGGAGCGGCCGACGTCGGCTCCCTCTTCCTGTGGGTCTACGGCTGGGTCGGCCTGGCCATGCTCTCGGCCCTCGTCGGGCCGGTCTGGGCCTGGCTCAACCCCTTCGCCACCCTCTTCGATGCCGGGGCCTATTTCCTCCGCCGGCTCGGGGTCCGGGGTCTGCGGCCAGCGGTCTACCCGAGCCGGCTCGCCGAATGGCCGGCCGTCGTCGGCTTCGTCGTCTTCGTCTGGTTCGAGCTCGTCTTCACCGTCGCCGGCTCGGGTCGTCCCCTGGCAACGATCCTCGTCGGGTACACGGCCTTCACCCTCCTCGCCATGGTCCAGTGGGGGCGCGACGCGTGGCTCGCCCGGGGCGAGGTCTTCAGCGTCTGGTTCGGCCTCCTGGGGCGGCTCGCTCCCTGGGTCGTCGAGGACGCCGCGACCGGTCGGCTGCGGCGCCAGCCCTTCGGGGCCGGTCTGGCCCGCGGGAGCTGGAATCTGCCCGTCGTCGTCCTCGTCGCCGTCGCCACGGGCTCCATCCTCTACGACGGGCTATCGCAGACGGAACTCTGGTTCGACCTCTTCGGCCTGCCGGGCACGCTCGGGGCCACAGCCCTGCTCCTCGCCTTCCTCGGGCTCGTGACGGCCCTCGTTCTCGGGGTGGCGTACCGGGTCGGCTGGGCCGCCGTTGGACCGGGGCTCCTGCCGATCGCCGTCGGCTACCTCGTCGCCCATTACCTGACGTACCTTCTTCTCGACGGGCAACGGATCGTCGTCGCCGTCTCCGACCCGTTCCAGCTCGGCTGGGACGTCTTCGGGACGGCCTTCTTTGAGCCGTCCCTCGACTGGCTGCCGCCGAGTCTCGTCTGGACCGTCCAGCTCGTGGCCGTCGTCGGCGGGCACATGGTCGGCGCCTGGGCGGGGCATCTGGCGGCGGCTCGGATCTCGGGTGCGGCGTCGGCGAGGGAGCTGCGGCTCCGGCAGGTGCCGCTGGCGGTCCTCATGGTCTTCCTGACGGCGACGACGCTCTGGTCCCTCGGTCAGGCGATCGTCGTCACGCCGGAGACGGGGGCGCGGGCTGGCGCCGAAGGGGCGATGATGGAGGCCGGGCAGGTGGCGGTGGAGGCGCCAACGGTGGCGAGGGCCGCGCTCAGGGGCCTCTGGTAGCCCTCGGATCCTCGGATCGTCGTGCGGGCTCCGCCTCGGGTTCGCGTTCGGTCGGGGCTTGCGGCGCCGGGACCGCTCGGTTCCTCTCATCGCGTGCCTCCCTCATCCGTGGTACTTGCCGCTGGGACGAAGGTACGACTTGGCGGCCGCGCTCCCGACCCGTACGCTCCGCCCTCGACGTGGCCGATCCCTACCTCGATCCACTCCCCGTGCGTCGAAACGCCCGAACCCCTACAGACGTCCGCCAACCCCGAACCCCTACAGACGTCCGCCAACGAGGCAAGAGCATGGCATCGATGACCGTCCGCGACCTCAGCCGCGCCCGCGACCTCCATCGGGCCCGAGAGCTCGGCCCGATGCTGACGGCGAGCGAGGTCGCCGAGCTCCTCCATCTCCACGTCAACACCGTGAAGCGGTTGGGGGACCGCGGCGAGCTCCCCTTCTACCGGGTCTGCAAGCGGGGGGATCGCCGCTTCCGGCTGGAGGACGTCCTGGAGTTCCTGGCTCGGAACAAGTAGCGGTCCTCGCACGGCCGCCGACGACCGGGGACCGCATCCGCCGGCCGCCGAGCCCGCCAGCCCGGCCGCCGAGCCCGCCAGCCACGGCTGGCTCGTTCTTCTCGTTTACCAATCCGGAGAGTGATCCGCCCAATCGGGCTCCGATTTTCCACTGCCCGAACCCCTTCCCGGAGCGTGGCCGAGCTCGCTGAGCGGTGCGGCGGGGTCGCGGATCTTCCACGTTACGCGCCTGACGAGTAGATCGGCAGAACGGATCTTCGGCTTACTCGTCCGGTGAGTATTCGAGAAGATCGGCGCCCTCCGGCCGGGCGCTCACTCGTGGGGCGAGTAACGTGGAAAACGCACCGCCCTGCGGTCCCCCGGAGAACCCCGGTCGAGCTGGCCGCGGCGGCGATCCCTGTCCGCCACCCGCCCCGGGCACTGGCGACCCGCGGGCCCGCCGAGCCCGCGATCCAGCCGGCCCGATCCAGCCGGGCCGCGAGCGCGCCCTAGAGGCCAGCCGCTTCCGGGTGCGTCGGCAAGCTCCGGAGGGCCCGCTCGAAGATGGCGAGCGCCTCGGCCACCTCCTCCCGCGTCACGTCGAGGGGCGGGATGAAGCGGACGACGTTGTGGTCCCGGCCGCACGAGAGGACGAGGAGCCCCTCGTCGAGGCAGCGGGCGAGAAGCGCGTCCACGAGGGCCCCGTCGGGTTCCCGGGTTCGGCGGTCGCGGACGAACTCCACCCCGATCATGAGCCCGAGCCCCCGGACGTCGCCGATCCGATCGTCGGACTCCATGAGCGTCCGGAGCCCGGCCTGGAGCTCGGCCCCCATGGCGGCCGCGTTCGCCACGAGCCCCTCCTCCTTGATCGTCTCGAGGACCGCCAGCCCGGCGGCGCAAGCGACCGGGTTGCCCCCGAAGGTCGTGCCATGGGCGCTCTTCCCCCACCGCTCCTGGAGGGCGCGGGACGAGACGATGGCCGAAAGCGGGAGGCCGTTGGCGATGGACTTCGCGAGGCAGACGACGTCGGGCACGATCCCGGCGTGCTCGAAGGCCCACATCCTGCCCGTCCGGCCGTAGCCCGACTGAACCTCGTCGGCAACGAGGAGGATGTCGTGCTCGTCGGCGATTCGGCGGAGGCCCCGCAGGAAGGCCGCCGGCGCCGGGACGTAGCCGCCCTCGCCCTGGACGGGCTCGATGAGGAAGGCCGCCACCGCGTCCGGGGCGATGGTCGTCTCGAAGAGCCGCCGGACGGCGGCCAGGCACGTCTCGACGGCTCGGTCCTCGTCGCCCCCGAAGTCGCGGTAGACGGCCGGGAAGGGGAGGAGGTGGACGCCCGGGAGGAAGGGTTCGTAGCCGCGCCGATAGAGGATGTTCGAGGAGGTCACCGAGGCGGCCCCGAAGGTCCGCCCGTGGAAGGCGCCCTGGAAGGCGACGATCCCCGGTCGGCCGGTCACCCGGCGGGCGAGCTTGAGGGCCCCCTCGATCGCCTCGGCCCCGCTGTTGCCGAAGAAGACGGTGTCGAGGGGCTCGGGCATCTCGGCTGCGATGGCCGCCGCCAGTCGGACGACGGGCTCTGAATAGCCGATGGCCGCCGTCGGCCCGATGAGCCGGTCGACCTGGGCGTGGATGGCGGCGGTCACCCTCGGGTGGCGGTGGCCGAGGCTGGTGACGGCGATGCCGTTGGCGAAGTCGAGGTAGCTTCGGCCGCCGGTGTCGTAGAGGCGGTGCCCTTCGCCGTGGCTCCAGCTCACCTCGAAGTAGCGGCCGAGGACCGGCGAGAGGTGGGGTCGGGCGAGAGCGGCGAGGTCGAGGGGCGTGGGTTGGCTGGTCGTGGCGGGGTCCATTCCTGGCTGAGCCTCTGGTCTACGGGGTGGGTCGCCGGGCCGGCGACGAGCCTCGGCGGCAGTTCGGCGGGGTCGCGGTGCGGACGTCGAGGCAGGCGCTGGCTGCCGGGAGGGTCCGCTCGCCGCACGGCAGCGTCCGCACGGCAGCGTCCGCCGCGGGGGCACGCCGGAGCGAGGATACCGCGGCCGGGGCTCCGCGCGGGGCGAGGGCAAGCAACCACCCGAAGCCGCTCTCGGACATGGCCGTCCGCGGTCATCTGCGATGATCGGCGGCCATGGGTGACCGAACGCCACCACCCCTCGCTGAGGAGCCCCCAACGCCGGACCGGTGGCCTGACCTCGTCCGCCTCTTCTCGGCCGGCGGCGACCCGAAGTGGTGCTGGTGCGCCTGGTGGCGCCTGCCGAGCAGCGAATGGCGGCTGACCGATCCGGCCCGGAACCAGGCCGTTCTCCGGGCCGCCGTCGAGGGCGGGCCACCCCCGGCCTCCTCGGCCTACGTCGAGGAGGAACCGGTCGGCTGGGTGAGCCTCGGTCCCCGCGAGGCGTTCCCGAGACTC
This sequence comes from Chloroflexota bacterium, assembly GCA_026004015.1. GTDB lineage: Bacteria > Chloroflexota > Limnocylindria > Limnocylindrales > CSP1-4 > BPIH01. Next base: position 165,331 of record BPIH01000003.1, on the reverse strand, counting down.
GAGCGCTCGAAGCTCCTGGCCCGGCTCGACGAGCGACCGGTCTGGTCGATCGTCTGCTTCGTCGTCGCTCGGACCCACCGTCGACGGGGTGTCGCCCGCGCCCTCCTCCGAGCGGCCATCGACCACGCCCGGCGATCCGGCGCGACCTGCCTCGAGGCGTACCCGGTCGACCCCGGGGAGGGCCGGCTGCCGGCCGCCTCGGCCTACACGGGAACCCTCCCCCTCTTCGAGGGGGAGGGCTTCGTCCCGGTCGCCGAGCGGCGCTGGAGCCCGACGAGCCCCAGGAGCCGGATCGTCCGCCTCGAGCTCTGAGGCGCCCACGGACGTCCCGGCGGTGGGTGCGCTCGGGGGCGCGCCTGGGCGCCTCGCCGAGCCCGAGGGGCCGGCGGCCGCAACGCCGCCCCTCCGTCCGCGGCCGGCGTGCCACAATCGCGGCCATGATCGACTTCAGCCTCACCGAAGAGAACCGCCTCGTCCAGCAGGCCGCCCGGGCCTTCGCCGAGACCGAGATCCTGCCGTACATCCGCGAATGGGACGCCCGTGGCGAGGTCCACCGCGAGGTCTTCGACAAGATGGCCGAGCAGGGCTTCCTCGGGGCCCCGATCCCCGAACGGTACGGGGGCGCCGGGATGGACTACATCAGCTTCGCCCTCCTCTGCGAGGAGCTCGAGCGGGCCGACACCGCCTTTCGGGTCGTCCAGAGTGTCCACGTCGCGCTCAACTCCCTCGCCCTCCTCCAGTGGGGGACCGAGGAGCAGCGACAGCGCTGGCTCGTGCCCCAGGCCCGGGGCGAGAAGCTCGCCACCTTTGCCCTCACCGAGCCCGGCGTCGGGACGGATGCGGCGAACCTCGCCACGACGGCCCGTCGCGACGGAGCCGGCTATCGGCTGAACGGTCAGAAGATCTGGATCAGTCTCGCCGACCTCGCCGACCACTTCCTCGTCTTCGCGACCGTCGATCGTGCCAAGGGCTGGCGGGGGATCTGCGCCTTCGTCCTGGAGCGGGGGATGAAGGGCCTCTCGACCGGGACGATCCACGGCAAGATGGGGATCCGGGCCGGGAACACCGGGCTCATCAACCTCGACGACGTCTTCGTCCCCGAAGAGAACCGGATCGGCGAGGAGGGCGAGGGCTTCTTGGTCGCCATGAGCGCCATCGACCAGGGCCGCTACACCGTCGCCGCGGGGGCCGTCGGCCTCGCCCAGGCCTGCCTCGACGCCTCGGTGCGCTACGCCCGGGAGCGGCGGACCTTCGGCGAGGAGATCGGCCGCCACCAGCTCGTCAAGGAGATGATCGCCCGGATGGTGGCCGGGATCGAGGCGGGTCGGCTCCTGGTCTGGCGGGCCGGCTGGCTCAAGAACCTGGGCCGCCGGACGACCCGCGAGACGTCCCTCGCCAAGTGGTACGCGACCGAGCACGCCGTCCAGTGCGCCCTCGACGCGATTCAGATCCACGGCGCCTACGGCTACAGCAACGAGTACCCCGTGGAGCGGTACCTGCGGAACGCGAAGGCGGCCGTCATCTACGAGGGGACGAGCCAGCTCCATACCCTGATCGCCGCCGACTACGCCCTCGGCTACCGGGAGGATCGGCCGCTCCGTTGCGAGCCGTGGCCGGCTCAGGGGTTCGAGAAGGCGGCGTCGTAGGGGGCCGAGCCCTACTTCCGCTCGGCGAGCTTGCGGCGCAGCTCCTCGTCCTCGAGGTCGGCCGCGAGGCGGAGCCCCGTGTCGCCGGGCAGCCGCGGCACGCCCATGTCGAACGTTCGGGTCCGAAGCTCGGGCGGCCCAGCGGGTCGCCGGTCAGCGGCCCGGATCCGACGAGGCACCTCGCTCGGTGGGGCGGCACCGGAGCGGCGGCCGCGGACGATGATCGCGACGCCGACGATGATGACGGCCCCGGCGAGGAGCGTCCGCGGCTCGAGCCGCTCGCCGAGGACGAGGACGCCGAGGGCGACCGCGACGACCGGGTTCACGTAGGCGTACGTGGCGACCGTGGAGACCGGGGCGCGGCGGAGGAGCCAGGCGAACGTCGAGTAGCCGAGGAGACTCCCGGCGAGCGTGAGATAGGCGAGGGCAAGGAGCGAGGTCGGGCTCACGGCAGTCGGGTCGAACGCGCCAACCTCGCCCGTCGCCGCCGCCATGGCGACGAGGACGAGCCCACCGAGGAGCATCTGGAGGGCGCTCGCGAGGAGGCCGTCGGCCGGGAGATGGGCCCGCCGGGCGGCGTAGACGGTCCCGAAGGCCCAGAGGATCGGGGCGACGAGGACGGCGGCGAGACCGACCGGATCGAAGGCGAGGGCGCCCCCGAACGGCCAGGCGAGGACGGCGACCCCCAGAAAGCCGATCCCGATCCCGGCGCCGACGAGGCGCGGCAGGCGCTCGCCGAAGCCGACCCGATCGATGACGGCGGCCCAGGCCGGGACGAGCCCGACGAGGAGGGCCGCGATCCCGGTCGGAACGGACAGCTCGCCCCAGCTGACGAGCCCGTTCCCTCCGGCGGCGAGGAGCGCGCCGACGACGAGGCTGTCGAGCACCTCGCGAGTGGTTGGCCGGCGGAGCGGTCGCCGGCGAAGGGCGACGACGGCGACGAGGATCGACCCGGCGAGGAGATAGCGGCTCGCCGCCATAGCGAAGGGCGGGATGCTCCGGATGGCGACGGCGATGCCGAGGTACGTCGAGCCCCAGACGAGATAGAGGGTGAGGAGTCCGAGCCAGACGCGCGGCGGCAGGCCGCGCCCGCCGGTCGCGGTGGTGGACGGGGGGTTCACTGCTCGATGCTATCAGAGGGTCGATCGATCGGGGCGGTCGCCACGGGCCGACAGACCCGGCAGGGGCGGAGGCCGGCGGCCCGGGCCGCCTCGGCCGAGCGAAGGAGGACCCGGTGGCGCGGCGCAGATCCGTCGGGCGTTCCGGCAGCTCGGGAGGCAGAAGACGCCGGTCGTCCGCGAGCCGAGGAAGCGGATCCCGGCCCGGGCGAGGGCTTCGAGGCGGTCGGGGTCGGCCCCCTCGGCGGCGAGGAGGCGACGCTTGGTCGCGGGGCCGCCCATCGAGTACGCCCCGAGGACACCGTCGCTCCGGACGACCCGGTGACAGGGGATGACGAGGGGGATCGGGTTCCGGGCGAGGGCCGAGCCGACGGCCCGGACCGCCGTTGGTCGCCCGATCTCGGCCGCGATCCAGCCGTAGGGGCGAACCTCGCCCGGCGGGATCTCGAGCGCCTTCGTCAGGACCGCCCGTTCGAAGGGGGTCCGGCCCCGAAGGTCGACGGGGACGGCCGCCCGGCGATCGCCGGCGAGGCGCCGCTCGAGGCGGCGGCGGAGGGCAGGCGGCAGCGGGGCCGGCGCGAGCGGCCGGCCGAGGACCGCCCGGGCCTCGGCCTCGAAGGCCGTCTCGGTCGGCGCCCGGTCGATGAACGAGATGCCGCGGCCGTTCCAGGCGACGAAGACGTCCCCGATCGAGGTCGGGAGGCGGTCGTAGCCGTCGGCGAGGCCGAGGGTTCGGAGGACGGCCTCGGCGACGCCTTCGGGAGCCGCGAGTCGGAGCTGGCCGAGCGCCGCCGCGACGGTGTCGAGGTCGGGGCCGGGTCGCCGGCCGGTTCGTGTCGTCGTCATCGCGTCTCCTCGTCGATCGGCCGCTCGGCGGCCGCGTCCTGATCCGTGGCGAGATAGGCGGCCCGGAGCTGCTGGAGCCCCCGATGGAGCTGCGCCCGGACCGTCCCTTCGGGCCGCCCGAGGGCCGCGGCGACCTCCGACGTCGAGAGGTCGCCGACGTAGCGAAGGACGAGCGGCAGCCGGTACCGGGTCGGGAGCTCGGTGAGGAGGGCCGCCCAGGTTACGGCGGCCTCCCGCCGCAGGAGGGCCGCCTCGGGCGATCCGGCCGGGTCGACGTCGACGGGGTCGGCCATCGAGTCCCCGAGCAGGGTGTCGTGATGGTGGCGGTCCGTCCGGGCGGTGGCTCGCCCGTCGGCCGTCGTGCGCGCCCGGCGGCGCCGGTTCCGGGCGAGGTTGACGACGATCGCCGCCAGCCAGGGTCGGAGGGCGAGGCCCTCGATTCGGGCCGGCTCGTACGAGGCGAGGGCGCGGTAGGCCCGAAGGAAAGCGTCCTGGGTGACCTCCTCGGCGTCGCGCGGATCGCCGAGGAGGCGACGGGCGATGGAGAAACACCGATCGGCCTCGCTCCGCACGAGCCGCTCGAAGGCGGTGTCGAGGTCGCGGGCGAGGGCGCGGGCGAGGCCGTCGACCGGCGCTGCCTTGCCCGGCGTCCGGCGCGCGGACGCGTTCGCGGCGTCGAGATGGTCCATCACTTCCATGAAACACGATCGGCCCCGATCCGCTTCGCGCCAGGGCGAGGCCGGCGCCGCGCCCTCGTACCGTGCCCGCCACCCGTCCGCTACCCGACCGAACCGACGGCGCCCTCGGCGCAGATGCAACAATGCCGGCCATGGGCCACGAGGAGCGCTTCGACGACCTGCTGACGAGCCTCATCGGGTTTTACCGGTCCTGGATCGTCGCCCTCGGGCTCGAGCTCGGCTGCTTCGCGGCACTGCGCCGCGCCGGCGACGAGGGGTTGGACGCCGAGACGCTCGCCGATGCCGTCGGCGCCTCGGTGCCCCACGTTCGGAGCTGGCTGACCGCCGCCGACGCCCACGACCTCGTCGAGTTCGACGGTCGCGGGCCCGGCTCCCGGAACCGACGGCGGTCGTCCTCCTCGACGAGGACCGCCCCGAGTACCTCGGCGGCCAATTCGTCCATGCGACGCTGGCGAGCCTCGACTGGGACCGCCTGGCCGAGGTCTTCCGGACCGGCGTCCCCGTTCGGGAGCGGCCCGACCGCTACCGGGCCTCGATCGAGCGGCTGACGCTCCAGGACGTCGCCGTCTTCTTCGAGGAGGCCCTCGCCGCGCTCCCGGAGCTCGTCGTCGACCTCCAGCGGGGCCTGCGCGTCGCCGATCTCCATTGCGGCGGCGCCCGCTGGCTGATCGCGGTCGCCCGCCGCTTTCCGGCCACGACCCTCGTCGGCGTCGAGGCCCAGCCCGATTCGGCGGCCCGGGCCCGCCGGAACGTCGCCGAGGCCGGCCTCGCCGGCCGGATCACGATCGAGGAAGCCGATGTCGCCTCGATCGCCCGCCGGGCGGGCGCCTTCGGGCTCGTCTACTTCCAGTACGCCCTCCACGAGCTGGCGGACCCGGTCGGGGCGCTCCGAGCCGGGTGGGAGGCGCTCGCCCCGGGTGGCTGGCTCGTCGTCCTCGACTGGTGCGAGCCGAGCACACCGGACGAGTACCGCTCCCTCCACGGGCAGCTCGTCGCCGGAATCCAGCTCGATCAGCTCCTCATGGGCACGCGGCTCCGGACCGTCGAGGAGTTCCTCGGCTTCTTCGCGGCGGCCGGCCTCCCGGCGCCCCAGGTCATCGACCTCCCGTCAGGAGCGACGCTCGTGGTGACCACGAAGCCGTCTAGCGATCTCGGAGGAGATCAACGACGCGCCATCGAAGGATCGGGATGACACCGGCGGGAGCGGCGAGCATCGCCACGAGGGCAGCCGATGCCGCGCTTCGCCCGGCGAGGGCGACCTGGTCGAGGCCGATGGGCCCCCCCACTGCCTCGGCGATCGCTGCCGCCCAAGCAACGCCCAGGAGATAGCCCGAGGAGACGACGACGACTGCTTCCAGCTGGGCCATGAGCACCAGCCCCCAGTTGCGGACGCCGAGGACGGCGTAGAGGGCCGCTTCAGATCGTCGGAGCCAGCTGACAAGGGCAGCGAGGAGGCCGACCACGCCGCCGAGGGGTAGCCACGCCGCTGCCTGGGGACGAGTGGCGAGCTCACGCGCTGGATCGCGGGCGAATTCATCAGGCGGCCGAAGCCATCGCACCTCTACCTGATTGCCCGGGCCTTCGAACCACGCGGCGAGGAGATCCCTTGCAATCCCTGAAGCGCTCGGGAAGAACTCGACCCAGCACTCCGAGACGCGACCCGACGGGGGGACAACCTCGACGATCCAGCGAGCCGCTTCGGGATAGCGGTCGTCGACGTCGAGGATGCCAGCCACCACGTCCCGCCGTCCGTCCGCCAGGGTCAGCCTGGCGCCAGAGTCGACGGCGAGCTCGTCCGCGACGGATCTCCCGATGACGAAGCCGGTCCCCTCGGCCTGGCGGTAGCCGGGGTCCCAGACAGGCAGGATGCCCGTCGTGACGGCTGCTGCCTGGAAGCGGAGCCGCGGTGCAACCAGCGGGGCGACCGTTTCGGAGAGCCGAACGCCGCCGGCGGACCGAACCCCGGTCAACCCCCGGAGTGCCTCACATCGAGCGGCTGGAAGACCGTCTTCGGCCCGGACGATGAAAACGTGGGCACCGCGCTCGTCGAGCTCCGCCCGCAGTGCCAGAACCCGCTCGGTCGCGTCGAGCTCGACGAGGGCTAAGCCACCGAGGACCAAGGCCACAAGACCGACGGTGACGGCGGTGCGGACGGGCGTAGCCCGGAGGTTGCGCAGGGGCTCCAAGCAGAGCTCCGTCAGTTGCCACGATGGGCTCATGGCGGCCTCATCAACTGCCCGTCCACGAGGGCAAGGACGCGCTGACAGACCGACGCCACGGTCTGATCGTGGGTCGCGACGAGGAGTGCGGTCCCACTCGGCCGGACGTCGACGAGCAACCGTGCGATCTCGACGGACGTACGCTGGTCGAGTTGTCCTGTCGGCTCGTCGGCCAGAAGAAGATCCGGTTCGGCGACGAGCGCTCGGGCAATGCAGAGCCGCTGTTGCTCGCCTCCGGACAGGGAATAGGCTGGTCGGTCGGCGAGAGCATCGAGGCCGACGTTGGCGAGGGCCTCTCGCGCGACGGTCAGTGCCTCCCGCCACGACCCGCCCGCGACCAGGTGTCCGAGGGCCGCGTTCTCAAGGGCCGACCGTCGCGGAAGGAGATTCATCGACTGGAGGATCCATGCCGTTCGAGGGCTCCCGCGGCCGTCGCGAGCGGCTGAGCGGACCTCACCGCGGGTGGGCTTCAGCAAGCCACCGGCGATGGCAAGGAGTGTGCTCTTGCCGGATCCGGACGGGCCGACCACCGCCGTCGCCGTCCCCGGCTCGAGATCGAGATCGATGGCCCACAGAACCCAATGCTGGCCGTCGTAGGTGTGGGCGACGCCTCGGAGGGTTACGGGCATGCGGGCGCGACCAAGGACGTTCCGGGGTTGGCCAGCACGGGTTCGCCGGCGGCGAGACCAGACAGGATCTGGGCCCGATTCACCGTCCCCTGGCCAACCTCCACCCGTCTGGCTGCGAAGCCGTCTCGTGTCGGCACCCAGACGCAGAAGTCGCCCCCGGCGTTGACCATGACAGCGGATGCAGGCACCAGGATGGAGACGACCGGTTCGACCCGCCGCAGCACGCCCTCAATCGAGGTCGTGTCTTCGGCGAGATCATCGGCCAGGTTCGCGAGGAGGTCGGGGCGCAGGCTCGTCGGCCGCCCCTCGGTCAAGGCATACCCTCTGCCGTCGTAGACGAACTCCCATGCCGAGGGATCGTCGAGGACGATGGGTCGATCGTTGGCGTCGAGGAGCACGGCGCCGCCGAGCAGCTTCGGGCCGCGGGCGATGACGGTCCCCGGTGGTGGTGCCGGAAGCCCCGATGCAATGTCGACCGCGACGACCGTAAGCGACGGGAGCGGCAACCAGACCACAAGACTGGGGTCGAAGGACCCGTCGGGCGAGCGCTGGCCGAGGCTTGCCGCCCATCGCGCCGCTGCCCGGGCGACAGCCGGATCGTAGGTGTCGTCGATCGGCCCGTTGTGGAACCGGAGGTCGGCGAGCAGTTGCTCGGCGGCCGCCACGTCCGGCCCGCGATCGCCCACCCTGAGGACCCGCCAGAACGGCCGGGGCGTGGTGGCGGCAATTCGGCCGACGCCATCGATCGAGACGACGCTGCGACCAGTGGTCACGACGTCACCGGGCTCGAGATGCACGTCGGTGACCAGCCCCTCCCATCGCGGAGCGACGAGGACGGTCGGGTCGGTCCAGGTCAGGTCGGCACGGGCCGTTCGTTCGTCCCGCAGCTCCACGGCCTCGGCGGTGACCACGATCGGCTCCGGTGTCGTCGCCAGACGGTCGAGCTGCTCGGTGATCGCCAGCCTCAGCAACACAAGGAGAGCGAGCGGGATCGCTACGAGGGCAGCGAGGATGGCAAATGCTCGCACGTCAACCCAGTCGGGTGGAACCCGAGAGCGCGGGTGCCCGCGGGATGAGTCGACCGAATCGCGAGAACGACGACTGGACGCCGCCGCTGCGGAGGCGCTGTGCCGAACGCGGCTCGAGCGATCGCTGTGGCAGCGCTGCCTCGGGCTCGCTCACCGGCCTACTGTACGGCGTTCGTGCACTCGATGAGCTGCCCCTCGGCGTCCGGTCCAATGCCCTCGGCTTCGGACTTGAGCTGGAGGTAATTCGCCGGATCGGAGGAGACCCGGTAACCGTTCTCAGCCATGCATGCGGCAATGCGACCGAGGAAGGTTTCCTCGGTGTCGTCCGGTCGAATGGCGACTCGCCATGCCTCCCGGACGTCGCCGTAGAACGTCTCCTCGCACGACTTGACGGTCGCGTCGGCGCCTTCTCCAGCGACTCCAAGCAGGTCGATCTGGCCGTGTTCATCGAGCTCCAGATCCGTGATGCGGACCCCTGCGTCTTCGATGCAGCCGATGAAGGCGAGCCGAGCGCGCTCGTGCTCGGCCGCTGTCACCTGCCCGTCCTCGAGGATCTGACGCTGGAAGGCCGACGTGTCACGAAGAATGCCCGGCAGCCGCCGGAGCCACTCCTCCCGGAATGTCTGCGCCGAATCTGGCGTCGGCGTCGTATTCCCACACGCCGCCAGGGTGAGAAGTGGCATGAGGAGGACGACGCGGCGCATCGGCTAGGCGTACTGGTTACAAGCTGCGTTGCCGCACGCCTTCTGCCAGGCGATGTCGAGGACGGCGGAGACCCGGAGCGTGCTCGAGGCGTTCTGTTGGGGACCGTAGTACGTCGTCCAGCCGACGTCTTCTCTGTAGACCCGGAGGATGGCTTGAACGTTGTCGCAGCTCGAAACCTCGACCGTTTCTGCTTCCGCGATCCCGCTCGTGTACCCAGTGTGCTCCCACGTCAGGTCGCATGGTGTCCCACCGATATTGGAGACCGACCCGGCGTGCCAGTGAAAGATGTGGGATGCTGAGGCGGGATGCGCTGTCAAAACGAGCGCCAACACGGCCGCCGCTCCCGGCCGCAAGAGGTGTCTCATCGCAGCCTCCCCCCGAGTCCACTTGTGCACGTTGAGCCTAGGATATCGACGACGCGACGAAGAGTCAATGAACGCGTCTATTGCTCACTGGATCTGGCGCCCGGGCTGCCCGGTGCCAGTCTCGACCCGGTGGCTCCAGGCCCTGTGTTCCTATGCCTCGGGGGATCACCCGGGTTCCTCGCCGGCGATGACCGGGAGACCGGCCCGGCTCCAGTCCGAGAACGACCCCGGGTAGAGGAGCGGATCAGGGAGCCCGGCGACCCGCATCGCCAGGACGTGGTGGCAGGCGTTCACACCGCTGCCGCAGGCGACGACGACCGGGGCCGCGTCACAGCCGAGGGCGAGGAAGCGCGCTCGAAGCGCCTCGGGCGGCCGGAAGCGGCCGTCGGGGCCGAGGTTCTCCGTCACCGGCGCCGAGCGGGCGGTCGGGATGTGGCCGGCCGCCGGATCGACGGGCTCGATCTCGCCCCGGTAGCGCTCGGGAGCCCGGCCGTCGAGGAGAACGACGCTGCCGAGTCGGCGCCGCAGCTCGTCCCGGTCCACCGTCCTCGCCCAGCGTGCGGCCAGCTCGAGGCGGGCGGGGGGTCGGTTCGGGACCTCCGTCGTCAACGGGCCCCCGATGGCCCGCCAGGCCGCCAGGCCGCCATCGAGGATGCTGACCCGGGGATGCCCGAGGGCGTCGAGCATCCACCAGAGCCGGGCGGCGACGATCCCGCCGACGTCGTCGTAGGCGACGATCCAGTGGTCGGAGCCGAAGCCGAGGGCGCCGAGCCGCTCGGCGAAGGCGACCGGGTCGGGGAGGGGGTGTCGGCCCGGACCGACCGGAGCGGAGAGGTCGCCGTCGAGGTCGACGAAGAGGGCACCCGGAATGTGCCCGGCCTCGTAGGCGGCTCGCCCGGCACCAGGCCGGCCGAGGTACCAGCGGACGTCGGCGAGCCGGAGGTCGGGATCGTCGAGGTGGCCGAGGAGGTCCTCCGGGGTGACGAGGGGGTGGTGTCGGCGTCCCTCAGGAGCCATCGGCGGGTTCGTTCCAGTGGAGGAGGACCGGCCGATCCCGCTCCCACCCGAGGACGGAGATCGAAGCGGTCGAGAGGGCGAAGAGCGCTCCATGGCGCGGAGTCAGTCCGAGCCACCGGGCGGCGAGGATCCGGAGGAGGTGGCCGTGGCCGAAGAGGAGCGCGTCTCCCGGGACAGTTCTGACCCGCGAGAGGACGCGATCGGCCCGGCGGGCGACGGCGTCGATCGACTCCCCGTCCCGGGGGCCCGCGTCCCAGATCGACCAACCCGGCCGCTCCCGTTGGATGTCGAGAGTCGTGCGACCCTCGTCGGCCCCGTAGTCCCACTCGGCGAGATCGGGGTCGACCTCGACGACGTCCGAGAAGCCGGCCAGGCGCGCCGTGTCCAGGGCCCGCACCCGGGGGCTCGCCAGAACGATCCCGAACGCGCGCCCGCGCAGCCGATCGGCCAGGGCCCGCGCCTGGGCCCGGCCGAGATCGGTCAGGGGAACGTCGGTCCGCCCGGTGTGGCGCCCTTGGCGGGCCCATTCGGTCTCGCCGTGCCGGACGAGCCAGACCTCGAAGCCGGGCGTCGCCTCAACCATCGGTGCGACGATCCGCCCGAGCCGCCGGGGACGGCCGCTCGCAGGTCAGGGCCCGGCTCACGGCAGCTCGACCTCGGGGGCGAACACCCCGACGGGGCAGGCGACGCCGGTTCCGCCGAGGCCGCAGTAGCCGTCGGGGTTCTTCGCCAGGTACTGCTGGTGGTAGGTCTCGGCGAAGTAGAAGGGCGGCGCCGGCGGGCCGACGATCTCGGTCGTGATCGGCCCGTACCCGGCGGCCCGGAGGCGAGCCTCGTACGCCGCCTTCGAGGCCTCGGCGAGGGCGCGTTCCGCGGCGCTCCGGACGAAGATGACCGATCGATATTGGGTCCCGACGTCGTTGCCCTGGCGCATTCCCTGGGTCGGGTCGTGGGCCTCCCAGAAGACCCGGAGGAGCGTCGCGTACGAGACCGCGTCGGGGTCGTAGACGACCCGGACCGTCTCGGCGTGGCCGGTTCGCCCGGTGCAGACCTCCTCGTACGTCGGGTTCGGCGTCAGCCCGCCCTCGTAGCCGACGGCCGTGACCCAGACCCCGGGGGTCTGCCAGAAGCGCCGTTCGGCGCCCCAGAAGCAGCCGAGGGCGAACTCGGCGACGGCGAGGCCGGCCGGATACGGCTCGGCCAGGGGTCGGCCGGTGACGGCGTGCCGGCCAGGCGTCACGATCGGCTCGGGGCGGCCGGGTAGAGCCGTCTCGGGGGTCGGGAGGACGAGCGAACGACGCAACGACCACACGGCAGGGACGCTCCTTTCGGAGGTGGAGTGTACCGAGCGACCGAGGGTCCGCCCCGTGGCAGCGGGAAGCGCTGGCGGGCGAGGCCTCGCGGGTCTGGCGGGCGATCCCGGCGGGGCGCGTCCTCGAGCGGACCGGGCAAGCGATCATCCGTGGGGCCACCGGTACGTCGACGAGGCGACGTCAGCGTCCGCGCAGCCAACGCTCGAGGTCACTCTGATGGACGATGCCGAGCACGAGGATCACTCCGTCGCCGTCGATGACGTCGGACATGACCCGCCAGTCTCCGACCCGAAGCCGGGTACCTCGAATGGTCTTCACCGCCGGCGCACGACGGCGGCGAGGCCGAGGATCGCCGCCCCGAGGCGCGACTCGCCGACGGTCAGCCGAACGACCAACGGAGGAAGCGGAGGAGGTTCGGCCGGTCGTCGGTGAGCGGCGGGGCCGCCCCGACCGGGTTCCAACCGGCCGCGGCCAGCTCGTCGAGGGCCGTTCCCGATCGCGTTGCGACGAGCCAGCGCGACGGGAAGGCGCCGGCCGCCACCTCGACCGCCGACGGGCGGTAGTCGCGGACGAGGACCCGCGCCCCGGCCGCCTCGGCTGCCCCGGCGACCGCCGGGACGAGGTCGTAGTAGCGGTTCGAGAGCTGGGCGGCGAGGAGGCCGCCGGGCCGGACTGTCCGGAGGGCGTCGGCGATCGCCTCGGCGGTGACGAGGTGGGTCGGGATGGCGTCGGAGGCAAAGGCGTCGAGGACGAGGAGGTCGAAGGCACCGGCGGCGGTCCGGGCGAGGGCGAGGCGTCCGTCGTCGAGGTCGACAGAGATGGAGGCTCGGGCCGAGGCAAGGTAGGTGAAGAGCGCCGGATCGGTGGCGATCCGAACGACGAGCGGATCGACCTCGACGAAGGTCCAGCGATCGCCGCTCTCGGCGTAGGCCGCCAGACCGCCAACCCCGAGGCCGACGACCCCGACGTCGAGCCGAGCCTCCGGGCCGGCTCGCAGGACGCGGAACAGGTCGCCGGCCGGGCCCGCCTCGACGTAGTAGCCGGTCGGCTGGAGGCGCCTGGCCGGGTCGGTCGGCTGGGTGCCGTGGAGGGTCGTCCCGTTCCAGAGCTGGGTGACGCTCCGGTCCGGGGACGGCCGGACCTCGAGGATGCCGAAGAAGCTTCGGGCGGCGAAGAGGTTCGGCTGCGGCGTGGCGAGGAGGGCGGCGGCGAGGGCGACGGCCGTGCCGCCGGCCAGGAGGATCGGGCGTCCGCCGACGGCGAGGACCACGGCGCCGGCCACGAACCAGGCGATGGCCGCGTCGGCGCCGGGCGCCTGGTCGGCCACGAGGGCGAAGAGGACGACGACGCCGGCGAGGACGTAGCGGTTCAGGCGCCAGACGGCGGCATCGAACCAGCCCGGGCGAGGTGGGGTCCGGTCGTCGATGGACGGCGGGGAGGGGGCGCCCGCGGTCGGCCCGACGGACGTCGGTCGCCCTCGGGCGTACCGGTCGCGGCGCCGGTCTCGCCGGGCGTCCTGGCGTCTCGGCCAGGCGCCGACGAGGATCGCCGCAACGAGGAGGATGGGCAGCTCCCAGAGGTCGGGAAAGACGAGCGGCGCGAGGATCCCGGCGAAGGACCCTCCGAGGGCGCCGCCGACGGCGAGGGCGAGGTAGAAGCGGGAAAGGTCCCGTTCCGGTGGACGGGCGGCAGCAAGGGCGCCGTGGAGGGCGAGGCCGGCGACGAAGAGGCCGCCGAGGACGACAGCGAGGAGGGGCAGGACCGACCAGGGAGCGCCGGAGGCGAGGGGCAGCCAGAGGAACGTGGCGGCGATGGGGGCGAACCGCACCACCCGCTCGCCGAGCCGGTCCCCGGGGGCCGAGAAGGCGAGGACGAAGGTGGCGAGGTAGACCCCCAGCGGGAGGACCCAGAGGAGGGGCACCGCGCCGAGGTCCAGGGTGAGGAGGGTCGTCGAGGCGTTGAGGAGGCCGGCCGGGATGGCGGCCAGGAGGACCCAGCGGCCGATCCCCACCGGCCGGCCCGGTGGACCGACGGTGGCCGGGTCGTCGCTCGCAGGTGCACCGGGCGCTGGCGCGTCGCCGGAGGCTCCGCCGCGGAGGGCCTGGGCCAGGCCGAGGGCGGCGACGAGGACGGCCACGACGACGAGCCCGGCCAGCCAGAGCCGGTGCGTCGCCGTCAGTCCGAGGCTCGGTTCGAGGACGGTCGGGTAGAGGAGGAGGGCGGCGAGAGCGCCGGCGTTGCTGGCGGCGTAGAGCCGGTGGAGGGGCGGCGGCTCGGGCGGCCGTCCGCGCTCGTCGGTCGCCCGACCATCGCCCGCCGGCGGCCGGCGGAGTCGAGCCGCGGCGAGCCAGCCGGTGAGGAGGGGCGTCGTGGCGGCGAGGAAGACGACGGCCGGCCCGACGCTGGCGGCGTGGACGATGAGGACGCCGATGGTCGGCTCGAGGCCCGGCGGCCGGAGTGCTGCCGGGTCGACAAAGCTGAGGGAGGTCGCCCCGAGGGCGACGGCGGCGAAGACAGCGTGGACGATCCTGCTCCGACGACCTTCGAGGCGCCCGAGGACCAGGTGGGCGTACCCGTAGCCGGCGAGGAGGGCGAGCTGGAAGAAGGCGAGGGTCGCTGCCCACGTCCCGGGCCCGCCGCCGAAGACCGGCAGGACGCGCTGGCCGGCGAGGGGTTGCGCGATGAAGAGGAGGATCGCGGCCGCAGCGACGGCGGCCCGGGCGGCGGCCAGCCGCGGCAACGGAGGGTGGTGGCGGAGCGGTCGCTTCAGCACGGGCGAGAGGATCGCAGGTTCGGCGCCGCGACGAGTCGACGGGCCGGGACGACGCCACCGAAGGGACCGCCATTGCTGCCGATACCGACATCATTATGGCATGCATCGCACCACAATCATGCTCCCCGAGGAGGTTGCCGCGCGCCTCCGCCGGCTCGCCGCCGAGCGGGGGATCTCGATGGCCGCCCTCATTTGCGAGGCGATCGAGGAGAAGATCGCCACGAGCCGGCCGCGACCCCGGAGCCTCGGCATCGGCTCGTCCGGCCTGCGGGACGTCGCTCGCCACTCGGGGCACGAGCGACCCGAGCCACGGGCATGGCGCTGATCCTCGACACCGGCCCCCTCTACGCGTCCCTCGATCGGTCCGACGCGGACCACGCTGCCTGCCGGGCCCTCATCGAGGGGTCGACGGAGCCCCTCGTCACTCCGGCCCCGGTCCTCGTCGAGGTCGACGCCCTCATCCATCGCCACCTCCATCCCGGCGTCCTCGTCGCCCTCCTCGACGACATCAATGCCGGGTCGTACCGGGTCGAGGACGTCGCGCCGTCGGACTACCCGCGGATCCGGTCGCTCTGCGACCGCTACGCCGACCTCGACATCGGCTTCGTCGACGCGGCCGTGCTCGCCATCGTCGAGTGCCTCGGCGAGCCCAAGCTGGTGACCCTCGACCGCCGGCACTTCTCGGTCCTACGGCCGCGGCACGTCGACGCCCTGACCCTGCTGCCCGCGTGAGGCGGTCGGCGGTCCCCGAGGCCCTCGACACCGGAGAGCCGGCCCTTCGATGGGCGAAACCGACCCGTGATCGCGTACGATCGGGCCATGCCGACGACCGTCGCGCCGCCGCCGATCCGCTTCGCCGCCTGGACCGAGACCGAGGCCGCCACCTACCCCCTCGAGGAGGCCCTCGACGAGCACCCCGGTCCCCGGCCGATCATCCTCGACTGCGATCCCGGCCACGACGACGCTCTCGCCCTCCTCCTCGCCCTCGCCCGACCGGAGGTCCGCCTCCTCGGAGTGACGACGGTCGCCGGAAACGCCCCCCTCGGCGGCGACGACCCGGAACGCCCTGGCCGTCCTCACCCTCGCCGATCGGACCGACGTCCCCGTCGCGGCCGGCGCCGAGCGCCCGCTCCGGCGGCCCCTCGAGGTGGCGAGCGTCGTCCACGGCCCGGGCGGCCTCGAGGGAGCGGACCTGCCGGAGCCCGCCTGCGAGCCCGTCGCCGAGCCGGCCGTCGAGTTCATAGCCCGGATGGTCGAGAGCTCGGCGGTCCCCGTCACCCTCGTCCCGACGGGTCCCCTGACAAACGTCGCCCTCTTCCTGTCGAGCTACCGCCGGCTCGCCGCCGAGAAGGTCGGCGGGATCTGCCTCATGGGCGGTGCCGTCGGGGCCGGCAACTGGACGCCGTCGGCGGAGTTCAACATCTGGGTCGACCCCGAGGCGGCGGCGATCGTCTTCGACTCGGGCCTTCCGATCGCCATGATCGGCCTCGACGTCACCCACCAGGCGATCATGACCCTCGCCGATGCCGATCGACTCGCCGCCCTCGGCAACCGAACCGGGGCGGTCTTCGCCGACCTCCTTCGCTACTTCGCCCGCTACCACCGCGACCGCTACGGTTGGGACGGCGCCCCGATCCACGATGCCGTCGCCGTTGCCCACGTCCTCGGCCTCGGGCTCGTCGAGACGCGGCGGGGGCGGGTCGACGTCGAGACGGTGAGCGAGCTGACGCGGGGCCGCACCGTCGTCGACTTCGCGGGTCGGACGGACCGGCCGGCGAACGCCGACGTGGGGGTCGCCCTCGATCGGCGTCGCTTCACCGAGCTCCTCATCGACGCGGTCCGGCGCTTCCCGTAGCGGGCGCGGGGGCGTCGAAGCTCCCGCCGAGTCGAGCGGGTGCGACCAGGCCTCGCACCTTCCCGCCCAATGCCGTCAGTGTCGATGCCGTCAGTGTCGATGGAGGGCAGATGTGCATCAAGATGCTAGGATGAGCGCATGCGGACGACCATCACATTGGATCCCGATGTCAGGGCTGCCGTCGAACGTCTCCGCCGCGAACGGGGGGTCGGTCTGAGCGAGGCGGTGAACGAGCTCGTCCGGGCGGGTCTCGCGGCGCGTCGACCGCGGACCGCGTACCGCCAGCGGACGGCCCCGATCGGGCTGCGAATCGACGTGACGAACGTTGCCGAGGCCCTCGAGCAGCTCGACGAACCCGACCGCCGCTGATGCTCGTCGACGCGAACATCCTCCTCCATGCCGTCGATTCGCGATCGCGCCATCACCGGCAGGCGAAGGCCTGGCTAACCGACCAGCTCCTCGGGGCCCGACGGGTCGGCTTGCCGTGGGAGTCGCTCGTCGCCTTCGTCCGGATCGCGACCCACCCCCGGGCGACCGAGCGACCGCTCCAGCCGGAGGAGGCTTGGCGGTTCGTGGCAGACTGGCTCGCGGTCCCCGTCGTTTGGACTCCGGTTCCTACTCCGGAGCACGGGCAGATCTTCGGTCAGCTCGTGAGCAAGTACGGGCTCACCGGCAACCTCATCCCCGATGGTCACCTCGCCGCCCTCGCCCTGGAGCACGGTCTCGAGATCTGGTCGGCCGACACGGACTTCGCCCGTTTCACCGAGATCCGCTGGCGGAACCCCCTCGCCGATTGAACCGGTTCGACCGAGGGCTGTCCGCCCGGCGAGGAGAGCGGCCCTCGGTAGAGAGGCGTACGATTCGGCCGAGGAACCAGCCATGCGCCGCCGTCGGATCCCACTCGAGGCCGCCGACCCGGTCCCCCATGGGCCGCCGCCGCCCTATGTCGAGCTGGCCTGGAGCGGCGAGCTCGAGCGGCGGGCCGCGGACGCCCTCCGGCTCCTCGGCCCGGTCTGCCGGGTCTGCCCGCGAGCCTGCCGGGTCGACCGGCGGGCGGACCGGGTCGGTCTCTGCGGGATCGGTCGACGGGCGATCGTCGCCTCCGCCTTCGCCCACTTCGGCGAGGAGGACTGCCTCCGCGGCTGGAACGGCTCGGGGACGATCTTCTTCTCGGGCTGCAACCTCCGCTGCGTCTTCTGTCAGAACTGGGACATCTCCCACCACGTCCGGGGCGAGGCCCTGGGGCCGGACGCGCTCGGGCAGGTCATGGTCGAGCTGCAGGCCCAGGGCTGCCACAACATCAACTGGGTAACGCCCGAGCACGTCGTGCCCCAGATCCTCGAGGCGCTGCCGGCGGCGGTCGGGCGGGGCCTTCGGCTGCCGATCGTCTACAACACGAGCAGCTACGACTCCCTCGATTCGCTCCGGCTCCTCGACGGCATCGTCTCGATCTACATGCCCGACTTCAAGCTCTGGAGCGAGGCCGCCTGTCGCCGATACCTGCGGCGGGCCGACTACGCCGCCGTGGCCCGGACGACGATCAAGGAGATGCACCGCCAGGTCGGCCCGCTCACCGTCGACGAGCGCGGCCTCGCCGTTCGGGGTCTCCTCCTTCGCCACCTCGTCATGCCAGGGCTCCTCGAGGAGACCGAGGCGATCCTCCGCTGGATCGCCGACGAGCTCGGGCCGGGGACGTACGTCAACCTCATGGCCCAGTACCGGCCGGCGGCCCGGGTCGACGCGACCGACGAGTTCCCGGAGATCGATCGCCGGATCAGCCGCGACGAGTGGCGGCGGGCGGTCGAGCTGGCGCTCCGGCTCGGCCTCAGCCTCGACGACCGGAGCCTGGCGGCGTAGGCGACAGGAGCCGCCGTCTGGCATAGCATGATCGGCCGCCGGCAGGAGCCGGTCGATCGCCGCAGGAGGAAGCCATGCCAGATCCCGAGGGCACCGACGATATCGACAGCGCAGCTGCGGCCGACGAGACGGCCGCGGGCCTGACGGCCGAGGAGCGGGCGGCCCTCAAGGAGCTCGTCGCGGAGCGCAAGGCTGCCCAGCGGCGGCGGTCGGGGGCGGGCACGGGCGACGGCGAGCGGGACGTCCTGGTCAAGATCGCCGAGATGCCGGAGCCCGACCGGTCCATGGCCGAACGGATCCACGCCATCGTGAAGGAGGTCGCTCCCGAGCTCGCCCCGCGGACCTGGTACGGAATGCCGGCCTACGCGAAGGACGGGAAGGTGATCTGCTTCTTCCAGGCCGCCTCGAAGTTCAAGGTCCGCTATGCGACGTTCGGCTTCGATCAGGCGGCCAAGCTCGACGACGGGGTGATGTGGCCGACCGCCTACGCCCTGACGGCGCTCACACCCGAGGTCGAGGAGCGGATCCGGGCTCTCGTCCGAAGGGCGGTGGGCTGACGGGGGTCGGCGGTCCGATCGGGCGCCGCCGGCGGTCGGGGCTCGGCCGACCTCGCCGGCGGGGTCGAGCCGTTCGAGCTCGTGCTATCCTCACCCGGGCGCCCACCGGCGGGTCATCCCCGCCGCGGCGGGCGATGGGCGCTCCGGCGTAGCTCAGTCGGTAGAGCGGGCGGCTGTTAACCGCTTGGTCGCAGGTTCGAGTCCTGCCGCCGGAGCCAGCTCTCCGCGTTGGGCTGGCCGGGGCCGGTTCCTACACGTCGGCCGCCTGTCGTTCCTCGCCCCGCTGACATGGCCGTCGATCTCCGTCGTCTTCGGCGCCGCGTGCCCGACGAGTTGCACGGTCACGCTTGGAGCGTGGCCTGACCTCGTCGCCCTCTTCGAGCAGGGCGGCGATCCGCGCCGGCGCGGGTGCGCCTGGTACCGCGTCCGCGCCAAGGAAATCTCCTTGCCTGGGGTCGCCGAGCACCGCGAGCGCCTCCGCGCCCTCGCCTCCCAGGATCGGCCGCCGGGCCTCCTTGCCGACGTCGGCGACGAGGCGGTCGGCTGGGTGAGCTTCGGCCCGCGCTCGAGCTTCGAGCGCCTGACCCACTCGAAGGTCCTCGCGCCCCTCGACGATGGCCCGGTCTGGTCGATCGTCTGCTTCGTCGTCGCCCGGCGCCTCCGGGGGCGGGGCATCGCCCCGGCGCTCCTTCGGGCGGCCGTCGAGTTCGCCCGGGCTCGCGGCGCGCCGGCCCTCGAGGTGTACCCGGCCGACGCGAGCCACGGTCGGATCCCGGCCGCGAGCGCCTACACCGGGACGTTGTCGATGTTCGAGGCGGCCGGCTTCTCCGTCGCCGGCCACTCGCGGCCGATCGGCGGCGCGAAGCCGCGGCCTATCGTCTGCCTCGATCTCGAGGCCGGCTCATGAGCCGCTGACCCGGGCCGTGCCCGGCCCGGGCGCCGGCGTGCCGGCGACTGGTCGGCGCGAGGGCGCGAGCCTCGCCACCGTCGATCCGGGCTATGCCGATCCCGGCTCGACCTCGACCTCGCCCCGCTCGCGGGCCTCCTGGAAGGCCCAGAGGTCGGGCTCCGGCGGCTCGATGCCGAGGCTCGCCAGGGCTGTGGCGATCTGCTGTCGGTGCTCGGTGGCGTGGTAGGCGGCCTGAAGGAGGACGACCCAGGCCGGATACGGTCGTCCGTCCTCGTCGCGGATGGTCGCATCGGGCGTCATCGAGCGGGCGACGTCGACGAGCGCGTCGCCGGTGCGGCGCATCCACTCCATGAGCCAGGGCACGCCGGGGAAGTCGGTCGTACCCCGGGCGAGGACGTCCCCCTCGGGGTCCGTCCAGCCGGCGAGGAGGTTCAGGTACCAGCCCTCGGCCCGGGCGAGGTGACGGAGGGTCCGGTCGAGGCGGCCATACGTCCCGGGAGTCTCGGTCGCCAGCTGGTCGGCCGTGAGGGCGAGACAGGCGGCGAGCATCTGCTCGTTGGCCCATCGGTGGTGCCGGAAGAGGTCGACGAGGATCGTGTTCATCGGCTGATCTCCAGGGCGGTGGGCGGTTCGTCGCTGGTGCGGCTCGACCCGGAGGTCGTCTGCGGTCGGAGGGTCCCGGAAGGCTGATCGAGATTACCGGCGCCTCCAGGCCAGTATCGGTCGCCTCGAGGGCGCGGGGCAAGGGACGGCTGCCAGATTGGGATTGAGTTCGTGGCAGACGATCTACGTCACGTATGGTGACGGCCGGGACGCCCTCGCGGCTGCCTTCGTGGCCCGGATCCGGGTCAATCCGGCGGTGACATCAGCCGTCGAGCTGCTCCGGACGCCAGGTCCCCCTGAGCTGAAGCTGGTGGCCTGAGGTTCGAGCGGGCTGCGGCCACCCGGGGGGCCAGTCGGTCTGATCGCAGGCGCTGCTGATGCCGGCCCGATACCGACCGACCGGTCGGTCGGTACACTGATGGCCATGACGACCGACGCCCGAGGCTCGCCGGCCGAGCGCTCCCGCCAGCGACGGGAACGGATCCTCGACGCTGCCGCCCACGTCTTCAGTCGGGCCGGCTACCGCGACGCCGCCGTCGACGACATCGCCCGGGAGGCGGCGACGAGCAAGGGCGGGGTGTACTTCCACTTCCCGACGAAGGAGTCGATCTTCCGCGAGCTCATCCGCTCGACCGCCGAACGCCTCGTGGCGAAGGTCGAACGGGAGGTCGCCCGCGAGACCGACCCCGTCCTCCAGGCCGACGCCGCCATCTGGACCGTCCTCCGGACCTTTGCCGGCCATCGCTCGATGGCCCGTCTCCTCCTCGTCGATGCCCTGGGGGCCGGACGGCCGTTCCGGGCCGAGCTCCTCCGGCTCCACGAGCGCTTCGCCGAGCTCATCGCCGGCTACCTCGATCGGGCCGTCGCCGAGGGGGTCATTGCGCCCCTCGATGCGAACGTCGCCGGGAGCGCCTGGTTCGGGGCGATCCACGAGGTCGTCCTCCGCTGGCTGGTCGCCGATCGGCCGCCGCCCCTGGAGCGCGCCTACCCGACCCTTCGGCTCCTGCTCCTGCGGAGCGTCGGCGTCCCGGAGGAGCGACTCGCGGAGCTCCCGAACCGATGACCGTGCTTCGCGGGTGGCCGGTCGCCCCGAGGTCGGATCGGACCCTTCTCATCGGCGAGCTCATCGGCGAGCTCGAGCGGCTCGTCCGGCTCGGCAATCCGGACCGCCGCCGGATCGTGAGCGCCTCGGTCCTCGCTCCGCCGATCGACCCGATCGACGTCGCCTGGCGAGCCCTCCGACGCGGGGCCGACCTGGCCTTCTGGTGTCAGCCCCTCGCAGGGGCGTGCTTCGTCGGGTTCGGCGCCGCGGCGACCGTCCGCCTCGCCGGCGACGGGCGGTTCGAGCGGGCCGAGGCCGTCCGTCGGGAGCTCGCCGCAGCGGCGATCGTCGGTGGTCCGGCCGCAGGCCGTCCGGGCGTGGGCCCCAGGCTCGTCGGCGGCGCGGCGTTCGTTCCCGCCTCCGTGCGCGACCCGACCTGGCACGGCTTCGATGACGGCTGGCTCCGCCTGCCCCGGCTCGTCGTGGCGGGGACCGGTGACGAGGCGATCCTCACGTCGAACCTCGTCCTCGAGCCGGGAACGGATCCGGTGGCCGAGATCGGCGCCGTCGAAGCGCTCGCCGAGGGCGTCCTCGGCGGCGTTGACGCGGTGGCGGACGGTGACATCGACGGCCCCCCGGTGGGTGGTGCCCTCCTCCGGGTCACCGCCCGGATCCCCGATCGAACGACCTGGGAGTCGGCCGTCGCCCGGGCGGCAGGGGCGGTGAGCCGCGGTCGCCTCGACAAGATCGTCCTCGCCCGGCGGGTCGATCTCGCCGCCGACGGCCCGATCGACGTCGCGGCCGTCCTCCGGCGGCTCGTGGCGACGGCCCCGGCCTCGACGATCTTCGCCCTCTCGAGGAGGCGGCCCGGGGACGAGCGTGTCTTCCTCGGGGCCTCGCCGGAGCGACTCGTCGAGGTCCGGGGTCGGGCCTTCCAGACCGTGGCCCTGGCCGGCACGGTCGGACGGGGATCGAGTCCCGAGGAGGACGAGGCCCTCGCCGCCGATCTCCTCGCCTCGGAGAAGGATCGCGAGGAGCACGCCGTCGTCGTCGACATGCTTCGGACGACCCTCGCTCCGCTCGCTGAGGAGGTCATCGTCGAGCCGAACCCGCGCGTCGTCCGGCTGGCGACGGTCCAGCACCTGGCGACCCGCTTCTCGGGCCGACTTCGGGCCGACGGCGGGATCCTCGGTCTCGTCGGCCGTCTCCACCCGACGCCGGCCGTCGGCGGCTGGCCGCGCGAAGCCGCCCTCGCCTACATCGAGGAGGAAGAGGGGCTCGACCGGGGCTGGTACGCGGGTCCGGTCGGTTGGGTCGATCTGGCCGGCGACGGCGAGTTCGTCGTCGGGATCCGCTCGGGGGTCGTCTCGGGTGCTCGGGCGAGCCTCTTCGCCGGCTGCGGGATCGTCGCCGATTCGGAGCCGGATCGGGAGTGGGAGGAGTCCGAGCTGAAGCTGGCCGCCCTGGCGGGCGCCCTCGGGCGGTTCGAGGGAGCGGACGACCGATGAGCGGGACGCCGGCCGAGCCCCTCCGCGCCTTCGTCGAGGCCCTCGTCGGCGCCGGCGTCCGGGAGGCCGTCGTCTGCCCGGGCTCGCGGTCGACGCCCCTCGCCCTCGCCCTCCGAGCCCATCCGGGGCTGCGGGTCTTCGTCCACCTCGACGAGCGGGCGGCCGCCTACTTCGGCCTCGGCCTGGCCCGGGCGGCGCGGCGACCGGTCGTCCTCCTCTCGACCTCGGGGACGGCGGCCGTGAACTTCGCTCCGGCGGTCACCGAGGCCCGCGAGGCCCGAGTCCCCCTCGTCGTGCTCACCGCCGATCGGCCGCCCGAGCTCCGCGATCGGGGCTCGAACCAGACCATCGATCAGGTCCACCTCTACGGCAGCCGGGCGAAGTGGTTCGTCGAGCTGCCGGTGCCGGAGGCCGGGCCGAACGCCGAGGCCCACGTCCGCTGGGTCGCGGGCCGGGCCGTGGCGACGGCAGCCGCTCCGCCGGCGGGCCCGGTCCAGGTGAACTGGCCGTTCCGGGAGCCGCTCGTCCCGGTCGGATCGCTCTCACCCGATCCGGAGGCAGCGCCCCACACGAGCGTGGTCGCCGGCGTCCGCCGTCTCGACGAGGAGGCGCTTCGGGCCCTCGCCGAGCGCCTTGCTGCCTCCCGCCGGCCGCTCCTCGTCTGCGGGCCCTTCGACCGACCCGGCGGAGCGGCGGCGCTCGTCGAGCTGGCGCGGGCCGTCGGGGCGCCGATCCTCGCCGACGGCCTGGCGAACCTCCGGACGGGGCCGCACGATCGGACGAACGTCGTTGCCCACGCCGATCTCGTCCTCCGCTCCGAACGGGCCCGGGCCGCGCTCCGACCCGACCTCGTCCTTCGCTTCGGAGCGACGCCGACGTCGAAGGCGCTCGCGGGGTATCTCGTGGAGACGGCGGCGCCGCAGATCGTCGTCGACGACGGCGGCTGGAACGAGCCGACCCTCCTGCCGGGGACGATGGTCCAGGCCGAGCCGGCTGCCCTGGCGACGGCTCTGGCCGAGGCGGTGCGACCGCTCGCCGCCGGCGGTCGGGGCGAGGGCAGCGCCTCGGTCGGCGGGTCGGACTGGATCGCCGCCTGGCGGGCCGTCGATCGAGCTGCGGCGGGGGCGATCGTCGCGACGGCGACCGGGCTCGGCGAGCTCTTCGAGGGCGAGGTCGTCCTCGATCTGCCGGACCGGCTGCCCGAGGGGACGATCGTCTACGTCGGGAACTCGATGCCGGTCCGCGATCTCGATGCCTACCTGGCCCTCAGTCCTCGAGCGATCCGCTGGCTCGGCAACCGGGGGGCGAGCGGGATCGACGGGGTCGTCTCCTCGGCCCTCGGTGCGGCGGCCTCCGGGGCGCCGGTCCTCGCCGTCGTCGGCGACCTGTCGTTCCTCCACGATCTCAACGCGCTGGCCACGATCCGGGCGCCCGGCCTCCGGGCGACGATCGTCGTTGTCGACAACGACGGCGGGGGGATCTTCTCCTTCCTCCCCCAGGCGACGACGGAGCGTCCCGAGGTCGGGCTGCCGGCCCACTTCGAGGAGCTCTTCGGGACGCCCCACGGGGTGAACGTCCTGGCCGTGGCTCGGGCCCTCGGAGCGGAGACCGAGGAACTCGCCCCCGGGCGGGTCGGCGAGGCCGTTGGACGGGCGGTCGCGGCGAGCCTCGAGCGGCCGGGGATTCGGGTCCTTCGACTCCGGACGGACCGCTCCCGGAACGTCGAGCTCCACCGACGGATCGCCGAGGCGGTCGGGCTGGCCGTCGAGGAGGCGCTTGCCGGGGTGGAGGCGTCGCCGGGGCGTGTCGGCGCGGTCGTAACTGCGGGTTCCCCCGCTAAGCAGTGAGGGTGAGGTCGATGACAGACGAACTCCAGGTCCGCTGGACGGAGGTCCGGACCTACGAGGACATCCGCTACGAACACTCCGGGACCGGGATCGCCAAGATCACCATCAACCGCCCGGAGGTCCACAACGCCTTCCGACCGAAGACGGTGAGCGAGCTCATCGACGCCTTCCGGCACGTCCGGGACGACGCTTCCATCGGGGTCGTTCTCTTCACCGGGGCGGGGGAGAAGGCCTTCTGCTCGGGCGGCGACCAGCGGTACAAGACGATCGCCGGCTACGCCGATGAGGAGGGGATTGCCCGGCTCAACGTCCTCGACCTCCAGCGGCTCATCCGGAGCCTGCCGATCCCGGTCATCGCCCTCGTCAACGGCTACGCCATCGGGGGCGGGCACGTCCTCCACGTCATCTGCGATCTGACCATCGCCAGCGAGAACGCCATCTTCGGCCAGACGGGCCCGAAGGTCGGCTCCTTCGACGCGGGCTACGGGGCGACGATGCTGGCCCGCATTGTCGGCCACAAGAAGGCCCGCGAGATCTGGTATCTCTGCCGCCAGTACACGGCCCGCGAGGCCCTCGAGATGGGGCTCGTCAACGCCGTCGTCCCCCTGGCCGAGCTCGAGGCCGAAGGAATTCGCTGGGCGAACGAGATCCTCGAGAAGAGCCCGACGGCGATCCGCTTCCTGAAGCGGGCCTTCAACGCCGACGTCGATGGTCTGGCCGGGCTCCAGGAGCTCGCCGGCGACGCGACGATGCTCTTCTACATGACCGAGGAATCCCACGAGGGGAGTCGGGCCTTCCTCGAGAAGCGACGGCCCGACTTCCGGAAGTTCCCGCGGCGGCCGTGATGACGGGGGTCGAGAGGGCCGGGCGGCCCGGCAGGCCCGCTGGGCTCGGGAGGCCCGGGAGACCTGAGAGGCCCGGGAGGTTCGCCGCCTGGCGCCTCGCCGTCCGCCTGCCGACGCTCCCGGCCGCCGTGGGTCCGGTCCTCGTCGGTCTCGGAGTAGCCGTCGGGGAGGGCGTCTTTCTACCGCTGCCGGCGCTTCTCTGCCTCGTCGTCGCCGTCCTCCTCCAGGTCGCGGCGAACCTGGCCAACGACCTCTTCGACTTCCGGCGGGGCGCCGACGCGGCCGATCGCCTCGGGCCGCCGCGGGCGGCGGCCCTCGGGCTGCTGAGCGAGCGGGAGCTCGTCGTCGGGACGGCGGTCGTCGTGGGGGTGGCTGCCGTGGCCGGGCTCGGGCTCGTCGCCATCGGCGGGCCGGTGCTCCTCCTGCTCGGTGCCGCCGCGATCGTGGCCGCCATCGCCTACACGGGCGGGCCGCTCCCGTACGGCTACAGGGGTCTCGGCGAGGTCTTCGTCTTCGTCTTCTTCGGGCTCGTGGCGGTCGCCGGGACGGCGTACCTCCAGCTCGGGGTCTGGCCGTGGCTGGGGTTCGTGGCGGCGGTGCCGGTGGGGTGTCTCGTGACGGCGATCCTCGTCGTGAACAACCTCCGGGATATCGACTCGGACGCCCGGGCGGGGAAGCTCACCCTGGCGGTCCGCTTCGGGGCGCCGTTCGCGCGGGCCGAGTACGCGGCGCTCTGGGTCGTCGCCTTCGTGGTTCCGGTGGGGCTCGTCGTCGGCGGTGCGGTCGGCTGGCCAGGGCTCCTGCCGCTCCTCGTCGTGCCACTCGGCTGGCGGCTCGTCGCCGAGGTGTTCGGAGCGTCCGATCCGCGGGTCCTGAACCCGGTCCTCCGACGGACGGCACGGGCGCAGCTCGTGTTCTCGTCCCTTTTCGCCCTCGGGCTGGCGCTCGGCGCTAGCGGGTGAGGGGAGGTCTCGTGGGTCGGTCGAGACGGGGGTGGCGGCCGTGACAGGCTCGGCGAACGAGACGTGCCCGAGAGCGTCGGCCCTGGCGGCTGTGTCACTCTCAGCAGAACAGAACGGGCCTGGTGCGGGCGCTCGCGTTCGCGGCGCCACGCTCGGCGAACAGAACGGGCATTCGGCTCGCGCCGGGCGGGGTTCTGTTCGGTGAGGGCGTCATCCAGGGCGGGCCGGGCGGCACAACCCGCGTTCTGTTCGCTCAGCGTGTCAATCGAGAACGCTCGGCGCCCAGGACCGACGTCCCGTTCGGCCTCCCGATCATCGTGCCTGGCCAGGATCCGGGCTGAGGTGCGAGGCGATGGCCACCATCGTCGACGTCCGGCTCGAGCGGGTCCGCCTGCCCTTCTGCGTTCCCCTGCGGCTTGGTCGCGGCCAGACGACGGCCCGAGACCTCCTCCTCGTCGGGGTCATGAGCGACGAGGGCCCGGTGGGCTGGGGCGAGGTCGTCGCCCTGGCGCCGATGCGGGACCTCGTCGCGCTCGCCCGGAGTCTGCGGGAAGCCCTCCTCCGGAGGCCCGTCGATCAGGGCGCGGAGGGTGTCGAAGCCGGCGGGCCGGACGGCGACCGAGGGCCGCACGGCGACCTGAGCCGGATCGCGCCGTCGGCGACCGCATTCGGGGACCCAGTGGGGCCCGCCGGGGAAGGAGCCGCCGGGGAAGGAGCCGCCGGGCGGGCCGTCCAGGCCGGGTTCGAGGCCGCCCTCCTCGATCTCGTCGGGCGCCTCGCGGGCCGTCCCATGGCCGCCCTCCTGGCCGAGTCCGTCCGAAAGGCCGTTCCCGTGAACGGGTTCGTCGACACCACCGGCCTCGCCCCGGCGGCCGTCGCCGACGAGTGCCGGGCCATCACCAAGACGGGGATCCGAACGCTGAAGCTGAAGGTGGAGCCTGGCCTCGACCGCACCCTCCGTGTTCTCCGTGCCGTGCGCGCTGCGGTCGGACCCGACGTCGCCCTCCGTCTCGACCTCAACGGGCTGCTCCCGGAAGCCGAGGCGGCGGCGTGGCTTCGGGCGCTCGAGTGGGCCGACCTCGAGTACGTCGAGCAGCCCATCGCCCCCGAGGAGGGTCACGAGGCCCTGACCAGGCTCCGCCGGACCTCCCCTGTCCCCATCGCCGTCGACGAAGCCGTCACCGATGCGGCGGCGGCCGAGGCGCTCGTCGCGGCCGGCGCCTGTGACGTCCTCGTCGTCAAGCCGAGCCGGGTCGGCGGGCCTCGGGCCGCCCGGGCCATCGCCAGTGCGGCGGCCGAGCGGGGGATCGACGTCGTCGTATCGACCCTCTACGAGACCGGCATCGGCCTGACGGCCGCCCTCCAGGTCGCGGCCACCCTCCCCGGCGGACGGGCCCACGGCCTGGCCACCCTGGAGCTCCTCGCCGACGACCTCATCGAGGAGGGTCTCGACGTGCGCGACGGAACGATGGCCCTGCCGTCGGGACCCGGCCTCGGTGTCGGTATCGACACGGCGGCCGTCGCTCGATACCGCCTCGGTGTGCCCGACGAGGAGGGGCCATGAGCGAGGACGCCCGGGGCGGAAGAGCGGCCGCTCGGCGCCTCGATCCGCTCGATCCGCCCGATGCGCTCGATCCGCTCCTCGAGGCCGCCCGCCGCTGGCCCGCCCGAACGGCCCTCCTCGCCGGCGAGGAACGGATCGACTACCGAACCCTCGCTGCCCGGGCGGCGGCTGCCGCCGACGCCCTCCGACGGCTCGGGGTCGAGCCCGGCCACCGCGTCGCCCTCCTCGCCGCCGACGGGGCCGAGAGCATCGTCCTCATCCACGCCGCGCGCCTGGCGAGGGCCGTCCTCGTGCCCCTCCAGCAGCGGGCTCCGGCCCCCGAACTCGAGCCCCTCGTCCGACGGGTGCGGCCGACCCTCCTTGTCCATGACGCGACGACGGCACCCGTCGCCTCGGCCGTGGCTGCGGCGACGGCGATCCGCCTCGTCGACTGGCGCGCTCTCGAGACGGCGGTCGCCGAAGGCGGCGGCGGACTCGCTCGCCTACCGGCGTCGCCGAGGC
Source organism: Chloroflexota bacterium (assembly GCA_026004015.1). Classification (GTDB taxonomy): domain Bacteria; phylum Chloroflexota; class Limnocylindria; order Limnocylindrales; family CSP1-4; genus BPIH01. Next base: position 136,923 of record BPIH01000003.1, on the reverse strand, counting down.
TCGCCCTCGACGACCCGGGCGCGATCCTCTTCACTTCGGGCACGACGGGCCTCCCCCGGGCCGCCCTCCTCAGCCATCGAGCCCTCATGGCCAGCGCCCGCGCCTGGGGCGCCTTCCTCGAGCCTCGGGCCGACGACCGATGGCTGGCGACGCTCCCGCTCGCCCACGTGGCCGGGCTCGGGATCGTCCTGCGGGCGGCCCTCGCCGGGCTGCCGATCGTCGTCCACGAGCGCTTCGACCCGACCGCTGTCCTTCGCGACCTGGCTCGGGCGAAGGTCAGCCACGTCTCCCTCGTGCCGACCCAGGTGGAGCGGCTCCTCGAGGCGGCCGGTCCGGGTCCCATCCCCGCGCCGGCCCTCCGAGCCCTCCTCCTCGGCGGGGCGCCGATCCCGCCCGAGCTCGTTCGGCGGGCCCTGGGGCGTGGGTTGCCGATCGTCCCGACCTACGGGCTCACCGAAGCCGCCTCCGGCGTTACCGCCCTCCCGGCGGCCGAGGCTGCCGCCTTCCCGGGGTCGAGCGGCCGGCCCCTGCCGGGCCTCCGGCTCCGGATCCTCCGCGACGACGGGGGCGAGGCGCGCCCCGGCGAGGTCGGCGAGATCGTCGTCGCCGGCCCGACCCTGTTCGACGGCTACGTCGACGACCCCGAGGCCACCGCCCGGGTCCTCCGCGGCGGCTGGCTCCACAGCGGCGACCTCGGCAGCCTCGATGTCGAGGGGCGGCTCGTCGTCGCCGAACGACGGATCGATCGGATCATCTCGGGCGGGGAGAACGTCTCGCCGACCGAAGTCGAGCTCGTCCTCGCCGCCCACCCCGAGGTCGCCGAGGCCGTCGTCGTCGGCCGTCGCGACCCGCTCTGGGGGAGCATCCCCGTCGCCGCGGTCACCCTCCGGCCGGGGGGTCGCCTGGCCGAAGCGCCCGCGGAGACGGTCGAGGCCGAGCTCGTCGCCTTCGCCCGAGAGCGCCTGGCTCCCTTCAAGGTGCCGAAGCGGATCGTCCGACTCGACGCGATCCCCCGGACCGGGTCGGGCAAGGTCCGGCGTCCTCTCGTCGCCGAGCTCATCGAGCGGGCCGAGGCGACCAGCAGAACCGAGCCGGGCGGCGCCCCAGGGGCGGGCTCGTCCAGCGGTCGGGCCAGCGGGGGAGGGCCTGGCCCGTCGATGGTCGGCGAACCCACGATCGTCGAGGTCTCCCGACCCGACGGGACGATCCTCGTCGTTCGCCGGTGGGGCAGCGGGCCGCTCCTCCTGCTCCTCCACGCCACCCTCTCGAGGGCGGCCGACTACGACGCCCTCGCCGCACGGCTCGCAGCCGACGTCACCGTCCTCGCCGTCGACCGCCGCTCGGCCGGGGCGAGCCGGGAACGGAGCCAGGGGAACGGCTCGGGGCGAACCGCCGATGGTGACGCCCTCGAGCCCATCGATGTCGGCGTCCACGTCGAGGACCTCGTCGCCGTCCTGGGGGCCGTCGCCGGGGGCGCGGGCAGGGGAGCCGCGGGCAGGGGAGCCGACGGGGGCGCCGCGGCGCCCCTACCGCCAGCCCTCGTCGTCGGCCATTCCTTCGGGGGCGTCGTCGGGCTCGAGCTCGCCGCCCGGCGGCCCGACCTCGTGGCCGGTCTCTGGCTCTTCGAGCCCCCCTACGTGCCCGCCGCTCCGGCAGCCGTTCAGCGGGCCATGGCCGAGCTCGGCGACCGCCTCCGGGCGATCGTCGCCCGCGAGGGCATCGGAGCCGCGGGTCCGGCCTTCCTGGCAGCCGTGGCGGGCGTGGATCCGTCCCAACTGTCCGAGGGAGCGAGACGGCGAGCGGCAGCGGAGGCGCATTCGGCCCTCGCCGATGCCGCCCTTCGGGGGCTCGACCCGGGCGGCCTTCATCGGATCGCGGCCCCCGCCACCATCGCCCTCGGCGAGCGGAGCCCGACCTGGTACCGAGCGACGGCGATTGGTCTGGCGCGGCACATCACCGGCATGCGGCTCGTGACCTTCCCCGGCCTCGACCACCTCGGGCCGCTCAAGGCTCCCGATCTCGTCGCCGAGGCGATCGCGGACTGGGTCGCAAGGCTCCGTTCGGGCTGAGACGGCCCGGCGGCTGTGCATCGGACGAAGCGAGGGTCGACGGCGACCACCGATGCGGTACGATCCCGGCCCGATCGTGACACGAGAGGAGGGCGAACGATGCTCCGCGAGTTCCGTGACTTCCTCATGCGAGGGAACGTCGTCGACCTGGCCGTCGCCGTCGTCATCGGCGGCGCCTTCGGCACGGTGGTCCTGAGCTTCACCCAGGACATCCTGACACCCCTCCTCGGGCTCATCGGGGTGCCCGACTTCAGCATGCTGAACGTCCCCGTCGGCACCGCCACCGTCCGCGTCGGGGTGTTTCTCAATGCCGTCGTGAGCTTCGTCCTCGTCGCCGGGGCGATCTACTTCCTCGTCGTGCGCCCGTTGGCGGCCATCGAGGCGGCTCGGGGACGACCGACGCCGCCGGCCCCGAGCACGAAGACGTGCCCCGAGTGCGCCTCCGAGATCCCCATCGCGGCCCGGCGCTGCCCGATGTGCACGCAGACGCTTCCGGCGATGGGTGCCTGAACCGGGCCGGCCTGAGCTCGCGACGCGGCCTGGCCGAGCGCCCCCCGCTCCCGATGGCCGGCCCGTCAGGTCCCCTCGATGGCCCGGCGGACGGCCCGAGCGAGGGCGTCGCGGCTGAAGGGCTTGACGAGAAAAACCCTACCGGCGCCGAGGGTGCCCCGGTCGACGACCGAGTTCTCGGTGAAGCCTGAGATGGAGAGGACTCGGAGGCCCGGCCGCTGGGCGGCGAGGCGTTCGGCGAGCTGATGGCCCTGAAGGCCGGACATCGTCACGTCGGTGACGAGGAGATCGATGGGATCCGGGAAGGTGGCGGCGAGGGCCAACGCCTCGTCGGCGCCGCCGACGTCGAGGACACGGTAGCCGAGCTCTTCGACGACCCTCGCCGCGAAGCGTCGCACCGCCTCCTCGTCCTCGACGAAGAGGATCGTCTCCTAACCGCCCGGTGCCGCCTCGCTCGCCGGCGCAGCCGATTCCTCGACCTCGGCCTCGACCCTCGGCAGGTAGACCTTGAAGCTCGTCCCGTGCCCGGGTTCGCTGGAGACGTAGATCGAGCCGCCCGACTGCTTGACGATCCCGTAGACCGTCGCCAGGCCCATCCCGGTGCCCCGGCCCGGGGGCTTCGTCGTGAAGAAAGGCTCGAAGATCCGGCCCTTCGTCGCCTCGTCCATGCCGGTTCCCGTGTCGGAGACGGTGAGGACGACGTGCGGGCCGACGGTCGCGTCGACGTGGTTCGCCACGTACGCGGCGTCGAGGTCGGCGTTGGCAACCTCGATGAGGAGCCGCCCGCCTTCGGGCATCGCGTCCCGGGCGTTCACGGCGAGGTTCACGATGACCTGCTCGAACTGGGAGGGATCGACCCGGATCCGGCCGACGCCCGGAGCGACCACCGTCACCAGCTCGATGTGCTCGCCCAGGAGGCGGCGGAGGAGGGGAGCGATGCCCTCGACGAGCTCGGCCGGATTCACGACGGCCGGTCGGAGGAGCTGGCGGCGGCTGAAGGCGAGGAGCTGGCGGATGAGCTCGGTCGCCCGATCGGCGGCGGCGACGATCTGCTCGACGTCGGGCCGGTTCGGGTCGTCGGGGGCGAGGTTGGCGAGGACGAGCTCGGCGTAGCCCCGGATGGCGGTCAGGAGGTTGTTGAAGTCGTGGGCGATCCCGCCGGCGAGCTGGCCGACGGCCTCGAGGCGCTGGGCCTGGCGGAGCTGGGTCTCGAGCTCGCGCTGCTCGGTGACGTCCTGCATCGTCCCCCGGATGCGGTGGACCCGGCCCGACGGGTCGCGTTCGGCGACCCCGTTGCTGACGACCCAGCCGTGGCTCCCATCGGGCCGGACGAACTCGAGCTCGAGGTGCCAGGGCTCGCCCGTCGCCACGGTGCGCTCCACGGCCGCGCTGACGAGGGCGACGCTCTCGGGGGTGAAGATCCGGCCGATGGCCTCGAGATCGATCGGCGGCCCCGCGGGGTCGAGGCCGAGGATCCGGTACATCTCCGTCGACCAGGTCGCTCGGCCCGTCGCCGGGTCGAGGGTCCAGCTCCCGATCCGAGCGATCCGCTCGGCGAACTCGAGGTCGCGGGCGGTCTGTTCGAGGCGGTGGATGAGATCCGGGGTCGGAGGGTCCGGGATCGAGTCGGCCGCGCCGGCGTCCGGACGCGGCGGTGCCGGCGACCGGCCCTCCTCGTCCGGCGCTGAGGGTCCGGGATCGCGGGCTCGTCGGCTCGCTCGGCCATCGGCGTTCCTTCGGGTGGCGTCGGTGCTGCCGGCAGGGTAGTCCGTGGGTGACGTGAGCGTAGCCCGCCCGGTGGGTGGGAGCAACACGGCGGGGGCCGCGTTGCGAGGGGCGGGCCCGCTACGATGCCGGAACGGCGTCCCCTCACCGCGCGGAGGCGGCCGCGTCTCCGTGCCGCCTCGGAAAGGAGCGACGAGCACGATGCGGATCGGCGTCATCGTCCCCCAGGGCTGGACCGGCGAATACGACGGCTGGGAGCCCGCTCGGGCCTGGGCGCGAACGGTCGAGGTCGCCCGGTCGGCCGAGCGCCTCGGCTTCGAATCGATCTGGCTCTTCGACCACCTCCACACCGTCCCGGAGCCGAAGGACGAGCTCACCTTCGAGTCCTTCGTCGCCCTCTCGGCCCTCGCCCGGGAGACGAGCCGGGTCCGGCTCGGCCAGATCGTCATCTGCAACGGCTTCCGGAACCCGGCCCTGACGGCGAAGATGGCAGGCACCCTCGACGTCGTCTCGGGCGGGCGCTACGAGCTCGGCATCGGGGCCGGTTGGAAGGAGGACGAGTGGCTCGCCTACGGCTACGGCTTCCCGCCGACCCGGGAGCGGCTCGCCGCCCTGGCCGACGGTCTCGAGGTCATCAGCCGGATGCTCGCCCCCGGTCGGGCGAGCTACGAGGGCCGCTACGCCCGGGTCGCCGGAGCGATCAACCTGCCGCGGGGGCTCCAGGAGCCGCGGATCCCGATCATGGTCGGCGGGAACGGCCCGAATGTGACCTGGCGCCTTGCCGCCCGCTTCGCGGACGAGCTCAACCTCGACGGGATGCGGCCGGCCGAGGTCGAGGCGGTCCTTCCGGTCATCCGCTCCCGGTGCGAAGAGATCGGCCGCGACCCGGCCTCCCTTGCCGTCTCCGTCCACGTCTGGTGGGGCCGCCGCGACTGGCGGACGCCCGGCCAGGACCGGCGCGAGCTGCTCCGCGCCTACGCCGGCCTCGGGGTCCGGCGGGTCATCGGACTCCTCCAGGCATCGGCCACCGACGACCGGGCCCTGGAGGCACTGGCCGAGGACGCTGCCGCGGCGGGCGTCGCCATCGGCTGACGACCCGCGCCCCGTCGGGCGGCGATGCCGACCCTCCGCCCGCCTGCGCCGGCGAGGACGGCCGCCCAGGCGCTCGCGACGGCACCCTCCAGGGGCCGCCCCGGGCCGCCACGGCCGCCACGGGCGTCGCCGGGGGTGTCCCGGTCACTCGGCGCAGCAGGAGAGCTTCGAGACGTCCCGACTGAAGGCCTGGGCCCCGATCTTCAGCGCCTCGGCCATGGTCGGGTAGACGTGGATGAGGTCGACGAAGTCGGTCAGGGTCGCTCGGAAGCGGAGGGCCATGGCCGCCTCGTGGATGACCTCGGCCGCCGCCTCGCCGATCATGTGGACGCCGAGGACCCGCTCGTCGAGGGTCGAGGCGACGAACTTCACGAGCCCCTCGGTCCGGTGGATGGCGCCGGCCCGGGGGACGTGCTCGAGGGGCGTGGCGGCGACGACGGCCGGCAGGCGGCGGGCGCGGACCTCGGCCTCGGTCAGTCCGACCGTCCCGATCGGCGGGTCGGTGAAGACGGCCCGCGGGATGACCGTCCCGTCGAAGCGCCGTCCCGCCCCCGCGAAGGCGTTCTCGGCGACGATCCGGCCCTGGCGGGCACCGACCGGGGTCGCCATCTGCGACCCGTGCTGGCGCCCGATGACGTCGCCGGCGGCCCAGATGTGGGGCTGGCTCGTCCGCAGTTCGGGGTCGACGATGACGAAGCCGTCGGCGTCGGTGGCGACGCCGGCCGCCTCGAGGCCGAGGCCGTCGGTGTTCGGCCGCCGCCCGGTGGCGACGAGGAGCCGCTCGCCCCGGACGATCCGTCCGCCCGCCGCGGTCTCGAGGGCGACGGCGACCGCGTCCCCGTCACGCTGCACGCGCTCGATCCGGGCCCCCTCGATGACCTCGATCCCCTCGGCCCGGAAGGCGGCCGCCAGGGCCGTACCGAGCTCGGGTTCGAAATCGCTCAGGAGGCGGGACCGAGCGATGATGCTGACCGAGCTCCCGAGACGAGCGAAGAGCTGGGCCAGCTCGGCGGCGATGTAGCCGCCACCGAGGACGACGAGGGACGGGGGGATGTCGACGAGGCGACCGTCCTCGTCGGCGTCGAGGAGGTCGCTCGTCAGGAAGGGAACCTCGGCGAGGCCCTGGATCGGGGGGATCTCCGGTCGGGAGCCGCTGGCGACGAGGACCTGGCCCGGCCGGAAGATCGTCTCGCCGACGGCGACGGTCGCCGGGTCGACGAAGCGGGCCTCGCCGGTGACGACCTCGACGCCGTCGAGGGCGTCGGCGACGGAGGCGTACTTCTTCGCGCGGTAGGCGTGGACGACGGCGTCCTTCTGGGCGAGAAGGCGCCCGGCGTCGATCTCGATCCGGGCCGGGCCGAGGCCCTTGTAGCGGGGATGGGCCGCCTCGTGGACGATCCGGGCGGCCTCGATGAGGTTCTTCGAGGGGAGGCAGCCCCGGTTGGCGCACGTCCCGCCGAGGGTCCGCCGCTCGACCATGACGACCCGGGCTCCCAGGTCGTGGGCGGCGATGGCTGCGGCGAAGGCCGTCGAGCCCGAGCCGACGACGAGGAGGTCGGGTTCGTTCGACGCCATCTCAGCGTCCGCCTTCGGTGGGCTCGGACGGCCCGGTCAGCGACTCGACCGGCCGCCGACCGCGCTCGAAGGCGTTGTAGCGGTGGCCGGCCGGAGGCCCGGCCTCCCGGACGGCGGCGGCGAGCTGCGTCCCGGGGACGTCCGCTCGGGCTCGGACGACGGCGCTCCGGGAGGCGAGATCGACGGCGGCGGCTTCGACGCCGGGGACGGTTTCGAGGGCGCTCTTGACCCGGACGACGCAGTCGTCGCAGGTCATGCCCCCGACGCCGAGGTCGATGAGGACGACGGGTTGCGCGTCCGTCATGGCGGGACTCCTTCCTACTGGGATCACGGTGTTCGGCAGGTGTTCGGCAGCGAACCGACGGCCGGCAGCGCCGCGGCATCTGCCGGGAGGGTCGTCATCGATCGGCGGCACCGGTCAACCCCTCGCCGGCGAGGACGAGGCACGAGGTGAGGCGGGCGGCGTTGTCGCGGACGATCGCTTCGCCGAGGTCGAGGATCGTCCGAACCCGCTCGTCGACGAGGCGGTAGCGGGTGAAGCGGCCGTCGACCTCGCCGACCACGTAGCCGCACCAGCGGAGGCACGAGAGGTGGCTCGAGACCCGACCCTGGGCGAGCCCGAGCTCGGCCACGAGCTCGGTGACCGTCCGCGGACGCTCCCGAAGGAGCTCGAGGATCTGGATCCGGGTCGGATCAGCGAGACCCTGGAAGAAGGCCGCCAGGCCCTTCGGCCGGGGGAGGGGAGCGCCCTCCCGGGCGGCGGCCGGAAGGTTGCTCCGGGCGATGGGAGGAGCTTGGAGGTACCGCATGGCCATACGATAACCGGTATCTGCATTCGCGTCACGCCGTCCCGTAACCGCGGTCGATCGGGCACGCTACGATGGCCCCCCATGGCGACCGTCTACGGTGCCGTCGAGGCCGGTGGCACGAAGTTCGTCTGCCTCGTCGGCTCGGGTCCCGACGACGTCCGTCGGACGACCCGGATACCGACCGGCGAGCCGGGCCCCACTCTGGCCGCCGTCGTCGACTTCTTCCGCGAGGCCGTCGCCGCCGGGGAACCGATCCGGGCCGTCGGCGTCGGCTCCTTCGGCCCCCTCGAGCTTCGGCCGACCCATCCCGACTACGGGCGCATCCTCCACACCCCGAAGGCCCGTTGGAGCGGGGTCGACGTTGTGGGCCCGCTTCGGGACGGGCTCGGTCTCCCGGTTGCCATCGAGACCGACGTGAACGCGGCCGCCCTGGGCGAGGGTCGCTGGGGCGCTGCCCGGGGCTACCGGTCCTTCGTCTACGTCACCGTCGGGACCGGCATCGGGGGCGGTGCCGTCGTCGACGGCCGCCTCGTCGCCGGCCTCGGCCATCCCGAAATGGGCCACCTTGCCGTTCCGCGGCTGGCCGGTGACGACTTCGCCGGGACGTGTCGCTACCACCGCGACTGCTGGGAGGGCTTTGCCTGCGGCCCCGCCCTCGCCGGCCGCTTCGGACGCCCGCCCGAGGCCCTGACGGGCGCCGATCTCGCCGCCGCCGTCCGCCTCGAAGCGGCCTACCTCGCCCTCGGTCTCCGGGCCCTCGTGTATGCCCTCGCCCCTGAGCGAATCGTCCTCGGCGGCGGTGTCCCGGAGCTCCCGGGACTCCTGGAAGCGACCCGGGCGGAGCTCGTCCGCAGCCTCGGCGACTACCCGGGCCTCGCCGAGCACCGGGGCGAGGACTTCCTCGTCCGGCCGGGCCTCGGCGACCGGGCGGGGGTCCTCGGGGCCCTCATCGTGGCCGAGCGGGCGACGCCCGAAGGATCGAACCCCCCGCCGGGCTAGTCCCGAGCCGGCTCGGCGCTTCCCCGCGCTCCACCGGCGGCCCTCGGTGGCCGTCGACGGAGCGGCCGTTCGTCAGCCGCCCCGCTCCGAACCGGCGCGGACCGAGGCGAGGGCGAGGGCGAGCCCGAGAGCGATCGAGCCGTAGGGCCAGACGTCCGCCAGGGCGAGCCCGGGGAGGAGACGCTCAAGGAGGAGGCCGAGACCGAGAAGCACGAGGACGAGGCCGAAGATCGGGAGATCTCGCCGGCCGCGACCCGGCTCGCGCGGACCCCTCGGCGGTGGGCCGGACTCGGCGGTCGCAGGCGGCTCGGGCGGCGGGGGCTCGCCATCGGGAGCCGTCGCCGTGGCGGGGGTTTGGGGTTCGGCGGCCGTCGGGGCGTCCCAACGGGCCGGTCGCGCGCCTTCCTGGTCGGGGTGGTCGATGGGCGGCGGCGTGGTCATCGGCAGGCCTCGTCGGTGTCGAGGGAAATCGCGCCGGCGTTCGCCGTCGTCGAGAGGTCGATGCGGACGGCAGCGGTCGCGTACTCGGTGTTCGTCCAAGTGTTCCCGGTCCGGGTCAGGCCCGGGTAGTCGAAGGCTCCGAGCCGGTCCTCGTTCGTCGTCAGCCGGAGGCCGACGCCGGGCGGGGCGCAGATGGCAATGGAGCCGGCGTTCACCGTCAGGCTGCCGAAGAGATCGGCCGCCGGGAGCCGGACGACGAGGAATCCCGCGTTCACCGTGGCCGACAGCGCGTCGAGGCTCGCCGTGTCGAGGTCCAGGGTGGCCGAGCCGGCATTCAGGGTGATCGAAGCCCGGTCCAGCCGGGCTGGGCCGGGATCGATGGCCGCCTCGCCGGCGTTCAGGGTGACCGAGAGGTCGAGGACGACCTCCGTCGGCAGCTCCACCCGCCAGGCTTCGGAGGCGTCGAAGAGCCAGAAGAACCCTCGCCGCTCGCTCATCGAGCGGACGGTCAGGCGGTCGGCGTCGCCCTCGATAATCGGCGACTGGCCGCCCGGCGCGGTGCCCGAGACCGACCAGCCGCTTCCCGGCCGAGCGACGACGGTGAGCTCGCCGCAGCTGAGCTCGAGGTCGACGGCGGCGCGGGGACCAGGGAAGGCGCCGTTCTGGCCGGCGAAGGCGCTGCCGTCCGACCGGCCGCACGCGAGCCCGATCCGACCGATGTCCAAACCGGCGGTCAGGGCTCCGCCGAGCATGGCGCCGAGGGTTCCCGCCACGAGGAGGCCACCGAGGATCCGCCCGGGGGTCGCCCGAAGGAGGAGCGAGAGTCCCCAGCCGATGAGGAGGAGCGGCCAGAGCTCCCACCAGCGGACGTCGGTCGCAACGAGGCCCGAGCGGACCGCGAGGGGAACGAGGCCGAGAGTGAGGAAGAAGACAGCCCAAACGATGAGGCGGTCGTCGAAGCGGATCACGAACCCTCCGTCGCGACGACCCGGGTTGCGCGCTCGGCTCGGCGCGCTGGGCCGGGTCGGGGCCAATGATCGCCCGTCAGGGCCGCGATTTCAACCGGGCGCCGCGGCGCGGTCGGCGCGGCCGAGGCGGCGCGGCCGGCCCCCCTCGGGCACTCGGGCTACGGGGCATCCCGGCGATGGCCGTGCTTCCCGTGCACATCCTGGTGCCGCCCGAGCCGACTGGCTGGCCCGCCCTGTCGATTCCGTGCCGCCGGGGTCACGGATCCGGCAGCTCCGGCCGGCCGACTGCCCGTCCGACCCTGGAGCCGAGCGTCCGGAGGGGTTCGGCGAGTCCGTCGACGCTCCCGCCGCCAGGCCAGCCCCGGCCAGGATGTGCCTCCCACGCACGCCGGTGCCGGAAAGGTGCAGTCCGGTCACGAATTCGACGCCAGGCAGCCAGGGGGAGGGGTCAGCCACAGGGAGGGGCGAGCCAGGGGGGCGGGCAGCCAGGGGGAGCGGGAGCCACGGAGCCCACGGAGCATCGCGGGCCCGCCGAGGAGGTTCGGGGGCGATGGGAGCCCAGGGAGGTCGCTGGCTCGTCTTCCGCCTCACTCGTCGTCGAGCGTGGTAGCCTCCATCGACGAGCAGAGGGAGCAGCGCGACGATGCGGTTGAGCGAGTGGCGAGCGACGGCCCCGAGCAAGGACGCAGCCTCGACGAAGGTCCTGGCCGTCCTCGAACCCGTCCTCGAGAGCCTCGGAGCCGGCCGCGATCCCGAGTGCTGGATCCACTGGGGCGACGATCCGGGCGTTCGCTGGACCCTCCTCGCCCCGACGCCCGCTGGCCTCGTCGAGGCCAACGTCCGGGTGAGCGTCCCCGGGGAGGGGCCGCGGGTGGCGGCGAAGCTCGTTCGCTGGTCGCGGGTCCAGATCGGCGACCTCGCCGTCGAGAGCCAGGGCGGCCATCGGTTCGTCAGCCTCCAGGTCGAGGGCATCGTCCTCCGAGGTGTCGATGCCGAGGCCGACCGGATCACCGCCTTCGTTCGACGGCTCCTCGACGCCGTCGACGGCCGCGGCGTACCCGAGACCGGCACGGCAGCGACCGCCGTGGCCGGGCGACGCGGTCGGGCGATGCCCGCGCGCGACTGAAGCGGCGAGCGACGGTGTCTGGGGCGGGCCTCCGCCAGGCCCTCGCCCGCCTCGTTGCTCGTCTCCTGACCCGCGCCTACCTTCGGGTCCGGGTGGAAGGGCTCGAGCACCTGCCACCGGGCGGCGCTGTCCTCTGCTTCAGTCACGCCAACTGGGCCGACCCGATCGTCCTCCTCGCCGCTCTGCCGTCTCGACCGACGACGTACTTCTTCGGCCCCCTCGAGGCCGACATGTCGAGGGGGGTCCGCAACCGGCTGATCACCCTGTCGGCGCTCGCCGTCCCGGCACCGCCCGGGCGTCCCCTCGCGGCCCTTCGGCGGGCCGAGGCGATCCTCGCTCGGGGCGAGCGCCTCGCCATCGCCGGCGAGGGCCGGATCCACGCCCATGAACGGGAGATCCTGCCCCTCCTCGACGGTCCTGCCCATCTGGCCATTCGAGCCGGGGTCCCCCTCGTCCCCGTGGCCATCATCGGGACGACCTGGCTCGCCCTCGGCCGGCGGGTCCGGATCCGCGTCGGACGACCGATCGTTCCGCCCCGGGGGCCGGCGCGACGGGCCGCCGTCGACGGTCTGAGTGAGGCGTGCCGGAACGAGCTCCTCGGACTCGTCGCCGACGCCCCCGACCTGGCGCCCCCGGGACCCGTTGGTCGCTGGCTGACGGACCTCTTCAACGACTGGCCCGGCGGTCGGCGACCTTGAGGCCGACCCGAGGCGGGGCAACTGCTCCCTGGGTACGGGCGCGCCCGAGCGGGCGGACTGGCATACTCCAGAGGAGCAGCATCGTCCCCAGGGAGGAATCTGTGACCGTCACCGGACTCTCCGCCAGCCCCCAGGAATACCGAGCCCGCCTCGCCGAGCAACCCGACGCCCAGATCGACGCCTGGGCCGCCGAGCTCATGCGGGACGTCGCCATCCGGCGCGGCGTGGCCCGGGTCGTCGAGGATGTGCTCCGGACGACCGGCCTCAGCGAACGGGAATTCGAACGGGTGTTCGCTGCCGGCGGGGGGCCGCCGGCCACCGTCGGCCGCGATCCGGCCGGACGGCTCGTCGTGCCGGCCATCACCCTGTACGCCCTGGTCGCCGGCCTGCGCACCCTTGTGCCGGACGCCCGCGAGCGACTCATCGACTACCTCGTCGCCAATTTCGAGGAGCTGGTGTACGTCTAGCTCGGGCTGGGACGGAGCCTCCCGCGGGCCGGGGATCCGCGGCCTCCTGCCCGAATCGACCGACCTGTCCCGGCTCCTTCGGAGCGCCGTCGGGCTCGTCTGGGTCGGCCACCCGGGACCATCGGTGTTGAACGGCCTCACCGCGGCCGCCATCGCCCTCGTCGCCGGCGCCGAGGCCGGCCTCGCCCTCCGGCTGGGGCTGGCCATGACCGCGCTCCAGCTCGCCATCGGGGCGACGAACGATCTCGTCGACGCCGAACGGGACGGCGCCGCCGGCCGGCGGAAACCGCTCCCCCTCGGTCTCCTCGGGCGAGGGTCGGCCACGATGCTCGCCGCCGGGGCGGCCATCGGCGGCCTCGGCCTCGCTGCCTCCATCAGCCCCCTCGTCGCCGGACTGGCGGCGGTGGGGCTCGCCGTCGGCCTCGCCTACGACCTTCGTCTGCGGAGCCTGGGCCTCGGCTGGCTGGCCTTCGGCGTCGGATTGCCGCTCCTCGTCCTCTACGGCTGGTTCGGCGGCGCGGGGTCCGTCGGCGGGCCCGTCATCCTCCTGGCCCTCGCCGCTGCGCCGGCCGGGTTCGGTCTGGCCATCGCCAACGGTCGTCGTGATGTCGCGGCCGACCGCTCGGTCGGACGGACGAGCCTCGCCGTCCGTCTCGGACCAGCCAGCAACCGGGTGGCGGTCCTGGCGTACGCGACCGCCCTCGGCCCCGTCCTCGCCGGTCTCCTCGTCTGGGGTGGGAGAGGGATCGGTCTCGGGCTCGTCGCGGCGGGGATCGGGGTGCTCGCCGTCGGACTCCGTCTCCCGGCCGCGGCGCGTGCCTGGGAGGTTCAGGCCGTCGGCCTCGCCCTCGTCGCCGTCGGCTGGCTGGCGGCGCTCCAGGCGACGGGATCGATCTGAGGCGCGCCGGCTCCCACGGGTCGACGCGCCGGACGGTGCTCGGCGGCGCCACGGGCGGGGCATCGAGGCCGCAGGGACCTAACGGATCCGCTGGCGGTTCGTTTCGGAGGGTGAGCCGGCATCCGTCGGTGTCGCCGAATGATCCGTCCCTACCCTCGAAGGGTTTCGAGCCAGACGGGAGGAACCGCCATCGTGCACCGACCGCGAACGATCCTCGCCGCCCTCGCCGCCCTCGCCCTCTCGGCGGGGGTCGTCCTGGGCGCCGATCCGCCGCCCGCCGCCGACCAGGGCCTTGCCACGGCCGGCGAGGCGTCCGGCATGACCGTCCCACCGGCGTCGCCCCCACCGGCGGCGCCGGAGCCCTCCGCGGCGCCGGAGCCGTCGGAGGCGCCAGAGCCTGCCGAGTCCCCGGAGCCCTCCGAGCACCCCGACAACCACGGCGCCAAGGTCTCCGAGGCGGCCCAGGGCGAGACGCCCGAGGGCTGGGCGAACCACGGCGCCTACGTCTCGGCGGTCGCCCGTGGACTCGCCGAGCCTGGGGATCCGGCTCCCGAGGAGGCCGTCGCCAACGGGGGTCGCCTGAAGCCGCAGACGCCCGCCCATCCGACCGGCGGGAAGCCCGAGGGCGTCGGGCGGCCGTAGGGCCGAAGACGTCGCCCCTGGGGCGATACGAGAGCCGCAACGAGAAACGGCCGGCGCAGCGGCGCCGGCCGTTTCGTGTCTTCCCGGAGGACTTCGCTGACCCCGATGGGGGCCCGCTAGGTCGAGCGATGTTCGGACGGGATCCCGCTCCGGACGAGGGCGATCGCGTTCTCGAGCTTCAGCTTGGCGATGGTCAGGTACTTGGCGAGGTTGGCCCGGTCCACCTCGCCGATCTCGGCCAGGACCGCCGGGTTCTGGAGGACGCCGACGAGCTCCTCGACGGCCTCGGCCAGCTGGCGCTTGGCGGCCAGAAGGGAGTCGTCCCGGAGCTCGCTCGTCGAGGCCGGTCGAGCCGTCCACGACTCCTCGTCGCCGCCGTCGGCCGGGGTCGTCGCTGGGGCGGGAGCCTCGACCCCGTCGCCGGCTGGAGCTCGGCGGCGCCGGATCCCTTCGATCCGTTCCTTGAGCTTGACGAGGCTGAGCTCGCCCCGGGCGACCTGCTCGGCCAGGCGCCGCCGTCGCTTCGGGTCGTCGACCTTCAGGAGCTCGTAGGCATGGCTGAGGGTGTCTTTGCGTACGGACACGAGCTCCTTGATCTCGGGTGGCGCGTCGGCGAGGCGGAGCCGGTTCTCGAGGTAGCCCTTGTCCTTGCCGAGCTTCTGGGCGAGGCGGCGGATCGAGTAGCCGTGCTCGCGGACCATCCGGTCGTAGAGCATCGCCTCTTCCAGGGGCGAGAGATCTTCGCGCTGGAGGTTCTCGATGATGGCGATCTCGAGGGCCGTGTCGTCGTCGATCTCCTCGATGAGGGCCGGGATCGTGTCGAGGCCCGCCCGCTTGGATGCCCGCCAGCGACGCTCGCCGGCGACGAGCTGGTAGCGTCCCTGCTCCCGAGGACGAACGAGGATCGGCTGGAGGACACCGTGCTCGCGGATCGAGGCGGCGAGCTCCTCGAGGGAGGCCTCGTCGAACTCCATCCGCGGCTGGTCCGGGTTCGGCTCGATCCGATCGAGGGGGATGAGGCGGACGCCCTGCTTCCGGCCGGCGCCCTCGGGCGAGAGGAGGCTGACGATGGCGGGGGAGAGCTCGCGCTCCTCGGAGAGGCGCCGCGCGGCGGCGGCCCGGAAGTCAGGGCGTGGCAAGTTCGATCACCTCCCGAGCCAGGTCACGGTACGTCTTCGCCGCCTCGGACGTAGCGGCGTAGGTCGTGATCGGACGACCGGCGAGGGGCGCCTCGCCGAGCTTCACGGTGTTTCGGACGATGGTGTTGAAGACGTGGTGGTCGCCAACGACCCGGAGCTCTTCGAGCATGTCGCGGGCGAGATTCGTCCGGCTGTCGAAGAAGGTCGGCAGGAGGCCGAGGATCCGGAGATCCCGGTTCAGCTTCGTCCGGATCGTGTTGATGACCTTGACGAGGTTGTTCAGGCCCTTCATGGCGTAGTACTGGGTCTGAACCGGAATGATGACGCTGTCGGCGGCGACGAGTCCGTTCACCGTCAGGAGGCCGAGGTTCGGCGGGCAGTCGATGAGGACGTAGTCGTAGCCGTCGACCCGGCCGGCGATGGCGTCTCGGAGGATCGACTCGCGGCCGAGCATCGTGAAGAGCTCGCCCTCGGTGCTGGCGAGGTCGATGTGGGCGGGGGCCACGTCGATGCCCTCGACCTCGGTCCGGAGAATGACCTCGTCGAGGGTCGCTCGCCCATCGGAGAGGACGTCGGCCATGGAGCGCTCGACGGTGTTGAGATTGATCCCGAGACCGGCGGTGAGGTTCGCCTGGGGGTCCATGTCGATGCAGAGAACCCGATAGCCCGCTTCGGCGAGGGCACCGGCGAGGTTGATCGCCGTCGTCGTCTTGCCGACCCCGCCCTTCTGGTTGGCGATGGCGATGACCTGTGTCACCCGGGACTCACCTCGTGGCTCGTCGCTTCCAACGTCGCTGCCGATCCCCAGCCGCCGGGGCTCGGGGCTGTCGAGGCGGACGTTCGTCGTCTCGGCCGTCGCGCGTCGGCCGTCGCGCGAACCTCGCCCCGGGCCCTCATCCTACCCCAGGCCGGCCGGCCTCGGGCAGCGTGGTTATCCACAGCTTCGAGGACTTATTCACCGTTGCTGTGGATATGTCGGCGACGACGGTGGTCGGTGGCTCGTCCGCCGCTCGGCTGTGAGCTCGTCAGTGCCGCGTCGGTTTTCCGGACCAGGTGTTCGGTGCCGCTTCGGCCATGCGACGTTCACAGGCGCTGCTCCGCCCGCTGCCCCCGGCGCGGCCAGGCGAGGCCGCCGACCTCTATGATGTTGCCCTGTCTTTGCGTACGGACACGACGAACCCGACACGAGGGAGGACGGCGGTGCCGACGAACCGGGAACGACTCGAGCTCCTCGAGCGACTGCGGGCCCAGGCGCGGCTCGGCGGCGGTCAGGAGCGGATCGACCGCCAGCACGCGGCCGGCAAGCTGACCGCCCGGGAGCGGCTCGAGCTTCTCCTCGATCCGGACTCCTTCGTCGAGCTCGACGCCTTCGTCACCCACCGAACGACGAGCTTCGAGATGGAGCGGATCCTCGGCGACGGCGTCGTGACCGGACACGGGACCATCGACGGCCGCCTCGTCTTCGTCTTCAGCCAGGACTTCACCGTCTTCGGCGGATCCCTGTCCGAGGCCTACGCCGAGAAGATCTGCAAGATCATGGATCTTGCCATGAAGGTCGGGGCGCCGATCATCGGCCTCAACGACTCGGGCGGGGCGCGTATCCAGGAGGGGGTCGCCTCCCTCGGCGGCTACGCCGAGATCTTCCTCCGCAACGTCCTCGCCTCCGGCGTCGTCCCCCAGCTGTCGGTCATCATGGGTCCCTGCGCCGGCGGCGCCGTCTACTCGCCGGCCATGACCGATTTCACCATCATGGTCGAAGGGACGAGCTACATGTTCGTGACCGGCCCGAACGTCGTCCGAACCGTGACCCACGAGGACGTCGACAGCGAGTACCTCGGCGGCGCGACGACCCACACGACGAAGAGCGGCGTCGCTCACCTCGCCGCTCCCGACGAGGCGAGCGCCCTCGAGCTCGTTCGCCGCATCCTTTCGTATCTCCCCCAGAACAATCTCGACGACCCGCCCATCGTCGCCACCGACGACCCGCCCGATCGGGCCGACCCGCTCCTCGACGAGATCGTGCCCGAGGATCCGCGGAAGCCCTACGACATGCGGACCGTCATCGGCCGGGTCGTCGACGACGGCGTCTTCCTCGAGATCCAGCCCGCCTGGGCCCAGAACATCATCATCGGCTTCGCTCGACTCGGCGGCCGGAGCGTCGGCATCGTCGCCCAGCAGCCGTCGGTCCTGGCCGGCGCCCTCGACATCGACGCCTCCGTGAAGGCGGCCCGCTTCGTCCGGACCTGCGACTGCTTCAACGTCCCCCTCGTCACCTTCGTCGACGTGCCCGGCTTCCTCCCGGGCGTCGCCCAGGAGCACGGTGGGATCATTCGCCATGGCGCAAAGCTCCTGTACGCCTACTGCGAGGCGACGGTCCCGAAGGTGACCGTCATCACCCGGAAGGCGTACGGGGGTGCCTACGACGTCATGAGCAGCAAGCACATCCGGGGGGATCTCAACTTCGCCTGGCCGACGGCCGAAATCGCCGTCATGGGGGCCGAGGGGGCCGTCAACATCATCTTCCGCGACGAGATCGCCCGCTCCCCGGATCCCGAGGCGACGAGGGCGCGGCTCGTGGCCGAGTACGAGGCCGAGTTCAACAACCCGTACGTGGCGGCGGCCCGCGGCTACATCGACGAGGTCATCCGACCCTCCGAGACCCGAGGGCGGCTCGTTCGAGCCCTCGAGGTCCTCGCCGACAAGCGCGACACGAACCCCCGCAAGAAGCATGGCAACATCCCCCTCTGAGCGGCTCGCCGCCGATCGAGGAGGCCGCCGGTCACCGGTGGCGGGAGGGCCGACGCCAGCCCGCGCCGGCGGCCTGCGCCAAGCCGGCTCGTCTTTGCGCAAAGACGGGCCCGACCCCGAGGCCAGCCGATGAAGCCCAGGCCGTCGGCCCGGAGCGGACCGCCCTTCCGTCGCGTCCTCGTCGCCAACCGCGGCGAGATCGCCGTCCGCATCATCCGGGCCTGCCGGGAGCTCGGGGTCGAGACCGTCGCCGTCTACAGCGACGCCGACGCTACCGCCCTCCACGTCCGCCTCGCCGACGCCGCCGTCCGGATCGGCCCGCCGCCGCCGACGGAGAGCTACCTTCGGATCGAGGCCATCGTCGAGGCCGCCCTCAGGACCGGGGCCGAGGCGATCCACCCCGGCTACGGCTTCCTTTCCGAGCGGGCGGCGTTCGCCCGCGCTGTGGAGGCGGCCGGGCTCGTCTTCGTCGGTCCACCGGTGGCGGCCATCGAAGCCCTCGGCGACAAGCTCGCCGCCCGGCGCCTGGCCCGCTCCGTCGGCGTCGAACCGGTCCCCGGCACCCTCGAGCCGGCCCCCGTCGATGCCGCCGGCGACCTCGACGCCCTCCTCGCTGCTGCCGAGGAGGTCGGGTTTCCCCTCCTCGTCAAGGCAGCGGCAGGGGGCGGCGGCCGGGGGATGCGGCGGGTCGGCGAGCCGAAGGACCTGCCGGCGGCCCTGGCGGCCGGATCCGCCGAAGCCCGTTCGGCCTTCGGCGATGGGTCCGTCTACCTCGAGCGCGAGATCCGGCCCGCTCGCCACGTCGAGGTCCAGCTCCTCGGCGACCGCTTCGGGGAGGTCGTTGCCCTCGGCGAGCGCGACTGTTCGATCCAGCGGCGCCATCAGAAGCTCGTCGAGGAAGCGCCGGCGCCAGGTTTGCACCCCGACGAACGGCGCACCCTCCACGAACGCGCGGTCGCCCTCGGCCGGGCGGCCGGGCTCGCCAACGCGGCCACCGTCGAGTTCCTCCGGGACGAGGCGGGGCGGTTCTGGTTCCTCGAGGTGAACACCCGGCTCCAGGTCGAGCATCCGGTGACGGAGCTCGTCTCGGGCGTCGACATCGTCCACGAGCAGCTCTGGCTCGCGGCAGGGGCCCCGCTCTCGGCGGCGGTCCGCGAGGCGGCCGAGCGGGCCCTCGATCCCGACCGGCACGCCATCGAGGTCCGGATCTCGGCCGAGGATCCCGGGCGGGACTTCGTGCCGACGCCCGGCCGGGTCGGCGTGTGGCGGATGCCGGCGGGCCCCGGGGTCCGGGTCGACACGGCCATGGAGGCGGGGGAGCGGGTTCCGCCCGAGTACGACAACCTCATCGCCAAGTGCATCGTCGTCGGCCCGAACCGGGCCACGGCCATCGCCCGGCTCCGGCGTGCCCTCGGCGAGGCGGAGATCAGCGGGATCCAGACGACGCTGCCCTTCCACCGGGCCGTGGCGGCCGATCCCGCCTTTGCCGCAGCCGAGCTCTCCACCGACTGGGTCGCCGAACGCTACGACCCGCGAGGTGATTGGCTCCGAGCCGCCCGGGTCGCTGCCGTTGCTGCCGGCCTGGCCGCCATAGGGCCGCGCCTGGCTGCCGCAGCTCCCGTAGCCTCCGCAGGGAGCCCCATCGGCGGGGACCCCGGCAGCCCGACCGCTCCATCGACGAGCGTGTCCGGCGCCCGAACGAGACGCGATCCCCATCCCTGGCGACGGGCGGGCCGCGAGGCGGCCCTCGATCGGTGGCCGGACCGATGGTCGGGCTAGCGAGGGGTCTCCCGCCCGACGCGGGCGGCGAGGGCGCTCGTGCGGTGGGTGCCGCTGGAGCCGGACCGAGCGGCTCCGAAGCCGGGGTCGCCGCGTCGGACAGCGCGGCGCTTCACGCTCCGGCCAGGATCCCGGCCTCGCCGGGCCCGGCGGCCGTTCGGGCTACGGTCCGCGATCCTGGCCTCGCTGACGAGGCGCCTCGGGTCGTCGTCGAGCCGGAGCAGCTGGCCCTGCCCGGCGACCCACCATCGGCCGTGGTCGATGAGGCGGACGGCGAGGGTGGTCGGCGCCGGACGCGTTGGGCGCTCCTCGACCACACCGCCCACCGACTCCGGGCCGTCGCCGTCGAGTCCGCCGTCGCCGCAGAAGCCGGCGCGGAAGCCGGCCCAGACGCCGCCGCGGAAGCTGGCGAGGGCGAGCGGGCGTCCGCCGACCCGGCGGCGAAGCCCGATCCGGCGAGGATCGACGCCCTCCTCGGGCCCGTCCAGCGGGAGCCCGACGGCCGAGCCGTCCGGGAGGTCGTCGTCGACGGCTGGCGCTTCCTCGTCGAGGTCGAGCCAGCCCGGCGGGCGGCCCTCAGAGAGCGCGCCCGACGCTCGGCCAACGCGATGGCCCACGGCGGCCCGAGCGAGGTTCGGGCCGCCATCCCCGGTCGGGTCGTGGCCGTCGCCGTCGCCGAGGGGGATCGAGTGACCGTCGGGAGCGATCTCCTCGTCGTCGAGGCGATGAAGATGCAGAACGAGGTCCGCTCGCCCCGCGACGGGGTCGTCCGGCGGATCGCCGTCGGAGTGGGGCAGAGCGTCGAGCTCGGCGACCTCCTCGTCGTCATCGAGTGAGCGACCGAGCGAGCGCGGGCGGACTGGCGGCCGGGACGGGGCGGTCGGAGCGTTCCGAGGACGAGCTCGTCGGGTAGGCTTTGCGGCGATGGATGCCGACCATCCGACCTCCCCTCGACCCGACCCCGGTCGCGAGCGCTGGCGGGCGACGACCCGGGCGAAGGCCCTCGCGTCGGCGCCCGAACGACGCGCCCGCTTCGAGACCTCCTCGGGGATCGAGATCGCCGACCTCTACACCCCCGCCGACATCGCCGACCTCGACGAGGACCGCGACCTCGGCCGGCCGGGCGAGTTCCCCTTCACCCGAGGCGTCCAGCCGACGATGTACCGGAGCCGCCTCTGGACGATGCGCCAGTACGCCGGCTTCGCCACCGCCGAGGAGACGAACCGCCGCTTCCGGTACCTTCTCGAGCACGGCCAGACCGGCCTCTCGGTCGCCTTCGACCTGCCGACCCAGATGGGCTACGACTCCGACGATCCCCAGGCCGAAGGCGAGGTCGGCCGGGTGGGGGTGCCCATCGACTCCCTCGCCGACATGGAGGTCCTCTTCGCCGGCATCCCCCTCGGCGAGGTCAGCACCTCGATGACGATCAACGCCACGGCGCCGATCCTCCTCGCCCTCTACGTCGCCGTCGCCGAGGGACAGGGGGTCGCCCGGGAGCGGATCGCCGGGACCGTCCAGAACGACATCCTCAAGGAGTACATCGCCCGGGGGACGTACATCTATCCGCCCCGGCCGTCGATGCGGCTGGTGACCGACGTCTTCGAGTTCTGCGCCCGGGAGCTGCCGCGCTTCAACACGATCAGCATCAGCGGCTACCACATGCGCGAGGCCGGAGCGACGGCGGCCCAGGAGCTCGCCTTCACCCTCGCCAACGGGATCGCCTACGTCGAGGCGGCCCTCGCTCGGGGCCTCGACGTCGACGACTTCGCCGGCCGCCTCTCCTTCTTCTTCGCCGCCTGGAGCGAGCTCCTCGAGGAGGTCGCCAAGTTCCGGGCCGCGCGGCGGATGTGGGCCCGGATCATGCGCGACCGCTTCGGAGCATCGAACATGCGTTCGATGATGTGCCGCTTCCACGTCCAGACCGCCGGCTCCTCGCTGACCGCCCAGTCCATCGACAACAACGTCGTCCGGACGACGATCCAGGCCCTCGCCGCCGTCCTCGGCGGTGCCCAGAGCCTCCACACGAACGCCCGCGACGAGGCCCTCGCCCTGCCGACCGAGGCGTCGGCCCGGCTCGCCCTCCGGACCCAGCAGATCATCGCCTACGAGACCGGCGTCGCCGACACCCCGGACCCCCTCGCCGGCTCCTACTACGTCGAGTCGCTGACGAACGCCCTCGAGCGGGCGGCCCTCGCCTATCTCGACGAGATCGAGGCCCTCGGCGGGACCCTGGCCGCCATCGAGGCCGGCTTCCAGCAGCGGCAGATCGCCGAGGCGGCGTACCGCGTTCAGCGGGAGATCGAGCGCGGGGAGCGGATCGTCGTCGGGGTCAACCGGTTCGTGGACCCCGAGGACGAGGCCCCGCCGCCGATCCAGCGGATCGATCCCGAGGCCGAGCGGCGCCAGGTCGAGCGGGTCCGCCGGGTCCGGGCCGAGCGCGATCCGGCCGCCTGGGAGCAGGCCCTCCGGCGGCTCGAGGACTGCGCCCGCGGCGAGGAGAACCTCGTGCCGGCCATCCTCGAGGCCGTTCGGGCCTACGCCACCGTGGGCGAGATCAGCGATCGGCTCCGGCGGGTCTGGGGCGAGCATCGCGAGCTCGTCTTGGTCTGACGGTGGTGCCGATCGGTGCCGAGGGGCCCGGCACGGAGTCCGGCGAGGAGCCCCGAGGGAGCGTGAACCCGCCGACGGGCGGACCACCGCCCACGAACAGCGCGCCGCGACGAGCCCCCCAGCGCGCCCCGCAGCGAGCGCCGAAGCGGGAGCCGAGGAGGAAGCCGATGCCCGAGACCCCGTCCGTCCCCGAGGCCGTCCGTCGGATCGGCCGGATCCATCACGTCGCCGTCGTGGTCCGGAGCCTCGACGACGCCCTCCGCTTTTGGCGGGACGTCCTCGGCCTCCCCCTCGAGCACGTCGCCGACATCCCGTCGGACCGGGTCCGGATCGCCTTCCTCCCGGTCGGCGAATCGAGGATCGAGCTCGTCGAGCCGACCGATGCCACGACCGGGGTGGCTCGCTACCTCGCCAAGCACGGCGAGGGGGTCCACCACGTCTGCTTCGAGGTGCCGAGCGTCGCCGAGGCGCTGACGCGGCTCGCCATCGAGGGGATCGAGCTCATCGACACCGCTCCCCGCCGCGGCGCCGAGGGCCCCGTCGCCTTCCTCCACCCGCGCTCCTGCCACGGCGTCCTCGTCGAGCTCATCGAGGCCCCGGGCGGTCCGGCCTGGGCGGCCCTCGGCTACGATCGGCACGGCTGAAGCCGGGCGCCCGGGGACGGCGCCCGAACCGACGCACCGGGACCGACGCCCGACGCGGCGCGCACGGCATGCCAGGAGGGACGAGATGCCGAAGCTCCTCATCACCACGACCCCGACCGTCGAGGGTCGCCCCATCGAGGCCTATCTCGGCGTCGTCTCGGGAGAGGCGATCCTCGGGGCGAACGTCTTCAAGGACCTCTTCGCCGGGATCCGCGACATCGTCGGCGGACGCTCGGGCGCCTACGAGAGCGAGCTGCGGCGGGCCCGCTCCATCGCCCTCGAGGAGCTCGCCGCGGCGGCCGTCGACCTCGGGGCCAACGCCGTCGTTGGCGTCGACATCGACTACGAGACGGTCGGCGGCTCGATGCTCATGGTGACCGCCTCCGGCACGGCCGTCCGCCTCGGCTGAGCCGGGTCGGGCACGTCGCGGGCCGCCGGGATCGGCGGCGAGGCCGCCCAGACGACGGCTCCCGCTTCGCGGGCCCGGCGAGCGAAGCGGACCACGGCCCCGAGGAGCTCGACGGCCAGCTCGACCTCGGTCCGACTGGCCTCGACCGTCGTCTCGTCCGATCCGGCGATGGCCGCCAGCCAGCGTCGGGCGATCGGCTCGAGGGCTGCCTCGTCGAGGTCCGCGAAGGCCTCGAGCCAGGCCCGGTCGACGAGGCCGACGTCCTCGTCGAGGGCTGCCGCCAGGCGATCGCCGAGGGGACGGAGGGCCGCCCGGAAGCTCCCCGGACCGCGGCTGCCGCGGTCGCCCAGGGCACGGGTCAGGGCGTCCAGCCAGGTCGGATCGAGGTCGCCGAGGGGGAGGTAGGCGACAAAGCGGTCGGGGTCGGCGAGGCCAGCCCGATCGCCGACGGCGAGGGTGAGGAGGATCTCGCGAACCTCCCCGGCGACGAGATCGAGGTTCGCGCCCCCATCCGGCCCGCCGAGCCCGACGACCCGACGGGTGTCGGCTCCGTCCATGGCGACCCGGCTCGCTCGCCGTCGCTCGGCGCCGACCCGCTAGTCGCGGACGCCCGCCGACCGGAGGAGGGCCGGGATCTCGCTCGGCGACGAGGCGACGAGGAAGCCGGCAGCCTCGAGGGCGGCGACCTTCGAGGCCGCCGTTCCGCGGCCGCCCGAGATGATCGCCCCGGCATGCCCCATCCGTCGGCCCTCGGGCGCCGTCCGGCCGGCCACGAAGGCGACCTTCGGGCGGTCGGCGAGGTGGTCGGCCGCCCAGGCCGCGGCCTCCTCTTCGGCCGAGCCGCCGATCTCACCGATGAGGACGATGGCCCCGGTCTCGGGATCGGCGGCGAAGAGCCGGAGGACGTCGACGAAGCTCGAGCCGACGATCGGATCGCCGCCGATGCCGACGCAGGTGCTCTGGCCGATCCCGGCGTCGGTCATCGCCTGGACGGCCTCGTACGTAAGGGTCCCCGAACGGGAGACGACGCCGACCCGACCGGGGCGATGGATGGCGCCCGGGATGATGCCGACCTTCGCCTCGCCCGGGGACGTCGCCCCGGGGCAGTTGGGGCCGACGAGGCGGGCCCCGGCGGCCTCGACGGCGGCGACGACGGGGATCATGTCGAGGGCGGGGATCCCTTCGGTGATGCAGAAGATCGTCCCAATGCCGGCCGCCACCGCCTCGAGGATGGCGTCGGGCGCCCCGGCGGCCGGGACGAAGATGCAGGACGTGTTCGCGCCGGTCGCCTCGACGGCCTCGGCGACGGTATCGAAGACGGGGACCCGACCGTCCACGGCCCGCTGGCCGCCCTTGCCCGGGGTGACCCCGGCCACGAGGGGGGTCCCGTACTCGAGCATCGCCCGGGCGTGGAACTCACCCTCCCGGCCGGTGATGCCCTGGACGACGAGGCGGGTCGACCGCCCGACGAGGATGCTCATCGGTTCGCCTCCGAGGGTTCTGCCGCAGCCATCGGCCCCACCCGGGCGGCAGCGGCCACGGCCTTGGCGGCGGCCTCGTCGAGGCTCGTCGCCGTCTCGACGTCGGCCGCTTCGAGGATCCGCCGAGCTTCGTCGGCGTTCGTGCCGACGATCCGGACGACCATGGGGACCGTTCGCGCCTGGGCGGCCCGAGCCTCCAGGAGCCCCCGAGCGACCTCGTCGCCCCGGGTGATGCCGCCGAAGATGTTGACGAGGATCGCCCGAACGTTCGGATCGGCGAGGATGAGCCGCATCGCCGCCGCGACCCGATCGGCCCGCGCGCCGCCGCCGATGTCGAGGAAGTTCGCCGGTTCCCCGCCGGCTCGCTTGACGAGGTCCATGGTCGTCATCGCCAACCCGGCCCCGTTCACCATGCAGCCGATGGTGCCGTCGAGGCGGATGTAGCTGATGTCGTGCCGGCGAGCCTCGAGGTCGACGGGGTCCTCCTCGTCGAGGTCGCGCATCGCCTCGAGCTCCGGGTGGCGAGGGAGGGCGGAGTCGTCGAGGGTGACCTTCGCGTCGAGGCAGACGAGCCGTTCCGTCGGGATGCCCTCGGGGCCAACCTCGCGAACGAGGGCGAGGGGGTTGACCTCGACGAGGTCGGCGTCGTTCGCCCGCATCGTGGCGACGAGGCCCTTGGCGATGGCGACGGCCTCCCGCAGGTGGGCGCCGAGGCCGAGGGCGAAGGCGATCCGGCGGGCCTGCCAGTCGAGGAGCCCGAGGTACGGGTCGGCGTGGATCCGGACGATGGCGGCCGGGTTCCGGGCGGCGACCTCCTCGATCTCGACGCCACCCTCGGCCGAACCCATGACGAGGATCCGGCGGGCCGAGCGGTCGACGAGGGCGGCCAGGTAGTACTCGGCGACGATGTCGGCGGCCGGGGAGACGAGGACCTTCCGGACTGGGATGCCCTTGATCGTCAAGGCGAGGATGGCCCGGGCGACGGCCTCGGCCTCGTCGGGGGTCGCCGCCAGGCGGACACCGCCGGCCTTGCCGCGTCCGCCGACGAGGACCTGGGCCTTGACGACGACCCGCTCGGCGCCGGCCGCGAAGAACCGCTCGGCGGCGGCTCGGGCCGCCGAGGGGTCCCGGGCCACCTGCCATGGCGGGACGGGCAACCCCTGGGCGGCGAGAAGCGACTTGGCATCGGCTTCCTGGATCTTCACGAAGGTCGAACCTCCCGTTCGTTGGCGGCCCTTCGGGAGGGCTCGGGCGATCGGATCGTCACTCGAGGGCCGGGCCGGCGCCTGGCCCGCCGGTGCGGTCGGGCAATGCTCGGGTGCCGGTCGGGGCGCGGCGATGAGCTCGGTCGCTCGATGGTACCGGAGCCGGCCGGCCCCCGGCGACCGTTCCTCGGCCTCCTCGACCGTTCCGCGGCCCCTCTCGACCGTACCCCGGCCACGCCTCGGCCGCCTTCGAGGCAGACCTCCGGCACGGCGGAGCCCGCCTCGAGGGTCGGATGGCCGGCGGCCGCACCGACGACGGCCCCGAGGGCATAGAATGCCCCTCGTCCCACTCCCCGTCGCCGCTGCGGGTCGCCGGGCCGCCGGCTGCGCCCCTCGGTGGACGGACGGGAAACCGAATCGAGCGGCCCGGTCCCCTCGGGTCGACGGGGTCGAGGGCCGCGCCTTCGGAGGTCATTCGATCGGGGTCGGTGGCCGAGCATCGTCGCCGGCCGACCGGCCCGCCAGGCAGGCTCCGCCGCCCGACACCTCGGGCCGACGCGAGCGGGCAAGGAGGGTCGATGCTGTTCCGGTATCGGGGGAGCGAAGGGATGCTCGCCTGGGCGTTCCACCGAATCTCCGGGGTCGCCATCTGGCTCTTCGTCATCCTCCACGTCATCGACATCTACCTCGTCGGCGGCAACCCCGAGGCCTACGACGAGCTCCTCGCCATCTACGCCAGCCCGGCCGGTCGGGTGGGTGAAGTCCTCCTCGGCGGCGCCCTCCTCTACCACGCCCTGAACGGGCTGCGGATCATCCTCATGGACTTCTGGCCGGCCTTGACCCACTACCACCGTCAGCTCTGGTACGCCTCCTGGGTCGTCTTCGCCGCCGTCGGCCTGCCGGGGGCCTTCATCATCCTCCGCCCGATCTTCGCTCCCTGAGGTCGCGACGATGACGCTCTGGACCCGATCCGGACGACCCCGTCCCCAGAGTGGCGGCTTCGAGCTCGCCGTCTGGTACCTCATGCGGCTCTCGGGGCTCGCCCTCTTCGTCCTCGCCCTCGCCCACTTCGCCATCCTCCACTTCATCTTCGATCCGGCCGAGCAGACGAGCGAGTTCATCATCAACGAGCGCTGGAGCAGCCTCTTCTGGCGGGCCTTCGACTGGCTCCTCCTCCAGATGGTGCTCTTCCACAGCTTCATGGGTGTTCGGACGGTCGTCCTCGACTACGCCAAGGGTGGTCTCCGGACGGTCCTCGTGACGGGGCTCTACCTGCTCGCGGCGGTCCTCTTCGTCCTCGGCACCATCGTCGTCATGACTCTCCCCCTGCCGGGGACCCGCTGAGGAGGCCACGGTGGAAATCACCCACGACGCCCTCATCGTCGGTGCCGGCGGGGCCGGCCTCTGGGCCGCCCTCGAGCTCGCCCGGGCCGGCATCGACGCCGCCGTCCTGACGAAGCTGTACCCGACCCGCTCCCACACCGGGGCCGCCCAGGGTGGCGATCGTGCGCCGCCCTCGGCAACGTGGAGGAGGATCACTGGGAGTGGCACATGTTCGACACCGTCAAGGGCGGCGACTACCTCGTCGACCAGGACGCCGCCGAGGTCCTCGCCCGGGAGGCGATCGAGACGGTCATCGAGCTCGAGCACATGGGCCTGCCCTTCAACCGAACCCCGGACGGCCGGATCGACCAGCGCCGCTTCGGCGGCCACACCCGGAACTTCGGCGAGGCGCCGGTCCGGCGCGCCGTGCTACGCCGCCGACCGCACCGGCCACATGATCCTCCAGACCCTCTACCAGCAGTGCATGCAAGCACGGGGTGCACTTCTACAACGAGTTCCACGTCGTGGACCTCCTCTTCGAGGGCGGCGACGGGGCTGACGGCGGGCGAGCGGCAGGGGCGTCGCCTACGGATCGCCGACGGCGAGCTCCACGCCTTCCACGCCGAAGGCGGTCATGCTCGCCACCGGCGGCTTCGGCCGGATGTACCAAGGTGACCTCGAACGCCTACACCCTCACCGGGGACGGCGGTGCCCTCGTCTACCGGCACGGGGCTCCCGCTCGAGGACATGGAGTTCTACCAGTTCCACCCGACGGGGATCTACAAGCTGGGCATCCTCCTCTCCGAGGCGGCCCGCGGGGAGGGCGGGATCCTGCGGAACGACGCCGGCGAGCGGTTCATGGAGCGCTACGCCCCGACCCTCAAGGACCTCGCCCGCGGGACCATCGTCAGCCGGGCCATCTACCAGGAGATCCGGGAGGGACGGGGGATCGGCGGCCGCGACTACGTCTACCTCGACTTCACCCACCTCGGCCGCGCCGGTCATCGAGGAGAAGCTGCCCGACATCACCGAGTTCGCGCGGATCTACCTCGGGGTGGACCCGCTGCGGGAGCCGGTGCCCGATCCAGCCGACGGCCCACTACGCCATGGGCGGCATCCCGACCGACCTCGAGCGCGGGTGTCCGCGACGACGTCGGCACCGTCGTGCCCGGCCTCTACGCCGCCGGCGAGTGCGCCTGCGTGTCCGTTCACGGGGCGAACCGGCTCGGGACGAACTCCCTGGTCGACCTCCTCGTCTTCGGGCGCCGGGCCGGCCGACGGATGGCCCGCGACGTCCAGGAGGCCGATCTGCCCGAGATCCCGGCGACGCCGACGGAGCCCGTGCGGGCGAGCTGGCCGCCCTTCGCGATGGGCCGCCGGCGGGCGGAGAAGTGGCGCCCCGATCCGGCGCGAGCTGGCCGAGCGTGATGATGGACAACGTCGGCGTCTTCCGCGACGAGGCGCTCCTGACGGCGGCGGTGGCAAGATCCGCGAGCTCCGGGACCGCTACCGCGCGTCTCGGATCCGACGACCGCGGCGAGCGTCTTCAACACCGAGCTCCTCGAGGCCTGGGAGCTCGGCTACCTCCTCGAGTGGCCGAGGCCACGGTCCGTCGCCGCCCTGACCCGGACCGAGAGCCGGGGCGCCCACTGCCGGGAGGACTACCCGGAGCGGGACGACGCCCAGCTGGCTCGTCCACAGCCTCGCCTACAAGGGACCGGGGGGTCCGATCATGCAGACGAAGCCGGTGACGATCACCCGCTTCGAGCCGAAGCCCCGGACCTACTAACCCCGAGGGAGCGAAGCGCCATGCAGGTCGACCTCCGGATCCTCCGCTTCGATCCCGAGCAGGACACGCGGCCGCACTGGGAGCGCTACAAGGTCGAGGCCGAGCCGACGGACCGGGTCCTCGACCTCCTGCACCGAGGTGAAGTGCGACCAGGACGGCACGCCTGCACCTTCCGCCGCTCCTGCGCCCACGGCATCTGCGGCTCCGACGCGATGCTCATCAACGGCCGCAACGGCTGGCCTGCAAGGTCCGCCTCGATCAGCTCGGTCGGGGCCCGGATGACCGTCGCGCCCGCTGCCGGGTCTGCCGGTCGTGAAGGACCTCGTGGTCGACATGGAGGGCTTCTTCGCCAAGTACCGGCGGGTCATGCCCTTCCTCGTCGCCGAGGGGCCGGCTCCGGAGCGGGAACGGCGCCAGTCGCCGGCCGAGGACGGGCCCGCTACGACGACACGACGAAGTGCATCCTCTGCGCCGCCTGCACCTCGTCGTGCCCATCCTTCTGGGCCCAGCCCGAGTACATCGGGCCGGCGGCGATCGTGAACGCCCACCGGTTCATCTTCGATTCCCGCGACGAGGCGGCCGACGAGCGGCTCGAGATCCTCGCCGAACGGGACGGGGTCTGGCATTGCCGGACCATCTTCAACTGCGTCGACGCCTGTCCGCGGGGGATCAAGATCACCCAGGCCATCCTCGAGGTGAGCGGGGCCATCGTCGAGCGACGGACGTGACGGGGCACCGAGCGAGGCTCGCCCGGTCCCGATGACGGTGCCTCCGGCCCGTCGACTCGTCCTCCGAGCCGACGGCGCAGCCCGTGGCAACCCGGGGCCAGCCGCCATCGGGGTCGTCCTCGTCGACGCCGCGGCCCCGGGGGCGATGGCGCCGGATGCCGAGGCCCTGGCGACGATCTCGGAGGCCCTCGGTCGGACGACGAACAACGTCGCCGAGTACACCGCCGTCCTCCGCGGTCTCGAGCTGGCCCGCGAGCTCGGCGCCCGGGAGGTCGACCTCCTCCTCGACTCGCAGCTCGTCGTCGAGCAGCTCCTCGGCCGGTGGCGGGTCCGGGACCCGAAGCTCGTTCCGCTCTGGACGGCGACGCGGCGGGCCCTGGCCGGCTTCGAGCGCTGGTCGGCCCGGCACGTCCGGCGGGCCGAGAACCGGGCCGCCGACGCCCTGGCAAACGCCGCCCTCGACCGGGTGGCCCGGGGCGGGCCGGCCTCGGTCGTCCGGCGGCCCGAGTGAGGTCGGCGTTCGGAGTCGGCGTTCGGAGGAGTCGGCGGCCCGAGTGACGTCGTCGTTCGGAGGGGTCGGCCGGGAGAACCGGTAGAATCGGGGCGCCAGCGAGGCGATCGGACGGTCGCGCGCTCGCTCCCGCATCGGGGACCGAGCGTGAGGAAAGTCCGAGCTCCGCAGCGCAGGGTGGCGGGTAACACCCGTCCGCCGTGAGGCGAGGACGAGTGCCACAGTGACGATGCCGGCCGCTCGGCCGGAGTGAAACGCGGCAAACTCCACCCGGAGCAAGGCCAAGTAGGAGGGCGCAACCCGGCGCTTCGGTGCCGGGGGATGAGGTAGCGCTGCCCAGCCCTCGGGTCGGCCGCTCGAGCCGTCGGGTAACCGGCGGCCTAGATGGATGACCGTCGCCGCGCCGTCGGGCGCGGTACAGAACTCGGCTTACAGATCGCGCTCGCTGGCCTCCCCGTGCTCGGCGACGCTCGCCCGTCTGAACCGGTCGGGTCGGCGGTCAGTCTTCGTCCGGGCGGAAGATGTGGGCCGCCGTGCAGGCGTTGCAGATCGGGGTCGCCGACTCGAGGTCGCCGAGGGGGAGGGGTCGCCGACGGTTCGGGTAGAGGCACTCCACGACGTAGAGGCCGTCGCCGGCCCGGCCGAGGTTGCTCATCCGCCGGAACGTGCAGCGGCGGATCCGCTGGGGGGCCAGGGTCTGCGGTTGGGCGTCGGGCGGGGCGACCGGGAGGGGGAGCGCCACGGTTCTTCCTTCGAGCGGTGTTCGGGAGCGACGAACGGACCTTGGAACCGGCCTTGGGCTGGCTCGCCTGGCCGAGCCTAGCACCTTCCCTTCGCGTCGGGCAAGGCGAAGATGGTCGGCCGGGCGCGCCGAAGGTACTACCCGGCCTGCTCGGGACCCCATCCAGGCTGCACCGCTCGGGCCGGCGCACCGCCGTCCGTTGACACCGGGCCGGCCCGCGCGGGCCGGCCGCGCACCCTGGTCGGGACCGCCGTCCCGCCATGGAGAGCCGTCGTCGGGACGCTTCCCCGCGACGGGCCCGGCTAGACTGGCGGCGATGTCGAACCGTCGCCCGCCCCGAGCCCAGCGTTCCCGGTGAGCGATCCGGCCTCCGAACCCGAAGCGACGTCCGCGCCGGAGGCACCGGTGCTTCCCGCGGTCTGCCCGTTCCTGGCCGGCGAGACGGGCCCGGCCGCGGTCCACGACGTCCGTCTGTGCCTCGCGGGCGAGCGGCCGATCGATCTGGCGAGGCTCCAGGTCGAGCTCGTCTGCCGGACCGAGCGGCAGGCCGACTGCCCCCGGTTCGTCGCCGCCGTCCGCCGCGGCCGCCGTCCGCCGGCGCCCGAGGCGACCCTGGAACGTTCACCCGGAGCGGGGCAGGGGAGCGCTCCGGTCCGGCTCACCGCCATCGCCGTCGGGAGCGCCCTCGCCGGCCTGCCTCGAGCCCGTGCGGCCGCCCTCGCCGTCCTCGTCGTGGCCGTCTTCGTCGCCGCCGCCGGAACCCTTCGGCCCGGCGGCCTGACCGTCGCTGGTCTGCTCGCCTCGCCGACCCCGACCGTGACCTCGGCGCCATCGCCCGCTGCAACGCCGACCGTACCGCCGCCGTCGCCGACTCCGGCCCCCTCGCCGACCGTACCGCCGCCCTCACCCGAACCGTCCCCCAGCCCGACGCCCTCGCCGAGTCCGTCGCCGAGCCCCTCGCCGAGTGTGCCGCCCTCGCCCGAACCGTCCCCCAGCCCGACGAGCGATCGGTATGCCCTTCTGAAGCCGTGCCCTGACCGGCCCGCCTGCTACATCTACACGGTCCGCCAGGGCGACAACCTCTGGAGCATCGGCAACTACTTCGGGGTCCCGCTGGCGACGATCTACGAGCTCAACCCGTGGGCGCGAACGACGGGCCTCCGGGCGGGCCAGGAGCTCGTGTTGCCGCCTCCGACTCGGTAGTCGGCCCGCTCCGCTCAGGGCCGTCGGTCGTCCGGCCGTACCGCCACCCCAGGCTCCATCGCTGACGGTCGGCCCCCGCGCTCCCCGTGGGCCCGGGCACGTCGCCCCGCGGAGCACCTCTCGCTCCCCCGCGGACGACCTCTCGCAACCTCGTCGATTCCGTGACTGACGCGCCACCGTTCCTGCACCGGCGTGCGTGGGACGCACATCCTGCACGGGGGCAGGCCGGCGGCGCGGTCGCGACGGCCTCGCCGAAGAACTCCGGACGCTCGGCTCCAGGGTCGGACCGGTCGCCGGCGTCCCCGGCCGCCGAATCCGTGACCCCAGGCGCACGGAATCGGCAGGCGGGCCGGGTCAGACGGCTCGGGTGGCCGCCAGGATGTGCGTGGGAGGCACACCGGGGTGGGCCCAGGGCGATGGGAGGGGCGGGCCGAGGGCAGCGGGAGGGGCGGGGTCGGTGACGGCGGCGGGA
This sequence comes from Chloroflexota bacterium, assembly GCA_026004015.1. Lineage (GTDB taxonomy): Bacteria > Chloroflexota > Limnocylindria > Limnocylindrales > CSP1-4 > BPIH01. Next base: position 104,121 of record BPIH01000003.1, on the reverse strand, counting down.
GGGGGTCGGCAGCGGCGGCGGGATGGCCGCAGAGGCCGTTGGAAGGGGCGGCGGAGGCCGTCGGGTGGGAAGGCGCAGGCTGTTGGGAGGAGCGGCGGAGGGCCGTCGGCGGGACCGCCGACGACGAAGGAAGAAGCCGAGGGCGGGCGGAAGGGGCGGCCACCGGCTCGCGAGAACCCGAGGGAGCCCGACGCCGGTCCCAACTGAGCCGATTTGGGGGTTGACGGGCGGCTCTGAGGGACTAGAATGCAGCCGAGTGGCACAAAGTGGTGCCAAGTGGGGCATCCGCCCATAGCCCGGCGGCCAGGGCGCCGTCGCCAGCCCAGACGAGGACGACCCGAAGGTGTTCACCGGCGAGTACCGGCACTCGGTGGACGAGAAGGGACGCATCGCCGTCCCCGCCCGCTTCCGCGCCCAGCTCGCGGGCGGCGCCTACGTCTCGCGCTGGATCGACGGCTGTCTGGCGATCTTCCCCGCCCCGGCCTGGGACGACCTGGCCGCCAAGGTCGCCGCCCTCCCCATTGCCGATCCCGGCTCCCGCGCCTTCGCCCGCTTCCTCTTCGGCGGCGCCATCGAGGCGGAGCTCGATCGCCAGGGCCGGGTCCTCGTGCCCGCCTACCTTCGCGAGTGGGCGGGGCTGACGAGCGAGGCCGTCGTCCTCGGCGCCCGCGATCACGCCGAGATCTGGGCGCCCGAGCGCTGGGAGGCGGTGCGCCGGGAGCTGACCGATCCCGCCGCCCTCGCCGATCGGCTCGAAGGGCTTGGGATCTAGGGGGCCACCAGATGCGCTTCCAGGGTCCGCTCGGGTACCGACCACCGGAGGTGGTGCCGTGGTGACGGACGGGCACCTGCCGGTCATGGCGAACGAGGTCGTCGAAATCCTCGCGCCGGTCCCCGGCAGCCGGCACATCGACGCCACCGTCGGTGGCGGTGGGCACACCGAGCGGATCCTGGAGGCGAGTAGCCCCGATGGTCGGGTCCTCGGCCTCGACGCCGACCCGGCCGCCATCGAGCGGACCCGGGCCCGCCTCGCTCGCTTCGGAGGATCGCCTCGTCCTCCGACGGGCGAACTTCCGCGACCTCGGGCGAGTCGCCCCAGAGGCCGGCTTCACCGCCGTCGAAGGCTGCCTCTTCGATCTCGGGCTGTCGTCGGATCAGCTCGCCGACCGGAGCCGCGGCTTCGGGATCCGAACCGGCGGCCCCCTCGATCTCCGCTTCGACCCGAGCCGGGGGGCGCCGGCGGCGGAGCTCCTGGCGAACCTCGGCCAGCGCGAGCTCCGGACCCTCTTTCGGCGCTACGGCGAGGAGCCCTTCGCCGATCGGATCGCCCGCGCCATCGTCGAAGCGAGGCGGACGGCGCCGATCGAGCGGGCCGAGGAGCTCGCCGCCCTCGTCGAGGCGGCCGTCCCGGCGCCCGTGCGCGGCCGGCGCCGGATCCACCCGGCGACCCGCGTCTTCCAGGCCCTCCGGATCGCCGTCAACGACGAGCTCGAGGCGCTCCGGGAGGGGCTCGTCGCCGCCGTCGATCTCCTCCGACCCGGCGGTCGGCTCGTCGTCCTCTCCTACCACTCCCTCGAGGACCGGATCGTCAAGCGCTTCATCGCCGCCGAACGGCGCGGTTGCACCTGCCCGTCGGAGGCGCCGGTCTGCGTCTGCGGTCGCCGGCCGCGCCTTCGGCCGCTGACCCGACGCCCCCTTCGTCCCGGCTCCGTCGAAGTCCTCACGAACCCCCGAGCCCGAAGCGCCCGCCTTCGGGCCGCCGAACGCCTCGCCGCCTAGCGGACGCCCAGCAAGAGCACCTGCCACGACCCGGCCGGCGGGCGGCCGGGACGGGGCGACATACGGGAGGAGCAGCACGATGGCCAAGCGTCACCAGGCTCGCCGTCGCCGGGCCTACGGCCCGCGCCAGCACGAGCTCCACGAACGCCGGAGTCGACGCCGGGGGGAGGACCTCGAGCGCTGGTTCGCCGTCGCCGGGGATGCCTGGAAAGGCGGCCTCGCGCCGATCGGCGACGCCTTCGGGCTGCCCGTCTGGGCCGTCGGCCACGAGGCCGTCGGGACCCCGGTGGCCGACTGATGGCCGTCTACGAAGGGGCGCGTCCCCGACCCGGCCTCCTCCTGCCTCGGCGTCCGGCCGTCGGCGCCGGTGCCGTCCCGCGGCGACGGCTGCGGGGGGCCGTTCGAGCCCGCCGGCGCCCGCAGCGGCTCGGCCTCCTCCTCGGGGCGATCGTCGTCGGCTTCCTCCTCGCCTTCTTCTCCCTCTCCCAGACGGTTCGGGTGGCCGCTACCGGCTACGAAGCCGAACGCTTCGCCACCGAGCTCGAGCAGCTCGATGCCCGGGCCCGGGACCTCCGGTCCGACCTCAACCGTCTCGGCCGCGAGCCGGCGGTCCGCAAGCAGGCGATCGATCTCGGCCTCGTCCCCCTCGGCGACCCCATCGTCCTGCCGGCCCGCTGAAGCCAGCCGACCTCGCCGTCGATGCTCGGCCGGACCGATTCCCGCCTCCGCCACCTCGTCGTCCTCGCCGTCCTCGTCGTCCTCGCGGCGAGCCTCGTGGCGCGCCTCGGCTACTGGCAGCTCGTCGAAGGCGGGACCCTGGCCGCCCAGGCCCGGGCTCAGACGACGATCCGGATCGAGGAGCCGCCCCGCCGGGGCGAGATCTTCGACCGGAGCGGGACGGTGGTCCTGGCCACGACCGTCGATCGCTACACCGTCGCCGTCGCCGCCGACCGGCTGACGGTCGAGGGGCGGGCGACCCTCGTCGATCGCCTCGGCGACCTCCTCGACCTCGACGCGACCGCTCGCTCGACCCTCGCCGAGCGACTGGCGACGGGGCGCCCGTACGTCGTCGTCGCCCGCGACGTCGACGAGACGACGGCCGGACGGCTCCGGGAGGCGATGACGGCCGGGCGCCTGCGCGCCGTCAGCCTCGAACCGACGCCGGCCCGGGTCTACCCCCAACCGGGCGGCGCGCCCGAGACCTCCCTCGCCTCCCAGCTCCTCGGCTTCGTCAACCGCGACGGAGTCGGGCAGTACGGGGTCGAGCAGCGGTACCAGGACGTCCTCGCCGGGGCGCCCAGGGTCGTCGTCGCCCAGCAGGACGCGTCGTCCCGGCCGATCCCCGACACGGCTCGGGTCGTCGATCCGGGCACGCCGGCCCTCGACCTGCGGCTGACCGTCGACGCCGGCCTCCAGCTCGCCGTGGAGCAGGAGGTCCTCGCCGCCTGGGTCGCCGATCGGGCGGCGAGCGTCTCGGCCGTCGTCATGGACCCGGCGACGGGGGCGATCTACGCCTCGGCCTCGGTCCCGGCCTACGACGCCAACGCCTTCGCCGAGGTCGCGGCGAGCGATCCGGCCCGGTTCGTCGATCCCGTCGTCGCCCAGGTCTACGAGCCGGGCTCCGTGATGAAGATGTTCACCGCCGTCGCCGCCCTCGGCCGGGGGGTCGTCGATCTCGAAACGCCGATCCGGGACACGGCCTCCCTCACCCTCGACGGTGGCCGGACCTCGGTCGCCAACGCCGACAAGAAGGGGATGGGCCGGATCCCCTTCCAGGACGTCATCGCCTACTCGCGGAACGTCGGGGCGGCTCGGGTCGCCCTCCTCCTCGGTCCCACGGTCCGCGACGCCGCCGTCGCCCTCTACGACACCTGGACGAGCTTTGGGATCGGTTCGCCGACGGGCATCGACGTGGCCGGCGAGGTGGTGGGGCTCGCCCGAGACCCGCGGATCTCGACCTGGCGGGAGATCGACCTGGCGAACGCCTCCTTCGGCCAGGGGGTGGCGGTGACCCTCATCCAGCTGGCGACCGCCTACGCGGCCATGGTCAACGGCGGGATCCTCGTCACGCCCCACGTCGTGGCCGCCGTCGGCGACCAGGAGGTGATCCCGACCCCGCGAGCGAGCGACCTCGTCGAGCCGACCCTCCGCGACGAGCTCGTCCGGCTCATGGCCCACGTCGTCGAGGAGGTTCCCTTCTACCGGAATCGGACCCTCGTCCCGGGCTACGTCGTCGGCGGCAAGACCGGCACGGCCCAGATCTGGGACGCGAGCCTGAACGACGGGGCGGGGGGCTGGCTCCCCGACGTCTACAACTACAGCTTCGTCGGCTACATCGGCCGGAGCGAGCCCGAGCTCATCGTCGCCGTCCGGATCGCCCGGGCCCGACCGACGGTCATCAAGGTCGGGCACCTCGAGATGCCGGTCATGTCCTTCGAGCTCTTCCGGCGGGTGGCCACCGACGCCATGACGATCCTCGACCTCGGCGGCCGCACGGCCGTACCGGGCGGGAGCGGCGCGGGCGATGGCTCCGGCGGCTGACCCCGCTCCGGCGGTCGACCCGGTCCGGGTCGCCGACGTCGGCGCGGGGCTCTCGGTCGGGGCCCGCCGGCCGTCGCGCCGGGACGGGTATGCGACACTGGAGGCCGTGGACCTCGCTCCCCGGGCCGAGCCCCTCCGGCGTTCGGCCTTCGATCCCGACGAACTGGCCGCCATCGTCGGCGGCCGGCTCGTCCTCCGTGGTCGACGGCCGATCCGGGGTGCCGCCGTCGATTCGCGCCTCGTCACGCCCGGGCGGCTCTTCGTCGCCCTGCCCGGCGAGCGGACCGACGGCCACCGCTTCCTCGGCGAGGCGCTGGCGAGGGGTGCCGCGGCCCTTCTCGTCCGGGCCGACTGGCCCCTCGCGCCGACGGATCTGGAGGCCGCCGCGGCGGCCTCGGCGACGATCTGCGCCGTCCCCGAGACCCTGCCCGCCCTCCACGCCCTGGCAGCGGCCTGGCGGCGTCGCTTCGAGCCCGTCGTCGTCGGCGTCACGGGCAGCATCGCCAAGACCTCGACGAAGGAGGCCATCGCGACGGTCCTCGCCCGTCGCTTCCGAACCCTGAAGAACCCGGGCAACCTGAACAACGAGATCGGCCTTCCGCTCACCGTCCTCGACCTCGACGCCGAGCACGAGGTCGCCGTCCTCGAGATGGGGATGTACGTCGGCGGGGAGATCGCCGATCTGGCTCGCATCGCCCGGCCCCGTCTTGGGGTCGTCACGGCGGTCCAGGAGGTCCACCTGTCGCGGATCGGTTCCCTCGACGCCATCGAAGCGGCGAAGGCCGAGCTCGTCGAGGCTCTCCCCCCGGCGGCCGAGGGGGGCCTGGCGATCCTCAACGCCGACGACGAACGGGTCGCCCGGATGCGGAAGCGGACGGCGGCGGCGATCCGCACCTACGGCTTCGCTCCGGAAGCCGACGTGACGGCCCGGGCGGTTCGCCCGCTCGGCTTCGAGGGGATGGCCTTCGAGCTCGTCGTCGACGGGCTGGCCGCCCCGGTCCGCCTGCCGGTGCTCGGCCGCCTCGGCGTCCACAACGCCTTGGCGGCGGCGGCCGTCGCCTCGGCCCTCGGCCTCGAGATCGACGAGATCGCGGCCGGCCTCGCTGGCGGCTGGTCCGTCGAGCACCGGGGCACCATCGTCCGGGCCGGCGGCGTCGCCCTCGTCGACGACGCGTACAACGCCTCGCCGGGCTCGGTCCGGGCGGCCCTCGACCTTCTGGCCGGCCTGCCGGGGCGACGGATCGCGGTCCTCGGCGAGATGCTCGAGCTCGGCCCGGCCCACGATCGCGGTCACCGGAGCGTCGGGGTGGCCGCGGCCGCCGTCGTCGACCACCTCGTCGTCGTCGGCGACGGCGCCCGAGGGATCACCGAAGGCGCCCTGGCGGCCGGCCTGTCGCCCGAGCGGCTGACGACCGTGGCCGACCGCGAGGCGGCCCGTTCCGTCCTCCTCGACCTCCTCCGGCCGGGGGACGTCGTCCTCGTCAAGGCCTCCCGGGGCATCGCCCTCGATGCCCTCGTCGCCGAGCTCGCCGCGGCCCTCGCCGGCCCCGGGAGCGAAGACCCCGCCGGAGGTCGACGGTGACCATCGAGCTCATCCAGGGCCTCCTCCTCGCCTTCGCCCTCGTCGTCATCCTCATGCCGCCCTACATCCGCCTCCTCCGCTACCTCGGCTTCGGCAAGCAGATCCGGCTCGAGGGTCCCGAGAGCCACCTCGTCAAGGAAGGCACGCCGACCCTCGGCGGCCTCCTCGTCATCGGCGTCGCCCTCGCCCTCTACCTCCTCCTCGGCCGGGTCGAGGGCGGCATCATCCCGCCCCTGGCGGCCCTCGCCATCGTCGGCGTCCTCGGGGCCGTCGACGACATCCTCAACGCCCGGACGGGGGAGGGGATCCGGGCCCGCCAGAAGCTCCTCTGGCAGAGCGTCTTCGCCCTCTTCTTCGCCTGGCAGATCCAGCAGACCTACGGTCTGACCGGCTTCCGGGTCCCCTTCGTCGGCGACGTCGTCATCGATCCCACGGCCTGGGTCCTGTTCGCCGCCTTCGCCATCGTCGCCGCCAGCAACGGGGTGAACATCACCGACGGCCTCGACGGCCTCGCCGGTGGGACCCTCGTCATCGCCTTCGTCTGCTTCCTCATCGTCGCCCTCCTGAACCCCGTCCCGCTGCCCGGCGGCGGGATCGGCAACCAGCCGAACGTCGCCTTCCTCTGCGCCATCCTCATCGGTGCCCTCCTCGGTTTCCTCTGGTTCAACGTCCACCCGGCCCAGATCTTCATGGGCGATTCGGGATCCCTCTCGCTCGGGGCGACCCTGGCCGTCATCGCCATCATCACCGGCCAGCTCCTCGTCCTCCCCTTGATCGGTTTCGTCTTCGTCATCGAGACGGCCTCGGTCATCCTCCAGGTCGGCTACTACAAGCTCACCGGCGGCCGTCGCCTCTTCCGGATGAGCCCCCTCCACCACCACTTCGAGCTCGCCGGTTGGGACGAGGAGAAGATCACCCTCCGCTTCTGGATCGTCGCCGTCCTGGCCGGGCTCCTCGGGGTGACCCTCTTCCTGGCCTCCATCGATGCCCTCCGCTGAGGTCGACGAGACGCCGATGACGACGCCGACGACGGACCGCCGAGCCGTAAGCGCCCCGCCCATCGACCCCGATCGGCTGACCCTGGCCGACCTTCGAGCCGGGCTCCTCGAGGGGCGTCCGGTCACCGTCCTCGGTCTCGCCCGGAGCGGCCTCGCCCTGGCCCGCTTCTTCTCGGCCCTGGGGGCCCGGGTCACCGTCTACGACCGCCGTCCGGCCGCCGAGCTCGGACCGGCCATCGAGGCCCTCGGCGACCGACCGCTCACCCTCCGCCTCGGCCCCGACGTCGATCCGGCGAGCACCTGGCAGGGGGCGGCCCTCGTGGCGACCTCGCCCTCCATCCAGCCCGACTTCCCAACCGCCGAGCCGCGCCTCCGGGCCGCCCTCGGCGAGCTCGTTCGGCGGCGGGCGGCAGGGGATCCGACGGCGCCTGCCTTCGTCTCCGAGCTCGATCTCTTCCTTCGCCTCTGCCCGGCCCCGACGGTCGGCGTGACGGGGACGAAGGGCAAGACGACGACCGCCGCCCTCATCGCCGCCGTCCTCGCCGCCGACCCGAGCCACCGGGTCGTCCTCGGCGGGAACATCGGGCGACCCCTCGTCGAGGAGCTCCTCGCGCTCAGCCCCGACGACCGGGTCGTCGTCGAGATCTCCGAGCTCCAGTTGCCGACCCTGTCCCGGGGAACGACGGTCGCCGTCTACACGAACGTCACCGCCGATCACCTCGACCGGCACGGCTCGGTCGAGGCCTACCGACGGGTCAAGCGGCGGTTGGCCGAGCTCGTCGATCCGACGGGGGCCCTCGTCCTCAACGCCGAGGATCCGGTCACGGCCGCTCTGGCCGGTCTCGGCGGCGCCCCGACGGTCATGTACCGCCGGAGCGTTCCGATCCCGGGCGGCGTCGGCGTCGTCGACGACTGGATCGTCGCGGCCGGGGTCGAGCGGCTCCCCCTCGTCGGCGGCGGGGTGGCGACGGGTGGGCCGGGCGGCCGGATCCTCCCCCTCGGCGAGCTCCGTCTACCGGGCGCCCACAACGTTTCGAACGCCCTCGCTGCCGTCGCCGTCGGGCTCCTCTTCGGCCTCGCCCCCGACGCCATCCGACGGGCCGTCGCCGGTTTCGCCGGGGTCGAGCACCGCCTCGAGGTCGTGGCCGTCGTCGACGGGGTCCGCTTCGTGAACGACTCCCAGGGCACCCAGCCCGACGCCGTCGTGGCCGCCCTCCGCGCCTTCGAGCCGCCCATCGTCCTCATCGCCGGCGGCCGCGACAAGGGCGTCGACCTGTCGCCCCTCGGACCGGTCGTCGCCGAGCGGGCCGTCGGCGCCGTCCTCATCGGCGAGAGCGCTCCTCAGCTCGAGGCCCTCTTCCGGGCCGCCGGCCTCGCCCGGGTCGAGCGAGCCCCCGATCTGCCGACCGCCGTCCGGCGGGCCGACGGCATCGCCCGGGCCGCCCGCGAGGAGTCGAGGGGCGGGGAGGCGACGGTCCTCCTCAGCCCGGCGGCTGCCTCCTTCGACATGTTCGTCGACTACGCCGACCGGGGCCGCGCCTTCAAGGCGGCCGTCGCCGAGATCGCCCGCGCCCACGGGGTGGCGGTCGCCGGAGCGAGCGCCGCAGTGACCGACTCGGGCGAGGTCGGCTCGCCGTCGCCGACCACGTCGTCGGCCCCCGCCAGCGTCGCCGCCGCCGACCACGTCGTCGGCCCCGCCCCGGGAGGAGGAGCAGGCATGACGAGCGCCACCACCCGCCTGAGCCAGGTCCGACCGCTCCCGGCCGAGCGGAAGACGGTCCTCCGTCGCGAGCGCCACGAGGCCGACTCGGCGATCCTCGTCGCCGTCGTCGCCCTGGCCTCCATCGGGATCCTCATGGTCTACAGCTCCTCGGCGATGAAGGCCTATCTCGCCACCGACGACCCCTTCCGGGTCGTCGGCCCCCAGATCGTCTGGGCCGCCATCGGTCTCGTGGCGATGATCGTCGCCAGTCGGATCGACTACCGGTACCTCCGGCTCGTCTCGGTGCCCTTCTTCGGGCTCGCCGTCGTCCTCCTCGTCCTCGTCCTCCTGCCGCCCCTCGGGCCCCTCCAGCCGATCCGGGTCGGTGGTTCGGCCCGCTGGCTCCAGCTCGGCCCCCTGCCGGCGATCCATCCGGCCGAGGTTGCCAAGCTCGCCCTGGTCGTCTACCTCGCCCACTGGCTCGCCCGCCGGGGCGGTGCCGTTCGGGGTCTTCGGAGCGGCCTCCTCCCGTTTCTCGCCATCGCCGGCCCCGTCGTCGTCCTCGTCCTCCGCGAGCCCGATCTCGGCACGGCGACGGTCATCGGCCTGACGGCCCTCGTCATGCTCTTCGTCGCCGGGGCGAACCTCCTCTGGTTCGGCCTCCTCGGGGCCGGGGCTGTGCCGGCCGTCGCCCTCCTCTTCCTGCGCGACTACCAGCTCGACCGGATCCGGGCCTGGCTCGACCCCTGGGCCTATCCCGATACCATCGGCTTCCACACGATCCAGGGCCTCCTCGCCCTCGGCCTCGGGGGCCTCATCGGGGCGGGACTCGGCGAGAGTCGGCTGGCCGGCGGGCTCTTCCTGCCGAACGCGAGCAACGACTTCGTCTTCGCCGTCATCGGCGAGGAGTTCGGCTTCCTCGGCGGCGTCGTCGTCATCTTCCTCTTCGCCGTCCTCGCCTATCAGGGCTTCCGGGTCGCCCTCGGCGCCCCGGACACCTTCGGCGCCCTCCTGGCGGCCGGGATCACGGCCTGGCTGACGATCCAGGCCTTCATCAACATCGGTGTCGTCGTCGCCCTCTTTCCGATCACCGGCATCACCCTCCCCTTCATCTCGGCCGGTGGATCGTCCCTCATCGTCAGCTTCACGGCGGTCGGCATCCTCCTGTCGATCAGCCGCGAGACCGTAGAACGAGGTACCTGGAACGATGCGTCTGCTCCTGGCGGGCGGCGGCACGGGCGGGCACATCTACCCGGCCCTCGCCGTGGCCCGAGTCCTGCGGACCCGGCTGCCCGAGCTTGAGCTCGTCTGGGTCGGCGGCCACCGGGGCCTCGAGGCGCGCCTCGTGCCGGCGGCCGGGATCCGGCTCCGACGGCTCCTCCTCCGGTCCCTGCGGACGGTCGAGCGCGACGTTCACCTCGTCCTCGATCCGGTCCGGCTCGTCGCCTCGCTTCCGCAGGCCTTGGCGATCCTCCTCGCCGAGCGGCCGGCGGCCGTCCTCGCCACCGGCGGCTACGCGAGCATCCCGGTCCTCGTCGCCGCCCGCCTCCTCGGCCTCCCGGCCCTCCTCTGGGAGGGCAACGTCGTCCCGGGCCGGAGCGTCCGGGCGACGGCCCGCCTGGCCCGGGTCGTCGCCGTGGCCGATCCGGCGACCTGCGGCGCCCTCGGCCGGGCCGGCCGCTGCTACGTGACCGGCACGCCCATCCGAGACGTCCGGGGCGTCGACCGGGAGGCCGCCCGCCGCCGGTTCGAGATTCCGCCCGGAGGGCGGGCCCTCCTCGTCTTCGGCGGCTCCCAGGCGGTCCGCCGGCTGAACGAGGCCGTCCTCGCCGCCCTCCCCGAGCTGGTCGAGCGGGTCTGGGTCCTCCACGTCAGCGGAACCGACGGCTACGCCGCCGCCCTCGCCGCCCGGGAGCGCCTGCCGGCCGAGCGGCGGGAGCGCTATCGCCCGTACCCCTTCCTCCATGAGGAGATGACCGACGCCCTCGCCGCCGCCGACCTCCTCGTCGGCCGGGCCGGCGCCTCGACCCTCGCCGAGGCGGCGGCCTTCGGGCTTCCCGTCGTCATCGTTCCCTATCCCCACGCCGCTGGCCACCAGCTGGCAAACGCCGAGCGGGTCGTCGCCGCCGGCGCGGGACGGCTCGTTCCGGACGAGGCCTTCGACGCCGCCGCCCTCCTCGACGCCGCCGGTCTCCTCGACCGGCCGGCCGAGCACGCCCGGATGGCCGCCGCGGCCCGGAGCCTGGCCCGCGTCGGTGCCGCCGAGGCCGTGGCCGAGCTCGTCCTGGCCCTCGCCCTCCGCCGACCGCTGCCGGAGCCGGCGGCCGTCGAGCGCCTCGCCACAGGCTCCGCCGACTGATGGGACGATGAGCGCCGTGGAGGACCACGACGCCGCGGCGGCCCGGGCGAGCGCCGGGTCGCCGGCCACGCCGCCGGGGTTCGATCCCGCCGCCGTCGCCGCCGAGATCGGCCGGCGGATCGGGGTCAAGGTCGTTCGGAACCAGCCCCTTGCCCGGCTGACGACGCTCCGGGTCGGCGGGCCGGCCGACCTCTACGTCGTCGCCCGGAACGCCTTCGAGCTCCGGGCCCTCGTCCGCTTCGCCCGGAGCCGGGACATCCCCCACGTCCTCCTCGGCCGGGGGAGCAACGTCGTCGTCGCCGACGCCGGCATCCGGGGCCTCGTCATCGCCGTCCGGGCCGAGGGGAGCCGGATCGAGGGCGAGCGCTACCTCGCCGAGGCGGGCGTCCCGATGGCCCGGGCCGCCACCGAGACGAGCGCCGCCGGCCTCGCCGGCCTCGAGTTCGGTCTCGCCATTCCGGGCACCGTCGGCGGGGCCGTCTGGGCGAACGCGGGGGCCCACGGCGCCGACGTCGCCGCCGTCCTCGAATCGGCGACGGTCCTCACCGCCGACGGACGCGAGGTCCAGCTCGGGCCCTCGGAGCTCGGCCTCGCCTACCGCACGAGCCGCCTCAAGGTCCCCTCGGGGCCGTCCGACGTCACCCCGCCCGGTCGGGCGGCGGCCCCGACGGAGGTCGTCCTCGCCGCCGCCTTCCGGCTCCGGCCCGACGATCCGGCCGCCATCCGGGCCCGCCTCGACGAGATCCGCCGCTGGCGGCGCGAGCACCAGCCCCTCGGCCTGCCGTCGGCGGGCAGCGTCTTCCGGAACCCGCCCGGCGACGCCGCCGGGCGCCTCGTCGAGGCCGCCGGCTGCAAGGGCTGGCAGGTCGGCGGGGCACGGGTCTCGGAGCGGCACGCGAACTTCATCGTCACCGACGGCCGGGCCCGGGCGGCCGACGTCCGCCGCCTCGCCGAGCGGGTCCGGGCGGCCGTCGAGGAGCGCTTCGGGATCCGGCTCGAGTACGAGGTCGTCTTCCTCGGCGACTGGCCGGCCGACGACGAGCCCGACGGCCCGGACGAGGGCCTCATGGATCCGCCACCGAGCCCCCTCCCGAAGCGCCCATCGGAGGTCGATCGATGACCCCTCCGCCTCCAGCCCCGAACGGCCGTCCGGACAGCGGCCCCGTCGCCGTCGTCTTCGGCGGGCCGTCAGCCGAGCACGACGTCTCCATCGTCTCCGGCCTCGCCATCGCCCGGGCCCTTGCCGACGGGGGGTGGCCGGTGGAACTCGTCCTCGTGGACCTCGACCGCCGCTGGTGGTGGATTCCGACCGCCGAGCTCGCGGCGCTGCCCGACCCGGCCCGCTACGACGAGCCCGCCGGGCTCGGGGCCGAGGGGCCCTTGACGACCGGTGAAGCCGTCGACCGGCTCGCCCGACGAGCATCCCCGCCGGTCGTCTTCGTCGCCCTCCACGGTCCCTTCGGCGAGGACGGGACCATCCAGGGCCTCCTCGAGGCCGCCGGCCTCGTCTACACCGGCTCCGGGGTCGGGGCCTCGGCCATCGGCATGGACAAGCCCCGCTTCAAGCGGCTCGTCCGGGGCGCCGGCCTGCCCGTCGTCGACTGGCTCGAGGTCTCCCGCCGCCGCTGGCTCGCCGAGCCGACGGCGCGTCCTCGCCGAGCTCGAGGCGTTCGCCGCCGCCCACGGCGAGCCCCGCCTCATGGTGAAGCCCGCCGGCCCTCGGCAGCTCGGTCGGCATGACCCTCGCCCACGGGCCGGCCGAGCGCGGAGCTGCCCTCGAGCTCGCCTTCCGCTTCGACGAGCGGGCCCTCGTCGAGCGCTACCTCGCCGGCGCCCGGGAGCTCGAGGTCGCCGTCATCGGCAACGAGCCGAGCCGCCTCGAGGCCTACGGCCCCGGCGAGGTCTGGCCGGGCCGCGAGTTCTACGACTACGAGGCGAAGTACACGCCGGGGCTCTCGAAGACGACGCCGCGGGCCGAGCTGCCCGAGGCGACGGCGGCCCGCCTCCGCGAGCTGGCGAAGGCGACGTACGCGGCCGTCGGCGCGGCCGGCTTCGCCCGGGTCGATTTCCTCGCCGTCGGCGAAGCGGTCTTCGTCTCCGAAATCAACACGATCCCGGGCTTCACCCCGATCAGCCTCTTCCCGGCCATGGCGGCTACCGGCGGCTACGACTTCCGGTCCGTCTGCGAGCGGATCGTCGAGCTCGCCGTCGAGCGGGCTGCCGAACGCGCCCGGCCGCCCCCTCCGCCCGGCCGACCTGCCCCGAGGGGTCCGATGACCCGGCGCCCCGCGGTCGCCCGCCTCCGCCAGGCCCGCTCCGTCCGGCCGATCCGGCGCCGGAGCGCCCGCCCCTCGCCGGTCCGGGCGGCGGCCGCCCTCGTCGCCCTCGGGTCGGGGGCCGTCCTCTACGGCCTCGTCGCCTCGCCGATCTTCGGCTTCGAGCGGCTCGTCGTCGACGGCGCCCGCTTCACGAGCCGCGCCGACATCGAGACGGCCCTCGGCCTCCAGCGGGGGGAGAGCGTCTTCGGCCTCGCCGTCGATCGCCTCGAGGCGCGGCTCGCCGCGCTGCCGGCCGTCGAGCGGGTCGCCGTCGTCGTCCGCCTCCCCGACACCGTCGTCGTCGACCTCGTCGAGCGGCGTCCGATCCTGGCCTGGCGGACGGCCGGGGCGACGTACCTCGTCGACGCGGACGGCGTCCTCCTCGCCCGGATCGCCGACCCGGGGGCGGGGGCGGCGGTGGCCCCGGCCGGCGGGTCGGCCGTGCCCCTCGTCGACGACCGGCGAGCCGGGAGCGCCGGACTGCGGCTCGGCGGGACCCTCTCGGGCGTCGACCTCGACGCGGCTCGGCGGCTCGGCTCCCTCCGACCCGTCGACGTCGGCTCGGCGGCGCCGGGCCTCCTCGTCGCCGTCGACGACGCCGACGGCTGGACGCTCCGGCCCCTCCAGGCGAGGACCGGGGCCGACACGGACGGAACGACGAGCGGCGCGCCCGCCTGGACGGCCGTCTTCGGCTTCTACACGCCGACCCTCCGGCCGACGACGATGATCCCCGGCCAGGTCCGCCTCCTCCGCAGCCTCCTCCGCGACCGCGAGCCGACCGTCGCCCGGGTCGTCCTCGCCTCCGAGACCGACGGGACCTTCGTTCCCCGGCCGAGCCCGTCGCCGGAGGAGGGGAGGGGGGCGCCGTGACCGCGCCGGACCCCGGGCTGGTCGGCCTCCCCGCCGCCAGCCGGCCGCCCCGCGTCCGGGGCGTGCCGTCGACCGATCCGGCTTGCTCGGGCCCGTCGGCGTCGGGTAGCCTTTGGGAAATCCACCGGATCGAGGGCGTCGCTACCGTGTTCCTCCCACTCGCGGGGCTCCTGCTCGGCGTCCTGGCCGGCCTGCTCCTCAACGTCACCGTCGGGTTCGAGCTGAGTCGCTACTCGGCCGTCGCGATCCTCGCCGCACTCGATTCGGTCCTGGGGGCGGTCCGGGCCGAGCTCGACGGGGTCTACGACAACCGAATCTTCGTCAGCGGCTTCGTCGTGAACGCCCTCGTCGCCGTCGCCCTGACCTTCATCGGCGACCGCCTCAGCCTCGACCTCTATCTCGTCGCCCTCATCAGCTTCGGGTTCCGAATCTTCAACAACGTCGCCCTCATTCGGCGACACTTCCTGTAGCCGGCGGTCGATCAGCCGGACGTAGCGGAGACGAGGAGTACGTTGGAACGAGAAGCCGTCCTGGTCGCCATCGACGTTGGGACCTCGAAGGTCTGCGCCCTCATCGGCGAGGTCAGCCGAGACGGTCGGCTGACGATCATGGGCCACGGCACCGTCCCGGCCTCCGGCCTCCGGAAGGGGGTCGTCGTCAACATCGACCAGACCGTCCGCTCCATCGCCGACGCCGTCGAGCGGGCCGAGCGCCTCTCGGGCTGGAAGATCGATCGCGCCTTCGTGTCCGTCGGCGGCGGGCACATCGAGAGCCTCAACTCCACCGGCCAGGTCGCCGTCACCGCCCACCACCGGGAGGTGACCCGGGAGGACGTCAACCGGGCCATCGAGGTCGCCCGGGCCGTCTCCATCCCCTCGAACCGGGAGGTCCTCCACGTCGAACGGCGGGGCTTCATCGTCGACGGCCAGGAGGGGGTGAAGGACCCCCTCGGCATGAGCGCCCTCCGGCTCGAGGTCGAAACGCACATCGTGACCGCCTCGGCGACGGCCGTCCAGAACCTCTCGAAGTGCGTCGCCGCGGCCGGGGTGAAGATCGACGAGCTCGTCGTCAGCGGCCTCGCCGCGGCCGAAGCCGTCCTCACCGAGACCGAGAAGGACCTCGGGGTCGCCGTCGCCGACATCGGGGCCGGCACCATCGACCTCGCCCTCTTCCGGGAGGGGGCGCCCTTCCACACCGCCGTCCTCCCCGTCGGCGGGATCAACGTCACCAACGACATCGCCGCCGTCCTCAAGACGAGCCTCCAGGCGGCCGAGGAGCTGAAGATCCGCCACGGGACGTGCGATCTCGCCGCCGTCGACGACGACGAGGCGATCAGCGTCGCTGTCCTGGGGGACGAGGCCGGTCGGACGGTGAGCCGCCGCGAGCTCTCGGAGGTCATCGAGGCCCGGATGCGGGAGACCTTCGAGCTCCTCCGGGACGAGCTCGCCTCGGCCGGGCCGGGGCTCCTGCCGGCCGGGGTCGTCCTGACCGGCGGTGCGGCCCAGCTCGCCGGAGCGGGCCAGCTCGGCCGGGAGGTCCTCGGCCTCCCGGTCCGGATCGCCGCCCCGTCCGGGATCGGCGGACTCGTCGACACCCTCCTCACCCCGGCCTACGCGACGAGCATCGGCCTCCTCCTCTGGGGCGCCGGCGGCCTCGGCGCAGGCGAGTCGCTCCGCTTCGAGTCGACCCCCGCCCTCGGCCTCTTCGCCCGCCTCCGGGAGGCCCTCCGGAGCATCTTCCCGTAGCCCGCTTCCCGTAGCCTCCTTCCCGCATCCCTGCCGTTGCCGAGCGATCGGAGCACCGAACCGATGCCGTCCACCGAGTTCAGCCTCGAGACCGGCCGCCGCCGCGGCCTCGTCGACCTCACCGACCGCTGCGCCCGCTTCGTCGCCGAGGTCGCCGCCGGCCGGGACGGGCTCCTCAACGTCTGGCTCCCCCACGCCACGGCCGGCCTCGTCGTCGTCGAGCTGGGCGCGGGTTCCGAGGAGGACGTCATGGTCGCCCTCGATCGGCTCCTGCCCCGCGACGACCGCTGGCGCCACCGACACGGCTCACCGGGCCACGGCGCCGACCACGTTCTCCCGCTCCTCGCCCCACCGTCCCTCTCCATCCCCATCGTCGGCGGGCGGCTCGCCCTCGGGACCTGGCAGTCGATCTGCCTCCTCGATCCGAACCCCGACAACCCGACCCGCCGGGTCCGCCTCACCTTCGTCGCCGGCTGAGCGGCGTCACCCAAGGTGTCGGCCGGCGCCGCGCGGCCTGATCCCCGACTCCAGCGTGCCCACTTCGCCGTGCCGCGCGGTGGCGGGCCTGGCTATACTGACCCCCAGCCCCGGACGAACGCCGCCCGGAGCTCGGAGCAGCCCCGGGAGGCGCTCGCGACGAACCGAACCAGACCGCTCACCGCCAGCCCGGAGGAGAGGCGATGCCGCTGCGATCCGATTCCGAGAACTTCGCGCTGATCCGCGTCATCGGCGTCGGTGGCGGCGGGAGCAACGCCGTCAACCGGATGATCCGGGCCGAGATGATGGGCGTCGAGTTCATCGCCTGCAACACCGATGCCCAGGCGCTCCTCCAGTCCGACGCCCCCCACAAGATCCGGATCGGCGACAAGATCACCCGCGGCCTCGGGGCCGGCGGCGACGCCTCGATCGGCCAGCGGGCGGCCGAGGAGGATTCCGAGAAGATCGCCGAGGCGCTCCGCGATTCGGACATGGTCTTCATCACCGCCGGGCTCGGCGGCGGGACCGGCTCCGGGGCGGCCCCGGTCGTGGCCGAGATCGCCAAGGAGCTGGGAGCCCTCACCATCGGCGTCGTGACGAAGCCGTTCAGCTTCGAGGGCAACCGTCGCAAGCTCGTCGCCGAGCGGGCGGCCGAGGAGCTGAAGGCGAAGGTCGACACCCTCATCACGATCCCGAACGACCGCCTTCGGGACGTCGTCCAGAAGAACACGAGCGTCCTCGACGCCTTCAAGATCGTCGACGACGTCCTCCGCCAGGGCGTCCAGGGGATCAGCGACATCATCACGGTCCCGGGGCTCATCAACCTCGACTTCGCCGACGTCCGGGCGATCATGAAGGACGCCGGGTCGGCCCTCATGGGGATCGGCCGCGCGAGCGGCGAGAACCGGGCCGTGGAAGCCGCCCGCCAGGCCATCGCCAGCCCCCTCCTCGAGGTCAACATCACCGGCGCCCAGGGGATCCTCTTCAACATCACCGGCTCGTCAAACCTCTCCCTCTGGGAGGTCACCGAGGCGGCCGAGGAGATCCGGGCCGCCGCCGATCCGGAGGCGAACATCATCTTCGGGGCGAGCTTCAACGAGCGGCTCGGCGACGAGGTCCAGATCACGGTCATCGCCACCGGCTTCGACGGCCGACCGCGCCAGGCCGGCTACCGGGCCGAGCAGCTTTTGGCGAGCGAGCCGACGGCGCGGCCCGTCCGGGAGCGCGACTTCCTGACCGAGCTCGAGCGCCAGCGGCAGGCCGCCGAGGCGGAGCGCCCGGCGACCGACGATCGCTCGGCGGCCTCGATCCGGGTCGACCGGACCGCCGAGCCGAGCCCGAGCGTCCGGCGCGCCTACGACGCCGACGACCTCGAGATCCCGAGCTTCCTCCGGCGGCGGTAACGGCGACCGGTCGCGATCGCGGACCGTTCGACCCGATCCGATCGGCGGCAGGAACGATGGCGACCCGACTCGAGCCCGACGCTCCGACCTCGGTCGCTCCTCGACCCGGGCCTCGATCCCGCCGAGGTCGAGCGGCTCCGGAGCGGCCCGGAGCGGGTCCTCGAGCGGATCGCCGCCGCCTGCCGGCGGGTCGGCCGGGATCCGGGCGAGGTCGCCCTCGTCGCGGTGAGCAAGACCGTGCCGGCCGAGCGGCTCCGGGCGGCCGTCGCCGCCGGGCTCGACCTCCTCGGGGAGAACCGGGTCCAGGAGGCGGCGGCGAAGGTCCCCGAGGTCCCCGGCGCCCGCTGGCACCTCGTCGGTCCCCTCCAGTCGAACAAGGCTCGCCGGGCCGTCGAGCTCTTCGACGCCATCGAGACCGTCGATTCGGTCGACCTCGCCGTCCGGCTCGACCGGATCGTCGGCGAGCTGCGGCCGGGCACCCGCTTCCCCGTCCTCCTCCAGGTCAACGTCGACCGCGACCCGGCGAAGGCGGGGCTCGATCCGGAGGCCGTCGCCTGGGCCCTCGAGCGGATCGGCGAGCTGACTCGCCTCGAGGTCCGGGGCCTCATGACGATCGGTCGGCTCGTCGCCGAGCCCGAGGCCGCCCGACCGACCTTCCGGGCCCTGCGGCGCCTCGGCGAGCGGCTCCGTCGGAGCGGGCTGCCGCTGGGGCCGGAGCTCTCGATGGGGATGACCGACGACTTCGAGGTCGCCGTCGAGGAGGGGGCGACCATCGTCCGGATCGGGCGGGCGATCTTCGGCGAGCGGCCGGCGGGGTAGCGGGTCGGGCGGCCGCGTCGCCGAGCGGCGCTGCTAGACTCGAAGGGTGGCTGCCTTCCTCGCGAACTTCGTCTCGCTCCTCGTCTTCGTCCTCTGGCTCCTCGTCCTCGGCCGGGTCATCGTCTCCTGGGTCGATCCCCTCGGTCGGAACGCCCTCTCGGCCTTCCTCATCCAGACGACGGAACCGTTCCTCGCCCCGATCCGCCGGATGCTGCCGCCGACGGGGATGATCGATTTCTCGCCGCTCATCCTCATGCTCATCCTCGGCGTCATCCTCCGGGTGGTGCGCTTCTGAGCCGGCCGACGGGGGTCCGCTTCGAGGTCCGCGTCGTGCCGCGCTCGGCGGTCGATGGGATCGAGGGGGTGGTCGAGGGTGCCCTCCGGGTCCGGGTCACGGCGGCCCCGACCGGCGGGGCGGCGAACGAGGCGCTCCTCCGGCTCCTCGCCGCCGAGCTCGGCCTGCCCCGCCGCGCCGTCCGCCTCGTCGCCGGAGCGACGGGCCGACGGAAGCTCGTCGCCGTCGAAGGGATCCGGCCCGAGGAGCTGGCGGCGCGCTTTCCGGGCCTCGCCCTCTGAGCTCGGGGTCGGGATCTCCGAGGCGCTATCATCGTCGCCGTCCGACCCCGCAGCGCCGGGGCCGACCGCGTGGGCGATTAGCTCAGCTGGTCAGAGCGCGCGGTTCACATCCGCGAGGTCACTGGTTCGAGTCCAGTATCGCCCACCAGTCCTTCGTACCGCGTCCGTCCCGCCGCGGCTCCCCTGAGGAGATACGGCACCGCGGGCAGCGCGCCGGACGTGAGCAGAGCCTCGGGCGTGCTCGTGGCGTCGCGAAGGATCGCTACGTCGGGCGCCGACGCCTCACCACGCTCCACGTGGCCCCGATGAGAGCCGCGGCGGTGGCGAGCCAGAGGGCGAACTCGCGGAGTGCCACGGTCCAATAGGAACGCCCCTCGTACCCAGCGGCAACCTCCCGGAAGGTCGTGCTGGCCCAGTCCCAGAAGTCTTGCTTCGAGGTGTCGAAGGGCGAGCGGGCCTTGACCATGTCGAGCGTGAGAACCGAACCCGACGCATCGAGATAGCGACTCGCAACGATCGCGTCGGGGGTGTCGGCGGCGCTCGAGAGGAGGGGGACGATCTCCGCCAGGTTCGGAAAGACGACCGCATGACTCACTCCGAGGAGGCCGAGCGCTACAACGACGGCGATGACCATCGACGGCAGCGTCCGTCCCACGACGGCGCCGACGAAGGATCCGACCGCGAAGGCGGCGAGCCCGGCGCCGAGGAGAGCCGGCCCTCGGAAGCGGTAGGCCTGGAAGCTCGCGCCGGGGTCGAACATCGGGCGCCGGAGCGCCTCGAACCAGTGTGAGGTAGCGGCGAGCACCAGGAGGAGGACGAGGGTGGCGGTGCCGAAGGCGACCAACCGCGACCTGAGCCAGCGGCTCCGTTTCGGGTCGAGCCACCACGCCGTCTGAACGGTGCCCGACTCCAGCTCACTCGCGACGGCCATCGTTCCGAGGAGGGTTCCCACGCCGACGGCGACGCCGAGCCCGGCCGCCTGGATGATGGGGCCGTTCACGAAGGCCGAGCTGTACTGGACGACGAGGTTCGGGTCGCAGGCTTGGGTGACCTGGAGGAGACACCCGGATCCAGCGCGACGCCGACCACCTGGAGGGCCGTCCAAGCTTGTGCCGCGGTGAGTGCCCCGACCGCGACCACAGCGAGCAGGAGCTCGAGGCGGGCCGTTCGGAAGACATAGATCTTCGCCGCCTCGATCATCGTCCGGTCCTCATCGGCGGCCCGTCGACGTTGCCACGTCCGCCGGGCAGATCGGCGGCCAGATAGGCGAGGATGAGCTCGTTCAGGGTCGGTCTCCGCCAGGCGTCCGCGGTCGGACCGGATACCGTCGCGTCAAGGGCCCAGAGCAGGTCACCCGACTCGGCGTCGCCCGGGATCGGTCCGATGGGACGGGCGCCGTCGGCGACGACGCCCCCGGGCGCCACTCGGTGCGCATCGAGGAGATCGCCGACCCGGTCGGACAGGATCACGCGGCCCGACCGGAGCACGATGATGCGATCGATGGTGCCCTCCAGATCCCCGACGATGTGGGAGGACACGAGAACCGTCACACCACGGGCAGCGGTCGCCTTGATGTCCGCGAGAGGTAGGCGCGCTGAAGGGGGTCGAGGCTGGCCAGGGGCTCGTCGAGGAGGATCGTCGTGGCACCGGCGTGAAGGGCGATGGCGATGGCGACCTGGGCCTGCTGGCCGCCCGAGAGCTGACCGACGGGCCGGCGGCCCTCAATGCTCCGCCGTGCCAGGAAGTCAGCCGCCGCGGCGGCATCGAAGCCCGGCCGCAAGGCTCGGGCCAGGACGAGGTGGTCGTCGGCCGACAGCGTCCGGTACAAGCCGGGTTTGCTGTGGGAGATACGCCACCCACCCCGAATCGGTCGCGCCGTCCGGTGCCGGTCGGCCGTCGACGAGGGCAATGCCGGAGGTCGGCCGCTCAAACCCGACCCAGCACCGGATGAGGGTCGTCTTGCCCGCCCCGTTCGGTCCGACGAGACCGGTGATGGCGCCCGAAGGGACAGCGAGGGTGACGTCGTCCAGGGCTACCACCGACCGCGAGCGGGTCTTGAAGATCTTCGTGAGTTGTGTCGCGGCTAGGGCCGGGGGTTGGCCGGTTCGGGTATCAGTTGGGGAGGCCATGTCGCGAGCCAGAGGCGGCGAAACCGGTCGGCGTGCCCGGGGAAGCGGAGATCCAGATCCCGAATGAGCTCTTCGACCGAATCGAAGCAACGGATCTCGGGCAGGGCGAGATCGTGGCAGACGTACCGTCCTGCCTCTGTAGCCGGTAGACGTTCGCCCCGGTAAGAGACGTACGGGGCTTCGAGGTTCGACCGTGCCGCCAGCCACAGACCGAGAGCCGCGAGGAGGACGATCGGCACGATCGGTCGACGCAGAGTACGAAGGGAGACGACCAATGCCTCACTCGTCGGGGCTCACGGAGCGGCAGAGGAGACGCGATCGTTCCAGTTCTCGGGCGAACCAAGGTTGCAGTCGCCCGTGTACACGGTCTGGAGCGCCGCTCCGCTGTAGTTGTTGTTCTCGTACAGCGTCCACCCGCCGGATTGTTTGTACGCGGAGGCGACATCGTTCCAACCGTACGCACCGAGCGAGTTGACTGCCTGGGTCAGGTACAGGACCGGCTGCCCGTATGGCGACGAGGAGCTGTCGCAGTAGGTATACAGGGCACCGTTGCCCGCGTCACGGAAGAGAAGAAGCTCGTTGCCGCTCAGGGCGCGGGTCGGCTGGGCGGCGACGACGACGATGCCCGTGGCGAGAGCAAGCCACGCCGCTGCGGCGATCGCGTCAGCGACGAAGCCCTGTCGGTGTGTGTGTGTGTGTGTGTCATGACTGCCTCCTCCCTCGTCCATGGCCACGGAGTTTACCCCGTGCCCATCAATGTTACCCCAGCCTGTCAAGGGCGACCTCCGGCGGACGCGACCGCCTTCGTCGAACTCGGGGTTTGTGTTTCGTCAGCGGCCGACACGTCACACGCAGCTGGTCTCGTTCGTCAGCACTGACGGTCCTCCTCTCACGACCAGGACGACGCCCCCGCCCTCCTCCCGGGGGCGTCGCCGCTTTTCTGTCAGGTCCCGAACCGGCGAACGGTACGATTGCCGCCGTGTCGGCCGATCCGATTGCCCACGACCGCGAGCCCCCGACACCAGAGCCACGACCCGAGCCGGCGCCCGTCGTCGCGCTCCGGGGTGTCGCCGTCCGCCGCTCGGGACGGCAGATCCTCGGCCCCCTCGACTGGACCATCCTTGCCGGCGAGCGGTGGGTCGTCCTGGGTCCCAACGGCTCGGGGAAGACGACCCTCCTCGCCGTCGCCGGCGGCTGGCTCGCCCCGACGGCCGGGAGCGTCGAGATCCTCGGCGAGCGCCTCGGCCGGGTCGACGTCCGCGAGCTCCGGCGCCGGATCGGCCACGCCAGCCCCGCGCTGGAGCCGCTCCTCGACGGCCGCCTGACGCCCCTCGAGCTCGTCGTCACCGCCCGGGCCGCGGCCTTCGGACCGTGGTGGCACGCCTGGACCGAGGCCGATCGAGACCGGGCGCGTTCGCTCCTCGCGCGGCTCGGGGTCGACCACCTCGCCGAGCGCCCCTTCGGGACGCTCTCGACCGGCGAGCGCCAGCGGGTCCTCATCGCCCGGGCGCTCATGCCGGAACCGGAACTCCTCCTCCTCGACGAGCCGGCCGCCGGTCTCGACCTCGGGGCCCGGGAGGAGCTCGTCGCCGCCCTCGACCGGCTGGCGAGCGACGGCGCGCCGACGGCGATCATCCTGGTCACCCACCACGTCGAGGAGATCCCACCCTCCTTCGACCGGGTCGTCCTGCTCCGCGCGGGGCGGATCGTGGGGGCCGGGCCGGTCGGGACGACGCTCAGCGGGGCGATGCTCTCGGCCGCCTTCGGCGTCCCGCTCACCCTCGAGCTGGCCGCGGACGGCCGGCTCCACGCCCGCCGCGACGGCCGACGCGGAAGCTGAACCGGACGGTTACCGGGGCGAGGGCCTCGAGCCCGGCAGCCCCGTGACGGGCGGCCGGTGGCATCGGCCCCGCCGCTGCGGCCTCGGCTCCTTGCGGTCGACGGCACCGGCAACACCGACGACACGCCCGAGCAGCTGACGGGGCTCTCCACATCGGAGGGGATGTGCGCGTCAAGAACGCCGCCTGGCGCTTGACACCGTCAACGGCGGTGGTATGTTCCCTCAGCGGATGTCGTTGATCTCTGGTGGCCGAGAGGAGGGCTCGCGTGGGGCATCACGAACCCCCTGGGGCGAGCCGTCGTCGCTGTTGACGTCTCCGTCCTGGTGGGTCGGCTACTGCGCCTCCAGCTAAGTCCGCTGCCCCCGTGGGTTTCGGTCGATTGATCCGGAAGAGCGCGATCGCCCTGGCGGCCGTGTCGTTCGCCGTTCTCGCGTGTGGAGCTGGCGGACCGGAGGGCTCGTCGCCCGACGGGAGTCCCCGGCCCACGTACCGTCAGTCCGGCGTCGGGAGTTCGTCCTCGCCGTGGGCATCGTGCCTCCAGGAAAAGGGCTATCCGGCCCGGGTCGACGGCCAGGCATGCGGCGTGCATCAGGTCGACGGCGTGACAGACGACCCGACGAAGCTTCGGGCGGAGAGCCGGGCCTGCGTCGAAGCCGTCGACCCGGCGCGGCTCCTGCCGCCCCCGCCCCTGACGAGCGAGCAGCTCCTCGCCTTCTATCGGTACGTCGTCGCCGAAACGGACTGCATGCGGCAGGCCGGGTACCCGGTCTCCGATCCGCCGCCGTTCCAGGTCTGGGTCGACTCCGATCGGGCCTTCGACCCCTTTGCCGATCTCCGAACTCGGGGCATCGACTTCGACCACGCCGACCTCGTCCGATGCCAGGCCGTCCCCGAGCGCCCGACGTTCCTTGACGAGTAGCAGCCCTCCGGGCTCGAGCCGCCGGCGTCGTCTGGCCGCCCTTGCCCCGAAGGTGCGCGGCGACGCGGGGTCGCTGGCCTGGCTCATCGCCCTCCTCGTCGCCTTCGCCTTGGGCGCCGCCTCGGGTTCGTACGTCGCCGACCGGCCGACGGCCACGGCTCCCTCCCCAACCCCGCAGACCGTCGTCGTGCGAACGGCGACACTCAGCCGCACCCTTCGCTCGCTGGCAACGGCCGAGTGGCCGACGGTCCGCCGGCTCTACGCGCCGACGAGCGGGATCATCACCGAGGCCGCCGCCTCGCCGGGCGTCCTCCACGCCGGCGATGTCCTCATCCGCGTCGACGAGCGCCCGATCGTCGTGGTCCCCGGCGAGATCGCCGCCTACCGGCCCCTCGAGCTGGGCGCCCGGGGCCGGGACGTGGCGTCGCTCCAGCGGTACCTTCGCGGGGCCGGCTTCGTCGTCGACGACGACCTCGAGCGGTTCACGAGCGTCACTGCGGCGGCGGTCCGCGAGTGGCAGCGGTCGCTGGGACTCCCGCCGACGGGCAGCGTGGCGCTCGGCGACGTCCTCTTCGTACCCCCTCCCGTCCTCGGGGCACCGACCCGCTGGGTGGGCGAGGTGGCACTCGGGGCCCCGGTCGCCGCCGGCGCACCGATCGTCGAAGTCCTGGCCGATCAGCCGGTCCTGACCATCGACTTCGGCTCGACGGCTCCCGCGGAGTTCGTCCCGGGCCTCCGGGGCGAGGCCGCCTTCGCGAACGGCGGTCGGCGGGGCGTCGTTCTTGCGGCGATCGAGACGACCGGGGGGCGGGTGACCGGTCGGGTCGGGCCCGCCGACGGGCTGCTGTGCCGAGTGGACGACTGCCTCGACCTCGTGCCGGTCGAGGGGGCCACCGGTGTCCCCGTCGACTGGATCATCGTTCCGCCGACCTCGGGGCCCGTCGTGCCGGTCGCGGCACTCCAGAGCGACGCCGGGGGCGGCGCCTTCGTTCTCCTCCCGGACGGATCGCGGCGCCCGGTTACCGTTCGGGTCGTGTCGGGGGGCCAGGCGGTCGTCGACGGCGTCGAGGCGGGCGAGACCATCCTCCTGCCGTGATCGGCCCTCGCCTCCTCGTCCGTTCGCTTCGCTTCGGGTACCGCGACGTCCCGGGCCTCATCGTCGACCTCGACCTGTCGGTCGCCGCCGGCGAGATGGTCGCCGTCAGGGGCCCGTCGGGGTCTGGGAAGTCGACGCTCCTCTACCTGTTGGGCCTCTACCTTCGACCGGACGGCGGCTCGATCCGCCTCGACGGGCAGGAGACGACGAGCCTCGGCGACCGGGAGCGGAGCCGCCTCCGGGCCCACCGGATCGGGTTCGTCTTCCAGGACGCGGGTCTTCATCCCGACGCCTCCCTCGTCGACAACGTCGCCGAGGGTGCCTTCTACGGTGGCGCCTCGTACGGGGCCGCTCGGGCCCGAGCCCTCGCCCTCATGACACGGTACGGGATCGCCGGTCTCGCCGAACGGCGGGCCGTCCAGGTCTCGGGGGGCGAAGCCCAGCGGGCGGCCCTCTGCCGTGCCCTCGTCCGCGATCCGAGCCTCGTCCTCGCCGACGAGCCGACCGGGAACCTGGATCCGGAGAACGCGGCGGCCGTCATCGAGGGGCTCCGGGCGGCCGCCGACGACGGGGCAGGCGTCGTCGTCGCGACCCACAGCCCGGCGGTCGCCGAGGCCTGCGATCGAACCGTCCTGCTGGCATGAGTGCGGCAGCCTTGCCCGGGATCCGGCCGAGGGTCCTCCTCCACATCGTCGCTGCCGGCCTTCGCGGGCATCGGCGGCGGTCCCTCGTCACGATGTTTGTCATGAGCCTCGCCTGCCTCGTCGTCGTCGACACGAGCGGCCGCACGGACGCGACGCGTCGCACCCTCCTGGCGGCTCTGGAGGCGCCGGCGCTCCGCGTCGTTCGGATCGTGGATCGGGCAGGATCGGCGGGCCTCTCCGCGGCGACGGTCGAGCAACTCCGGGCCCTCGGGTCCGTCGAGTGGGCGATCGGCCTGGGCCAGGTCGGACCGATCGGACGGAACGCCACCCTCGCGGCGTCGCGGGGCGGATTCGGAGCCGACGCCGTCGGCGTGCGCGCCTACGTTGGCGACCTCTTCGGCGGACCGCTCCTCCGTCTCGCATCCGGCCGACGACCGGAGATCGGCGAGGCGGTCGTCGGCGCCGCGGCGGCCCGGGCCCTCGGCCTCGCCGACGGCTTCGGCACGGTCGAGGACGATCGTCAGGCGCAGGTCGCGGTGGTCGGCGTGGTCGAGGCGGACCGCGGCGTCGAGGGGCTCGACGCGTACGCCCTCGTCCGGGGCGGTCCGGGGACGGCGGTGACCGAGCTCCTCGTCCTCCTGCGAACGAGCCGCGACGTCGAGCCCTTCGTGGCCAGGCTCGGCGACTTCGTGCCGAGCCGCGAGGGGCCGCTCGGCATCGAGCGAGCCGCCGAGCTCGCCGCACTCACCGAGGCGCTCGCAGCCGACGCGGGGGCGCTCGATGCGGCGGTCCTCTGGGGGGCGCTTGCCACGACCGCGGCGCTCGTCGCGGCGCTCCGCTTCGGGGCCGTCGACGAGCGACGCCGTGAGTTCGGCCTCCGGCGGTCGCAGGGGGCGACCCGGTCGACGATCGGCGCCATCGTCGTCCTCGAGTCGGCGATCCTCGGCGGGATCGGGGTCGTCCTCGGGGCGGCGGTCGGCGCGGCCCTCGTCGTCGTTCAGACCGGGCTCGCCCCCGATCCGGTCCTCTTGGCGGCCGTCGGCTGGCTCCTCGCCCTGGCGGCCGTCGCCGGTTCGGTCCCCGCCGCCGTCGCCGCGGCCTGGCGGGACCCCGTCGAGGTCCTGCGGACGATCTGACGGCGGCCGCCCCACGGGCGTCGCCCGGAGCCGGCACGGGTGTCGGGTCCGGCGCCCCCGTCAGCTCGCGGCGAGGCGGCGGAGGACGGCCGGCAGGATCCCGCCCTGGCGGTAGTACTCGACCTCGATCGGACCGTCGAGGCGGGCCGTCACCGGGAAGCGGCGGCTCGTCCCGTCGTCGGCCTCGGCGACGACGGTGAGCCTGGCTTTCGGGCGGAGGCCCTCGGCCAGGCCGGCGATCGTGTAGCGCTCGCGGCCGGTCAGGCCGAGGCTCGCGGCGTTCTCGCCCGGCTCGAACTGGAGCGGCAGGATCCCCATGCCGACGAGGTTCGAGCGGTGGATCCGCTCGTAGCTCTCGGCGATGACGGCCCGGACGCCGAGGAGGGCCGGTCCCTTCGCCGCCCAGTCGCGCGACGAACCCGACCCGTACTCTCGTCCGGCGACGACGACGAGGGGCACGCCTTCGGCCGCGTACCGCATCGCGGCGTCGTAGATGAACATCTCCTCGCCGTCGGGGAGGTGGACGGTGTACGGCCCCTCCTTGCCCTCGACGAGGCGGTTCCGGAGGCGGATGTTCCCGAAGGTGCCCCGCATCATGACCTCGTGGTGGCCCCGCCGGGCGCCGTACGAGTTGAACTCCAGGGGCGTCACCCCCCGCTCCTGGAGCCAGCGGCCGGCCGGCGACCACGCCGGGATCGAGCCGGCCGGGCTGATGTGGTCGGTCGTCACCGAATCGCCGAGGAGGGCGAGGACGCGAGCCCCGACGATGTCGCGGACCGGCGGCGGCTCGGGGGCGAGGTCGCGGAAGAAAGGCGGGTTCGCGATGTACGTCGACGCCGGATCCCATTCGTAGCGGTCGCCGGCCGGGATCGGGAGCGTCCGCCAGCGCTCGTCGCCCTC
This sequence comes from Chloroflexota bacterium, assembly GCA_026004015.1. GTDB lineage: Bacteria > Chloroflexota > Limnocylindria > Limnocylindrales > CSP1-4 > BPIH01. The sequence continues at coordinate 76,287 of BPIH01000003.1, read as the reverse complement.
GAAGACCGAGGCGTACGTCCGGCGGAAGAGCTCGGGCTCGATCGCCGTGCCGATGACCTGCCGGATCTCGTCGGCCGACGGCCAGAGGTCGGCGAGGTAGACCGGGCGGCCGTCGCGGTCGGTCCCGAGCGGCTCGCTCGTGAGGTCGATGTCGACCCGCCCGGCGAGGGCGAAGGCGACGACGAGGGGCGGCGAGGCGAGGTAGGCGGCCCGGGCCAGGGGATGGATCCGGCCCTCGAAGTTCCGGTTCCCGGAGAGGACGGCGGCGACCACGAGGTCGTGCTCCTCGATCGCCTTGGCGATCGGCTCGTCGAGGGGCCCGCGAGTTGCCGATGCAGGTCGTGCAGCCGTAGCCGGCGACGGCGAAGCCGAGGGCCTCGAGGGGCTCGAGGAGCCCCGCCCGCTCGAGATAGCTCGTCACCGCCTTCGAGCCGGGGGCGAGGGAGGTCTTGACGATCGGCGGGACGCGGAGGCCCCGGGCGACGGCGTTCCGGGCCAGGAGCCCGGCCCCGATCATGACCGTCGGGTTCGAGGTGTTCGTGCAGGAGGTGATGGCGGCGATGGCGACCGAGCCCGAGCGGATGGTCGCCCGCTCCCCGGCGACCTCGATCTCGACCGGTCGGTACTCCCGCCGGTCGACGGCCGGGAGCGGTGCCTCGATCTCGGCGCCTTCGGTCGTCCGGGCGACGGCGACCTCGGCCTGATCGGCCGGGAGAGCCCGCGGATCGGGACCCCCTTCGTTCGTCAGCCGGGCCTCCGCCGGCCCGTTCCGTTCGACCGGGACGGGGACGAGTCCCTCGGGGAAGTTCGAGCGGAAGTTCTCCCGGAGGGCCCGCAGGGGGACGCGGTCCTGGGGCCGCCGCGGCCCGGCGACCGACGGCTCCACGGTCGCCAGATCGAGCTCGAGGAGGGCGTCGAACTCGGGACCGGCGCCCGGCTCGCGCCACAGGCCCTGCTCCTTCGCATACCGCTCGACGAGGGCGATCCGTTCCTCGGAGCGGCCGGTGAGGCGGAGGTAGGCGAGGGTCTCGGCGTCGATGGGGAAGAGGGTCGCCGTCGCGCCGAACTCGGGGCTCATGTTGCTGATCGTCGCCCGGTCGGCGAGGGCGAGGCCGGCGAGACCGTCGCCGGCGAATTCGACCCAGGCTCCGACGACCCCGAAGCGGCGGAGCATCTCGGTGACGACGAGGACGAGATCGGTCGCCGTCGAGCCCGACGGCAGCTCGCCGGTGAGGCGGACCCCGACGATCCGCGGCATCGGGACGTAGAGGGGCTGGCCGAGGAGGACGGCCTCGGCCTCGATCCCGCCGACGCCGTAGCCGAGGACGCCGAGGGCGTTGATCATCGTCGTGTGGGAATCGGTCCCGACGAGGGTGTCGGGGTAGGCGATCCGGCCGGCGCCGTCCTGGTCGGAGGCGTCGGTGACGACGGTCGCCAGGATACTCGAGGTTGACCTGGTGGACGATGCCGGTCCCCGGCGGGACGACGCGGAAGTTCCGGAAGGCGGTCTGGGCCCAGCGGAGGAGCTGGTAGCGCTCGGCGTTCCGCTCGTACTCCCGGGCGACGTTGAAGAGGAAGGCGTCGGGGGTCCCGAAGCGGTCGACCTGGACGGAGTGGTCGATGACGAGGTCGGCCGGGACGAGGGGGTTGACCTTGGCCGGGTCGCCGCCGAGGGCGGCCATGGCGTCGCGCATGGCGGCGAGGTCGACGACGGCCGGCACGCCGGTGAAGTCCTGGAGGATGACCCGGGCCGGCATGAAGGGGATCTCGGCCTCGCCGCCGCCGCCGGGTCGCCAGGCGGCGAGGGCGAGGACGTCCTCGGGGGCGACGATGCCGCCGCCGGCGTGGCGGAGGGCGTTCTCGAGGAGGATCTTCAGGGTGACGGGGGCGCGACCGAGGTCGATCCGGTCGTCGAGGGCCGCCAGGCGGTAGTAGTCGGGGAGGCCGGCGCCCAGGGATCGGCGGGCGCCGAAGGGGTCGCGGGTGCTCGTCGTGGACAAGGTGTCTCCGTCCTCGTCGGGCTGGTGGCTCGCGTCGGGCTGCGTTGCTCGGCTGGGGCGTCTCGCGTCGGTCCGGTCGGGTTCGTCCGGTCGGGTTCGTCCGTCCGGGTTCGGCGAACGCCTCGCTCGCTACACTCGTCGGGTGCAAGAGTACCCTGCCGGCGGCCCGAGGCCGGCCGAATCGCCGGGCTGGCGGTGGGCCGGTGCCGCGTCGGCGGCCGCGTCCCGTCGGAGTCGCCGGCGGCGTGGTGCCGATGGGCCGCATCGACGACGCCGCTGACCGTCCCTCGCCGACGACGCGCTCGATGAGGATCTGGGACGCCCTCGAACCCGAGCCGCCGGAGCCGACCGACGAGGCCCTCGCCGAGCTCGAGGCGGCCGGCGTCGACCTCGACCCGTTGCCGCCCGCCGAGCGAGCCGCCCGGCGAACCGCCGGGGCCGACGAGGCGGACGCGCCCGCCGGCTTCCACCGCCACGGCGACGTCGTCCACCCCAGCGACCACGTCCATCCCCACCGCCGGAGCGAGCCGGGCGAGCGGCCGTTCATCGGGATCGTCGGCGCCGGCCCGGTCGGGACGGCCCTCGGGGTCGCCCTCGCGCGGGCCGGCTGGCCGGTCGTGGCCGTGGCGAGCCGGGATCCCGGGCCGGCGGGCCCGCTTCGTCGAGCTCGTCGGTGGGGCCCGCGCCTTCGCCGAGGCCCAGGCCGTCCTCGACGAGGTCGAGCTCGTCGTCCTCTGCGTCCCCGACGACGCGGTCGCCGGCTCTGGCGGGAAGCCTCCGGCTGTACAGCGGCCAGGCGATCGTCCACACCTCGGGCGCCCTCGGGCCCGAGGTCCTCGAGCCGGCCCGGGCGGCGGGGACCCAGGCGGGGACGTTCCACCCCCTCGTCGCGTTCGCCGAGGTGGAGCGCGTCGGTCGAGGCGCTCCGCGGGGCGACCGATGGCGATCGAGGCGGACCCGGACCTGGCGGGGCTGCTGGCCGAGATGGCCGAGGCGCTCGGGGCGGTGCCGGTGCGGCTGCCGCCGGGCTCGCAGGCGGCGTACCACGCGGCGGCCGTCCTGGCGGCGGGCGGGCTCGTCGGCCTCCTCGACGGGATCGTCGAGCTCGGGCGGGTCGCCGGTCTCGACGAGGCCGGGCGCGCTCGCCGTCTACGGCCGGCTCGCCGAGCAGACGCTGGCGAACGTCCGAGCCCTCGGGATCGAGGCGGCGCTGACGGGGCCGATCGTGCGGGGCGACGTCGGGACGCTCCGGCGCCACCTCGAGGCGCTCGGCCGGCACGCTCCGGGGCTGGTCGGGCTCTACCGGGTCCTCGCCGAGCGGGAGATCGGGGTGGCGGTCCGGCGAGGGGCGCTGGACGGCGAGCGGGCGGCCCGGCTGCGGGAGGTCCTCGGCGAGGTGGCGGCCCGACGGGGTGAGTGCCGGCAGGTGGCCGGCGGGGGTGCGGGGGGCCGTCCGGCGCGGGGCGGGAGCGGCTCGGCGAGGGGGCCCACGCGGCGAGCCTGGCCCGCGTGCGGCCTCGTGGGGCCCGGCTGGCCGCGCCGGTCGCCACCTGCGCCCGGGCGGCGGCTCCGCGGCCCGGCGTGGCTCGCGCGTGGCCGGCTGCCGGCAGGGCGCCGCGGCTTCAGGCGCCAGCGCGAGCACTCCGGGTCCGCCACGCCGGCGTGCGGCCGCGACGCCGCCGCCGCCCCGCTCGTGGCAGGCTGCACGCCTCCTGCAGCTATTCGCGGGACGAATGCTCCGGCGGGTCCGGACCGGGGCGGAGGCGGGTTCGAGGGCCGGGCCGGGCTTCGAGCTCTTCTGGCAACCGGGCGGCAGCGCTGGGCCGTCGACTCCGGCCGACCGCCGGTGACGGCGGGTCCTGATCGCGCTGCCGATCGATGGCTCGGTGCTCACCCGATCGCAGTGCATCGCGGTGCCGGCGGCCTGGGCGCGGGCGCCGTGCCGTTCGTCCGTTCCCGGCGATGATCTGGCTCCCGGACTACCTCGAGCAGACGTTCGGCGGCGGCGCTGCCGGCATCGAATTCCGCCGTCCACGCCGCGCACGTCGGCCGGGTCGCCGACGACCTGCTGGGAGGTGGAGGACCGGGCGACGGGGCAGCAGGCGCACGGCTGCTTCAGTCCCGACGGCTTCTCCTGTAGCCCGGACGCGTGCCTCGGACGAGCACGTTCGAAGGCGAGGCGACGAGCTTCGACGAGCGGGTCGGGGACGCATCCTTCGAGCCGCCGTATCCCGGTCCAGGCACTGCCGAGTGCCCGGGCACTGCCGAGCTTCCCGCTGCCGTCGGGCGGCTGATCCGGGCCGGGCAGCTCGGGCCGGGCGGTCCCGCGTCGGGCGCGGTGCTTGCAAAGCGGCGGCGCCCGGGTAGGATTGCGGCTATGCAGCACAGCATCGCCGCCAAGTACGCGGCTCGTCCCCCGGCGCGCTTTATCACCCCGGCATCCCGGGCTCGGATGCCGAAGCTCGGGCTGCGGGCCTTCGGGTCCTTCCAGCCGGCCCCGAGCCGGGCGACGGTGCTCCGGCGGGGCGACGACAGCCCGTACGCTGCGCTGCGGTCGAGCTGGCGGGCGATCACTCCGGCGCGGGTGGCGCGGCCGTCGTCGGGCGTCCTCCGGCCCGCCGTGCGGATGCACTGGGCGAACGCCGGCCGCGGCCGCGACGACCGGACGGCGGCGGCCCCGTGGCACGCCTGAGAAAGGAACGAGCGACCTCCGCCGGCGGGATCGTCGTCCGGGTTCGCGACGGGCGGATCCAGATCGTCGTCGGGATGCGACGGCGCGAGCGGGGCGTTACCTGGACGCTCCCGAAAGGGACGCCGCGACCGGGCGAGACCCTCGCCGAGACGGCGATCCGCGAGGTCGGGGAGGAGACGGGCCTCGAGGTCGCGATCCGGCGTCCGATCGGCTCGATCCGCTATTCCTTCACCGTCGACGACGTGCGGATCGCGAAGACCGTCCACTACTTCCTCATGGAACCGTGCGGTGGGCACCTTGCCCGCCACGACCAGGAGTTCGCCCGGGTCCGCTGGGTCGACCTCGAGGCGGCCCCGGGCCTCCTGACCTTCGAAACGGAGCGCGAGCTCGTCGCTCGGGTCGCCCAGCTGCTTCGGGAGGGCAGCCTCGGGGGCGCGGCGGTGTCCGGTGGGGGTCGCGAGCCGGTCGGGGTCGGTTCACCCCGGGAGTCGGGCGCCGGACGTCCGCGGCCAGCCGAGGGACCGGCGGCCGGCGGCGCGACCCCTCGATCCGGGCTCCGCGACCCGGAGCTCCGGACTGAGCGCCGGCGGCGGTCGGGAGCCGAGCCTCCCATGACCGATCCGGCGACGGCCGCGCGCCCCACGAGACCCCACTCCTCGAGCGCCACCGGGCCCTCGGGGCCCGCTTCGTCGAGTTCGCCGGCTGGCGAATGCCGCTCCAGTACAGCGTCGATCCTCGACGAGCACCGGGCCGTCCGGGAGCGGGCCGGGCTCTTCGACCTCTGCCACATGGGCGAGATCGTCGTCGTCGGCGCCGAGGCGGGACCGGGCCCTCGATCGGGCCCTCGTCTCGTGGCCGTCGGCCCTACGGGTCGGTCGGGCGGGCTACTCGCTCCTCTGCGCGCCCGACGGGGGCGTCCTCGACGACCTCATCGTCTACCGCCTCGCCGAGGATCGCTTCCTCGTCGTCGCGAACGCGGCGAACGCCGTCCTCGTCTCCGACGCCCTGGCGGAGCGGGTCGCCGGGTTCTCGGCGATCGTCGACGACCAGACCCTCGCCACGGGACTCGTCGCCGTCCAGGGTCCCCTCGGGCCGCCGAGATCCTCGCCCCACTCACCGACCTCGACCTCGACGGCCGTCCGCTCCTACGGCGCCGCCGAGGGCGCGGTGGCCGGGCCTGCCCGGCGATCGTGGCCCGGACCGGGTACACGGGCGAGGACGGCTTCGAGCTCTTCGTCGACACCGGCGAGGTCATCCGGTCGCCTCTGGGACGCCGCTCCTCGAGGCCGGGCGCGAGACGGCGTCTCGTCCCCGCCGGCCTGGGCGCTCGCGACACCCTCCGCCTCGAGGCCGGGATGCCCCTCTACGGCAACGAGCTCGACCCGGCTCGACGAATCCCTTCGAGGCGGGACTCGGCCACGTCGTCCGCTTCGACAAGCCCGGCGACTTCGTCGGTCGGGCGGCCCTCGAGCGGGTGGCCGCGGCCGGCCCGGCGCGGCGGCGGGTCGGGCTCGTCGTCGACGGGCCGGGGGATCGCCCGCCACGGGCATACCCGGTCTACGCCGGCGACCGTCGAGACGGGCGCCGTGACGTCGGGGACGCACTTTCGCCGACCCTCGGGGTGCCGATCGCCATGGCCTACGTCGCCCCGGGCGACGCCGAACCGGGTACGATGCTCGCGGTCGGCATCCGCGGGACGCGGGTCCCGGCCCGGGTCGTCCCACTGCCGTTCTATCGCCGGCCCCGCTGACCGGACGAGCGCCCGCCGGACCCTCGAGCAGGCCGCCGGGCCCGGCGGCGGGGTCGGACAAGCGGAAGGAGGTTCTGCCGGTGTCCGTCCCGCCCGAGCTGCGCTACACGAAGGAGCACGAATGGCTCCGCCTGGCCGGCGACGAGGCGACCGTCGGCATCACCGCCTATGCGGCCGAACAGCTCGGCGACATCGTCTTCGTCGAATTGCCGGAGATGGGCCGGTCTCTCGACCAGTTCGCCACCTTCGGCGTCGTCGAGTCGGTGAAGGCCGTCTCCGACCTCTACGCCCCGATCTCCGGTGAGGTCGTCGCCGTCAACACGGCCCTCGCCGACCGCCCCGAGCTCGTGAACAACGACCCCTACGGCGAGGGCTGGCTCATCCGGATCAAACCCCGCGACCCGGCCGAGGTCGAGGCCCTCCTCGACGCGGCTGCCTACGAGCAGCTCGTCAGCGAGTCCTGAGGGGGCGGGCGATGGGCTACGCGCCGCACACCCACGACGACCGGCGCCGGATGCTCGAGGCCCTCGGCATCGAATCCGTCGACGCCCTCTTCGCCGACATCCCACCCGAGCTCCGCTCGAGCCCGCTCCGGCTCTCGCCGCCCCTGCCCGAGCAGAGCGTCGCCGCCCGCCTCGAACGCCTCGCCGCCCGGAACCGGACCGACCTCGCGTCCTTCCTCGGAGCGGGGGCGTACCGCCACTGGACGCCGCCCCTCGTCGACCAGATCCTCCTCCGGGGCGAGTGGTACACGGCCTACACGCCGTACCAGCCCGAGGTCAGCCAGGGCACCCTTCAGAGCATCTACGAGTTCCAGTCCCTCATCGCCGAGCTGACCGGCCTCGACGTCGTCTCGGCTTCCCACTACGACGGGGCGGCGGCGACGGCGGAAGCGGCCCTCATGGCCTGCCGGGCGTCGGGGCGCGACCGGATCCTCGTCTCCCGAGCCGTTCACCCCCAGTACCGGGAGACCCTCCGAACCTACGCCGCCGGGGCCGGCGTCGCCGTCGACGAGGTCCCCGTCGTCGGCGAGGGGCCAGCGGCCGGGACGACGGACCGGACCGCCCTGGAGCGCGCCCTCGCCGACAGCGCCCGTCCTCCGGCCGGCCTCATCGCCGCCCAGCCGAACTTCTTCGGCCTCCTCGAGCCGATGGCCGAGCTCGGGGCGGCGATCCATGCCGCCGGCGGCCTCTTCGTCGCCGTCGTCGAGCCGGTCTCCCTCGCCGTCCTCGCGCCGCCCGGTGCCTATGGGGCCGACATCGCCGCCGGGGAAGGCCAGCCCCTCGGGATCCCCCTCTCCTACGGCGGGCCCTACCTCGGCCTCCTCGCCTGCACGAACGCCCTCGTCCGCCAGATCCCGGGCCGCCTCGTCGGCCAGACGACCGACCTCGACGGACGGCGCGCCTTCGTCATGACCCTCAGGGCCCGGGAGCAGGACATCCGGCGCGAGCGGGCGGCGAGCAACATCTGCACGAACCAGGCCCTCCTCGCCCTGGCCGCCGCCGTCTATCTCGCCGCCCTCGGTCCCCACGGCCTCCGGGACGTGGCGGCCGGCTCGGCGGCCCGGGCAGCGGCCCTCGAACGGGCCCTCACCGAGGTCGGGGTGGAACGCCTCTTCCCGGGTCCCTACTTCGACGAGTTCGTCGTCCGGGTCCCCGAGGCGCCGGCGGTCCACCGGCGCCTCCTCGACCACGGCGTTCTCGCCGGGTTGCCCCTCGCCCTCGTCGAACCCGACGACCCGCTCCTCGCCGACGGCCTCCTCGTCTGCGCCACGGAGGTGACGACGGACGAGGAGATCGAGCTCTTCGCCTGGGCCCTCGGCGAGGTCCTCGGCGCCGCCGCTCCACGTCGGCAGCCGACGACCGCCGGGGCGGGAGGTGGCCGATGAGCGTCACCGGGCCGCGCCTCCAGCCGACCCTCGCCGAGCTCTCGCGGCCGGGCCGCGGCGGCTACCCCGTTCCGCATCCGCCGAGCGACGCCCTCGACCGGATCCCGGCCGAACACCGCCGACCCGCCCCGCCCGGCCTGCCCGAGCTCGCCGAGCCCGAGGTCGTTCGCCACTTCGTCAACCTCTCCCAGCTCAACCACGCCGTCGACACGGGCTTCTACCCCCTCGGCTCGTGCACGATGAAGTACAACCCGAAGCTCGGGGAGTGGGCGGCCCGCCTGCCCGGGCTTCGCCCGCCTCCACCCGTACGCGCCGGACGAGGATCGCCCAGGGGACCCTCGAGCTCCTCTGGTCCCTCGAGCAGGCCCTCGCCGAGATCGGCGGCATGGCGGCGGTCACCCTCCAGCCGGCGGCCGGAGCGCAGGGCGAGCTGACCGGGATCCTCATGATCCGGGCCTACCACCGGAGCCGCGGCGACCTGGAGCGGACCGAGGTCCTCGTCCCCGATTCCGCCCATGGCACGAACCCGGCTACGACCTCCATGGCCGGCTTTCGGACGGTGAACGTCCCCTCGGCCCCTGACGGCGGGGTCGACCTCGACGCTTTCCGGGCCGTCCTCGGGCCCCGCACGGCGGCCGTCATGATCACCAACCCGTCGACCCTCGGCCTCTTCGAACCCCGGATCGGCGAGCTCATCGAGCTCGTCCACGCCGCCGGCGGCCTGGCCTACATGGACGGGGCGAACCTGAACGCGATCATGGGCCGCTTCAAGCCCGGCGAGGCCGGCTTCGACGCCATGCACTTCAACGTCCACAAGACCTTCAGCACCCCCCACGGCGGCGGTGGACCGGGGGCCGGGCCGGTCGGGGTCGGGCCGAAGCTCGTCCCCTTCCTGCCCACGCCGCGGGTCCTCCGGGAGCCCGACGGAACGTTCCGCCTCGAGCGCCCCGGCGAGCGCCCGTCGTCCATCGGTCGTCTTCGGAGCTTCGTCGGCAATACCGGCGTCCTCGTCCGCGCCTACGCCTACATCCTCGCCCACGGGCGCGACCTCGCCCTCGTCTCCGAGGACGCGGTCCTCGCCGCCAACTACCTGAAGCATCGCCTCGCCGTCGACGGTTCGTACGACATCCCCTTCGAGCGACCCTGCAAGCACGAGTTCGTCGCCCAGGCGAAGACCCTCCACCGCGAGACCGGGATCCGAACCCTCGACGTCGCCAAGCGGCTCATCGACTACGGCTTCCACCCGCCGACGATCTACTTCCCCCTCACGGTCGAGGAGGCGATGCTCATCGAACCGACCGAGACGGAGTCCCTGGAGACCCTCGACGCCTTCGCCGACGCCCTCGTCGCCATCGCCCGCGAGGCCCGCGAGACGCCAGACCTCGTCCGCGGGGCGCCCCACACGGCCCCCGTCCGGCGGCTCGACGAGGCGGCCGCAGCTCGCAAGCCGAACCTCCGCTGGCAGCCCCTCACGGGGCGCGAGACGCCCTGTCCGGACTGAGGGCGAGGCCAACGGGCCGGCGGTCGGCACTGATGGCGCGGATCGGAAGCCAGACGCCCCCTGTGCCGACCGTGAACCCACGACTCCTCGGTTCGGTATCGTTGTTCGGAGCCGGGGGATGACGATGGAGGTCGAGTCCCGAGTGGTGGGAGAGCGGGCCGAGGCGGCCCGAGCCGCCGGGCTGAGCGACGCCGAGCTCGTCGATCGGATGGCGGCCGACGATCTCGAGGCCTTCGAGCTGCTCTTCGAGCGTCACCGTGCCTTCGTCTACCGCACGGCCCTCGGGCTCCTCGGGGATCCCCAGGCCGCCGAGGAAGCCCTCCAGGACGCCTTCGCCAGGACCTGGCAGCGCCGGCGACTCCTTCGCCGGGACGTTTCGCCGCTGCCGTGGCTCCACCGCGTCGTCCTCAACCTCTGCTACTCACGCCTCGCTCGCCGCCCGCCGACCCTCGAACCGATCGAAGCGCTCGCGGAGCGGCTCACCGACGCCGCCGCCGAGCCAGTCGCCGAGAGCGAGCGATCCGAACTCCAGGAGCTCGTCCGGGAGGGGATCGCCGCCCTGCCGCCGAAGCAGCGGAGCGTCGTCGTCTGCTACTACCTCCAGGGGCTGTCCCTCGCCGAGACGGCCGAGCTCCTCGGGCTCCGCCTCGGCACGGTGAAGTCGCGGCTCCACTACGCCCTGGCGGCGCTCCGCGAGTGGCTGGAGGCGGACCAACGCTTCGGGGCGGCCCTCGCGGAGCCCCTCGGCGCCCTCGCCCAGGCTCGGGATCGGCCGCTCCCGGCCGGAGGGACCGAGCGGTGACGGCGGAACGCCGGGCCTGTCGGGCCGCCCGGGCGGCGGTCGTCGAGCTCCTCGAGGCCCGAGCCGAGGCCCGAGCCGCCGCGGGAACCGGGCCGCCCCCCTCGGGGTCGCTCGTCGATCGGCACGTCGAGGTGCGTGCCGAACGGGCGGTCCGCCATGCGACGGCCTGCGGCGACTGCCGTCGGATGATCGAGGCCACGCTCCTCGTCGACCAGCGGCTCCGCCGCTACGCCCGGGCCGTCCGCCGCGCTCCCGTTCCGGACGATCGATCCGCCCTCCGCCGCCGGGTGCGGTCCCGTCCTCCCGAGGTCTGGCGCTGGCGGGCCGGGCTGGCCGGGCTCGTCCTCGGCAGCCTCGTCGTCGGCCTCGTCGTCGCCCCGAGCGCGATGTGGCGACCGCGGCCGACGAGCCTCCAGGAGGCGGGCGTCGAGGCGCGCCACATCGCCGCTCTTCGGCAGGAAGAGGAACGGCAGGAAGCGGCCGTCCTTGCCGGGCAGCTTCAGGTCCGATCGCAGCCGCCGCCACCGGCTCCGAGCCGGCGGACGGAGCGGCCGGACCCGACGAGCGAAGCCGACGGGACGCCCGCCTGGCCGGGCCCCGATGGGCTCGGCATCGGCGGGCATGACCGTTCCATCGGCCATTGGCCCAACGAGCCGCGGACGAGCTGAGTCCGGACGGGCCACGGCGATCCGGCGGGATCCGACGACGAAAGGAGGTGCGGTAGGCGAGGATCGATCGAGCACCGACGCCCGCCCGGCGCTCCCGGCGATGGCGCCGATTTGACACCGGGCGCGGCGACCCGCATAGTACGGGCCAGCGCAGCGACTGCTGCTCACCGTGCGCTCGACCGTCGTCCTCGCCGTCGTGCCGGCGGCGGCCTCGGAGGAGATCCTGAGGAGGAGCCGTCCGAGGAGAACCGAGCCCGGCGGGACGGGCGATCACGAGCAATCGCTGTCCTGGGAGTCAAGGGGTACAACCCACCAGGGAGGACCACGCATGCGGAACCGTCTTTTCGGCTTGCTCGCGAGCGCGGCAATCGTGGCCGCAGCCTGCGGTGGGGCCGCCTCGCCGACGCCGGCGCCGGCGAGCCAAGCCCCGAGCCAGCCGCCGGCGTCGCCGTCACCGAGCCCGACACCGACACCGATCGACTACGACGCGCTCCTCTACAACTACTCGTACTCGCCCGAGCCCGGCAAGCCGGGCGGCAGCGTCATCGCCTCCGACTGGCAGGCGGCGAACCAGCTGAACCCCTACTACAGCAACGCCTTCGCCAACAGCCAGGTCCTCGCCGCCACGATGCGATCCCTCGGGGTCGTCACTGCCGACGGTCACTGGAAGGCCGACCTCGCCCAGTCCCTGCCAAAGGCGAGCGCCGGCGACGTCGTCATGGACAGCTCCGGCGGCGGCTTCACGGTCAAGATCAACATCAAGCCGGGCCTCCTCTGGAGCGACGGCCAGCCGCTCACCCTGAACGACCTCAAGTTCACCTGGCAGTGGGTCCTCGATCCGAATCAGCCCGGGATCTCGACCCTCGGCTGGGACGTCATCGATCGCTTCGACGTCTCGGCCGACGGCCTGACTGCCGAGGTCCACTTCAAGGAGCCGTACGCCGGCTGGCTCGGCCTCCTCGTCGGCAGCCCGCCGCTGCCCGAGCACTACATGAAGACGATCCCGGTCGCCGAGGCGAACACGAAGTCGTACCCGGTCGACGGCGCCATCCTCTCGAAGGCCCCCGTCTCGGGTCCCTTCAAGTACGAGACCGCTTCGGCCGACACCATCGTCCTCGTCCGGAACGACAACTGGAAGGCCGGCGAGGGCGGGCGGCTCGCCTACCTCGATCGGCTGACCTACAAGTTCTTCCCGGACAACAAGGAGGGCATGATCGCCGCCTTCCTGGCCGGTGAGATCGACGTCGCCGTCGACCTCGTCCAGGCCGACTACGACGCCATCAAGGGCGTCGATCCGTCCATCGGCCGGGCCATCCTCGAGCCCGCCTGGCTCTACGAGCACCTCGACTTCAACCAGGCCGGCCTCGGCCGTGGCAAGGGCCATCCCGCCCTCAAGGACGTCGAGGTCCGGCGGGCCATCGCCCAGGCCATCGACAAGGTGGCGATGTTCCAGACGGTCTTCCCGGGCAGCCCGCTGCCCGACGAGCCGGCCTGCAGCAACGCCACTCCGACGAACTACTGGCGGAACCCGAACCTCCAGTGCCTCCCCTTCGACGTCGCGGCGGCGAACAAGCGCCTCGACGACGCGGGCTACAAGGACACCGACGGCGACGGGATCCGGAACATGCCGGGCGGCGGCGAGAACCTCGACTTCGTCCACTGCTCGTCCCAGGCCGGCTTCCGCCAGACGGGCGGCGCCTTCCTCGCCAAGTCCCTCAAGGAGATCGGCATCAAGCTCGAAGAGAACTACGTCGATTCGACGGCGGTCTTCTTCGCCAACTGGCCGGACGTCGCCCCGGACACGAAGTGCAACCTCGCCCACGGGCAGTACGACACGGCCGAGTTCGCCTACGTCCTCTCCTTCGACCTCTTCGGGAACTACTACTACAGCTACCACTCGGAGCAGATCCCGACCGAAGAGAACAACGGCGACGGCTACAACTACCTCCGCTTCTCCAACCCGGAGATGGATGCCGCCCTCGACACCCTCAAGGCGGCGATCCTGACGAAGGACCAGATCGAGGCCGCCTGGAAGATCCAGGAGATCTACGTCGATCAGGTCCCCGAGGTCGCCCTCTACTACCGGAACGAGGCCCGCGGCATCTCGACCCGGCTCCACAACTTCTTCAAGAACCCGAGCACCTCCTCCGACTTCTGGAACGTCGAGGACTGGTGGGTCGACCAGTAGTCGGCCGCTGATCGACGACGGTCGATCCGAGGCGGCGGTCCGGAGCCCCGGGCCGCCGCCTCGCTATACTCGGGCCCAAGGTCCGGGATCGCGGCTCCTGCCGGGGAGCCGACTGCCCCGTCCGGATCGTGGCGTCGAGCACCCCGTGCCACGGAGCCCCGGAGACGATCCACCTCCATGACCAAGTACATCATCCGCCGAACCCTCGGCCTTCTGCCCCTCTTCGTCGGGGCCGTCGTTATCAGCTTCCTCCTCATGCGCGCTGCCCCCGGCGGTCCCCAGGCGGCCCTGGCCGGGATCAAGAGCATCACCCAGGAGGACCGCGAGAAGTGGCTGCGGCGCTGGTGCCTCCAGGCCGAGGTGACGCCGATCAACATGCTCAAGGAGTTCGGCGGTTGGCTCGGCGTCCTCAACTGCGACAGCGACACCGTTCCCGAGATCTTCTTTTCCGCCCAGGGCGGCCTGAACGTCCTGCCGGCGGCCCTCGGCGGCGGTGACAACGGCATCCTCCACGGCGACCTCGGCCTCTCCATCCGGGCCGGACGGCCGGTCGTCGACGTCATCCTCGAGCGGGTGCCGGCCACGCTCCTCCTGACGACGACGGCCCTCGCTCTCTGGGTCGGCATCGCCATCCTCATCGGAACGTACGCCGCCGTCCACCGCTACTCCCTCTTCGACCAGGGGATGACCTTCCTCGCCTACGTCTTCTACTCGCTGCCGACCTTCTGGCTCGGCCTCATGCTCATCTTCTTCTTCGCCGTCTTCTTACGAACGAGCGGGGTGACGGACTTCTTCCCGAGCGGCGGGATCATCACGACCCGCGACTGGCCGCCCTTCAACACGCCTCAGTACTGGGCCGCCTTCGGGGAGCGGCCGATGGCCGCCATCGTCGATATCGGCCGCCACCTCGTCCTGCCCGTCTTCACCCTCGTCGCCGTCAACATCGCCGCCGACTCGCGCTTCGTGCGGGCGGCGATGCTCGAGGCCCTCAACCAGGACTACATCCGGACGGCCCGAGCGAAGGGCCTGCCGGCCAGGACGGTCATCGCCAAGCACGCCTTCCGGAACGCCATGCTGCCGGTGGTGACGAACGTCGCCCTCGAGCTCCCCTTCCTCGTCTCGGGGGCGATCGTGACCGAGACGATCTTCACCTGGCCGGGGCTCGGCCGGCTCTTCATCGAATCCGTCGGCGCTCGGGACTACTTCGTCCTCATGGGCCTCCTCCTCGTGAGCACCGTCTTCATCCTCATCGCCAACCTCCTGGCCGACATCGTCTACGCCATCGTCGACCCCCGGATCCGCTACGACTGAGGAAGCCCGTGTCCGACCAGCCCCTCCGCACCCCGGCCACGAGCCGCGTCACGGCCCTCACCGACACGGCCGCCGCCGACTACGAGGTCGCCCTCGAGTCGCTCAACCAGTGGCAGCTCGCCTGGCGGCGCTTCCGGCGGCATCGCCTCGCCCTCGTCGGCGTGGCGATCCTGGCGGTCATGGTCTTCCTGGCCGTCTTCGGGCCGATCATCTGGCCCTACGATCCCCTCGACCTCCGCCGCGACCTCCCCGGGCCGCAGGGCTTCGATCCCATCGCCATGCCGCCCTTCGGCTCCGACGGGGCGGGCCGGAGCGTCTTCGTCCTCGTCGCCAACGGCGCCCGCCTGTCGATGCTCATCGGCACGACGACGATGCTCATCGCCGTGACCATCGGCGTCCTCGTCGGCGCCGTGGCCGGCTTCTTCGGGGGCTGGGTCGACAACCTCCTCATGCGCTTCGTCGACCTCGTCCTCTCGATTCCCTTCCTCTTCATCGTCCTCGTCGCGGCCCGCTTCTTCGGCGGCGGCGAGCTCGTGCCGCTCATCCTCATCTTCGGCCTCCTCTCCTGGCCGGGCCTCGCTCGCCTCGTGCGGGCGCTGTACCTCTCCCTCCGCGAACAGGAGTTCGTCCTCGCCGCTCGGGCCGTCGGGGTCGGCGACCTCCGCATCGCCTTCCGCCACATCCTCCCGAACGCCATCGGCCCGGTCGTCGTTTCGGCGACCCTCATCGTCGCCAACGCCATCATCCTCGAGGCCTTCGTCAGCTACCTGAACTTCGGCCTCAAGGCCCAGGACATCAGCTGGGGCAACGCCCTCGCCCGGAGCCAGGAACGGATCGCCGTCGGCAATTGGTGGTGGCCGTTCTTCCCGGGCATGGCCATCGCCCTCACGGTCATCGCCATCAACTTCCTCGGCGACGGCCTTCGGGATGCCCTCGACCCACGAGCCAAGGAGTAGGAGCGTGACCGTCCCCACGACCGTGACGGCGCCGGCCCGGGCGAGCGCCGGCAACGACGTCCTCCTCGAGGTCCGCGATCTGCGGACCTACTTCCACGTCCTCGACGGGACGGTGAAGGCGGTCGACGGCGTGTCCTTCTCGGTCCGCCGCGGCCAGACCATCGGCCTCGTCGGCGAGTCGGGCTGCGGCAAGAGCGTCACCGCCCTCACGATCATGCGCCTCCTCGACATCCCGCCGGCCGAGATCGCCAGCGGCGAGATCATCTTCGAGGGGCGGGATCTCCTCACCCTCTCCGAGGATGAGATGCGCCACGTCCGGGGCAACGACATCGCCATGATCTTCCAGGAGCCGATGACGAGCCTGAACCCGGTCTACACCGTCGGGGACCAGATCGCCGAGGCGGTCATGCTCCACCAGCGGCTGTCGAAGAAGGAGGCCTGGAACAAGGCCATCGAATCCCTCCGAGCCGTCGGCATCAACAACCCCGAGCGACGGGTGAAGCAGTACCCCCACGAGCTCTCGGGCGGCATGCGCCAGCGGGTCATGATCGCCATGGCCCTCTCCTGCGATCCGAAGCTCCTCATCGCCGACGAGCCGACGACGGCCCTCGACGTCACCATCCAGGCCCAGATCCTCGAGCTCATCAAGGACGTCCAGGACCGGACCGGAACGGCCCTCATGCTCATCACCCACGATCTCGGTGTCGTCGCCGAGACGGTCCACGACGTCCTCGTCATGTACGCCGGGCGGATCGTCGAGACGGGCACGGTCGAGGACGTCCTCCTCGCCCCGAAGCACCCCTACACCGAGGGTTTGCTCCGCTCGATCCCGTCGCGGGGCATGAAGGGCCAGCGGCTGAACGTCATCAAGGGCACCGTCCCGAATCCCTTCAACATGCCGAAGGGCTGCAACTTCGCGCCGCGCTGCCCGTACGCCTTCGCCCCGTGCGCCGAGTACGACCCGCGGATCGAGGAGGCGAACCCGCCCGACGTCGCCTGCTGGCTGTACACGCCGGCACCCGGCTCGCCGATCCCGCCGCGGATCCGGCCCCGGCGACCGGTGGAGGTGGGGGCGTGAGCGGGCCGCTCGGGGCGGGCGCCTCGGTGACGGCGCTCCCCGCCGCCGGGCCGTCGGCGGCAGGGACGGGGGCGACGGCGAACGGACGCGAGCCGCTCATCGTCATCGAGCACCTCGTCAAGTACTACCCGATCCTCGGCGGCCTCCTCCGGCGAAAGATCGGCGACGTCAAGGCCGTCGACGACGTCTCCTTCGAGATCTACCGGGGCGAGGTCTTCGGCCTCGTCGGCGAGTCGGGCTGCGGGAAGTCGACCCTCGGCAAGACCCTCCTTCGCCTCCAGCCGCCGACCTCGGGCCGGGCGACCATCGGCGGCGAGGACATCTTCAGCAAGCAGGGCAAGGAGCTGAAGCGGCTGCGACGGCGGATGCAGATCATCTTCCAGGATCCCATCGGCTCGCTCAACCCGCGGATGCCGATCAGCGACATCATCGGCGAAGGCCTCCTCGCCCAGGCCGACGCGGAGAACGGCTGGAAGGACCGGAGGATTCGCGACAAGCGGGTCGAGGACTACCTCGAAGCGGTCGGCCTCCGCCGGGACTACACCCGCCGCTATCCCCACGAGTTCTCGGGCGGCCAGCGCCAGCGGATCGGGATCGCCCGGGCCCTCGCCCTCGATCCCGAGTTCGTCGTCTGCGACGAGCCGGTCTCGGCCCTCGACGTCTCGATCCAGAGCCAGATCCTCAACCTGCTCCTCGACCTCCGGCGCGAGTTCAACCTCACCTACCTCTTCATCGCCCACAACCTGTCCGTCGTCCAGTACATCAGCGACCGGGTCGGGGTCATGTACCTCGGCAAGATCGTCGAGCTCGGCGACGTCGGGGCCCTCTACACGCAGCCGCGCCATCCGTACACCATCGCCCTGCTGTCGGCGGTGCCGGACCCCGACCCCCGGGTCCGGAAGAAGCGGATCGTCCTGAAGGGCGACGTCCCGAGCCCGGCCGCCCCGCCGCCGGGTTGCCGCTTCCACACCCGCTGCTGGCTTCGAGAGCGGCTCGGCAACCCCGAGAACTGCGTCACCGAGGAGCCGCCGCTCCGGGACGTCGGGCCGGGGCACCGGGTCGCCTGCCACTGGGCCGAGGCGGTCCCGGAGGACGTCGTCGCGGCCGCCGTGCCGGCGGTTCCGCCGCCGCCGACCGGGCCGGGGGTGAGCCCGGTGCCGGGGTCCGGGTCGAGTGCGGCCCTCGGGGCCGCCGCCAGTGGCGGCTCGGGTTCGGGATCGACGGCGACGGGCGCCGAAGCCCCGTAGCTCGCCGGACGGGGAGCGGGGCTCGGCCGCGCCGGCCGGACGGCCCGAGGCAGGAGCCGTCCCGCAGGACGAGGCGGGCCGGCTGACGATCGGGCTCGGAGTCGGTACGATGGGGGCACGCTCGGCCTGCCCGCGATGGCGGGCCACCAGGTGTCACCCGATCGTGCCGGCGCTCGGGTCGTCATGGAGGAGGAGAACCCATGCGTCGTCGCTTGGTCGCCCTTGCTGGTGCGGCCGTTCTCGTCGTCGCCGCCTGTGGCGGGGCCGCTTCGCCGACCCCCGCCGCCTCGCCGTCTCCCGGTCAGTCGGCCGCGCCGTCGGCCCCCGCCTCGCCGACCGGCCAACCGAAGGCCGGTGGCACCCTCGTCGTCGCCCTCCCGGGCGACATCACCCGGACCGATCCGGCCCTCATCGACGACAGCAACAGCTCGTACGTCATGACCCAGGTCATGGAGGGCCTCGTCGCCCTCAAGCCCGGGACGACGTCGGAGGTCGTCCCGGCCCTCGCCGAGAGCTGGACGATCTCGCCCGACGGCAAGACGTACACGTTCAAGCTCCGCCAGGGCGTGAAGTTCCACGATGGGACCGACTTCAACGCCGAGGCGGTGAAGTTCAACTACGACCGCTGGAAGAACTTCCCGACCGAGCTCCAGGACTACAGCTACTACGCGGGCGCCGTCTTCGGCGGCTACGGCGATACCTCGAACATCGCCTCGGTCGACGTCGTCGATCCGTACACGGTCACCATCACCCTGAAGCAGCCGAACTCGAGCTTCCTCCTCGCCCAGACCCTGACCGTCTTCGCCATCAGCAGCCCGACGGCGCTCCGGGCCGGCAAGGCCGACAACAGCGAGACCGACGTCAGCAAGATCCCGTACGCCCAGGGCGGGCCGCCGGCCATGGTCGGGACCGGGCCCTTCAAGTTCAAGGAGTGGGTCGTCGGTGACCACGTGACCGTCGAGCGGAACCCCGACTACTGGAACAAGGACGCCGTGCCGTACCTCGACGCCATCGTCTTCCGACCCGTCGCCGAGGAGGCCCAGCGCCTGAACGGCCTCGCCTCGGGCGAGCTCGACTTCGCCCAGGTTGTTGCCCCCGTCGACATCGCCACCATCCGCCAGAACCCCGACCTCCAGGTCATCGACCGCGGCGAGTCGTGCAACATCGCCCAGATCTCGATGAACCACAAGTACTCGCCGATCAACAACAAGACCATCCGCGAGGCGATCGCCTACGCGGTGAACAAGCAGTACCTCATCGACACCTTCTACGCCGGCCTCGCCGTCCCGGCCGACAACTGGATGCCCCTCAACACCCTCTACGCGAAGCCCCTCAACCTCCCGACCTACGACCCGGAGAAGGCGAAGCAGCTCATCGCCGAATCGGGCGTCACCGACCTGACCATCGACTTCTACTACCCCTCCGACGTCACCCGCCCGTACATGCCCGACCCGAAGGGGATCTTCGAGGCGATCACCTCGGATCTCGAAGCCGTCGGCTTCACCATCGTGCCGCACACCGAGACCTGGCGGCCCGATTACCTCGATCACGAGTACGCCGGCAACTTCGAGATGTGGCTCCTCGGCTGGACCTGCGACTGGGCCGGGCCCGACAACTTCCTCAAGACGGCCTTCTTCGGCTACGTCGACGGCGAGCCGTCGACGGAGTTCGCCTACCGGAACGACGAGCTGGAGAAGACGATGAACGATGCCCTCGCCGCCACCGACGAGGCGACGGCGAAGGCCCTCTGGGAGAAGGCCCAGGACCTCATCCGGGCCGACATGCCGACCGTTCCCCTCGTCAACTCGACCCCGCCGGCCGCGGCCCGGGCGGACGTCAAGGGCTTCATCGGCTCCGGCAACCTGACCGAGTACTTCAACACGGTCTGGCTCGACCGCTGAGGACCGTGCCGACCCGGCGTCCCTCGACGGGCCGACCGAACACCCCCGGGGCCTTCGGGCCCCGGGGGTGATTTCGACGACCACCGGTGATCCGCTACATCGTCCGCCGCCTCCTCGGGGCGATTCCGGTCCTCTTCGGCCTTTCCATCGTCCTCTTCGCCTTCGTCCATCTCCTGCCCGGCGACCCCTGCAGCGCCATCCTCGGTCAGCATCGGACCGAGGAGGCCTGCGCCCGGCTCCGGGCGAACCTCGGCCTCGACGATCCGCTCACGGTCCAGTACCTCCGCTACCTCGGCAGTCTCCTCCGCGGTGACCTCGGCGCCTCGGTCATCAACAACAAGCCCTTCCTCGACGAGTTCCTCGTCCGCTTCCCGGGCACCATCGAGCTGACCCTCGGGGCCCTCGTCTTCGCCGTCGGGCTCGGCATCCCCCTCGGCCGCCTCGCGGCGCGCCACGCCCAGAGCTGGCTCGACGGGGTCGTGACCGCCATCAGCCTCTTCGGGATCAGCATCCCCGTCTTCGTCCTCGGGCTCGTCCTCGTCGTCGTCTTCGGGGTCGGACTCGGCTGGCTGCCGACCCAGGGCCGGATCGACGCCCGCCTCCGCTTCGAGAGCGTGACGAACTTCATGCTCATCGACACCCTCCTCGCCGGCCGGCCCGACCTCTTCGTCGACGCCGTCCGCCACCTCATCCTGCCCTCCATCGCCCTCGGCTCGATCCCGCTCGCCATCATCACCCGGATCACCCGGGCCTCGGTCATCGAGGTGAGCCACGAGGACTACGTCCGAACGGCTCGGGCGAAGGGCCTGACCGAACGACGGGTCGACGAGCGCCACATCATGCGGAACGCCTGGCTGCCGGTGACAACGGTCATCGGGCTCCAGGTCGGCGGCCTCCTCGCCGGGGCCGTCCTGACCGAGACCGTCTTCGTCTGGAACGGCGTCGGGCGATGGGTCGTCGACGCCATCGGCAACCGCGACCTCACCATCGTCCAGTCGACGATCCTCGTCTTCGCCCTCATCTTCCTCGTCGTCAACCTCATCGTCGACATCGGCTACGCCTTCCTGAACCCGAGGATCCGGTACGCATGAGCTCGTCGGCTCCCAGCCTCTCCCTCGGCCGACGCCGCGGCGGGCGGGCCGTCGAGGCCCGGGTCAGCCGCGGCCTCTGGGCCGACGCCCTCCGGCGGCTCGTGCGGAATCGGCCGGCCCTCGTCGGCCTCGCCCTCGTCGCCGTCTTCGTCGTCGCCGCTCTCGCCGCCCCGGTCGTCGCCCCGTACGGTCCCTACGAGCGGGCGGGGGGCCAGCTCGAGCCGCCGAGCCCGGCCCACCTCTTCGGGACCGACCTCCTCGGGCGCGACGTCTTCAGCCGGGTCCTCTACGGGGCCCAGATCAGCCTCCAGGTCGGGGTCGTGGCCGTCCTCCTCGCCCTCCTGACGGGAGGCATCATCGGGGCCCTCGCCGGCGGCTTCGGGGGCTGGGTCGATGCGGCCCTCATGCGCCTGACCGACGTCCTCCTCGCCATCCCCGGCATCCTCCTCGCCATCGGCATCGTGGCCTGGCTGGGCCGGGGGATGCCCCAGCTCATGCTCGCCATCGCCGTCACCTACACCCCGATCTTCGCCCGCCTGCTCCGGGGCTCGCTCCTCGCCCTCCGGGAGGTCGACTACGTCGTCGCCGCCCGGTCCATCGGCGCCTCGCCGCTCCGGATCCTGACCCGTCACATGCTCCCGAACGCCGTCACCCCGCTCATCGTCCAGGCGACCCTCGTCCTGGCGACGGCGATCATCGACATCGCCGGCCTCGGCTTTCTCGGCCTCGGCCCGCCCGATCCGCGAACGCCGGAGTGGGGGACGATGCTCGTCGACGCCCGGCGCTTCCTCCAGACGGCGCCCCACATCGTCTTCTTCGTCGGCGGGGCCATCGTCGTCTCGGCCATCGGCTTCAACCTCCTGGGTGACGGACTCCGGGAGTCCCTCGACCCGCGCCTGAAGCGCTGACGGATCCCGCCCGAGCCGATGAACGCCGACGAGGTTGCCGGGATG
The DNA here is from genome assembly GCA_026004015.1 of Chloroflexota bacterium. Classification (GTDB taxonomy): domain Bacteria; phylum Chloroflexota; class Limnocylindria; order Limnocylindrales; family CSP1-4; genus BPIH01. The sequence goes on along the minus strand of BPIH01000003.1, from coordinate 54,261 downwards.
CCCGAGGGGGCAGCGTCGGGGCGCGGGCGAGTGGCGGCCCGAGGGCGGGCGGCGGTCGAACGGGCCGCTCCTCGAGGTCCGCGACCTCGTCGTCCGCTTCCGAACGGCGGACGGGACGATCCACGCCGTGAACGGGGTGAGCTTCGAGCTCGAGCCCGGCGAGCGGCTCGGCCTCGTCGGCGAATCGGGCTGCGGGAAGAGCGTCACGAACCTCGCCCTCATCCGGCTCCTGCCGAAGCCGGCCGGCCGGATCGAGGGCGGCTCGGTCGTCTTCGACGGTCGCGACCTCCTCGCCCTCCGGGAGGAGGAGGTCCGCGACATCCGGGGTCGGGACATCGCCATGATCTTCCAGGACCCGATGACCTCCCTCAACCCGGTCCTGACCATCGAGGAGCAGCTCGTCGAGACGATCGTCGCCCATCGACCGGTCGGTCGAGACGAGGCCCGCCGGCGGGCCATCGAGCTCCTCCGGATGGTCGGCATCCCGAACCCCGAGGCCCGCCTCCGGAGCTTTCCGCACCAGTTCTCGGGCGGGATGCGGCAGCGGGTCATGATCGCCATGGCCCTCGCCCTCGAGCCGAAGATCCTCATCGCCGACGAGCCGACGACGGCCCTCGACGTCACCATCCAGGCCCAGGTCCTCGAGCTCCTCCGGCGGCTGACCGAGGAGCACCGGACGGCCCTCATCCTCATCACCCACGATCTCGGCGTCGTGGCCGGGATGACCGACCGGGTGGCGGTCATGTACGCCGGCTTCATCGTCGAGTCGGCGGCGACGGCTGACCTCTTCGCCCGGCCGGCGCATCCCTACACCGTCGGACTCCTCCACTCGATCCCGCGGGTCGACGAACGAGACGGGGAGGAGCTCATCCCCATCGAGGGTCGACCGCCGGACATGCGGGAGCTCCCGGTCGGCTGTCCCTTCGCCCCGCGCTGCGCCTGGCGGCTGGCGGTCTGCTGGGAGGCGAACCCGGGCCTCGTGCCCGTCGCCGGAGGCGAGGCGGTGGCGGGGGTGGGCGGGGCGGTGCGACGCCCGACGGAGCACCTCGTCGCCTGCCACAACCCGCCGACAGCCGAGGAGGCGGCTGCCGGACGCCCGCTCCGGGAAGGGTTCCGCCCGGCTCCGGCGCCCGAGGGGCGGCTCGACGAGCTGGCGGCGCCGCAGGATCCGCCGGGCGGGGCCGATCGGGCGCCCGACGACGCGAGGGCCGGACGCCGCAGAGGCTCGATCCCGCAGGGCCCGGAGATGCAGGGCCCGGAGCCGTCGGCGACGGAGCCCCGGAACGATGAGCCAGCTCGGCCCAGCCGACGGCCGGCTCCTCGTCGTCGAGGATCTCGTCGTCCACTTCCCGATCCGCGTCGGGATCATCTTCGAGCGCCACGTCGGCGACGTTCGGGCCGTCGACGGCGTCAGCTTCAGCCTCCGCCGGGGGGAGACCCTCGGCCTCGTCGGCGAATCCGGCTGCGGCAAGAGCACGACCGGGCGGGCCATCGTCCGTCTCCTCCGGCCGACGGCCGGCCGCATCGTCTTCGACGGGGTCGACGTCAGCGGGCTCGAGGGTGAGCCGCTCCGCCGGATCCGTCGGCGGATGCAGATGATCTTCCAGGACCCGTATGCCTCCCTCAACCCGCGGATGACGGCCGGGGCGATCGTCGGCGAGCCCCTCGAGATCCACCGCTGGGGTTCGGCCCGGGAACGGCGCGATCGGGTGAGGGAGCTCCTCTCCCTCGTCGGTCTCGATCCGGAGTACGGGATCCGGTACCCGCACGAGTTCTCGGGCGGCCAGCGCCAGCGGATCGGGGTCGCCCGGGCCCTCGCCCTCGAACCGGACCTCATCGTCGCCGACGAGCCGATCAGCGCCCTCGACGTCTCGATCCAGGCCCAGATCCTCAACCTCCTCGGCCGGCTCCAGGAGCGGCTCGGCCTGACGTACCTCTTCATCGCCCACGATCTGTCGGCGGTCCGGCACGTCAGCGACCGGATCGCGGTCATGTACCTCGGCCAGATCGTCGAGCTCGGTCCCTCCCGCGAGCTCAACGCCGCTCCGCTCCACCCGTACACGGTCGCCCTCCTGTCCGCCGTCCCGATCCCCGACCCGGCCGTCGAGGCCCGGCGCCGCCGGATCATCCTGACGGGCGACGTGCCCTCCCCGGTCGACCCGCCGCCGGGCTGCCGCTTCCACACCCGCTGCTGGCTCCGGGAACGGCTCGGCAATCCCGAGCGCTGCGTCGCCGAGGCCCCACCGCTCCGGGAGCTGGCGCCCGGCCACGCCGTCGCCTGCCACTTCGCCGAGCAGGTCGAGGGCGCTCCCGAGCAGCGGCAGGCGATCGGGCTGCGGGCCGGCCCGAACGGGACGGCGGGGAGCGGCGTCCGGGACGCTTCTCGAACCCGAACGGACTAGACTCGGGCCGTGACGCCGACGACCCTCCGGATCGCCCTCGCCCAGATCGCGCCCCGACTCGGCCAGCTCGAGGCGAACCTCGACCGCCACCTCGAGCTCCTCGAGGCCGCCCGGGCCCAGGGCGCCGGGCTCGTCGTCTTTCCCGAGCTCGGGTTGACCGGCTACCTCCTCCAGGACCTCGCCGCCGAGGTCGCCCTCCGCCTCGACGACCCGAGGCTCGGCCGTCTCGTCGCCGCGACGGGGGACCTCTCGGCAGTCGTCTCCTTCGTCGAGGAGTCGGCCGACCACCGGATCTTCATCGCCGCCGCCCTCGTCGAGGACGGCCGGATCGTCCACGTCCACCGGAAGTGCTACCTGCCGACGTACGGTCTCTTCGACGAGCGCCGCTTCTTCGCCGCCGGCGACGCGATCCGGGCCGTCCCGTCGGGGCTGGGGGTCGGCGTCGGGCTCGCCATCTGCGAGGACTTCTGGCACCTTGCCGTGCCGGCCCTCCTCGCCCTCGACGGAGCCCAGCTCCTCATCAACGTCTCCTCGTCCCCGGGCCGGGACCTGGCGGCGAGCCACGAGGTCGGGCTCGGGACGGCGGCCTCGTGGCGGACGCTCATGCGGACCTACGCCCAGCTGACGACGTCCTTCGTCGTCTACTGCAATCGGGTCGGGGTCGACGAGTCGATCTCCTTCTGGGGCGGGTCGGAGGTCATCGCGCCCTCGGGGACCCCGGTCTTCAGCGCCCCCTTCTACGACGAGGGGCTCTACGGCGTCGAGATCGATCTGGCCGACGTCCGCCGGGAGCGGATCGCCCTGCCCCTCCTCCGAGACGAGCGGCCGGAGCTCGTCGTTCGGGAGCTCGAGCGGATCATCGCCGAGCGGGCAGGGCTCGCCGTCGACGCGACGGGCGAGGTCGGCCCGGAGGGGGTCGACCTCCACGCCGGTCTCGGCCCCTTCGGTGGGGTCCGGGCGGCCGCCCGGGTCGAAGGCAGAGGCCGATGAGCGAGGGCGTCGCGCCGGTTCGGGCCGAGGAGCCCCTCTTCGAGCTGCCCGAGGAGCTCGCCATCGACACCGACATCGCCCGGCGGGTCATCGCCGAGTTCATCCGCGGCCAGCTCCGCCAGGCGGGCTTCGAGCGGGCGGTCCTCGGGCTCTCGGGCGGGATCGACTCGAGTCTCGTCGCCTACCTGACGGCCGAGGCGATCGGACCGGAGCGGCTCCTCTGCGTCCTCATGCCGTATCGGACCTCGTCGCCGGCCTCGCGGGCCGACGCCGAGGAGGTCGTCCGCCGCCTCGGTTGCCGGTCGACCCTCGTCGACATCACGCCGATGGTCGACGGCTACTTCGGGCGCCCGGCGGAGGGCGACCGGCCGGCGGTCATCGGCGCGCTGGGTCCGGCGGGCCTGGAGGCGAGCCCGCTCCGGCGGGGGAACTATGCGGCCCGGACCCGAATGGCGGTCCTCTACGACCACTCGGTTACGTTTGGCGGGCTCGTCGTCGGGACCGGCAACAAGACCGAGACCCTCATCGGCTACACGACGATCTTCGGCGACAACGCCTGCGCCTTCAACCCGATCGGCGACCTCTACAAGAGCCAGGTCCGCCAGCTCGCGGCGGCGGTCGGAGTCCCGGAGCAGATCATCCGGAAGGCGCCGTCGGCCGACCTCTGGCCGGGCCAGACCGACGAGGGGGAGGCCGGCTTCTCGTACCCGGTCATCGACCGGCTCCTCTACTGGATGATCGACCGCCGGCGAAGCCGCGACGAGCTCGTGGCGATGGGCTTCGAGCGCTCGATGGTCGAGCGGGTGGAGCGGATGGTCGCCGCCTCGGAGTTCAAGCGGCAGGTCCCGCCGATCGCCAAGCTCGGGCCGCGAACGGCCGGCGTCGACTACCTCTACCCCCGCCGGCGGCCGGGTTCGGCCCGGATGTGAGGGCGGGCGGCAGATGAGCGCGCCGCGGCCGTGAGTTCCGCCGGGCGGGGCACGGCCGACCGGGAGGCGGGCGCCCCCGGCGGAGGCGGCGGACGGGGGCGGCTCTTCGTCGTCGCGACCCCGATCGGGAACCTCGACGACGTGACGCTCCGGGCCCTCGAGGTCCTCCGCTCGGTGCCCCTCGTGGCGGCCGAGGACACCCGCCTCACCCGGCGGCTCCTCGACCGGCACGGGATCCGGGCTCGGCTCGTCAGCTTCCACGCCCGGAACGCGAGCCGCCGCCTGCCGGAGCTCTTCGCCCACCTCGAGGCCGGCGCCGACCTCGCCCTCGTCACCGACGCCGGGACGCCGGGCATCTCCGATCCCGGCGAGGAGCTCGTCGCCGCCTGGTCGGCGGCAGGAGGTGTCGTCGTTCCCATCCCTGGGCCCTCGGCGGTCCTTGCCGCGGTCTCGGCGACGGGGATCGCCGGGCCGCGCTGGGTCTTCGAGGGGTTCCTGGCCCGGCGGGGCCGGGAGCGCCAGGAGCGCCTCGCCCGCCTGGCGGCCGACGAGCGCGGCACCGTCCTCTTCGAGGCGCCGAACCGGGTGGCGGCCACCCTGGCCGATCTCGCCGCGGCCTGCGGCCCCGACCGTCCGGCGGCCGTCTGTCGGGAGCTGACGAAGATCCACGAGGCGATCGAGCACGGCTCCCTCGGTGCACTCGCCGAGCGGGCGGCGCGGGGCGACATCCCTGCGCGGGGCGAGTTCGTCATCGTCGTCGGCGCCCGGCGGTCAGGGTGGGCGTCTGAGCAACCCGGATCCGGCGAGGCCCGCGGAGGAGGGGACAGCGGCTCCTTGGAGGAGGCGGCCGAGACGCTGGCCGAGGCCCGGGCGGCGGTCGAGCGCCTCGTCGCCGAGGGCCGGCCGCGCTCCGCTGCCGCCCGCGAGGTCGCCCGCCGGACCGGACTGCGGCGGCGCGACCTGTACCGTCCGGACCGCTGAGCTGACGCCGGACGGCCCCCTCTCGAGGGGTCGAGGAACGGCCCGGCGGGACCGAGGCACCCGCCGGGCCGTGGGCAGGAGGGGGTGAGGTGCGCGTTCGTGGCGGAGGCACTCAGGCGACGACCTCCGCGGCGAGGCGCTCGTCCTCGTCGGTCTCGGCGCTGCTCGCCGCCTCCGACGACTCCCCATCGTCGGAGGACGAGTCCCCGCTCGAGTCGATGAGACCGAACTCGGCGGCCTGGGCTTCGAGGGCCTGGGCAGCCGCCTCGGCGGCGTAGTCCTTCTTGCGGCGGCCGGAGAGCATCTCGACCTGGCTGGCGACGATCTCCGTCTTCCAGTGTCGGCGACCCTGATCGTCGTCCCAGGTCCGGGTCTGGATGCGGCCCTCGATGGCGACCTGCTGGCCCTTGCCGAGGTAGCGGCCGCAGATCTCGGCCAGGCGGTCCCAGGTGACGATGGTGTGGTATTCGGCGCGCTCCTTGCCGTTGCCGGCGTACTCGTTCGTGGCGACGTTGAAGGTCGTCACGCTCTTGCCCGAGGCGAGCACCCGGAGCTCCGGGTCCCGGGTCAGACGCCCGGTCAGGAGGACCTTGTTCACGGGCCGTTCTCCTCTGCTACCCGGACGGGTCGGCCGTCCGGCTCTTCGTCCTTCGGCGGGTTGAATGGCTCGGCGGGCGACGAGAAGAGCGGCCGGCCCCGGCGGTGCGGCCACGGCGGGCGGCGGATCGGCGAGGCCGGCGGTCCTTTCGGCGGGCAGGAAGGACGCTAGCAGGTGCCGCTTATCGTTCGCTTTGCCGCCGGGCGGTTCGGCACGAGGACTCTGGCTCGGCACAGCGCGGCCAGGAAGCAAGGTCGCCGACCGGAACCGATCGCCCGTTCGGGTGCGGCGGATCGGGCGGGTGCCGTTCGGCAGAAATGGCCAGGGCGCAGAGAACGCGATCGTCCGGCGGCTGTTTCGATCGGTGGCGGCCGGGGAACAGGACGTGCCGGAAGACGAGCTATCGGTCAACGGTGACAGCCAGAGTGAACAACGCGCGGTCTTCGTCGCGGCGGCTGCCATCGGTGACAGCCAGAGCGAACAGAACGAGCTGGCGGGGGGTGGTGGGCGGCCGGCAGTGTCGCCCACACTGAACAGAACGGGGTCCGTCGGGCGGCATGCCGTGCCCGGTGACAGCCAGGGCGAATGAGACGAACGACGGCGATGGGCACGGACGGGTCTTGTTCGCCCAGCGTGTCATCCGCGGGGCCCGAGGTCCGGGATCGGCCGTCTTGTCCGGCCACGGCGTCATCCGACGGGTGAGGGACAAGCGGCGCCGCCGAGCGGAGGGCAGGGAGGACCTCTTCCGAGGACATCGATGGTCGAAGGGTGTCGCCGCCGTCCGGCGCCGTCCCCCTTGGTATACTCGGCACGTCCTCGACAGCCGCGGACAACCCCGTAGAGGAAGCAGGAGGAAGCGTTGCTCGAGGAAGGCGCGACGTTCGCCCCGTGAGACGGACGAGCACCTTCGACGACCGAAGCCGGCCGACGGGCCGACCAAGGGGGTCGTGTAACCAGGTCCCGGGCGTCCGAGCCCCGGGTCTTTTCATTTCACCCGCTGAAGTCGCCCAGAGCGCGGCCGGCCGAGGCGCAGCGGCCGGCCGATCCGGTCGTGCATCAGCCACCCGGGACGGACGGCCAGCTGCCAGCGCCGAAGCGGCTGGTGCCGGGAGGCCCGAGGCCGGGCACCGCGGAGCACCACGATGCCGGCGACCGTAATCGTCGGCCTCCAGTGGGGCGACGAAGGCAAGGGCAAGACGACCGACTTCCTCGCCGAGCAGGTCGCCATGGTCGTCCGCTACCAGGGCGGCGACAACGCCGGCCACACCGTCGTCCTCGGCGGCGAGGTCTTCAAGCTCCACCTCGTCCCCTCGGGCGTCCTCTACCCCCACATCACGTCCGTCATCGGGCCCGGCGTCGTCGTCAACCCGGCGACCCTCATCGCCGAGCTCGACGAGCTCGCGGCCCGGGGGGTGAACGTCGACAAGGTCCGGGTCAGCCGGGCGGCCCACGTCATCATGCCCTACCACGTCGCCCTCGATCGGGCCTCCGAAGCCCGCCTCGGGCCGGCGAAGGTCGGCACGACGGGACGGGGGATCGGCCCCGCCTACGCCGATCGGGCGGCCCGGATCGGACTCCGGATGGAGGACCTCCTCGACCCCGACGTCGTCCGCCGCAAGCTCGAGCGGATCCTGCCCGAGAAGAACGTCCTCCTGACCACCGTCTACGGCCTGCCGCCCTGCGAGGCCGACTCCCTCGTCGAGCAGGCCCGGGCCTGGGGCGACCGGCTCCGCGACCACCTCGTCGACGCGACCTGGCTCGTCCAGGACGCCCTCCGACGGGGCGACCACGTCCTCCTCGAAGGCGCCCAGGGCACCCTCCTCGACCTCGACCACGGGAGCTACCCCTTCGTCACCTCCTCGAGCCCGGTCGCCGGCGGGGCCTGCACCGGCGGCGGCATCGGCCCCCTCCAGGTCGACGAGGTCATCGGGGTCATGAAGGCCTACGCGACCCGGGTCGGTTCCGGGCCCTTCCCGACGGAGCTCGAGGACGGTCTCGGGGAACGGATCGCCGAGCGCGGCCACGAGTACGGGACGACGACCGGGCGGCGGCGGCGGGTCGGCTGGTTCGACGCCGTCTCCCTCCGCTACGCGGTGGCCGTGAACAGCGTCACGAGCATCATGCTGAACAAGCTCGACATCCTTTCCGGGCTCGAGGAGATTCGCCTCTGCGTCGCCTACGAGATCGACGGGCGACGGGTCGAAGCCTGGCCCTCCTCGGCCGAGCTCCTCGCCCGGGCCCGGCCGATCTACGAGACCTTCCCCGGCTGGGCCGAGGAGATCCACGACGTCCGCTCCCTGGCCGACCTGCCCGAGAACGCCCGCCGCTACGTCACCGCCCTGGAAGAGCAGGCGGGCGTGCCGATCGTCCTCGTCTCGGTCGGCCCCGAGCGGACCCAGACCATCGAGCGGGCCTGGCGCCCGATGCGCCACCGGCCGCCGGTGCCGTCGTAGGGCCGAGTGGAGGAGGACGCATGCCCCTCGTCCAGCCGACCCGGATCCTCATCCTCGGTGCCGGCGGCCGGGAGCACGCCCTCGCCTGGCGGCTCGCCGCCGAGCCCGGCGTGAACGAGGTCGTCGTCGCTCCGGGATCCGACGGGGCGGCCGCCGAGCCGCGGGTCCGCCGAGCCCCGGTCGACCCCCTCGATCCGGAGGCCGTCGTCGCCCTCGCTCGTCAGGCGTCGGCCGAGCTCGTCGTCGTCGGTCCCGAAGCGCCCCTCGCCGCCGGCGTCGCCGATGCCCTGCGGGAGGCCGGCATCCCGGTCTTCGGACCGACGGCCGCGGCGGCCCGGATCGAGACCTCGAAGGCCTTCTGCCACGAGGTCGCCGCGTCGGCCGGGGTCCGGATGGCCCGGGCGCGGGCCTTCGGACCGGGGGAGCAGGAGGCCGCCCTCCGCTACGCGGCCGATCTCGCCGCCGGCCCCGGGGTCGTCGTCAAGGCCGACGGCCTGGCCGGGGGCAAGGGGGTGACGGTGGCGGCCAACCTCGCCGAGGCCGAGGCGGCCATCGAGCGGCTGTACGCCGCCGCCGAGGGTGAGGGGAGGGCAGCCGAAGGGAGCGGGGCAGTCCCGACGGGAGGGGCGCCCGCCTCGAGCGGAGGGACGACCGCCGAGCGACCCATCCTCGTCCTGGAAGAGCGGCTCGTCGGTCGGGAAGCGAGCGTCATCGCCCTGACCGACGGCGAGACGGCCGTCGCCCTCCCCGCCGCCCGCGACCACAAGCGCCTCCTCGCCGGCGACCGCGGTCCGAACACCGGCGGCATGGGCGCCTACAGCCCGGTCCCCGACCTCCCCGACGCCGCGGTGAGCCGGATCCTCGAGACCGTCCATCGGCCAATCCTCGCCGAGCTCGCCCGCCGTGGGACGCCCTTCTGCGGCGCCCTCTACGCGGGCCTCATCCTGACCGCCGACGGTCCGGCCCTCCTCGAGTGCAACGCCCGCTTCGGCGACCCCGAGGCCCAGGTCATCCTGCCCCGCCTCGCCGGGGCCCTCGGCCCTCTCCTCCTCGCCGCGGCCCGGGGCGAGCTCGGCGCCGTCCTGCCGCGAATCGGGGCGATCGAGGGGCGGCTGCCGACCCTCCCGACGGCCGCCGTCGGCTTCGTCCTCGCCGCGCCGGGCTACCCCGAGGCGCCCCGGACGGGGGATCCCATCGCCGGCCTTCCGACCGAACCCGCCGCCGACGTCCTCGTCTTCCACGCCGGGACGCGGCGGGACGCTGAGGGGGTCTTCCGGACGGCCGGCGGACGGGTTCTCACCGTCGTCGGCCGGGGACCGGACCTGGCGGGGGCCCGGCGAGCGGCCCTTCGGGTCGCCGAGGGGATCGTCTGGCCCGGCCGTCAGCTGCGGGTCGACATCGCCGCCGAGTTCGACGCCTCCGCCGGAGCCGAGCGCCGGAGGCCGCGCGACGGGGCCGGGTCCCCGGAGGGAGCCGACGGCGCCGCACCGCCGCCGACCGCCCTCGATCGGGACGCCGCTCACCCCCGACCCCGCGCCCTCCATGTCGGGGAGGCTCGAGCCGTGATCCCCCGCTACACGCTCCCCGAGATGGGCGCCATCTGGACCGAGCAGGCCCGCTTCGAGCAGATGCTCCGGGTCGAGATCGAGGTCGCCCGCGCCCAGGCCCGGCGGGGGATGGTCCCGCCGGAAGCGGTAGCCGCCATCGAGGCCCGAGCCCGGGTGAACCCGGCCCGGATCGCCGAGATCGAGCGGACGACCGACCACGACGTCATCGCCTTCGTCAGCCAGGTCGCCGAATCCGTCGGTCCCGAAGGGCGCTACCTCCACCTCGGGCTCACCTCGTCCGACGTCCTCGACACGGCCCTCGCCCTCCAGCTCCGGGCCGCCGGGGACCGGCTCCTCGCCGACTGCGACGCCCTCCTCGAGGCCCTCGTCGCCCGGGCCCGGGCCGAGGCGAGCCAGCCGATGATGGGCCGGACCCACTCCGTCCACGCCGAGCCCATCACCCTCGGGGTCAAGCTCGCCGGCTGGGCCTTCGAGGTCGACCGCGACCGCCGCCGCCTCGCCGCCGCCTTCGCCGACGCGGCGACCGGCAAGCTCTCGGGGCCGGTCGGGACGTACAGCCACCTGGACCCCGACCTCGAGGCCGAGGTCCTCGGCGCCCTCGGCCTGGCCGTCGACCCGGTCGAGCACCCAGATCGTCCAGCGCGACCGCCACGCCGCCGTCCTGGCCGCCATCGCCATCACCGGAGGGTCCCTCGAGCGCTTCGCCACCGAGATCCGGAACCTCGCCCACACCGAGATCGGCGAGCTCGCCGAGCCCTTCGCCCCGGGCCAGAAGGGGAGCTCGGCGATGCCCCACAAACGGAACCCGATCCGCTCCGAGCGGATGGCCGGCCTCGCCCGGCTCCTCCGCGGCTACGCCCAGGTCGGCTTCGAGAACCAGCCCCTCTGGCACGAGCGGGACATCAGCCACAGCTCGGCCGAGCGGGTCGTCCTCCCCGACGCGACCATCGTCCTCGACTACATGCTCGTCACCATGACCCGCCTCGTCGAAGGCCTCGTCGTCCACCCGGAGCGGATGGCCGAGAACCTCGACCGGAGCCTCGGCCTCCACGCCGCCGGCCGGGTCCTCCTCGCCCTCGTCGAGCGGGGCTGGGCGCGGGAGGAGGCGTACGCCGTCGTCCAGGCGGCCGCCCTCCGAGCCGCCGACGAGCGGCGCCCGCTCCGCTCGCTCCTCGCCACCGAGGCCCCCGATCGCCGGCACCCTGACCGCCGCCGAGCTCGAGGCCTGCTTCGACGAGGCGAGCTGGCTCCGGCACGTGCCGACGATCATCGCCCGCCTCGACGCCCTCGAGGCCGAGCTCGCCGCCCGGCGCGGGACGCCCCCGGCCGCTCCATCCGCCTCGGCCCCCTCCGCTTCGGCCCCACCCGCTCCCCAGGAGGTCGCCCGTGCCGCTCACTAGTGGCTACCTCCGCTCCGGCAAGGTCCGCGACCTCTTCGCCATCGACGAGGACCGGATCCTCCTCGTGGCCAGCGACCGGATCAGCGCCTTCGACGTCGTCCTGCCGACCGAGATCCCCGACAAGGGCCGGGTCCTGACCGGGCTGTCCCGCTTCTGGTTCGCGGCGACGCGCCACCTCGTCCCGAACCACCTCCTGGCGACCGATCCGGCCGCCCTGCCCGAGCCCTGGGCGAGGGAGGCCGAGGCACTCCGGGGTCGGATCATGCTCTGCCGCCGGGCCGAGGTCCTGCCCGTCGAGGTCGTCGTCCGGGGCTACCTGGCCGGCTCGGGCTGGCAGGAGTACCGCGCGACCGGCGCCGTCTGCGGCGTCCGGCTCCCGCGCCGGCCTCCGGGAGAGCGACCGGCTGCCCGAGCCGATCTTGCACCCCGGCGACGAAGGCGCCGGCGGGCGAGCACGACGAGAACATCCCCTTCGAGCGGATGGCGGCCATCGTCGGCGAGGCGCTCGCCGAGCGGGTCCGAGCCGTCGCCCTCGAGCTCTACCGCTTCGCCGCCGAGCGCACCGAGCGGGTCGGGATCCTCCTCGCCGACACGAAGTTCGAGTTCGGGCTCGACCCGGACGGGCGAGCTCCTCCTCGTCGACGAGGTCCTCACGCCCGATTCGTCGCGCTTCTGGGACGCCGCGACGCTACGAGCCCGGCCGCCCCCAGGCGAGCTTCGACAAGCAGTACGTCCGCGACTGGCTCCTCGCCCAGGCCTGGGATCGCCGCCCGCCGGCGCCGGCGCTCCCGCCCGAGGTCGTCGAGGGGACCCGGCGCCGCTACGTCGAGGCGTACGAGCGGATCACCGGGGCGAGCTTCGCCCGCTATCTCGAGGAGGACGTCATTGCCTGACCGGACCGGCCGTCGCTGCCCAGCTTCCGCTTCGCCGTCAACGTCCTGCCGAAGCCCGGCATCCTCGATCCCCAGGGCCGGGCCGTCGAGCAGAGCCTGCCCCACCTCGACTTCGGGGCATCTCCGACGTCCGGGTCGGGCGGCGGGTCGAGTGCACCGTCGAGGCCGCCGACGAGGCGCCGGCCCGGGCCGTCGTCGAGCGCCTCGCCTCGGAGCTCCTCGCCAACCCGCTCATCGAGCGGTACGGCGATCGAGCTCCTCGGGGCGCCTCGTCGATCCGGTCCGACGAGGTCGCGGGGCGTCGCGGGCCGCCCCGGCGGCGAGTGAGTCGAGGAGGGCGGCCGATGAGCGTCCGGGTCGGGGTCGTCGTCTTCCCGGGCAGCAACTGCGACCGGGACACGATGTGGGCCCTCTCCCTCGTCGGGGCGGAGCCCGTCGAGCTCTGGCACGAGCAGGCGAGCCTCGACGGGGCGGCCGCCGTCGTCCTGCCGGGCGGCTTCGCCTACGGCGACTACCTCCGGGCCGGGGTCATCGCCCGCTTCAGCCCGATCATGCGGGCCGTCGCCGACTTCGCCGCCGCGGGCGGCCTCGTCCTCGGGATCTGCAACGGCTTCCAGATCCTCGCCGAGGCGCACCTCGTGCCCGGGCGTCCTCCTCCGGAACCGCTCCCTCCGCTTCGTCTGCCGGGAGGTCGTCGTCGGCCCCGAGCGCCTCGACAGCCCCTTCACGAAGGCCATCGGCGAGCGGCGGCCCCTTCGCCTCCCGATCGCCCACGGCGAGGGCTGCTACTACGCCGACGCGGCGACCCTCGACGCCCTCGAGGCGTCGGGCGGCGTCCTCTTCCGCTACCTGCGGCCCGACGGGCGGCCGGCCCTCGACCCCGACGACCCGGCGAACCCGAACGGCTCCCTCCGGGCGCATCGCCGGGGTGACGAACGCGGCCGGGAACGTCGCCGGGCTGATGCCCCATCCCGAGCGGGCGGCCGAGGCGATCCTCGGCTCCGACGACGGGCGCTGGATCCTCCGCTCCTTCGTCGAGAGCGCCGCCGAGCGGCGCCGCCGGCCGGTCGGGCCTCGCGACGGTGAGTCCCGATGAGCGTCGCCGCACCGCCCGCCGACCTCCACCGCCAGCTCGGCCTCACCGACGAGGAGCTGGAGGCGATCCGGGAGCGCCTCGGGCGCGACCCGAACCCCGTCGAGCTGGCGATGTTCAGCGTCATGTGGAGCGAGCACTGCAGCTACAAGAGCAGCAAGCCGCTCCTGGCGACCCTCCCCCGGGGCGGGTCGGGGGTCGTCGCCGGGCCCGGCGAGAACGCCGGGGTCGTCGCCATCGGCGACGGGCTCGCCGTCGCCTTCAAGATGGAATCCCACAACCACCCCTCGGCCGTCGAGCCGGTCCAGGGGGCGGCGACCGGCGTCGGCGGGATCCTCCGGGACATCTTCACGATGGGCGCCCGGCCGATCGCCATCTTCGACGCCCTCCGCTTCGGCGACCCCGACGAACCGCGGACCCGCTACCTCGTCGACGGCGTCGTCCGCGGGCGTCGGCGGCTACGGCAACTGCGTCGGCGTCCCGACCGTCGGCGGCGAGCTCGTCTTCGACCCGTCCTACGCCGGCAATCCCCTCGTCAACGTCATGGCCGTCGGCCTCCTCGAGGAGCGGCACCTGACCCGGGCCATCGCCCCGGGGCCCGGGAACCTCGCCGTCCTCTTCGGCTCGACGACGGGCCGCGACGGGATCGGCGGGGCCTCGGTCCTCGCCTCGGCGACCTTCAGCGACGAGGACCCCTCGAAGCGGCCCTCGGTCCAGGTCGGCGACCCCTTCGCCGAGAAGCTCCTCATCGAGGCCTCCCTCGAGCTCATCGAGGCCGGCCTCGTCGAGGGCTCCAGGACCTCGGGCGCCGGCGGGATCACCTGCGCCACCTCCGAGACGGCGGACCGGGCCGGGACCGGGATGATCGTCGACCTCGACGCCGTGCCCCGCCGGGAGGAGGGGATGACGGCGGCCGAGGTCCTCATCTCCGAATCCCAGGAGCGGATGCTCGCCATCGTCCGGCCCGAGCGCCTCGCCGCCGTCGCCGCCGTCTGCGAGAAGTGGGGACTGCCGTGGGCCGTCATCGGCCGGGTCACCGACGACCGGCTCCTCACCGTCGTCGAGGGTGGCCTCGACGCCGACGGTCGCCGGCGCCGGGGCCCGGATCGTCGCCCAGGTCCCGGTCGCCGCCCTGACCTCCGACGCCATCGTCTACGAGCGCGGTCGCAGCGCCGCCCGGCCCGCCGCCGCGCCGCCCCGGCCCCGGCGCCCCGGAGGAGGCCGTCGAGCCGCGACCTCCCGGAGCGGGGGATGGACCCGGGCGCCGTCCTCCTCGCCCTCCTCGGCTCGCCGAACCTCGCCTCGCGACGCTGGGTCTACGAGCAGTACGACCAGCACGTCATGACGAACACCGTCGAGGGTCCCGGCCGGGGCGCCGCGGTCCTCCGGATCAAGGGGACCCGGCGCGGCCTCGTCGCCTCGACCGACGCGAACCAGGCCATCGGGGCGATCGACCCCTACCTCGGGGCCGTCTTCTCCGTCGCCGAGGCGGCCCGGAACGTGCCATCACCGGGGCCCGGCCCCTCGGCCTGACGAACTGCCTGAACTACGGCGATCCGACCCGCCCCGAGGCCTTCTGGCAGCTGAAAGAGGCGGTCCGCGGCCTGGCCGACGCGGCGACGGCCCTCGGCCTCCCGATCACCGGCGGGAACGTCTCCCTCTACAACGAATCGCCGGCCGGGGCCATCGCCCCGACCCCCGAGATCGGCGTCGTCGGGCTCCTCGACGACGTCGAGCGGCGGGTGGGGCCGGCCTTCGTCGCCGACGGCGACCGGATCGTCCTCGTCGGCGAGGCGACGCCCGGGCTCGCCGGCTCGGCCTACGCCGCCCTCGCCGGGGTCGCCCCGGAGGATCGACCGCCGGCCATCGACCTCGAGCGCGAGGTCGCCGTCCAGGCCTTCGTCCGGGACGCCATCGCCCGGGGCCTCGTCGCCTCGGCCCAGGACGTGGCCGCCGGGGGCCTCGCCGTCGCCCTCGCCGAGTGCGCCATCTTCGGCGGGCGCGGGGCCCGGGTCCGGTCGGGGTGGCGAACTCGCCGGCCGTCGAGCTCTTCGGCGAGAGCCCCTCGCGGCTCGTCCTCTCCTGCCGGCCGAAGGCGTCGGCCGCCCTCGTCGGCCTCGCCCGGACGTACGGGCTCCCGGTCGAGGAGATCGGCGTCGTCGGCGGCGACCGGCTCGTCGTCGAGCTGACCGGCGAGGGGGCGACCGGGGCCGCCGAGGAGCGGGGGAGCCGGGTCGCCGACGCCCTCGACGTCGCCCTGGCCGACCTCCGCCACGCCTGGGAGCACGGGCTGCCGCGGGCCCTCGGGCTCGAGGGCGAGGACGGGCCGGCGCGCGGTCGGCGCTCGATGCCGAGGTCCGGGAGGGGCGGACTGATGTGCGGGGTCTTCGGGGTCGCCCTGCCGCCCGGCCGACGGGGCAGGCCGGGGGCGCCGGGGCAGCGAGGCCGCCGCCATCGCCGCCCTCGGCCTCTTCGCCCTCCAGCACCGCGGCCAGGAATCGGCCGGCGTCGCCGTCTCCGACGGCGACCAGCTCATGCTCTACAAGGACCTCGGGCTCGTCGTCTCCGTCCTCGACGAGCGGCGGATCCCGTCCCTCCGGGGCCACCTCGCCGTCGCCCACTGCCGCTACTCGACGACCGGCTCGACCCGCTGGGAGAACGCCCAGCCGACCTTCCGCCTCGGGCCGCGCCGGGCCATCGCCGTCGGCCACAACGGGAACCTCGTCAACACCCGGGAGCTCCTCGCCCAGCTCCGGGGCGGCCGGGCCCGACTCCCGGCGACGACGGACACCGAGCTCCTGACCGCCCTCCTCGCCGACGAACCGGCGGCCGACACCGTCGAGGCGCTCCTCGGCCGTCCTGCCCCGGGTCCGCGGCGCCTACAGCCTCGTCGTCCTCGACCCGGGACGGGTCATCGGCGTCCGCGACCCCTACGGCTTCCGACCCCTCGTCCTCGGCCGGCTCCGGTTGCCGGAGGGGGCGCCCGAGCGCGGGCTCTGGGCGGCCGGCGGGATCGACCGCGGCTGGGTCCTCGCCTCCGAAACGGCGGCCCTCGACATCGTCGGGGCCGAGGTCGTCCGCGACGTCGAACCGGGCGAGATCGTCGTCCTCGAGGCCGGGCGCGAGCCGCGCTCGATCCGCTTCGCCGAGCCGCACCACGCCCTCTGCGTCTTCGAGCTCATCTACTTCGGGCGGCCCGATTCGTACATGGAGGGCCGGAACCTCTACGAGGCCCGCCGGCGGATGGGGATGCAGCTGGCGCGGGAGCAGCCGGCCGAGGCCGACATCGTCGTCCCCGTCCCCGACACCGGGGCCCCGGCGGCGGCCGGCTTCGCCGAGGTCGCCGGGCTGCCGTACCGGGAGGGGATGGTCCGGAACCGCTACACCGGCCGGACCTTCATCGAGCCCTCCCAGGCGATGCGCCAGCGGGGGGTGAACGTGAAGCTCAGCCCCCTTCGGGAGGTGATCCGCGGCCGGCGCCTCGTCGTCGTCGACGATTCCATCGTCCGGGGGACGACGACGAAGCAGATCGTCAGCCTCCTCCGGCGGGCCGGGGCGGCCGAGGTCCACCTCCGGATCAGCGCCCCGCCGATCTACCACCCCTGCTTCTACGGCATCGACACCCAGATCGAGACCGAGCTCATCGCCGCCCGGCTCTCCATCGACGAGATTCGCGACTTCGTCGGCGCCGATTCCCTCGGCTACCTCTCGATCAAGGGCGTCCTCTCCGCCCTCGAGCTGCCGTACGAGCGGTTCTGCTTCGCCTGCTTCGACGGCAACTACCCGGTCCCGGTCCCGTACGACGCCCACCACCGGAAGTTCCTCCTCGAGGCCGACGAGGCGCGGTGGCGCCGGCCCGGCACCGCGCCGCCGGCCGAGCGCGGCCCGGCGATCCGCCGGCGCCCCCGAGCCCGCCAGCTCGGCGAGCCGATCGCGCACCGTGGCTGAGGTCGAGCGGGCGGCCTACCGGCGGGCGGGCGTCGACGTCGCCGCCGGCGAGGCGGCCGTCGAGCGGATGCGGGCCGCCGTCGAGGCGACCCGGGGGTTCGCCCCGGTCCTCGGGGGCTTCGGCGGCTTCGGGGCCGCGGTCGCCCTCCCCGAGGGGTTCGCCGAGCCGGTCCTCGTCGCGGCCACCGACGGGGTCGGGACGAAGACCGAGCTCGCCCGTCGGCTCGGGCGGCTCGAGACCATCGGGCGCGACCTCGTCGCCATGTGCGCCGACGACGTCGTCTGCTCGGGGCGGCCCCGCTCTTCTTCCTCGACTACGTCGCCGTCGGCCGCCTCGACCCCGAGCGGGTGGCGACCATCGTCGGCGGGATCGCCGACGGCTGCCGGGAGGCCGGCTGCGCCCTCGTCGGCGGCGAGACGGCCGAGCACCCGGGCCTCCTCGAGCCCGACGAGTTCGACCTCGCCGGCTTCTGCGTCGGGATCGTCGAGCGGTCGGCGCTCATCGACGGCTCGGGGATCCGGGCCGGCGACGCCCTCGTCGGGGTCCTCGCGAGCGGCCTCCACGCGAACGGCTACTCCCTCGTCCGGGCGGTCCTCGCCGAGGGCGGGTTCGACCTGGCCGAGCCCGTACGGCGACGTCCTCCGCCGGGTCCTCGGACCGGGCCGGGCGGAGGCGGCCCTGGCGGCCGATGCCGAAGGCCGGACCGGCCGAGCCGCGGCGACCCTCGGCGACGTCCTCCTCCGGCCGACCCCGATCTACGCCCGCCGGCTCCTCGCCGTCCGGGAGCGGCTCCGGGCCTCGGGCTTCGACCTCGGCGGCGTCGCCCACATCACCGGCGGCGGGCTGCCCGGGAACGTGCCGCGGATCCTGCCGCGCCGGCCTCGGGGCGCTCCTCGACCCCGGCCGCTGGCCGCTGCCCTCGGTCATGCGCTGGCTCGGCGCCGCGGCCGGGATCGACGAGCCGGAGCTCCGGGCGACGGTCAACGGCGGCCTCGGCCTCGTCGTCGCCGTCCGGCCGACGGCGTCCGAGGCGACCATCGCCGCCTTCGCCGCCGAGGGCTGGCGGCGCGCCTCGTCGGGGTCGTCGTCGAGGCGGCCGAGCTCGGTGGGCTCGCTACCTCGAAGCCCCCTTGCCGACCGAGGCGGCGGCATGGGCGCCGGCGGCGGAGGGTCGGCGGTGAGCGGTCGGATCGCCGTCGGCGTCTCGGGGCCGGCTCGAACCTTCGGGCCCTCGTCGCCGCCGCCCGCCGGGGCGAGCTCGGGGGCGAGGTCGTCCTCGTCTTCGCCGATCGGCCGTGCCCGGCCCTCGACTGGGCGGCGGGGGAGGGGATCGCCACCGCTCTCGTCCCCGGCGGCGACGACGCGCAGCCTCGCCGCAGTCCTCGCGGGAGCCCGGCCCGGACGTCGTCGTCCTCGCCGGCTACCTGCGGATCGTCGGGCCGGCCGTCCTCGCCGCCTACCGGAACCGGATCCTGAACACCCACCCCTCGCTCCTGCCCGCCTTCCCGGGCGCCCACGCCGTCCGCGACGCCCTGGCCCACGGGGTCGACCGTGACGGGCTGCACCGTCCACCTCGTCGACGAGGTCCTCGACGGCGGCCCGATCGTCCTCCAGGAGGCGGTCCCGGTCCTCCCCGACGACGACGAGCGACGCCTCCACGACCGGATCCGGGCCGTCGAGCACCGGCTCCTCCCGCGGGCGACGGCGCTCCTCCTCGCGGGGGCCCTCCGGGTCGAGGGTCGGCGGGTGACGATCGACCCCGCCCTCGCCGCCGAGGCGGTCCCGCCGCCGCGTCGGGCGCTCCTCTCGGTCTCCGACAAGACCGATCTTGCGCCCTTCGCCCGGGGTCTCGTCGAGCTCGGCTTCGAGCTCGTCGCGAGCGGCGGGACGGCCCGCCTCCTCCGCGAGGCCGGCCTCCCGGTCACCGACGTCGCCGCCGTCACCGGGGCCCCCGAGATGCTCGACGGGCGGGTGAAGACGCTCCATCCCCGGATCCACGGCGGGATCCTTGCCGACCGCCGTCGGGCCGAGCACCGCCGGCCCTCGCCCTCGCCGGGATCGCCCCCTTCGAGCTCGTCGTCGTCAACCTCTACCCCTTCGAGGCGGCGGCCGAGCGGGCCGACCTCGACCTCGACGGCCTCGTCGAGGAGATCGACATCGGCGGCCCGGCCCTCGTCCGGGCGGCGGCGAAGAACTGGGCGAACGTGGCCGTCGTGACCTCCCCGACCCGCTACCCGGCGGTCCTCGAGGCGCTCCGGCGGGAGGGACGGGTCCCCGACGGGCTCCGGGCCGCCCTCGCCGCCGAGGCCTTCCGCCACACCGCCGCCTACGATGCCCGGATCGCCGAGGTCCTCCCCGGCGGATCGCCGGCGCCGGGGTCGACCTCCCCGACGAGCCCGGCCTCCCCGGCGCCTCGGACCCCTTTCCGCCGCGGCTCGTCCTCGCCCTCGAGAAGGTCGAGACGCTTCGCTACGGCGAGAACCCCCACCAGCGGGCGGCCCGCTACCGGCGCCCCGGGGCCGGGCCCGCCGACGGCCCGTTCTGGGACGGCGGGACGCTCCTCGCAGGCAAGCCCCTGAGCTACACGAACGTCCTCGACGCGGCGGCCGCGGCGGCCATCGCCCGGCCCTCCGGGGTCCGGCCGCCGTCGTCGTCAAGCACACGAACCCCTGCGGGGCGGCCGAGCGGGACGACCTCCTCGCCGCCTGGCGGGCGGCCCTCGCCGGCGACCCGGTCAGCGCCTTCGGCGGGATCGTGGCGCTGACGGGGCCGGTCGATCGGGCCCTCGCCGAGGCGCTCGACGAGATCTTCCTCGAGGTCGTCGTTGCCCCCGGCTTCTCACCCGAGGCCCTCGAGGTCCTCGGCCGGCGGCCGAACCTCCGCCTCCTCCTCGACCCGGGCTCGGCGCGGTCGGCGCCTCGCCTCGGCCGCCGTCCGCGACCGGCCTCCTCCGGACCGCCGGCGGGGCGGTCCTCGTCGGCGAGCCGGACGTCCTCCCCGACGACCCGGCCGACCTGGCAGATCGTCTCCCGCCGCCCCCCGACCGAGGCCGAGCGGGCCGACCTCGACCTCGCCTGGCGCCTCGTCCGCTTCGTGACGAGCAACGCCATCGTCCTCGTCCGGGACCGGATGCTCGTCGGGCTCGGGGTCGGCCAGACGAGCCGGGTCGACGCGGCCCGGCAGGCGGTGGAGAAGGCGGTCCGCCTCCACGGCCCGGAGGCGCTCCGGGGGGCCGCCTGCGCCTCGGATGCCTTCTTCCCGTTCCCCGACGGGGTGGAGGTCTGCCTCGAGGCCGGGGTCTCGGCCGTCGTCCAGCCGGGTGGCTCGGTCCGCGACGCCGAGGTCGTGGCGGCCGTCGACCGGGCGGGGGCGACGATGTGCGTCACGGGCCGCCGCCACTTTCGCCACTGAAGCGACGGCGGAGTGCGGACAAACGGCTGGTGCCGACATCGCGGCGAAGAAGCTCGCCGGCGGGCGGCGGGCTCGGGGTCCCGCGTTCATCGCGGTCGACCCCGACGTCCTCGTCGTCAGCCGGGCAAGGCCGCCCGGCATGGAGGCGTGCACGACCGCCACGGTCTGCGTGTCGGGGGCATCGATGCGTCCGGCGAATGGTGTCGGGGCACGGTATGCGGCGACGCCACCGGATATTCGCGGGGCCCATGGGATTGGGCGCACCAGGGCCGGCGGAGCGCCCCCGATGCCCCTCGCGAATGCTGGGCGCGCCACGGGCATGGACCGCCGGTCTACCATTCGTGGAGCGCATGTCTGACTGCCCGGGCAGGCGGCAACCGTCGTGGCGCGCTCGGGGCATCACGACTCGCACCCCGACCTCGGTTCCCGAGAGACTGGGACCCCATCGAGCCATTCACCCGGTGAATAGCCGCACCGGCCGACCGCGGGCCGCAGGGGTACCGCCCCGCGGCCTGGGTCCCCGAGTCGCGCGCCTCACAGGCGGGCGGGCCGTGCACATTCGGGCCGTGCACATTGACGATCGTGCGCGTGTCGCTCCGGAAGCATCTCTTTTTCTGTGCTGGCTCAGGCCGCCACGGGCCAGGGTCGACGGGCTGCGGCGACGCGTTGGGACCAGGAGTGGTTCCAGGTTCTGTTGAGCCGCAGGAGGCGCAAGTGGAGGAGTGGGCTGGCTCCGCGCCGGAACCAGCGCATCCCGCGCACCGTGAAGCGACGGGCGATGGCGAGGTCGATCGCCGTCTCGATCGGGCCGGAGGAGGCGAGGGGGACGAGCCGGTCGGTTCCCGATCCCGCGTCGGTTCGCTGCGACATCACCGACGACGGAGGCGAGCTTGCGGGCCCGATCGGGGTCGACCGGTGCCGCCTCGGCCGCCCAGCCGGCGAGGAGCTCCCCGAGGCGCTCGGCGTCGCCCGCCTCGGCGACGGCGAGGGCGAGCTCGAGCCGATCGGGGTGGTCGGACCCGATCGCGGTCCGGAGCTGCTCGGTGAGGTGGTACCAGTCGAGGAGTTCGATCGCCGTCGGGAATGCCCTCGCCCGGGGCCAGCGGATCGCTGCTGCGCCGTCGGAGACGAAGATGATGCGCTCCGCCTCGTAGACGCCGAGTCGGGCGCAGACGGCGGCGAAGCGCTCGGGGGATGGCGGCCCAGCCCCCGGTCCCGCCGACGTACGTCCGGTTCGTGAGGGCTCGTCGCGCCCGGCCGGTCCGCTGCGCACCGTGGAAGACGAGGCCGAGCTTCGCCTCGAACTCGGTCCCGCTCGCCCGGTCGTTCACCATCGTCCCGTCGGCGCTCACCCAGACGGTCCCCCGCCGGGCCGTGGACGGGGCGAGATCGCGGCCCTCGCCGAAGACCGCTTCGGTCTCCGCCTCGATCGCCGCTTCGAGCCGCCGGCCCTCCTCGACGACCCAGCGGTGGAGCTCACCCCGCCCGATCGAGAGGCCCCGGAGCTCGGCGGCCGCCTCGACCGTCTTCTGGTAGCTCAGCTCGGTCACGAGCCGGCAGGCGAGCTCTCGGACGCCGAGGGTGTGGGCCGTCCGGGGTTCGAGGCCGAGGGCGGCGTCGAGGGGCACGACCTCGGCACCACACTCGGTGCAGCGGAAGCGCTGGTGCCGGAACTCGATCTCGCCGGCGAGGGTCACGAGCCGCCGCGGGGCCCAGCCGTTCGCCTTGAGACGCCCACCGCAGGCGGCCCAGGCATCGGGGGTCACCAGGTCGGCCTTGACCTGGGCGATCAGCTCCTGCCACAAGGTCACCCCGGCCTCGGCGAGCGCCCGACCGATCGTCCGCTCGAGGGAGCCGACGTCGGCATGCTCGGTCACCAGGCGAACCGTGAGCGACACCGTACACTCCTTGTGAGCCCCTTCATGTGCTGGGTGGACTGAACACCGGCAGCGTATGGATGGGGCTCAGGTGTTCCTGGGCGAACGAGCACAGACGTTGGGACGCTTACTCGGAACCGTTCAGTGCTTGACAACCAAGAGGAAGAGAGATAGGAAAAAAATGAGGTACGGGGAGATGCCCCCGGGGGAGGAGGAGGACTGGCAGGTGCGTTGGATCGTCCGAGCGTTGGCAGGCCTCATGGCTGCGGTCATGTGGGCGGGTGCGGTCGCCGCCTACGTCCAGGAGGACGTCTCGGGCCTCGTCCCGAATAACGCGTCCTGGGCGTACTACCAGACCGTCCGGTACGCGACGGACTACAACTACGGGGTCCGACTGCGGACCCTGTCCTGGTCCGGCTCGGATCAGTACTACTACCTCCGGAACTGCAACACGGGCCAGCCGATCGGGGCCGGGACGCCGAACAGCCCGATCCGAGCGGCGGTGGGGGACGACACGTTCAAGCAGCTCGGACCCGTAACGCCAGGCACGCCGTTCTGCATGACGGCCAAGAAGGACTTCACCTGGTTCTGGGGCTCGTCGTGGTGGACCGGGACGCTCCGGTACTAATCGGCTCGTCGTCGGGCTCGGCAGGGCCGCCGGATCTCGATTTCGGATCGTGAGGGGGTTCCATCGACCAGGGCGCTGCCTGTCGGTTGGGGGCGCGCTCGGCCTGGTCGCGGCCGGTCTCCTTCTCGTGGCCTGTGCCCCGCCGGCCGGCTTCGTCTCCGCCGCGGAGGTGGCCAGGGAGGCGGAGGCGGCGAGGGTGGTGACGCCCCTCCCGCCGGGTGCCACGTGGCCGCCGCCCCCGTCGCTGGATCCGGGAGGTGCCTACCAGGCCGGCCATGGTCGGTTCGTCGTCGAGTCGCAGGCGCAGTGTGCCTGGTTCCGGTACTGGGCCGCGGCAATCGCGAAGGACGACCAGGCTGCGATCCAGCGGGCCTCGGCGATGTGGGACGAGATCCGGACCTGGTCCCCATTCGCCAACACCGACACCACGGGGCGTCAGTATCTGGAATCGGTCGTCGAACGGGCTCGCCTCGGCGATCCGAGTGGTCTGCTTCAACTCGTGAAGGGCTGCGCGTGAGTGGGTCCCGGGCCGCGGTCGTGGTGGTCCTCCTCGGGGTCCTGGTCCTCTTCGCCGCCTGCGGTCCGCCGGCCGGGTTCGTCAGCGGGGCCGACATCGACCGAGAAGCCGACGCCGCCAGGGCGGTGACGCCTCTCCCGCCGGGCGCCAGCTACCCGTCGTACACCCACGATCCGGGCGGGGCCTACCAGCCTGGGACAGGGCGGAGCGAGGTGGAGTTCCAGGCCATGTGCGCCTGGTTCCGGTACTGGGCGGAGGCGATCGCGAGGGACGACGAGGCCGCCATCGAGCGGGCCGCGGCGATGTGGGACCGGATCCGGACCTGGTCCGCGTACCGGAACTTCGACCGGGCGAGTCGCGACTACGTGGACTCCATGGTCGAGCGGGCGCGCCTTGGTGACGCGAGCGGACTCGTCAAGCTGTGCTCGTGATCCGGCACCGGGCGCCCTCCTGGTCCACGGCGGTCATCGTCGTGGCCCTCGTGGGCGGGATCGTCGCCCTTGCCTACAGCCCGCTGGTCCGCGGCCCGCGCGGGGCACCCGACTCCCCCGGTGCGAGCCCAACCGGTCCTGCCGAGGTGACCGTGACCCGGGGCGCGATCCGGAGCGTCGTCGTCCTCGATGGCGTCGTCGTCCGGCCCCCGGCCGACGGAGGCGCAACGGAGCCCCTCGAAGCCGTCGCCGTTGTCCCGCCCGAGCTCCTCTACCGCTTCTATGATTCACCCCGCTCGATCAGCGTGAAACTCGACCGCGGGCCGGGACCCTTCGACTGCCCGCTTGTGAGCCTCGGGGCGGCAGATGCGGCGTCCGACGACCCCCTGTCCGTGCCAGTCGAGCTGCGGTGTCGCATCCCGCGGGACGTTCGCGCCTTCGCGGGGGTCCGGCTCAAGATCGCCGTCGTCACGGGCGAGGCGCGGAACGTTCTCATCCTCCCGATCACCGCCGTCGCGGGTGAGAGCGACCAGGGCTACGTTACCCTCCTCCAGGACGGGAGCCGGGTCCGGCGCGACGTTCGTCTGGGGCTGACCGACGGGCTCAACATCGAGATCCGCGAGGGTCTCGCCGAGGGGGATCGGGTCCTCGTCCCGCCGGACGACCCGCTCGGGCTCCTCGGCGAGGAGCCCTGACGGCCCATGCTCCGTCTCCGGGGCGGCCGGAAGCGCGTCGTGCTGCCGAATGGCTCACCCCTGCAGCTCCTCGATTCCGTCTCCATCGATGTTGAGCCCGGAGAGATCCTCGCCATCATCGGCCGGTCGGGCGCCGGGAAGAGCACGCTCCTCCACTGCCTGGGCCTGATGGACGACTTCGACGCCGGCGATTACGAGGTCGACGGCGAGCGCGTCGACGGCCTCTCCGATGCCCGCCGGTCAGCCCTCCGCGGTCGGACCTTCGGCTTCGTCTTTCAGCAGTTCTACCTCTTCGAGGGCCGGACGGCCTTGGCCAACGCCATGGCGCCGGCCCAGCATGGTCCCTGGTCCGAGCTGCGTCAGGCCCGCCCGCGGGCCATCGAGCTCCTCGAGCGGTTCGGGCTCGGCGACCGGCTCGACTCCCCGCCGGCGCTCCTCTCGGCCGGCGAGCAGCAGCGGGTCGCCATCGCCCGGGCCCTCATCCGCGAGCCGCGCTACGTCCTCGCCGACGAACCGACGGGGTCGCTTGACGTCGAGACCGGAGCGGCGGTGCTTCGTGCCCTCATCGAGGCGTGCCGCGAAGGGAGGCGTGCCCTCGTCGTCGTGACCCATGACGAGGCCGTCGCCCGCCTCGCCGACCGGCGGTATCGGCTGGCGGACGGTTCGCTCTCGAGGGTGTGAGGTGACGGCCGTCGTGGGCGTCAGCTCGCTGGCCCGGCCCGACCGCGGCGAGGCAGCCCGTTGCGGCCTGGGACGCGGACTCGGGCGGCGATGAGGTTCGTCGGGCTCCTCCTGGCGGCCCTCGACGGCGTCGCCGCGCATCGGGGCCGGGCGCTCCTCGGGGTGCTCAGCATCGTCGTCGGCGTGGCCTCGGTCAGCCTCGTCGTCGCCATCGGTGACGTCGGTCGAGCCGCGGCGCAGGCGATCCTCGAGCGCCAATCCGGCCGCCCCGCGACCTTCGCCGTCAGTCTCGCGGTCCCCGGCTGGGCGCCGGCCGATCCGGCGACGATCGCCGAGCGGCTCGCGACGCTTGTGACTTCCGCCGGGGGCCAGGCGGCGCGGGTCCTCCGTTCGGACGGCTTCCTCGAGCGGGAGGGCGCCCGGCACTCCATCGGCCTCGTCGGAACCGACCCGACCTTCGCCGCGATCCGCCGCGTTCGGCTCGTCGCCGGGCGCTGGCTCCGGCCCGACGACGGGGGCGTCCTCGGACCGGTCCTCGCCCTGAACCGGGTCGCCGCCGCCGACGTCGGGCTCGCCGAGGCGACGCCGCTCCCGGCGTCCGTGGTCCTCGACGTCGGCCGCCGGGTCGCCGGACTCGTCGTCGGGATCGTCGACGACGGTGAACCGTATTCGCGGGCCTACCTCCCGGTCGCTGGCCTGGTGCGCTGGTCGGACACCCCGGGCCAGCCGCTCCTCCTCGTCTGGGTCGCCCCCGAGCGTTCAGGACCCGTCCTCGACCGGCTCAGCGGGCTCGCCTCGCGGCTCGAGGTGACGACCGAGGTCCAGCGGACCGACGATCCCCGAGCAGCCGATGAACTCATCCGGATCATCCAGCTCATCCTCGGGGCCGTCGCTGCGCTCAGCCTCGTGACGGGCGGAATCGGGGTCGTCAACCTTGCCCTGGCGATGGTCGACCAGCGGACCAAGGAGTTCGCCATCCGCCGCGCCTTCGGTGCCAGCCGGCGCGACATCTTCGTCATCGTCCTCTTCGAGTCGGTCGTGACCGTCGGCGTCGGCGGCGTCGCCGGGGTCGGGATCGCCCTCGCCGGCGGGGCTGCCGTCGGGCTGGTCCTCGCCCCGATCCTCGGTCTCGACGAGGTGCCGGCCCCGCCGTTCTCGACCGTCGTGCTCGGCCTCCTGGTGACGGTCGGCCTCGGCATCGCCGTCGGGATCGTGCCGGCCCGGCGGGCGACGAGCAGGAGCGTCATCCGGGCGATCCGGGACTGACGGCCGGCACCTGGACCGTCGGTACGCTGTCGCGGCGCCCCGGCTAGCGAATTGGCGTCCTCCGCGTCGGAACGTCGGGCAGTCTCGACGCGGTCCACGATGACCCGGGCCTGTATCTGATCGCTTGGTCCTTGCCAGCTCCAACGGAGCACGGTCGACGCATCGGAGCGGAGGCCCGCTTCTTCATGACGTCGGATTCACGTGGCTCCGAGAACGGCCGCCGCTCAAGCGGACCGCCGTTCGGACTGGCCCGTCGTTCAGGCGGTGCGGCTGTGTTACACTGATCCCGTGATTCACGGCCTCCTGGTGGTCCGAGGGTGCCCATGGCGAACGTGACGATCAGCGTGGACGAGACGGTCCTTCGTCGGGCACGGATCCGTGCCCTCGAGCAGGGAACGTCCGTGAACCAGGTGTTGAGCGAGTACCTGGCTCGCTACGCCGCCGCCGACGCCGGCGCACGGGCGCTCGATCGCTTCCTCGAGTTGGCTCGTGGAACGACGGCCTCGAGCGGATCGGGCGGACGGACCTGGACGCGGGACGATGCACATGGCCGTGCGGGCATTCCTTGACACGAACGTGCTCGTGTACGCCGTCGACGCCGCCGACCCGGCCAAGCGAGCGAAAGCGGAGGCGCTTCTCGCTTCGAGGGACGAGCACGACTTCGTCCTGTCGCCCCAGATCCTGGCCGAGTTCTACGCCGTCGCCACCCGCAAGCTGGCCGTGCCGCTCCCAGAGGCGACGGCGGAGGCGATGGTCGAGGCGCTGGCACCGCTGTCGGTCGTCGTGATCGATGCCGCCCTCGTCCGGGCGGCGGCGGCGAGCGCTCGCGCCTGGCAGATGTCGCTCTGGGATGCGCTCGTCCTCCGCTCCGCTGAGTCCGCCGGCTGCGACGTCGTCTTCAGCGAGGATTTCGCAACCGATCGGGCCTACGGGTCGATCCGGGTCGTGAATCCCTTCGCCGCTTGATCGGGAACCAACGGCGGCTCGCGACGCGCTCCTGCTAGCATCGCCGCATGGCCCGCTTCTACATCACGACCGCCATCGCCTACGCGAACAACCAGCCCGGCCTCCACACCCTCTACGAGGTCATCGGGGCCGACGCCATCGCCCGCTGGCACCGGATGATCGGCGACGAGACCCGCTTCCTGACCGGGACCGACGAGCACTCGGTGAACATCGCCATGAAGGCGGCCGAGCGGGGCCTCCACCCGAAGGCCTTCGTCGACGAGATGGTCGAACGCTTCAAGGCGGCCGAAGCGGCCCTCCTCATCGCCCCCGATCGCTTCATCCGGACGACCGATCCCGACCACGTCCGGGCGGCGCAGGAGATGGTCCGGCGGGCCTACGCCAACGGCGACATCTACCTCGGCACGTACGAGGGCTGGTACTGCCCGAACGAGGGCTTCAAGGCCCCCTCCGACCTCCTCGAGACGGCCAAGGGGACGATCTGCCCGAACCACCCCGACGTTCCCCTCCAGTGGCTGAGCGAGCGGAACTGGTTCTTCCGGCTGTCGGCCTACCAGGAGCGGCTCGAGCGGCACTTCGAGGCCCACCCGGACTTCGTCCAGCCCGACTACCGCCGGAACGAGATGCTCGGCTTCATCCGCCAGGGGCTCGAGGACTTCTCCATCAGCCGGGCCGGGGCGAGCTGGGGGATCCCGTTCCCGATCCGTGAGGACGGCAGCTCGGCCCAGCTCCCCGACGGGTCCTGGGATCCGGCGGCGGGCACGATCTACGTCTGGTACGACGCCCTCATCAACTACATCACCGGGGCCGGCTTCCCGGACGACCCGGCGAGCTTCGCCCGCTGGTGGCCGGCCGACCTCCACGTCATCGGCAAGGACATCGCTCGCTTCCACACGATCTACTGGCCGGCGATGCTCTGGTCGGCGGGGCTCGAAGCGCCCCGGCGGGTCTGGGTCCACGGCTGGCTCCTCGTCTCGGGCGAGCGGATGAGCAAGAGCCGCGGCAACTTCCTCGATCCGTGGGACGTCGTCCGGGCCTTCGGGCCCGACGGCGCCCGCTACGTCACCCTCCGAGAGGTCGCCTTCGACCGCGACTCGGACGTCTCCTGGGACAGCTTCGTCCGCCGCTACAACGCCGACCTGGCGAACGACTTCGGGAATCTCGTGAACCGGACGGTCTCCATGGTGCACCGCTACCTCGGCGGGGAGCGGCCGGCACCCCGACCGGCGGCCGAGTCGCCCCTCGCCGAGGGCTGGGCCGACACCCTCTCCCTCGTCCGCGAGCGGATCGAGGGTTGCCTCCTCCACGAGGCCCTCGCCGAGCTCTGGGCGTACGTCGGCGGGGCGAACCGGACGGTCGACGCCGAACAGCCCTGGGTCCTCGCCCGAGCGGCGGCAGGCCGGCGACGGGGAGGCCGACGTTCGGCTGCGGAGGGTCCTCGGCGACCTCGTCGAGGCGTGCCGGCTCGTCGCCCTCGCCGTCGCCCCCTTCATGCCGGGGGCGGCGCCGCGGATCCTCGCCCAGCTCGGCTACGACTACCCGTACGGGTCCGACGGTAACGGCGGGCCGCCGCTCCTCGAGGAGCTCCGGTGGGGTCGGCACGGCGGCGCAACGGGTCGGGTCGGGCGGCCGGAGCCGCTCTTCCCGCGCCTCGAGGCCGAGGCGGAGGGGGCGCCGGCAGGGGGTCGCTGAGGGTGCCGACCGTCGTCGGTTCGCGCTCGACGGCCGAGGTCGACGGCGATGCCGAGGGCGCGATCTCGCTCGTCGACGCCCACTGCCACCTGAACCACGAGCGATTCGGGGCCGAGGCTGCGGCGGTCGCCGAGGCGGCCCGGGCGGCCGGCGTCGTCCGGCTCCTCGTCCCGGGCTGGAACGCCGCCTCGTCCGAGCGGGCGGTCTCGCTCGCCCGGGAGCTCGGGTGGGTCGACGCCGCCATCGGGATCCACCCTCACGACGCGGCGAAGGCGGACGAGGCCGCCTGGGCTCGGATCGAGGCCCTCGTCCTCGACCCGGTCGTCGTCGCCGTCGGCGAGACGGGCCTCGACTACGACCGGCTCTTCTCGCCGGTGGACGCCCAGCTCGAGAACCTCGACCGGCACCTCGAGCTCGCCCTCCGGGTCGGCAAGCCGATCGTCCTCCACTGTCGGTCGAAGCCGGGTCGGCGTGACGCGCAGGACGCCCTCCTCGATGTCCTCCGGCGGTGGCGGGCAGTGGCCGGGACGCCCACCGCGTCGAGTGCGCCTCGGCCGCGGGCCATCCTTCACTCCTTCTCCGGGCCCGTCGACTACGGGCTCGAGGCCCTCCGGCTCGGCTGTCTCGTCAGCTTCTCGGGCCTCGTCTTCCGGACGGGGGAGGGGGCGTCGGCCGAGGTCGCCCGGCTCGCTCCGGAGGACGCCGTCCTCGTCGAGACGGATGCACCGTTCCTCGCCCCGCCGGGCGTGCCCCGGAGCCGGAACGAGCCGGGCTGGGTTCGGGTCACGGCCCGCTGGCTGGCGGAGGTCCGGGGGGCCGACCCGCGAGCCCTCGGGTCCCGCTTCGTCGCCACGTACGACGCCTGCTTCGCCAGGGCGGCCCAGGCTGGCGCTGCTCGGCCCGAGGCTGGGGAGTCCGGCAGGGGCTGATGGCGGGGCGGGGGAACCGTTGCCGGCGATGGCGGATCCTGCGCCCGCGTATCATCCCTCGGCCGAAGAACCGGCCCTTACGGCCGGCCGGCACGAGCGCGGAGGTACTGCCATGGTCGCGGGCTCGAGCGACGGGGGTAGGCGGCCGAGGTGGGACCCGGGGTCGGCGCGCCTCCCGGGGGTCGGGCGGGTCGGCCTGGCCGGCCGGGCGAGGACGTCGGTCTGCGGGGCGATGGACGGCTCGTCGTTGCTCCTCCCGCTCCGTCGAGCCGTCCTGGCCGGGGCCGTCATCGTCTCCGTCGGGGCCTGCGGTCTGCTGCCCGCTCCGGCTGCTCCGAGCGACGGGTCGCCGACGCCTGCCGCCTCGGCATCGCCGGGCGGTTCGGGCGCCCCGTCGGCGTGCCCGATCGAGTCGACGAAGGGGCGCCTGGCGAGCAACCGGCTCCTCGACGTGGTCGTCGACCCGGCCGGGACGTGGGTCCGCTTCGTGTTCGGGTCGCCGACGGGCCCGGCGGGGGAGGGGAGTCTGGAGGCGGCACAGCCGCCCTTCGATCGGACGGCCTCCGGGTTACCGATCGAGGTCCTCGGCGAGCGGGTCGTCCGCCTGCATTTCGAGGCGCTCCTCCTCTTCGACGACCTCGGCAACCCGACCTACGGCGGCCCCGATCGCCTCCGACCGTCGACGGGTCCGATCCGGGACGTCGTCGTCGAGGAGGCCTTCGAGGGGGTCATGAACTGGCTCGTCGGCTTCGATGGGCCAGCCTGCGTTCGGCTGCGCCAGGGTCTCGATCCGCTCAGTCTGGAACTCGTCGTCGCGCCGACCGAGTGAGGGGGCCGAGTCGGGGGGCGTGAGGTGGCCGGTGGGAGGCGACGGGACGGGTGCCGGCGGGGTCGTGTTGGGCCGTGCCCGGACCGGCGGGCTGCCTTCCCCGGCTGGCGGGCTGCCGCCTATTCGGTGCGTCGGTTTCGCTGCCCTCGCCAGCGCCGGGCCGCCGCGCCCGCCAGTGCGGTCTACGTGCCTTTCGGGTCGCAGTGTCCCGCCCCCGCCGGCGCTCGTCGCATTCATTCCCGGGGTGAATGTGCCGGTGGGTCCGGTCAGGCGCAGCCGGCCCGGTTCACTGCGCGATGGGCGGGATCTGGACCCGGAAAGGCCCCGACGAGGGCGCGGAGCCGCCAGCTATGCAGCGGGCGAATGCTCGCCAGGCGATCCCGGCGAGGACCCCGCGCAGCATTCACCGGGCGCATCGCTGGCGGAGTCCGGGCCCGCCGGCCTCGCGATCCATTCGCCCGGCGAATGTCTGGCGCCGACCCGGCCCGTCCCGCAGCGAACCGCGCCCCGGAACATGCATCGGACGAATGGATGCAACCGGCCGCCCAGGGAACGTGCCGGGCCAGCCCAACGCCACCCCCGGTCAGGCGCCGGGCGGCGGCCAGGGCGCGAGCGCGAGCCGCCGGAGGGCGGGGCCGATGATCGCGTCGAGCACTCCGCTCGCGATCCGCATGAACTGCGACCGGGCGTGGCAGACGACCCGGCCGAAGGCGGTGAAGACGGCGAAGCGGAGCCGCTTCGGGCGGGCGCCCCGGAGGGCCCCGTCGAGGGCGACCGCCTTGAGCAGTTCGAGGAGGTTGTGGGTGAGGACCTGGAGGCGGAGCCAGGCAGCGTTCGCCCCGAATTTCGCCGACGGGTAGACGCCCGCGCCGAGCTCGTCCTTGAGCGTCCGGTGGACCTGCTCGATCGTGCCCGCCTTGCCCCGGTGCCACATGATGAGCGAGCGGCCGTCGGTCGCCCAGTCGTTGGTCACGACGGCGAAATGCTTGACGGAGGTCCCGTCGCCGAAGAGCGTCCCCTGGGCAGGGCGGATCCGGATCGCCAGGTAGCGGTACGGCTCGCTATCGCGGTGCTCGCTTCTGCGGGCCGGCACGAACGGCACCTCGGCCCACTCGCGCACGACACCGTCGGCCTCGACGGCGAAGAGCGTCCAGGCATCGGGCGCGAGGGCCTCGATCTCGGCCCGCAGCTGGGGGCTCATGTCGGCACTGACCGCGAACCGCCAGCCGCGATCCGCCCAGTGGTCGAGCAGGCGTCCCTCGTAGGCGGCTGAGTCGGACCGGACCGAGACCGACCAGTCGCCAGTGGGCAGGGCGGCGTAGGCGGCGTCGACGAGGTCGGCGAGACCGACCGAGGCCGGCACGTTGCCGTCGCGGAACTCGTCGGCGAGGACGAGACCGGTCTCCGCCCAGACCACGAGCGCCGGCTGGTAGCCGCGGAAGCCGGCGTAGGTCGGCAACGCGGTCGCCTTGGTCGACTCGACAAGGTGGGCGTCGACGTCGAGGGTCACCGCGGCGCCCGGCCGGACCGCGGCGGCATAGGCGGCGACGGTGCGGCGGACCACCGCGCCCAGGCCGGCAAGGGGTAACACCGGTGTTGACAGTCGCCGCCGTCGTCCGCTAATCTCTTAGCACTCTCGCAGCGAGAGTGCTAATCGACGCAGCGACCGCGGGGCTGCCGGCATCTCCGAGCCGAGGCTCCCGCTCCGGCCGTGTTCCGGAGGAAGACCTCGGTCGCGTGGAACAACAGGTGGAACGGCACCGAGCGCGCCGTCCGGAGCGCTGCGTCGAGGAACGGAATTCGTGTCCGGGACCGCCGGCCGTACCGGCCGCCGGCCGCCCGGCGAGGTCCAATCAAGGCATGGACGGCGTCTGCCGTCAGTAGGAGGGATCGCACCTTGGCGACTGCTACTGCGTCTTCGACGAAGCTTCGCCCGCTCGGCGACCGTGTCGTCGTCAAGCCGACGCCGCGGGAGGAGGTGACGAAGAGCGGGATCGTCCTGCCCGACACCGCGAAGGAGAAGCCCCAGGAGGGGAGCGTCCTGGCCGTGGGTCCCGGTCGCATGCTCGACGACGGGAAGCGCGAGCCGATGGATGTCAAGGAGGGTGACCGCGTCCTCTACGCCAAGTACGCCGGAACCGAGTTCAAGGTCGACGGCGAGGAGCTCCTCATCATCAGCCAGAAGGACATCCTCGCCATCGTCGAGGCCTGACCGGCCGCAGGTTCGACCGGTCGGAGGGTCGGCCGGTCGGGTGAGCCCGATCGGCCGTCGTCACATCAGTAGCTGACAACGGAGGGTACGACAAGTTGGCCAAGCAGCTCCTCTTCGACGAGGTTGCTCGTCGATCGCTCAAGAAGGGCATCGATCGCCTCTCCGATGCCGTCCGGGTGACCCTCGGCCCGAAGGGCCGAAACGTCGTCCTCGACAAGAAGTTCGGCGCCCCGACGATCACGAACGACGGCGTCACCATCGCCCGCGACATCGAGCTCGAGGACCCCTTCGAGAACATGGGCGCCCAGCTCCTCAAGGAGGTGGCGACGAAGACCGACGACGTCGCCGGTGACGGGACGACGACCGCCGTCGTCCTCGGCCAGGCGATGGTGAGCGAGGGTCTCCGGGTCGTCACCGCGGGCGCCAACCCGATGATCGTGAAGCGCGGCATCGAGCGCGCCGTCGAGGTCATCGTCGAGGAGATCAAGAAGACCGCCCGCCCCGTCGAGACCCGCGAGCAGATCGCGGCCGTGGCGGCCATCTCGGCCGCCGATCCCGAGGTCGGCGAGATCATCGCCGAGGTCATGGACAAGGTCGGCAAGGACGGCGTCATCACCGTCGAGGAAGGCCAGAGCCTCGGTCTCGAGAAGGAATACACCGAGGGCATGCAGTTCGACCGGGGCTACATCTCGGCCTACTTCGTGACGAACCCCGATCGGATGGAGGCCGTCCTCGAGGATCCGCGAATCCTCATCACCGACCGGAAGATCTCGAGCGTCCAAGACGTCCTGCCCGCCCTCGAGAAGGCCGTCCAGCTCGGGAAGCCGCTCGTCATCATCGCCGAGGATGTCGACGGTGAGGCGCTGGCGACCCTCGTCGTCAACAAGCTCCGCGGCACGATCCAGGTCCTCGCCGTCAAGGCGCCGGGCTTCGGCGACCGCCGCAAGGAGATGCTCCGCGACATCGCCATCCTGACGGGTGGCACGGTCATCAGCGAGGAGATCGGGCGGAAGCTCGACTCGGTGACCCACGAGGACCTCGGCACGGCCCGCCGGGTCGTGGCCACGAAGGACGACACGACCATCGTCGACGGTGGCGGTTCGCCGGAGGCCATCAAGGCCCGGATGACCCAGATCAAGGCCCAGATCGAGGAGACGACCTCCGACTACGACCGCGAGAAGCTCCAGGAGCGGCTCGCGAAGCTCGCCGGCGGGGTCGCCGTCATCAAGGTCGGGGCCGCGACGGAGGTCGAGCTGAAGGAGAAGAAGCACCGCATCGAGGACGCCCTCTCGACGACCCGGGCGGCCGTCGAGGAGGGGATCGTCGCCGGCGGTGGGGTGACCCTCGTCCAGGCGATCCCGGCCCTCGACCAGCTGAAGCTCGAGGGTGACGAGGCCGTCGGGGTCGACATCGTCCGCAAGGCCCTGGAAGCGCCGGCCCGCCAGATCGCCGACAACGCCGGCGAGCCGGGCGAGGTCGTCGTCGAGCGGATCAAGCAGCTCCCGAAGGGCGAGGGCTTCGACGCTCTCCGGGGCGAGTACGGGAACATGTTCGACCGCGGCATCGTCGACGCGGCGAAGGTGACCCGCTCGGCGCTCCAGAACGCGGCCTCCATCGCGGCCATGGTCCTGACGACGGAGACGCTCGTCACGGACATCCCGGAGAAGGAGAAGGCGCCGGCCGGCGGTCACGGCCACGGCGACATGGACTTCTAGGTCCGCGCCGGTCCTTCGGATCGAATCGCGGCCCGGGTCGGCGAGCCGGCCCGGGCCGCTCCGTGTCTGCGAATCGCTTCGAGCGGGCGACGGCGATGCTGCCGCGAGCGAGCGAGGCTGCCCTCGGCCGACCGCCGCCGCTTTCGGGTGACGCTCACCCTGACTCGGTTGGCACCCACACCGAACACAACGCGCCGCTCCCCGGCGTCCGCTGGACCGGCTTGACGCCACCAGCGAACAAGACGGAGGTGGCGACGAGCCGGGACCTGGTGTTGTTCGCCCAGGACGTCACCACAGATCGGCAAGCGGCCCTCGACGGCGTCTTGTTCGCTCTCGGTGTCACCTGGGGCCGGGTGACCCGGGCGAGCGCGGCGTTGTGCGCTCAGGGCGTCACCGGCAGATCGGCCCGGGCTCGGGTGACTTCGCCCGAGCGAACACGGAACCTGGTACGGTACCCCCGGGCCGTTGACAGCCGGGACGAGCAACGGCACCCTGACCGCGACACCGCAGCCAGCCGACCTGATACGGGGGTGAACCGATGCCACACCGCCCACGCCGCACAGCCCTCGTGGCTGCCCTCGCTCTCCTCGTCGCCGCCTGCGGCGGGGGTGGGGCTCCGCCCATCGACGACCCGAAGGAGATCCTCGTCAAGGCCGTCGAGGCGCTCCAGCAGGCGAAGTCCTTCCAGATCCGGGCCGACCTCTCGGGGTCCGTTCCCCTCGACCTCACCGGTACCGGCTCCGGCCAGCCCCTCGACATCTCGGGCACGACCCTGGAGGGCGCGTTCGACATGGCGAACGAGCGGGCCCGGCTCTCCTTCAGCGTCCCGATGCTCTTGAACACGACCGGCGAGGTCATCGTCGTCGACAAGGTCGGCTACCTCAAGGTGAGCCTCGTCGGGCCGAAGTACCAGAAGTTCGACACCGCCACCGGCAGTGACGGCCTCGACGTGCCGACGGATCCGAAGGCGAGCCTCGACGAGGTGCGCAGGGCGCTCGACGAGCTGAAGTCGCCGCCCCAGAAGCTCGCCAACGAGCGCTGCGGTGACGCCGACTGCTACCACGTTCAGGTCCCCTTCGACGCGGCCGACATGAACCTCCCCGAGAACGCGACCGCGACCCTCGACGTCTGGGTCCGCACGAGCGACCTCCGGCCGGCGAAGCTGAGCCTCGCCTCCGACGCCGGCAGCGAGGGCAAGGTGACGATCGCCGTCGAGATCTTCGGCTACGACGAGGCGGTGGCCATCGAAGCGCCGCCCGCCGACCAGGTCGAGGAGGGGACGGCCCCGTTGCCGCTGCCGTAGGGCGACCGCTTCCGCACCGGGGGCGGCTGCCCGTAGGGTGACCGATTCCGCGGAGCGACCGCACCCGTGAGGCCGCCGCCGTCGGGCGCTGCCGTCGGGCGGCCCGGCGCCTGTCGGGTCCCAGCCGTCGGACCCGAGGAGCACGGTCGCCGTCAGCTCGGCGGCACCTGCGCCGCCACGAGGTGCGGCACCCGCCCCGTGGCGAGGTAACGCCGCCAGCGGTCGAGGAGACGAACCCGCCAGGGAAGGTGGCGACGCTCGACCGCCTCGATCTCGCGCAGCCGCTGGATGCGAACGCCCTCGAGGCCCGTCTCTCGGAGGAGCTCGACGACGGGGCCGGGATCGGCGAGCCGCGCGAGCGGCAGACGGGCGAGGATCGCCGGTTCGTACTCGTGACCCCGGTCGACCTCTTGGCCACCCCGTCGCCGGAGGACGTGAGCCGCCGCGCCGGCACCGTCGGCCAGCCGCTCGGCGACCGCCACGAACGGGCGCATCGGCGCCGGCCAGGGGGCCCACCAGCCGTCGAGGATGGCGACGAGCCCGCCGGGCCGAGCGGCGTCGCGCCAGGCGGCGAGGGCCCGAGCGGGGTGGGGGAGCGTCCAGAGGAGCTGGCGGGCGACGACGACGTCGAAGCCGCCCAGGTCGACGGGGAGCGCCTCGGCATCCCCCAGCCGCCAGTCGACGACGAGGCCGCGCTCCTGCGCCTTCGCCCGCGCCCGCTCGAGCATGGCTGGGCTGGCGTCGAGGCCCGTCACCTCGTGGCCGAGCTCGGCGACGAGGAGGGCCACGACCCCGGTGCCGGTGCCCACGTCGAGCACTCGGAGGCGAGGGACGCCGGCGTGGAGGGGATCCCCGAGGATCGCCGCGAAGAGCCGTCGCCAGGCGATCCATTCGTCCTCGTGGAGGAGGCCGTGCCGGGGTTCGCGGTCGTAGTCGGCCGCGCCGCGCTGCCAGGCCTTGGCGATGGCGGCTCGAAGATCGTCGTCCATCGTCCGTCAGGATGCCATGCCGCCGTCGTGTCGATGGCGCCGTGAGCGCCCAACCGACGGGCGAGGGCCGGACCGTACAATCGCTCCGTGCCTCGATCGATCCCGCTTCCCGAGCCGACCCCCGAGGACCTCGCCCCGCCCTTCGACGACCTCCCTCCACCCGCCGACGTCGCCTGGTTCGAGGCGCCGCGGGTCATCGACCCCGCTGCCGTTCCACCGGAGCCGGAGGAGCTGGCGGCCGTCCCGCCGCCCGAGGCGCCACCACCGGAGGACGCGGACGCCGCCCGGGAGCCGCCGCCCGGGCCGAAGCCGACGCCCGACGCTCGGCCACCCGCCGCCTCGCCCAGCGGATCCTCGCCGCCCTCAACCCCGAGCAGGCGAAGGCCGTCGAGCAGACCGACGGTCCCCTCCTCATCCTCGCCGGCGCCGGCTCGGGCAAGACCCGCGTCCTTGCCCACCGGGTCGCCTACCTCATCGGCGTGCGGGGAGTGCGACCCTGGCAGATCCTCGCCGTCACCTTCACGAACCGCGCCGCCGCCGAGCTTCGGGAGCGGATCGTCTCCCTCGTCGGGGCGCCCGGGCACGAGGTCCAGACGGGCACCTTCCACGCCATCTGCGCCCGCGTCCTCCGCCGGGACGGCGCCGCCATCGGCATCGATCCCCGCTTCGTCATCTACGACACCGACGATCAGGCCCTCGTCGTCCGCCAGCTCCTGAAAGAGGCCGACCTGCCGGCGAGCGGCGAGTTCCGGCCGTCGGTCGTCCTCGCCGCCATCAGCCGGGCGAAGAACGAGATGCGCGATCTCGCCGAGCTCGCGGACCGGGCCCGGAACCGCCACGAGGCGACCATCGGCCAGCTCGCCCTCGCCTACGAGCGCCGCCTCGCCGAGCTCGGTGCCCTTGACTTCGACGACCTCCTCCTCGCTGCCGTCCGCCTCTTCCAGGAGGCCCCCGACGTCCTCGCCCGCTATCAGGAGCGCTGGCGCTACCTCCACATCGACGAGTACCAGGACACGAACCGCCCGCAGTACCTCTGGGTTCGGGCCCTCGCCGCCCGGCACCGGAACCTCTGCGTCGTCGGCGACGACGACCAGTCGATCTACTCCTGGCGGGGAGCCGACATCCGAAACATCCTCGACTTCGAGCGGGACTACCCCGACGCGACCGTCGTCAAGCTCGAGCGGAACTACCGCTCGACCCAGCTCATCCTCGACGCCGCCCACGCCGTCGTCTCCCGGAACGAGCACCGGACGGCGAAGAAGCTGTGGACCGATCAGGCCGGTGGTCGCCCGATCGTCCGCTTCGAGGCGTACAACGAGGAAGAGGAAGCGGAATGGATCGCCCGCCAGATCGAGACCCTCGTCCGCGGGCGCGGCTCGCTCCTCACCCGACGGGCCGACGAGGACGACGACGGGCCGTACCGCCCGGGGGACATCGCCGTCATGTACCGGACGAACGCCCAGTCCCGGGCCATCGAAGAGGCCCTCCTCCGGTTCGGGATCCCGTACCAGATCGTCGGCGGCGTCCGCTTCTACCAGCGGCGCGAGGTGAAGGACGCCCTCGCCTACCTCCGCATCCTCCGAAGCGACCGGGACGCCGTCAGCTTCGAGCGGATCCTGAACGTGCCGCCCCGCCACATCGGCGAGCGGACCTTCGAGGTGCTCCGAAGCGTCGAGGGCGAGCTCGACTACTTCGGGGCCATCGTCGCCGGCGCCGAGGGCCGCCTCCCGCTCGCCAGCCGGACGAGCCACGCCCTGGCCGGCTTCGTCGACCTCGTCCGACGGCTCCGAGCCCGGGTCGGCATCCTGCCGTTGCCGGAGCTCCTCGACGAGGTCCTCGAGCGGTCCGGCTATCGGGCTATGCTCGCCGACGGCTCGGAGGAGAACGCCGAACGCTGGGCGAACCTCCTCGAGCTCCGCCGGGTGACCGAGCGCTACGCGGATCTTGCCCCCGGGGACGCCCTCGACCGCTTCCTCGAGGACACGGCCCTCGTCGCCGAGGCCGACACGTACCGGGCCGGGGCGGACGCGGTGACCCTCATCACCCTTCATGCCGCCAAGGGACTCGAGTTCCCGGCCGTCTTCATCGCCGGCCTCGAGGAGGGCGTCTTCCCCCACAGCCGATCCCTCGACGACGAGCGGGCCCTCGAGGAGGAACGCCGCCTCGCCTACGTCGGCATCACCCGGGCGAAGCGGCGTCTCTTCCTCTCCTTCGCCTGGCGGCGGGCGACCTGGGGTGCGGGCGGGATGTCCGTGCCGTCCAGGTTCCTCCTCGAGATCCCCGAGGAGCTCACCGTCGGGCCTCGGCTCGACCTCGAGGCCGATCTCGACTTCGAAGCCGACCTCGACCTCTACCT
Organism: Chloroflexota bacterium; assembly: GCA_026004015.1. Classification (GTDB taxonomy): domain Bacteria; phylum Chloroflexota; class Limnocylindria; order Limnocylindrales; family CSP1-4; genus BPIH01. The sequence continues at coordinate 14,508 of BPIH01000003.1, read as the reverse complement.
CGGGCGCCGACGGCGCCGAGCGGCCGCCGGCGAACCGGGCAACGGGGCCGGGGCGGGTGGGGACGGCGCTGGCCGTCGATCGCTCTTCGGCGTCCTCGCCGGGGGCGAGGCCTACCGGGACGGGAGCGGCCGACCCGGTGCGCCTGGTCCGGGCGAGGCGTTCAGGCCGAGCCGGGACCTCGCCGCTCGCCGGGCGGCGGCGGGAGAGCGCGCGGGTGGGCCCGGAGGGCGTTCAGGGGTCGATCCGAGGACGATGCCGGGGGCATCGGACGCGGTGCCGTCGTCGCGGCCGATCGTGCCGGGCGAGCGGCGCTTCCGCGACGGGGACCGGGTCCGTCACCGACACTTCGGCGAAGGAATCGTCGTGACCTCGAAGCTCACCCGGACCGACGAGGAGGTGACGGTCGCCTTTCGGGATCCGGCCGTCGGCCGGCGGACGCTCCTGGCGAGCGTGGCGCCCCTCGAGCACCTCGCCTGAGGGCGGAAAGGAGGCAGCGTGACCATCATCGATCTCCTCTGGCTCTTCATCATCATCAGCTCCCTCCAGCCGATCGTTCGCCAGCGGATCCTCGAGGCCCAGCGGATGCGGGCCTTCCGGGCCCTCGAGCGGCGTCGGGGATCCCGGGTCATCGGCCTCATCCACCGCCAGGAGCGGATGAGCCTCCTCGGCTTCCCGATCGTCCGCTACATCGACATCGAAGATTCCGAGCAGGTCCTCCGGGCGATCCAGCTCACCGACCCCCAGGTTCCCATCGACCTCATCCTCCACACCCCGGGCGGCCTCGTCCTCGCCGCCGAGCAGATCGCCGAGGCCCTCAAGCGGCACCCGGCCCGGGTGACCGTCTTCGTCCCCCACTACGCGATGAGCGGCGGGACCCTCATCGCCCTCGCCGCCGACGAGATCGTCATGGCCGAGAACGCCGTCCTCGGGCCCGTCGATCCCCAGCTCGGACAGGCCCCGGCCGCGTCGATCGTTCGGGTCCTCGAGCTCAAGCCGATCGCCGAGATCGACGACCAGACGATCATCCAGGCCGACATCGCGGCGAAGGCGCTCCGCCAAGTCGAACGGACCGTCCGGGGTCTCCTCGAAGGGCGGATGAGCGACGAGGCGGCGGCTGCCCTCGCCCGGGCGCTCACCTCGGGCCAGTGGACCCACGACTATCCGATCAGCGTCGCCGAGGCCCGGGAGCTCGGTCTGCCCGTCTCGACGGAGATGCCGCCCGAGGTCACCGAGCTCATGGCCCTCTACCCGCAGACCGCCCAGCGGCGACCCTCGGTCGAATACATCCCCCTGCCGTATCACCCGGCTCCTGCCCGTCCGGAGCGCCCCGGCCGGGGCGGTGGCGCCTGATCGGTGGTGGGAGCGGTGGACCGCGAGCGCACCTCGACCGTCGACGAAGCGGCCGTCGAGCCGTCGGCCGTCGAGCCGTCGGCCGAGCCGCTGCCCGTCGAGCCGCTGCCCGTCGACGCCGAGCTCGTCGAGCGTGCCCGGGTCCTCGGCTCCGAGGCGGCCAGGGCGCGGCACGCCGAGCTCGTCGCCGTCATCGAGCGGGCGAACCGCCTCTACTACGAGGAGGCGGCTCCCGAGCTCACCGACGCCGAGTACGACGCCCTCTTCCGCGAGCTCGTCGCCCTCGAGGCCGCCTTCCCGGAGCTCGTCACGCCCGATTCGCCGACCCAGCGGGTGGGGGCCAGGCCGGTCTCGGGCTTCGCCGAGGTCCGCCACAGCCGGCCGATGCTCAGCCTGGCGAACGCCTTCAGCGAGGCCGAGCTCCGGGCCTTCGACGCCCGCGTTCGACGCGGCCTCGGCCTGCCCGCGCCGCCGGCGCCGGCCCCCGAGCTGACGTACGTCGCCGAGCTGAAGATCGACGGCCTGGCCGTGGCCCTACGCTACGAGAACGGACGGTTCGTCGTCGGGGCGACCCGCGGCGACGGTCTGACCGGCGAGGACGTGACGGCGAATCTGCGGACGATCCGCGCGATCCCGACCCGCCTGCCCGAGCCCGTCACCATCGAGGTCCGGGGCGAGGTCTACATGCCGAAGGCCGAGTTCGAGCGGATCAACCGCGAGCGCGAGGAGGCGGGCCTGCCGCTCTACGCGAACCCCCGGAACAGCGCCGCCGGGTCCCTCCGCCAGCTCGATCCGGCGGTGACGGCGAGCCGACGGCTGTCGGCCTGGTTCTACCAGCTCATCGAGGAGGCCGCGGTGGCGCCGAACCAGCTCGGTCTCTTCGGACCCGATGGCTCGGCGGTCGGCGGGCAGACGACGACGCCGACGGGCGGGCAGACGGCCGACACGACGGGGACGCCGGGGACGGCCCGGGTCGATCGCCAGTCGGCCGCCCTCCGACGCCTCGAGGCCCTCGGCTTCCCGGTCAACCCGAACCGGGCCGAAGGGCTCGACATCGACGGCGTGCTCGCCTTCATCGAACGCTGGCGGGAGCCTCGCCACGGACTCCCGTACGAGACCGACGGTGTCGTCGTCAAGGTCGACCGTTACGACCAGCAGGAGCGCCTTGGCCTCGTCGCCCGGGCTCCGCGCTGGGCCATCGCCTTCAAGTACCCGCCCGAACAGGTCGAGACCGTCGTCGAGGACATCGTTCCGTACGTCGGCCGAACGGGGACCCTCACCCCGGTCGCCCACCTCCGGCCGGTGAGGGTGGCCGGCTCGACCGTCGCCCGGGCCACCCTCCACAACCTCGACGAGGTCCGCCGCAAGGACGTCCGGATCGGCGACCACGTCATCCTCCAGAAGGCGGGCGACGTCATCCCCGAGATCGTTCGTTCCCTGCCCGAAAAGCGGACGGGCGCCGAACGGGTCTTCGAGATGCCCGAGCGCTGCCCGGTCTGCGGCACCCCCGTCGCCCGGGACGAGGGAGCCGTTCGCCACTACTGCCCGAATCTCGACTGCCCCGCCCGGGTCGTCCAGGCCTTTGCCCACTTCGTCAGCCGTTCGGGGATGGACATCGAGGGAGCCGGCTGGGCCGTCCTCGGCCAGCTCGTCGGTCGGGGGCTCGTGAAGACGCGGGGCGACTTCTACCGGCTCTCGGTCGAGCAGCTCGAGTCCCTTGATCGCTTCGCCCGCAAGAGCGCCGAGAACCTCCACCGGGCGATCGAGCGCGCCCGTCGCCGACCTCTGGCCCGGATCCTCAACGCCCTCGGCATCCCGCAGGTCGGCGAGCAGACGGCGGCCGACCTTGCCGCCTGGCTCGTCGAGGTCCTGCCACCGGGCGACGACGAGCCGATGGGCGGCAGCGCGGGCTGGCTCGCCCGGGTCGACGGCTTCCTTCGGCGGACGGCGGCCGAGGCACCCGACCGCTTCACCGAGGTGCCGGGGGTCGGGCCGACGGTCGCCGCGGCCATCGCTCGCTACTTTACCGACCCGGCGACGGCGGGCGTCCTGAGCGACCTCGTGGCCGCCGGGGTGGAACCGGAGCGGCCGCCACGGCGGGTCGCCGCCGCCCTGAGCGGGCCGCTGGCCGGTAAGACGGTCGTCGTGACGGGAACCCTCGAGGGCTTCACACGCCAGGAAGCCGAGGACGCCATCCGGGCCGCCGGTGGGCACCCAGCCGGGTCGGTGAGCCGGAAGACGGATCTCGTCGTCGCCGGGCCGGGCGCCGGTTCGAAGCTGGCCCGGGCGACGGAGCTCGGGATCCCTGTCGTCGACGAGGCGGCCTTCCGGCGGCTCCTGGCCGGCGAGCCGGTGGCCGAGCTCGGTGGGGGAGGGGCGGCCGGCTCGGCAGGGCGCGACGACGATGCGGCGGGTGGGCCTGGGTCCGGTCCTGCCTCCGAGCGTGCCGAGGGGAAGGGGTGACGACAGGGAGCGCCGGCATGCGATGGCGGCCGATCCGCTGATGCCGGCCGAGCCGGTCCCGCCGGGCGGAGAACCCCGACCCGACGACCGGGCGGCCGACGACCCGCGGGGCGCCGACGCTGCCTCCGGGACGGCCGACGACGACCTGGTCGTCGAAGCTGAACGGCTGGCGGGCGCCTTCCCCGAGAGCGCCCTCTCCACCCGCGAGGCGAACCTCCTCGCCCGCCTCGAGCGGGACCTCGCCCGGGTCCTCGGTGCCGGGGTGTCGGTCGAAGTCGTCGAGCGCCTGCCGGGCGGATCGGTTCGCCTCGTCGCGACCTGCCTCGTCGAGGGCCGGATCGGCGAGATCGAGGCCGTCGGGCGCGGCGTTGCGGGCGCCGCTCAGGCCCTCGTACGGGCGGCGGCGGAACGACGCCTCGAGGGTGCCTTCTGGCGGATCATCGGGCCGCCGGGCTGACGCCGACCGGGTACCTGGCCGAGCCCGGGCGCGTTTCCGCCGCACGCCGGCGTCCCCTCGGTGGCTCGGCTCGGGGGCTCGCCTTCCCCCTGACGGTGCGGCCCGAGCCTACCTTTTTCTCGTTTCCTCGTACGGAGAGTGGACCGTCGAACCGGGCGGTCGTTTTCCACGGCCGTCCGGGCCACCCCGAGCGTGGCGCGGCTCGTCGAGCTTCCCCGACCGCGGGCCGAATTTCCTGGATACTCTCCCCACGAGTAAACCGCAAGGACCGTCCAGCGCTTCACTACCCCGGCGAGTAAACGAGAAATCCCCGCCCCGTCCGGGCCGGGCCGTGCTCGTACCACGAGTATCGTGGAAGAACGCGCCGGCGGCTCCGGCCGCCGCGCCGGCCCGGCACGCCTCAGCTGCCTGCCCGCCCGGCACGCCTCGGCTCCCGGCGGCCCCGCCGAGTCGGTCGGCTATCATTCCGGCGATGGCTGCCCTCTCCCGCGCCGACGTCGAGCACGTCGCCCACCTGGCCCGCCTCGGCCTGAGCGAGGACGAGCTGAGCCGCCTCGAGACGGAGCTCAACCACATCCTCGAGCAGTACGCCGTTCTCGCCCGCCTCGACACCGACGTCATCCCGCCGACGGCCCAGACCATCGAGCTCGAGAACATCCTCCGCGACGACGAGCCCGGTCCCTCGTTGCCGGTCACCGACGTCCTCGCCAACGCGGCCGACGTCGCCGACGACTTCATCGTCGTCCCGGCGATCCTGGCGGCCCCGGACGCCACGGGCCGGTGAGCGGCATCCGGCCGGCCCCGTCGGGCGCCGACGAAGAGCTGACCCGCCTCGGCGTCGGCGAGCTCGGGGCGCTCCTCCGCCGAGGCGAGGTGACCGCCACGCAGGTCGCCCTCGCCCATCTCGAGCGGGCCGAGCGGCAGAACCGGGCCCTGAACGCCTGGCTCCACCTCGACCGGGAGGCCGCCCTGACCGCCGCCGGCGAGGCCGACCGGCGGCTCGCCGAGGCCCGCCGCAGCGGTTCTGAGGCCCTCGCTGCCTGCCATCCGCTCCTCGGCATCCCGGTCGGGCTTAAGGACCTCGTCTCCGTCCGGGGCGGCCCCTGCACGGCCGGCTCGCGGATTCTCGCCGGCTACCGGGCCCCCTACGACGCCCACATCACCGAGCGCCTCCGGGCCGTCGGTGCCGTCATCCTCGGCAAGACGAACATGGACGAGTTCGCCATGGGGAGCTCGACCGAGCACTCGGCCTACGGGCCGACGGCGAACCCGTGGGCCCTCGACCGCGTGCCGGGCGGCAGCAGCGGCGGTTCGGCGGCGGCGGTGGCGGCCTACCACGTGCCGGCCGCCATCGGCACCGACACTGGCGGCTCCATCCGTCAGCCGGCCTCCCTGTGCGGCATCGTCGGGCTCAAGCCGACGTACGGGCGGGTCAGCCGCTACGGAATCGTCGCCTTCGCCAGCTCCCTCGACCAGATCGGCCCCTTCGGCCGGAGCGTCGCCGATGCCGCCGTCCTCCTCCACGCCGTCGCGGGGCGCGACGAGCGCGACTCGACCTCGGCCCCGGTCTCCGTCCCCGACGAGCTCCTCGCCCTCCCCGACGATGGCGGGGCGGCCGACTGGCTCCGCGGCCGCCGGCTCGCCCTTCCCCGGGAGTACTTCGTGCCCGGCATGGAGCCCGGCGTCGAAGCGCGGGTTCGCGAAGCCGTCGCCGCCCTCGAAGCGGCCGGGGCCGTCATCGAGGAGGTCAGCCTCCCCCACACCGAGTACGGCCTCGCCAGCTACTACATCGTCGCCCCGGCCGAGGCCTCGGCGAACCTCGCCCGCTACGACGGCGTCCGCTTCGGCCCCCGCCTCGGCGATGGACGCGACTACGTCGCCGACTACAAGCGGACCCGGGGCGAGGGCTTCGGGGCCGAGGTGAAGCGCCGGATCATGCTCGGCACGTACGCCCTCTCGGCCGGCTACTACGACGCCTACTACCTGAAGGCGCAGAAGGTCCGGACCCTCATCAAGGCCGACTTCGACCGGGTCTTCGCAGCCGGCTTCGAGGCCATCGTCGCCCCGACGAGCCCGACCGTCGCCTTCCCCCTCGGGGCAAAGCTCGCCGATCCCGTCGCCATGTACCTCTCCGACGCCTGCACCCTGCCGGTGAACATGGCCGGGCTGCCCGGCCTCTCCGTCCCCTGCGGGCTGTCCGAGGGCCTGCCGGTCGGCCTCCAGCTCATCGGGCCGCCCTGGAGCGAGCTCACCCTCCTGCGGCTCGGTCGGGCCTACGAGGCGATCACCGCCGACGCTCCCTGGCGGCGGCTCGAGCCGAGCGACCTGGCGGCCCTCGACGATCCGGCCACGCCGACCCCGGCCGAGCGCCTCGCCCTGGCTCGGGCGGCGGCCGCGGCGACGGCGTGACGACGGGAGGAGGGACGATGACGGTGGAGAGGCGGATCGAGGAACGGACAGCCGAACGAGCGGCCGACCCGCCGATCGCCCCGCTGCCCGCCACGCCATCGCGGCCGCCCCTCCGGGAGCGAGCCCTCGCCGCCCGGGTTCGAGCCGTGCCGCCGTCGGGGATCCGCCGCTTCTTCGACATCGCGGCCACGATGACCGACGTCATCAGCCTCGGCGTCGGCGAACCCGACTTCGACACGCCGCCCCAGGTCGTCGAGGCCGGGGTCGAGGCCCTCCGGCGGGGGCGAACCCACTACACGAGCAACTACGGGACCCTCGAGCTCCGGGTCGCCCTCGCCGAGCACCTCGAAGGCCACTACGGGCTCCGGTACGATCCCGAGCGGGAGCTCCTCGTCACCGTCGGCGCTTCTGAGGCCGTCGACGTCGCCATCCGGGCGACCTGCGATCCCGGCGACGAAGTCATCCTCCACGAGCCGTCCTACGTCGCCTACGCCCCGGCCGTCGTCTTCGCCGGTGGGGTCGTCCGCTTCGTCCCGACCCGCTTCGAGGACGACTTCGCCCTCGATCCCGAGCGAGTCGAGGCGGCCATCACGCCCCGGACGAAGATCCTCTTCCTCGGCTACCCCTGCAACCCGACGGGAGCCGTCCTCCCGCCCGACACCCAGGCTGCCCTGGCCGAGATCGCCGTTCGGCACGACCTCCTCGTCGTCAGCGACGAGATCTACGACCGCCTCGCCTACGGTTCCTACGTCCATCGGCCGATGAGCGCCCTGCCGGGCATGCGGGAGCGGACGATCCTCGTCGGTGGCTTCTCGAAGGCGTACGCCATGACCGGCTGGCGGATCGGCTGGCTCGCCGCCCCGGCCGAGCTCGTCGAAGGGATCGTCAAGGTCCACCAGTACGCCATCATGTCGGCCCCGACCGTCGCCCAGGACGCCGCCCTCGTCGCCCTTCGAACCGGGGAGGACGACGTCCGCCGGATGGTCGCCGAGTACGACCGCCGCCGCCGGCTCCTCATCGAGGGCTTGAACCGGATCGGCCTGCCGACCTTCGAGCCCCGAGGAGCCTTCTACGCCTTCCCGAAGATCACGAGCACCGGCCTCGACTCGGACACCTTCACCGAGCAGCTCCTCCGCGAAGAGGGCGTCGCCGTCGTACCGGGCAACGCCTTCGGTCCCTCCGGGGAGGGCCACGTTCGGATGTGCTACGCGACCGCCTACGACAAGATCGAGGAAGCGCTCCGGCGGATCGAGCGCTTCGTCGCCCGCCGGCGCGCGGACGGGGACGGCCGATGATCGAGGCGATCCTGACCGGCTCCGGGCTCGTCCTCGTCCTCGTCGGTCTCGGCCGCGGCTACGGGGCGAGCCGTTCGGCCCTCGCTCCCCTCGCCCATGCCGGGGAACCGACCCGGGCGGCCATCGAGGCCGGCCGACCCCTCGTCGCCCGGTCGCGGGTGCGGCGCTTCGTCCGGGGGACGATCCTCGCCGTCGGCTGGCTCCTCGTCGCCGGCTACGGTCTCTTCCTCGTCAGCGTGGGGTTGGGGCGATGACCGGCGGCGGATCGGCGCAGGGAAACCCCACCTCGGGTCGGAGGTGGCTGCCGTGACGGTCGCCACGGGGGCTCGCCGAGCCGCCTCGCCGGCCCTCGAGCGGTACGAGGCGGTCATCGGCATCGAGGTCCACTGCCAGCCGAAGACGGCCAGCAAGCTCTTCTGCCGCTGCCGGGCCGACTACGACGGCGCCCCGCCGAACAGCCTCGTCTGCCCGGTCTGCCTCGGCCTGCCGGGGGTCCTGCCGGTCCTCAACCGACGGGCCGTCGAGCACGTCCTCCGGGTCGGCCTCGCCATCGGGGCGACCATCCCCGCCGTCACCCGCTGGGATCGGAAGAACTACTTCTACCCCGACCTGCCGAAGGGCTACCAGATCAGCCAGTACCAGATCCCCCTCGCCGCCGACGGCCGCCTCGTCGTCGAGACGAGCGAGGGACCGCTCACCGTTCGGATCCGGCGGGCCCACCTCGAGGAGGACACGGCGAAGCTCGTCCACGCCGATCTCGACGGGCGGGCCGTCAGCCTCGTCGACTTCAACCGCTCGGGGGCGCCGCTCATGGAGATCGTCACCGAGCCCGACATCCGGACCGCCGAGGGCGCCCGGCGCTACGCCGAGGAGCTCCAGCTCCTCCTCCGGACCATCGGTGCCTCGGACGCCGACATGGAGCGCGGCCAGCTGCGGGTCGAAGCGAACGTCTCGGTCCGACCCCGCGGCTCGACCGAGCTCGGGACCCGGATCGAGATCAAGAACATGAACTCCTTCCGCTCCGTCGAGCGAGCCATCGCCCACGAGATCGAGCGTCAGGTCGCCGCCCTCGAGGCCGGCGAGCCCCTCCGCCAGGAGACCCGGGGCTGGGACGAGAACCGCGGCCTGACGTACGTCATGCGGGTCAAGGAATCCGAGGACGACTACCGGTACTTCCCCGAGCCGGACCTGCCGCCCCTCCGGATCGATCCCGCCTGGCTCGAGGCGATCCGGACCGAACTGCCCGAGCTCCCGGCGGCCCGCCGAGCCCGCTACCGGGACGTCCTCGGTCTCCCGCCGGCCGACGCGGCGGTCATCGTCGGCGATCTCGAGGCGACGGCCCTCTTCGAGACCCTCCTCGCCGCCGGCAGCCCGCCGAAGGCGGCCGCGAACTGGGTCACCGGCGAGTACCTCCGCCACCGGAAGGGCGGCAGCGTCCCCGCCGAGCGTCTCGCCCCGGCCCGCCTGGGGCCGGAGCTCGCCAGGCTCATCGCCCTCGTCGAGGCGGGACGGCTGACCCTCGCCAACGCCAAGGCGATCCTCGCCGCGCACCTCGAGGGAGGCGAGGCGGTGGAGACCCTCGCCGCCGGCTACGAGCGCATCGACGACGCGGCCGCCATCGAGCGGATCGTCGACGAGGTCCTCGCCGCCAACCCCGCCGCCGTCGCCGACGTCCGCTCCGGCAAGGACCAGGCGGTCCGCTTCCTCGTCGGCCAGGTCATGAAGGCGACCCGGGGTCAGGCGAACGCCGCTCGGGCCGAGGCGGCGATCCGGTCGCGCCTCGGGCAGGCCGACGGTGCCCAGGGGCCGACCGGCCCGGCAGCGGCCGACCAGGGGCCGACCGACCCGGCAGCGGCCGATCCGGGCGCCGAGCCATCGCCGTGAGCACGACCGGGTCCTCCTCGTCGCCGTCGGCGTCGTCCTCGTCGTCGTCGGTCTCCGCCGGGCCCGGGGCCCGTGGGCTCGCTATAAGGAGCTTCGCGCCCAGGACGAGAACATCGCTCGCTACGAAGCCTGGCGGGGCGGCGTCCGCAACGATGCCCGGACGGGAGCCTCGGTGGCCATGGCCATCCTCCGGCGGCAGGCGGCCATCGGGGCCGGGATCGCCGTCGCCGGGGGGATCCTCGTCGTCGTGGGCCTCCTCGTCGGCTGACGGGGAGTCGTCCGACCTCGCGCGAATCAGCCCCGCAGCCGCCGGACCTCGACCGCCGTGCAGCGGTCCATGACGACGGCCAGCCCCCCGTCGTGGGCGATCCGTGCCGCTTCCCAGTCGACGAGCCCGTACTGAAGCCAGAGGCAGCGGGCCCCGACGGCCACCGCCTCCCGGGCGTGCTCGCGGCAGAACTCGAGCCGTCGGAAGACGTCGACGATGTCGATGGGGCCCTCGGTAGACACCGCGGCGGCGAGGGTCGGATAGGCTCGGCGGCCGAGGACCTCGCCTTCGTTCGGGTTCACGGGGACGCACTCGTAGCCGGCGGCGAGGAGGGTCGCCATGACCCCGTGCGAGGGCCGGCCCGGTCGCGACGAGGCGCCCACGATGGCGATCCGGCGCGCCGACTGGAGGAGGCGGGCGATGCCGGCATCGTCGAGGACCGGGACGGGGCCGCGCCCCTCGGCGAGGTCGAGGAAGGCGCGGACGCGGTCGCGGTCGCCGGTGTCGATGGGGCCTCGTTCGGTTCGGTCGTCCATCGAGGGGTCGTGGAGGAGGGTGGCGGCGGACGGGTCGAGCTCGGCGAGGACTCGGCGGTGGCTCGACGCTGGCTCATGATTGCACGGCGACCCGCGGACGTGCATACTTCGCCCGGAACCCGGGAGGAGGGTTGACGCGGAGTCCGGGTCGAGCACCGCTCGGAGCTGGGAAGGCGCGTTGCCGGGCGCGCCGATCGGCCGAGCGGCCGGACCGCAGCCAGGTCGGGTGTCCGCCCGACGCCAGAACCGGCAGTCTGCCGGAACGAGAATCGACGCATTCGCAGCGTCGTACACGCAGGAGGAGAAGACCGTGCGCATCCCACGCACCCTCGTCGCCCTGCTCAGCGCCGCAGCCGTGGTGGCCGCGGCCTGCGGTGGCGGCGCCTCACCGAGCCCCTCGCCAGCCGCCTCACCGACACCGACGCCGGCGGCTTCTCCGTCCCCGGCCGAGTCGCCCTCGCCGTCGGCCGTCGCCTTCAAGGCCTGCCAGGTCAGCGACACCGGCGGGATCGACGACAAGAGCTTCAACCAGAACGCCTGGAAGGGCATGCAGGACGCCCAGGCCGAGTTCGGGATCGAGGTCAAGTTCCTCGAGTCGCGGGCGAGCACGGACTACGCTCGGAACATCCAGCAGTTCATCAGCGAGGGCTGCGACATCATCATCACCGTCGGCTTCCTCCTCGGCGACGACACGAAGGCGGCCGCCGAGGCGAACCCGAACGTCCGCTTCGCCATCGTCGACTTCGCCTACGATCCGCCGGTGCCGAACATCGAGGGCCTCGTCTACGCCACCGACGAGGCGGCCATGCTCGCCGGCTACGTCTCGGCGGCCTGGTCGAAGACGGGCAAGCTCGCCACCTTCGGCGGGATCAACATCCCGCCGGTGACCGCCTTCATGGACGGCTTCGTCGCCGGAGCGAACTACTACAACAAGCAGAAGGGCAAGAACGTCACCGTCCTCGGCTGGGATCCGGTCGCCAAGACGGGCTCCTTCACCGGGAACTTCGAGAGCACCGACGACGCGAAGAACCTCACCCTCGGCTTCCTCCAGGAAGGGGCCGACGTCATCCTCCCCGTCGGTGGCCCGATCGGGAAGGGGACCTTCGCCGCCATCGAGGAGACCGGCGCCCAGGCCGTCGGCCTCGGGGTCGACGTCGACTGGACGATCACCGTCCCCGAGTACAAGCAGTACATGCTGACGAGCATCATCAAGAAGATCGACGTCTCGGTGAAGGGCGCCATCGAGCGGGCCTTCAAGGGCCAGCCGGTCCAGCCCGTCTTCGTCAGCACCCTCGCCAACGACGGCGTCGGCATCGCCCCCTTCCACGATTACGACAGCCAGGTCTCGGCCGAGACGAAGGCCGAGGTCGAGGCGCTCCGGCAGGCGATCATCGACGGCACGGTGAAGGTGTCCGACTACTTCGCCAAGTAGCGGCCGCCATCGACCGACCGTCGCCGATCGGCGGCGCCGTCCGAGGCGCCGCCGATCGGTATCTGGAGGACCGGCACGGTGGAGCTCGAGCTCCGAGGCATCACGAAGCGCTTCCCGGGGGTCGTCGCCAACGAGGCCATCGACCTCGACGTGCGGCCCGGGGAGATCCACGCCCTCCTCGGCGAGAACGGGGCCGGCAAGACGACGCTCATGAACGTCCTCTACGGCCTCTATCGGCCCGACGAGGGCGAGATCCGGATCGACGGGCGGCCGGTCGTCTTCCACGACCCGGGGGACGCCATCGCCGCCGGGATCGGCATGGTCCACCAGCACTTCATGCTCGTGCCCGTCTTCACGGTGACCGAGAACGTCATGCTCGGCATCGAATCGACCCGGGGGCCCTTCGGCTTCCTCGATCGCGCAGCGGCCCGGGCCCGGGTCGTCGAGATCGCTCGCGAGCACGGGCTCGCCGTCGATCCCGATGCCGTCGTCGAGGACCTGCCGGTCGGGGTCCGCCAGCGGGTCGAGATCATCAAGATGCTCTACCGTCGGTCGCGGCTCCTCATCCTCGACGAGCCGACGGCGGTCCTGACGCCCCAGGAGACCGACGACCTCTTCGCCGTCATGCGCTCGCTCCGGGCGAGCGGGACGTCGATCATCTTCATCACCCACAAGCTGAACGAGGTCCTCGCCATCGCCGATCGAATCACCGTCCTCCGGCGAGGCCGGGTCGTGGGGACGACGACGCCCGCCGAGGCGACCCGCGAGAGCCTGGCCCGGATGATGGTCGGCCGGCCGGTGGAGCTCGAGGTCGAGAAGGGCCCCGCCCGCCCGGGAGGGCCGGTCCTCGAGATCCGCGGCCTGACGGTCCGGGACGACCGTGGCCACTTCGCCGTCCGCGACCTCGACCTCGACGTCCGGTCGGGCGAGATCGTCGCCATCGCCGGAGTGCAGGGGAACGGCCAGACCGAGCTCGTCGAGGCGATCACCGGGCTTCGAGCGCCCGTCGCCGGGGAGGTTCGGATCGCCGGGCGAGCCGTCCGTTTCGACCCGCGGCGGATCTTCGAGCTCGGGGTCGGGCACGTGCCGGAGGACCGCCTCGAGGACGGCCTCGTGCCGGGCTTCACCGTCGCCGAGAACCTCGTCCTCAACACGTACCACCTCCGCCCCTTCAGCGACGGACTCCGCCTCCGCCGGGAGTCGATCATCGCCACGGCGAGGGAGCTCGTCGAGGAGTTCGACATCCGGACGCCCTCGATCTTCAACGACGTGGCGAACCTGTCGGGCGGCAACCAGCAGAAGGTCATCGTGGCCCGCGAGTTCAGCCGCCCGGTCGTCCTCCTCGTGGCGGCCCAACCGACCCGCGGCCTCGACGTCGGCTCCATCGAGTACATCCACCGCCGGATCGTCGCCAAGCGGGACGAAGGGGCGGGCGTCCTCCTCGTCTCGACGGAGCTCGACGAGGCCCTCTCCCTCGGCGACCGGATCGCCGTCATGTACGGCGGTCGGATCGTCCGGATCCTCGAGCCCGCCGAGGCGACCCCCGAGCTCCTCGGTCTCCTCATGGGCGGCGCTCACCCCGAGGCGGCGACGCCCGAGGCCGTGGCGGCAGCGGTGGCCGCCGGAGGTCGACCCGATGCCTGACGAGGTGCGACGCACGAGCGGCGAGGGGCCCGACGGGGTCCCGGTTCGAGGGCCGGGGGCGCCCGCCACGAACGACGGCGCGGCCGAGGTCCCCGCCGAGGCCGAAGGTGAGGGGGGCGCTCGTCCGCCGAACGGCCTCGGGGGACCGCCGACGGGTTTCGTGGCCGCCCTCGTGGCGGGTGCGGGTCGCGGCCTCGTCCCGGTCCTCGCCATCGTCAGCGCCTTCGCCGTCGGCGCCCTCGTCATCATCCTCTCCGATCGCCAGGCCCTCCCCCTCTGGCCGACGGATCCTCTGGCCGCCCTCCAGATCTCCCTCGAGACCGTCGTCGCCGCCTACGCTGCCCTCCTCCGGGGTGCCCTCGGCGATCCCGGGGCGTACGTCGCCGCCTTCGCCTCGGGTGACCCGGCCCGGATCGTCGCCGCCTTCAACCCGGTCTCGGAATCGCTCCTCAGCGCGACGCCGCTCATCTTCACCGGCCTCGCCGTCGCCCTCGGCTTCCGGTCGGGCCTCTTCAACATCGGCGCCGAAGGGCAGCTCTACATCGGGGCGATGTTCGCCACGTACGTCGGCTTCGCCGTCACCGGACTGCCCGTCTACGTTCACCTCCCCCTCGCCCTCGCCGCCGGCGCCCTCGGCGGCGCCCTCTGGGGCCTCATCCCGGGCCTCCTGAAGGCCCGAACGGGGGCCCACGAGGTGATCACGACGATCATGCTGAACTACGTCAGCTACCGGACCATCGACTGGATCCTCAAGCAGCCCTTCTACCAG
>BPIH01000002.1 GCA_026004015.1 Chloroflexota bacterium | reverse complement strand
CCGGCCCGAAAGCGCGCCGTCGCGGTTCGCCGGGCGGTCGGGTAGGGCGCCCGCGACCCCCTCGGGTCGCCCGTTTCCCTGGAGGTGGTTGCCGCCCACGACGACCGGGCTCGCCACCCGGGTAGTCCAGGGTAGGATTGCGCCATGCCCGAGATCGAGTTCGCCTTCCTCGCCGACGCAGCGAGCACCGAACCGGCACAGAAGTTCCACGTCCTCGGCGGCGGGATCCAGCGGATCGCCGGGCGCTCGCTGCCGGTCGTCCATCCCCACCTCGCCCTCGTCGTCGGGCTGACGGTCACCGCCCCCGAGATCGGTCGGCCCCACGAGCTTCGGATCGTCGTCCTCGACCCGGACGGGAAGGAGATCGCCTCGGCCCAGGGCTCGATCGTCCCCCACGGCCACGCGGACGGACGGGACACGCTCCTGACCTTCTCGGTCGACCTCTGGAACCTCACCTTCCCGGCGCCCGGCGACTACTCGGTTCGGCTCCTCGTCAACGGCTCGGAGCGGAAGCGGCTGCCGCTCATCGTCTCCGTCGCTGGCGACGTGGGCGCCCGCCGGCCGGATGCCTGAGAAGGAGGTCTCCGACGGTCGCCGGCGGCCGATCGACGCCGCCGCGGTCCGACGCCCCTCGCCCGCCACGACGCTCCGGCCGTCGATGCCGCCGCCCTCGCCGCCGCCCGCTGGGCCGACCGGCTCCTCGAGGCCGCCCGGGTCGCCCGTCGCGAGCGCTGGGTCGTCTTCCTCGCCGAGCTCCCCGACCGGCTCCGGGACGACCCGCTGCCGCGCTCCGCGGGGGACGGCCCTCCGCGCCCGGGCGGCCTACGGGCCGACGGATTCGATCCGCGATGCGCTCCCGCCCGAGCTGACCGAGCCGTTCCGCGAGGCGATCGACGCGCTCCTCCGGGCCCTCAACCGCCTCGAGACGAGCGGCTGAGCGCCCTCGCCGAGGAGCCCAGCTCGTCGACGACCGGCCACCGGTCCGTCGACGCCGCGAGTACTCAGTAGACCCAGGGGATGAGCCGCCGGGTTCGGGCCCGGTAGGCTGCGTAGCCCGGGCAGGCGCTCGAGGAGCCAGGCTCTTCCCGTCGGGCTTTGAGATCGAAGAAGACGAAGAGGACGACGGCCATGACCGCCGCAGCCGCTGAGGCCGTCAGAAGCGCCCAGCCAATCTCCGCCCGAGGACGATCCCGCCGTAGATCGGGTGGCGGACGAGCCGGTAGGCCCCGGTCTCGACGAGGCGGGCGCCGTCGGGCGGGTAGGGGAGGGCGGTGATCTGGCGCCGGAGATCCCAGACGCCGCGGAGGGCGAGGCCGCCCCCGGCGAAGCCGACCGCCAACCCGACCCAGCGGGCGACCTCGCGGAGGGGCCCCTCGAAGGCCGGCCCGGCAAAGCCGCTCGCGGCGGCGAGGAGGAGGACGACGACCTGGAGGACGACCCAGCCTTCGCCGCGTGGCCCGAGAGGCGGTGGCACCCGCGTCATGGCTCGATCGTACGGCGGCGGGCGCGGCCGGCGGCGCGCCGGCTCACGCCGGTCGCCCCGCGCCGGCGAGCCCGAGCTCGGCCGGGTCGAAGGCCTCGAGGAGGAACGGCGACGGCCGAGCGGGATCGAAGACGAGGGTGAGCGAGCGCCGGGCGCGGGTCCAGGCCACGTAGGCGAGCCGCCGCTCCTCCTCGAGGGCCCGCTCCGGCTCGAGGGCGGCGGCCACCGAGCGGGCGTTCGGGAAGCCGTCGGCGGAGAGGCCGATGACGGCGACGAAATCGAACTCGAGGCCCTTGACCCCGTGGACCGTCGAAAGGGTGAGCCGGGCATCGTCGCGTCGAAGCGCAACGAGCCGGTCGCGCCGGTCCCGGACGGCGGCGACGAAGGCCGACCCGTCGCCGGGATCGAACCGAGCCGCCCAGCCGAGCACGGCCTGGACGAGTCCGGTCGGCGCGGGTCGCCCCTCGTCGGCGTCCGGCGGCTCGGCGGTCCGTGCCGACGGATCGTCGAGGTCGGCCCGCCGGGTCGACGCCGAGCCCCGAGGCCGTCCCGGCCCCTCCCTCGAGGCCGGCCGCGGCGGCGGCGATCCGCCGGAGGAGCGGGAGGTCCGGGTCGCCGCCCTCGACGGCGGCGAGGAGCGGGCCGAGGGCCGGGTCGAGGAGCGGGCTCGCCAGGCGCGGGATCCGGAACGGGAGACCGCGGTCCAGGGCGACGGCGACCGCCGGCAGGAGCTCGCGGTTCGTCCGGGCGAGGATGGCCCGACTGCCGTCGGCGCCGTCCGAGGCGTCCCAGGCATCGAGGATCGCCGCCGACGACCGTCGTCCCGTCGCTCGGCGTCGCCGTCGATCGGGGCGAGGACGAGCCGGCCCTCGGCGCCGGGGCGGGCCCGGATCCGCTTCGGGAACCGCTCCGCGTTCCGCTCGACGAGCCGGACCGCCCGCTCGACGACGACGGCCGGGCAGCGGTAGTTCGTCGCCAAGGCGACCCGGCGGAGACCGGGCAGCGAGCGGTCGAGGTCGAGGACCCGCCGGACGTCGGCGAGGCGCCAGGCATAGATGGTCTGGTCATCGTCCCCGACGAAGAACGCCCGGTTCGCCGGGGCGGCGAGGAGGAGGGCGAGCCGGAGCTGGGCCCGGTCGACGTCCTGGACCTCGTCGACGAGGAGATCGCGGCACCGGCGGCGCCAGCGGTCGAGGAGGGCCGGTCGGACTCGAGGGCCCGGCGGGCCCGAACGACGAGGTCGTCGAAGTCGAGGCCGCCGAGCTCGGCGACGGCCGCCTCGTAGCGGAGGAAGGCCCGCCCGAGGGGCGACGGCTCCGGGTCGGCGGCGACGTCGGCGGCGGTCGACGTCGTGGTCGAGCTTGAGGCGGCTGATGGCGTCGTCGAGCCGCTGCCGCTCCTCGGGATGGAGGGTCGGGAAGCAGTCGCGCAGGAGCGCCGCCCGATCGACGAGCGGCTCGACGGGGACGCCGGCATCGACGAGGATCTCGCGGGCGAGGGCGTGGAACGTTCGGACCCGGACCGCGTCCGGCGGGAGGCCGAGCTGGCCGAGGACGGCCGCCGTCCGCTCGGTCAGCTCCTCGGCGGCCCGCCGGTTGAACGTCACCGCGCAGATCCTCCCCGGGGCGGGCCCGCTCGGCGGCGGGAGCGCCGGCGAGGAGCCAGGCGAGCCGGGCGACGAGGGTCGTCGTCTTGCCGCTCCCGGCCGGGGCGATGCAGAGGATCGGCCCCGGCGGCGCCGTCGCGGCGGCCCGCTGCTCGGGGTCGAGGCGGTCGAGGAGGGGAGGGAAGGCCGGCTCGGAGGACACGGCGGGGAGGATGCCCGACGGGACTTATCGCCTGGCCAACCCGAATGCGTGGCCCGCGCGCACCACAATGCGACACAGGTACTGGACAAGGGTGGGTACGGGGGTACTATTCGTCCACCGCCCGCCCAATGGGCGATCGGTTGCACCGGGCGACAGACCCGGCGCCGAGCGAAAGACGCGCACCGCCATCATCGTCCATCGATCCGCTCTCGCTCGCGTCGCGGTCACGACCCGGCCGACCGCCATCGATGGAACCGGGATCGACAGGGGGTCTCGAGATGCGCGCATGTTGGCGCCGCGCCGGCGGCATCCTGGCAGTCGTTCAGTCGCTCCTCCTCGCTGCGTCGGTGCTGCTCCCGGCCTCGGCGATCGCGGCGGTGTCGACGGACAAATGGGACTACTCGATCGGCGAGATGGTCCTGATTTCCGGGGACGAGATGGCCCCCGGCGAGTCGGTCCGGGTCGAGGTCTTCTTCCCGGACGGGTCGCTCGCCCAGGGGCATGTCGTGACGGCCGCCGAGGACGGGACGTTCAGCGATACCTTTTTCCTCGCCGAGGGGATGCCGGGCGGCATCTATCGGGTCGTCGCCACCGGGCTCTCGTCCGGGGCGGTGTTCACAACCGAGTTCGATCCGGCCACCTCGAGCTGCATGAACGGCGAGGTCCCGGCGATCAGCGGTGCCACGGCGACGTCCCTCACCGTCGGCTGGCTCGACGACTGTAGCAACGAGGACGGCTTCCGGATCCACTACGGGCTCAGCAGCGCCAGCCTCACCTCGACCGTGAGCATCGCTCCCACTGCGGGCGACAACAACTCGCGATCGCACACGCTTACCGGGCTTACGTGCGGGACGACGTATTACATTCGGGTCGAGGCTTTCAAGAACGCGCCCGGCCCGCAGAGCAGCTCGAGCAGTGTTGTCAGCGGCGCCACGAGCCCCTGCCCACCGAGCGATACGACGCCGCCGGTCGTCACGCCGACGATCAGCGGCACGCTCGGTGCCAACGGTTGGTACGTTTCGACCGTGACCGTCAGCTGGTCGGTGAGTGACCCCGAGTCGACGGTGACCTCGACCTCCGGCTGCGATCCCACGACGATCTCGAGCGACACGACCGGGACGACGCTGACCTGCACGGCCACGAGCGCTGGCGGCACCTCGAGCGTCTCGGTCACGATCAAGCGCGACGCCACCGCCCCGACGATCACGTACTCCGGCCAGAACCCCGCCCCGAACGCGAACGGCTGGAACAACAGCCCGGTGACGCTCTCCTGGAGCTGCACCGATGCGACCGCGGGTCCGGTCAGCGCGACCGTGAGCGAGACGATCTCGACGGAGGGCGCGAACCAGTCGGCGACCGGGACCTGCACCGACAGCGCCGGCAACACCGCCTCCGACACCCAGTCGGGGATCAACATCGATCTCACCCCGCCGTCTGTCTCGGCCGCTGCCGCGCCCGCTCCGAACGCGAACGGCTGGAACAACACCGATGTCGTGGTCACCTTCTCCGGAACCGACGCCCTCTCCGGCATCGACGCCTGCGACCCGCCGGTCACGATCTCGACCGAGGGCGCCGGTCAGTCGACTAGCGGCTCGTGCACGGACAAGGCAGGCAACAGCGCCTCCGCGACGGCGAGCGGGATCAGCATCGACAAGACACCGCCGACGGTCACGGCGACCCTGAGCCGGCCGCCCGACCACAACGGGTGGTACAACCACGCCGTGACCGTCACCTTCACCGCGGACGACAGCCTGTCGGATGCCGTCACCTGCGACGGCCCGGTCGTCTACAGCGGTCCGGACGGTGCGAGCGTCTCGGTGTCCGGCTCCTGCACCGACGCCGCCGGGAACAGCGCCTCCGGCTCGGTGACGTTCAACTACGACGCCACCGCCCCGACGATCAGCGCCGCCCTTGATCGGAGCCCCGACGGAACAACGGGCTGGTACAACCTCGCCACCGGGGCGCCGACGGTGACCTACACCTGCACCGACGCGACGAGCGGGATCGCCAGCTGCACCGACCCCTACACCTTCGGCGAGGGTGAGGACCAGAGCCACACCGGGACCGCCGTCGACAACGCCGGCAACAGCGCCACGGCCAGCGTCTCGGACGTCGACGTCGACCTCACCGCCCCGACGATCAGCGCCGCCCTTGATCGGAGCCCCGACGGAACAACGGGCTGGTACAACCTCGCCACCGGGGCGCCGACGGTGACCTACACCTGCACCGACGCGACGAGCGGGATCGCCAGCTGCACCGACCCCTACACCTTCGGCGAGGGTGAGGACCAGAGCCACACCGGGACCGCCGTCGACAACGCTGGCAACAGCGCCACGGCCAGCGTCTCGGACGTCGACGTCGACCTCACCGCCCCGACGATCACGTACTCCGGCCAGAACCCCGCCCCGAACGCGAACGGCTGGAACAACAGCCCGGTGACGCTCTCCTGGAGCTGCACCGATGCGACCGCGGGTCCGGTCAGCGCGACCGTGAGCGAGACGATCTCGACGGAGGGCGCGAACCAGTCGGCGACCGGGACCTGCACCGACAGCGCCGGCAACACCGCCTCCGACACCCAGTCGGGGATCAACATCGACCTCACCCCGCCGACCGACCTCACCTGGATCGGCGGCCCGGCCGACGGGGGGTCGTACTACTTCGGCTTCGTCCCGGCCGAGCCGACGTGCACGGCGACCGATGCGCTCAGCGGCCTCGCCGGCTGCGCGGTCACCGGCTATGGGACGACCGTCGGGAGCCACACCCTCACGGCTACAGCGACCGACAAGGCCGACAACGTGGCGACGGCCACGCGGACGTACACCGTCCTCGCCTGGGAGACATACGGGTTCTACCGCCCCGTCGACCCCGTTCCGGTGGTGAACACCGTGAAGGCGGGGAGCACCGTCCCGCTGAAGTTCGAGGTCTTCGCGGGCGCCCTCGAGCTGACCGACACGGCGATCGTCGACACCTTGACGTACCGCCAGGTGGCCTGCAACGCCTTCGAGGACATGACCGAGTCACCCGTCGAGCTCACCGCCACCGGCGGCACCGTCCTCCGCTACGACTGGACCGCCGGCCAGTTCATCTTCAACTGGAAGACGCCGGCGACTCCGTCCAAGTGCTACAAGACGACGCTCCTGCTCGACGACGGCTCGACGATCAGCGCCTACTTCAAGCTGAAGTAGGGCTCCTGCGGCCACGACCAGGAAGCGGGCTCCCTTGGGGCCCGCTCCTCCGTGTTCGGCGCCGAAGGAGCGGGGCCACCGCCGGAGCTGGTCGGGCGACTCTCCCCGCGGTACCATCACCGCCACAGAGCACGCGTCCCACGGCCGGGGACGGGGACGATCCATAGCGGAGGATCGACCATGGCCAGTCCGTCCCGCGGGCCCGCACGCCGGCACGGCGTCGTGCCCCTCCTCGTCGCGCTCCTCGTCGCCCTGCTCGTCCCGTCGGCGGCCGCCGGCCAGCTGCCGGCCGTGCCGCCCGGCCCGACCATCGACCTCCAGATCCTCGACGTCTCCGACTGGCACGGCCAGCTCGACCCCGTCGGCGGCGTCGGCGGGGCGGCGGTCCTGGCGGCGTACTTCGCCGCCGATCGGGAGCGGAACCCGAACACGATCACCCTGACCGCCGGCGACGACTTCGGAGCGAGCCCGCCGCTCTCGGGCTTCTTCGAGGAGCGGCCGGCCGTCCTCGCCGAGCGGAGATGGGGATCCAGGTCGGCACCTTCGGGAACCACAACTTCGACCGCGGGATCGCCCACCTCCAGGCGATGATCGACCTCGCCGGCTCGACCGATCCCGCCGTCCCCGGCCAGCCGTACCGCTACGTGTCGGCGAACCTCGCGAGCCGTGACGAGAACCTCTCGGGCGTCGAGGACTTCGCCATCGTCCAGTTCCGGGGGCTCCGCGTCGCGGTCATCGGGATCACGAACGAGGAGGCGCCGAGCCTCGTCTTCCCGGGGAGCTTCGGGACGATCGAGGTGACCGATTCGGTGGCGGCGGCAAACCGGGCCCGGGAGGCGGCCAAGAAGCAGGGTGCCAGCGTCTTCATCGTCATCGTCCACAAGGGGGTGACGAACTTCGATGCCGACGGAAACCCGCAGGGTCCGCTCATCGACTTCGCGGCGGCCCTCCACGGCTTCCACGCCATCATCGGCGACCACACCGACGTCCAATGGCAGGGCGTCATCAACGGCCAGCTCGTCTTCGAGAACCGGAGCAAGGGGCTGACGTATTCCCGGACGACCCTGACCGTCCACCGGGGGACCGGCCGGCTCCTCGACTGGACCCACGAATTCGTGACCCCGACGGCCGCCGCCGTGACGCCCGACCCGGCGATCCTCGCCATGCTCGAGCCGTTCCGGGCCGACCTGGCCGCCGCGTTCGATCGGAAGATCGGGGTGGCGACCAACGTCTTCGTCCGGGGCGGCAACATCGAGCGCCGCCAGGAAGTGGCGATCGGCGACCTCATCGCCGACGGGACGCGACTCCGCTACGGGACCCAGCTCGCCCTCATGAGCGACGGCGGGATCCGGGCGCCATTGCCCTCGAGCTACACCCCGCTCGACCCGACCCTCGATCGGTCGGCGCCGCCGCCCTTCGATCTCGTCGTCGGCGACGTCTTCACGGTCCTCCCGTTCGGGAACATCGTGGTGACCCGGACCGTCACCGGCGCCCAGCTCTGGGCTGCCCTCGAGAACGGGGTAAGCAGGGTCGCCGCCGACGGAACGGCCGCCGACGGGCGGTTCCCCCAGATCTCGGGCTTCCGGTTCGTGTACGACTCTCGGGATCCGGTCGGGAGCCGGGTGAAGTCGGTCGAGCTGACCGACGGGACCCCGATCCTCCCCGACGGGACGACGTACACCCTCGCCCTGCCGAACTTCGTGAACGCCGGCGGCGACGGGTACACGATGTTCGCCGACGGCCAGGGCGTGACCCGCGACCTCGACGCCCAGGTCCTCCTCGACTACATCGAATCCCTCGGAACCATCACCCCGACGACGGACGGCCGGATCGTCAACCTGGCGACGGCACCGTAGGCTGCGAGTCCAGCACGGTTGAGAAGCGGGCTCCGTCCGGGGCCCGCTTCCATCGTGCTCCGCCGCGAGCGGCCCGGATTCGACCTAGATTCATCGGGTGACCCCCGAACTCGAAGCGACCCTGGCGACCCTGCCGACCCAGCCCGGCGTCTACGTCATGCGCGACGCCCAGGGCGAGGTCCTCTACGTCGGCAAGGCCCAGAACCTCCGGAGCCGGGTCCGGAGCTACTGGCAGAAGGCGGCCCCGTCGGCCGGCGAGATCCAGCGCATCCGGGCCGTCATCGACCGGGTGGCCGACGTCGACGTCACCGTCACCGATTCCGTCTCCGAGGCCCTCCTCCTCGAGGCGAACCTCATCAAGCGCCACCGGCCCCGCTTCAACGTCCGCCTCAAGGACGACAAGAGCTACCCCTTCATCAAGATCACCCTGGCCGACGACTTCCCCCGCGTCGAACGGACCCGCAAGCTCGTCGAGGACGGCAGCCGCTACTTCGGCCCCTACGCCTCGGCGAGCTCCGTCGACGCGGCGATGAACCTCATCCGGCGGCTCTTCCCGTTTCGGACCTGCACGATCCCGATCCGCGAGGGCGAGCGGGCCCTCCAGCGACCCTGCCTCCTCTACCACATCAAGCGCTGCCAGGGCCCCTGCATCGGGGCGATCAGCAAGGCCGACTACCGGGCGGACATCGCCCAGGTCGAGCTCTTCCTCGAAGGGCGCCAGGAGGCGATCCTCCGCTCCCTCCGCCGCGACATGGAGGCCGCCGCCGAGGCCCTGAACTTCGAACGGGCGGCCGCCCTCCGCGACAAGATCCGGGCCATCGAGCGGACCATGGAGAGCCAGAAGATGGCGGCCTTCGAGCGGACCGAGCTCGACTGCTTCGGCCTCGCGCGCCAGGACAACGAGGCCGCCGTCCAGCTCTTCGGGGTCCGCTCCGGGAAGCTCGTCGCCCGGGACGTCTTCCTCCTCGACGCCGATCGCGACGCCCCCGACGGCGAGGTCGTGGGCGCCTTCCTCCAGCAGTACTACGCCCAGGCTTCGAGCCTGCCCCGGGAGATCCTCGTCCCGGTCCTGCCGCCGACGACGGCCGAGCTCGAGGCCTGGCTGGCGGGCCGCCGGGGCGGGTCCGTCCGGCTCCGGGTCCCGAAGCGGGGCGAGCGGCGGGAGCTCCTCGACCTCGCCGCCCGGAACGCTGCCGAGACCCTCGCCCGTGAGCACGCCCGCTGGCTCGCCGACCGTGGCCGGACCCGCCAGGCCCTGGAGGAGCTGGCCGCGGCCCTCGGCCTCCCCGGACCCCCGGAACGGATCGAGTGCTACGACGTCAGCACCTTCCAGGGCAAGGAGACGACGGCGAGCATGGTCGTCTTCGTCGACGGCAAACCCCGGACCGGCGAGTACCGACGCTTCGCCGTCAGGACCGTTCGCGGCCCCGACGACTACGCCAGCCACCAGGAGGTCCTCCGCCGCCGCTTCCGGCGAGCGCGGGCAGGGGAGGAGGGGAGCGAGGAGGAGCGCCGCTGGGCGATGCCCGACCTCGTCATCATCGACGGCGGCAAGGGCCAGGTTTCGGCGGCGGTCGAGGTCCTGACCGAGCTCGGGCTCGAGGATCTGCCGGTGGCCGGGCTGGCGAAGGAGCGGGAGGAGCTCTTCCTGCCGGGCCGCCCGGAACCGATCGTCCTGCCGCCGACCTCGCAGGGGCTCTACCTCGTCCAGCGGATCCGGGACGAGGCCCACCGGTTCGCCGTCGGCTACCACCGGAAGCTCCGGGCGAAGCGGGCCGTCCGCTCGGTCTTCGACGAGCTCCGGGGCATCGGGCCGAAGCGACGCGCGGCCCTCCTCCGGACCTTCGGCTCCCTCAAGCGGGTCCGCGAGGCGCCGGTCGAGCAGATCGCGGCGGTGCCCGGGATCGGCCCCAAGCTCGCCGCCGAGATCAAGGCCGCCCTCGAAGCCTGAAGGGGGCCGTCGGGGCCGCCCGCGCCACCCGCCGACCCGGCGCTCCCGCGATCGGCACCGACGGCTGGTATAGTGCCGCCCGATGCGACGCGCCCTCCCATTCCTCATCGCCGTCCTCGGTCTCGCCGCGCTCGTCGTCGACTTCGTGCCCGGTGTCCGCGTCCCCTGGGGCGACCCGACCGGCGACTGGCGGGTCCTCGAGACGAAGCTCGGCCTCGACCTGGAGGGCGGTCTCCGGGTCGAGTACCAGGCCCTCCCCGCCGAGGGCCGCCAGCCCGGCCAGGCCGATCTCAACGTCATCCGCGACATCGTGGAGCGCCGGGTGAACGCCATCGGCGTCGCCGAGCCCGTCGTCGTTACCCAGGGCACCGACCGGATCGTCGTCGAGATCCCCGGCGTCTCGGACCCCGAGGCCGTCCGCAAGCTCGTCGGTCAGACCGGCAAGCTCGAGTTCGTGCCCATCGAGGGAAGCTGCCCGACGACGATCCAGGACGGGATGACCCTCGACCTGACGACCTGCCCGCCCCTCTTCGGTGGCGAGGAGATCGCCAGCGCGAGCCTCGGGACCGACCAGCTTGGACAACGGGCCGTCGACTTCACCCTCAAGAGCGAAGGGGCCCGGCTCTTCGCCGAGTACACATCGAAGAACGTCGGCCGCCAGTTCGCCATCGTCCTCGACAACGTCGTCATCTCGGCCCCCGTCATCCGGAGCCCGATTACCGGCGGTCAGGGTCAGATCACCGGTGGCGGTGCCGGCTTCACCCTCGCTGAGGCGACGAACCTCGTCACCGTCCTCCGCTACGGCTCACTCCCGTTCCCGATCCAGGAAGTCTCCATCGAGCAGATCGCGCCGACCCTCGGCGAGCAGTTCCTCCGCCAGAGCATCGTGGCGGCCGTCATCGGGATCGGCCTGGTCTTCGTCTTCATGCTCGTCCACTACCGGCTGCCGGGCCTCCTCGCCGGCCTCGCCCTCCTCTACTACGCCCTCCTCGTCCTCGCCGTCTTCCGGCTCGTGCCGGTCACCCTGACCCTGGCCGGGATCGCCGGCTTCGTCCTTTCGGTCGGCATGGCCGTCGACGCGAACATCCTCATCTTCGAGCGGACGAAGGAGGAGGTGCGGGCCGGGAAGTCGCTGACGGCGGCCATCGAGGCCGGCTTCAGCCGGGCCTGGAACTCGATCCTCGACTCGAACGTGTCGAGCCTCATCACCGCCTTCATCCTCTTCTGGTTCGGCTCGTCGGTCATCCGCGGCTTCGCCCTCGTCCTCATGATCGGCGTCCTCATCTCGATGTTCACGGCCATCACGGTCACCCGGACGATCCTCCGCTTCGTCGTCGCCCGGGACTGGGCGCGACGGGCGAGTCTCTACGGCGTCTCGGAGGCGGAGTTCGTCGCTCGGCCTCTGCCCCGGGGCACGAAGGGGGAGGCCCGGAGCCGTGTTTGACGTCGTCGGCAAGCGACGCTGGTTCTACGCCTTCTCCCTCCTCGTCACCGTCCCCGGCCTCCTCTTCATCCTTCTGACGCCCATCACCGGGGGCGACGTGGGTCTCCGCTTCACCATCGACTACACCGGCGGCACGCGGTGGGTTATCCGCTTCGAGAACCCCGACGTCTCCTCACAAGAGGTGGCGGCGGTTTTCGCCGAGAAGGGCTTCACGAGCACGACGGTGACGAAGCAGCCGTCGGGCTTCTTCGAGATCCGGACGGAGCCCGTCGACCTGGCGACGCCGCCGCCGTCGCCGAGCCCGAGCCCCTCCCAGAGCCCCAGCCCGGCGACCAGCCCCAGTCCCTCCCCGGTCCCGAGCGCGCCCGTCGCCTCCCCATCGCCAGCGCCGAGCGAGTCGCCGTCCGCCAGCCCCTCGCCCGAGGCCTCGCCGAGCGCGAGTCCGGCCGCCTCCTCCTCGCCCGAACCGACCGCCTCGCCGAGCGAGTCGCCGTCCGCCAGCCCCTCGCCCGAGGCCTCGCCGAGCGCGAGTCCGGCCGCCTCCTCCTCGCCCGAACCGACCGCCTCGCCGAGCCCGAGCCCGTCGGCGAGCCCCTCGCCCGCCGCCTCCCCCTCGCCGAGCCCGAGCCCGTCGCCGGCGGCCCCCGGGGCCGGCGCCATCCCGACCCAGGGCCGCCTCGGCGAGGTCGCGGCCGCCCTCCAGGACCGCTTCGGCCCCATCGCCGAGCAGGCCTCCCTGACGACCATCGGCCCCGTCGTGAGCGCCGACCTCGTCCAGCAGGCCCTCGTCCTCATCCTCATCGGCTCCCTCGGGATCCTGCTCTGGATCACCTTCCGCTTCCACGACGTGAAGATGGGAGTGGCGGCCCTCGTCGCCCTCCTCCACGACGTCGTCGTCGTGGTCGGCATCTTCGCCATCCTCGGAACCTTCTTCCGGATCGAGATCGACGGCCTCTTCGTGACGGCGATGCTCACCGTCATCGGCTTTTCCGTCCACGACACCATCGTCGTCTTCGACCGGATCCGCGAGAACCGGGCCCGGCACTCGGGCGAGCCCTTCGACCGGATCGTCAACCACTCCATCCTCCAGACCTTGGGCCGCTCGATCAACACGAGCTTCACGACCGTCCTCGTCCTCCTCACCCTCCTCCTCTTCGGGGGCGAGACGATCCGAACCTTCGTCCTGGCCATGGTCATCGGCATCGTCTCGGGCACGTACTCCTCCATCTTCAATGCCAGCCAGATCCTCGTGACCTGGCAGCTCTGGGAGGACGAGCGAGCCGGCCGACCGGCAGCCGGCGGGCGGCTTGCGCGACGACCGGCCCGGTGAGGGCGCCCGACGAAGGATCGACCCGCTCCGGGCGGCGACGAGTCGCCGATGGGTCCGCCCTGGCAGACTGAGCACGTGGTCGAACCGCGCTTCCGCTGGCTACCGCGCGATCCCGTTCCCCTCGATCCAGCCTTCGTCGCCGCCGTCCGGGAGCGGGGGGCGAGCGAGCGGGTGGCGGCCATCCTCGCCGGCCGCGGCGTCACCGATCCGGCCGGGGCGGCGAGCTTCTTCGGCGATCCGACGGCCGGGCTGCACGACCCCCGCCTCCTGCCCGACGCCGAGCTCGTCGTCGATCGCTTCCGACGGGCGCGGGACGACGGGGAACGCATCCTCGTCTTCGGCGACTTCGACGCCGACGGTCTGACGGGGCTCGCCATCGTCGTTCGGACCTGCCGTGCCCTCGGCATCGACGCCGTCCCGTACGTCCCGTCGCGCCTCGAGGAGGGGCACGGTCTCTCCGTCCGCGCCGTCGAGGCCGCCCGAGACGCCGGGGCGTCCCTCATCGTCACCGTCGACACCGGCTCGACGAGCCATCGCGAGATCGAGCTCGCTCGGGCGGCCGCGATCGACGTCGTCGTCACCGATCACCACCGCCTGCCCGACGAGCTGCCGCCGGCCCTCGCCGTCGTCAACCCCCATCGGCCCGAGGTCGACTACCCGGATCGACGCCTCGCCGGGAGCGGGGTCGCCTTCAAGATCGCCGGGCTCCTTCGTGACGCCCTCGGCGGGGATGCCGCCGGCGTCGTCGACGGGGTCGATCTGGCCACCATCGGCACCGTCGCCGACCTCGCCCCGGTCCTGGGCGAGAACCGAGCCATCGCCCGGCTCGGTCTCCAGGCCCTCGCCGAGCGGCCGCGCCCGGGGATCGCCGCCCTCCTCGCGGTCGCCGGCCTCCGCGACCGGCCCCTCGACCTCGACACCATTGCCTACGCCATCGCGCCCCGCCTGAACGCGGCCGGCCGGATCGGCGAGGCGACCGAAGCCGCCCGCCTCCTCCTCACCGACGACCCGGCCGAGGCCCGCGAGCTGGCGGCCCGACTCGAAGCGGCGAACGCGACGCGCCGCGATCTCACCCGGGAGGTCGTCGAGGCCGCCCGGGCGGCCGTTCCCCCGGGTGACGGGGTGGCCGTCGTGACCCGCGGGCCGTGGCCGGTCGGTATCGTCGGCCTCGCCGCCGCGCGCCTCGCCGAGGAGACCGGCCGCCCGGCCGTCGTCGGTGCCGAGCTCGGGTCCCTCATCCGCGCCTCGTGCCGAAGCGGCCCGGGCCTCGACCTCGCCGCTCTCCTCGACGCCTGCCGGGACCTCTTCGTCCGCTACGGCGGCCATCCGGGGGCGGCGGGCTTCGAGATCGAGGTCGAGCGCTGGCCGGTCTTCGTCGAGCGCTTCACCGCCCTCGTCGCCTCGGCCGGCCCGCCGGATCCGCGACCGGTCCTGCCCGTCGACCTCGTCCTGCCGCCGTCGCGAGTCGACTACGGCCTCGTCCGGGAGCTCGCCCTCCTCGCTCCCACGGGTCCCGGCAATCCAGAGCCGCTCGTCGCCGTCTGCGGCCTCGAGGTGGCCCGGGTCCGGTCCGTCAACGGCGGTCACACCCAGCTCGTCCTGCGGCGGCGGCCCGACGTCCTCGACGCCATCGCCTTCGGAAGGGACGACCTCGCCGGGCGCCTCGCCGAGGGCGACCGGGTCGACGTCGTCGCCCGGGTGGCGAGCCGTATCTTCGGGGGGATCGAAGCCCTCCAGCTCGAGATCCGCGACCTCGCCTCGAGCGGCCTCGTCGGCGAGCTCGCCAAGCTCGCCGGGCTCGCCGGGCTGGCCGGCCGGGCCGGGCTCGCGGGTCGAGCAGGTCCAGCCGGGGAGGCGACGGTTGCCGGGGCGAGAGGCGGCACGGTCGGCGGCACCGTCGGCGGCCCCGGTGCGGGATCGATTCGCGAGGCGTGATGGGCAACCCCGCCGGCCTCGGGCGGCCGAGGCGCAACGACCCGTACGGCGTCGGACCCGGAGGGCCGACCCTGGCCCCGATCGGGGCCGCCGTCCTCCTCGTCGTCGTCGCCGTGGCGACGGTCGGCCTCTTCTCCGGTCGACTGCCGGTGACCGTCGGCGGTGGCGGCAACGGTGGGAACGGCGGGCCGGCCATCACCCCGGCTCCCTCGGACGTCGTCATCCCCGACCCGCGGGCCGACGTCCCGGGCTCCATCGTCTACGTCAAGCAGGGCGACATCTGGGTCCAGAGTGGGACGAACGTCCGCCGCCTCACCCGCTCCGGCTCCGACGCCGAACCGGCCTGGTCCCCCGACGGCGCCTGGATCTACTTCGTGCGGCGGCACGAGGAGCGGGGCCTCTACCCGGCCCAGGGTCGGGCGACCTGGTACACCCTCACCGTCCCCGTCCTCATGCGGATCCGGCCCGACGGGACCGGCGAGGAGGAGGTCCTGAGCGGGCGCTTCCGCGCGGGCCGCTACACCTGGTTCTACTGGATCCGAGAGCCCGATCCGGGCCCGGCCGGCCGGCCCATCGCCCTCGTCTCGGACGGCCCGGATCCGAGCAAGAGCGACGTCGTCCTCCAGTTCTTCGATCCGACGACGAAGAAGCTCAGCCGGGCGACCGGTGCGCCCCAGACGGCCCCCTTCGGCCACCAGGATCCCGCCTGGCGCCCCGACGGGGCCCTCGTCGCCTACGTCCGCAACGATCGTCAAGGCCGGAACGGCGCGCCCGCCATCTGGCGCTACGACCCGGACACGAAGAAGAGCGCCGCGGTGACCGGCCCCGGCTATCTCGCCCCGTCATGGTCGCCCGACGGCCGCTATCTGGCAGCGACGAAGACGGGCCCCTTCGGCACCGACGTCGTCGTCCTCGACGCCCGGACGGGGGTCGAGCTCCTCCGCCTCACCGACGACGGCCGCTCCTGGTCGCCGACCTGGTCGCCGCGGGGCGACGCCATCGCCTTCCTCCACCTCAGCGGTCAGATCGTCGACCTCCGGATGGTGGGCCTCGACGGCGAGGCCCCGAACTGGCGGGTCGGGGACGTCCTCGACCTGACGAGGGTCAGCGGCCTCGACGGCGCCTCCCGACCCGACTGGTTCATCCCCGCCGACGAGCTGCCGCCGTCTCCGCCGCCGAGCGAGACCCCGACCATCCGCCCCTCGGACGGGGCGGTCGGGAGCCCGGGCCCGTCGGCGACGGCCCCGTAGGTCGGCCATGGCTCCGCGTCAGCCGTCCGGCGGCGAACCCGCCTCCGGCGGCTACCTCGACCGGCTCGCCGTCCGGACCGCTGCCGTCGGCTCGGTCCTCTGCCTCGGCCTCGATCCCGACCCGGCGCGCCTGCCGGCCGGTTTCCGGGCCGACCGCCGGGGCGTCGAGGCCTTCGCCTCGCTCCTTCTCGAGGCGGCCGCACCCCACGCGGCGGCGGTCAAGGCGAACCTCGCCTTCTTCGAGGCCTTCGGCTCGGCCGGGCTGGCGGCCCTCGAGCGGCTCCGGGCTCGGCTCCCCGCCGACTGCCCCTTCATCGCCGACGCGAAGCGGGCCGACATCGGCTCGACGGCGGCCCGCCAGGCCGTCGCCCTCTTCGACGGCCTCGGGGCCGACGCGGTCACCCTGAATCCGTACCTCGGCCGGGACGCCCTCGAGCCCTTCCTCGAGCGCGGCGACCGCTTCGTCTACGTCCTCTGCCGGACCTCGAACCCGAGCGGCGCCGAGATCCAGGACCTCGCCGTCGCCGGCGAACCCCTCTACCTCCGGGTCGCCCGCCTCGCTCTCGCCTGGGGCGATCGCCGACCGCCTCGGGCTCGTCGTCGGGGCCACGGCGCCCGCCGAGCTCCGGGGAATCCGCGACGCCGTCCCGGGGACGGCCTTCCTCGTTCCGGGGGTCGGGGCCCAGGGCGGCGACGTGGCGGCCGTGCTCGAGGCGGGGCCGGCCCGCCAAGCCCCGGCCGGGGGTCGTCCAGGCGGCGGGCTCCTCGTCAACGTCTCCCGAGGCATCGCCGACGCGGCCCGGGGGGCGCCCCCCGGCGGGGAGCGGCCGCGGCGCCGGGACGTCGCCGAGCGCCTCGCCGAGGCGGCCGCCGCGTGGTCGGCGAGGCTCGCTGTGCTATCGTAGGCGGGCGGGGCGGACGGATCGGCCGTCAGGAACCCCTGCGACGGCGGCCGCGCCGACCCGACCCCGACACGACGCGTTCGAGGAAGCGACATGCCCTTCAATCTCGGTCCGGGGGAGCTGATCCTCATCCTCCTCCTCGCCCTCATCATCCTCGGGCCCGGCAAGCTCCCCGAGGTCGGCAGTGCCCTCGGGCGGGCCATCCGCGAGTTCCGCCAGGCCGCGAGCGACGTTACCTCGGCCGCCCGCGGCGAGCCCGCCGGCCAGTCCGCGGCGCCCGGCGGCGGGTCGGGGACGCCGACGGGCGGCAGCGGCGGCGTGGCCGGGGCCGACGGCGGGACGAGCGGAGGCGAGCGGCCCGGCCAGACCGGTTCGTGATCCGAGACGACGACGCCGCGGCCGAGCGACGGCCGCGTCACCGCCCGCGCGGACGGGCGTCGAGGGCCCGAGGCGATGGCCGATGAGGTGCTGCCGGCGGAGGTGAGGGTGCCGGCGGAGGTCGGCGAGGAGAAGGTCATGTCCCTCGTCGACCACCTCGCCGAGCTCCGGACCCGGCTCATCCGGATGGTCCTCGCCGTCGCCGCCGGGAGCGCGGTCGGCTTCGTCTTCGCCGAACGGGTCATCGAGATCCTCGTCGCCCCCCTCCCGGACCGGCAGGTCCAGATCCTCGGCCCCGGCGACGCCTTCGTCATCCACCTCCGGGTCGCCGTCGTCGTCGGCGTCATCCTGGCGATGCCGGTCATCCTCCACCAGGCCTGGGCCTTCGTCGCCCCCGGCCTGACCGCCGAGGAGCGGCGGATCGTCCGGCCCTGGGTGCCGCTCGCCCTCTTCTTCTTCGCCCTCGGCGTGGCGGTCGCCTACATCGTCCTCCCCTTCGCCGTCCAGTTCCTCCTCAGCTTCACCGGGGGACCCCTCCGGAGCGACCTCGCCGCCGGGCCGTACTTCGACTTCGTGACGACCCTCTTCCTCGCCTTCGGGCTCGTCATGGAGTTCCCGATCCTCCTCTACGGGCTGTCGCGGGTCGGGATCGTGACGAGCGCCCGGCTCCGGAGCTCCCGCCGCTACGTCATCCTCGGCATCGCCATCTTCGCCGCCATGGTCACCCCCGGCGGCGACATCGTCAGCCCGACGGCCCTCGGGGTGACGATGTACGTCCTCTTCGAAGCGACGATCTTCTTCATCGCCCGGAGCGGTCGCTGAAGCCGGGCCATCGCGAGCCGAGGGCCCGCCCGAGCGACCCGCGGAGCTGGGACCCGTCCCGACGAGGGTAGACTGGCGGCGATGGCGAGCGAGGACGTTCCGCTTCGGACGGCAGCCGCGGCCCCCGCCACCCGGTCGGCACGGCCGGCGTCGCGCCGCGGGCCCCGGCGACCGCAGCACGTCGTCATCCTGACCGGCCTCTCGGGGGCCGGCAAGACGGCGGCGGCAAAGCTCTTCGAGGACATCGGCTACACCGTCGTCGACAACCTGCCCGGTGAGCTCCTACCGTCCCTCGCCGAGCTCGTCAGCTCCGATCGGGAACGGTTCGCCAAGGTCGCCATCGTCCTCGACGTCCGGGCCGGCGACGCCCCGGTCGCCCTGGCGGCCATGCGGGGCGCCCTCGAGGGGCGCGGCATCCGGCCCCAGGTCGTCTTCCTCGAGGCCCGCGACGAGGTCCTCATCCGGCGCTTCTCGGAGACCCGCCACCGCCACCCCCTCGGCGATCGACGGGGAATCGCCAGCTCGGTGGCCGCCGAGCGGCGGCTCCTCGAGCCGGTCCGGGAGGAGGCCGACGTCATCCTCGACACCTCGGACCTTTCCCTCCGCGAACTCCGGGAGCGGATCTTCACCGAACTCGGCAACGCCCCCGAACCCGACCGCCTGGCGGTCCAGCTCATCAGCTTCGGCTACAAGTTCGGCATCCCCCTCGAAGCCGACCTCGTCTTCGACGTCCGCTTCATGACGAACCCCTACTACGTGCCCGAGCTCCGGCAGCTGTCGGGCCTGACCGAAGCCGTCCGCCGCTACGTCCTCGAGCAGCCCATCGCCCGGCGCTTCCTCGAGCACGTCGAGGCCTTCCTCGAGTTCGCCATTCCGGCCTACGTCGCCGAGGGGAAGAGTCGGCTCACCATCGCCATCGGCTGCACGGGCGGCTACCACCGCTCCATCGTCATCGCCGAGGAGCTGGCGGCGTGGCTCACCGAGCGGGACCTCGGCTCCGTGGCCGTCTTCCACCGGGAGCTCGAACGAGGATGAGGAGCGTCGATCGGGCGGGCTCGGGGCCGAGCGGCGGCCACCCCGGTCGCCCCTCCCTCCGGACCTGGCTCCGGCCGGGGATGGGGGTGAAGCGCTGGCTCCTCGTCGTCTTCCTCGGGGAGCTCGGTCTCGCCCTCGCCGGCGCCCTCGTCCTCCGCCAGGTCTATCGGGACATCGAGGTCGAAGGCCCCCTCCAGGCCCTCCTCTTCCTCGTCACCCTCCAGTTCCTCCCCTACGCCGCCCGGGGGGCGATCCTGGCCGCCCTCGGCACCGGCCTCTTCCTCTACGGCTCCCTCCGGCTCATCCAGGCCCTCACCGACCCCCTTCGGGGTGGCGATCAGGACCAACCCCTCGTCGAGGTCATCTACCAGAAGCGGTTCCTCGCCCGGGGCCCGCGGATCGTCGCCATCGGCGGCGGCACCGGCCTGTCCGTCCTCCTCCGCGGCCTGAAGGAGCACACGAGCAACCTGACGGCCATCGTCTCGGTGGCCGACGACGGCGGCTCCTCCGGGGTCCTCCGGGGGGTCCTCGGAGTCCCGCCCGTCGGGGACATTCGGAACTGCCTCGTCGCCCTCGCCGACGCCGAGCCGCTCATGGGCCGCCTCCTCCAGTACCGCTTCCCGGAGCCCGAGGCCGGGCGCGAGCCAGAGGAACCGGCCGAGGGCACGGCGGACCCCGAGCGAACGGCGGCCCGCAAGGGGACGCCCGCCGCCGCCGACCGAAGGGCGCCGGTCGACCGCCTGGCCGGGCACGCCGTCGGCAACCTCCTCATCGCCGCCATGGCCGCCGTCGAAGGCGGCGACTTCGAGGAGGGGGTCCGCCAGATGAACCGGGTCCTGGCCGTCCGCGGACGGGTCCTGCCGGTCTCGCCGATCCCGCTCACCCTCCACGCCCGCCTCCGGGACGGGCGGACCATCGACGGCCAGTCGGCCATCGCCCGCTCCTTCGGCATCGAGGCGATCTGGCTCACCCCGGAGGGCGTCCCCGTCTCCCGGGAAGCGATCGCCGCCATCGAGGAGGCCGACGCCATCGTCCTCGGGCCCGGGAGCCTGTTCACGAGCGTCCTGCCGCCCCTCCTCCTGCCGCCGATCCGGGAGGCGGTGGCGGCCGCCGACGCCGTCCGGATCTACGTCTGCAACGTCGCCACCCAGCTCGGCGAGACGTCGGGCCTCGACCTGGCCGACCACGTCGAGGCCCTCGCCCGGACCGTCGGTCCCGGGCTCGTCGACGTCGTCCTCGCCAACAGCGCCCTCGCTCCGGCGAGCGACGGCCCGACTGAGCCGGTCCGTCTCCGCTGGCCGCCGGCGGTGGCGCCGGAGCCGCGCCTTGTCCTCGAGGCGGTCGTCGACCCGGCCAACCCGCACCACCACGAGCCCGGCCGGCTCGCGGCGGCCGTCCTGGGGATCGTCGAGGCCGAGCGGCGGGCCCGCCGCCGATCGGCGGCCCGGAGCGCCTGATCGCCCGAGGCGGAGCGCAGGACTCGACGGTGGAGCGCCTGGCGCGCTCGGTGCGGTCGTCCCTTGCCTCGCCGCCCGACGCCGATCCCGATCGGGCCCTCGTGGCCGCCATCCGCGAGGAGCTGGCGGCCATCGAGCCGACCCGCGCCTGCGACCGGCGGGCCGAAGCCATCGGCCTCGGTCGCCGTCGAACGGCCCGGGAGGGCGCCCTGGCCCGCCTTGCCCTCCGCCTGGGCCGAGCCGATACCGGAGAGGCGGGGGTCGTCCCGGGTGCCGCCGACCCGGCCTCCTTCGACTGGGCGACGGCGGCCGAGCACTGCCGCCTCGCCTGGCTTCGTGGTCGCTTCCTCGCCGCCGGCTCGCTGTCGGTGGCCGGCGGCCGGACCCACCTCGAGTTCGTCGTCGGCGCCGAGGAGGCGCCGCGCCTCGCCGGCTGCCTCTCGGAGCTCGGCTTGCCGGCCCGCTGGCGGATCCGACGGGGCCGCGGCGTCGTCGTCTGGAAGCGCCGCGAGACGGTGACGACCTTCCTCCGCCGGATCGGCGCCACGGCGAGCGTCCTCGAGCTCGAAGCCCGGGCCGTGTCCCGGGCCCTCCGGGGCGATCTGAACCGGATCCTGAACGCCGAATCGGCGAACCTCGTCCGGAGTGTCGAGGCCGCCTGGCGACAGCTCGCCGCCATCGACGTCCTCGACGCCGACGGTCGCCTCGCCCGCTGCGCGCCCCGAGTCCGGGCCGTCGCGGCGGCACGCCGGGCGGCCCCCGAGGCAAGCCTGACCGAGCTCGCCGACACCCTCGGCTTCCCTCGGGCCGCCGTCCAGCGTGCCCTCGAGGGGCTCGTCCGCCTCGCCGAAGGGGGTGGGGGAGCCCCGGGGTCCGGCCGCCGACACCCCCCGGCTCGACGGCTCTCCCGGCACCGGAGGCCGTCGGCGGTCCCGTCCGTCCGGCCGCTCTCGACCCCGGGCGGCCCGCCGGGGACGAGCCGCCTGGGCCCGGGCTTCGGTGACCGATGGACCGACCCCGACCGACGACCCTCTGGCATCATGGCCTCATGCGACCGATCGTCATTGCCGCCAACTGGAAGATGCACACGACCCCGATGGAGGCCGGCGAGCTGGCCGCCACCATCGCCCGCCGGACCCGGGTACCGGGAGTCACGCGGGTCATCTGTCCGCCCTTCGTCTGCCTCGCCGCCGTCCGCGACGCCGTCGCCGGCGAGGACGTGGCCGTCGGTGCCCAGAACGTCCACCACGAGCTCGCCGGCGCCTACACCGGGGAGGTGAGCGCACCGATGCTCGTCGGGCTGGCGAGCTGGGTCATCGTCGGCCACTCGGAGCGACGCCGCGACTTCGGGGAGACCGACGTCCTCATCGGCCGCAAGCTCCGGCGGGCCGTCGAGCACGGTCTCCGGCCGATCCTCTGCATCGGCGAGCAGCTCGCCGAGCGGGAAGCGGGCCGGGCCGTGGAGGTCGTGGCCGGACAGCTGCGGGGCGCCCTCGCCGAGCACGACCCGGCCGAGCTCGACCGGGCCGGGCTCGTCGTCGCCTACGAGCCGGTCTGGGCCATCGGCACCGGCCGGAACGCCCGCGGCGTCGATGCCGCCGAGATGGCCGAGGCGATCCGGTCGGTGGCAGCCGAGCTCGGCTGGCCCGAGGCTGGCGCGAGCCTGCCCGTCCTCTACGGCGGGAGCGTCACTTCGGCGAACATCGACGAGTTCCTCACCGAGCCGGCCATCGACGGCGCCCTCGTCGGCGGCGCTTCCCTCAAGCCCGACGAGATGGCCGGCATCGTCGCCAGGGCCGGGCTGCGGGTCGAGGCGGCGACCGGTACCCTCGGCTCGTAGGGTCGGGCCCGGTCCACGGCCCTGGCCCGACGCTTGACGCACGTCTGGAGATCGAGACCATGCCGACCCTCGTCCTCATCCGCCACGGCGAGAGCATCTGGAACAAGGAGAACCGCTTCACCGGCTGGACCGACGTCGACCTGACCGAGACCGGGATCGCCGAGGCGCGCGAAGCCGCTCGCCTCCTCCGGGAGGAGGGCTTCGACTTCGACCTCGCCTTCACCTCGGTCCTGAAGCGGGCCATCCGGACCCTCTGGATCGTCCTCGACGAGCTCGACCGGATGTGGCTGCCGGTCGTCAACGACTGGCGCCTGAACGAGCGCCACTACGGCGCCCTCCAGGGCCTGAACAAGGCCGAGATGGCGGCCCGCTACGGCGAGGAGCAGGTCCTCCTCTGGCGCCGGAGCTACGACGTCCCGCCGCCGCCCCTCGACCTCGACGATCCGCGGCACCCGCGCTTCGACCGGCGCTACGCCGATCTCCCGGCCGACGCCCTGCCCCGCTCGGAGTCCCTCAAGGACACCGTGGCCCGCTTCCTGCCGGCCTGGCACGAGGCGATTGCGCCGGCGATCCGGGCCGGCCAGCGGGTCCTCATCGCCGCCCACGGCAACTCCCTCCGGGCCCTCGTGAAGTACCTCGACGGGATCGACGACGAGGCGATCGTCGGCCTCAACATCCCGACCGGGGTCCCCCTCGTCTACGAGCTCGACGACGATCTCCGGCCCCTCGGGCACCGCTACCTCGGCGACCCCGATCGGATCGCCGCCGCCATGGCAGCGGTCGCCGCCCAGGGGCGGGTGAGGGGCGGCTGAGGGCAAGACCGCGCTCTGGCCGGCCGGCGCCGCGCTCTGGCCGGCGCCCCTCGCCGTCGGGCCGGGCCGCTGTGCTACGATCCGGCCCGCCATGCCAACCACCGAACGGCGCCGCACGCCGTGAACGCCCTCCTGGCCGTCGGCCTCATCCTCGTCGCCTCCGCCCTCGTCGTGGCGATCCTCCTCCAGGCCCGGGGAACCGGGCTGTCGTCGACCTTCGGTGGCGATTCGGCCGTCTACCGGAGTCGCCGGGGGGTCGAGCGGCGGCTCTGGCAGTTCACGATCGTCCTCGCCGCCCTCTTCGTCCTCTTCGCCCTCGTCGCCTTCCTCTTCGAGCCCGTCTAGCCCGCCCGTGGTCCGCCGCGATCGCATCTCCGGGGCCCGGG
Source organism: Chloroflexota bacterium (assembly GCA_026004015.1). Taxonomy (GTDB): domain Bacteria; phylum Chloroflexota; class Limnocylindria; order Limnocylindrales; family CSP1-4; genus BPIH01. The sequence continues at coordinate 220,984 of BPIH01000002.1, read as the reverse complement.
GGCGACAGAGCCCGGGCTCGGCACGATCCGGGCGGCGGGCGACGCAGCCTCGCCTGCCGTGAACCGACGCGACCGGGCCGTCGTCGGGGTTCTCCTCGTCGTCCTCGCCGTCCTCGTCACCGGGCTCGTCGCCGGCGGCTTCCCGCCGGCCCGTCCGACGCCGTCGCCCTCGCCGTCGCCGGCACCGTCGCCCGCGGCGGCCGTGCCGTACCGGGAAGGTGTCCTCGGCCAGCCCGACTCGGTCACGCCCCTCACCGCCCGGAACCGCGCGGCCCGCGATCTCGTCGCCCTCGCCTTCTCCGGCCTCGTCCGACCCGGGCCCGGCGACGGCTGGGTTCCCGACCTCGCCGAGCGCTGGACGTCCGACGCCGACGGTCGAACCTGGACCTTCATCCTCCGTCCCGGCCTGACCTGGCAGGACGGCCAGCCGCTCACCGCAGCCGACGTCGCCTTCACCGTCCACCTCCTCCAGGATCCCGCGTACGACGGTCCGGCCGCCGGCTCGTGGAGCGATGTGAGCGTGTCGACCCCCGACGAGCGAACGGTCGTCTTCGAGCTGGCCACCCCGGTCGCCGGTTTCCTCGGCCTCGCCGCCCAGCCGATCGTGCCGCGCCATCTCCTCGAGGGCGTGCCCGCGGACCGACTCGCTGGCGCCCCCTTCGTCCTCCAGCCCGTCGGTAGCGGACCCTTCCGGATCGTGGGCTGGAGCGCGGACCGGGCTCTCCTCGAAGCTGCCCAGTACGGGTCCCAGGGGAGCGGCTCGGTCTCGCCCTCTCCCGACCGACTGGTCGCGGCCGGCGGCCGGCCACTCCCCGACCTGGCGGCCATCGAGATGGCGTACTTCCGGGACGAGGCCGACCTCGTGGCGGCCTACCGGCGAGGAGAGCTCGACGCGGCCGTCGGCCTCTCCCCGGCGGTCGCCAGGGAGCTCGGGGACGAGGCCGGCTCGCGCCTCCTCCGCTACCCGACGACGACCCTCTCGACGGTCGTTCTGAACCTGCGGGCGAGCCACAAGGAGCTCCGCGACGCCCGCGTCCGGCGGGCCCTCCTCGCCGCCATCGACCGCGGGGCGCTCATCGATCGGGTCGTGGCCGGCCTCGCCGTTCCGGCCGACGGTCCGATCCCGCCGACGGCCTCGGTCTTCGACCCGGCCGAGAACCCGACGGTCCCCCACGCCCCCTCGGTGGCGGTGGACGGGCTCCGCTCGGCGGGCTGGACGACGGTCGAGGGAGCCTGGCGGGCCCCCGGCGGCGAGGCCGCCTACGAGATCGAGCTCATCTGCCCGACGGCCGCGGCGAACCCGACGGCCGCAGCGAGCGCAGCCGCCGTCGCCGCCGATTGGCGCGAGCTCGGCATCTCGGTCCGGGTCGTCGAGCTCGATCCGGCCACCTACAGCGCCCAGCTCCGGAGCGGCGACTTCGACGCCGCCCTCGTCGACGTCGCTATCGGCGACGACCCCGATCTCTACCCGCTGCTCGCCTCGAGCCAGACCGTCGGCGGGGGTTCGAACGTCAGCGGTCTCCAGGACCCGCAGCTCGACAAGCTCCTGACGGCCGCCCGGACGCCGGCGGACGAGGCGACCCGGCGGGCGGCCTTCGCCACCCTCCAGCGGTACCTCGCCGAGCACACGTTCCTCCTTCCGCTCTACTGGCGGCAGGAACCGGTCGTCCTCTCGGATCGCGTCGTCGGACCGACCGTCCGACCCCTGGGGGATCTTTCCGATCGCTTCTGGGATGTGCTAACATGGCGCCTCGCCGACGATCGGTGAGCGACGCCGCGAGCGACGCTTCGCCGGTCGCGGGATCCGGGTTCCGTGCCGAGGTGGCGGAACTGGGAGACGCGCTAGCCTCAGGAGCTAGTGCCCCGTGTAGGGGCGTATGGGTTCGAATCCCGTCCTCGGTACCACCCCTCAGGCCCGGATCCCAAGGTCGCGTGCCCAGGTGGCGGAATTGGTATACGCGTACGTTTGAGGGGCGTATGAGGCAACTCATCCGGGTTCAAGTCCCGGCCTGGGCACCACCCCTCCCTCGCTGATTTCCCCTCGATCCGTCGATCGAACCCCGAGCCGTTGTCGTCGGGCGGTTAGCTCAGCTGGTCAGAGCGCCTCGCTTACACCGAGGATGTCGGGGGTTCGAGTCCTCCACCGCCCACCACCTCCAGCCGCCACGGACCATCCCTGCTCGAGGGACCGGCTCGATCCCCGGCAGCGCCCGGGCGGTTCTCGGGGGTAGTCGTGCACCCGCGAGCCTGCTAGACTCCCCCGCGGGGTGACCCGCTGGGGGTGGCCCGGCCGACAGTCGGGAGCATCGTTCGATGGAAGCACTCATCATCCTCATCGTTCTCGCCGTCGTCATCGGCCTCGTCCTCGTCGGGATCTACAACGGCCTCGTCCAGCGCCGGATGCGGGTCGACGAGGCGTGGGCCCAGATCGAGGTCCAGCTCAAGCGCCGCCACGACCTGATCCCGAACCTCGTGAACGCCGTCCGCGGCTATATGGGCTTCGAGCAGGACGTCCTGACCCGGGTGACCGAGGCCCGGGCGAACGCCGTCGCCGCCGGAGCGCAGGGACCGCGGGAGCAGGCGACGGCCGAGAACATCCTGACCGGCGCCCTTCGCTCCCTCTTCGCCGTCGTCGAGAACTACCCGGAGCTGAAGGCGAACGAGAACGTCCTCGCCCTCCAGGAGGAGCTGACGACGACGGAGAACCAGATCAGCTTCGCCCGCCAGCACTACAACGCCGCGGTCATGGACTACAACACGGCCATCGCCGTCGTCCCGAACGTCTTCGTCGCCGGCCTCTTCGGCTTCACCCGCCGCGACTTCTTCGACGCCGAGCCCGAGGCCGAGCAGGTTCCCGCCGTCGACCTCACCCTCGGCCGCTGAGCCGCCCGCCCGGCGGGTTGCCAGCCCCTCGACCCGGGTCGGCCGAGGAGGCGCCCCCTGGGCTCCTTGGCCGACGGGAGCCGACCGCCGGTCGACGCGACCGCCACGGGCGCTCGCGGCCGTGCCGGCGGGAGGCGACCGCTCCAGACGGGCGCTAACTGACGAGCAAGAAGAGACCGATGGCGACGACCTTCTACCACCAGATCGCGGCGAACCGCCGGAACTCGGTCCTCTTGGCCGGGCTCGTCGCCCTCCTCCTCGCCGCCCTCGGCTTCGTCATCGGCTACCTTGTCTCCGGCCGTCCAGGAGGAGCCGTGGCGGTGACCCTCTTCGCCGTCGTCCTCGCCGTCGTCATGTCCGTCGGCGCCTACTTCGGCGGCGACAGGCTCGTCCTCGCAGCGTCTGGGGCGAAGCCCGTCGACGAGCGGGCGGCGCCGCAGCTCCTGAACGTCGTTCGGGAGCTGTCGATCGCGGCCAACATCCCGATGCCAAAGGTCTACCTCATCGACGACACGGCTCCGAACGCCTTCGCCACCGGCCGCGACCCGGCCCACGCGTCGATCGCCGTCACCCGCGGTCTCCTCGAGAAGCTCGACCGGGAGGAGCTCCAGGGCGTCATCGCCCACGAGCTGTCCCACATCCGCAACTTCGACATCCGCTTCGCGCTCCTCGTGGGCGTCCTCGTCGGGAGCGTCGCCCTCCTCGCCGACCTGTTCCTCCGCTGGACGTGGTGGACCGGCGGTCGGCGGTCGGACCGACGTGGCGGCGGTGGCGGGGCGGCCCTCCTCTTCGTCATCGCGGTCATCCTCGCCATCGTCGCGCCCCTCGCCGCCCGGCTCGTCCAGCTCGCCGTCAGCCGCCAGCGGGAGTACCTGGCCGACGCCTCGTCGGTCGAGTTGACCCGGAATCCGTACGGGCTCCAGCGTGCCCTGGCGAAGATCGCCCTCGATCGGGAGCCCCTCGAGGTCGCCAACCGGGCGACCCAGCACCTCTACTTCGCGAACCCGATCAAGAAGTGGGAGGAGCGCTCGTCGTCCCTCTGGTCGACGCATCCGCCGATCATCGATCGGATCAACCGGCTCCGGCAGCTGACCGGCGAGCCACCGCTCCGGCCCGAGGAGGCGCGGGTCCTGGCCGGCCTCGACTGAGGCCCCGCACCCTGCCCGGCCTCCCATCGCCCGCTCCGGCCCGGGCGGCACCGGCATCTCCCTCCGGCCTCGATTCCCCGCGCCCCGCCTCCCATCACCTGCGCCCGCCGGGGCGTGCCTCCCACGCACATCCGGCGGCGCCTTCGGCTGGCGGGCCGGCCAGCCTGGCGAATCCGTGCGCCGGGCTCACCGATCCGGCAGGCTCGGGTCGAACGACGGGCGGTTGGACCCTCGACGGAGCGTTCGGCGGACGTCCTCCGGCCCGTCGACGACCCGCCGGACACCGTCGGAGGTCCAAGATCTGACTCAGGCGCACGCCGGCGCTGGGAATGTGCGCGCCGGTCACGGAATCGACAGGGAGAGCGCGCTGGAGGCGCCGGCGGACGTACTGAGCCGTTCGCCGAGCCGTTGGCGGCGCCAGACCGAGCGGGCGACGACACGATCTTGAAAGCCAGCCCGGGCTCGTGGTATCCTTCCCGACCGCCGACGATCGGCCGAAGGATCGGCTGGCATCGGGCCGAGATAGCTCAGGTGGTAGAGCACGCGACTGAAAATCGCGGTGTCGCCAGTTCGAGTCTGGCTCTCGGCACCACCCCTCCTCCGGGACGATCGGCAGGGTTGGACGAGCGGAAGTGGCTCAGTTGGTAGAGCATCACCTTGCCAAGGTGAGGGTCGCGGGTTCGAGTCCCGTCTTCCGCTCCATCTTTTTGCCCTGGAAGATACGCTAGGGCTGCCGCGAGGACGCCGCTGCCCCGTCGTCTAGCGGTAGGACAGCGGACTTTGGATCCGAGAACCGAGGTTCGAATCCTCGCGGGGCAGCCAGCTCGATCAGGGGCCGGCCGCGAGGCGACGTAGCCAAGTGGTCTAAGGCGGAGGTCTGCAAAACCTCTATTCGCCGGTTCGAATCCGGCCGTCGCCTCCACCCCTCCCGCTCCGGCCCGGGTGAGCCCGGCCGCGCGCCTCGGACGCGGACGACAGTGAGAGGGTCATGGTCGGCCAGACCGTTCGGATCGGACGCATCTTCGGCATCGAGGTCGGGATCCACGCCAGCTGGCTCCTCATCTTCGGCCTCGTCACCTGGTCCCTCGCCGTCGGCTACTTCCCGAGCGCCCTGCCCGGGCTGGACCGGACCGCCGCCTTCGTCCTCGGGGTCGTGGCGGCGACCCTCCTCTTCGTCTCCGTCCTCGTCCACGAGCTCGCCCATTCCCTCGTCGCCCGGGCTCGCGGCCTCGACGCCCGGTCGATCACCCTCTTCCTCTTCGGCGGCGTCTCGAACCTCGGCGGCGAGAGCAAGCAGCCGGCGACCGAGTTCCTCGTCGCCGTCGTCGGCCCCCTCACGAGCCTCGTCATCGCCGCTCTCGCCTTCGGGGCGTCGGTCGCCTTCGGCCCCGACAGCCAGCCCGGCGTCGTGGCGGCCTACCTGGCCACGATCAACCTCCTCCTCGGCCTCTTCAACCTCCTGCCCGGCTTCCCCCTCGACGGCGGCCGCGTCCTCCGGGCTCTCGTCTGGAACGCCACCGGCAGCCTCCGGCGAGCGACCGAGGTCGCCGTCCGGGTCGGCCAGCTCGTCAGCTACGGCTTCCTTGCCTGGGGCTTCTGGCGAGTCCTCGACGGCGAGCTCCTGAACGGGATCTGGATCGCCGCCATCGGCTGGTTCCTCCACGGCGCGGCGTCGGCGTCGCTCCAGCAGGTCGTCATCGACCAGCGCCTCCGCGGCGTCCGAGTCCGGGACGTGGTCCGACCCGATCCGACCTTCGTGCTCCCCGGCGAGAGCGTCGCCCGCCTCGTCGACGAGATCATGCTGCCGGGGTACCGGCGGGCGGTGCCCGTCGTGGACGGCCGCGTCGTCGGCATCGTTACCCTCTCCGACGTCCGGGCCGTGCCGCCCGAGCGGCGGGCCTCGACGACGGTGGCCGAGATCATGGGCGGCCGGAGCGGGGTGCGAACGATCGGCCTCGAAGCGAGCCTCCTCGAGGCCCTCGAGGACCTCGGCGCGGGCGACTTCGAGCAGCTCCCGGTCGTCGACGGCGGGCGGGTGGTCGGGCTGCTCACCCGGGGCGACATCGTCCGGGCGATCCAGATCCGGGAGGAGCTCGGGCTCGGGGGGTAGCCCGAGCTTCGGCGATCCGCCCCGAGGGGCGTGGCGCCGCCCCGGGGCCGTGGCGCCGCCCCGGGGCTGTCCGGACGTTTCTGGATCCGCTGCGGCGCGTGACGCCGTCGGCGACCTCCCAGCCCGAATCTTCCGCGTTACTCCCGGCTGGAGTACCGCCGCCCCCGAACCGCCCGGATCTTCCTCCATACTCCCCGGGGGAGTGAGTTGGAAGGCGGAACTTCCGCGGTACGCGCTCCAGGCGTATCCTGGACGAAGCGAGAGCCCGTCTGCCAGATCATCGGACTGCTCCACGCTCGCAACCGCCGACCGTGGCGTGGAAATTCGGGGCCCCGTTTCGCAACTCACGCCCCGGGCGAGTAAAGCGAGTAATCCGAGAGCAATCCGAGCTGCCGTGGAGCGCGCCGTGGATCTGCGGGCCTGGTTCCTCGACGCCCGGGGGTCGACGAGCAATCCGAGCTGCCGCGGAGCGGGCGTCGCGAATGGCGATCAGCGGTCTCCCTCCACCGGGCCCAAGGATCCGGCTGTAAGAACGGGTCACCTTCTCGAGGGAGGACGACCGACACACGTCCCTCGGGGGACGGCCGATGCGGTCCGCCGTGACGACCGATGCGGTCCGCGCTGCCGACGGGCTACGATCAGGGTGCGGGCCGAGGTGGCGGAACGGCAGACGCGGCCGACTTAAACTCGGCTGGGGGCAACCCCGTGCGAGTTCGAATCTCGCCCTCGGCACCATCCCTCGAGCGATCACCTCACCAGCCTCGCGGCCTCTCAGGCGGAAGGGGGGTGCTCAAGCGCCAGCTCATGTGCTTCGACGAACGTGTCGTCGATACGGAGCGGCGATGGGAAAAGCTCGTCGAACGGGACGCCGGGGTAGAACGCCTGCGCGACGACGACCAGCCAATCGCCAGGCAGCTCGACGTCCCCCGGGACGAGACGACGGCTGACCGCCACAATCAGTTTCGGAGGATCACCGGTCTCGACGCATACTCGAACTGGCACCCTACTCGCGAGCTGGCCCCTGATGATGCGATCCGGCTCCAGCCGAGCCGCCACAACGAGCTGCTCGACCTCCGCGATCAGGGCCGCGGCGAAGTCCTCTGGCAGAGCGTCTAGCTCGAGACGCTCGTAGTCGTCGACAGTGGGAAGGAGGCGATCCTGCTGGGCGAGCCGTCGAAGATGTTCGTAGTCGTGGTACTCGCCGACGCCCAGGAGCCAGACCACGCCCTCCTCCTGGTCGTACCAGGTCGCGGCGCGGTGCGTGCGGACGTGCAGACTGTAGATCGGCGCTCGGGTGTAGCCCGAGACTTCGGTGATGCGCTCCGAACCGACCGGGTGCTGGCCGCGTCGCTCGGCGAAGGCTTGGAGCACCGGGTGGGCGATCGCTCGCCAGTCCGCGTCCGGCTGGAGATCCAGGTCTTCCTCGAGACAGCGGCGGGTGACGGCGAGGCGCCACTCCGGGGAAACTTCGCCCCCCACGGTTCGCCGAGCCTCAGTCGGCCCCGGGCTGGCGCCTCAGTGTCGCCAGGCGTGCCTCTCTCGCAGCTCGCCGCGCGATCCGGGTCTCGGCAAGGAATGCGGCGAGCCCTTCGAGGTCTCGGTCCTCGACGAGTCGCTGCGCCTGGCGCGTCATCTCCGCGAGGCGCTGTCCGTGGGCATCGAGATACGCTGCGAGTGCCCGATGCACGAGCTCCGCGGGAGTGATCCCTTCGAGCTCAGCGAAGAGCCGGATCGGCTGATGATCAGCCGCGTACACGCGAAGCGGACTCGTGGGGACCTCGTCGAATCCTTCCCGAGCCCGGCCCCGTGCGGGTGGTGCCAGTGCCATTCCACGTACTCCCAGTCATCGGCTGCACCCGGCGCGTACGCTCACGAGGCGCCGTAACATTGGCACATTGTTACATGTTCGCGTTTGCTTTGCTCCGCTACTTTCCGGCTACCCAAGCTCGCCGGAAGTCGTGGCACTTCACTGTCTGGGGCAGGTCCAAGACAGATGGGAGGCCGCGCTCCGGTCCGGCCGGTGCCGTCCGAGAGGGCCGTGGACTCGCCACGACCGCAGCAGCGCACTCGCTCGCGCGATCGACGAACAGGGCGACTACCGTCCTTCCCGTCCGCTTCGATGACACCGATCTGGCGGCTGGGTCCGCCGATCGGCTATCGTGACCTGGCCGAGACTGGGCGTTCGACGCTCGTCGAGCGCAGTCTTCGAGCTTCACAGGTGATGGTCCGACCCTATCGCCTTCGTCGCCTGTCGGCGCGCATCGGCCAGGGCCCCGAGACCGTCTACCGTGCGGTCTCCACGGACAACCAGCCCCTGCTCCAGCAGCCGATGAAATGGGTGCGGCTCCAAGGGGCATACCGAGCCCTTGCCGAGTGTCCAACGCCGCGGATGGCTGCCGCACTAGCTGCAGCCGGCGTTCCAAACGTCGCGAAGGTCTGGACCGAGCTCGCCTATGAGGCAGTTCGCCAGCAGATTGCGCGGGAGCTGCCCTCGCGACTCGATTCGCTCTACGCGTTTGCGGACCCGTTCGAGGCCCTCTCGTTCACCGAGGTCACAAGCGGTGCGCACCAGGTCTGGGAAGGAGAGGTGCCCGAAGGGGTTACGTGGGCGGCCGTGGATATGAGCGCCTTCGGGGTCGTGCGCCCGGAGACTCCTGATCCTGCCGGATACGCCGAGGCGTGGCGGCGCGCGACGGAGCAGGCCAGGCGCTACTGGGTGCCGGGCGACGAAATCCAGGTCCAGGAGATCCTCGTTGCGGGTGAGCTGCGACTGACACGGCAGGTGCGATTGCTCCCGCTGCTCACGGAGCTCGGCCTGCTCCAGAGTGATGATCGGTCTCGCCGGGCTCGGCGACGCTCCTCTGGCTCTTGACCCTAGGCTTGCGGGTCGGGGGGCTCGCCGTCCTCGACCGTGACGTCGTAGGGGAGGCCGAGCTCCCGGAGGCCCTGGCGGGCCTCGTCGGCCCGGTCCGGGTAGAGGCCGCCCGGCGGGCGCGCCTCGAACTCGACCCGGACCCGGAGACCGCCGTCGGGGGCGCCGACCTCGATGAGCCGCTGGAGGACCTTCGTGTAGAAGGACGTCCACTTCTGGTAGGGGATCGAGCCCTGCCAGCGAACGGCGGCCACGCGGCGGACGGGGAAGGGCTCCGCCCCAATGGAGGAATCCGACGTCTTTGCTGTTGGGGTGACGCCCGTTTCGATCCCGCCGGCGTCGGGCGGGCGCTCCCCGACGGTGGCGGAGTCACCGTCCGAAAAGAGCGCCGCCTTGCGCGCCCGAGCCTCCCCGGCCGGCAGGAGGACGACGTCCTCGCCGAACTCGACGTCGGCGGTCGCGAGCTCCTCGTCGATGCGGACCCCGACGTATCCGCCATCTCGTTTCGTCGCATACCCGAAGCGCCCCTCGGCGACGCCCCGGGCGATCGTCTCCTTCAGCGCCTCGGCCCAAAGGAGTCGAGTGAATGCCGGCGAGGCGTAGACGGCATCCCGGACGTCCTTCGTCCTCCACTCCGTCAGGCTCGGCGGCCAGTTCCGGACGATCCGGTCCGGGGCGAGGGCGTCGCTGATCTCGTCGAACTGGCGGAGCCGGGCCTGGACGAGCTCCTGGTACGAGGCGGCGGCGCTCGAATGGAGGAGGCCCAGATCCTCCTCCCGAAGCGTCCCGTCCCGACCGAGGAAGGCGAGCCAGCGGTACGTCCGCCAGACCGCCTCGGTCAGCTCCGACCCCGCGCGGCCCTTCGCCTCCGCGAGCTGGCGGCGGTCCTCCTCGTCGAGGCTCGGGTTCTCGGCCTCGAGCCGGATGCAGGCAAGGTGGCGGCGGGCGGCCTCGAGGACCTGGCCGGCGCCGTCGGGGATCGCCCAGATGAGGGCGTTCCGGAAGCGCCGGGCGCCCTGGCCGTGCTGCTCCATCGCCGCGGCGATGAAGGCCCGGGCCCGCTCGCCGCGGGGCCGATCGAGCCCGAGGACGACGAGCCGGAGGGCCGGAACGTCCGGGATCGCGGCGGGGTCCTCGGGGAAGAGGACGGGCTCGAGCGGCGTCGTCACCCCGCGCCGCTCCCCGACGACCCGTCGGATTTCGGCCTCGGCGTGCGCCTCGACCTCGGCCGGATCGAGGGCCGCCCGGCGGTCGGCGAGCCGGCGGTTGAGGTTCGCCTTCGTCGAGAAGCGGTACTCGTTCCCCTCGGCCGTCAGGTAGTAGCAGGCCTCGCGGAGGGCGTCGAGGGCGGTCTCGACGTTCCCGATCTCGAGCCCGGGCTCGCCGACGGCGAGCCGGATCTCGGGGAGGGTCGCCCGCTCCCGGATCTGGCCGCCGCTCGATTCGAAGAAGATCGCCGTCGCCACCTTCCGATGGATCCGGGTGCGCCGGAGGCTCTCGGGTGCCTCGGCGTCGAGCCGGTCGGCGAAGGCCTCGGCTCCGGCGATGTCCGACTGGATCGCCGCCGCGAGCTCGCCCTTCCCGAGCTGGTCGAGGACCGCCGTCCGGAACGCTGCGTCGTCGAGGGGCGCCGTCCCGAGGCCGACGAGGGGGTCGGCGTGGGCGCCCTGGAAGCCCTCGGCGTAGGCGATCGAGACCCACTGGGCGAGGAGTCGGAGGATCCCCCGGGTCTGCTGGAAGGACGGGAGGCTCCGCCACTTCCGCTCGAAGACCGAGAGGACGGTCGGGTGGAAGGGGTACGTCGCGGCGAACCGCTCGACGGCCCGGTCGATCGGGAACCACTCGGGCACGAGGTGGCGGTGGTGATCGAGCCAGGCGGCGTAGGCGCGGGCGGTCGCCTCGATCGTCGCAGGGTCGCCGGGGTCGTCGAAGAGGCGGCGGCGGATGATCTCGGGGACTTCGAGGTCCTTGGCGAGGACGTACGGCTCGGCGACCCGGGTCAGGACCTTCCCGAGCCGGGCGAAGTCCGACCAGTCGTCGCTCGACATCTCCTCCTCGGACTTCGGGAGGGCGGCGACGACGACGAGGCGGTCCCGGGAATCGGCGAGGTCGGTGAGATTGTGGACGTACTCGTAGAACTGGGAGGCGAGGGTGCTCTCGCCGACCCGGATCGCCCGGGCGGCGGTCATGAAGTTCATGACCTCGTCCATGAGGATGAGGACCGGCCGATCGGCGGGGAGCGAGCGGGCGATCGCCTCCTTGCCGGGTCGAACCCGGGCGGCATCCTGCTCGGCGACGGCGGCGAAGAGGTCCGGGCGGCCGGCAGCCCGGGCGAGCTGCCAGGCGATGTCGCCCCAGGGGGTGCGGCGGGCGGGTTCCCCGTCGCCACCGGTCCCGGTGACGGCGTCCCAGCGGGTCCCGACGAAGACGGCGACGGCCGCCTCGGGGACGCTCGGCAGGTCGTTCGCCTCGAGGAGGGCGCGAACCCCCGGGAGGTCGTCGGCCGCGGGACCGAGGCGGGCGAGGTGGTAGAGGAGGGTGAGGGCGTGGGTCTTCCCGCCGCCGAAGGCGGTGACGAGGTTGAGGACGGCGTTCGCCCCGTCGTGGCGGCCGGAGAGGCGCCGGAGGACCTCGCCGCTGATCCGGGCGAGACCCTCGGTGAGGAGGGTCCGGGCGAGGAAGCGGCCGGGGTCGCCGTACTCGGCCGGGGCGTCGCCGGCCACGACCTGGTCGAGGTGGACGGCGAACTGGGCGGCGTCGAGGGGTCGGCGCTCCCGGAGGTCCTCTCTCGGAACGGCGACGCGGGTACCAGGGTGTCGGCACGGGCCCTCACGCTCTCTCGGATCGCTACAAGTCCTGGCAATGCTACTTCGACTGGGCCGGGTGATGCACTCGGTTGAGAATCGCGACTGCTTTCGAAGGCAAGCGGCGTGGACTCCTACAGGCGGGAGCGCAACCCGCCCACGAGGTCATCGAGCGTCGGGTAACGACTGGCGATCTGATCCAGCAATGCTCGGTACTCTTCTCGCTGGTCTAGTGCGGGCCGACCCCTGCCCTGAGCGGCCTCCAAGAGGCGACGAGCGTCATCTTCAGAAGTCCCGGGGCTCGCGGCTCTAGCCACGAGCGCGACACCGATTGCGCTGTTCTTCCGGTGCCGGCGCGCGAGGCGCAACGCCAGATCGTTGCCTGTTGTGGGATTCCGGATGGCGTTTGCGATCAGAGGCTCGAGTTGTCGGGTCAACCCTTTGTACTCGAAATACGCCACCGCGGCTCCGTCGTCGAGACCAAGGGCGAGCGACCGCGCCAGGAGCCTGTCGTTCACCGGGCCTGGGACGTTCCACCCAGCCTGTGCCCAAGCCCCGACGGCGTCAATCAGATAGGCTAGTTCGGAGGGATCGGCGATTTTCTCGGCCCGCTCAGCGACGGCACTGCCGACGGGGCTCGTGTCGATCCCGCGCTTGTCAAGCGCGACAAGGGCCGGTCCGAGCTCGGCTAGGAGCGCTGGTTGGGCACCTGTCGAAACCCAATCGGCAATTCGCACGGTGAGCTGTCCGAGGTCCGAAGCATGGTCGCTGAGAGCTTCGGCAGCCTCACGGAACCTTGTCGGCGGATCTGGTGAAGTCTGGGCAAAGTCGGGGATCAGGCGCCTCTCATCGCTGTTTCCGAAATCGACGACTAGCTGTGCCAGTGCCACGACGCCCGCGTCGATCCATCGCCTGAGTAAGCGCGTGGCCCAATCAGGGACCCCGGAGCGAATGACGTCGACCTGCGGGTGGATGAGAGCGCGGACATCAGCTGGCGACGCCTCAGGAGCCGACAGCCACGCCGCTACGTGGCTCATGATCTGCGAATGAGCCACCTCCGAGCTGGGCACCCTAAGCGCCAGATCGAAGTACTCCCACCGGCGCGTCCCGCTCCGTGCGGCGAGAGCGAGCGCCAGTTGGTCTTGAACCGTCCCCGGGACCGCCCGAAACAAGTCGGCCGCCTCAAAAAGGACCCTGAGTGCGCCATCGGAGAGATCACCGGGGACGGCGGCTAACTGACTGAGCAGTCTCGCCGACGTCGTGTCGACCTGCACCGCGAGCCCGCTTCGCGCAGCGGCGGCGAGTCGGTGCAAGGCGACGACGTTCGCCGCTTGATCGTCCGTTGCGAGCTCGATCGCAGTTGCCCGCGCCAGATACACCTCAAGAACCGGTCCTTCAACAAGGTCGCGGTCGATGGCCGGCTCAAAGAGCGAGGTAAGCAGGTCGTCCGGCAGCTTCGCAACCGGCGACCGCAGCTGGGCTCGGGTCGGCTCCCCAACGTGTGCCGCGCCCAGCTGTGCGGCGCGAACGAGGCCGGCACTCGGCGGTCGGCCCGCCTCGACGTAGCGGTCGAGCACGGAGGCAAAGCGCTGTGCCGCCTCAGACGCCCGTCGCCGGCCGCCCGAGTTTGCGAACAGGAACTCAGCCACATCTGGCGTGACACGGGACACGGTTTCGTCATCCGCAGCGATGTAGACCTCGCACGCATGCTCCCGCATCTTGGCGCCAAGAGCCGGCTGTCGGTCGAGATGGTGAACCACAGCGGCGAGTCCGTTCGCGAAGTCGCGGGGAAAGGCGCTACCACTCTCCTCGATCCAGTCGCAGGCGCGCTCAAGCGCAATGTTGGCATCGGTGGGTGTCAGCGCCCCCATCAGCGCGCCGAAGCCTTCCGAGTCGCCTGACTGGAGGAACGTCTCAAGGCGCTCTGGCTCTGCAACGCCGCGCCACCTTCGATCCTCCCGCAGTGCGAGGACGAGTCGCGTCGTGTGGACGTCCAAGGCAACGTCTCGAAACTCGACCAAGAGAGAGGCGAGGCGCGCGACATCTTCATCGCTTGCAGCGGCCAGACCGAGCTCGCCCGGCTCTATGGTGGCGCCTGGGTCGGCCCTCAACTTGTCCAGTAGGTTGGCCAAATGACGAGGTTCGTCAGCGAGCGTAGTTCCGAGCCGTGGGACCAGCGCCAATGCGCTCTGGAGCAGGGCGATCTGCGCAAGGGATGCCGCACCGTCAGGCGTCAAGTTCGCACGCGTCGCCACGCCGTTGAGGATCCTCTTGACCTGACGCGGAGACGACCCAGCCGCCCGGGCGATGATTTGGACAGCCAACCTGAAGTCGGCATCGTCGCCTTGCGTGCGAGGCAGGACTGCGTCCGCGAGCTTCTCTGCCCAGACTCTGATATCAGTAGCCACGGGATTGGCAACCTGCACGTCCAGATTGAAGAACTTGTCGAGGTAGTCACGCGCAGCTGTTGATGCGTGTCGCCGAGGCACCGACAAGTCTTCACCGTTCCCCTGGACTGCGTGGGTCGCCTTTCCCTCTAGTGCGGTCATCACGTGCCTCGTCAGAGCCTCCCGATCCAGCGGGATGATGAATATGCACGCGCTCTCCTCAAACTCGACGAGGGAACGGATTTCTCCGAGCGCCCGAAGGGCGTCCTCACCCGGCAGGCGATCCAGGTTGTCCACCACAACTACTATGCGGCGCGCGCCGTTAGTCCGGCGACCAGTCTTCTGAGCTGCTCTCGCTCGAAACGCGCGTTCGAGCACGATTCGCTCCATGGCTGGGCCGCGTGACCGACTCCAGGCCACCGGCTGGAATACGAAGCCGGAGTTGAGCAACAGAAAGAGGAGGAGGCCGACGAAGAGCTGGCTGACTAGGGTCTGCACGACAGGCAGCACCTGGATATAGGCGAGGTAGAGCATCCCGGCGAAAGTAAGCACGAGCGCGACCGATACCAGGATGAGACCCAACGAAGCATTCTTGACTCGGTCCCGGAGCCGAGTGCCACTCAAGGCGGAGCGAGAGCGGTGTTCCGTCTCTGTCGTCGTCAAGGCCGCGTCAATCTGCTTCTCGACAGCCTCACGCTTGCTAAGCTCGTCCTCGCGTCCTTGGGGAAGCTCGGTTGCTGCAGCGACTGCCACCACGAGGCTGCGGCGAAGGTTCGGGCTATCCTCGGTCCAGGCGTCGACGAGGACGGCGGGAACGCGTCGCCGTCGAAGCGTGTTGACAAGGGAACGGGCGATCGTCGACTTCCCGACTCCCCATCCCCCAGAGAGGGCGATCGTGAACGGCGGTTCGGCTCGAGCCACGAGGTCAGCCATGCGCTCCACCAGTTGTCGAACGCCGAAGGCGTCCTCGTCATTGGTCAGGTCGAGCGGAGCGTCACGAAGCCACGCGACACTCGCGGATGATTGGACCGTACCGCTTCGACGCAGATTGGCAAGCCCTTCGCCCTTCATTGAACTGCCAAGCCTCGAAACGAGCAACTCGCCGCTACTGGCTCCCACTCATAAGGTCACACGATATTAACGCCGACGCCTGACCGACGCATCCAGGATGCACTGCGGGGCACGGATCAGCCTCCAAGCTGGCGGGCCGCCGCGATGACCCCGTCGACCCAGCGCTTCTCCGGGGAAGACGCCGGGTAGAGGGCGGAGAGGGCTTGGCTCAGGCGCCGGAACTGGGGGTCGGTGCCGGCCTCGGCGAGGAGGCGTCGAAGGACCGCCGACTGACCGTCGGCGAAGAGGAGCATCGCCTGGTGGAGCCGATCGAGGGTCGTCCGGGCCTCCGGAAGGGCGTCGGGATCGAGCGCCGAGCCGCCCGCCGTCGGCTCGTCGAAGAGCCCCGGCTGGCGGCGCGGCCGCGCAACCTCCGTCCCGAGGAGGAAGCGCCGGCGGTCTTCGGCCGGCAGGAGCGCCGCGGCGTTGCCGCGGACGGCGACGACACCGCCCGGGCGGCCGAGGTCCTCCAGGTGGGCGCCGAGGGCCTGGGCGAGCTTCCGGGCCGTGTCGTAGTCGAGGGCGAACCCCCGCAGGGTCGTCGACTTCGACGGCTGCTCGTCGTCGTCCTCGTCCTCGACGAGGGTGTCCTCCTCGGATCCCGCCTGCTCCCCGTTCCGTGCCGCCCGGAGCGTCCAGAGCCAGAGGGCGGTGAGGCGGGCGTCCTCCTCGAAGCCCTCGGCCTCGGCCCCGGCGAAGATCATCTTGAGCGCCTCCCGGGCGACGGCCGACCAGACGGCCGGCAGGAAGGCCGGGACGTCGGCGCGGCCGTTCGGGGCCGAGAGGGGGACCCGCTCGCCGGCCGACGTCTCGACCCGCTCGTAGCGGGAGTAGACCTCCATCGCCGGTCCGAGGCAGGCGAAGATCGCGTCGGCGCCCTCGATCCCCTCCTTCGCGAGGCGGGGGAGCCAGTCGGCGACTCGGGCCTCGAGCTCGGTGCGGACGTCGCGCCATTCCCCGATCCCGGCGCCCTCGGGGCGAGGGCGGCAGACGATGTGGACGGACGAGGCGAGGGCGGCGGAGTTCTGCTCGCGGAGCCGACCGGGGCGTTCGGTGTCGATGGGCCAGGAGCCGGTCACGGTCCAGCCGGCGTCGAGGAGGGCCGAGAGCATTGCCTCCCAGCCCGACGTCGTCTTGTGGGCGAAGACGACGACGGCGACCCCGTCCGGGGCGAGGACCCGGCGGGCCTCGCCGAGGGCCCGGCGCATCTCGGCCTCGAAGAAGGAGCGGTCCTTCTTCCCCCGGCCGTCGGTTAGGGCGGCGGGGTTCACGACGATCTCGCCGGGCTTGGGGGTGAGCGGCGTCGAGAACAGTTCGGGGTGGAGCTCGCCGACGGAGCGTCGGAGCCAGACGTAGAAGAAGTCGGCGAGGTCGGCGTAAGGGACGGCGTCGTAGTAGGGCGGGTCGGTGACGATGCAGGGAACAGAGGCGTTGGGGAGGGGAAGCGTGCGGGCGTCGCCCTGGGCGGCCTGGCCGCGGGCGAGACGGGAGCGAGCGCCGTGGCGGGCGACCTTCTCTACCCACTCGACGGCGCCGTCCCAGTCGCCGGTGGCCCCTGAGAAGGGGTTGACTTCGGCCAAGTCCCAAACCATTGGAACGGCCTGCCGAGAGAATGTGCTTGCGTGGGCCTCCACCGTGGTGCGCCAGCGGGCGCCAATGGTCAGAGCGTCGGCCTGGCGATTCACAGCGATTGCCAAGCACGTCGCCACGGCGCGGGCGAAGGCGGCGTCGCCCGTCTCCCGCACGAGCTCCGCCTGGGCCTCGCGGACGGCGGCCGCGAAGCTCGAAAGGGCCAGCGCCTGCCGCGGCAGGAAGAGGTCGCCCCAGGTGCGGAGCCCGTACTTCTGGATCCGGAAGCCCAGCGTGCCGTCGGGCGGCAGCGGCTCGTCGGGCACGAGTGGGAGCGGCCCGGCGTGCTCCCTCTCCCGCCGCCGGAGCTCCGCCTCCGCCGCCCGCGCCACCTCGACGTCGCGCTCCGTCGCGACCCGGTAGTGGCGGCCCTGCTGGCCCGGGTACGTGCGGACGACCGCGACCATCCGGACCGGCAGCCCGCCCTGCGCCTTCGCCTGGGCTCGAACCCGGGCGACCGGGGTGACCGTCCGACAGACCGGGCAGATCGCCGACCCGCGCTTCACGGTTCCTCCGTCGACCTCCCTCGGGTTCTCGACGACCTCGAAGTCGACCCGCTTCGCTGCCTCGTCGACGACGAGCCGGAGGGCGACCGACCGTCGCCCCTTCCGGGCGAGCCAGAGCTGCCGGAGGAGGGGGATCTCGGCGCCGCAGCCGGGCCCCTCGCAGCGGGCGACCCGGGCCCAGAGGTAGGCGATCGGGATCGCGCCGTCGGGGTCGGGCGGGTAGAAGCACCCGAGGTCGGCCGCGACCCGCTCGCGGACCCAAGCCCCCCAGGTCCGGACCGCCCCGGCGAGCCGCTCGCCGTAGCGGGGGATCTCCTCGAGGACGACCTTGAGGAGGAGGGCGGCGACCGGGTTGTAGTCGAAGGCCTGGGCGGAGGCCCCGACCCGGAGGGCTTCGAGGGGGATCGCCCCGCCGCCGGCGAAGGGATCGAGGACGAGCGGCGCGCCCTCGGGGTGGGCGGCCCGGACGAGGGTTCGGGCGCAGTCGAGGAAGACGGGTTCGGTCGACGCCTCCCAGGGCGCGAAGCGGGCGATGAAGTCGAGGAGCGCCTGGCGGAGCCCCTCGCCGTCGGTCCCGACGGGCGGGCCGCCGGCCCGGTCGCGGAAGCTCCTGAGGGCGTCCGTGGCGGCCTCGCGGAACGCCGCCGGGCAGGCAGGGTCCGCCGGATCGGGGAGGAGGGCGCCGAGGACGACGGCCCGGCAGGCGGCGAGGGGTCGGCGGGCCCACCAGATGTGGAGGGTCGAGAGGTGGCCGTGCCGGATCGACTTCTCCCGCCGGGCGTGGCGGGAGATCTCCCGGATCGGGAGGTCGACTTCGATGAGGCGACGCGCGGCGCTCACGGCCGGGTGGCGCTCATGAAGCGCCGGAGCTCCGCCTCGTCGAGGGGTTGGACGGCGTCGACGGTTCGGCGCAGCTCGGGATCGATGCCGGCTCCGACCGGGTGCATAAGGACGACCCGGCAGCCCTCGTCCTGAACGGTGCGAACGGCCTCGAGGAAGTCACGGTCGCCGGCGACGAGGGCGGCCAAGGCAAATGCTCGCTTCTGGGCGAGGCGAACCAGGTCGAGGATGAGGAGGGCATCGACCCCCTTCTGGACGTCGACCGGGCCCATCCGAACGCCGAGCCCATCGAGATCGATGCCCGTTCGGGCGAGCGCCGCCCGGAGGGCGTGGAGCCAGGCCGGGGTGACCTGCTTGACGGTGCCGAGCCGGATCGTGAGGCCGGGCGTCAGGCCGATGGCATCGAGGTAGCGCTGTTGGCTCGGCGAGCGGGGGTCGTCGGGCGGGAAGCGCCCGTCGTACCAATAGGCCCGGAGGAACTCGAGGCCCCACTCGTCGCTCGAGAGGCTGCGGAGAAAGGCGACCGCGGCGACCGCGTCGATGCGGCAGCGTGCGGGCGAGATCCCGAGGCGCTTGGCGCCTTCGGCCTTCAGGAAGCCGGCGTCGATGAAGAACGCGGCTCGCTCTGGCATGCCCCCATCTCCCCGGATATGGAAAAGGGCCCCACCGGGGCCCGATCGAAAGGCTCCCACAGGGAGCGAGAGGAGCGTACACGACCGCGCGCGGGATTGCAAGACGCCGCCCGTCGTGAGGCCCGCAGCATATAGGGCTCGCCCGGTCGCGCCCTCAGCGGTCGGGATCCCCCTCCACCACGTCCGCCGGGGCGACGTAGTGGTCGACCCGGACGACCGGTTCCCAGGGCAGGCGGGCCGGGTCCTGGTGGACGATGAGCCGCGGGGACGAGGCACAGTCGTAGACGACGTAGAGGTAGTAGTCGCGGCCGAGGCGCTGGGCCGTTCGGTACTCGTTCGCCGTGAGCGCGATCGCGCCCCGCCCGGCCCGCCCCTTCACCTCGATGAAGCGGACCTCGCCGGCCTGCGGGCCCCGGGACAGGATGTCGAACCCCCGGTCTTCGGCCGAGACGTCCTCTGGCTGCCAGCCCCGGGCACGCTCGTGCTCGGTCGCGACCCGCATCGCGATCCCCTCGATGGCCGGGTCGCTGACCATCGGCCGCAGGTCGCCGGAGCGCTCGGGGTGAGGGAGGACCCAGGCCGATCCGAGGAGGGCGACGTCGGCGAGGAGGAATTGGCGTTGCGAGGCGAGCTGCCGGCGCCGCTCGTCGAGCCGCTCGTTCAGCTCGTCGAGCCGCCGCTCCGCCTCCTGGAGGGCGAGGCTGACGTCCTCGCCCCGGAGCTGGCGCTGGATGAGCGCGTCGATCTGGACCTGCTGGCGGTCGATGAGGGTCTGGAGGGCGAGCTCGACGTGCTGGCGGATCGTCTCGACCTCCTGCTCCCGTTCGCGGCGGACCTCGGCGAGGAAGGGCTCGAGCGCCGTCTCGACGAGGAAGCCTTCGGCTTCGCTCCGGCTCGGGGCGGGAGCGTCGGGAACCTCGCCGGGCGCGGCCGGGACGAGGTCGAGAAAGATCGTCGGCTGGCGGAGGGCGAGGGAACCGTCCTGGGCCTCGACGACGAAGAGCCGTCGGTGGAGGGTTTGCCCCGTCCCGTCGTTGACAGAGGCGGCGAAGACGTCGAGCCGCGCCGGTCGCTCGCGGTGGAGGTCGTAGAAGCAGGCCCCGCGACGGAGGTCGATCTGGCCCTCCCGCCAGGTCGCCTCGCGGACCGCCTCGAAGAGCGGGTGGCCCGGGGTCACCCATTCGAGGGTCGGGTCGGCCTCGAGACCCGCGCGATCGAAGACGATCCGCCGATACTCGCGGGCGAGTCGCCCGAAGCGAGGCGCGAGCTCGCGCCCGATCTGGGCGAGGCGGCGGGGGATCCGCCCGACCCGGGCGGCCAGGGGCCCCTCGGGCTTCGCCGGGACGTCGACGGCCGGGGCGGCTTCGAGGAAGAAGTCGCGGATCACCTCCGGGACGAGGCGCCGCTCCTTCGCCTCGGCTCGCTTCGCGACGAGGGCCGAGAGGTTGAGCTCACGGCGGGCGAGCCCTTCGAGGGCCGAGCGGGTGATCCGCTCGAACTTCTCGCGGTCGACCTCTTCGACGATCCGCTCCAGGAGCTCGTCCCGGCTGACGCGGCCGGCGTAGTGGTCGCGGAGGAGCCGCTCGACGAAGTTCGCCGGGACGACCTCGCCGACGACGTCGAAGACCTGGTCCGAGCCGAGGGCCGAACGGATCTCGTCGAGCCGCGCGAGGAGCGTGCCCAGGACCTGGCCTTCGCGGGTGTTCTGGGCGACGAAGTTGAAGACGAGGCAGTCCCGGTCCTGGCCGTAGCGGTGGATCCGTCCGATCCGCTGTTCGAGGCGCATCGGGTTCCAGGGGATGTCGTAGTTGACGAGGAGCCAGCAGAACTGGAGGTTGATCCCTTCGCCGGCCGCCTCGGTGGCGACGAGGACCTGGGCCTCGTCGCGGAACTCCCGCTCGGCGTGGAGCCGAGTCCCGGGGGTGTCGCGGTCGCCGACGGTCATCCCGCCGTGGATCTGGGTCACCCGCAGCCCCCAGGCGCGGAGCTTGGCGACGAGGTAGTCGAGGGTGTCCTTGTGCTCGGTGAAGACGAGGAGCTTCGTCGTCGGGTCGGCGAAGACCCGCTCGTCGGTGAGGACCCCGCGGAGCTTCTGGAGCTTCGACGAGACGTCGCGCGCTTCGAGGCGCTGCGCTTCCTCGATGAGGGGTCGGAGCTCGTCGCGCTCCCGGAGGAGGTCGTCCCGTTCGGCGGCGAGGGACGCCTCCTCGGCTGCCTCCTCGATCGCGGTCGCTTCGGCCTCCGGGAGCTCGTCGAGCTCGGCGAGGCGGCGCTCGTCGAAGGCGGGCGGCGGGGTCGGTGGACGGTGGGTCCCCGTCCGCCCCGCGAGTCGCTCTTCGATCTTGGCGAGCCGGCGCTCCAGGCTCCGGCGAGCGGCGTAGAGGCTCGAGGCGAAGCGGCGCTGGTACATCGCCATCGTGAAGCCCAAGGCCCGCCCTCTGGCCGAGGCGTCGGCGGCCGCCCGGATCGACTGGGTCTGGACGTAGCGGGTGAGGGCCTCGTAGAAGTCGAGCTCGGCCGGATCGAGGTCGAAGGCGACGGTCCGGGCCTCGCGTTTCGTGAAGAGGCTCCGGACGACCCCGGTCTCGGGGTCCGGAAAGCTGACGAGCGCCTCCTTCGTGCGGCGCAGGTAAAAGGGGGCGCGGTTGCGGCGGAGCGCCTCGTCGAGGCTCCGGACGTGGGCATAGGCGTCGCGGTCGAGGAGCCGCAAGAAGAGGGCGAAGTTCTCCTTCTCGCCCTTGTGGGGGGTCGCGGTGAGGAGGAGGAAGTGGTCGGTCCGCTCGGAGAGGAGCTCGCCCAAGAGGTAGCGGTCGGTCTTGTGGTCGGGGTCCGAGGCGCTCATCCGGTGGGCCTCGTCGACGATGACGAGGTCCCAGTGGCCGGCCCTCTCGAGGCTCGCCTTCACCTCGTCGCGCTTCGCCCAGTCGATGGAGGTGATGATCTGGGGGCGGTCCTGCCAGGGGTTCGTCCCGTAGGCGTTCCGGAGGTCGACGCCCCGGACGAGCTCGAAGGACTCCCGGAAGCGGTCGAAGAGCTCGCGCTGCCACTGGAAGGTGAGGTTCGCCGGGGTGACGATGAGGGTCCGCTCGACGAGGCCCCGGAGCTTGAGCTCCCGAAGGAGGAGCCCGGCCATGATCGTCTTCCCGGCTCCGGCGTCGTCGGCGAGGAGGAAGCGGACCCGGGGCAGGGGGAGCATCGCCTCGTAGACGGCTTCGATCTGGTGGGGAAGGGGATCGACCCGCGAGATCGAGAGGGAGAAATAGGGATCGTACTCGTAGGCGAGGGCGAGCCGTTCTGCCTCGACGGCGAGCCGGAAGCGGGCGGCGTCGCCGTCGAAGGTCCCCTCGGGCGGCGCGACGTGGAGGGCGGCGAGCTGGGTCGGGTCGAGGTAGAGCTGGTGGTGGCGGCCGGTCCGCAGGCCCTCGCCGGCGATCTTGAGGCGGCTCCCGACGGGTTCGACGGCGACGACGCGGATGGGCTCGGCGAGGGCGGGTCCTTCGAGGACGGCGCCGGGGACGATCTGGGCCGGGTCGGTCACCCGGTCAGAATACGAGAACGGGACCGGGCTGCTGCCCCAATCGGGCGCCAGCGCCCACTAACGGCCGCTCGGGGCGGCCCAGTTGCCTAGACCTGACGTGTCGTCCGAACTCTGGGCAGCCATCCGGCGGGTGACGACGAAGCGGCAGAATGCCGTTAATGCTGGTCAATAGTCTTACTCACGCGGGGCCGTTGCGAGCATCATGGCGTCGGCGCACGCGGGTCGCAACATCGGACTGCGAAGGGTTCGAAGACGTGCTGCGCGCTCTCGTTGGGTAGCCTGCTCAAGGCCCGAACTGGCTGGTACCCATCGCTCAGCTCGTCAACCCGAGGATCGGCCGCTTCGGTGAGGGGACGGAGCGATGGCTCACAGCATCACCGTCTTCGGACGATCGCCGGGCGTCCAGAGCAGTTCGGTGCAGCTGCACTGTGCCAGCCGGACGGCGATGGCCCGATCCGGCTGCAGCGGGGTGTCAAACGCCCGTCGAAGTAGGAAGAGGAAGCACCGGCTGGACTCTACCGGCCAGGTCGATCAGGGCCTCCTCGCGGCGAAGAGGGCTGGTCCGAGTCGGGCCGGCCATCCGGTGTCTGCGGGGACAAGAATACGATCCCCACGACGTCCTCGATGAAGCTGGATACTTTTTTCTGGCCAGGCCGGTACTTGGTCGGGTGGGCGCAGCGGTTCCGAAGGTCGAGAGCCTCTCCGAGCGTTCCGTTCTGGGCCTTGTCGATCATGCCGAGGTCCTGGAAGACGGTCAAAGCGATCGAGTCCTTTACGTTGGAGAAGTCGTCATCGCGCCGAAGAGGTCGGCAACTGGCGTCATGCGTCCGTAGTGCATTGTTTACCTGGGCAGCGCCCATTGCCCATGCCCGCCGGTGGAGTGTCCGAATAGCTCCAGCCCACAAGAAGACCACTGCCGCGCGCAGGGCACCGACCTGTAGGCACTTTATGGATTCCTCGACGAATTCCCGGGCAGGCCGGTCCTGAATTGTGGCGACCAGCTTAGTGAGCGTCGCCACGTCAACTTCCACTTCCGGCTCGGCGTCGGGCAGCCCGACGAGACGACGGGCCTCCTGTTCGCCGGTCGTAGTCAGTCTCCAGACCTTCATGCCATTGCGGGATCCGGTCGTATCAACATGGGCGCCCAACTTGGAGAGTACGTCCGGGACGTTCATTCGCGCCGCACCAGGAGCGCGCGCCCGCTTCAGCGCGGCGAGCACCTCAGCCGAGGTCATCCCGTCTGAGCCTTCGTACCGAGCGAAGTAGTACAGGGTGGCCAGGACCTTTGCCTTGTTGGGCGCCTTTGACAGCGGCGCTAGGAACTCAACCAGTGTCACGCCTGCACCCTCGCGCCTACTCCTTTTGCTCCGCCTCCTGAGCCTTGGCTTCCGCCTCGCTCGGAGACTCTCCGGCAGCAAGTTGCTCCAGGTACGCGTCCAGTGCCTGGACGCCGGGGTTCATGAGCTCGTAGGTTTGCGGTCTCTTGGTCGTCTTGTGAACGGCTCGCGGGTGGGACCGGAACGCCTCGCGGTACGCATTCTGGGTATGAGGGATGCCAAGCTTGTGTGCCACCGCATAGATGTCGGCAACAGTAAGCTCCTCGATCTGGAGTTCTTCCTTCGCCCACCGCAGGACGGCGTACCCAACGTAGAGGGCGGGGGGTTCTTGCCGAGATCGGGGAATGAGTCGAGCCTAGCATTCAGCAGCCGCTGCTGAACGTCTGAGGATCGTCGTTCGTCTGTCCTTGAGCCCAGTCGCTTCTTTGATGCTGTCTTCTTCCGGTCTACCGCGACGACAGCGTCGCTAGCAGCGCGATCGCTCGGCTTCGTGTGAGACGCGCCCGTAAATGCCTCAACAATCGAGCTCTCAAGAACCGTCCACGCCCGGCCAACCACCGCCTCAGAGCCGGCAACCTCTAACTCGCAGTCACCGCGCTTGAACCGGATGGTGGTATTGCTCCCTGACATCGATGTCTCATTCATCATAATCAATGATAACAGACGAAGTGCAGTCGGATGTCAACATCGCTCGAATCCTGGACAGATAGCACCGGTCGAATTCTGAACAGGCTAGCGCTCCTTGTCGGCCGTCAGCACCTCCTCTCGCTTGCCCCGCAGCCGGTAGCTCTCACCCTTGCGGACGATGACCTCGGCGTGGTGAACGAGGCGGTCGACCATCGCCGCCACGGCGACCGGATCGCCGAAGATCTCGGCCCAGGCACTGAACGTCTTGTTCGAGGACACGATCAGCGAGCGCCGCTCGTAGCGGCTGCTGACGAGGGCGAAGAAGAGCGCCGCTGCCTCGGGATCGAAGGGGATATAGCCGACCTCGTCGACGATGAGGAGCGGGATCCGAGCGAGCCGCTCGAGCTCCTCGTCGAGCCGCCCGGCCCGCTTCGCGGCGCCGAGCCGGTTCACCCATTGCTGGGCCGTGGCGAAGGCGACCCGGTGGCCGCGCCGAGCGGCCCGGACACCGAGGGCGATCGAGAGGTGGGTCTTGCCGGTTCCCGGCGGTCCGAGGAAGACGACGTTCTTCGCCTCGGCGAGGAAGTCGAGCTCGGCAAGGTGGGCGATCGTCTGGCGGCTGACGGAGGTCTGGACGGTGAAGTCGAAGTCGTCGAGGGTCTTGACGGCCGGGAAGCGGGCCGCCTTCACCCGGGCCGCTCCGCCGTGGCTGTCGCGGGCGCTC
Source organism: Chloroflexota bacterium (assembly GCA_026004015.1). Taxonomy (GTDB): domain Bacteria; phylum Chloroflexota; class Limnocylindria; order Limnocylindrales; family CSP1-4; genus BPIH01. The sequence continues at coordinate 195,837 of BPIH01000002.1, read as the reverse complement.
ACCTCCTCGGTCAAGACCGCAGCGAGGTAGGCCTCGTAGGCCCAGCCTGCCTCACGGGCCCGATCTGCCAGGCGAGCTGCCACCGCCCCGATCCGGGGCGCTCGCAACGCCCGGGCCAGATAGGCGATCTCGGCTGCCGCGGAGCCCGTCATGCCGGAGCCTCCCAGAGGGCGTCGTACCGAGCGAGGTCGATCGGTCCCAGCTCGGGCTCACCCTTCGCCAGCCGGTCGCGGGCCTCGCGGGCGAGGCGGATCGCCCGGCCGTGGGCCGGGTCGAGGACGACGTCGGCGGGGACGAAGCTCCGCCGATGGACGGCGATCTCGCGGCCCTCGCAGGCGAGGCGGACCGTCGCCGGGCTGACCCGAGCCGCGACCCGCCGCCCGACGAAGGTCGGCGGGACCGAGTAGTCAACGTCGCAGATCCGGACGAAGCTGTCCTTGCCGACCCGGGCCTCGACCTGGAGGTCGGTGTCGGGGAGGGGATCTGGCAGGGGCTGGAGGACGCACCGCTCGGCGGCATGCCGATCGGCGACCCGGCCCTTGCCGCGGATGACCCGCTGCCAGGCGACCTCGGCCGCCCAGCTGTCGTGCTGGGCCTGGAGATCAGCGAGGGAGGTGAAGGTCCGGAGGGGGAGGAAGCTCGTCTCGGCATAGCCGATCGTCCGCTCGGCCGAGCCCTTCGAGGTCGGGCGGGCCGGCCGGAGCACGACCGGCGCGCAGCGGAGCTCGCCGAGGAGGGCCGCGACCTCGGGATGGAGCCGGGCCCGGCCGCCCTCGCGGCGAGCGACGATCGAGCTGTCGTTGTCGCAGACGAGCTTCTCGGCGACCCCGCCGAGCCGGCTGAGGCAGGGGGGCAGGGCGGCGAGGAAGTCGGCCCTCGTCCGGCCGAGGGTGAAGACGATGGCGTGAGCTCCCGAGTACGGGAGGGTCGCGACGAGACCCCAGGCCGGGCGGGTCCGACCCTGGCCGACGGGGATCTCGAGCCCCGTCTGCCACCAGTCGACCTGGACGATCTCGCCCGGCAGGTACGTCGTCCGCTGGAAGGCTCTGGCGGCGAGGAACTCGGGCCGGACCCGGGCCAGATGCTCCCTCAGGATCGTGATCCCGCCCCCGATAGCCGGAGCGGATGAGGCGCTCTCGGATCACCGTCGCTGGGGCGGTCGGATCCGTGTCGAGGAGGGCGGCGATCTCTTCTCGGTACGGATCGAGGAGCGAGGCGGCCCGCGGCCGCCGGTACCGTGGTGGCTCTGCCAAGGCCAAGAGCCGGATGACCGTCGTTCGGCTCATCCCCAGGCGCCGAGCGATCGCCGCCTTCGTCAGGCCCTCCCGCTCGAAGAGCCACCGAACCTGGGACCAATCGTGCACTCGATACACTCCTTCCTCCCTCGGTGCCAGCTGTCGTCTTGCCTGGCCCGAGGGTGCCCTCGAGACCGGTCATGTGTCCAGGTTTCGACCGGTGGGGAGTGTTCAGTTTTCGACCGATGCCGACAGTCGGACACCCCGCAGGGGCGCGGCGCGCTGTCTTGCCAGGCCTCTCACATGCGGAGACTCAGCACTGGCCCGCGACCTTGTGGAATTTGAGGGGCTGCTCGAAGCTCGTCTGCGGAGCGGCATCGCGACCTCGACTTCCTCGGGACGGCGGTGAAGGTGGTGGCGAAGCCCTGACCGAGCTCGAGGTTGGCGCGAAGCTCGTGTGGCACGCTAGCTTGACCTCGCACGGGGTGCTCGCGCATGCGACGCCGCACTGGACCCGGTGACAACGGCGCCACTGGGGCTTGACTTCATTCCTGGGTGTCCGGTGTCGGAGTCGCCTGCGCCCTGGCGCCAAGCGTCGTCCCCAGTGCTATCCCGTACTTCTCGATGGCCTGTTGGCAGTGAAAGAGCGCCGCGTCCGGCCGCGGTCCTGCAGGCTCCAGGAGGATCGACGCGGCGGCGAGATCCGATCAGGCCCGCCGGAGCCAAGAGCGTGCCTCGGAGACCCGCGCTGGGTCAGACCGCACGGAGGACTTTGCCTTCCCGGAGGACGGTCGCGGCAAAGGACGCCGGCAGATGCCGTCGGCCCTCGAAGTCGGGGTGGCCCCAGACGACCACATCGACGGTGGCAAGGATCCCCTTGAGGGCTCGGTACGCCTCGCGCGAGCGGCGGTACCGCGATCCGGTGGGAAGATCGACGAGGACCAGGAGGTCATCGTCGCTGTCGGGATCGGCGTCGCCCCGGGCTCGCGAGCCAAAGAGGACGATGTGCTAGGGCCGAAGCGCAGCGACCAACCGGTCGACGATTTCGCGGAGGATCGGGTCGGCCTCCGGAGGGACGACGTCGGGCCGCTCAGGCTCAGGGCGCGACCGCGGCGAGGTCCTCCCGCCGGGCGCCTCGCGACCCGGGTCAGCAGGTGCGTCCGAGATCAGGTCCGTCCGTCTGCCCTTCGTCGGTGGGCACGAAGGAAGACCACCGCTTCGAACCTGCGGCATCCAGAGACTTCCGCAGCTCCGCCGGCTGGGCTGGTTCGGCCGTCCAGAACTCGGTGCGGCTCGGTGGTCTGTGGGGGTGCCGGGCCGGCTGGGGCCGCGTCCAGAACGTGCTGCGGCGGCGCGTCTGGTGCGCGTTTGGGCAAGGGCGGGCGGCCGGCGGGCGAGCGGCGTCCCGGCTAGCGGCCGAGGAGCCCGCCGAGGAGGCCGCGCCGGACGGGGGCTCGGGCCGGGGCTGCCTCGGTCGCCCCGTCGCCCGAAGACCCGCTCGGCGAGCCGGGTCAGCGCGGCGGCCGGGGCCGAGCGCGGGCGACCCGAGAACGACCGGCTCGCCCTCGTTCACGGCCTTGAGGTAGAGGTACGGGTCGTAGGGGAGCTCGACCTCGATCTTCGCCCCGAGGGCGCTCTCGATGTCCCGCGGCCGGAGGATGTCCCGGGCGAAGATCCGATTGAGGACGAAGGTCGTCCGGCCCGCCGTCGGCACCGGATTCGTTCAGGTACTCCAGGACGGCGTGGAGGGCCTTGAGCGCGGCGATCTCCGGGCTGATCGGGAGGACGACGCCCGAGGCGACCTCGAGGGCGGCGAGGACGCGCTCGTCGAGGCGCGATCCGGCGTCGACGACGAGGCGATCGTACGTTCCGAGGGCCGTCCCGAGCAGTCGCCGGACGTGCTCCGCCGTCACTCCGTCGGCGAGATCCGGGACGAGCGGCGCCGCGAGGACGTGGCAGCCGCTGTCGTGGCGGAGGGCGTAGGTCCGCAACAGCTCGGGCTCGGACAGGGCCTGCTCGTCGCGGACGAGGTCGGCGATCGTCTGGCGCGGCTCGAGGTTCAGGTGGGTCGCCACCTGCCCGAACTGGAGGACGAGGTCGATGAGGCAGACCCGGTCGGGCGTCTTCGTCGCCGCGGCGACGGCGATGTTCGTGGCGATGGTCGTCGTCCCGACGCCGCCCTTCGGGCTGAAGACGACGATCGTTCGCTGCTCGGGCCGCTCGGCGACGAGCCCGCCAAGGGCCTCGGGTCGGCGGGAGCGCCGGAAGCGGAGGATGAGGGCGTCGACCCGGGCCTCGAGCTCGCGCGCATCGAAACCGCGGACGACGACGTCGTCGGCGCCGGCCTCGAGGAAGCGGATCCGCTCCTCGACGTCGTCGGACTGGGCGACGCACATGACGGCCACGGCCGCCAGGGCCGGCGTGCGACGGATGTCGCGGCAGAGCTCGACGGCCGACTCGCCCTCGGGCAGGACGTCGATGACGACGAGGCCGACCCCGGCGGCGGCACGGAGGGCGTCGGCGGCGGTCGCCACCCGGGTGACGGGATGACCGGCAGCGGCGAGGGCGGCTTCGATCGGGGCAGCGGCCTCGGGGTCCGCCTCGACGAGGAGGATGGGGGTTGGTGGCACTGGGACTCCGATGAGGTTGGGCATGGCCGGAGGCGCGAGGGACGCAAGCGTCAGCGAGAGGATACCGTGCCCGGGCCGGGACACGGGCGGCCCAGAATCGCGGCCCTGGCCTCCGCCGAGGGCGTGGTAGACTCACGGCCGTCCCTTTCGGCTCTGCGGCGAGTCTCGACCAGCAGGGCAAACCCACAGGAAGGAGCAGATTCGGCCGATGCGCCGCTACGAATGCATGCTCGTCTTCCGGCCCGACGTGCCGGACGACCGCTTGAACGCGGTCATCGAGCGCCTCACCCGCCAGGTCGGCGAGGCCGGCGGGCAGATCGTCAAGGTCGCCCCCTGGGGCCGCCGTCGCCTCGCCTATCCCATCGAGCACTTCCGAGAAGGCTCGTACCACATCGTCCTCTTCGACGCCCCGCCGAGCTCGATCATCGAGCTCGAGCGGAGCCTCCTCATCACCGAGGAGCTCCTCCGGCACCTCATCACCCGGGTCGAGCGGCCGGTCCGGCCGGCTCGCAAGGCGGCCGCCGCCGGGCCCGTCGAGGAAGAGGAGGAGGCGATCGTGCCGGCTCCGCCGCCCGAGGAAGAGGAGGAAATCGAGCTCATCGACGAGTCCGAGAGCGAAGCCGCTCCGGCTGCCATCGACTAGGAGGCAGGGCTGTGTCGCTCAACAAGGCCATGATCATCGGCAACCTCGGGCGCGATCCCGAGATGCGCTACACGCCGAGCGGCCAGCCGGTCACCCAGTTCACCGTCGCCGTCAACCGGAACTACCGGGACCAGAACGGCGACTGGCAGGAAGAGACGGAATGGTTCCGGGTCGTCTGCTGGGGGCCGCTCGCCGAGCGAACGGCCGAGTACCTGCGGAAGGGCCGGAAGGTCTACGTCGAGGGTCGCCTCCAGACCCGCCAGTGGGAAGCCCAGGACGGCACGAAGCGGACGACGACGGAGCTCGTCGCCAGCACCGTGACGCCCCTCGATCCGCGACCGCGGGACGAGGCCGAGGGCGGACCACCACCGGCCCGGCCGGTCGAACGCGGGGCTCCGCCGGCGGCCGAGCCCATCGACGAGACCTCGGACCTCGACGACCTGCCGTTCTAACCCGATCCGGGCCGCTGACACCCGTGGCCCGCCCGACGCCAGAGGGAGATCCGACGAAGGATGGCTTCGAAAGCGAAGAAGCGTGAGGACTACTATCGGGATCGGCGCCGCCGGAAGGTCTGTGCCTTCTGCGCCGACCGCTCCCCCCACATCGACTACAAGGAGGTCAACCGGCTCCGCCGCTACCTCTCGGAGCGGGCGAAGATCGAGCCGCGCCGCAAGACGGGCACCTGCGCGAAGCACCAGCGCGAGCTCGCCGTCGCCCTGAAGCGGGCCCGCCACGTCGCCCTCCTTCCCTTCGCCCCGCAGCACCTGCGCGCCTGAGGCGGAGGTGGCGGACGCGGACGCCGGGGCCGCCGAATCCGGGGTGATCCGGCGCAACGGAACGGCGGCCCGCCTCGCTGCGGACACCGCCACCGCTCGGGCCCTCGGCGAGCCCCTGGAACGCGCGGTCGCCGGCCGCACCCGCCCGGTCGGATGATCGTCGGCCTCGCCATGCTCGCCGGCGGGGTGGCGGCAGGCCTCTTCGGATCCCTCCTCGGCCTCGGGGGCGGCATCCTCATCGTCCCCCTCCTCACCCTCGGCTTCGGCCTCCCCGTCCGGGAGGCGGTCGGCGTGAGCCTCGTCTCGGTCATCGTGACGAGCAGCGCGGCGGCTTCGGTCTACCTCGAGCGCCACGTGGCGAACCTTCGGCTCGGGATGACCCTCGAGCTCTTCACCGCCATCGGCGCCTTCGTCGGCGGGCTCGTCGCCTTCCTCGTCGAGGAGCGGAGTCATCGCCGCCCTCTTCACGGCCCTCCTCGTCTACACGGCCTGGTCGATGGTCCGCCGGCGGACGCCCGAGCCGGCGACGACGGAACCGGTCGGGGCGGATCCGGCCGAGAGCCCGGGCTTCCAGGCGAGCCTGAACGGTCCCGGCTATGCCGTCCGTCGCCTGCCGGCCGGGATCGTCGGCAGCCTCTTCGCCGGGATCGTGGCCGCCCTCCTCGGGGTCGGCGGCGGCCTCGTCAAGGTCCCCGTCATGCACCTCGTCATGGGCGTGCCCCTCCGGGTGGCGACGGCGACGAGCAACCTCATGATCGGGGTCACGGCCACCGCCGGGGCCGTCGTCTACCTGGCGCGGGGTGGGATCGACCCCCTCGTCGCCGGGCCGACGGCGATCGGCGTCTTCCTCGGCGCCTCCATCGGCTCCCGGGCCGCCCACCGGCTCGACCTCGGGACCCTCCGGCTCCTCTTCGTCCTCGTCCTCGGCTACACGGCGATCCAGATGGGTCGCCGGGTCGTCGGGCTCTAGGGCGCCACGGCTGGCGGCCGGGCGATGGCGATGGGCGACCTCGAGCGGACGGTCGGGCGGCTCCTGAGCGCGGGCACGTACCTCAGCGTCGGCCTCCTCGCCGTGGGCGTCGTCCTCATGCTCGGGGCCGGCCAGTCGCCCCTCGACCCGACCTATCCCGGGCTCGACCCGACCCGCCTCCTCGACGACGTGGCGGCCCTCCGGCCGAGCGGCTTCCTCTGGCTCGGGCTCCTGGCGGCCATGGCGACGCCGGCCGGACGGGTCGTCGCCTCCCTCGTCGGCTACGTCCGGAGCGGGGAATGGGGGATGGTCGGCATCTCCCTCGCCGTGCTCGTCGTCATTGGGGCGAGCATCGTCCTCGGGGGCGCCCTCGGAGCATGACGACGAACGGCCTGCTCGACCTCGGCATCCTCTTCGTCGCCCTCGTCGTCATCCTCGTCGGGGCCGAGCTCTTCACGAACGGGATCGAGTGGTTCGGCCACAAGCTCGACCTGGCCGAGGGGGCGGTCGGCTCCGTCCTGGCCGCCGTCGGGACGGCCCTCCCCGAGACGATGATCCCGACGGTGGCCATCCTCTTCGGGGGTAGCGCGGCGGCCGACGAGATCGGGGTCGGGGCCGTCCTCGGCGCTCCCTTCATGCTGGCAACCCTGGCGATGTTCGTGACCGGCCTGGCCGTGGTCCTCGTCGGCCGCAAGCGCCCGACCGGGGATCGGATGACCGTCGCCCGGGACGTCCTCGGCCACGACCTCCGGGTCTTTGCCGTCGCCTACGCCGTCGCCATCGGCTCTGCCCTCATCCCGAGCGAGCTCTTCCCGGTCCGCCTCGTCGTGGCCGCCCTCCTCCTCGGCATCTACGGCTGGTACGTCAAGGAGCACCTCGAGGCCGAGGAGCGGATCGAGGGCGAGGCGCTGGCACCCCTCCGGCTCCACCGTCTCGACCGGCGAGGCCACCGCCGGAACCCCCGGGTGCCGCGGCTCCGGATCGTGACCCTCCAGGTCGCGGTGGCGATCGGCTGCATCGTCGGGGGCGCCGTCCTCTTCGTCGACGCCGTCGAGGGGATCGCCCGGGCCGTCGCCGTTCCCGAGGCGATCCTCGCCCTCGTCGTGGCGCCCGTCGCCACCGAGCTACCGGAGAAGTTCAACAGCGTCCTCTGGATCCGGGCCGGCAAGGACACCCTCGCCCTCGGGAACATCACCGGCGCCATGGTCTTCCAGGCCACGATCCCGACGGTCATCGCCATCGTCTTCGCCTCCTCGACCTGGGCCCTGAGCGAGGAGTCGGGTCTTGCCTTCGCCTCGGCCGGGATGGCCTTCCTCTCGAGCTGGCTCATCTTCGGCGCCTTCCGCCGGGCCCACCTCCACGGCCGGCGGCTCCTCCTCGGCGGCCTCGTCTACGCGGCCTACCTCGCCATCGTCGTCGCCGTCCTCGGCGGCGGCTGAATCGCCGAACACGGGAGACCGCGGCGCGATCGCCGGCGCGGTCGGCCCTCGACGGCGCTGGTATCCTTGGGGCAGCCTTCCACCGATCTCGCAGCGCAGGAGTCGCCGAGCATGCTCACCGAGAAGCCGTCCGCGACCTCCGCCCCGGCGACCCGCCCCGCCGGCGCCCCGGCCGATCTGGACAGTCTCATCTGCTACTTCGAGGGCGAGTTCGTCCCCCTCCGCGACGCCCGGGTCAGCATCATGACCCACGCCTTCATGTACGGCACGGCCGTCTTCGAGGGGATCCGCGCCTACTGGAACGCCGAGCACGAGCAGCTCTACGGCCTCTTCGTCCGGGAGCACATCGAGCGGATCCGGCGCTCGTGTCGGATCATGCTCATGGAGCCGATCCCGTCCGTCGACGAGCTCGTGGGCCTCGTCGTCGAGACCGTCCGCCGGAACCACTTCCGGGAGGACGTCTACATCCGGCCCTCCTTCTACAAGTCGACTCGGGCCATCGGCGTCCGGCTCCACCACCTCGAGCATCAGCTCTACATCCTCACCCTCCCCTTCGGGAACTACATCGACACCGAGCACGGGGTCCGGCTCATGACCTCGTCGTGGCGGCGGAACGCCGACGAGGCCCTCCCGGCCCGGGGCAAGATCGTCGGCGGCTACGTGAACATGGCCTTCCAGAAGTCCGAGGCCGAGCTGAACGGCTTCGACGAGGCCCTCGTCCTGACCCCCGACGGCCACGCCTCCGAGGCCTCGGCGGCGAACCTGTTCGTCGTCCGCGACGGCGTCCTCCTGACGCCGCCCGTCTCCGACGACATCCTCGAGGGCATCACCCGGCGGGCGATCATCGAGCTCGCCCGGGACGAGAAGATCCCGGTCGAGGTCCGGACCATCGACCGCTCGGAGCTCTACGTCGCCGACGAGGTCTTCCTCTGCGGGACCGGCGTCCAGGTCTCGCCGGTCATCGAGATCGACCACCGGAAGGTCGGCTCGGGCGAGGTGGGCCCGATCTCGTCGGCGATCCGGAGCCGCTACTTCGACGCCGTCCGGGGCCGGCTGCCCGAGTACCGCCACTGGCTGACGCCGATCCCGAAGGACTGACCGGCGGGGCCACAGGGAGCGCCCGCCGCGCGGCCGGGGTCGCAGATCCGGGCCGCGGATCCGGGTCGCCGGCCCGGGGTCCTCGGCGCCGACGCGGGCTACGGCGCCGGCGGCGGGGTGAGGGCCGGTGTCGTGCGGGCGGTGACGACGACGAAGTCGGCCCGGGCCGTCGGGTCGTCGACCGGGGTCGCCTCGACGCCGAGGACCTCGGCGAGGAAGGCGGCCGTCGTCGGGAAGCGGGTCTCGGCGCCGTTGTAGGCGACGAGGCGGGTCCGGCTCGGGCGGCTCTCCGGCCGCTGGTTCGGGGCGGAGGCGGCCAGGCCCCAGGACTCGAGGTACCGGGCCAGGTCGCTCGCCTGGCCGGCCACCCCGGAGCCGTTGAGGACCCAGACCGTCGCCCCTTCCTCGGCCAGCGCCTCCCGGCGAGCCTCGGCGGCCGGATCGGCCCGGAAGGCGTCCCGGACGGCGGCCCGGATGCGGTTCACGTTCGGGATGATGACGTAGCCCCGCGGGTCGCCGGAAAGGATCTCACGGGCGAAGAAGGGCGGCGCGAAGACGTACGAGCGGATCGAGCGCGTCTCGATCCGGTCGGCCAGGGAGAGGAGCTTCGGGATCTCGCCGACCGGGATGTCCGTCCGGACGGCCGACTTCAGGGCGTCGACGAGCTCGTCGAGGCGGGGCAGAACGGTGCCGATGTCCGTCTGCTGGCGGAGGGAGAGGAGGACCCGCTGCTGTCGCTGGCCGCGGTCGAAATCCGACGAGCCGTGCCGGGAGCGGGCGTAGATGAGGGCCTCGGCGCCGGTCATGTGCTGGACGCCGGCCGGGATGTAGACCCGCCGGAGCCGCCCGTCCGGGCCCGGGTAGCGGTCGTCGACGACGGGCAGCTGGACGTTGATCGTCACCCCGCCGAGGGCGTCGACGACTCGCTCGAAGCCGTCGAAGTTGACCTCGACGTACCAGCGGATGTCGAGGCCGTAGAGCTCGCCGAGGATCGCCTTGAGGGCGTTGTAGCCGCGGGTTCGGTCGGTGCCCGGCCAGAGGTCGGCTCGGTGCCGGTTGTTGACGAACCAGGCGTTGATCTTCGAGCGGTAGACGCTCCCCCAGACGGCCCGGGCCGGACCGGCCGGGACGGGGACGTCGACGGTGTCCCGGGGCAGGCTGAAGAGGGCGACCTGGCCGCTCGGCGGGTCGATGGAGACGACGATGAGGGTGTCGGTGTTGTGGCCGCCGCCCTGTTCGTCGGAGCCGATGAGGAGGATGTTCAGGCGCTCCTTGCCGTCCCAGGGCGGGAGGGCGTCGCCGAGGGAAGGGGGGAGCCGATGGGGCTCGGGGACGGCGTCGCCGGGCTCGCGGTGGGGGCTGTGGTGCCGGGCGAGGGCGACGGCTCGGGCTCCTCGCAGGCGGCCGCCCCGGTCTCGTCGAAGATGCAGTTCACGAGCTCCATCGCCTGGAGGTCGTAGCGGGCGACGGCGACGTGGAAGCCGGTCATGACGACGAGGGTCGCCAGGAGGCCGGCCGTGGAGGCCGCCCCGACCCGGAGGCGCGGCGGCCCGTAGCGGCCGCCGCCCGCCAGCCGGGCAGCGTTGAGGTACGTGGCGACCCGCCAGGCGTCGACGGCGGCGACGGCCCGGTAGACGAGGACAGCGACGTTGGCGACGAAGATCGCCGACAGGACGGCCGGCTGGAAGAGGAAGCCGAGGAGGGCGAGTCGGTCGAGGCGGAGGACGAGCCCGGCCAGGAGGGCGAGGGCGAGGAGGGGCGGGGCCGCGAAGCCGAGGGCGCGGGCTGGTGCCCCGGCGTAGAGGTGGCCGAGGCCCGGGAAGAGGAGGGAGAGGACGGCCGCGGCGAAGGCCGAGCGGGCTCCCCGACGAGGCGACGCTGGGTCGTGCATCGCGGGTAGGATACTGGCTGCCGGCGATCGAGCCCGACGGGAGACCGCGTCGGGCGGCATCCAACGCCGGCGGGCGCCGTCCGGTCGGGCGGCCGCTCATCCGTCCGCGTTCGAAAGGAAGCCGTGTTTCGACCCGTATCGAGCAGGCCCGATTTCATCGGCCAGGAGCACGAGATCCTCGCCCTCTGGCGGGACCGCAAGACCTTCGAGCGCCTTCGGCAGCAGAACGCCGACGGGCCCCGCTGGAGCTTCCTCGACGGACCGATCACCGCCAACAACCCGATGGGCGTCCACCACGCCTGGGGCCGGACGTACAAAGACCTCTTCCAGCGCTTCCGGGCGATGCTCGGCCACGCCGAGCGGTGGCAGAACGGCTTCGACTGCCAGGGCCTCTGGGTCGAGGTGAACGTCGAGCGGGAGCTCGGCTTCACCTCGAAGCGCGACATCGAGGCCTTCGGGATCGCCGAGTTCGTCTCGCTCTGCAAGCAGCGGGTCCTGACCTACGCCGCCCGCCAGACGGAGCAGAGCATCCGGCTCGGCTACTGGATGGACTGGAACGACCCCGACGAGCTCCGCCGCCTCCGGGACCTCCTCGCCGAGGACCCGTCGCGGGTCATCACCGTCGTGGGGCCCCAGGGTCCGGTCACCGACACCGTCGAGATGATCGTCGGCCGGCTCGGGATGCCGGAACTCGGCGGCAGCTACTTCACCTTCAGCAACGAGAACAACGACCTCATCTGGTGGTTCCTCAAGGAATGCCACCGCAAGGGCTGGCTCTACAAGGGCCACGACACGATGCCCTGGTGCCCCCGCTGCGGAACCGGCATCAGCCAGATGGAGATGAACGAGGGCTACCAGGAGCGGGAGGATCCGGGTCTGACGATCCTCCTCCCTCTCCTCGATCGGCCGGGCGAGGCCCTCCTCGTCTGGACGACGACGCCCTGGACGCTGACGGCGAACGTCGCCGCGGCCGTCCACCCGGACCTCCCGTACGTCCTCGTCCGGGAGGGCGAGCGGCGCCTCTGGCTCGCCCGGGGGACCCTGGAGCGGGCCCTCGTCGATGGGTACGAGGTCCTCGAGGAGCGGCCGGGCGCCGAGCTCGTCGGTTGGCGGTATGCCGGCCCCTTCGACGACCTGCCGGCCGTCGAGGCGGCCTTCGCCGGGAACGGGGGAGGGGAGCGCTACGAGCACCGGGTCGTCGCCTGGGACGAGGTCGGCGAGGACGAGGGGACGGGGATCGTCCACGTCGCCCCCGGCTGCGGCGCCGAGGACTACGCCCTCGGCAAGGCCCTCGGCCTGCCGATGATCGCCCCCCTGGACGAGTTCGGGGTCTTCGTCGAGGGCTTCGGCGCCTTCAGCGGGCGCGACGTCCGGGAGGTGACCGAGCCGATCGTCGAGCGCCTCCGGGAGACGGGCCGCTTCTACCGCCTCGAGGCTTACCGGCACCGCTACCCGCACTGCTGGCGCTGCGGGACGCCGCTCGTCTTCCGGCTCGTCGACGAGTGGTACATCAGCATGGGTCCGGTCTACGACCAGCCCCGCGAGACGCTGACTCGGGAGCAGGTCGACGCGTCGCTCCGCTACCAGATCATGGAGGTCGTCGACCAGATCCGCTGGATCCCGGGCTTCGGCTACGAGCGGGAGCTCGACTGGCTCCGGAACATGCAGGACTGGATGATCAGCAAGAAGCGGTACTGGGGCCTCGCCCTGCCCATCTACGACTGCCCGGCGTGCGGAACCTTCGAGGTCATCGGCGGGCGGGACGAGCTCCGGGAGCGGGCCGTCGAGGGCTGGGAGGTCTTCGAGGGCCACACGCCCCATCGGCCGTGGGTCGACGCCGTGAAGATCGCCTGCCCGGGTTGCGGCCGGCCCGTCAGTCGGATCCCCGACGTCGGCAACCCGTGGCTCGACGCCGGGATCGTCCCCTTCTCGACCCTCCACTACCGGGTCGACCCCGAGTACTGGCGGAGCTGGTATCCGGCCGATTTCATCACCGAGAGCTTCCCGGGCCAGTTCCGGAACTGGTTCTACGCCCTCCTGGCGATGGGGACCGTTCTCCGCCGGGAGCCGCCCTTCAAGACGATCTTCGGCTACGCGACCCTCCTCGGCGAGGACGGTCGGCCGATGCACAAGAGCTGGGGCAACGCCATCGAGTTCGACGAGGCCGCCGAGCGGATGGGCGTCGACGTCATGCGCTGGCTCTTCGTCAAGCAGCGGCCCGAGGAAAACATCCTCTTCGGCTGGAACGCCGCCGACGAGGCTCGCCGGGAGCTCCTCATCCTCTGGAACGTCTACGCCTTCTTCGTCACCTACGCCCGCCTCGCCGGCTGGACCCCCGCCGAAGGAGGTCCTCCGGTGGCCGAGCGCCCGCTCCTCGACCGCTGGATCCTGTCCCGGGCAGCCTGGCTGGCGGCCACGGCCGAGGATCGGCTTCGGGACTACGACGCCATGCGGGCCGCCGGAGCCGTGGCGGAGTTCGTCGACGAGCTCTCGACCTGGTACCTCCGCCTGAGCCGGGATCGGATGCGGCGGCGGGCGGACGCGCGGAGCCGGAACGCCGCCTTCGCCACCCTCCACGAGGTCCTCGTCGTGGCGGCTCGGGTCATCGCGCCGATGCTCCCCTTCCTTTCGGAGGCGATGTACCAGAACCTCGTCGTCGCCGTCGACCCCAGCCGGCCGGACAGCGTCCACCTGACCCGCTGGCCGACGGCCGAGGTCGCCGGCTACCGGGACGACGGCCTCGAGGCGGCCATGACCCTCGCCCGGCGGGTCGTCGATCTCGCCCGGACCCTCCGGGGCAGCGCCGGGATCCGGGTCCGCCAGCCCCTCGCCCGCCTCTGGCTCGCCCTCCCCGAGCGCGAGGTGCCCTACCTCGACGAGCTCCTCGAGATCGTGCGGGACGAGGTGAACGTCAAGGCCATCGAGCGGATCGCTGACGAGCACGACCTCGTCGAGCGGCGCGTCCGGCCGCTCCTCCCGAAGATCGGACCACGCCTCGGGCGGCGGGTGCCCGAGATCCTGGCGGCGGCGAAGGAGGGCCGCTTCACCATCGCCCCCGACGGCTCGGTCGAGCTGGCCGGGGTGACCCTCGCCCCTGACGAGGTTGAGATCGTGGCCACGCCGAGGCCCGGCCGGGCCGTCGCCCACGACGACGGCATCGTCGTCGCCATCGACACCGAGCTGAGCCCGGAGCTCCGCCTCGAGGGCGACTCTCGCGAGCTGGCACGGTCGATCTTCGACCTCCGACGGGCGGCCGAGCTCGAGTTCGACGACCCCATCGAGCTCTGGCTCCACCCCCTCCCGCCGGCCCTCGAACCGTTCCTGCCGGACCTCGCCGAGGAGACCCTCGCCGTTCGGTGGGCCGGTAGCCCGCCGCCGGACGGGGTTCCGACGAGCACCGTCGAGTTGAGCGGCGGCGAGGTCGTCGTCGCCCTCCGGCGGGCCGATGGTTGAGGTGCCGGCCATCGAGGCTCGGTCCGGGCCGCGCTGGCCGCTCTTCCTCGGCCTGGCTGCCCTCATCGTCGCCGCCGATCAGCTGACGAAGGGCTGGCTCGTCGGTCGCCTCGCCCCCGGGGAATCGGTCGCCGTCCTCGGCGACTGGCTCCGGCTCGTCCACGGCCGGAACACGGGCGGCCTCTTCGGCCTCTTCGGCGGCCACGCCGAGATCCTCGCCGTCGTGTCCATCGGCGTCATCGCCCTCATCGTCGCCTACCACGCCCGGGCCGTCCCGAGCCGCCTCCTGACCGTCACCCTCGGCCTCCTCCTCGGCGGGGCCATCGGCAACCTCCTCGATCGCCTCCGCCTCGGCTACGTCGTCGATTTCGTCGACGTCGGCATCGGCGATCTCCGCTGGTACACCTTCAACGTCGCCGACGCGGCGATCAGCTTCGCCCTCCTCGGGCTCGTCGTTCTCGCCGTCCGGCCCGAGCTCGGCCGGGACCGCGGTGCGTGAACCGGCGCCGGGGAGGCGCGTCCTCGTCGTGCCCGAGAGCGGCGAGCCGCGCCGAGCCGACCGCTTTGTCGCCGACGCGACGGGACTCTCCCGGAGCTACATCCAGCGCCTCATCGCCGAGGGGCGCCTGACGAGCGACGGCCGCCGCCTCCGGGCCCGGGACATCCTCCGGCCGGGCACCGTCGTCGAGCTCGACGTTCCGACCGTCCGCCCGCCGGAGCACCTCGAACCGGATCCGTCGATCCCGCTCCCGATCGTCTACGAGGACGACGACCTCCTCGTCGTCGACAAGCCGGCCGGCCTCGTCGTCCACCCGGCCCCCGGCCACCCGGCGGGAACCCTCGTCAACGCCCTCCTCGCCCGGGGCGACCGCTACGGGGGGATCGCCGGGGTCGGCCGACCGGGCCTCGTCCATCGCCTCGATCGCGACACCTCGGGCCTCCTCATCGTCGCCAAGCACGACGCGGCCCAGCAGAGCCTCATGGCCCAGCTCAAGGCGCGGCGGGTGAAGAAGACGTACCTCGCCCTCGTCGCCGGCGACGTCGCCGCCGCCGTCGGGCGGATCGAGGCTCCCATCGGCCGCGATCCCCGAGATCGCCGGCGAATGACCGTCGTCCCCGACGGGCGACCGGCGGTGACGGGCTACCGGGTCCGGGAGCGCTTCGGGGCCTGGACGCTCCTGGAAGTCGATCTGGTGACCGGTCGGACCCACCAGATCCGGGTCCATCTGGCGGCCATCGGCCACCCCGTGGCCGGGGACCCGGTCTACGGAACGGGGACGGCGAGGGTCGGGCCGCCGGGTCTGGCCCGCCTCTTCCTCCACGCCTGGCGGCTCGAGTTCACGAGCCCCTCGACGGGTCGGCTCCTCCGGCTGACGGCCGAGCTGCCGTCCGACCTCGAGGCCGTCCTGGCAGCGTGTCGGCGCCGGGCGGCGGGTGGGCTCGAACCGGCGAACGGCATCGACGTCGAGCTCGGGCAGACCGGGCTCGGTCGGTTCGGAACGGCTGCCCTGGGCGGCGGCTCGCCGCTGGGGCGACCCGGAGTGGTCGGGGAGGGGAGGGGTGGCTGAGCCCGAGACCGCGCCGGCTCCGCGGCCGGGGGACGCGCCCGCCGCCGGTTCGTCCGGGGCGATCGTGGCCGCCCGCGCGGAGCCCGTCGAGGGGGCCCCGGGCGCCCTCCTCGTCATCATCTCGGGACCCTCGGGGGTCGGCAAGGACACGATCATCGCCGCCCTCCGGGAGCGCCATCCGACCCCCGACTACCACTACGTCGTGACCTGCACGACTCGGGCCCCGCGACCGGGCGAGATCCCCGGGGTGAGCTACCACTTCCTGTCGCCGGCCGAGTTCGCCGCCCTCCGGGAGGCCGGCGGGCTTCTCGAGGCGAACGAGGTCCACGGGAACTGGTACGGGACGCCCCGGGCGGAGGTCGCCCGGGCCCTCGCCGCCGGCCGGGACGTCATCCTCAAGATCGATGTCCAGGGGGCGGCCGTCGTGAAGGAGCGGGTGCCGGACGCCCTCCTCGTCTTCGTCGTCCCGCCGTCCCTCGAGGAGCTCTTCCAGCGCCTCCGGAGCCGGGCCACGGAGAGCGTGGACGAGCTCGAGCTCCGCCAGCGGAACGCGGCCCTCGAGCTGGCTCGGAAGGACGACTACGACTACGTCGTCGTCAACGAGACGGGTCAGGTCGAGCGGACGGCGGCGATGATCGACGAGATCGTCCGGATCGAGAAGCGCAAGCACCCGACCCGGCGGATCCGGGTCTAGGAACCGACCGTGGCCGAGGTCGACGACGGCGAGCTCGGAGCGGACGGGGCCGTCGGGGTCCGGCGTCGGCGAAGCCGTTCGACGACGCCGCGGCGGTCGGCAGCGGCGGGTTCGTCGACGTGGCGGTCGATCTGCCCGGCCCGGTCGGCTCGGCGCCCCTCACGTACCACGTCCCGCCCGAGCTCGGTCTCCTCGACCCGGGTGAGGCGGTCGTCGTCGAGGTCGGGCGTCGCCAGGTCGTCGGCATCGTCGTCGGGCCTGCGGCGCGGCCGGATCGAGCGACGAAGCCGGTTCGCCTTCGCGTCCGCTCGGATGGCCCCCTCGTTCCGCCCCTCACCCTCGAGCTCGCCCGCTGGGTGAGCCGCCACTATCTCGCACCGCTGGCGACGGTCCTCCGATCGTTCCTGCCGCCGGGGATCCTCGACCGCCTCGATCTCGTCGCCGAGCTGACCCCGGCCGGTCGGCAGGCCCTTGGCCTCGAGCCGGCCGAGGGTTCGGCGGCCGACGGGGTGACCGGCGATGCCCGGCCCGAGGGCGCTCCGGCACTCGACGAGCGCGACCGAGCCCTTCTCGCCCCCCTGGCGGCAGGGCGGCGACCGGTGCGGGCCCTGCCGTCCGCCGACGGGCGGGTCGCGCCGCTCCGGCAGCTCCGCCGCCTCGAGCGGGTCGGGCTCGTCGCCCTCGACTGGGAGCTGAGCGGGGCGACGGCGGGGCCGCACCTCGTCCGCTGGGCGCGCCTGACCGAACGCGGCCGGGCGGCCGCCGCCGTGCTCGCCGGCGGGGCCGCGGGTGGGACCGAGGCGGCACTCCCGTCCGACGCGAGCGGCGCCCCGCCCGAGGGAACACCCCGACGGCCGCTCGGCCCCCGCCAGCGGGAGGCCCTCGTTGACCTCCTCGGTGTCGGGGACGAGGGGCTGCCCGGAGCCGAGGTGGCCGAGCGGCACGGGGCGGCGGCCCTCGCCGGGCTCGTTCGCCGGGGACTCGTCGAGCTCGAGACCCGGGTCGTCGAGCGGCGACCCCTCGCCGGGCGGACCCCCGTCACAGGCCGGGCCCGACCCCTCGGTGCCGCCCTGACGGCTCCCCAGGCGGGGGCCGTGTCGGCCATCGAGGCGGCCATCCGCGACCGCGACCCCACCCCGATCCTCCTCGACGGCGTGACGGGGGCCGGCAAGACGGCCGTCTATGCCGCCGCCATCGCCGCCTGCCTGGCGACGGGCCGCGGGGCGCTCGTTCTCGTGCCCGAGATTCCCCTCGCCGTCCCGCTCGTCGATCGGCTTCGGCGGGAGCTCGACGCCGCCATCGCCATCCTCCACTCGGGCCTCAGCGACGGCGAGCGCGCCGACGAGTGGCGCCGGATCCGGGCGGGTGCGGTGGAGGTCGTCGTCGGGACTCGGATCGCCGTCGGGGCGCCGATCGCCGACCTCGGCCTCGTCGTCGTCGACGAGGAGCACGACCCGGCCTACAAGAGCGATCGGACGCCGCGCCTCCAGGCCCGGGACACGGCCCTCGAGCTCGCCCGCCTCGCCGGCGCCGCCTGCGTCCTCGGCAGTGCGACCCCCTCGGTCGAATCCGTCGGCCGGGCCCGACGCGGGGAGTACCGCCACCGGCCCCTCACCGAGCGGCCGGCCGGAGGGCTGCCGACGGTCGAGGTCGTCGACCTCCGGGCCGAGCTCGCTGCCGGCAACCGGGGGATGCTGAGCCGGCGCCTCGCCGTCGCCCTGGGCGCCCTCGACACTCGAGCCGGCGAGCGGGCCATCCTCGTCATCAACCGCCGCGGTGCGGCATCGGTCGTCCTCTGCCGGGACTGCGGCGAGGTCCTCCTGTGCCCCGACTGTGCCCGGCCCCTCGTCTACCACCAGGCCGGAGCCGTCCTCCGCTGCCACGTCTGCGGGCTCGGCCGTCCCCTCGTCGATCGCTGCCCGGCCTGCCGCTCGCCCCGGATCCGCTTCCTCGGCGGCGGAACCGAGCGGGTCGAGCGCGAGGTCCGGGAGCGCTTCCGGCAGCTCCGGGTGGGCCGCCTCGACCGCGACGTCGTCGAGCGTCGGGGGGCCGCGGCGGCCGTCCTCGACGCCTTCGCCCGCGGCGAGCTCGACGTCCTCGTCGGGACGAGCCTCGTCGCCAAGGGGATCGACGTCCCCGAGGTCACCCTCGTCGGGATCGTCTCGGCCGACGTCGCCCTCAACCTGCCCGACGAGCGGGCGGCCGAGCGGACGTACCAGCTCCTCGTCCAGGCCATCGGCCGGGCCGGTCGGGGGGAGCGTCCCGGGCGGGCCATCGTCCAGACCTACCAGCCGAACCACCCCGTCATCGAGGCCGTCGCCTCGGGCTCGGTCGCCGCCTTCTACGACGCCGAGCTCGACCTCCGGGAGCGCTTCCGGTCGCCCCCCTTCGCCCGGCTCGTGAAGCTCGTCGTCGCCCTCCCGGATCGAGACGCCGCCCTCGCCGAGGCCGAGCGGCTCGCCGCCGAGCTCCGGGCCCGCGCCGACGGTGCCGGCGGCGGCATCGTCGTCAACGGGCCGGCCCCGGCCTTCGTTGCCCGCCGGAACGGCCGCTGGCGGTTCGTCCTCGTCCTCCGGGGCGAGGACCCGGCGGCGATCCTCGGCGGGCCGCCGGGGCCGCCTTGGTCGGTCGACGTCGATCCGGAGAGCGTCCTCTGAGGGGCGACCGGGGGTCAGCCGGGGCTCGATCCGCCGACCCCGGCCAGGTCACCCGAGGACTTCAGGCCAGGCGGCAGGTGCCCGATCCGGAGAGATGGGCGACAATCGTGGCACCGGAGCGCTCCGGGCCGCCCGGGGCTGGCGGTCGCGGCAGGGCGTGACCGCGGCGATCCGCCCGGGAACGGGTCGATGCCGATCGAGCCTGGAAGGAGGCAGCCATGACAGAGACGCAGAGCGGAGAGGACCTGAAGGCGCCGGCTAGTGAGGGGTCGGCGGAGGAGTTCGCTTGGCGCGGCGCCGACACCGCCGCCGGCAGCGCGTCCGGCGACGACGGCGAGGCGGCGAGCCGGGCGAAGGGCAAGGAGTGGCTCGCCCAGCTCGAGCAGATGATCGAATCCCTGGCCACCCAGGCGGCGCCGGTCATCCGGGAGGTGGGGGCGAAGGCGGCCGAACTCGCCGCCCTGGCCGCCGAGAAGGCGGGCCCCATCGCCCACCGGGCCGCCGAGCTGACCGAGGTGGCCGGGGCGAAGGTCGCCGAGCGATCTCGCCATCTGGCCGAGGAGCTCCGCGGCGAGCGGCAGGGGAGCGGCGGTGGGACGGCGGGAGCGGCTGGCTCCGAGACGCCGGAGGCCGCGAGTGGCGAGGCAGAGGCGCCCGGCGCGACGGAAGGGACGGCGGCCGAGGAGCGCGAACGATCCGCCTGAGCGTCTCCCGTATACTCGGATCATGAGCGTTCGCCCCATCGTCCTTCTCGGCGACCCCCGCCTCCGCCTCAAGGGTCAACCGGTCGACAGCTTCAACGCCTACCTCCACGAGCTCCTCGACGACCTGACCGACACGATGCGCCACGCGCCCGGCGTCGGGCTCGCCGCGCCGCAGATCGGGGAGGCCGTGGCGGCCTGCGTCGTCGAGGTCGATGGCCGTCTCCACGAGCTCGTCAACCCCCGGATCGTGCGAGCCGCCGGCGAGGACCGGGATCTCGAGGGCTGCCTCTCGATCCCCGGCTACGTCGCCTACGTGACCCGCAAGGAGCGGGTCTGGGTGGTCGCCCAAAACCGCTTCGGGCGGAAGATCAAGGTCGCCGGGTCGGGTCTCCTCGGCCGGGCCCTCCAGCACGAGCTCGACCATCTCGAGGGCAAGCTCTACATCGACTACCTCGAATCCCTCGACGAGCTCATCCCGGTCGGCACTGCCGAGGAGGACGAGGAGGTTCGCGAGGCGGCGGGGGCGCTCGCCTGAGGGACGCGGCGACGGGCCGCCCGCAGAGCGGCGAGGGAGCGACCGGAGCCCCGGGTGGCACGGCGCCGCCGGGAACCGGTCGGCCGCCGGTCCGGACCCTCTTCTTCGGCAGCGGCGCCTTCGGCGTGCCGAGCCTCGAGCGGCTGGCGACGCATCCCGCCGTTCGGCTCGTCGGCGTCGTCACCGCTCCGCCGCGGCCGGCCGGACGGGGCCATCGCCTCCGCCCGACGCCCGTCGCCGAGGCCGCCCGCCGGCTCGGCCTGCCGATCCTCGCACCGCCCCGGCTCCGGGCACCCGAGGCCGTCGCCGAGCTCCTCGCCCTCGATCCCGAACTCGCCGTCCTCGCCGACTACGGTCAGCTCGTGCCCGCCCCTCTCCTCGAGCTCCCGCACGGGGCTCTGAACCTCCATCCCTCCCTCTTGCCCCGCCATCGCGGCGCGACGCCGATCCAGGCCGCCATCCTGGCCGGGGACCGCGAGACCGGCGTCACCCTCTTCCGCATGGACGCCGGTCTCGACAGCGGACCCATCGTTGCCCGCCGGAGGGTCGCCATCGCCGACGGCGAGACCGCCGAGAGCCTCGAGACGCGACTGGCGGCCGTGGCGGCCGACCTCCTCGCCGAGGTCCTCGAGCCCTGGCTCCGCGGTGCCCTCGAGCCCGAGCCCCAGCCCGAGACCGGGGCGACCCTCAGCCGACCCCTTCGGCGGGAGGACGGCCGCCTCGACCCGGGCCGGTCGGCCGTCGAGCTCGAGCGCCTGGTCCGGGCCCTGCGGCCGTGGCCGGGAGCGTTCCTCGAGACGGCCGCCGGTCGGCTCAACATCCACGGCGCCAGGGTCGCCCCGGCGGTGCCCGGGGACGAGCCGGGTCAGTTCGTCGCCGCCGGGGACGGGCTCGCCCTCGCGACGGCCGACGGTCGCCTCGAGCTCGTCCTCGTCCAGCCGGCGGGGGGCCGGGTCATGACCGGGGCCGAGTACCGGCGCGGCCGGCCGTGGATCGTCGGCACGGCCGTCGGCGCCGCTCCCCGTCGACCCGGCCCGGACGGGCCGCCGGAGGGGTCGCTACGATGAGGGCGATGACAGCCGATCCCCCCGAGCGAGCCGCCGGGCCGTCGACCGGCTCGCCCCGAGCGACGACGTCGGAGGCGCCCCCGAGCCCGGCTCTCCCGCCCGGCTTCGACCCGTCCCGACCCCGGGGCGGGCTCGGCCTCGACCCGCGACCGGGCATCGCCGGCCTGACACCGGCGGCCCTCGAGGCCTGGGTCCGCGAGCGCGGGGAGCCGTCGTATCGCGCCCGCCAGATCCTCGACGCCGTCTGGCGCTCCTTCGCCCGCCAGCCGGACGAGCTGACGACCCTCCCGAAGCCCCTCCGGGCGGCCCTGGGCGAGGCCTTCCGTCTCGACACCATCGCCGAGAGCGAGGTCCGGGTGGCCGACGCCGGTCGAACCGAGAAGGTCCTCCACCGGCTCTGCGACGGGGCCGTCGTCGAGTCCGTCGTCATGCACTACCCGGCCGGGCCGGG
Organism: Chloroflexota bacterium; assembly: GCA_026004015.1. Classification (GTDB taxonomy): domain Bacteria; phylum Chloroflexota; class Limnocylindria; order Limnocylindrales; family CSP1-4; genus BPIH01. The sequence goes on along the minus strand of BPIH01000002.1, from coordinate 174,026 downwards.
CCATCGGGAGCGGCACACGGTCTGCATCTCGAGCCAGGCGGGCTGCGCCGTCGGATGCCCCTTCTGCGCCACCGGCGAGCTCGGCTTCACCCGGGACCTCGAGGCGGCCGAGATCCTCGACCAGGTCCGAGACGCCGCCCGCCGCCTCGCCGAGCGGGGCCGCCGGGTGACGAACGTCGTCTTCATGGGCATGGGGGAGCCCCTCCTCAACCTCGACGCCGTCCTCGCCGCCGTCGAGGCCCTGAACGACCCGCGGCGCTTCGGTCTCGGCGCTCGACACATCACCGTCTCGACGAGCGGGGTCGTGCCGGGCATCCGCCGCCTCACCGAGCTCGGGGTCCAGTTCACCCTCGCCGTCTCCCTCCACGCCGCCCGCGATCCGCTCCGGGACGTCCTCGTCCCCTTGAACCGCCGCTGGCCGGTGGCCGAGGTCGTCGCCGCCGCCCGCGACCACGCCCGGGCGACAGGGCGCCGGGTGAGCTACGAGGTGACCCTCATCGCCGGCGTCAACGACACGCCGACCGACGCGGCCGCCCTCGCCGAGCTCCTCGCCGGCGAGCTTGCCCACGTCAACCTCATTCCGATGAATCCCGTCGCCCACACACCCTGGACGGCGAGCCCGCCCGAGGCGGTCGAGCGCTTCGCGGCCATCCTCCGCCGGGCCGGCATCCCGGTCACCATCCGGAGCAATCGGGGCGTCGAGATCGGGGCCGCCTGCGGGCAGCTCGCCGCCGAGCGAGCCGGAGCGCCCCCGCCGCCGGCCGTCCAGCGGCGCCGGGAGCGGCTCCTGCGGGCCTCGGCGGCCGCGCTGCGGCGGGCGCGCCTCGCCGACGGGGCGCGGGCGGGTTCGGCCGGCCCCGCCGTGGCCGCGGCGAGCGAGCGGGGCTAGGGCCGTGGCCGCTCGGGATGCGGGGCCGATCCGCCTCGCCGCGTCGATCCTCGACTCGAACCTGGCCAACCTCGCCCAGGCGGTCCGCCGCTGCGTGCGGGCGGGGGCCGATCGGATCCATCTCGACGTCATGGACGGCCACTTCGTGCCGAACCTCACCTTCGGGCCGCGGACGATCCGCGCCCTCCGCTCGGTGACCGACCTCCCCTTCGACGCCCATCTCATGATCGCCAACCCGGCCCGCTTCGTCGACGAGTTCGTCGCCGCCGGCTGCGACTCGATCACCATCCACGTCGAGATCGAGGAGCCGGTCGGGCCGGTCCTCGAGCGGATCCGGGCCGCCGGACGGCTGGCCGGTCTGGCCGTCAAGCCGCGGACGCCCCTGGCAGCCCTCGAGCCGTACCGCCACCTCCTCGACGTCGTCATGGTCATGACCGTCGAGCCGGGCTTCGGGGGCCAGCAGCTCATGCGGGCCGTGGCCCGCGAGAAGCTCCCCGTCGCGGCCCGCTACCTGGCAGCCGATAGCGCCGAGGGCGCCGTCCACGTCGACGGCGGCGTCAACCGAGAGACGGCGGAACTCGTCGGGCGGCTCGGTGCCGAGGTCCTCGTCGTCGGCTCCGCTCTCTTCCAGCGGAGCCGGGCGATGGCCGAGGAGATCGCGCGAATCAAGGCCCTCGCCGAGCAGGGGCGGGCGACGGCCCGGGCAGCGGCGCCCGGATCACCGAAGACGGTTCTCGTGGGCGCCGAGGGGGGCTGACGGTGCGGGCCCTCCTGCAGCGGGTCAGCCGGGCCGAGGTTCGGGTCGACGGCGAGACGATCGCCGGGATCGGGCCCGGCCTCGTCGTCCTCCTCGGGGTCGGTCCCGGCGACGACGAGGCGACGGCCGCCGCCCTGGCCCGCCGGATCGCCGAGCTCCGGATCTTCGAGGACGAGGCCGGCCGGACGAACCGGTCCCTCCTCGAGGTCGGGGGGAGCGCCCTCGTCGTCAGCCAGTTCACCCTCTACGCCGACACGAGCCGGGGTCGTCGCCCCGGCTTCACCGGGGCCGCCGAACCGAGCCTCGCCGAGCGGCTCTGGGAGCGCTTCTGTCGGGACCTCGCCGAGCTCGGGGTGGCCGTCGCTCGGGGGCGCTTCGGGGCGGTCATGAGCGTCGAGCTCGTGAACGAGGGCCCCTTCACGATCTGGCTCGACACCGACCGCCGCTGAGCCGACTGCCAACGGGCGCCATCGGCGACCGGCGATCGGGCAGGCGGTCCAGCGGGGCGGTTCAGGCGCCGGTTCGAGCGGCTTTCGTCAGGGTCCGGCTACAGCGGGTGCAGACGAGGGCCCGCTGGGGCCGGCCGTCGATGACGACGATCCGGGACTGGAGGTTCGGCTCGTACCGGCGGTGGGTTCGAACTCGGTTGTTCCCCGAGGACTGGGGATTGAAGCCACCCATGGAGGCCTTGCCGCAGATGGCGCACGAGCGGGCCATGGTGTCCTTTCGTCGGTGAGGCGAAGTGAGGCAAGCTGATCGGCGGCGCCGGGCACCACCCGGTCGACGGGTCGAGCTCGGCACGCGGCCGCGTATGATACCAAACGCGCCGCGCCGGGCAGCGGCCCTGCTCTGGCCGCCTTCGACGGCCCGCTCGGCGACGGTTCGTCCACCTGGAGGTGAGGTGAGCGACGCGCGGCCGGACCGGGTCCTCGTGACTCGGCAGGCGATCCTCGATGTCATTCGTGCCGCGGCCCTCGGCTCGTACGGCGTGACCGGCTTCGCGCCGTCCGGGCTCCGCTCGGCCGTCCTCGCCCGGCTCGGCCTCGCCGAGGCGGGCATTCGGCTCTCGCGGCTGCCGCGCCTCGAGGTCGATCTCGACCTCGAGATCGCTGCCGGCCTGCCGGTCGCCGAGGTCGGTCGCCAGGTCGAATCGGCCGTTCGCTACGCCGTCCGGCGGGCCGTCGGACGCGACCTCGACCGTCTCACCATTCACGTCCGCGGTCTCCGCGTCGACCGAGCTCCTCGGCCGACGGCTCGCGCGGCTCGCGGCGAGGAGGGGTCCGGTCGCCCGGGCGGCCACCCGGAGCGCACATGACCCGGCGCGCCTGCGACGGGCCGGGGATCCTCGCCGCCTTCCGGGCTGCCGTCGCCAACGTCGAAGCCCACGTCGAGGAGATCAACGCCCTCAACGTCTTCCCGGTCCCCGACGGCGACACCGGCACGAACATGGTGGCGACCCTGCGGGCGGCCCTGGAAGAGGCCGAAGCCGCCGAAAGCCGGGAGGCGGGCCGGGTCATCGCCGCCCTCAGCTTCGGGTCGCTCATGGGGGCCCGGGGGAATTCGGGGGTCATCGCCAGCCAGATCATCCGGGGCGCGGCCGAGGCCCTCGCCGGTAAGAACCGCTTCAACGCCCTCGACCTCGCCCACGCCATGCGGGCCGGCGCGGAGGCGGCCTACGCTGCCGTCACCCGGCCCGTCGAGGGCACGATCCTGACGGTGGCTCGCGACGCAGCCGCGGCGGCCGTGGCGGCGGCGGAGGCGACGAACGACATCGAGGCCGTCCTCGTGGCGGCGACCGAGGCCGCCCAGGAATCGGTCCGCCGGACGCCGTCCCTCCTGCCGATCCTCCGAGAGGCCGGCGTCGTCGATTCCGGCGGCCAGGGCCTCTACCGACTCCTCCAGGGACTCCTGCGGGCCGTCGTGGCGACGACCGCGCCCGAGCCCGAGACCGGCCCACCCGGGCGAGCGGTCCCGCGGGCGTCGGCCGTCGTGGCCCACGCCGACGAGGGCTTCGGCTACGAGACGATGTTCCTCGTCCAGGCTCCACCCGGCCGCTCCCTCGATCTCGACGCCATCCGGGCCCACCTCGAGACGATCGGCGAATCGGTCCTCGTCGCCGGCGACGCCCGGGCGGCGAAGATTCACGTCCACAACGAGCGCCCGGACGCCGTCCTCGCCTACGGCCTCTCCCTCGGGACCTTGTCGCGGATCAGCATCGAGAACCTCGACCAGCAGACCCGCGACGTCCGGGAGCGGCGGGCGGCCGAGTTTGCCGGGGCGGCCGCCGTGACGCCCGGCGGCCCCGCGCCCACGACCCTGAGCGAGCCGCCACCGGCCTCGATCCGCGATCGACCGACGGACGCGACCGACACGGAGCCCCTGCCCCTCGGGGTCGTCGCCGTCGCCGCCGGTCCCGGCCTGGCCTCGGTCTTCGAGTCCTTCGGCGTGAACGCCATCGTCGACGCCCGGGCCGGCAATCCGAGCACGAGCGAACTGAAGGCTGCCGTCGACCGGGTACCGGCCCGGGAGGTCATCCTCCTGCCGAACGACCCCGACGTCCTCCTCGCGGCCGAGCAGGTCGCCCGCCTCGCCGACCGGCCGGTCCGGATCGTGCCGACCCGGAACGCCGCCGAAGGCGTCGCCGCCCTCCTCGCCCTCGACCCAGCGACGGACGCCGCCGCGAACGTCGAGCCGATGACGAAAGCGGCTCGGTCGATCCAGAGCTTCGCCGTCACCCAGGCCGTCCGGGACGCCAAGCTCGACGGGCGGCGGATCCACGCCGGCGAGACCATCGCCCTCGGTCCCGACGACTGCCTCCTCGCCGTCGATCGTGACCTCGAAGGGGCCGTCGAAGCGGCCCTCGCCGCCCTCCGACCGGGCTTCGAGCTCGTCACCCTCTACTACGGCGACGGTGCCGATCTCGACGAGGCCGAGCGGCTGGCGCGGCGCCTCGGCGAGCTCCGACCCGGCATCGAGGTCGAGGTCGTCCACGGTGGCCAGCCGCACTACCGGTACCTCGTTGCCGTCGAGTAGGCCCCGCGGCTCCGGCGGAGCGCGATCCGTCTCGGGTCGGGCCGGTGGCCGGGGGTCGGTCGGACGCATCGACCCCGATGCACCCGCGGGGAAGCTCCTCGGTCACCTCGGCGCCCGCCTCGGCCTCGAGCGGGCCCGCGACCTCCTCTTCCACCTCCCGCGACGCTACCTCGACCTCCGGACCCTCCACCCCCTCCGGAACCTGGCGAGCCTCGAGCCCGGCACCCTCGTCGCGACACGGGCCCGGGTCCTCTCCCTGAGCGTCGGCCAGACCTGGCGCCGGGGGGTCCAGGTGACGACGGCCCGCCTCGCCGACGAAACCGGGGAAGCCGAGGCGGTCTGGTACGGGCGACGCTACATCGACCGCCGGGTCCGGATCGGCGACCTCGTCGTCCTCAGCGGACGGCTGAAGCGGGCCGGCCTGACCCCGCTCCTCGACAACCCGGAGTTCCAGCGCGACGACGGCTCGGCCCTCCTCCACGCCGGTCGGATCGTTCCCGTCTACCGCTTGACGAAAGGCCTCACGGCGGTGCGCCTTCGCCACGCCGTGGGCCGCGCCCTCGAGGCCTTCGGGCGGACCTACCCGGAGTACCTCCCGCCGTCGATCCTCGGAGCCGAAGGCCTCCTCGACATCGGGACGGCCCTCGAAGAGGCGCACTTTCCGACGAGCTACGAGGCCCGGGACGCGGCGATCACCCGGCTCGCCTTCGACGAGCTCCTCGCCCTCCAGCTCGGCATGGTCGCCCGGCGGCGGCAGCGGGGCAGGGCGACGGCCGGGCCGATCGTCGTCGACGAGGCGGTCGCCGAGCGGGTCGTCGCCTCCGTCGTGGCCGGCCTCGCCGAGCGAACGGGCGGAGCCGTCGAGCTGACCCCCGACCAGATGCGGGCCATCGAGGCGATCCGGGCCGACCTCGCTCGATCGACGCCGATGCTCCGCCTCCTCCAGGGCGACGTCGGTTCCGGGAAGACGGCCGTCGCCGCCGTTGCCCTCGGCCTCGCCGCCCTGGCCGGCCGCCAGGCGGTCCTCCTGGCGCCCACCGACCTCCTCGCCCGTCAGCACGCCGAGACCCTCGACGGCCTCCTGGCCGGGGTCGGCCTCGAGGTCGCCCTCCTGACCGGCTCCCTGCCGGCCGGCGAGCGACGGGCCATCGTGGCCGGCTTGGCGAGCGGCTTGCTGCCGGTCGTCGTCGGCACCCACGCCCTCCTCGAGGAGACGGTCACCTTCCACCGCCTCGGTCTCGTCGTCATCGACGAGCAGCACCGGTTCGGGGTCGAACAGCGCGGCCGCCTCGAGGCCCGGGCGAGGGACGGCTCGCCCCACGTGCTCCTCATGACCGCAACCCCGATCCCGCGGACCCTCGGGCAGGTCGTCTACGCCGACCTCGACGTCTCCGACCTCCGGATACCACCGGCCGGCCGCCGCCCGGTCCGGACGGCGATCCGCCACCCCGAGGAGCTCGATCGGGTCTGGGCCTTCGTGCGCAGCGAGGCCGCCGCCGGGCGGCGGACCTTCGTCGTCGTCCCCCTCATCGGTCCCACCGAGCCGACCGAAGCGGACGAGGAGACGGACGGCGAGGAGGGGCTCTTCGATCCCGAGGATCCCGAGGCGACCCGGGTCTGGGCGGCGGCCGCGGAGGCCGAGGCGGAGCGGCTCCGGGCGCTCCTCGCGCCCCTCCGGGTCGGCCTCGTCCACGGCCGGATGCCCGCCATCGAGCGCGATGCCGTCATGGCCGACTTCCGCGACGGCCGCCTCGACGTCCTCGTCGGAACGACGGTCGTCGAGGTCGGTGTCGACGTCCCGGCGGCCTCGGTCATGGTCGTCGAGGGAGCCGACCGCTTCGGCCTCGCCCAGCTCCACCAGCTCCGGGGCCGGGTCGGCCGGGGGACCGCCCAGTCGTACTGCGTCCTCGTCTCCGACGCCGCCCCGAGCCGGGCCGCCTGGGACGACCTCGTGGCCGGGCGCCGCGAACCGGCCTCGACGGCCCAGGCGCGGCTCGTCGAGCTCGTCCGCTCGAACGACGGCTTCGCCCTCGCCGAGCGGGACTTCGAGCTCCGGGGCGAGGGCGACGTCCTCGGCTTGAGCCAGAGCGGGCTGCCCCGCCTCCGGGTGGCTGCCCTCGATCGCCCGGAGCACCGGACCATCGCCGGCCGCACCCGGCGCCACGCCGAGGCCCTCCTCGACCAGGGCGGGCAGCTCCGGCCCGGGCACGAGCGGCTGGCAGCCGAGCTCGAGACGGGCTGGCTCCGCCACGTCCACCGGGCGGAGCCGGCGAGCGGGGCGTGACGGGAGCGGACCGACCCGGCCGGTCGCGCCGCGCCGGGGCGGCCGGGGCCGGACGCGTCATCGCCGGCCGGGCCGGCGGCCGTCGACTCGTCGGGCCGGGGTCGGGGACCCGGCCCCTCTCCGACCGGGCGAAGGAGGCGCTCTTCGCCATCCTCGAACCGGGGCTCGCCGGCGCCCGGGTGCTCGACCTCTTCGCCGGAAGCGGGGCGGCCGGGATCGAAGCCCTGAGTCGAGGGGCGCGACGGGTCGTCTTCGTCGAGCGCTCGGGGCCGGCCTGTGCGGCCATCGCCGCCAACCTCCGCTCCACGGGCCTCGCCGGCCTGGCGGTCGGGATCCGCCAGCGGGACGTCCTCGCCTACCTCGCCGGCGAGGCCGCGACCGACGGTCCCTTCGACGTCGTCCTCGTCGACCCACCGTACGCCGAACCCGCCCTCGCCCTGCGGGTCCTCGAGCGCCTCGGAGCGGGCGACCGGCTCGCCCCGGGCGCCGTCGTCGTCGTGCGGACCTTCTGGCGGACCGCCCTTCCGGCCTCGGTCGGGCTGCTACGATCCGACCGCCAGCGGAGGGTCGGCGAGAGCGTCCTCCACTTCTATCGGTTCGAGGAGCGGTTCGAGCGGCCGGCGAGCCAGGAGGGTCGATGAACGTCGCGGTCTACCCCGGATCCTTCGATCCCGTGACGAACGGGCACCTCGACATCGTCCGGCGGGCCGTCGGTGTCTTCGACCGCCTCGTCGTCGCCGTCCTCGAGAACCCCCGGAAGGATCCCGTTCTCGGGATCCACGAGCGGGTGGCCGTCATCGAGCGCGCCATCGCCGAGGTGCCCGGACTCGACCGCGAGCGGGTCGAGGTCCGGAGCTTCGACGGCCTGACGGTCGAGTTCTGCCGACTCGTCGGCGCCCGCTTCATCGTTCGGGGCCTGCGGGCCATCAGCGACTTCGAGATCGAGCTCCAGCTCGCCCACAACAACCGCCGCCTGGCACCCGAGGTCGACACCGTGTTCTTCATGACCGCCCTCGAGCACGCCTACGTCAGCTCGAGCCTCGTCAAGGAGATCGCCCGCTTCGGCGGGGCCATCGACGAGATGGTCCCGCGGGCGGCGGCCGAGGCCCTCGCCCGGGCCTTCGCGGCTCGGTAGCCGGCTGCGTCGGCGGCCCCGCCGCTCGGTCGCAGCAGGAGACCGAGGAGCGTCGTCGGCCGCCGGCCGTGCGATAATCGCCACAGGCGAGCTCGGCCTGCCCGGCTCGGCTTCGCCCAGGTCGCGCCACTGGAGGGACGTCCGATCGACATCATCTTCCTCGTCGAGCGGCTCGAATCGCTCGTCGCGAACGGACGGCGCCTGCCGCTCACGAACAGCGTCGTCATCGACCAGGAGGCCGCCCTCGCCCTCATCGACGAGCTCCGCGCGGCGGTGCCCGAAGAGGTTCGCCAGGCTCGTCGGATCAACGAGGAGGGCGAACGGATCCTCGAACGGGCGCGGAGCGAGGCCGAAGCGATCCTCGCCCGAGCCCAGGAGCAGGCCGCCTTCCTCATCGACGAGCGCGGGCTCGCCCAGGCCGCCGAAGCCGAGGGGCGCCGGATCATCGCCCAGGCCGAGGCCGAGGCGGCCGCGATTCGTCGGGGGGCCGACGAGTACGCGGCCTCGACCCTCGTCGCCCTCGAGGGCGAGCTCGTCCGGACCCTCCAGAGCGTCCGGAAGGGGATCGCCGTCCTCGACGCCCGCGGTGTCAGGACGGCCGAGGAGCGGGACGCCGAGGCCGTGGCGCCCGAGGACGAGGAGGTCAGCGAGCGTCCCGCCGCGGCCCGGCCGTGAGCAGGCGCCGGCGACCGCCGCCCCTCGATGTCCTGACCTACCCCCTTGCCGGTCTCCTGGCCGAGGCTCCTGGCAGCCAACGCTCGTACCGGATCGCCGCCGTCGTCATCCCCCTCGACGAGCCCCTCGAGCTCGCCGAGCCCATCGAAGGGACCCTCCGGGTCGCCCGGACGAACCGCGGCGTCCTCGTCGACGGCCGGCTGCGAGCGAGCCTCCGCGAGCTCTGCAGTCGCTGCCTCGCCGAGATCGAGGTCCCCCTCGACCTCGTCATCAGCGAGGAGGTCCTGCCCTCCGTCGACATCCTCACCGGCCTTCCGATCGACGCCACTGCCGAGCCCGACGTCGAGCGGCTGACGAGCGCCCACGAGCTCGACTTCGGGCGCCTCGTCCGGGCGGCCATCGCCCTGGCCGAGCCCATCGCTCCCCTCTGTCGGCCCGACTGCCCGGGGCTCTGCCCGATCTGCGGCGCCCTCGCCGTGGCCGGCCACGGCCACGTCGAGGAGGCCGTCGATCCCCGTCTGGCGCCGCTCCTCGGCTGGCATCCGGTCGACGCCGAGCCGCCGAGCGACTACACTCCCCCTCACCGCCCCGTGCCGGCTCGCCGGCGCCGATGATCCAGCCCCCGATCGTCGTCCCCGGGGTCGTCCCTGCAACCGAACGGAACGAAGCGAGGAAGTCATGGGTGTCCCGAAGCGCAAGGTGTCGCACGCCCGCCAGGGCGATCGTCGCAGCCACCTCGCCCTGCGGCCGCCACGGCTCGTCGAGTGCTCCCACTGTCACGCGCCGCGCCTGCCGCATCACGCCTGCCCGACCTGCGGCTACTACCGCGGTCGGCCGGCCGTCGAGATCCGCGTTCGCCAGAAGCCTGAGCAGCCCTCGGCCTGAGGCGCCGAGGGGCAGGCGCGGCGGCCTCGACGGGATCGTCGGAGGAAGCCATGGGCGAGGCGAGCGTGGGCAGCACGATCCGGATCGCCGTCGACGCCATGGGCGGCGACCACGGACCGAGCGAGGTCGTCCCGGCCGCCCTCGACTACGCCGCGGCGCACCCGGCTGACCATCTCGTCCTCGTCGGCCGGCTCGAGGCGATCAGCGATGCCGCCGGGCAGCCGCTCCCGCCGAACGTCGGCATCGCCGAGGCGAGCGAGGTCGTCCGGATGGACGAGCACCCGGCCCTCGCCCTCCGGGAGAAGAAGGACGCCTCGATCCTCGTCGCCTGCGACCTCGTCCGCCGCGGCGAGGCCGACGCCGTCGTCACCGCCGGGCACACCGGGGCGGGCATGGCGGCGGCCGTCCTCCGGCTCGGGCGCCTGCCCGGTGTCGATCGTCCGGCCCTCGCCGTCCAGATGGTCTCGGAAACGGGTCCCTTCGTCTTCCTCGACATCGGGGCGAACCCCGACTCGACCGGCGAGCACCTCCACCAGTACGCCCACATGGGGGCGATCTTCGCCGAGCGGGTCCTCGGCGTCCGGAACCCGCGGGTCGCCCTCCTTTCCATCGGTGAGGAGAAGGGGAAGGGCGATGCTCGGATCGTCCGAGCCACGGAGCTCCTCGACCGCTCGGGTCTGAACTTCATCGGCAACGTCGAGGGCAAGGACCTCGTCCATCATCTCGCCGACGTCGTCGTCTGCGACGCCGTCATCGGCAACGTGACCATCAAGTTCTTCGAGGGCCTGTCGAGCTTCATCTTCGATCTCCTTCGCCAGGAGTTCCGCCGACCGCCCCGCGGTCCCATTGCCTACTGGCTCCTGCGGCCCGGCCTCGACCGGATCCGGACCATCTTCGACTACGAGCGGGTCGGCGGCTCGCCCCTCCTCGGCGTCCGGGGGTCGGTGATCATCACCCACGGCCGGGCCCGTCGCCGGATGATCCGCTACGCCATCGAGGTCGGGGCCGAGACGGCCCGGCGACGGGTCCCCGAGCTCATCAGCGAGCGCCTCGTCCAACTCGGGTCGGCGGCCCGACTCGAGGCGAGGGCCACGTGAGCGGCGCCGTCCCGCCCGTCGCGCCGCCGACGGCTTCGCCGGGTCGACGGGAAGCGTCCGGGCCGGGTCTCGGGAGGGCCGCTCTCGACGTCAGCCGGGGCGTCGTCCTCGCCACGGCCCGCCTCGCCGTCGGGGAGGTGCCCGGCGTGGCCCGGATCGGCCGCGGCGGGTCCCTCGTCCGCCGCCTCCTGCCGGGCGGTCCTCCCGTGCGGATCGAGTCGGGGGAGGCGGGGCTCGAGATCCGGGTCCTCGTCGTCGCCCGGGCCGGTCAGTCCCTCGGGACCCTCGGTCGGAGCGTCGCGACCGCCGTCCGCGGCGCCATCGAGCGGATCCTCGGCCTCGAGGTTGCCCGGGTCACGGTCGTCGTCGACGGCGTGGGCTGATGGGCTCCCGGACGCTTCGAGCCGAGGAGGACGAGGCGCCGTCGATGGCCACCGAGCCGGCCATGGCGACGCTGGCGGAGCCGGCGGCCGATGCTCACCCGGGTCGGGGATCGGGCCGCGGGAACCGGGATCGGGCCGCCGACCGGATCCGGGCCCTCCGGCGGGGGCGACGGCTCGCCCTCTCGGCCCTCTACGAGGCCGAATTCGGACAGCGGACGGCGACGGCCGCCCTCGACCGTCTCCTCGCCGCCGAGGCCGATGCCCGGACGGTCCATCTCGCCCGGACCATCGTCAACGCCGTCCGCCGCCACCGGGCCGAGATCGACGCTCGGATCGAGGCCCTCGCCCCCCAGTTTCCGATCGTCACCCAGGCCCCCATCGATCGCGCGATCTTGCGTGGCGCCGTCGGCGAGGTGCTACACTCCGGCACGACGCCGGCCCGGGTGGCGATCGCCGAATGGGTCGAGCTGGCCCGCACGTACAGCGGAGACCCACTGCGGCGCTTGCTGAACGGTGTGCTGGGCCGGATCGCCGACGAGGTCGCGGCCGACCCGAGCTCGCCGGCGGTGCGTCCTGACGAACCGACGAGCAATCGCCGATGAACGGCCATCCCACCACGGAGGAGGGAGACAGTTGTCGACCACGTACGAGCGCCTGAAGAAGATCGTCGTCGAGCAGCTCGGCGTCGACGAGTCCGAGGTCACCCCCGAGACCTCCTTCGTCGATGACCTCAACGCCGACTCCCTCGACCTCGTCGAGCTCATCATGAGTCTCGAGGAGGAGTTCGGCACCGAGATCTCGGACGAGGACGCCGAGAAGATCCGCACCGTTCAGGACGCCGTCGACTACATCGACGAGCACGTTCGCTCGTAGGACGGCGCGGCGGGTCGATGGCCTCGGCGGCCGCCTTTGCCGCCCGCCTGGGTTTGCCGGTCGGTAACCTCGACCTGCTCGAGCAGGCGCTCGTCCACGCCAGCTACCTCCACGAGCACCCGGGCGCCGCGCCCGGTCACAACGAACGCCTCGAGTTCCTCGGCGACGCCGTCGTCAACCTCGTCGTCTCGGAAGCCGTCTACGCCCGCCATCCGACCGACGACGAGGGTCTCCTGTCGGCCCGCCGGGCGGCCATCGTCAGCACGGGGGGTCTCGCCCGCCTCGCCGGCCGGATCGGCCTCGGCGACGAGCTCCGCCTCGGCGAGGGAGAGGCCCAGCGGGGCGGTCGTCGGCGACCGTCGCTCCTCGCCTCGGCCTTCGAGGCCCTCGCCGGCGCCCTCTACCTCGACCTCGGCTTCGGCCCGACCCGGGACTGGCTCCTGACCCTCCTCGAACCCGACCTCGCCGCCGTCGACCTGCCAGGGAGCGTCCTCAAGAGCCCGAAGAGCCGCCTCCAGGAGTACACCCAGCGGCGGAGCGGGGCGCGACCCGTCTACCGGGTCGTCGAGGCGACCGGGCCGGACCACGAGAAGCTCTTCCGGGTCGTCGTCGAGGTCGACGGGCAGGCCGTCGGCTTCGGGACGGGCCGGTCCCGGCGGGACGCCGAAACGGAAGCGGCCGAGGCCGCCCTCGAGACCCTCCGGCGGAGAAGTGCCGATCCGATAGCGGGCCCGACGGTTCCCGAGGCGGCGCCGGAGACGGCAGCCCCTGGGACGGCAGGGCCTGGGACGGTAGCGCCCGCGGCAGCGGCCCCGGAAGGCGACGAGACCACCTCGACCGATACCGGCGGCCGATGAGCGGCGCCCGCCTCGTCGCCCTCCGGCTCCACGGGTTCAAGTCCTTCGCCGAACCGACGACCGTCGAGTTCGGCCCCGGGATCAGCGCCATCGTCGGCCCGAATGGGTCGGGCAAGAGCAATCTCGCCGACGCCCTCCGCTGGGCCCTCGGCGAGCAGGGCCGCTCGCTCCGGATCCGGAAGGCCGAGGACGTCATCTTCGCCGGCTCGGAACGGCGAGCCGCCCTCGGCATGGCCGACGTGACCATCGTCCTCGACAACGCCGATCGCCTCCTTCCGGTCGACTACGCCGTCGTCGAGCTCGGCCGGCGCCTCTACCGGTCGGGCGAGAACGACTACCTCCTCAACCGGACCCGGGTCCGACTCCGTGATCTCGTCGACCTCCTCGACGCCGCGCATCTCGCCGACAACGCCTTCCTCTTCATCGGCCAGGGCATGGTCGATCAGGCCCTCGCCCTCCGGCCCGAAGAGCGCCGGCCCCTCTTCGAAGAAGCGGCCGGGGTCCGGCGCCACGAACGGCGGCGCCGACGGGCCGAGGAGCAGCTCGCCGAGGCCGAAGCGAACCTCGGCCGGGTCGGCGACCTCGTGGCCGAGCTCCGGCCCCACGCCCGACGCCTGGCGAGCCAGGCCGAACGCCTGGCGACCCAGGCGGCCGTCGTCCGCGAGCTCGTCGAGGCCCTCCTCGCCGACTTCCATCGACGCTGGGCGGCGGCCACGGACCGCCTGGCCGAGGCCGCCGACGCCCGCCGGGCCGCGGCCGAGGAGCTCGGCCGGGCGGTGGCCGAGGGGCGGGCCGCCGAAGACCGGGCCGCGGAGCTCCGGGCGGGCGTGGAGCGCCTCGCCGCCGCCGTCGACGGGCGGGCCCGAGAGCACGAGGCGGCCCTGGCGGCCCTGACCGAGCTGCGGCTCCGGGACGCGCGGCGGGCGTCGGAGGCCGAGGCCCTCGCCAGGGAACGGGCCCAGCTCGCCGCGAGCGTCGCGGCGACGAGGGTCGAGCTCGAGGCGGCGGAGCACGCCCTCGCCGAGCCGCTCCCCGAGCCCGACCTCGATACGGCCGCCACCCTGGCCGCCGCGGAGCGGGCCATCGCCGACCTGCGGGCCGAGCTCGCGGTCCTCCGCCAGGCGACGGCGGCCGAGGCCGAGCGCCGGGCCGCCATGGAGCGGGCCGCCTCGGTCCGCCGAGCCGAGGCGGAGGCGGCCCGTCGGCGCTGGGAGGACGTCCGACGCCGACGTGCCGAGGCCGAGCAGGGTCTCGCCGAAGCCCGGGAACGCCTCGCCGCGACGAGGCTCGAGGCGAACGACGCTGCGGCCCGGCGGGAGACCGCCGCGGCCGAGCTCGAGGCGGCCCGGGAGGCGGGGCGGCAGGCCGCTGCGACCGAGGCCGCTGCCGTCGCGGCCCTGGCGGCAGCCGAGGCGGCCCGTTCGGAGCTCGCCGGGGCGGCGGCGGGGGCGCGGGCCCGCCTGGCCGAGCTCGAGTCCCTCGTGGGGCGAGGGACGCCGGCCTCCGGCCGGCCGGGAGCGGCCGGGCGACCCCTCGTCGAGTCGATCGTCGTTCCGGCCGAGCTTCGGGCCGCCGTCGCCGCCGCCCTCGGGGACGCCCTGCAGGCGATCGTCGTCGAGGCCGATCGGCTCGCGGCCGTGGAACCCGAGGAGGGGCACTTCCTCGTCGCCGAGTGGGCAGATCCAGCCGAGGGAGATGCCGGCGCCTCGCCGCCGGGACCGACGCCGACCGCGGACATCGAGGCGGGGGCGACTCGGGCCTTCCTGGACCGGGTGCGGGCCGCCGGCGGCGACGTCCTCGTCCGCGCCGTCGAGGGCCGCTCCGACCCGCTCGTCCGCGCCCTCCTCGGGCGGGCCGTCTGGTTGCCGACGCCCGAGGCCGTCGTGGCCCTCGGACCCGTCCTTCCGCCCGGCTGGGTCGCCGTCAGCCGGGACGGCCGGTTCCGGGCCGAGGGCCCGCGGCTCCGCGTCGGGGATCCGGACCCGAGCCTCGAGCGCCGGGCGGCCCTCGAGCAGGCCCGCGACGACGTCGAGCGCCTCGGAGCCGACCTCGGCCGTGCCGAGTCCGAGCACCGACGACGGATCGCCGACCTCGAGGCGGCCCGACTCGAGCGTCGTGCGGCCGAGGCCGCCCTCCGGCGGGCCGAAGCGACCCACGACGCCGCCGAGGCACGGCTCCGCGACCTCGAGCGAGCCGTCGCCCGCTTCGAGCAGGACGTCCGCTGGGGGGAGGCGAACCTCGACCAGCTCTCGGCCGCCGTCCGGGCGGCCGAGACCGCCCTCGCCGCCTTCGACGAACCGCTCGATCCCTCGGCGCCGTCGGCGGCGAGCACCGACGAGTCCGGGCCGCCCGGGGCATCGGCCCTCGGCGACGAGATCCGGCGTCGAGAGGCCGCCCTCGCCGATCTCGAGGCCCGCCGGGCCGAGCTGGCGGCCACCGTCGCTCGCCAGGCCGAGGCCCGCCGGGTCGCCGAGGCTCGCCGGGCCCGGGCCGAGGCGGGACGCGACCTCGCCCAGAAGCCGGCTCCAGGAGCTCGCACGGGCCGCCGCGGACCTCGAGGCCCGCGAGGCGAAGGCCCGAGGCGTCGAAGCGACCCTCGCCGCCGAGCTGTCGGCGGCCGAGGTCGCCGAGCGGCGGGCCCGGAACGGCCTCGACGAGCTGCGGGCGAGCCTGGCCGAGGAGCGTCGCCGCCTCGCCGCAGCCGAAACGGCCATCGGCAGCCATCGGGAGCGGATCCGGGCCGCCGAGGACCGGCACCGGGCCGCCGAGTCGGCCGAGATCGAGGCCCGCCTCGCCCTCGACGCCTGCCGGGAGCAGATCGTCGTCGAGCTGGCGGCCCTCGGCGAGGCGGGCGAGGCCGTCCTCGGCAGCGTCGTCGCCGAGGCGGTGTCCGGCACCTCGCTCGGCCCGGGCGGGGGCCCCGAGCCGACGGACGGCCGGGGACCGGCCGTGCCGACCCTCTCGGCAGCGCGAGGAGGGGAGGGCAGCCCTCGGCGGGGCGAGCCGACTCGAACGGATCGTCGAGGCCCTCGTCGAGCGCTGGTCGACGACACCGCCTCCCGCCGACGGCCCCTCCGCGAGCCGGATCGGCGCCCTGAAGCGCCGGGTCGCCGAGCTCGGCGCCGTCAACCCCTTCGCGGCCGAGGAGTACGCCGAGGTCCGCGACCGGCTCGAGCGGCTCGAGGCGCAGGAGACCGACCTCCGGGCCGCCATCGCCCGGACCCGTCGCCTCATCGAGGAGCTGAACGACCTCGTCGCCCGCCAGTTCCGGGCGACCTTCGAGGCGCTCGGGGCGGCCTTCGAGCGGCGCTTCCAGCAGCTCTTCGGCGGCGGCCAGGCGCGCCTCGTCCTCACCGAGCCGGCCGATCTGACGATCACCGGGGTCGACATCGTCGCCCGGCCACCCGGCAAGAAGCTCCAGCCCCTCGCCATGCTCTCGGGCGGCGAACGGGCCCTCACCGCCGTCGCCCTCCTCTTCGCCATGCTCGAGGTCCGGCCGGTTCCCTTCTGCGTCCTCGACGAGGTCGACGCCGCCCTCGACGAAGCGAACATCGGCCGCTTCCGGACGGCCCTTCGGGAGCTCGCCGGGCGGACCCAGTTCGTCGTCATCACCCACAACCGGGGTACCATCGAGGAGGCCGACGCCCTCTACGGGGTCACCGTCGGCGACGACTCGGTCAGCCGGGTCATCAGCCTCCGGCTCGACGAGGCCCGGGACCTCGCCGATCGGAGCCGAACCGGCCCGAGCCTTCCGGCTCGCCCCACGACAGCCACCGCCGACCTGCCGTGAGCTTCCTCCGTCGCGCCATCCGCCGCCCCCCCGCCGACGGCTCGCCACCGACGCCGCCCGACCTGCCGTCTCCGCTCGACCCGCCGTCTCCGGGCCGATCGGCGGAGCCCGGTGCGCCGCCCGAGGCGACCGCCGAGCCGAGGCTCGCCCCCGACGCCGATGCTCGAGCCGAGGCGGCCCGCCCCGCCGGCGACGCCCTGGCGACCGGCCTCGGCCGAACCCGGGGCGGCTTCGTCGCCCGCCTCCGCAGCCTCCTCGGCGGCCCGACCATCGACGACGCCGTCTGGGACGAGATCGAGGAGGCCCTCATCCTCGGCGACGTCGGCCCGACCCTCGCCGCCGGCGTCGTCGAGCGAGCACGACGCGAGAGCGGCGGCGTGCCGGCCGAGGCCGCCGTCCGACGCCAGCTCCGGGCCCTCCTCGTTCCTCGGGACGAGCCCTTCGATCCCCTCCGACCCGCCGTCCCCGGCGGTCCGGCCGTCGTCCTCGTCGTCGGGGTGAACGGGAGCGGCAAGACGACGACCATCGGCAAGCTCGCCCACCGCTTCCGGTCGGCGGGGGCGCGGGTCCTCGTCGCCGCCGCCGACACCTTCCGGGCGGCGGCCATCGACCAGCTCGTCGCCTGGGCTCGGCGGGCCGGCGCCGAGGTCGTCAGCCACGCCCCCGGCTCGGACCCGGGCGCCGTCGTCTACGACGCCCTCGATGCCGCCGTCGCCCGAGGCGCCGACGTCGTCGTGGCCGACACGGCCGGGCGGCTCCACACCCGGGTCAGCCTCATGGACGAGCTGGCGAAGATCCGCCGGGTCGTCGAGCGGCGCCTGCCCGGTGCCCGACCCGAGGTCCTCCTCGTCCTCGACGCCACGACGGGGCAGAACGGCCTCGCCCAGGCGGCCGCCTTCGCCGAGGCCGTCGGCCTGACCGGGGTCGTCCTGACGAAGCTCGACTCGACGGCGAAGGGCGGCATCGTCTTCGCCATCGAGGATCGCCTCCGGATCCCCGTCCGCTACGTCGGGGTGGGGGAGGGGGTGGAGGATCTCGTCGACTTCGACCCCGACGCCTTCGTGGAGGCGCTCTTCCGCTAGCGGCGGCCCCTCGGCGGCCGCGACGCGTCCGACGGCCCGTCGGATCGGCGGCCGCCGGACGGACGAGGGGCTGCGGGATGTGGGGTACACTGCGCCCGCTGCAGCGGCTCGGATGAGGGGCATCCGAGCCGGGATCCGCCGGCCCGAACGGGGCCCGGACGAGCGAGTACGAAGGCCGTGTTCGAGACCCTGAGCGAACGTCTCCGCCGCACCATCGCCAACCTCACCGGCCGGGGCCGGGTGACCGAGGCCGACGTCGACGCCGCCCTCCGGGAGGTACGGCTCGCCCTCCTCGAGGCCGACGTCAACTACCGGGTCGTGAAGGACTTCGTGGCCCGGGTCCGGCAGCGCGCCGTCGGGGCCGAGATCCTCGAGACGCTGACGGCCGGCCAGCAGGTCGTGAAGATCGTCCACGAGGAGCTGACCGCCCTCCTCTCGGTCGGCGAGCGGACCTTCGATCTCCGGGGCCACCCGGCCGTCGTCCTCCTGGCCGGCCTCCAGGGTTCGGGCAAGACGACGACGGCGGCGAAGCTCGCCCGCCACGTCGTCCGCCTCGGCCGCTCGCCGCTCCTCGTCGCCGCCGATCCCTACCGACCGGCGGCGGCCGACCAGCTCGAGATCCTCGGGCGGAGCCTCGGCCTGCCCGTCCATCGCTCGCCCGACGGGACGCCGGCGCTGGCCATCGTCGAGGCGGGCCTCGCCGCCGCCCGACGCTCGGGCCGGGACGTCGTCATCGTCGACACGGCCGGTCGCCACGGCCTCGACGAGGCCCTCATGGCCGAGATCGGCGAGCTCGCCACGAGCCTCCGGCCGGCCGAGGCGCTCCTCGTCGTCGACGCCATGACCGGCCAGGAGGCGGTCCACGTCGCCGAGGCCTTCGCCGCCGTCGTCCCCCTGACCGGCCTCGTCCTGACGAAGGTCGACGGTGACGCCCGGGGTGGGGCGGCCCTCTCCATCGGGGCGGTCACGGGGCTGCCGGTGAAGTTCCTCGGGACCGGCGAGAAGCTCGATGCCCTCGAGCCCTTCCATCCCGACCGGCTCGCCTCCCGGATCCTCGGCATGGGCGACGTTCTCACCCTCATCGAGCGGGCCCAGGAGGTGGTCGACGCGAAGGCGGCGGCCCGCCTCGAGGAGCGGCTCCGGTCGGCGACCTTCACCCTCGACGACATGCTCGAGCAGCTCGAACAGGTCCAGCGGATGGGGCCCCTCGGTCAGCTCGTCTCCCTCATCCCCGGCCTCGGCGGGCTGGCCAAGGAGGCCCAGGCGGCCGTCGATCGGGGCGAGCTGAAGCGGACCGAAGCGATCATCCGGTCGATGACGCCAGCCGAACGCCGCGACCCGTCGATCCTCAACGCCTCTCGCCGGCGCCGGATCGCGGCCGGCTCGGGCACGACCCTGAGCGACGTCAACCGGCTCGTGAAGCAGTTCGGCGAGCTCCAGCGCCTCATGCGCCAGGTCGGCGGCGGCCGGCGGGCCCCGCTCGGCAACCTCCTCGGACGGCGCTGACGTGGACGGTACGGAGATCGCCCTGCCGCCGACGCCGTCGGACCCGACGGGCGACCGGGCGACGGAGCAGCCGATCGGCGTGTCCGGGCGCCCGGCGGCATCCCCGCCGCGGCTTCGCTGGGTCCTGGCGGCCGGCGGATCCCTCGCCGTCACCCTCGCCGCGGCCGTCGTCGCCGCCATGCTCGTCGGCGGGGCCGGGCCCTCGGGTCTCCTCGCCCGAACGCCGGCCGACAGCGTCGCCTATCTCGAGGTCCGCTTCGACCTCCCCGGCGACCAGCGCGAGCGGATCGGTCGCTTCCTCGCCCACTTCCCGGGCTTCGACGACCGGAGCCTCCTCGAGCCGAAGCTGGCCGACCTCTTCGAGCGTGCCGTCGCCGGCGTCAGCGAGGGTCGGCTCCACTGGTCGGGCGGCATCGACGCCTGGTTCGGCGGCCAGGCCGCCCTCGTCTTGCGCCGACTTCCTGAACCGGGGGCGGGCCACGATCTCGAGCCGATGCCGCTCCTCCTCGCCACGGTCACCGATCCGGCCGCCGCTCGGACCTGGGCGACGGGCGCCCTCGACGCCCTGGCCGTGCCCTGGACCCGCGACAGCCTGGCCGGGCTCGAGGTCCTCCGTGTCGGTGGCGGCGTCGAGGAACGGGCCATCGCCGTCGACGACGAGATCCTCGTCGCCGGGCGCCTCGACGACGTCCGGGCGGTCCTCGAGACCCGACCGGGAGCGAGCCTCGCCGCCAAGGCGCCGACGAAGGCGGCCCTCGCCGCCCTGCCGGCCGACCACCTCGCCTGGCTCTCCGTCGACGGCGTCGCCTACCGGGACTGGCTGGCCCGGGTTCTGGCCGGGTCGGGGGCGGCCGTCGAGCTGGTCGGCCTCGAGGCCCCCGACTGGCTGACCGCCGAGCTCCGCTTCGACGGCGACCTCGCCGTCGTCGAGTCGGTCGCCCCCGCCGGGGCGGCCGGTCCGCCGTCCCCGTCGAGCTGGCCGATCGCGTCCCGGCCGACGTCGTCGCCTTCGTCGGCCTCGGCGGCTTCGGGGCGACGGTCATCGAGCGGGTCGACGCCCTCCGAAGCGAGCCCGCCCTCCGAGACGCCCTCGAGCCCGTCCTGGCCGCCCTCGAGCGCGTCGGTGGCCTCGAGGCCATCGTCGGCTGGATCGACGAGCTCGGTCTCGCCGTCGGCGTGGACGGCGAGCAGCCCTGGGCCGCCCTCCTCGCCCGGCCCCGGGACCGGGCGGCGGCCGAGGCCCTCGCCGGCAGCCTCCTCAACCTCGCCCGGCTGACGGTGCCGGGCCTCGTCGTCGACGAGGCGTCGGTGGACGGGACGACGATCGTCTCGGTGGAGTTGCCAGCCGCGCTCGGCGGCGGCGGTCCGCCGCTCGGCGACTCGAGCCGGCTGCGGATCGCCTGGGCCGTCGGCGCCGAGGTCGTCGTCGTCGCCCCCGAGGCGGCCGTCGTGCGGCGGATCCTCGAGCTCGACCCGTCGGCGTCGCTCGCCCGCGACGGACGGTACGCTACCCTCGTCGCTCGAGCCGGCGGACCGGGCGGGTCACGGACCGTCTTCCTCGATCTGGCCCGGCTCCGGGCCCTCGTCGAGGAGCAGCTCGAGCCGGCCGAGCGGGCGCGCTACGAACGGGACATCCGTCCGTACCTTCTGCCCTTCGACGCGGCCGCCGCGGTGACCCGGACCGACGGGTCCCTCGAGCGGAGCATCCTCGTGGTCCGGGTCGAGGAAGCCGAGTAACCTAGACCATCGCATCAGCACCGAAGGAGATCCAGGAGCACATGGCAGTTCGAATCCGACTCAGCCGGGTGGGGGCGAAGAAGCAGCCGGCCTATCGCGTCGTCGTGGCCGACGGCCGGAGCGCCCGGGACGGCCGGGCCATCGAGACCATCGGCCACTACAACCCGCGAACCGAACCCGTCGAGGTCGCCATCGACGCCGAGCGGGCGCGCTACTGGCTCGAGCACGGGGCCCAGCCCTCGGAGCCGGTCGTCCGCCTCTTCCGGCTCGCCGGCGTCCTGCCGGCGGCGAAGTAGGGGAGGACCGACGGTGGCCGCCGCCGATCTCGTCGAGTACGTCGCTCGCGCCCTCGTCGACCAGCCCGACGCCGTTCGGGTCGAGGTCGTCAAGGAGCGCGGGGGAACGACCATCGAGCTCCACGTCGCCGAGGACGACATGGGCAAGGTCATCGGCCGGAACGGGAGCGTCGCCAAGGCGCTCCGGACCCTCCTGAAGGTCGTCGCCGCCCGCGAGGGCGAGCCCATCGCCCTGGAGATCGTCTGACGCCCGAGCGCCTCGTCGTCGCCCGCGTCCGCGGCGTCCACGGCCTCAAGGGCGCCGTCCGCCTCGAGCCCCTGACCGACCGACCGGAGGAGCGCTTCGCCGTCGGCGGGCCGGCTCTACCGGGAGGGCGACCCGGAGCCGCTGACCGTCGTCGAGGCGGCTCGGGAGCGGTCGGGCTGGCGGCTCCGGTTCGCCGAGGTCGGCGACCGGGCGAGCGCCGAAGCCCTCCGGGGTCGGTACCTCGAGGTCGAGGTGACCGAGGCCCTGCCGCGGGGCCACGTCTACTGGCACGAGCTCGTGGGGGTCGCCGTCCGCGACGAAGCCGGCCTCGACCTCGGTCGGGTCGTCGACGTCTACCGGGCCGGCGGCGCCGAGGTCCTGACCGTCGCCGGACCCCTCGGCGAGCTCGAGATCCCCATCGTCGCCGGCATCGTCCGCGTCTTCGATCCGGCCGGCGAAGGCGTCGTCGTCGACCGGGCCGGGCTCGGCCTCGACGAGACGGAGGAGCGACCGGGCCGGCGTGGGCCGATCGTCGGTCGGGGCCAACGGCCTCCCCGCCGCCGGGCCAGCGTCGGCGCGACCTCGCCGGCGGCCTCCGGGGTGTCGCGAACCGTCCGCCCGTCGAGAGCGAGGGCCGGAGTCGAGCCGTGAGCCTCGAGATCGACGTCCTCACCCTCTTCCCTGAGGTCGTCGAGGTCCCCCTCCGGGCGAGCATCCCCGGCCGGGCCCTCGAGCGCGGCCTCGCCGTCCTCCGGGTCCACGACCTCCGGCGCTGGGGCCTCGGCCGCCACCGGGTCGTCGACGACTACCCGTACGGCGGAGGAGCGGGCATGGTCCTCCGTCCCGAGCCGGTGGCGGCGGCCCTCGACGAGCTCCGCCGTCCGGATTCCTTCGTCGTCCTGCCCGATCCGGGGGGGGAGCCCTTCCGCCAGGAGCGGGCGCGGGACCTCGCCAGCCGCCCCCACCTCATCATCGTCTGCCCCCGCTACGAGGGCGTCGACGAGCGGATCCGCGAGCTCGTCGATCTCGAGCTCTCCATCGGCGATGTCGTCCTCAGCGGCGGGGAGATCGCCGCCCTCGTCATCCTCGACGCCGTTCTCCGCCTCCTGCCGGGGGCCATCGATCCGGCCTCGACGGCCGAAGAGTCCTTCGCCGACGGCCTCCTCGAGTACCCCCAGTACACCCGCCCGGCGACCTTCCGGGGCCGCTCGGTGCCGGCCGTCCTCCGGAGCGGCCACCACGAGGCGGTCCGCCGCTGGCGGCGCCGCGAGGCCATCCGGCGGACCCTCGAGCGGCGGCCCGACCTCCTTGAGGGGCGGACCTTCGACCCGGAGACGGCGGCCATCCTCGAGGAGCTCCGACGGGAGCGGGCGGCTGGTGAGGCGGGCGGTCGAGGACCCGCCCTCGGAGAAGCGGGGGTCGCGGGGAGGGCCGGCGTCCGCCGTCGCGGGATCCGTCGAACCGTCGGGCGACCCGACCGACGACGCCTCGGGGCTGGCGCTCGGGTAAGGCTCCGGGCCGCGCCGTCCGGCGGCCGAAACGGGCCGTGCTATACTCCGGCCTCGCCGCGCGGGGAACCGCGCCCGTCTCCCTTCGATGAGCCAGAGCGGCGTCCAGGCCGCCCCCGAGAAGGATCCGTCCGTGAACGTCCTCGACGACATCGTTGCCGATCAGCTCCGTACCGACCTGCCCGAGATCAGCCCCGGCGACACGATCCGGGTCGCGGCCAAGGTCGTCGAGGGCAACCGCGAGCGGATTCAGGTCTTCGAGGGAACCGTCATCCGGCTCCGGGGCGGCGGCATCAACGAATCCGTCACCGTCCGCCGGATCGCCAGCGGCGTCGGCGTCGAGCGAACCTTCCGCCTCCACAGCCCCCGGATCGAGCGGATCGAGATCGTCCGCCACGGCGAGGCCCGGCGCGCGAAGCTCTACTACCTCCGCCGTCGCGTCGGCAAGGCGGCGACCCTCCGCGAGCGGCGGCCGAGCTAGCCGGCTGACCCCGTGGTGCGCCCCCTCGCTCGGGCCGAAGCGAGCGCCCCGCGAGGGAGGAGCGCACCCCCGAATCCCGCCGCCGAGGCACGCTTCCATCGGCTCCGCCTCGACCCCGACCTGAGCGAGGAGCGCCGGCTCCGAGCCCTTGGCTTCCGCTTCGTGGCCGGCGTCGACGAGGTCGGGCGGGGCTGTCTCGCCGGCCCGGTGACGGCAGCCGCGGTCATCCTGCCGCCGAACTGGGTCCCCGACGGCCTCCGGGACTCGAAGCTCCTCCGGGCACCCGAGCGCGAGCGTCTGGCCGCCGAGGTCCGGGCCGGTGCCGTCGCCTGGGCCGTCGCCTCGGTCTGGCCGCCCGTCATCGACCGGATCAACATCCTCCAGGCGACCCTCCTGGCGGCGAACCTCGCCGCGGGCCGCCTCCCGGTGCGACCCGACGCCCTCATCCTCGACGGGTCCCTCGCCTTTCCGGAGGTCCCGCTGCCGCAGCGGGTCGTCGTCGATGCCGACCGGCTCTGCGCCTCGGTGGCGGCCGCCTCGGTCCTGGCCAAGGTCGAGCGGGACCGGCTCATGGTCGAGCTCGACGCCGTCTATCCGGGCTACGGCCTGGCGACGAACAAGGGCTACGCCGCCCCCGAGCATCGGGCTGCCCTGGCCCGCCTCGGCCTGAGCCCGATCCACCGCCGCAGCTTCGCCTCCTGCGCCGAGATCGAGCAGCTCGACCTCTGGCTCGCCGAGGTCGGCGCGCCGTAGCCCGACCCGCCGGCGGCCGGCCGGAGCGCGGTCCGGCGGCTGTCCGGCCGTCCGGGCACGAGCGATGCCCACGTCGGCCGTCGAGGGGGCGAGACCGGGAGGCCGGCCCTCGAGCGACGCGGCCCCGCCGATACGTCGGCGCTACGTGGGTCCGGCGACGATGGACCGGTGCGAACCCGGCAGCAGCGCCTCGGCGACGCCGCCGAGGACCTCGTCGCCGCCCGCCTCCGCGCCGCCGGCTGGCAGATCCTCGGCCGCCAGGTCCGGGTCGGCCGCGACGAGATCGACCTCGTCGCCCTCGATCCCGGACCGCCGCCCGCGCTCGTCGCCGTCGAGGTTCGCTGGCGGGCGAGGTCGGACTTCGGCCTGCCCGAGGAGACCGTCGACCATCGGAAGCGGGCCCGTCTCCAGCGGGCGGTCCTCCGCCTCCTCGCCGCGGGTCGCCTTCCGGACGGCCGACGCCTCCCCTCGCTGCCGATCCGCCTCGACGTCGTCGTCCTCGGTCCCGCGGTGTCGGCAGGGCCCGCGATCACCGTCCGCCACCTCCGGGGCATCGAGTGAGCCTCACCCCGGTCCGCTCGGCGCCACCGAGCTGAGGCGAAGCCAGGACCGAGCTGCCCGGCCGCGCCGGACCCCGGGCCTGGGAACGGCCTGTGGTACACTCCGCCCGCCGCCACCCCAGGTGACGGCTGCCCGCCGCCCGGCGGAGCTCACACGCGGTCTGCCTTCCAGCGGGTCGGTGCCGGAGCCCGCGTCGGTCGCGCCGACGCGTGGGCCGGCTCCCACTGGCGCGGCCGCGGCGGTCGAACCGAACAGGAGGTTGCCTACGTGCCGTCCGTGACGATGCGGCAGCTCCTGGAGGCCGGGGTCCACTTCGGCCACCAGACGCGCCGCTGGAACCCGAAGATGCGCCCCTTCATCTTCGCGGAGCGCAACGGGATCCACATCATCGACCTCGCCCAGACCGTCAAGCGACTCGACATCGCCCTCGACTTCGCCCGCGAGACGGTCGCCCGGGGCGACACGATCCTCTTCGTGGGGACGAAGAAGCAGGCCCAGGAGCCCGTCGCCGAGGAGGCGACCCGAGCCGGCCAGCCGTACGTCGTCAAGCGCTGGCTCGGCGGGATGCTGACGAACTTCGTCACCATCAAGAAGCGGGTCGGCCTCCTCGAGCAGCTCGAAGCCCGCCAGGCAGCCGGCGAGTTCGACCGCCTCCCGAAGAAGGAGGCGGCCCGCCTCGCCGACGAGCTGACCCGGCTCCAGACGACCCTCGGCGGGATCCGGCGGATGCGTCGCCTGCCGGGGGCGATCTTCGTCATCGATCCCCACCGGGAGCACATCGCGGTCACCGAGGCGAACAAGCTCGAGATCCCGGTCATCGCCACCGGCGACACGAACGTCGACCCCGACCTCATCGACTACATCATCCCCGCCAACGACGACGCCATCCGCTCGATCCGCCTTCTCTGCAGCCTCGTCGCCGACGCCTGCCTCGAGGGGGCTCGGGAGCGGGCGGCTCGGGCCGCCGAGCCGGAGCGTGAAGCGGAGGCGGCCGCCGTCGAGGCCGTCGGGGCCTTCGAGGAAGAGGCGAGCGAGGAGCTCGTGGCGGCCGTCGCCGGAGGCGGCTCCCTCACCTTCGAGCCCGACCTCGACGAGGAGGACCTCCTCCCGGCGGCCCGGATCGAGGGCGCGCGGCCCGTCCATCGGCCCCCGGTTCGGCGGGACGAGGACGAGATCGAGGAGATCGATTGAGCCTCGGTCGCGGCTGACCGGTCGCTCGCGACCGGAGGTCACCCGACCGAGCCAGGACGAAAGCAGGAGAGCATGGCAAGCATCACGGCCGCAGCCGTCAAGGAGCTCCGCGATCGGACCGGAGCCGGCTTCATGGAGTGCAAGCGCGCCCTCGAGGAGGCCGATGGCGACCTCGAGGTGGCCATCGGCATCCTCCGCGAGCGGGGACTGGCGGCGGCGGCGAAGAAGGCCGGCCGGGAGGCCCGAGAGGGTCTCGTCGGCAGCTACATCCACGCCGGTGGGAAGCTCGGCGTCCTCATCGAGGTGAACTGCGAGACGGACTTCGTCGCCCGGACCGAGGAGTTCGGCAAGCTCGTCCGCGACCTCGCCATCCAGGTCGCCGGGCTGGCGCCCCGCTGGGTCGACGTGGCCGACATCCCGGCCGACGTCCTCGAGGCGAAGCGGGCCGAGCTCCTCGCCGACCCGGCGACGGCCGCCAAGCCCGAGGCCGTCCGGGCCCAGATCGTCGAGGGGCAGCTGAAGAAGTGGTACCAGGAGGTCTGCCTCCTCGAGCAGCCCTTCCGCGACGAGGAGCGGACGGTCCGCGACCTCATCAACGAGCGGATCGCGACCCTCGGCGAGAACATCCGGGTCCGGCGCTTCACCCGCTACGCCCTCGGCGAGGAGGGGTGACGCGGTGACGACGACCGCCGCGACGACCGCCGGTCCAGCGGCGGAGGCC
The DNA here is from genome assembly GCA_026004015.1 of Chloroflexota bacterium. Classification (GTDB taxonomy): domain Bacteria; phylum Chloroflexota; class Limnocylindria; order Limnocylindrales; family CSP1-4; genus BPIH01. The sequence continues at coordinate 147,285 of BPIH01000002.1, read as the reverse complement.
GTCCAGCCGGCCCTCCGCTACCGGCGGATCCTCCTCAAGCTGTCGGGCGAGGCGCTCCTCGGCTCGCGCCAGTACGGCGTCGATCCGGAGTTCTGCGCCTTCATCGCCCGCCAGATCGCCGAGGTCCATCGGCTCGGCGTGGAGGTCGGGATCGTCGTCGGCGGCGGCAACATCTTCCGCGGCCTCGCCGCGGCAGCCCGCGGCATGGACCGGGCCACGGGCGACTACATCGGCATGCTGGCGACGGTCATGAACGGCCTCGCCCTCCAGGACGCCCTCGAGCGGGTCGGCGTCCCGACCCGGGTCATGAGCGCCATCGCCATGAACGAGGTCGCCGAGCCGTACATCCGCCGCCGGGCGGTTCGTCACCTCGAGAAGGGCCGGGTCGTCATCTTCGTCGCCGGGACCGGCAACCCCTACTTCACGACCGACACGGCGGCCGCCCTGCGAGCCGTCGAGATCGGGGCGGAGGTCCTCTTGAAGGCGACGAAGGTCGACGGCGTCTACGACGCCGACCCGGTCACCCACCCCGAGGCGCGACGCTACAGTCACCTCGACTACGCCGATCTGCTCCGCGATCAGCTGAAGGTCCTCGACGCGGCGGCCGTCTCCCTCTGCATGGAGAACGGACTACCGATCGTCGTCTTCGACCTCAACGCCCCCGACAACATCCGGCGGGTCGCCCTCGGCGAGCCCGTCGGAACGCGGATCGGCCCCGAAGACGGACCCCGAGGAGGTGGCCAGTGACGAACGAGATCCTCGCCGCCACCGAGCGGAAGATGGCGCGAGCGGTCGAGGTCATGGAGCGCGACTTCGCCGGGCTCCGGACCGGGCGTGCCTCGGCCGCCCTCGTCGAGCGGATTCCCGTCGACTACTACGGTACGGCGACCCCGCTGAACCAGCTGGCCGGGATCAGCGTTCCAGAACCACACCAGATCGTCATCCAGCCCTGGGACCGGAGCGTCCTCGGGGCCATCGAGAAGGCGATCATCAAGAGCGACATCGGCCTGACCCCGAACGTCGACGGGACCGTCGTCCGCCTGAACGTGCCGCCCCTGACCGAGGAGCGCCGGCGAGAGCTCGTCCGCCTCGTCCACAAGCGGATGGAGGAGGCCCGGGTCGAGATCCGGAACTTCCGGCGCGATGCGGCCGACGAGATCCGCAAGGCCGAGCGAGCCGGCGAGATCGGGGCCGACGAGGCCCACCGCCTCCTCGAGGCCCTCCAGCGCCTGACCGACCGCTTCATCGCCGAGGTCGACCGCGTCGGCGGCCACAAGGAGCAGGAGGTCCTCGAGGTCTAGTGGGCCGGCTCCCGTCTCCCCCGGCTGTCGCCCAGCCGGCCGCCCCGGCGGCCCGGGCCGTCGGTTCCGGGGCCGAGCCGGCGAGCGGACCGCGACCCCTCCCGATCCCGCCGGAGGAGCTGCCCCGGCACGTGGCGATCATCATGGACGGGAACCGGCGATGGGCGCGGGCCCACGGCGTGAGCGACGCCGAGGGCCACGCGGCCGGTCTCGAGGCCGTCCGGGCGACCCTCCGGCACGCCGTCCGCCGCTCCATCCCCGTCCTCACCCTCTACGCCTTCAGCCGCGAGAACTGGGCCCGGTCGCCGGAGGAGGTGGCGGCCCTCTTCGACCTCCTCGAGGCCGCCATCCGGAACGAGACGCCCGAGCTCCGGGCCCAGGGCGTCCGGGTCCGGCTCCTCGGTCGCCTCGACGACCTGCCGCCCGAGACCCGGACGGCCATCGAGCGCGCCCTCGCCGAGACCTGCGAGGGCGATCGCCTCCAGCTGAACGTCGCCTTCAACTACGGTGGGCGGACCGAGATCGTCGACGCCGTCCGGGAGATCGTCCGCCGAGGCATCCCGGCCGACGCCATCGACGAGACGACCATCGCCGAGGCCCTCTACACGGCCGGCCTGCCCGACCCGGACCTCGTCATCCGGACCGGCGGCGAGCAGCGGCTCTCGAACTTCCTCATCTGGCAGTCGGCCTATGCCGAGTTCTACTCCTGCCAGGTCCTCTGGCCGGACTTCGGTCCCGACGCGTTCGACGCGGCCCTCCTGGAGTACGCCCGCCGAACCCGTCGCTTCGGGCGCTAGGGCCGTCGCGGGCGTCGTGCTCGAGGAGCGGGCGCGGGGCGCCGCCGTCGTCGTCCCGATCGTCGTCGTCGTCCTCGCCGCCGGGCAGCCGGTCCTCGGCCTCGGTCTCGCCGCCCTCGCCGCGGCGGGCGCCCACGAGACGTTCCGCCTCCTCGAGCGGGCCGGCTGGCCGAGCTCGCCCTGGCTCGGGGTCGCCGTGGCGGCCGCCTCGACGCTCCTCCTCGCCCTCGGCGGCTCGACGAGCTGGCCCTCGGGCCGGCCCTGACGGCCCTCCTCCTCCTCTGCCTCGGCCTCGGCCTCGCCGCCGTCGCCGCCTTCCCGCGAACGGACCCTCGGGACGGCGTCGCGACCTGGATCGGGACGGCCTTCGGCGCCCTCTATCTCGTCCCCCTCGGTTTCGCCGGCCAGCTCGGCAGCCTCGCCCCGTCCCTCCCCGCCGACGCACCCCTCGCGCCACTCGGCGGCGAGCGAACCTGGGTCGTCCTCCTCGTGCTCACCGTCTGGGCCTACGACACCGGCGCCTACCTCGTCGGCTCCCGCTTCGGGCGGCGCCGCTTCCTCCGCCACCTGTCGCCCTCGAAGACCGAGGCCGGGCTCCTCGGCGGGCTCGCCGCGGCGACCCTCGTCGCCGGTCTCGGCTTCGTCGGCGCCGGCCAGTCGGTCCTCGGGGCGGCCCTCTTCGGACCCCTCGTCGGTCTCGCCGCCCAGGCCGGCGACCTCGCCGAGTCGATGCTCAAGCGGGCGGCGGGGGCGAAGGACTCGGGCAGCCTCATTCCCGGCCACGGCGGTGTCCTCGACCGGGTCGACTCCTTCGTCGTGGCGGCTCCCGTGGCGGCCCTCCTCCTCGCCCTCCTCGGGCGTGAACGGAAGCGGGGAGGGTCCGGTGGCCGAGCGGCAGCGCCGAGGAGGGGGGAGCGAGGCGGCAGCGGGCCGGGAGGCCTCGGCCGGGAGGACCGGGGCGAGGCTCGGGGTCGCCCTCCTCGGCTCGACGGGGTCCATCGGTCGCTCCGTCGTCGACGTCCTCGCCCGCTTCCCGGATCGGTTCCGGACCGTCGTCCTCGCCGCCGGCCGACGGGTCGACGTCCTCGCCGAGCAGGCTCGGCGCCTCCGGCCGGCCGTCGTCGCCGCCGAGGTCCCCCTCGCCGGGAGCGACCTCCCGCCGGGAACGCGGTCGGTCCGCGCCGATCGGCAGGGCCTCGCCGAGCTCGTCCTCCGGCCCGACGTCGATCTCGTCGTCGTCGGCACGGCCGGGCTCGTCTCCCTGCGGGCGACCATCGCCGCCCTCGAAGCGGGCAAGATCGTGGCGACCTCGAACAAGGAGACCCTCGTCGCCGCCGGTCACCTCGTCATGCCCCTCGCCCGGAAAGCCGCGGCCGAGGCGGCGGCGCGGAGCACCGGCGACCCCTTCGCCAGCCCCCTCGCCTGGCTGCGGCCGATCGATTCGGAGCACTCGGCCATCTGGCAGTGCCTCGCCGGGGAGGACCGCCGCGGGATCCGGCGCCTCGTCCTGACGGCCTCCGGCGGGCCGTTCCTCGACGTCCCCCTCGCCGCCCTGGCGACGGCGCGACCCGAAGCCGCCCTCCGCCACCCGACCTGGCGGATGGGACCGAAGATCACCATCGACTCGGCGACCCTCGTCAACAAGGGCCTCGAGGTCATCGAAGCCCACTGGCTGTACGATGTCGACTACGACGCCATCGCCGTCGTCATCCACCCCCAGAGCATCGTCCACTCCGTCGTCGAGTTCGTCGACGGCTCCTTGAAGGCCCAGCTCGGTCGTCCCGACATGCGTCACCCGATCCAGTACGCCCTCAGCTATCCCGAGCGCTGGCCGGCGCCCGGTCCGTCCCTCGACCTCGCCGCCCTGGCCCGGCTCGACTTCCGGGCCCCCGAGCCCGAGCGGTTCCCGGCCCTCGCCACCGCCTACGAGGCCGGTCGGCTCGGACCCCGGGCCACGGCCGCCCTCATCGCCGCCGACGAGGTCGCCGTCGAGCGGTTCCTGGCCGGCGAGCTCGAGCTGCCGGGGATCGCCCGGCTCCTGGCGACGGCCGTCGAGCGGTTCGGCGAGGGGCCGGTGCCGGCGGACGTCGAGGCGGTCGAGGCCCTCGCCGCCGAGGTGCAGGCCGCCTTCGGTGGGGGCGGTGCGCCTCGAGGGGTCGTTGGCCAGGGAGCGGAACGGTGAGCGCCCTCCTCCAGGGCCTCGTCGGCCTCCTCCTCTTCGTCGTCGTCCTCGGGCTCCTCGTCCTCGTCCACGAGATCGGCCACTTCGTCGTCGCCCGTCGAGCGGGGGTTCGGGTTCACGAGTTCGGGATCGGCTTCCCGCCCCGGGCGGCCGTCCTCCGGTCCGACGGGGAGACCCTCTACACCCTGAACTGGCTGCCCATCGGCGGCTTCGTCAAGCTCGAGGGCGAGGAAGGGCGAATCCGACGATCCGCGCTCCTTCGTCCGGGCACCCTTCCTGACGAAGCAGGCGATCCTCGCCGCCGGGGTGGCGATGAACGTCCTCTTCGCCGCCGTCATCTTCGTCGCCGTCGCCTGGCTTCCCCAGCAGGCCGTCGGTCTCTCCTTCCGACAGGTCCAGCCGGACTCGCCGGCGGCGGCCGCGGGCCTCCGACCGGGCGACCGGATCGTCGCCATCGACGGTCGCCTCTTCGACGCCTACGACGGACCGCTCCTCATGGTCGAGGCCCTTCGAGCGAAGGCTGGCGAGCGGGTGACCCTCGGCATCCTCCGCGACGGCACGTACGAGGAGGTGGCGACGACCCTCCGCCGGCCCGAGGAGCTGGGACCCGAACGGGGCGCCCTCGGCATCGTCGACCTCCGAGCCGAGCTGACCGACCGGACCTTCGGTCGCGACCCGGTGGCGGCCGTGGCGACGGGTCTCGATCGGACCGGGCGGGCCTTCGGCCTCATCCTCGGCGGGCTCGCCGACCTCGGCCGCTCCCTCATCGCCGAGCCGACGGCGCCGCCGCCGGCCGCCGGGCCGGTCGGGATCGCCACCCAGATCGCCGACGTCTTCTGGCAGGCCGGGCCGGTGGCGACCCTCTACGTCGCCGCCATCCTGTCGGCCAACCTTGCCCTCGTGAACATCCTGCCGATCCCACCCCTCGATGGCGGGCGGATGCTCATGCTCGTCCTGCGGGCCGTCGCCGGACGCCGCCTCTCGGTCCGGGTCGAGCAGTTGACGTACCTCGTCGGTTTCGTCCTCCTCTTCGGCTTCCTCATCTGGCTGACGGCCTTCGACGTCTCGCGTCTCGCCGGAGGTCAGCCGTGAGCGCGGACGTCGGTGCCCTGGCGACGGGAATGGACGGAGCCGGCGGGACCGCCGGCGCGACGCCCGATGTGCTCCCGGCCGGCCGCCGGCGCTGCCTCCGGCGCCTCGCCCATCGGGAGCCGGCGTCGCCCGACGGTGACCGTCGACGTCGGCGGGGTGCCGATCGGCTCCGGGCACCCGATCGTCGTCCAGTCGATGACGAACACCGACACGGCCGACCCGGACGCGACCGCCCTCCAGGTCGCCCGCCTCGCCCACGCCGGAAGCGAGCTCGTCCGGGTGACCGTGAACACCGAGGCGGCGGCGCGGGCCGTTCCGGAGATGATCCGCAAGCTCCGGGATCTCGGGGTCGGAACGCCGATCGTCGGCGACTTCCACTTCAACGGCCACCGCCTCCTCGTCGATTACCCGGAGATGGCCCAGGCCCTCGCCAAGTACCGGGTCAACCCCGGCAACGTCGGCAGCCGCCACCGCGACGAGAACTTCGCGACCATCGTCCGGGTCGCCCTCGAGCACGGCGAAGCCGATCCGGATCGGCGTCAACTGGGGCTCCCTCGATCAGCAGCTCCTGACCGAGCTCATGGATGCCAACGCCCGTGCCCCGGAACCCCGTTCGGCCCGGGAGGTGACCATCGAGGCCATGGTCGCCTCGGCCCTCCGCTCGGCCGAGCTCGCCGAGGCCCTCGGTCTGCCCCACGACCGGATCGTCCTCTCGGCCAAGGTCTCCTCGGTCCCCGACCTCGTCGAGGTCTACCGGCGCCTCGCCGCCCGCTGCGACTACCCGCTCCACCTCGGTCTGACCGAAGCCGGGATGGGCGATCGAGGCATCGTGGCGAGCGCCGCCGGCCTCGCCATCCTCCTCGCCGAGGGGATCGGCGACACGATCCGGGTCTCGCTCACGCCCGATCCCGGCGCGCCCCGGGAGCGCGAGGTCGAGGTCGCCCAGCACATCCTCCAGGTCATGGGGCTGCGCTCCTTCGCCCCTCAGGTGTCGGCCTGCCCGGGCTGCGGCCGAACGACGTCGACCTTCTTCCAGGAGCTCGCCCGCTCGGTCGCCGACCACCTGCGGGCGAAGATGCCGGAGTGGCGCGACCGCTATCCGGGCGTCGAGGAGCTCCGGGTGGCCGTCATGGGCTGCGTCGTCAACGGCCCGGGCGAATCGAAGCACGCCGACATCGGCATCAGCCTGCCCGGGACCTTCGAGGAGCCGGTGGCGCCGGTCTACGTCGAGGGCCGCCTCGTTCGCACCCTCCGCGGCTCGGACCTGACGGAGGCGTTCCTCGCCCTCCTCGACGAGTACGTCGAGGCGCGCTTCGGGGGTCGGGGCGGCAAGTCCTGATAGCGCCGGTCGGCAGCGACCGCCGCCCAGAGAGGACGGTGCCGACCCGTCCCGTTGGCGGCCTCGGCGGAGCGGTGTATACTCATCGGCACGGACACGGCCGCCACAGAACGTGGGTGACCCCCACGTTTTTGTATGTCGGCCCCAACGAAGGACTGATCGTCGGGAGGCGCGAACGTGAGTCGAGATTTCATCGGCGCCCTCCTGCAGCTGAACGCCGAGAAGCAACTCCCCCGCGAACAACTCCTCCGAACCGTCGAGGAGGCGATCCAGGCCGCCTATCGCCGGGTCGACGGCGACGAGGACATCCACGTCCGGATCGACCCCGAGACGGGCAAGATTCGGGTCTTCCGGGCCCGGCTTGTCGTCGAGGTCGTCGAGGACCCCCAGACGCAGTTCACCCTCGAGGAGGCCCGCCGCTACGACCCCGACGCCAAGATCGGCGACCTCGTCGAGTACCAGCAGCTCGACCAGGAATCCTTCGGCCGCATCCACGCCCAGACGGCAAAGCAGGTCGTCCTCCAGCGGCTCCGGGAGGCCGAGCGCGACGTCGTCTACGACTCCTTCGCCAGCCGCGAGGGCGAGCTCATCAGCGGGACCGTCAAGCGGGTCGAACCGCGGGCGATCATCGTCGACCTCGGCCGCGACGTGGAGGGGATCCTCGCCACCACCGAGCAGTCGCCCATCGAGCACTACCGGATCGGCCAGACGGTGAAGGCCTACGTCCTCGAGGTCCGCCGTTCGCCGCGCGGCCCCCAGGTCTACCTCTCCCGGACCCACAAGGGCTTCCTCCGCCGCCTCTTCGAGCTCGAGGTGCCGGAGATTCACGCCGGCACCGTCGAGATCAAGGCCATCGCCCGGGAACCCGGTAGCCGGAGCAAGGTCGCCGTCGCCAGCCGCCAGGAGGGTCTCGATCCGGTCGGGGCGACCGTCGGTCAGCGGGGAGCCCGCGTGCAGGCCGTCGTCGCCGAGCTCGGCGGCGAGAAGATCGACGTCATCCCCTGGTCGGACGACCCGGCGGTCTTCGTCGCCAACGCCCTCTCGCCGGCCCAGGTCCTGTCCGTCGACATCGATCAGGAGCACCGGATCGCGACGGTCACCGTCCCCGAGCGGATGCTCTCCCTCGCCATCGGGCGCGAAGGCCAGAACGCCCGCCTCGCCGCCCGGCTGACCGGCTGGCGGATCGACATCCGGAGCGACGTCAGCCACGCCGAGCCGGCCGCGAGCCCGCCCGAAGGTGGAGGGAAGGGGAAGGCGGCCGCCGAGAAGCCGGGTGCCGCACCGGCCGCCGCCGACGCCGGCGATGCGCCCGAGCCGACCCCAACCGGTGACCCCGAGCCCGAACCGGCACCCGCCGCGGCCGCCGTCACGCCGGCCGGCGCCGGTCCCGCCCCGACGCCGACGCCGCGACCCCGAACCGCACGGCGGAAGGCGGCCGCAGTCGACGGGGAGGTCTCGTCGTAGGCGGGGGAGCGGTGGGTCGGGTCCGGCCCGTCCCGACCCGAACCTGCGTCGCCTGCCGCACGGCCCGGCCGAAGCGCGCCCTCGTCCGGGTCGTCCGCGCCCCCGACGGATCCATCGGGGTCGACCCGACGGGGAAGCGGAGCGGTCGGGGCGCGTACCTCTGCCCGACGGCCGAGTGCCTCCGCCTCGCGGAGCGGCGCGGCAGCCTCGCCCGCGCCCTCGGGACGACGATCCCGACGTCCGTCTTCGAGGCCCTGGCGGCCGCCGTGGCGGCCAGTCCAGCGAGCGGCCCGGGACCGACGGCCCCGAGCGACGACCGACGAGAAATCGACGAGAATCTGAGCCGATGAACGGAGGATCACGTGGCACGAAGTAGGAGCGGCACCCGCGGGCGGCGCGGGCCCCGCAAGCCCCAGCGCCGAGATCAGCCCTTCGGTGGGGCGCCCGTCGGGGTCGCCGAACCGCGGGAGCGGGGGCCCATCGAGCTGCCGGCGACGATCACCGTCGCCGACCTCGCCGGCCAGCTGGGGGTGAACGTCGCCGACGTCATCCGCGAGCTCATCAAGAACGGCATCTTCGCCACCATCAACCAGCTCATCGATCGCGACACGGCGGCCCTCGTGGCGGCCGAGCTCGGCTTCGAGGTCGCCGAGCCGACGACCGCCGGCGGCAACGGAACGGCCGAGGCCGGCACCGAACCCGCCCCGGCCGAGGCGGCCCGGGAGCTGCTCTTCGAGGAGGACGACCCCAGCCTCCTCCAGCCGCGCGCGCCCATCGTGACCGTCATGGGGCACGTCGACCACGGCAAGACGAGCCTCCTCGACGCCATCCGGAAGACGGCGGTGGCGGCCGGCGAGCGGGGCGGCATCACCCAGCACATCGGCGCCTCGGAAGTCGTCAAGGACGGCCGCCGGATCGTCTTCCTCGACACCCCCGGCCACGAGGCCTTCACGGCGATGCGGGCCCGGGGGGCGAAGGTGACCGACATCGCCATCATCGTCGTCGCCGCCGACGACGGCGTCATGCCCCAGACCGTCGAGGCGATCAGCCACGCCCGGGCGGCGAAGGTGCCCATCGTCATCGCCCTCAACAAGATCGACAAGCCCGACGCCAACCCCGACCGGGTGAAGACCGAGCTGTCCGAGCACGGCGTCGTCATCGAGGAGTACGGCGGCGACGTCCCCCTCGTGCCCGTCTCGGCCAAGACCGGCCAGGGCCTCGACGACCTCCTCGAGGTCGTCCTCCTCGTGGCCGACCTCGCCGAGCTCAAGGCGAACCCGAAGCGGCCGGCCGTCGGGACGATCATCGAGGCCCAGCTCGACCGGGGCCGCGGTCCGGTGGCGACGGTCATCGTCCAGACCGGGACCCTCCGGGTCGGCGACATCGTCGTCGCCGGTCAGACCTTCGGCCGGGTCCGGGCCCTCGAGAACGCGAACGGCAAGCGGATCCCGAAGGCGGGGCCGGCGACGGCAGCCGTCGTCCTCGGCCTGGCTGACGTGCCCGAGGCCGGCGACATCCTCCAGGTCGTGCCCGACGAGAAGACCGCCCGGGCCATCGTCGAGGAGCGGCGCGCCGCGGCGGCCCGGACCGGCGAGACCCAGACCCGGGCGACCCTCGAGGACCTCTACCGGCAGTTCCAGGCCGGCCAGGCGAAGGAGCTCCGGCTCATCGTCAAGGCCGACGTCGCCGGCTCCCTCGAGGCGATCCGCCACGCCCTCGAGCAGCTCCCCGCCGACGACGTCCGGATCAACATCCTTCACGAGGCGGCCGGCGAGATCACCGACAACGACGTCATGCTCGCCGCAGCCTCGGACGCGATCATCGTCGGCTTCAACACCCGGATCAGCGAGACCGCCCGCCGGTCGGCCCAGGAGGCGGGGGTTGACGTCCGCCTCTACGACATCATCTACCAGCTGACCGACGACATCGAGAAGGCCCTGAAGGGGATGCTCGAACCCGAGGTGGTCGAGGTCGTCGAGGGCCGGGCCGAGGTTCGCCAGATCTTCCGGATCGGGAAGGGCACCGTCGTCGCCGGCTGCTACGTGACCGAGGGCCGGCTCGTCCGGGGCGGCGGGGCCCGGATCTGGCGGGGCGGCAAGGTCATCGCCACCGACCGGATCGAGTCCCTCCGTCGCTTCCGGGACGACGTCCGCGAGGTCGCCGCAGGCTTCGAGTGCGGTGTCGGCCTCGCCTCCTTCGGCGACGTCGCCGAGGGCGACATCATCGAGTGCGTGACCAGCCAGACCGTCGGGCGGGGCTAGGCGTGGGGCTCGGGAGTTCCCGGGGCTGGCGCCCGACGGCGAGGCGGGGAGGTCGCTGATGCCGACCCAGCGGCAGCGGCGGGTCGACGAGCTGCTCCGGGAGGCGATCGGGGAGCTGTTGACCCGGGAGATCGTCGATCCCCGGATCGGCTTCGCCACGGTCACCGAGGTCGAGACGACGCCCGACCTCGGCCACGCCCGGGTCTGGGTGAGCGTCATCGGCGGGCAGGCCGAACGGTCGGCCACCATCGTCGCCCTCGAGCGGGCCATGGTCTTCGTTCGAAGGGAGCTCGGTCACCGCCTCCACTTGAAGCGGATCCCCGAGCTCCAGGTCCGCCTCGACGAATCGGCGGAGCGGGGGACCCGCGTCCTCCGACTCCTCGCCGACATCGAGGCGGGGCGCGAGCCGGAGCCCCTCCCGGAGGGCGAATCGCTCCCGACGCCGCTGCCGCGTCGAGCCGAACCGGCACCCGAGCCCCCGGCACCCGAGGCGGCCGCGGGCGAGCCAGCGAGCCAGAGGGGAGCCGCCCGTCGCCCCGGGTCTCGGAAGCGGCCGCCGATCGAGCACCGACGGTCACGGGGTCGCCCTCGACCGGCCGCGGGCAGCTCCGAACCCCACCGGAGGCGACGGCGGTGACGGATCTGCCCATCGATCTCGAGGCCTTCGCCCAGGCCGTGCCCGAGGCGACGGTGGCCGCCGTCCGCCGGTCGCGAACGGTTCTCGCCGTCGGCCACGAGCACCCCGATGCCGACACCCTCGGGGCGACCCTCGGCGTCGTCCGGCTCGTGGCGTGGCTCGGCGGTCGGGCGACGCCGGTCTGCGCCGATCCGGTTCCCGAGCTCTACCGCTTCCTGCCCGGGATCGAGGCCTTCCGGACCGAGCCTGACCCGGACCTCGACTACGACCTCCTCGTCCTCTCCGACTGCGGCGCCCTCGACCGGATCGGGCCCCTCCTCGAGCGCCATCGGGAGCGGATCGAGGCCCTGCCGCGGCTCGTCCTCGACCACCACGCGACGAACGAGGCCCGAGGACCGGCGGACTGGGTCGACCCCGAGGCGGCAGCCACCTGCGAGCTCGTCGCCCTCCTCGCCGTCCGCCTCGGCGCGCCCCTCGACCTCGACGGCGGCGACCTCGCCACGGCCCTCCTGGCCGGCATCGTCATGGACACGGCCACCTTCGCCCACCCGAACGCGACGCCCCGGACCCTCGCCGTCGCGGCCGCCCTCCTCGCCGCCGGAGCGCCCCTGGCCGAGATCTCGCGACGCCTCTATCGAACGAAGCCCGACAGCCAGCTCCGGCTCTTCGGGCGCGTCCTCGACCGCCTCGAGACGGCCGCCGACGGGCGGATCATCTTCTCGACCCTCACCGCCGCCGATCTCGTCGCCACCGGGGCGAACCCGGCCCACTCCGAGGGCCTCGTCGACCTCCTGAGCCAGTCGGAAACGGCGGAGGTGGCGATCCTCTTCAAGGAGCAGGGCGATCGGACCCGGATCTCGGTCCGGACGAAGCCGGGCGGCGTCGACGCCACGGTGCTCACCGGGCGCTTCGGCGGTGGCGGCCACGCCCGGGCCGCCGGGGCGACCATCGAGGCGCCTCTGGCCGTCGCCCGGGAGCGGGTCCTCGCCGAAGCCGCCGCCCTCGTCGGAGCCCTCCGGCGATGACGACCCCGTCGACGACTCGGTCGAGCCCCGAGGAGGCCCGCCGCCGGAGATCCGCCGGCCTCGACGGCATCCTCGTCGTCGACAAGCCAGCCGGGCCGACCTCCCACGACATCGTCGCCCTCGTCCGCCGCCTCGCGGCGACCCGTCGGGTCGGCCACGGCGGCACCCTCGACCCCTTCGCCACCGGCGTCCTCGTCCTCTTCCTCGGCAAGGCGACCCGCCTCGCCGAGTACCACCTGAAGGCCCCGAAGCGCTACCGGGCGACGGTCTGCTTCGGGGCGAGCTCGGCGACGGACGACCTCGAAGGCGAGCTGACGCCGGCCGAGGGGCCGCCGCCGGATCGGGCGGCCGTCGAGGCCGCCCTCGACCAGTTCCGGGGCCCCATCCTCCAGGTGCCGCCAACGTACAGTGCCGTCAAGGTCGGCGGGCGGCGAGCCTACGCCGTGGCCCGGCGAGGCGGCGAGCCGGCCCTCGAACCGAGGCCGGTCCGGATCGACCTCCTCGAGCTCGTCGACTGGGACGCCAGCGATCCCGCCCGTCCCATCGCCGTCCTCGACGTCCTCTGCTCGGCGGGGATGTACGTCCGGGCCCTCGCCCGTGACCTGGGGCGGGCCGTCGGCAGCGCCGCCTATCTCGGGGCCCTGACCCGAACCGGAAGCGGCGCCTTCAGCCTGGAGATGGCGCACGACCTCGACGCCATCCGCTCGGCCGCGGCCGGCGGCCCCGAGGGCCTCCGGGACCTCCTCCTCCCCCTCGACGCCGGTCTCGAGGCGATGCCGCCGATCCCGCTCACGCCGGCCGAGGTCGCCGCCGTCGCCCGGGGTCAGTTCGTCCGGCCCCTCGCCCGGACGTCGCTCCCGCCCGGGCCCCGGACCGGACCGGTCCGCCTCATCGGGCCCGACGGCCTCGTCGCCATCGCCGAGTGGGAGGGGCCGCGCCTCGTCCCCCACAAGGTCCTCGTCGACCCACCGGGTGGACCGGCCCGCTCCCGGACCTGACGGCGCACCTCGTTCTGCCCCTCGATGGACGTCGTTCCCGGAACCGACGCCCTGCGCGGCGACCTCGGCCGGCTGCTGTTCGCCGTCGGCGTCTTCGACGGCCTCCATCGCGGTCACCGCTACCTCCTCGGTCGGCTCCGCCGGGCCGCCGCCCGCCTCGGTGCTCGACCCGCCGTCATCACCTTTGACCACCACCCCGACGAGATCCTCCGCGGCCAGGCTCCGCCGCTCCTCTGCGATCCCGAAGAGCGGCTCGTCCGCCTCGCCCGGCTCGGGGTCGAGGTCACCGTCGTCGAGCACTTCGACCGTCGCCTTCGGGAGACCCCGTACGACGTCTACGTCGAGCGGATCGCCGAGCGGGTCGATCTCGCCGGCTTCCTCATGACCCCCGACGCCGCCTTCGGCTTCGAACGCCGCGGCACGCCCGAGGCCCTCCGGCGTCTGGCGGCCGGGGCAGGCTGGACGGTCCTCGTCGTGCCGGCCTTCGTCGTCGACGGGCAGCAGGTCCGGAGCGGGGAGATCCGGTCGCGGATCGAGGCCGGCGACCTCGAGGCGGCCCGGCGTCTCCTCGGCCGCCGCTACGCCGTCACCGGGCGACTCGAGCTCGAGGCGCGCGAGGGGACGGCGCTCGTCGTGCCCGAACTCCCCGTCGCCCTCCCGCCGGCCGAGACGTATCGAGTCCGGGTCGGCTCGGCCTGGCGTCTCGCCGACGGAAGAACGGGCCCGGCCCCGGCCCTCGACCCGCCTCCGGATCGGAGTCCGATCGTCCGGGTCGCCGTCGCGGAGCGGGTCGGCGAGCGGCTTCGCCTGACCGCCCGGGCGGGCTCCGGCGCCCTCGCCCAGGCCGACCGGGTTCGGGTCGTCTTCGAGGGGCGCTCGCCCGAGGCCGTGCCCTGACCGGGCCCGCCGCGCGGAGGGTGGCTGCCCAGCGGCCGGCCGCGGCAGATCGACCCGACCCGCCCACCGCTGCACGTCCCGACGACACCTGCTATCCTCCGCCCGGCAGAGATGAAGATTGCCCAACCACAGCAGTTCGTGTCGGAGGACCGTGTGCCGCTAACGCGGGAACAGAAGCAGCAGGTCATCACCGAGTACGCCCGCTCCGCCGGCGATACCGGTTCGGCGGAGGTCCAGATCGCGCTCCTCACCGAGCGGATCCGAGGCCTGACCGAGCACCTCAAGCGCTTCCCGAAGGATCACCACTCGCGTCGCGGCCTCCTCAAGCTCGTGGGCCAGCGTCGTCGCTTCCTCGCGTATCTCGTGAAGAAGGACAGCGCCCGCTACCGAGCCGTCGTCGCACGGCTCGGTCTGCGCCGCTAGCGCTGCTCCCGGGACCTCGGGCACCGGCCCGAGGTCCTCTCGTACCGACCGCCGAGGCGGCCGGGCCCAGAGCCTCGAGACCGTTTCCTCCTCCACGACGACGGAGGACAAGGACACCCGTGTCACAGACATTCGAAACGACCATCGGCGGCCGGACCCTCACCATCGAGACCGGCAAGATGGCCCTCCTCGCCGGCGGCTCGGTCACCGTCCGCTACGGCGATACCGTCGTCCTCGGGACGGCGAACCGCTCCGACCCCCGGCCGGGGCTCGACTTCTTCCCCCTCACCGTCGACTTCGAGGAGCGGATGTACGCCGCCGGCAAGATCCCGGGCGGCTTCATCAAGCGCGAATCGCGACCCTCGGAGGGAGCGATCCTCGCCGCCCGGCTGACGGACCGACCGATCCGGCCCCTCTTCCCGGAGGGCTACCGGGACGACGTCCAGGTCGTCATCACCGTCCTCTCGACGGATCAGGAGAACGACCCCGACATCCTCGGCACCGTCGCCGCCTCGGCCGCCCTGTCGATCAGCGAGATCCCCTTCCTGGGGCCCGTCGGGGCCGTCCGGGTCGGCCGGATCGGCGGCGAGTTCGTCATCAACCCGACGATCAGCCAGCTCGAGGACTCGGAGATCGACCTCGTCGTGTCGGGCACCCGCGACGCCATCATGATGGTCGAGGCCGGGGCGAAGATCGTCCCCGAGGACGTCATGGCCGAGGCCATCCTCTTCGGTCACCGGGCCCTCCAGCCCCTCATCGACGTCCAGGAGGAGCTCGTCCGGGCCGTCGGCAAGCCGAAGCGGATCCCGTACCTCGAGCCCGGCACCGGCTCGATCCTCACCTTCGTCGACGCCGTGGCGGCCGGTAGGGAGTTCGTCGTCGTCGACGTCGAGACGACCGGGACCGACGTCACCCTCCACGACCTCGTCGAGATCGGCGCCGTCCGGGTCCGGGGGGGCGAGATCGTCGACCGCTTCTCGACCCTCGTCGACCCTGGCCGGCCCATCGTCGGATCCCAGCTCCACGGCCTCACCGACGCCGACGTCCGCGGCGCCCCGAGCCCACGGGAGGCCGCCGAGCGGTTCCTCGCCTTCGCCGGGGACGCCCTCATCGTCGGCCACAACGTCGGCTTCGACATCGCCTTCCTCGAGGCCGCCCTCGGCAACGGCTTCCGCTTCGAGTACGGCCGCTACCTCGACACCCTCGTCATCGCCCGGGAGGCGTTCCCCGGGGCGCCGGAGACGTTCAAGCTCGGCGACCTGGCCGCCTTCTTCGGCCTCCCCGTCGGCGGCCATCGGGCCCTTCCCGACGCCGAGGTGACGGCCCAGATCCTCCTCCGCCTGGCGGCCGACCTGCCACCCCGGATCGCCCGGCTCCGAGACGGGATCGCAGGCCGCCATCCGGGCCCACCGGACGGGCGGCGACCCGGCGGCCCTCCTCGAAGCCGCTCGGCGCGAGGCCCGGGTCGGCAAGAACCTCTTCGCCACCGTCCAGAAGCAGGTCGTCCGCGAGCTGACCCTGAACGAGGGGATTCGGATGGACGGTCGGGCGCCCGACGAGATCCGGCCCATCTCCATCGAGGTCGGCCTCCTCCCGCGGGCCCACGGCTCGGCCCTCTTCACCCGCGGCCAGACCCAGGCCCTGACCATCGCCACCCTCGGGCCGTCCTCGGACGTCCAGCGGATCGACACGATCAGCCCCGAGACCGAGAAGCGCTACCTCCACCACTACAACTTCCCGCCCTACAGCACCGGCGAGAACAAGCCGCTCCGAGGTCCGAGCCGCCGCGACATCGGCCACGGCAACCTCGCCGAGCGAGCCCTCCTGCCGGTCCTGCCGTCCCAGGACGAGTTCCCGTACGTCATCCGCCTCGTGTCGGAGATCGTCACCTCGAACGGCTCGACCTCGATGGCCTCGACCTGCGGCTCGAGCCTCGCCCTCATGGACGCCGGCGTGCCGATCAAGGCACCCGTCGCCGGAGCGGCCATGGGCCTCATGACCGACCCGGCGAGCGGCCGCTTCGTCGTCCTCACCGACATCCTCGGCAAGGAAGACGCCTTCGGGGACATGGACTTCAAGGTGGCCGGGACCCGCGAGGGGATCACCGCCGTCCAGATGGACATCAAGGTCCGGGGGATCGGCGAGGCGATCATCCGCGAGGGGCTCGCCAAGGCCCACGCCGCCCGCCAGTTCATCCTCGACAAGATGGTCGCCGTCATGCCGGCCCCGCGGACCGAGATGAGCCGCTACGCGCCGCGGATCATCACGATCCAGATCAACCCGGAGAAGATCCGCGACATCATCGGCAAGGGCGGGGCGACGATCCGCAAGATCCAGGAGGAGACGGGAACCGAGATCAACGTCCAGGACGACGGGACCGTCGAGATCGCGGCCGTCAACGCCGAGAACAGCCGGAAGGCGATCCAGTGGATCGAGTCCCTGACCCGGGAGGTCGAGGTCGGGGGCCTCTACCTCGGCAAGGTGACCCGGATCATGAGCTTCGGCGCCTTCGTCGAGATCCTGCCCGGCAAGGAAGGGCTCGTCCGGATCAGCGAGCTCGCCGACTACCACGTCCCCTCCGTCGAGGACGTCGTCTCCGTCGGCGACGAGATCATGGTCGTCGTGACCGAGATCGATCGCCAGGGCCGGATCAACCTCTCCCGGAAGGCGGCCATGCAGCGCCACCTCGCCCGGTCGGCGCGCTGAGTCCGGGTCGTCGGAGGCACCCGCCCGTCGGCACTCGCCCGTCGGCACCGACTGACCGCGGGTTCCGGCCCGCCGTCGACGGACTGGAGGCCCGCCCGCCCTCACCGGGACGGCCAGGGGCCGCTGCTATACTCGGCCCCGGTGCCCGGCCGCGTTAGCCTGTCGCTGGAGTCGAATCCACGGTGAATCCAGAACCCCTGACCGTCGCCGTCGTCGGTGCCACCGGCGTCGTCGGCAAGACGATGATCCGCGTCCTCATGGAGCGCGAGTTCCCGATGCGGGAGCTCCGGCTCCTCGCCTCGGGTCGCTCGGCGGGTACCGTCGTCTCGGTCGACGGCCGCTCCTTCGAGGTCGCCGAGGCGACCCCGGAGGCCCTGGCCGGGGTGGACATCGCCCTCTTCTCGGCCGGCAGCGACGTTTCCCGCCAGCTCGCGCCGCTGGCCGCGGCCGGTGGCACGACGGTCATCGACAACTCCGCCGCCTGGCGGATGGACCCCGGGGTCCCGCTCGTCGTTTCCCAGGTCAATCCCGACGACCTCGCCTGGCACGAGGGGATCGTCGCCAACCCGAACTGCTCGACGATGCAGCTCGTGCCCGTCCTCATGGCCCTCCGCGACAGCGTCGGTCTCGAGCGGGTCGTCGTCGACACGTACCAGTCGGTGTCGGGAACCGGTGCCGAGGCCATCGCCGAGCTCGAGGCGCAGATCCGGGCCCACGTCGCCGGGGCGCCGAAGGAGGCCCGGGTCTACCCGCACCCGATCGCCTTCAACGCCCTGCCCGAGATCGACGTCTTCCTCGACGACGGGTACACGAAGGAGGAGCGGAAGGTCATCGAGGAGAGTCGGAAGATCCTCCACCTGCCGGACCTCCGGGTCTCCTGCACGGCCGTCCGGGTCCCCGTCCTCGTCGGCCACTCCGAGGCCGTCCACGTCGAGACCCGTCGACCGATCAGCCCCGAGGAGGCGCGGGAGCGCTTCGCGGCCGTGCCGGGGGTCGTCGTCGTCGACGATCCGGGCGCCCACCGCTACCCGATCGCGACCCTCGCCGCCGGACGGGACGAGATCTTCGTCGGCCGCGTTCGCCGCGACCCGTCGGTCCCCGACGGCCGCGGCCTCGCCTTCTGGGTCGTCGCCGACAACCTGCGAAAGGGCGCCGCGACGAACGCCGTCGAGCTGGCCGAGATCCTCGTCGAACGGGGCTGGGTCCGCCGGGCGAGCGCCCGGGCCGCCGAGACGGAAGCGGTGACCGGGAGCCGGACGTGACCGAAGCCGAGCGCCGCGCGGCGCTCGAGCAGGTGGCAGCCGAGATCCGGGCCTGCCGCCGCTGCCGCCTCCACGAACAGCGAACGCAGGCCGTCCCCGGCGAGGGGCACCCCTCGACGGAGGTCCTCTTCGTCGGCGAGGGGCCCGGGCTGAACGAAGATCGGCAGGGTCGACCCTTCGTCGGCCCCGCCGGCGCCCTCCTCGACGAGCTCCTGGCGACCATCGGCTGGCGGCGAGAGGAGGTCTACATCACGAACGTCGTGAAGTGCCGCCCTCCGGGCAACCGCGATCCCGAGCCCGACGAGATCGCCGCCTGCGCTCCCTTCCTCCGCCGCCAGGTCGAGATCCTCGACCCGGCCCTCGTCGTCACCCTCGGTCGCCACTCGATGGCCCGCTTCATGCCCGGGGCGAAGATCGGCTCCGCTCACGGGACCGTCCGACCGGCACCGCCCGAGACGGGCGCCCGGGACGCCCTCGTCTTCGCCATGTACCACCCTGCCGCCGCCCTCCACCAGGGCGCCCTGCGACCCGTCCTCGAGGCCGACGTCCTCCGGGTGCCGGCAGCCCTTCTCGAGGCACGGCGTCGACGCCTGGCCGCGGCGACGGCGACCGGGGCGACGGCGAACGAGGCCCCGGCGGATGCGGCTCCGACGGTCCCCGCCGGGACGGCCGAGGGCCCGACCGGGCCGGCCGAGGCAGCGGCCGCATCCGACGGGGAGGCGGAGGCGGACGGACCCGCCGAGGCGACGGGCCGAACCGACCCGCCGGCAGTGGAGGCACCCTCGCCGGCCATGGCGGCGCCCTCGCCCGTCGCCGACGCGCCCTCGCCGGCCACCGAGCCGCCGACCGAGATCGATCGCAACCAGCTCACCCTCTTTTCCGCACCATGAGGCCCGTCCACGATGGCTGACCCGAACCGACCGCTCCGGATCATCCCCCTCGGTGGGGTGGGGGAGATCGGCAAGAACATGTACGTCTTCGAGTACGGCGACGACATCGTCGTCATCGACTGCGGCCTCATGTTCCCCGACGAGGAGATGTTCGGGATCGACCTCGTCGTGCCCGACGTCACCTACCTCCGAGAGCGCCGAGACCAGGTCCGGGCCTTCCTCATCACCCACGCCCACGAAGACCACGTCGGTGGGCTCCCGTACGTCCTCCCGAACTTTCCGGGCGTCCCCGTCTACGCCTCGACCCTCGCCCGCGGGCTCCTCGGAGCGAAGTTCAAGGAGCACCGCCTCACCGACCATCCCCTCGTCGCCCTCGAGCCGGGCGACGAACTCGAGATCGGGCCCTTCCGGGCCATCCCGTTCCGGATCGGCCACTCGATCCCCGACGCCATGGGGATCGCCCTCCGGACCCCCGTCGGGACCGTCGTCCACACCGGCGACTTCAAGTTCGACCACACCCCCGTCGATGGGAAGCCGTCGGACTTCGCGACCCTCGCCCGCCTCGGGCAGGAGGGCGTCATCTGCCTCCTCTCCGACTCGACCCGGGCCGAGAACCCCGGCTACACCCCCTCGGAGCGGACCGTCGGCGAAGCCTTCCGGGAGATCATCGAGCCCCTCGAGGGCCGGGTCATCGTCGCCACCTTCGCCAGCAACATCGCCCGCATCCAGCAGGTCTTCGACGCCGCCGAAGCCTTCGGTCGGAAGGTCGCCGTCGTCGGCCGGTCGATGGAGCAGAACGTCCGCATCGCCGTCGACCTCGGCTACCTCCGCTACCCCTCGTCGGGGGTCGTCGCCAAGGACCAGATCAGCCAGACCCCGCCCGGTCGCCTCGTCATCGCCACGACGGGCGCTCAGGGCGAGCCGATGTCGGGCCTCGCCCGGATGGCGAACCGGGACCACCGCTTCGTCGAGATCGAGCCGGGCGACACGGTCATCGTCTCGGCCAGCCCCATCCCCGGCAACGAGGAGTACGTCGCCCGGACCATCGACAACCTCTTCAAGGCCGGAGCGAACGTCTACTACCACACCATCAAACGCGCCCACGTCTCCGGCCACGCCAGCCAGGAGGAGCTGAAGCTCATGCTCGGCCTGACGCGGCCGCGCTACTTCATCCCGATCCACGGCGAGTTCCGGATGATGGTCCAGCACGGTCGCCTCGCCGTCGAGATGGGCGTCCGACCGGAGAACGTCTTCATCATCGAGAACGGACAACCCATCGAGATCTACCCCGACGGACGCGCTCGCCGGGGGACGCCGGTTCCGGCCGGGTACGTCTTCGTCGACGGCCTCTCCGTCGGCGACGTCGGCGAGGTCGTCCTTCGCGATCGGCGCGCCCTCGCCGCCGACGGGATGTTCATCGTCGTCGTCACCGTCGACAAGCAGACCGGTAACCTCGTCAGCCGGCCCGAGATCGTGACCCGCGGCTTCGTCCCCTTGAACGAGCGGGATCCGCTCATCACCGAGGCGGCCGAGCGGGTCGTGGCCGCCATCGAGAACCCCGGCGACCACATCAGCGAGATCGCCCTCCTGAAGTCGCAGATCAAGGAGAGCGTGTCGCGCTTCCTCTACGAGCAGACGAAGCGACGGCCGATGGTCCTGCCGGTCGTCGTCGAGGTCTAGGGGCGCCCGCCCATGGCGACCCGACGGCGGACGACGACGCGATCGTCGACGCGGCGCGCCCCGAGCAGGCGGCGCCGCGGCCTCGGCCTGCCGTCCCTCGGCGGCGGCTGGTCGCTCAGTCCCGAGGTCGTCCGCTCCCTCGTCGGCGTCACCCTCCTCTCCTTCGGGGCGGTGACCCTCATCGCCCTCGCCCTGCCGGGGGAGGGGACCCTGACGACCTGGTGGCGCAACGTCTTCGCCCCCTGGTTCGGCACGGGCCGGTGGGCCCTGCCCTTCGCCCTCCTCGCCGCGGGGGTCTACGTCGAGCGGGCCCGCGGGACGGGCGGCGGCTGGCGGGTCACCCTCCTGGGAGCCGGCCTCGCCTTCGCCGCCGGCCTCGGCCTCCTCGAGCTCCTCGCCCCGCCGAACCCCTTCCGGGGTGGCGAGGTCCTGACCGGCGGCCGGATCGGGGCCGGCCTCGTCGCCCTCTTCGGCCCCCTCTTCGGCCGCGCCGGGGCCTTCGTCGTCCTCAGCGCCGGCCTCGTCGCCGGCCTCCTCGTCATGCTCGACACGAGTCTCCGAACCCTCGTCGCTCCCGTCGGGCGTGCCGCCCGCGCCGTGGGGGCCGCCCTGGCCAGCCCGCCGACCCCGAGCAGCCCCGCCCCGGCTCGCCGGCCGGAGGCCGAGGGACGGAGCCCGACCCGATCCCCGGGCAGCCGCGAGTCGGCCCGGGGCGACCTCGGATCCCTCCGGGACCGGATCGGCGGCCGGGCCCGGGCGCTCTTCGGACGACCGACGAGCCCGGGTCAGCGGGGCCTCTGGGGCAGCGAGGACGAGGGCGAGCTCGGCGGCTCGCCGGCCGGGCGCGGGACCGGCCCGTCCGCCGAACCACTGCCGGGTCCGGGCCTCGTGGCCGCCTCGGGGACCCTCATCGGCCCCAGACCCGCGGCTCCCGTCGAGGAGCGCCCCGCCGAGGAGGCGGCAGCAGCGACGGCGACCGTCGGCTCGGCGTCCACCGCCCAGGCTTCGTCGCCGCCGGACGCCACCGAGGGGCCGGCCGAGGTCGCCCCCGATCCCTATCGGCTACCGGAGCTCACTCTCCTCGACGACGTCGCGAGCCGGGCCGGCGGGCCGGCCATGGACCACCACCAGAACGCGGCGACCATCGAGCGGAAGCTCGCCAGCTTCAACATCGCCGCCCGGGTCGTCCGCTGGAACGCCGGCCCCGTCGTCACCCAGTACGAGGTCGAGCCGGACCCCTCGGTGAAGGTGAGCCGGATCGAGTCCCTCGCCGACGACCTGGCCATGGCCCTCGCTGCTCGGACGATCCGGATCGAGGCGCCGATCCCCGGCAAGAGCGTCGTCGGGATCGAGATCCCGAACAGCGACTTCAACATCGTCGCCCTCCGCCGGGTCCTGGAAGAGGTCGACATCGCCCACGCCCCGAAGCTCACCTTCGCCCTCGGCCGCGACGTGGCCGGCCACGCCCGGGCGGCCGACCTGGCCAAGATGCCGCACCTCCTCATCGCCGGGGCGACCGGCTCGGGCAAGAGCGTCATGGTGAACGCCCTCATCAGCAGCCTCCTCATGCACGCGACCCCGGACGAGGTCCGCTTCATCCTCGTCGACCTCAAGCGGGTCGAGCTCGCCGCCTACAACGAGCTACCGCACCTCCTCGTCCCGGTCATCACCGAGCCCGACAAGGCGAAGGCAGCCCTCCGCTGGGCGGTCGGCGAGATGGAGCACCGCTACCGGCGCTTCGCGGGGGCCGGGGCTCGGAACATCAGCGCCTTCAACGAGTCCCGGGTCGACCCGGCCGACCGCTTGCCGTACATCGTCATCATCGTCGACGAGCTGGCCGACCTCATGATGCGGGAGGGGAAGAACATCGAGGATCCCATCGTCCGCCTCGCCCAGAAGGCCCGGGCCACGGGGATCCATCTCGTCCTCGCCACCCAGCGCCCGTCGGTGAACGTCGTGACCGGCCTCATCAAGGCGAACTTCCCGTCCCGAATCGCCTTCGCCATGGCTTCCCAGATCGACTCCCGGACGATCCTCGACGCTCCGGGGGCCGAGGACCTCATCGGTCGGGGCGACATGCTCTTCCAGCCGGCCGACATGCCCCGCCCGATCCGCCTCCAGGGCGTCTTCGTCTCGGACCGGGAGATCAGGAACATCACCGAGTACTGGCGGTCGTGGCCGCATCGCTACGATCTGGCGATCATCGCCGGCGAAGACGAGGAGGAGGAGACGGAAGAGCCGATCGACGGCGAGGCCGACCGCCTCCTCCCCGATGCGATCGCCGTCATCCGGGAGTACGATCGTGCCTCGGCGTCGCTCCTCCAGCGGCGCCTCCGGATCGGCTACGCCCGGGCGGCACGGATCATCGACCAGCTCGAGGCGCGGGGGTACGTCGGTCCCTTCGACGGTTCGAACGCCCGGCAGGTCCTCCGTCGCGACGAGCCGGCGCCGCGACGGACGGCCGTCGACGACGAGGACGATCTCGACGGATGAGGACACGCGACCAGGCCCGACCTCAGCGACCGCCCGCCGACGACGATCTCGCGGCGCCCGCCGCCCCCGCCCGGGGCACGCCGGGAGCGGGCGCGGTCGGGCGGCGCCCGACGGACCCTTCGGCCGCGACCGGGGCTGGGCCGAGGGTGCCGGCGCGCGGGCGGCAACCCGGGGTGAGGATCGAACGGAGCCGCGGGGCGAGGCGCGATCCGAGCCGACCCTCGGCGAACGCCTCGTGGCGGCCCGCGAGCGGAAGGGGGTCGATCTCTATCGGGCCGAGCGGGACACGAAGATCCGGGCCCGCTACCTGGCGGCCCTCGAACGCGGCGACGACCGCGAGCTCCCCGGGGCCGTCTACACGAAGGGCTTCCTCCGGAACTACGCCCTCTACCTCGGCCTCGACCCCGACGACGTCCTCCGCCAGTGGCGGCGCGAGCGGGGCGAGGCCGCCCTGGCCACCCCGCCCCTGGCCGTCCCGCGGCCCCTCGAGGCACCCCGCCAGGGCCTCACCTTCACCCCGGGCGTCGTCGTGGCGGCTCTCCTCACCATCGCCGTCGTCGCCTTCGTCGGCTACCTCGGCCTCCAGCTCGTCCGGTTCGCCAAGCCGCCGACGGTGACGGTCACCGAGCCACCGGTGGCCGTGGTCGAGGTCGAGGAGGGAACGGCCGAGTACACCCTCCGCGGCCTCTCCGAGCCCGGTGTCACCGTCGAGGTTCAGGCACCCGGCCGCGACCAACCGTATCGGGTGACCGCCGGACCCGACGGGACCTGGAGCGTCGTCGTCGAGCTCCGACGCGGCCGGAACGAGTTCGTCGTCACGGCCAAGGATCCCGAGACCGGCAAGGTCGCCGAGGCGCCGGTCCAGGTCCTCATCAACGTTCCCTTCCCGGTCGTCGCGGCACCGACCCTGACCGTCGACTCGCCGGCCGACGGCGCGACGTACGAGAACGGCGCCGTCCCGGTCGAGGGACGGACGACGAACGCCGTGAAGGTGACCGTCGAGGCGGCCTATGCCGGACCGGCGAGCGGCGAACCGCAGCCCTCGGGCGGCCCGAGCCCGTCGCCCCCACCGGCCCCCGAGCCCCAGACGACGGAGCCGGCCGACGACGGCACCTTCAGCGTCCCCCTCGATCTGACGACCGGACGCTGGACGATCACCATCACCGCCGCCTCGGCCGAGAACCGGACGGTCACCCTCCGCCGAACGGTCGAGGTGAGCTACCGGGGGGTCACCCTCGTCGTCCAGATCAAGGGCGGGCGGGCCTGGCTGAAGGTCTGGGTCGACGACAGGGTCGATCCGACCGTCGGTGCGGCCGGTACCGTCTACCGGGACGGGAAGACCCTCACCTTCACCGGTCAGCGCTCGGTCGAGGTTCGGACCGGCTCGTCGGGGGTGACGTACTTCACCCTGAACGGTGTCTCCCTCGGTCGGCTCGGCCGGGTCGGCGTGCCCGAGACCTGGCGCTTCGAGCCGCCGAACCCGCCGGTCCGCACGGACCGCCGCTGACGGCGTCGGATGGACGACCCCCTCGTCGCCCGAGCCGCCGCCCTCCAGGCCGTCTGCCTCGCCGCCGGTCTCCGGATCGCGACGGCCGAATCCTCCACCGGCGGCCTCGTCGCCCACCTCCTGACCGAGGTGCCGGGTTCGTCCGGCTACTTCCGGGGCGGCGTCGTCGCCTACGCCAACGAGGCGAAGGTCGCCCTCTGCGGGGTCGACCCGGCCCTCATCGAGGCCCACGGCGCGGTGAGCGCCCAGGTCGCCCGGGCGATGGCGGTCGGGACTCCGGAGCCGCTTCGGGGTCGACCTCGCCTGCGCCGTGACCGGGATCGCCGGTCCCGAGGGCGGGACGCCGGCCAAGCCCGTCGGGCTGACGTACGTCGCCGTCGCCGACGGACGCGAGGCCGTCGTCCGGCGGGTCGTCTGGACGGGGAACCGGCACGAGAACAAGCGGGCGTCGGCGGAGCTCGCCCTCGAGCTGCTCCTCGAACGGGCCGAGACCCTCGCCGCCGCTCGCGCGGCTGCCGGCCGGGACGCCGGAGGCGCCGGAGCCACGGGCTCGACCGGCGGCTGACGCCTCCGTCCGCATGCTCCGCTCGCCCGCCGACATCTCCGCCGGCCTGGCGCCGGCCCGCCGGCCGCGCCCCATCGAGCCGGGCGAATGCATCCACGTCGTCGGCGCGGCGGGGGCCGGGGCGAGCGCCGCCGCCCTCCTCGCCGCCGCCGCCGGGGCGCAGGTGACGGGCTGCGACCGCGGCGGTGCTTCGCCCTACACCGAGCCCTTCGCCTCGGTCGGCATCCCCCTCGCCGTCGGCCACGACGCGGCCCACGTGACCGCCGCCCCACGCCCGACTCGGCTCGCGGTGACGAAGGCCCTCACCTCGGTCGAGCCCGATCATCCCGAGCTCGCCGCCGCCCGGGCCGCGGGATCCCCCTCGAGCCGTGGCAGCAGGTCGTCGCCGACGCCGCCGTCGGCCGGACCCTCGTCGCCGTGACCGGAACCCACGGCAAGAGCACGACCGCCGGCTGGCTCGTCGATCTCCTCGTTCGGGCTGCCCTCGATCCCCTCGCCTTCGTCGGCGCCCTCCTCCCGGCGCGGCTCCTCGGTGGTCCCCCGAGCACGGCGCGGACGGGACGCGGCCCGGTCGCCGTCGTCGAGGCCGACGAGTACGCCGGTAACTTCGATCCCTTCCTGCCCGACGTCGCCGTCGTCACCAACGTCGAGTGGGACCACCCCGACGTCTTCGCCGACCGGACCGCCGCCGTCGAGGCCATCGAGGCCTGGCTCCGGCGGGCAGGGGAGGGGAGGCAGGCGACGGCCGTCGTCGACGTGGCCGACCCGGGCGGTGCCGAGCTCGCCGATCGGCTCCGGGGACTGGTCCGGCCGGCTCGTCGTCGTCGAGCTCGGGGGACCGGGGGTCGCCGCCGAAGCGGCCGGCCTCGCCGCGCGGCAACGGGCCCTCGCAGCCCGGTACGGGACCGCCCTCGGCGCCGCGACGGCGGTCATTGGGGTCGTCACGTCGGCCTCGGCGGCCGGGACGGAGCTCCTCGTCGGCGGCGTCGGGGCTCAGGCGAGCCCGGGCCGGCCCGTCGGCTCCGGGTCGGTCTCGTCGGCCGCCACAACGCCGCCAACGGCCTCCTCGTCGCCGCCGCCGGTGCCGTCCTCGGCCTGCCGTGGGCATCCACGGCGGCCAGCCTCGAGACCTTCGAGGGCGTCGGCCGCCGCCTCGAGCGGCTCGGCGAGGCCGCCGGCGTCACCGTCTACGACGACTACGCCCACCACCCGACGGCGATCCGGGCGACCCTCGCCGCCGTCCGCCAGCTCGAACCGGGCCGGCCGGTCTGGGCCGTCTACGAGCCCCTCACGTACCACCGGACGGCGGCCATGCTCGACGCCTTCGCCGCCGTCCTGGCCGAAGCCGACGCCGTGGCCGTGGCCGACATCTGGCCCGGGCGTGACCCCGACCGGACCATCGCCTCGGCCGCCGGCCTGGCGGCGCGAGTGGCGGCCGTCGCCCCGGCCCGCACCGTCGGGGCGCCGGGCTCGGTCGAGGCGACGGCGGCCTGGCTGGCGGAGCGGGTCCGGCCGGGAGACGTCGTCCTCGTCATGGGCGGCGGGCGGAGCTACCGGATCGGGCGGCTCCTCCTGGCGGCCCTCGGCGGACGCCCGTCGTCGGAGAGGGAGTCGAGCCGACCCGCTCGCTGAGCCGCCGTCCCCGAGCCGTCCGAGTCCGGTCGCCGGGACGCAACGGAGCGACCGTCGGCGGCCACCGTCCCGGTCGCGGCGTAGACTCGGGCATACTCTTGGAGCACAGAGCGCGCTCCAGGCGCCCTGTGCTCGACCCGGGACCCGCCGGGCCAGCCCGCACGAACGCTCGAAGGATCGAGGGGCATGTTGCCAGGGACACGTCTCGCCCGCTTCGTCTTCGCCATCGTCGCCGTCATCGTCGTCCTCGGCCTCGTGGCCTCGGCGATCGCCTATCCGCTCTGATCCGCTCCGGACCGGAGCCGTCCAGGAAGCCGCTTCCCATCCGCACCAGGTGGATCGATGACCGAACTGCACGCCGGCGCCGAGACCGACGCCCTCGGCTCGCGCCTCCCGGCCGAACCGTCCCGAACCGAGCCCGACCCCGACGGTCCCGGCGTGGGGGCCGGAGACCCTGCGGCGGCGACCCTCGACGAGGCGCCCCTCGAGGCGCCGGCGGTCGCCCCGGCCGAGCCGACCGACGGCCGCGACGTCGCCCTGGGCGCCACGAGCGTCGCGAGCGCCCCGCCCGCGGAATCCCTCGGCCCGCGCCGCCGAGGTCCCTCCCGCCGCGGAGGGTCCCGCCGCTCCGACCAGCCCGGCCGAAGCGCCCCGTCGGGGACCGGCGAGCGACCGTCCGACGCGTCGCCACCTGGCTCGCCCGATCCCTCCGGGCTGCCGGGCTCCGGTACGCCTTCACCGTGCCGGGCGAGAGCTTCCTGCCGCTCCTCGACGCCCTCGACGCCGTCGGCGTCGCCGTCGTCGCCACCCGCCACGAGGCCGGGGCGGGCTTCATGGCCGAGGCCTACGGGCAGCTCACCGGTCGCCCCGCCGCGGTCATCGTGACCCGCGCCGTCGGGGCCGGCAACCTCGCCATCGCCCTCCACACCGCCTACGCCGACTCGACGCCCCTCCTCGCCATCGCCGGCCAGGTCGAGCGGCCCTTCCTCGGCCGTGAAGCCTTCCAGGAGGCGGACCTCGTCGGCACCGTCGGCGGTCTCGCCAAGTGGGCCGCCGAGCCGGCGACGGTCGGCGAGCTCCCCGCCCTCCTCGACGAGGGCCTCCGGCAGGCGACGAGCGGCCGTCCCGGGCCCCGTCCTCCTCTCGATCCCGGCCGACCTCTTCGACGAGCCCCTCGAGGCGCCCGTCCGGGAGCGGCCGGCGGTCCCGAGCGCCGGGCTCCGACCCGACCCGGTCCTCGTCCGCTCGATCCTCCAGCTCCTCGCCTGTGCCGAGCGACCGGTCATCCTCGCCGGGGGCGGCGTCCTCCGAGCCCGCTGCTCGACGGACCTCGTCCGCGTCGCCGAGCTCCTCCGGGTCCCCATCGTCGCCGCCTGGCGCCGGGGGCGACGTCGTCCCGAACGACCATCCCCTCTATCTCGGGATGGCCGGGCACGGCGCGCCGCCGACGGTCCGGGAGCGCCTCCGCACCGCCGACGCCCTCCTCGTCATCGGCTGCCGCCTGAACGAGGTGACGACGTACGGCTACGAGATCCCGGCGCCCGCTACGCGCTGGGCCCACGTCGACGTCGAGCCGCGGGGCGGTCGCGCTGGCCTCCGGCCGCCCGACCTCGCCCTCGCCGTCGACGCCCGGGCCTTTCTGCGGGCGGCCGTGAATCGCCTGGCGAACGGCGTCCTCGACGCGGCCGTCGCCGACGCCCGGGCCGAGCGGAACGCCCGCGATCGGGCCGCCTTCGAGGCGGCGAGCGTCGTCGACGGGGGCGATTGGACCGGGCCCGGGGTCCACCCGGGCCGCGTCGTCGCCACCCTCCGGCGCGTCCTCCCCGATGCCGCCATCCTCGTCACCGACGCCGGCAACTTCGCCGGCTGGGCGGCCCGCGGCTTTCGCTTCCGGCGCCCGGGGACCTTCCTCGGCCCGACCTCGGGAGCGATGGGCTACGCCGTGCCGGCCGCCGTGGCGGCGGCTCTCATCCACCGCGACCGGCCGGTGGTCGCCCTCGTCGGGGACGGCGGTATGGCGATGACGATGGCCGAGCTCGAGACGGCCGTCCGCGAGCGGGTGCGGCCGATCGTCGTCGTCTTCGACAACGAACGCTACGGCATGATCCGGATGCACCAGGACGACCGCGGCGACTCGACGGGCGTGGCGACGGACCTCGGGCCCGTCGACTTCGCCGCCGTCGGCCGGGCCCTCGGTGGGCGGGGGGTTCGGGTCGAGGCCGACGGCGAGTTCGAGCCGGCCCTTCGCGAGGCCCTCGCCGCCGACCGCCCGACGGTCCTCCACCTCGTCCTCGATCGCCGCTGGGTGAGCGTGAACGACCACCCCTTCGCCGCGGGCTGAGTCCCGGCGAGCCGGCCCGCGGAAGGGACGCCGCGCCACGAGCCCCGCCAGCCCGCCGTCCACGGTCGCTCGACGCCGGGCTCGCATCAGCCCGTCCCGACCCTCACCCGGGTCTCAGCCGGGCCTCCCGGCCCGGCCGGACCGAGGTCGTTGACAACGCAACGATCGCGTGCGAGGATGGCGCCGAAGGGAGCGTCATGCCTGCCATCACCGTCCCCGACATCACCGTCCTGCCGCGGGTCCCCCGACCCGACCCGGTCATGAGCCGCCAGCGGCCCGTCCGCTCGGTGACCACGGCACCCCACGCCTTCGAGGGTGAGGGCTTCCCGGTCCGGCGGGCCTTCGCCGGGGTCGACCTCGCCGATCTCGACCCCTTCGTCCACCTCGACCAGATGGGGGAGGTGGAGTACGCCCCGGGGAGCCGAAGGGGACGCCCTGGCACCCCCACCGGGGGTTCGAGACGGTGACCTACATGATCGACGGGACCTTCGAGCACAGCGACTCGAACGGCGGCGGCGGCGTCATCACGAACGGCGACACCCAGTGGATGACGGCCGGGGCCGGGATCCTCCACATCGAACGGCCGCCCGAGGCCCTCGTCGCATCAGGGGGGCTCTTCCACGGCCTCCAGCTCTGGGTGAACCTGCCGCGGGCCCAGAAGTGGGCACCGCCGCGCTACCAGGACCTCCGGGCCGAGGCCGTCGCCCTCCTCGCCTCCCACGACGGTGGCGCCCTCCTCCGGGTCATCGCCGGCGAGGTCGCTGGCCACCGCGGGCCGGGCGTGACCTACACGCCGATGACCATGGTCCACGCCACCCTCGCCCCCGGGGCCGAGCTGTCCCTCGCCTGGCGGGCCGACTACAACGCCCTCGTCTACGTCCTCGCCGGCGCCGGCTTCGCCGGCCGCGAGCGGGTGCCGATGGCGCACGGGCCAGCTCGCCGTCTTCGGACCGGGGGAGGCCCTCACCGTCGCCGCCGCCGAGCGCCAGGAGAGCCGGAGCCCGAAGCTCGAGGTCCTCCTCCTCGGCGGGCGACCGATCCGGGAGCCGGTCGTCTGGTACGGACCCTTCGTCATGAACAGCCGTGAGGAGATCCTCGAGGCCATCGCCGACTACCAGGCCGGTCGGCTCGGGACGATCCCGGCCGTTCACCACGCGCCGACGGAGATCGTCGAGTCGCGGCGCGACTCGACCCGACGGTCCGCGACGGGGTAGGGGAGGGGTCGTAGACCCGACCAATCGGGGTCCTGCCGGCCCGGACTGCTGGCGAGCACGAACGCCGGTCCTCGCGCCGTTCACCCTTGCCTTCAGGGACGACCCGTGGCATGCTTCGGCGACCGCGCCCCGGGGAGAGGGGAGGGAGGTGCATCGTGGTCCAGCTCGCCGGCGTCGACCGGCTCACCCTCGCCAGCTTCGGCGGCGTCGTCCTCATCGGGGGGCTGAACGGGATCGCGGTGAAGGCGACCGTCGGTGAGCTCGAACCGCTCTGGTCGGCCGCCGTCCGCTTCATCGCCGCTTCGATCCTCATGCTCGGGCTCGTGACCTACGGCCGGCGGACGTTGCCCCGGGGCCGGAGCCTCGGCGGAGCCGCCCTCTACGGCGCCGTCGGCATCGGGGCCGGCTACGGGTTCCTCTACACGGCCCTCCAGTCGGTGCCGGCGGGAACGGCGATGCTCCTCATCGCCCTGGCGCCCCTCTTCACCTTCGGCCTCGCCATCGCCCACCGCCAGGAGGCCTTCCGCTTCCAGGGCCTCGTCGGTGCCCTCGTCGCCCTCGGCGGAGTCGGCATCGTCACCGCCGACCAGCTCAGTGCGAACGTTCCGGCGGTGGGGCTTCTCCTGGCCGTCCTCGCTACGGTCTGCCTCGCCGAGAGCTCCGTCATCGCCAAATGGATCCCCCGGAGCGATCCCTTCGGGACGAACGTCGTCGCCATGGGGGCCGGCGGGGGCCTCCTCCTCGTCGGCTCCGCCCTCGGTGCCGAACGGTGGACGGTGCCAGTCGAGACGGACACCTGGGTCGCCCTCGGCTACCTCGCCCTGCTCGGCTCCGTCGTCATGTTCGCCCTCTTCCTCTTCACCCTCGGCCGGTGGACGGCCTCGGCGGTCTCCTACGTGAGCCTCCTCATGCCGATGGTGACGATCGTGGCGGCGGCCATCCTCACCGCCGAGCGTCCCTCGGTCGCCTTCCTCCTCGGCGGCGCCGTCGTCCTCGTCGGTGTCTACGTCGGCGCCTTCCTCCACTGGCCGGCCCGGACGAGCGCCTCGGCCGCCCCTGAATGCCTGCCCATCGACGCCTGTGCCGACGCGGCCGCCCCGGTCCCCGCCCCGGCGGCGCCAGGAGGCCGATCCCCTGGCTAGGCGTTCGATCCTGTTCCCCGCGGCGGAGCCGGCGCCCACGGACCGGCGCGAGACCGTTCGGGGACGGCGATCGGGGACGTCAGACTGTAGAGGTCCCCCGAATTGCCCCACCGTATCGGCTGACGTAGCGTCCGCCTATGGATGGGGACCGACGGCGCCTGGAATGCGGACACGCCAGGCGGTCGCCCGGTCCCGCCTTCTTGAAGGTGGCGGTGGCGATCTCGTTGGCGGCCTGCGCTCAGGGCTGGCGCCCGGAGCACGATACCGAGCCGTGTGCCGGCACCTCGATCGCCGCCAACGGGTCCGCGCCGAGCCGGATCGTCCCCGCGAGCGGACCGCCGACGACCGCGGCCCCACCCACGCTGATGATCGTGTCGCTCCCGCCCCTGCGGTCGGCGACATGACCCTGCGGTTCGTCTTGCCGGACTCGACCGACGTCTTCTACCGGCAGCCGTAGGTCGGGTCTCGCGGAGCCGGTGGGCGCGCGCCGTGGGCGTTGCCGGGCTGCCGGCGGTCAGGGCACCGGGTCGGACTCCGTGTCCGTGGTCGCGGCCGCGGTCCCGCCCGAGTCGTCGCCGGAGACCGCGATTTCGGCATCCGCGAGGCCCGGCCCGAGCGGTTGCTCCACTCCGATCGCCCGAGGAACCGACGCTGACGCCGACGGCCCCGAGTGCGGGATCGACGTCGACGTAGGCGGCGTCCGCTGTCACATCGACGCCGCTCGCGCCGACCTCGACCTCAGCGCTGGTGCTCCAGGCATCGGTCATTCCCAGGGCGGCCAGCTCGTGGCTCCGCTCGAAGCTCGCGCCGAGGCCAGAGGCATCGAGGGACACCTCAGCTGCGGTCGAGTCCGAGAAGGACACCAATCCGGCATGGCCCGAGGTGTCCTGACGGGCGGAAGCGGCGATCCCATCTGCCCCCAGGTGGACCTCGGCCGATGCCGTGCTGCTCCCTCCCAGGAGCAGGCCATCGCTCTCGCTCCAGGCGCTGCCGGTGAGGTCGACGCCGGTCGCTCCGAGCGCCATGTCGCCCGACGCCCCGACGGCGGTCGGTAGGACCTCGCTCCCCTGACTGGTAGGAACGCTGCTCGCCAGACCACGGCTCGTGGCCTCGACGGCCACGCTTGCCTCCAGTCCGTCGTCGGTGCCGGTCAGACCCACGTCGCTCGTCGTCGTGATCGAGCCGCTGCCGACCGGCGTCGTCGATGTGAGCTGAGCGTCGACGCTCCCGCCTCCGACGTCAATCTCCAGCTCACCGCCTCCGCCGACCGACGGCGCCGGGCCGGTCATGCCGGAGCCCGGGACGGTGATGGAGATGTGCGTCCCGCTGGGATCCTGCTCGACGTCGACGAAGCCGCCGGTCAGGATACCGCTGGCGTCGAGGGCCTTCTCTCCGGCCGCGGCCCAGTCCCCCTGGGCCGCCGACCCCGCCCGCCTCGACCACGTCGGTCGCGTCGTCGACCGTATTGACCAGCGAGTCCACGGCGCCGACGACGGCGCCCCTCCACGGCGTCCCGTGCGTCGCCGATCGCCCGGTCGGCCCAGTCGCTCGAGAGGACGCCACCGGCCGCGCGGGCGGCGCTGGAGGCGGTGGACTGGGCGGCATCGAGGAACACGTTGGTGGCGTTCTTGACCACGGCACCCGCCGTGCGCGCCTGGTCATCGACCCACTCGCCCGCGCTCTCGACCGCCGCTCCGGCGGCCGCCGCTGCCGATGCCACCGACGAGGCGGCGGCGCCGAGATCGCCCCACTCGCCGCCGAGCGATCCACCTCCGGCGACCGAGCCGGCCTCGGGTGGCGGTTCGTCGTCCGGATCAGCCTTCATCATCGCCGACTGCGCCGTTTCGTACCCCCCGCCGCCCGATCCGGGGCTCGGGGCGGGCCCGGGGCCGACGATGCCCGGCCCCCCGGAGTAGGGGTTGACCGTGACCGTCCCCGCAATGTCCGTGGCGTCGCTGTCCGGGGCTGGGTCGTAGACCTGGTCCGGCTGGCGAAGCGGCCCCGCCTCGACGACCGACCCGTAGGCATCCAGCGGGTTCGGGTCGTACGGTGCCGCTTCGAGCTTGGGGATTCCAGCTCGAGGGTCGACGACGATGCTCGAGTCGGTCTCGTCCGGAGGCTGGGTCGATGACGCTTGGGCGCTGGAGGAGCACGTCCCCCGGGCTGCCGGGCGAGGTCCCGCCGTCGCCGCAGTCGCGGGTTCACGGGCCGCTGCGCTTCGCCCGAGCCCGACGGAGCGGACGTGCCGCCGTCCGACTCGCTCTCGTCCGTCTCGGTCTCGTTCTCGCTCTCGTTGGCCTGGGTCTTCGACTTGTAGAAGTCCGCCGTGGACTGGGCCCGGAGGCGGTAGTACTCCTCGTTGCCCTCCTCGGTGCCGAGGTCGGCTGGAGTCCTTCGCGTCCTTCTCCTGCAGGAGCGTTGAACGCCCCTTGCTCGGCGGCCGCGCCCTCCTCGCTCGCCAGCGGTGCCAGCGTCGAGAGCGGCTCGGGCGTCTTGTCGAAGACCGCCATGAGCACGCCGGCGGCGACGTCGATGATGGTGTCGAGGACGCCCTTCTCTTCGGCCGGGCTCGTGCTGTCGCCGCCGCCACCGGACACCTGTTGGCCGCTGTGGCGGGCCGCGGCCTGCGGCGACGGCTGTCTGCCTCGGCGCTCCGCGAACGGGTCGAGGTTGAGGCCGACCCGGTCGACCGAGAGCCCGGTGTCGAAGCCGGTGGCCTTCCCGACGTCGGTCGCCGTGTCGATCTCGACCCCGAGGGCGTCCGTCGAGGGCTGCCGGACCGACGAGGCCGGCGAGCGGCCCGGTCCGCGGGTCGATGGCGGCCTCACGGTCGAGGTCGGGCGTCTGCCCGACGGCACCGGGCTGGAGCAGGTCCTCGGGCGGGCCGGTGCCCGCTGTCGCGAGGCTGGGGTGAGGCACGGCGCTCGGGGTCGCCGAGAACCGGCTCGCTGGTCGTCTCGGTTCCGGCAGCGGCGGTGGTCGTGTCGGCCCCCGCCGTGGTGGCCGTCGTCTCCGCCCCCGCCGTGGTGGGGTCGACTCCGCCTCGGGTGCGAGCCGAAGCTCGCGCTCGTCACCCTCCCCGGCCGCTTCCACGGGCTGTTTCCACATCTCGCGTTCCTCCTCGCCGGCCCAGCTGTCGCCCCCTCGAGCGCCGCCCGAGAACGGCCGTTCGCGACAACGGTAGACAGGCTGCGTCCTCATGGAAAGTCGGGGAACCCCTACACTTTGGCCGCCGTCGGCGCGGGATGAGTGACGCCTGGCCTTCCCCCGTCCGAGCCGCGCAGCCGCGCCGTGGCCGTGGATCCGCCCCCGAGGCCCGCGGGTCGCTCCGGGGGCCAAGCGGTCGCCAGGGCGCAGGACCCGGCGGCGCGGAGCGAGGGCCCTCCAGCGACGGGGGCGGATCAGGGCGAGGCCGCGCTCCCGGGTTCGGCGTCGCCGGCCGGCTCGAGGACGAGCGGCGATGCCTCGGCAGTCGACGCCGTCGGGCTCGCGGGTGGCGAGGGCCGAACCGGCGACGACGAGGGCGAAGCCGAGGGCCATCGAGGGGCTGAAGTCCTCGCCAAGGAGGAGGACGCCGAGGACGGCCGCCACGGCCGGGTTGACGTAGGTGATGACCGTGGCCCGGACGGGGCCGATCTCGGCGATGAGGGCAGCGAAGACGAGGAAGGCGAGGGCCGTGCAGACGACGGCGAGGATCACGACGGCGGCGAGGACAGCCGGGGAGGGGAGGCCGGCCGGCGGGTCGAGGGCCACGATGGGGAGGTAGAGGAGGGCGCAGAGGCCGAGCGAGGCCGTCATGACCCCGAGCGAGGACACCCCGCCGAGCCTGCGGGCGAGGATGGCCGGCCCGAGGGCGTAGCCGAGGACGACACCGCCCATCTGGAGGACCGCCACGGCGTCCTCGGCCCCCACGTCCGCCCCGACGATGGCGCCGACGCCGACGATCCCGATGAGGAGGCCGGCGAGGCCGGTCGGCCCGAGCCGATCGGCCCCTCCTGTCAGGAGGGCGATGGCCGCTCCCGACGAGCGGCACGGCGGCGACGAGGATCCCGGCGAGGGAACTCGAGATCCGCTGCTCGGCGGAGCCGAGGAGGACCCACGGGCCCGGCGATCTCGACGAGGGCGAAGGCGACGATCCACGGCCAGTGCGGGCGAAGGGCGCCGAAGTCGACCCGGGCGACGGCGATCGGCAGGAGGATGGCCGCCGCGATGGCGGTCCGCGCCAGGACGAGGGTCGCCGGCGAGATCTCCCCGACGGCGATGCGGATGAGCAGATACGGGATGCCCCAGATCACCGACATCGCCGCGAACAAGACGAGCCCGCGGCGCGTCATCGTCGGCGTCCGGCGGAGGGGCAGCCCGATCGTGCCGCCTGGCGGTCGTGGGGAGGCATGACGAGCCGGATCGTATCGCGGCCGAGCCGAGGCCCGCTCGGACGCGCCTCTGGCCGCCGGCCTAACGGACATAACTGCCCTTATCGGCAGTTCCGGCGTAGCGGAGAGGGTGGGACCAGGACCTGAAACCTCGGGACGCGTCACCCCAGCAGCCCGGCTCGGCGGAGGGCTCCGAGCTGAAGCCTTCCTCGGGACCGACGACGGTCGAGGCCAGCGGTCGTCGACGGCACGCCCGGCGGACTCGGAGGACCGGCTTGGGGCCGGCTGGGAACGATTGGACTGACCAGCCGCGCGACGCCGGTTGCGGCAGACACGAAAGCGCCCGAAGGAACCGTCCGTCCTGGCTCACGACCGGTGCAGGCACCGGCCGGATCGCCATCGTCAGAGGCCCCTTCGGGCACCTCGAACGCTACCCTGGGCCGAGCCGCCCGCGCAAGTGGGTTATCCACGATCTCGAGGGTTGCCGGCCCGACCGAGGCCGCGTTGTCCACCATCGATCCACAGGAGCGCCTACGGCAGGAGCGCCTTCGGCCTGGTCGGCCTGGGGAGGCACCGCGACGCGGGACGTCACATCAGCCGGCGGGCACTTCGGCACTCGCCGCCCATCGAGCGCGACGGCAGGAGCGCGCGAGGCTCAGGCAGGGAGCGACGGCCGCAGCGACCCCGCGGGACGACAAAACGCCCGAAGGAACCGCCGATCCGAGGTCGGTACCGGTGATGCGAGGCATCGCCGGTGCCGTTCGGTCCAGGGCCCCTTCGGGCAAGACGAACGGTACGCGACGGACCGGCACCTGACAAGGGGCGTTATCCACGATTTTCAGACTTCGACCGTCCCAGCGTCGCGAGTTGTCCACGAGGTTCCAACAGACCGCCGCGGTTCTTCGTCCGTCGAGCGGATACGGGTGACGTTCGCCCTGGAGCCCCGGAAGCGGCGTCGGTTCGTGGGAGCGGCGCAGCCGTGCGCTTGCCGGGACCTCTGCCTCAGTCGAGCTCGAGAGGCCAGCAGGTGCCGTCGGGGAGGCGCGGCAGGCCGTCCCCTGTCAGCGTCCCCGACCAGGGCGCCCGGCGGCGGCCGGCGGGCTCGCCCGGTACGAGCGACCAGGCCGTCTCGGCCGTCCGGACGAGCCGCACGACGCCCGGCGTCGGTCGGAGGAAGCGATCGATCCCGAGGCCGCCGAGCTCCAAGGAGCCCTCGACCGGCAGTCCCATCCCCCGGCAGGCGACGACGACGAAGGGCCCGAAGGCGTCGACGACGTCGATGACGTGGCCCGCCGACCAGGGGAGGGAGAGGTGCTCGATCCCGTTCGTCGTGACGAGGTTGCCGTGGAGGGCAGCGAAGTCCGGATCCGGGTGGAGCGTCAGGAGCCCGCTGGCGCTCGTCGCCTCGAGGCGAACCGGGCGCCCGTCGGGATCGGTCTCGAGGAGAACGGCATGCCCGACCGCGTCGCCTCGGGCGATCGCCCACCGCCAGCGCCGTCCCCGGACGCCCTCGGCGACCGACCACAGGAGCCGGCGGCCGTCGGCGAGCCGGGCCGACCCGGCGACGCGCAGCCAGCCGGCGGCCGGCGACCGGTCCGTTCCCTCGCCGCCCGCGCCGACCACGGAACCCCCGTCAGCCCCGCCGGGTCTCCCCGCCGACCGCTGGCTCCGGCTGGCGTCCCTCCCCCACCCCGGCACCGGCTGGGCGCGCCGC
This sequence comes from Chloroflexota bacterium, assembly GCA_026004015.1. Lineage (GTDB taxonomy): Bacteria > Chloroflexota > Limnocylindria > Limnocylindrales > CSP1-4 > BPIH01. Next base: position 109,350 of record BPIH01000002.1, on the reverse strand, counting down.
CCGACGGGCCGCGCCCAGCCGTCCGTCGGCGGCCGCCAGGAGCTCGGATGCGAGGGCCGGCGAGACCCGACCTCGGACCCGGACGCCGTCGGGGCGGTAGTCGAGACCGACGGTGCCCCGTTCCCGAACCCGGGCGAGGAGCTCGCCGGCCTGGTACGGGAGCACGACGTCGACGGCCACCCAGAGGTCAGCGAGGAGGGCCGAGATCGCCGTCCGGAGGGTTTCGATCCCGAAGCCCGTCCTGGCCGAGATCGGCACCGCCATCCCGACGGCGGGAGCCGTGAGGACGGGCGTCGTCGCCGCGGGTTCGAGGAGGTCGATCTTGTTCAGGGCGACGATCCGCGGCTTGTCGCCCGCCCCGAGCTCGTCGAGGACGGCCTGAACCGTGGCCCGATGCTCGGGGGCGTGCGGGTCGGCGGCGTCGACGACCTCGATGAGGGCGTCGGCGCGCGTCACCTCCTCGAGGGTCGCCCGGAAGGCATCGACGAGCTGGTGGGGGAGCTTGTGGATGAAGCCGACGGTGTCGGTCACGATCGCCGTCTGGCCCTCGCCGAGGCGAACGAGGCGGCTCGTCGGATCGAGGGTGGCGAAGAGGCGATCCTCGGCCCGCACGACGTCGGACCCGACGAGGGCGTTGAGCAGCGTGCTCTTGCCGGCGTTCGTGTAGCCGACGATGGAGATGGCCGGGATGAGGCGCCGATCGCGGCCCCGAGCGGCCGTCGCCCGCTGGCGGCGCACCTGTTCGACCCGTTCCTTCAGGACCTTGATCCGCTCTCGGATGACCCGCCGGTCCGTCTCGAGCTGCGTCTCACCCGGTCCCCGGGTCCCGATGCCGCCGCCCGTCCGGGAGAGGTGGGTCCAGAGACGAGTCAGGCGCGGCAGCTGGTACTCGAGCTGGGCGAGCTCGACCTGGAGGCGGCCCTCGTGGGTCTGGGCGTGCTGGGCGAAGATGTCGAGGATGAGGCGGCTTCGGTCGATGACCTTCACCCCGAGGAGGCCCTCGAGGCGACGCTGCTGGGCCGGGGAGAGCTCGTCGTCGGCGACGAGGAGGGTGAACCCCGTTTCGTGCTTGGCGGCGACGAGGGACTCGGCCTTCCCCTTGCCGACGTACCAGTTCGGATCGACGTGGCGGCGGCGCTGCCACTCGGCCCCGACGACGACCGCCCCGGCCGTGTCGGCGAGGCTCGCCAGCTCGGCCAGGGAATCCTCGGCCGTCCAGCCGTCGGCGTCGTCCGTTTCGACGGCGATGAGGAAGGCTCGCTCGACGGGCGGAGCGAGATCGATGGTCTGGTTCCGCGGCATCGCCGCCAGGATAGCGGAGGGGGTGGAGGAACGCGCCGGGGGCGGTGGCGGCCGCCACGACGACGGGCGCCGAGCCCGCGTCGCGGTCAGCGAGCCGCTCGGCGGTCCCCCCGCTCCCCTCCCCGCCCGCCTGTCCTCGCCCGGTCGCCCTCGACGACGGGCCGGACGAGGGCGACGACCCGCGCGAGGGGATCCTCGGTGGCGTCGAGCCAGACCGCCTCGGGCTCCCGGCGGAACCAGATTCGCTGACGGCGGGCGAAGGCGACGTTCCGGCGGGCGTCGAGCTCGATGGCCGCCTCGAGGCTGAGGCGTCCGTCGAGGACGGCCCACGCCTCCCGGTAGCCGATGGCGCTGAAGGCGGGCAGGTTCGGGTCGTAGCGAGCCCGGAGGGCGGCCGCCTCGTCGAGGAGCCCCATCTCGAACTGGGTCCGGGCCCGGGCCGCGATCCAGGCCCGGTGGGTGGCCGGCTCGACGTCGAGGACGAGGAAGATCGCCCGGCCCGGATAGGAGCGGAAGGGTGGCGGCGGCCGATCCCCGACGAGGAGGGCGGCCTCGAGGGCCCGGACGACCCGCCGCGGGTTGGCGAGGTCGACGGCGGCCGCCCGTCCTGGGGCGATCCGGCGGAGCCGCTCGACGAGCGTGGCCAGGCCCGTCGAGCGGAGCTCGGCCTCGAGGCGCGCCCGGAGCTCGGGGTCGTGCGGCAGCGCGTCGGGCTCGAGGCCCCGGGCGACGGCCCGGAGGTAGAGGCCGGTCCCGCCGACGAGGAGGGCGACCCGGCCGCGGGCGGCGATGCCGGCCAGGGCCGCCCGGGCATGGCGGACGAAGTCGGCGACGCTGAAGGGCTCGTCGGGATCGACCAGGTCGAGGCCGTGGTGGGGGATCCGGGCCCGCTCGGCCGGCGTGACCTTGGCCGTTCCGATGTCGAGGCCGCGGTAGACCTGGCGCGAATCGGCCGAGATGATCTCGGCGCCGATCCCTCGCTCGGCGAGGACGTCGGCGAGCCGGAGCGAGAGACCCGTCTTGCCCGTCGCCGTCGGCCCGCCGATGACGACGAGGGGCGGGGCCGGCGTCTCGACGGCTGGCGCGGCCGCTGCTCCGCCGGAGACCCCCTCCCTCGCCTCGCCCGCCGGCGCCCCCGGTGCTCCGGCTGCGACCTCAGGCGGCACCGAGGCGGGTGCCGCGGAGCGAGTACGGGCCGGCGTGGTCGATCCGGACCTCGACGAAGCGACCGAGGAGGTCGGCCGGCCCAGTGAAGTGGACGAGCTTGTTCTGGCGGGTCCGACCGGCGAGGGCGACCTCGCCCGGAGCCGGCCGGAGCCGACCCCTCCCCTCCTCCGCCGGTTCGTGATCGTGGGACCGCGGCGGGACGATCTCGTCGACGAGGACCTCGACGGTCCGACCGAGCCAGGCCCGGTTCCGCTCGAGGCCGATCGCCTCCTGGACCCGGAGGAGCTCGTTCAGGCGGCGCCGCTTCTCCTCGGCCGGGACGTCGTCGGCGAGCTTCGTGGCCGGCGTGCCCGGCCGTTCCGAGTAGGCCGCCGCGAACACCTGGTCGTAGCCGACCTGGCGCAGGAGGGCGAGGGTCGCCTCGAACTGGGCCTCCGTCTCGCCGCAGAAGCCGACGATGACGTCGGTGCTGAGGGCGAGGTCGGGGACAGCCGCTCGGAGCCGCTCGACCCGCTCGAGGTAGTGCTCGATCGTGTACTGGCGGCCCATCCGGCGGAGGACGGCGTCGTCGCCCGACTGGACCGGCAGGTGGAGGTGCTCGCAGACCGACGGGCACTCGGCCATGGCGGCGATGAGGCGGTCCGAGAGGTCCCAGGGATGGCTCGTCACGAAGCGGAGGCGCGGGATCGCCGGGCGACCGTCGGTCGTCCGGAGGGCGTCGATGGCCCGGATGAGCTCGGCCAGGTCGGGCCGGCCCCGGAGGTCGAGCCGCCGCCCCGCCCACCGCTCGGGGGCAACGTGGGCGAAGCGCGGCTCGGGCGGCAGGTCATGACCGTAGCTGTTCACGTTCTGGCCGAGGAGGGTGACCTCGCGGTAGCCGGCCTCGGCGAGGGCCCGCGCTTCGGCGAGGACCTCGTCGAAGGGGCGGCTCCGCTCCGGGCCGCGGCTGAAGGGGACGATGCAGTACGTGCACGTCTTGTCGCAGCCGTAGATGATCGGCAGCCAGGCCGAGATCCGGCTCGAGCGAGCCACGGCCCCGGCGGCGACGGCCGCCGCCCGGGCGCTCGGCAGGTGGACGGCATCGGAGACCGGCTGCCCGCCGACGAGGGTCGTGGCTCGGCTCGGGGCGACGACGGCTCGCCCGAGGCCGGCCTGGGCCGAGGCGAGGCCGAGGCGCTCGACGATCTCGGGCTCCTCGTCGGGCCGGAGGAAGAGGTCGACGGCCGGGAAGCGACGGGCGAGGCTCGCCCGGGAGGCCTCCCGGACGGCGCAACCGGTGAGGACGACCCGGAGTCGCGGGTTCGCCGCCTTGAGGCGGCGGAGTTGGCCCTGGCGGCCGATGACCTTGGCCTCGGCCGCCTCGCGGATGGCACAGGTGTTGATGACGATGAGGTCGGCCGTCTCGAAGGTCGGCGCCGGCTCGCAGCCGGCAGCGAGGAGCCGGCCGGCCATCTCCTCGGAGTCGCTCTTGTTCATCTGGCAGCCGAGGGTCCAGATGGCGAAGCGGGGCAGGACGGCGCCGTCCGGCCCGTACTCGGCGAGCCGGGGGTCGACGACCGGCGCCGGCGGCGGCGGGGCCGGCTCGAGATGGGAGCGGTCGAGGACCGGGAGGAGGCGGCTGCTCATCGGCCGACGAGTGTAGCCCGATCCGGCTCCCGTTTCCGACGGGGACGACCGGGGCGCGGGTGCGCCTCGAGGGCGGCCCGGAAGCGGCGGCCGACCGACGCCGGGACCTCGACCTCGGAGGCGGCCCGCTCGTAGGGGCCGTCGTCGCCGTGGAAGTCCGTTCCTCCGGTGGCGAGGAGGCGATGGCGGCGGGCGATGGCGGCGAGGGTCGCCACGGTTTCCGGCGGGTAGCCGCGGTAGTGGACCTCCAGGCCGGCGAGCCCCGCCTCGACGAGGGCGCCGAGGAGGGGCTCGTCGGGCAGGACGTCGGCCGGGTGAGCGAGGATGGCGACGCCTCCGGCCCGGCGCACGAGGCCGATGGCGGCCGGCGGGTCGAGCTTTGGTCGCGGCACGTAGGCCGGGCCGCCCCGGCCGAGAAAGCGCTCGAAGGCGTCGGCGACGCTCGAGGCGTACCCGGCGGCGACGAGGGCCCTGGCGATGGTCGGCCGTCCGAGGGCGTCGGTGGCGGCCAGGTCGATCCCGGCGAGGACCTCGTCGACGGGACAGCCAATGGCCCGGAGGCGGTCGACGATCCGTTCGAAGCGGCGCCGCCGCTCGGCCCGGAAGCCCAGCCAGGCGGGCCTCGAGGCGTTCGTCGTCGGGATCGAGCCCGTAGCCGAGGAGGTGGAGCTCTCGGTCGCCGTCGATGGTCGTGCTCAGCTCGATCCCGGCCACGAGCTCGAGGCCGGCCGGGAGGGGCGGGGCACCCGCCGCACGAAGCTCGCGGACGCCGGACGAGGGTGTCGTGGTCGGTCAGGGCGAGGAGGCGGACACCGACCGCCGCTGCGGCGGCGACGAGGGCCGGTGGTTCGAGAACGCCGTCGGAGCGGCGGCTGTGGGTGTGGAGGTCGACCGTCGTTGGCCCCGCGGCCCGGGCCGGGGTCGAGACGCCGGGCGGCGGATAGCGCCCCATGCCCATCCGCTCAGAGCTCGACGACGGCGGAGATCCGCTCGACGGCGACGGCCCGCCCCGAGGCCGGCTCGACGTCGACCTGGGTGGCGTGGAAGACGACCGGTCCGTCGCCGACCTCGAAGCGGGTGGGCAGGGCGTTCAGGAAGCGGGGCAGGACCGTTCGCGGGGCGAAGCCGATGATCGAGTGGAGGGGCCCGGTCATGCCGATGTCGGTCTGGTAGGCCGTCCCCTTCGGCAGGATCCGCTCGTCGGCCGTCACGACGTGGGTGTGGGTCCCGAGGACGGCGCTCACCCGACCGTCGAGGTAGAGGCCGAAGGCGTTCTTCTCCGAGGTCACCTCGGCGTGGAAGTCGACGACCCGGACGGCCGGCAGCGGCTCGGAGCCTTCGTCGAGGAGCCGATCGACTTCGGTGAAGGGGTTGTCGATGGGGGTCATGTACGTCCGGCCCTGGAGGTTGAGGACGGCGAGCTCGGTCCCGTCGGCGGCCGTGTAGATCCCCCAGCCGCGGCCGGGCACGTCTCGGGTGCCGTAGTTCAGGGGCCGGAGGATCCGCTCGTCCCGCTCGAGGATCGGGTAGATCTCCCGCTTGTCCCAGATGTGGTTGCCCGAGGTGATGACGTCGACGCCGGCGGCGAAGAGGGCCTCGGCCGTCGGCCCGGTGAGGCCCATCCCGCCGGCCAGGTTCTCCCCGTTGGCGGTGACGAAGTCGATCCCCCGCTCCCGGCGGAGGGTCGGCAGGCAGCGCTCGACCGCTTCCCGCCCCGGCTTGCCGATGACGTCGCCGATCATGAGGATCCGACACACGCCGGGCGGCTTCGGCGCCCGGCCGGGCTGCCCGGTCATGCCGCTCCCCGCCGGCCCCCGACCGCCTACTTCGCGTACTCCACGGCCCGCGTCTCGCGGATGACGGTGACCTTGATCTGGCCCGGGTAGGTCAGGGTCTCCTCGATCTTGCGGACGATGTCGCGGGCAAGCCGGCTCGCCGAGAGGTCGTCGATCTCGTCGGGGCGGACGAGGATCCGGACCTCGCGGCCGGCCTGGACGGCGAAGGAGCGCTCGACCCCGGCGAAGCTGTTGGCGATGGCCTGGAGATCCTCGAGGCGCTTGAGGTACGTCTCGACGGTCTCCCCCCTGGCGCCCGGTCGCGAGGCGCTGATGGCGTCGGCGACCTGGACGATGGGGGCCTCGAGACAGGCGTACTCGACCTCCTGGTGGTGGGCGGCGATCCCGTTCACGACCTTGAAGGGCAGACCGTGGCGCTGGGCGATCTGGGCCCCGATGGCGGCGTGGGCGCCCTCGACCTCGTGGTCGACGGCCTTGCCGATGTCGTGGAGGAGCCCGCCCGCCTTGGCCGCCGCCACGTCGGCCCCGAGCTCGGCGGCGATGATCGCCGCCAGGCGGCTCGTCTCGACGGAATGGAGGAGGACGTTCTGGCCATAGCTCGTCCGGAACTTCAGCCGGCCGAGGAGGCGGATGAGCTCCGGCGGCAGGCCGGGGACGCCGGCCTCGTAGGCGGCCTGTTCGCCGGCCTGGCGGACGACGAGCTCGACCTCGGCCCGGGCCTTGGCGACGACGTCCTCGATCCGGCCGGGGTGGATCCGGCCGTCGGCGATGAGCTTCGTCAGGGCGAGGCGGGCGACCTCCCGACGGATCGGGTCGAAGCCGGAGACGACGACGGTCTCCGGGGTGTCGTCGATGATGAGATCACAGCCGGTCGCCTGCTCGAGGGCGCGGATGTTCCGACCCTCGCGGCCGATGATCCGACCCTTCATCTCCTCGTTCGGGAGGTGGATGACGGTCACGGTGTGTTCGGCGGTGTGGTCGGCGGCGATCCGCTGCATGGCGGTCACGATGATCTCCCGGGCCTTCTCGGTCGCCTCCTCCCGGGCCCGCCGCTCGATGGCTCGGGCGAGCTTCACCGCATCGTGCTCCGCCTCGTCGCGGACGGCCTCGATGAGGAGGGCCTTGGCATCCTCCGCCGACAGACCGCTCACCCGCTCGAGGGCGGCGACCCGTTCGGCGTGGAGCCGGGCGATCTCCTCGCGGGACCGCTCGAGCTCGCGCTCCCGCTCGAGGAGCTTCCGCTGGCGTTCTTCGAGGAGGTCGGCGCGCTCGTCGAGCTGGGCGTCGCGGGCGAGGAGGCGTCGCTCGAGGGCGGCGAGCTCGGTCCGCTTCGCCCGGGCCTCCTCTTCGGCCTCCTGGGCGAGCCGGAGCTTGGCGTCCTTCGCCTCGAGGATGAGGTCCTTCTGGCGTTCGCGGGCCTCGGCGACGATCCGCTTCGCTTCGGCCTGGGCGGCCCGGATGGCCTGGGGCGCCCAGACCCTGGCAGCGAGGACGAACCCGACGCCGACCCCGACGGCGCCGACGACGAGCGCCGCCACGAGGGCGATCGGAATCTCGACCATGATCCGTTGTCCTCCGCACCGGCCGCGGTAGGGCGGTCGGCGGTGTGAATGATCGGTTCGGGCATCGGGACGCTCGGCGACGGAGAGCCTCCGCTCGCGCCGACCGGCGGGCGCCGCCGATACCGGCTTGGGCAGCTCCGGGATCGATCGACCGACCGGTCCGGATTGGCGGCTAGTCTACGCCGAACGCCGCCCGGAGGTCGCCGACGGGGCGGAGCCGACGTCCCGGGCCGCTCAGTCGTCCTCGGTCGCCTCGTCCTCGGCGGGCGGCGCGGCGACGGATCGGGCGAGTTCGGCCGCCAGATCGGGCTCGAACCCGGCCCGGACGAGGAGGGCGTACGCCCTCGCCCGCCGGCGGAGGGGGTCGGCGATCCGGGCGAGGGCGGCGGCCCGACGGGCGAGGAGCCGACGGGCGGCCGCCGCGTCGGCCCCGACCGAGGCCCGCGAGCCACTCGAGCACTCGGGCGGTGCCCCTGCCGGGGCGCCTCGGCCTCCTCGTCGGGCCATCCGGCGGCGGAGGCAGCGGCGTCGTCTCCGGCGCTGCCGGCCGCCGCGGCGTCCCGCTCGGCGAGGACGGCCGCGATGACGGGTTCCGCGACACCCCGGAGCCGAAGCTCCCGCCGGAGGGCGACGGCGCCCCGTGGCCGGGCCCGATCTCGGGAGGCGACCCAGGCCCGGGCGAAGGCGAGGTCGTCGAGGTAGCCGGCCGCCAGGAGGCGCTCGATGGCCGCTTCGACGAGGGACGGCGGATAGCCGGCAGCGACGAGCCGCCGCCGGACCTCGGCGACGGATCGCGGCCGAGCCTCGAGGTAGCGAGCGGCGGCGTCGAGAACCGGACCGACCTCGGTGAGGCTGCCGCGGTCGGAGCGCCGCTCCGCTGGCCGGCGGGGGGCCGTCCTACTCGACCTCCTCGATGCCCTCGACGGGGAGGCGAATCTCGTTCATCCGGCTCCGGATCCGGGCCTCGATCTCCTCGCCGATGGCCGGGTTCGCCTTCAGGAACTCCTTCGCCGCCTCGCGGCCCTGGCCGAGCCGGGTCTCGCCGAAGGTGAACCAGGAGCCGGTCTTCGTCACGATGTCCATGGCCACCCCGACGTCGAGGAGGCCGCCCTCCCGGCTGATCCCCTCGGCGTACATGATGTCGAACTCGGCGACCCGGAAGGGCGGGCGCGACCTTGTTCTTGACGACCTTCACCCGGACCGGCTGCCGATCGATCTCGCTCGCCGCTCTTGATGGTCTCGATCCGCCGGATGTCGAGGCGGACCGAGGCGTAGAACTTCAGGGCCCGGCCGCCCGGCGTCGTCTCGGGGTTGCCGAACATGACCCCGATCTTCTCGCGGAGCTGGTTCGTGAAGACGAGGGCCGTGTGCGAGCGGCTGACGGCGCCGGTCAGCTTCCGCAGGGCCTGGCTCATGAGCCGGGCCTGGAGCGCCGACGTGAGCTGTCGCCCATCTCGCCCTCGATCTCGGCCCGCGGCACGAGGGCGGCGACCGAGTCGACGACGACGCAGTCGACCGCGCCCGAGCGGATGAGGGTCTCGGTGATCTCGAGGGCCTGCTCGCCGGTGTCGGGCTGGCTGACGAGGAGCTCGTCGACGTTGACGCCGCAGGCCCGGGCGTAGACGGGGTCGAGGGCGTGCTCGACGTCGATGAAGGCGGCCGACCCCGCCCCGCCGCTGGGCCTCGGCGATGATGTGCTGGCAGAGGGTCGTCTTGCCCGACGACTCGGGCCCGAAGACCTCGGTGATCCGGCCCCGCGGGATGCCGCCGACGCCGAGGGCAAGGTCGAGGGCGATCGACCCGGTCGGGATGGCCTCGACCTGGAGCTTCTCGGCCGAGCCGAGGCGCATGATCGCCCCCCGGCCGAACTGTTTCTCGATGGAGAGGATTGCCGCCTCGACGGCGCGCGACCGCTCGCCGGCGGCCCGCTCCCCGTTCCGTGTCTCGGTCGGTCGTTCGCCCGTCATCGCCATCGTCGCTCGCTCCTGTCGCTCACGGCCACGGTCGACGGAGCGAGCGCTGCGAGCGCCCGCCCGGCCGGCTCAGCCCTCGCCTTCCGGCTCGATCTCGACGCGCGGCTTCCGCGGTCGACGGATGACCTCGACCTGCATCGGCGGCTCGGAGAGCGGCTCGAGCTTCGGCTGCGTGGCCTTCTCCTTCGGCTTCTTCTTCGGCTCGCGGTGCGGACGGTCTCGAGAACCCATGCGATCGCCTCCGCATCGAACTCCAGGATATCGAGGGGCCCTTCACGCCGACTTCACCGCGGCTTCGCCGCCCACCGTTCGAGCGGTCCGCAGCCGGAGGTCCGGGAGGTTGGCGGCGAATGTCCCGGCCCGCAGCGCAGCCCGGATCCTGGCCATGAAGTCTAGGGTGAAGGTGAGGTTGTGGCAAGTTGCGAGGCGATACGCCAGGAGCTCCCTGGCTCGGAAGAGGTGGGCGAGGTACGCCCGAGAGAACGTGCGACAGAGGATGCACGGGCAGTCCTCCTGGACTGGGGCCGGGTCGTCGAGGAAGCGGGCGTTCCGGAGGTTGAGCCTACCGCCGGGGACCCAGAGCTGGGCGTTCCGAGCGACCCGGGCCGGGAGGACCGAGTCGAAGAGGTCGACGCCGCGGTCGACGGCCTCGAGGAGGTCGGCCGGCGAACCGAGGCCCATGAGGTACCGCGGCCGCGGGTCGGGGCCGAGGGTCTCGACGACGACGTCGATGGCGGCCGCCCGTTCGGCCGGCGTCTCGTCCCCGGCGAGACCGCCGATGCAGAGGCCATCGAAGGAAAGGCCGGCGATGAAGCGGGTGGAGGCTGCCCGGAGGTCGGGCTCGAGACCGCCCTGAATGATGCCGAAGAGGGCCTGATCCGGGCGCCGGTGGGCGGCGAGACAGCGCTCGGCCCAGCGGTGGGTCCGCTCCGTCGCCGCCGCGACGGTGGCCCGGTCCGAGGCGGCTGGCGGGACGGGCTGATCGAAGGCGACGGCGACGTCGGCCCCGAGGGCCTCCTGAACCTCGATGGCGAATTCGGGGGTGAAGCGGCGGAGGGAGCCGTCGAGGTGGCTCCGGAAGGTGACGCCGTCGTCGTCGACGACCCGCAGGTCGCCGAGGGAGACGACCTGAAAGCCGCCCGAATCGGTGAGGATCGGCCGGTCCCAGGCCATGAAGCGGTGGAGCCCGCCCAGGCGGGCGATCCGCTCGTGACCGGGTCGCTCGGAGAGGTGGTACGTGTTGGCGAGGATGATCGTGGCCCCGACGGCCCGTAGGTCTGCCGGGTCGAGGGCCTTGACCGTGGCGTTCGTCCCGACGGGCATGAACTGGGGTGTCTCGACGACGCCGTGGGGCAGGACGAGCCGTCCGAGACGGGCCCGGGTCGACCCGTCGGCCGGCGGCGGGACGAGGACCTCGAAGCGGGCGGCGCCGCTCATCGGGACGGACCGACCCCAGGCGGCACGATCCGCCGGCGGCCGCCCTGACCAGCCGACGGCCGGGCCTCGGGGCTCAGCGGAGCCGGTCGACGAGCCATGCCAGAACGGAGAGGGCGATGGAGACGAGGAGCATCGTCGCCAGAGGGATGTAGATGACGAGGCCGTCGCGCTCGATCCGGATGTCGCCGGGCAGACGGCCGACGAAGGGGATCTTCGGGGCGACGACGAGGGCGGCGCCGAGGACGACGAGGACGACGCCGAGGACGATGAGGGTGCGGCCGACGGGGGCGAGGTCGGGCATGCGGTGGGTCGGTCAGACGGCCGTCGGGCCAGAGGCCCCGTCCCAGAGCGATGGCGTCTCGGCTTCGCCTCGCCGCGGCGGCGGGACCTCGTAGCCGAGGCGAGCGAGGTGGCTCCGGGCCGCCTCGGTGGCGATCCGGCCCTGGGGCGTCCGGTCGAGGAAGCCGAGGCGGAGGAGGTACGGCTCGTAGACGTCCTCGATGGTCTCGACCTCCTCGGCGAGAACGGCGGCGAGGGCGGCGACCCCAACCGGCCCGGAGGCGAACTTCTGGACGATGGCGGCCAGGAGGCGCCGATCGGTCCCGTCGAGGCCGGCCTCGTCGATCTCGAGGCTCGCCATCGCCAGCTCGACGGCCGCCTCGTCGATGCGGCCCGAGCCGTGGACCTGGGCGTGGTCCCGGACCCGCTTCAGGAGGCGGTTCACGACCCGGGGCGTCCCCCGGCCCCGGCGGGCGATGGCCCGAGCGGCGTCCTCGTCGATGGCGACGTCGAGGATCCGAGCCGAGCGGAGGACGATCGCCGTCAGCTCGTCGAGGGCGTAGAAGTCGAGCCGGAAGGTGGCGCCGAAGCGGTCCCGGAGGGGGCTGCTCAACCGGCCGGCCCGGGTCGTCGCCCCGACGACGGTGAAGGGCTTGAGGCTGAGCCGGAGCGATCGCGCCGAGGGACCCTTGCCGATCATGACGTCGAGGGCGTAGTCCTCCATGGCCGGGTAAAGGATCTCCTCGACGGCCTTACCGAGGCGGTGGATCTCGTCGATGAAGAGGACGTCCCGCTCGTCGAGGGCGGTCAGGATGGCGGCCAGGTCGCCCGGCCGTTCGACGGCCGGACCCGAGGTGTAGCGGATGTTCACCCCGAGCTCGCGGGCGACGATGGTCGCCAGGGTCGTCTTGCCGAGGCCCGGCGGCCCGTAGAGGAGGATGTGATCGGCGGCCTCTCCCCTCCCCCGGGCGGCTTCGAGGAGGACGGCGAGGTTCGCCTTCACCTCGCGCTGGCCGACGTACTCGTCGAGGGACCGCGGCCGGAGGGTCGCCTCGATGGTCCGGTCGGCGTCGTCGAGGAGGTCGGCGGCGAGGACGCGGAGCGGGTCGTCGGTCACGGGTGGCAGTCTAGCACGCCGGCGTCCATTTCGTACGCATGTTCGAACTCGCGCTCCGTCCGATCGCCGGTGAAGCCCGAGTCGGCGAGTAGGACTTCTGGCATCATTGGGCCATGCGTCTCTCGGCCCGCTCGCAGTACGGTCTGCGGGCCCTCGTCGACCTCGTCCGCCACGGCTCCGAGGGCCCGATCCCGCTGGCCGTCCTGGCCGAGCGGAACAACCTGCCCCCGAAGTTCCTCGAGCAGATCCTCGCCGTCCTCAAGCACGCCGGGCTCGTCCGGACGACCCTCGGCGCCCACGGCGGCTACACCCTCGCCGCCGACCCGCGGAGCGTCACCATCGGCCGGGTCATCCGGCTCCTCGACGGCGCCCTGGCGCCCCTCTCGTGCGTCTCCCTCCGCTACTACGAGCCCTGCACCTGCCCCGACGAGGCGACCTGCGCCCTCCGCGACGTCATGATCGACGTCCGCGACGCCATCCTCGCCATCCTCGATCGGGAGACCCTCGCCGAGCTCGCCGCCCGCCAGGGCCGAGCCTCCATCGACCCCCGCGGGCTCCACGCCGACGCCCTGGCCGGGCTCCGTCCGTGAGGGAGCCGAGGAGACCGCGCTCGGGCGGACCCGACGAGCGGCCCTATCGACCGTCGGTCGGCTGCTGCGTCTTCAACGCGGCGGGGCTCGTCTGGGTCGGCCACCGGGCCCGGAACGACGGCCCGGGCTGGCAGATGCCCCAGGGCGGGATCGACGACGGCGAGACCCCCCTCGCCGCCGGCCTCCGGGAGCTCGCCGAGGAGACGGGGATCCGGAGCGTCGTCTCCTCGGCGAGATCGAGCGACTGGCTGACGTACGAGCTGCCGCCGGACCTGCCCCGTCCGCCGCGCTGGGCGGACCGCTATCGCGGTCAGCGCCAGAAGTGGCTGGCCTTCCGCTTCGTCGGCTCCGAGGACGAGATCGACCTCGGCGGCGAGCACCCCGAGTTCGACGCCTGGCGCTGGGTGCCCCTGCGCCGAGGTGCCCGACCTCGTCGTCCCCTTCAAGCGACCCGTCTACGAGCGGATCGTCCGCGAGTTCGCCCCGTACGCCGGCCCGGCCACCTGAGGCCGGCGCCGCCGGTCGCGGTCTCCGAGCCGACGGTCGGGGCCGGTCCTCAACCGCGAGCGAGGCTCCGGAGGGCCGCCTTCACCCGCTCTTCCAGGCTCCCACCGACCCCGGACTCGGCCAGGGCGGCTCGGGCTGCCTGCCGCGCCTCGGCCTGCGAGTAGCCGAGGGCGAGGAGGGCGGCGACGACCTCGGGCTCGCCGCCACCGGCCCCAGCGGCGGCGACCGCCGTCCCGGCCGCGGCGACCTTCTCCCGGAGCTCGAAGATGATCCGCTCGGCGAGGCGCCGGCCGACGCCGGGAACCGCCGTCAGGACGGCCAGGTCCTCCTGGAGGATGGCGAGCTGGAGGTCGGCCGGCGGTCGGGAGCCGACGACGGCGAGGGCGACCTTCGGGCCGACCCCGGTGACGGTCAGGAGGAGGGAGAAGAAGCCGAGCTCCTCGGCCGTCCGGAAGCCGTAGAGGGCCTGCTGATCCTCGCGGACGAGGTGGTACGTGTGGAGCTTCAGCCGCTCGCCCGGGCGCCACGGCGGCGAGGACGGCGGGGGCCGCGAAGACCCGGTAGCCGATGCCCCCGACCTCGAGGACGAGGGCGTCCGCAGAGACGGCCCCGACGACCCCCTCGAGGGAGGCGATCATCGGCTCCGGCGACGCCGGTCTCCGCCCTCCTCGTGGCGCAGGGCAGCGGCCACGGCGGCCTCGAAGGGGGAGCGACCCCGACGAGCCGGGACGGCGGCGGCCAGGTCGAGTCGCCCCGTCCCGTCGACGGCGCCCGCCGGCCAGGTGTGGGCGGCCCAGACGGCGACGGCGAGGGCGTCGGCGGCATCGTCGGGAACCGGCGCTTCGGGCAGGCCGAGGATTCGGGCGACCATCTGAGCCACCTGGTCCTTGTCGGCGGAACCCGTCCCGGCGACGGCGATCTTGATCGCCGACGGGGTCGCCTCGACGACCGGCAGGTCCCGCTCGGCGGCGGCGAGGAGGACGACGCCCCGGGCCTGGCCGACGGCGAAGGCCGTCTGCGCGTTCCGGGAGAAGAAGACCCGCTCGACGGCGACGAGCTCGGGCGCGTAGAGGTCGATGAGCTCGAGGACGGTGGCGTGGAGGGCCAGGAGCCGGGCCGGGAGCCCGACGTCGGCCGGGGTCGTCTGACAGCCGTGGTCGAGGGCTCGCAGCCCCCCGTTCCGCTCGACGACCCCGAAGCCGAGGGCCGCCGTCCCGGGATCGATCCCGAGGATGATCACCCGGCGACCTCGGCGAAGACGTCCTCCGGGATGTCGAAGTTCGCCGTCACCCGCTGGACGTCGTCCAGCTCTTCCAGGGCGTCGATGAGCCGCAGCGCGGCCCGAGCCCGATCCGGATCGAGGCTGATCGTCTGGCGGGCGACCATCGCCGTCTCGGCCGACTCGATGGGCAGCCCCGCCGCCTCGAGGGCCCGGCGGACGGGCTCGAGGGCACCCGGGGTCGTGTAGACCTCGACCCGCTCGGGGTCGTCGGTGTCGACGTCCTCGGCGCCGGCATCGATGGCGGCGAGGGCGATCTCCTCGGCATCGCGGCCGTCGCGGGGAACGGTGATGATGCCCCGCGGCTCGAACTGCCAGGCCACCGCCCCGGCCCCGGCGAGCTGGCCGCCGTGCTTCGAGAAGACCGAGCGAACGTCGGCCGCCGTCCGGTTCCGGTTGTCGGTCGCCGCTTCGACGAGGATGGCGACCCCGCCGGGCCCGTAGCCCTCGTAGACGATCTCCTCGTACTGGTCCGCCTCGCCTCCGCCGACGGCCCGCTCGATGGCCCGCCGGATGTTCTCCTGGGGCATGTTGATGGAGCGGGCCTTCTCGATGGCGAGCCGGAGCCGATAGTTCGCCTCGGGATCGCCGCCGCCCTGGCGGGCGGCGACGGTGATCTCCCGGGCGACCTTCGTGAAGAGGGCGCCCCGCTTCGCGTCGTTGGCGCTCTTCTGGCGCTTGATCTGGGACCATTTCGAGTGCCCGGACATCGCGCCGGAGTATAGCGGACTATGATGGGCCGACCGGCCCCGTCCCCGGCCGCCCCCGGCTCGGTTGCGGGTCGGTCGCCCACCGAGCCCACCCCACCCTGACAACGGAGCGACCTGGCAGCTCGAGAGGATCCGATGGCGAAGAGCGTTGACATCCCCCACCTTCGGAGCGTCGTCCTCGCCGGCCACGCGGGGGCCGGGAAGACGACGCTCGCCGAGCAGCTCCTCTTTGCCGGCGGGGCGATCGGTCGCCTCGGCCGGGTCGACGACGGGACGGCGAGCCTCGACTTCGAGCCCGAGGAACAGAAGCGCCACGAGTCCCTCAGCCTCGCCGTGGCGAGCCTCGACCACGCCGGACACCGGATCACCCTCGTCGACACCCCGGGGTACAGCGACTTCTTCGCCGAGGTCGTCGAGGGTTTCGCCGCCGCCGACGCGGCGATCCTCGTCATGGATGCCTCGGGCGGCGTCGAAGCCGGTCTCGAGGCCGCGGTCCGGCTGGCGCGCGAGCGGGACCTGCCGGCCCTCTTCGTCGTCAACAAGGCCGACCGCGAGAACGCCGATCCGAACCGAGCCCTCGACGCCCTCCGGAGCGCCTTCGGCCCGAAGCTCGCTCCCCTCCACCTCGCCATCGGAGCGGCCGAATCCTTCAGCGGCTACGTCGACCTCGTCCATCGGCGGGCGTATCGGTTCGCCAACGGCAGCGAGGAGGAGATCCCGGTCCCGGCCGAGCTCGCCGCCGAGGTCGACCGGCGCCGCGACCAGCTCCTCGAGGCGGCGGCCGAGGCCGACGACGACGTCCTGACGAAGTACCTCGAGGGCGAAGAGATCAGCGACGAGGAGCTCGACGCCTGCCTCCATCGGGGCGTGCGCGACCGACTCCTCGCCCCCGTCCTCGTCACCAGCGCGAGCCGCGGCATCGGGATCCGGGGACTCCTCGACGCCATCGTCCGCTACCTGCCGGCCCCGAACGAACTGCCCCCCGTCGAGGCCATCGACGCCCGCTCCGGGGAGACCGTCCGCCTCGACCGGGATCCGAACGGGCCGCTCCTCGTCCGTGCCTTCAAGACGAGCGCCGATCCCTTCGTCGGCCGGCTCACCTACCTCCGGGTCCTCTCGGGAACGCTCCACGCCCAGACGACGGTCTACAACGCCGACCGGGGCGAGGACGAACGGGTCGGCGCCCTCCTCGCCCTCCACGGCAAGGAGCAGGAGCCGATCGGCGAGCTCCGAGCCGGCGAGATCGGTGCGGTGGCGAAGCTCACCGTCACCCAGGTCGGCGACGCCCTGTCGACCCGCGACCGGCCGTACCGCCTGCCCGCCCTCGAGTTCCCGAGCCCGACCCTCCGGGTCGCCATCGAGCCCCAGACGAAGGCGGACCTCGACAAGCTGAGCTCGGCCATCGCCCGGATGCTCGAGGAGGAGCCGGCCGCCCGGGTCGAGCGGAGCGAGGCCGGCGAGCAGGTCCTCCTCGCCATGGGGGAGGCCCACGTCGCCGTCATCGCCGAGCGGCTGAAGCGGAAGTTCGGCGTCTCCATCGTCACCAAGCCGCCGAAGGTCGCCTACCGGGAGACGATCCGCGGCCGGACCCAGGTCCACGGCCGCTACAAGAAGCAGACCGGCGGCCACGGCATGTTCGCCGACGTCTGGCTCGAGCTCGAGCCGAACCCGGGCGGTGGGGTGGAGTTCGCCGAACGGATCGTCGGCGGGGTCGTCCCAAAGCAGTTCTTCCCCGGCGTCGAGAAGGGGATCCGCGAGGCGGCCGCGGAGGGCGTCCTGGCCGGCTACCCCCTCGTCGACTTCAAGGCGACCCTCTACGACGGCCAGTACCACACCGTCGACTCGAACGAGCTGAGCTTCAAGATCGCCGCCTCCATGGCCCTCAAGCAGGGCGTCATGCAGTGCAATCCGGTCCTCATGGAGCCGATCATGCTCGTCGAGGTCCTCGTGCCCGAGGCCGCCATGGGCGACGTCAGCCGGGACCTCAGCGGGCGGCGGGGCCGGGTCCTCGGCATGGAGCCGGCCGGCGAACGGCCTCCAGCGGATCACCGCCCACGTCCCCGAGGCGGAGCTCTACAACTACGCCACCGAGCTCCGCTCCCTCACCGGCGGCCGGGGCACCTTCAGCGCCCGCTTCGATCACTACGAGGACGTGCCGCCCCACATCGCCCAGAAGATCATCGAGGCCCACAAGAAGGAGCAGGCGAGCTGACCCCGGGCCGGGGGCGGCCGCCGGCCGGGGCCTCGCCTTCGACGGCGTGCCCGGCGGCCCTGCCCTCCCCGGGCGCGTCGCCCGCGCTCCCAGGACGGCCCGCCGGCGCCGCTCAGGCCCGTCCGAGCCGGTCGACGAGGGCGAGGGCGGCGCCGAGGTCGAGTCGACCTTCGTAGAGGGCGCGCCCGACGATGGCGCCGGCGCAGCCGAGCCGGATGACGGCCTCCAGGTCGGCGAGACCGGCGATGCCGCCCGAGGCGACGATGCGCCCCCGACGGCGGTGGACGAGCCGGCCGAGGAGGTCGAGGTCGGGCCCGCCCAGGCGGCCGTCCCTGGCGATGGCGGTCACCACGAAGGTCTCGATCCCGACCCCGGCGAGCCGATCGAGGATGGCCTCGACGGGGGCGGCCACGGCTCCCGGGCGCCATCCCTCCCCGACCGCCGCTCCCTCCCGCACGTCGAGGGCGGCGGCGACGCGGCCCGAGCCGACCCGTCGGACGAGGGTCGCCCCGAGCTCGGGGTCCCGAAGGAGGGCCGTGCCGAGGACGACCCGCCGGACTCCGAGCTCGAGCCAGGCCTCGGCCGCGGCCGCGCTCCGGATCCCGCCCCCGACCTCGACGGCCATCCGCCCGCCGACGGCGCCGACGAGCCGCGCGAAGGGCCGTCCGGTTCGCCGGGGTCCCCTCCCCGTCCCGGGCGGCGTCGAGGTCGACGACGTGGAGCCAGGTCGCGCCGGCGCGGCGAAACCCTCGGCGACGGCCAGGGGGTCGTCGGCGTAGCGGGTCTCCCGCCCGAAGTCCCCCTCGACGAGCCGGACGACCCGCCCGCCCCGGAGGTCGATGGCCGGCAGGAGCTCGAAGCTCACCGCCGAGCCCGCCGCATCCGGCCGGGGTCGACTCGGCGGCGCTCGACCCGTCGGCCGGGTCCGAGGCTTGACGGGTCCGGCGCCGCTCTGGTAGGCTCCGGCAGGTTCCTGTTGTAGCATGCTAGCATGCTAGCATAGCAGGAGCCTCACCGGTGCCGGCGGTGACCCCGGTCGGCCCTCGACGAGACGGAGAACCCTGACGACCGATGCTCCCCCGGGACGACTCCTGGCGAACGCCCGAGACGACGGCCCTCTTCGAGGCGATCCTTCGCCTGGAGACCGTCGACGAGGCGGCTCGCTTCTTCCG
Organism: Chloroflexota bacterium; assembly: GCA_026004015.1. GTDB lineage: Bacteria > Chloroflexota > Limnocylindria > Limnocylindrales > CSP1-4 > BPIH01. Next base: position 90,621 of record BPIH01000002.1, on the reverse strand, counting down.
CGACCTCTGCACCCTCGGCGAGCTCCACGACATGGCCCAGCGGTGGGCCGTCGTCCGCCTCCTCGACGAGGGGCTCCACTACGCCGAGATCTCCCGCCGCACGGGAGCGAGCACGGCGACGATCACCCGGATCGCCGCGTGGCTCCACCACGGCGAGGGCGGCTACCGACTCCTCCTCGACCGTCTGGCGGGCCGGCCCGAGGGTCGGGCAGCTCCATCCGAGACCGAGGCGCCGGCGTCCGGTGCCAGCCCCCGCGGAGGCGACCGATGAGCCGCCGCCTCCGACTCGCGGTCCCGAACAAGGGCCGCCTCGTCGAGCCGAGCCTCGCCCTCCTCCACGACGCGGGCCTCGTCTTCGAGGAGCACGACCGGAGCCTCGTCGCCCGGGTCCAGAACTTCGACCTCGACATCCTCTTCGTCCGCACGAACGACGTCATCGAGTTCGTCGGCGACGGCGTCGCCGACCTCGGCATCACCGGCATCGACCTCCTCGCCGAGGCCGGGGCCGAGTTGCCGCGGATCCGTTCCCTCGGCTTCGGGCGCTGCCGCCTCGCCGCCGCGGTCCCCAACGACACCCCGTACCAGGTCGTCGAGGATCTCGCCGGGCTCCGGGTCGCGACGGCCCACCCGAACACCGCCCGTCGCTTCTTCGCCGAGCGACGGATCCCCGTCGACGTCATCGCCATCTCGGGCGCCGTCGAGGTCGCCCCGCGCCTCGGGCTCGCCGAGGCCATCGTCGACCTCGTCTCCACGGGCTCGACCCTCGCCATGAACGGGCTCCGGCCGATCGGCGACATCCTCGATTCCGAGGCCGTCCTCGTCGCCAACCCCGTCGCCCGTCGGGAGCGCGCCGAGCAGCTGGCCGCCATCGAGACGATGCTCGGGGCCGTCATCGCCGCCCGGGACAAGAAGTACGTCATGATGAACGCCCCGGCGGAGAAGCTGGCCGAGCTCGAAGCCCTCCTGCCGGGCCTCGCCTCGCCCTCGGTCATCCCCCTCGCCCACGAGGGGATGATCGCCCTCCATTCCGTCGTCGGCGCCGACGAGGTCTGGGGCCTCCTGCCCCGCCTCAAGGCAGCCGGAGCGTCGGGCATCCTCGTCCTGCCCATCGAGAAGATCGTTCCGTGAGCACCATTCCCACGACCCTTCGTCTCCGGCGCCTCGATCTCGGGGCGGCCGGAGATCCGGCCCTCGCCGCCGAGCGTGCTGCCCTCGTCCGCCGCGGCGCCGTCCCGGACCCGGCCGTTCGAGAGGCCGCCCGTCGGATCGTCGAGGCCGTCGCCCGGGACGGGGCAGCCGCCGTCCGCGAGGCGAACCGGAGCTTCGGCGGCGGGCTGGCCGACGGTCGCCTCTTCCTGGAGCGGCCCGACCTCGCGGCGGCTCGGGACCGCCTCCCGGTCGCCGTGCGCCGGGCCCTGGAGGCGGCGATGGCGAACGTCCGCCGCTTCGCCGAGGCCCAGCTGCCGACGTCGGTTCGGGTGACCACGGTGGCCGGAGTCGAGGTCGAGCGGCGCTGGATCCCCCTCGAGCGGGTCGGTGCCTACGCCCCGGGCGGGCGGGCTCCGTATCCCTCGTCCCTCGTCATGGGCGTCGTTCCTGGCCAGGTCGCCGGCGTCGGCGAGATCGTCGCCGCCACGCCGGCCGGCCCCGAGGGCGAACTCCATCCCATCCTCGCCGGGGCGGCCGGCCTGCTCGGCCTCGAGCGGGTCCTCGTCGCCGGGGGCGCCCAGGCGGTGGCCGCCCTCGCCTTCGGCCTCCCCGAGGAGGGGTTCGCGCCCGTCGATCGGATCGTCGGGCCCGGGCAACCCCTACGTCACGGCGGCGAAGCTCGAGCTCGCCGGGATCGTCGGCATCGACCTCCCGGCCGGGCCGTCCGAGGGGATGGTCCTCGTCGACGAGGCGGCCGACCCCGAGGTCGCCGCCGCCGACCTCCTCACCCAGGCCGAACACGGGCCCGATTCGCCGGCCATCCTCGTCACCACGAGCCCGGTCGTCGCGGACGCCGTCGAGGCCGCCCTTCTCCGGCAGCTCGCGGCGGCACCCCGGCGCGAGATCCTCGAGACCGCCCTCGCCGAGCACGGTCGGATCGTCCTGGCCCCGGATCTCGAGACGGCCGTCGCCTTCGTCAACGACTACGCCCCCGAGCACCTCTCTCTCGACGTCGCCGACGCCGAGGCCCTGGTCGGGCGCATCCGGAGTGCCGGCTCGGTCTTCGTCGGTCCCTGGGCGCCCGAATCGGCCGGCGACTACGCCACGGGGGCGAACCACGTCCTGCCGACGGGCGGCCTGGCCCGGTCCTGCGGCGCCCTCTCGGTCGAGCACTACGGCCGCTTCGTGCAGATCCAGCGGGTCTCGGGACCCGGCCTCGCCGCCCTTCGAGCGACCATCGGCGAGCTCGCCGCGGCCGAGGGCCTCTTCGCCCACCGGGCCGCCGTCGAGGTCCGCTTCGCCCGCCTCGGTGACCCGGAGGCCGGGGACGGGCCGACGCGAGCCGCCGACGAGGGGCCCGCTCTCGGCGGGAGCGACCGATGACGCCGACCCCGGTCACCTTCGCCTCGCCCGTCGCCCCCGCCGGTTACGCCTGGGAGGCGACGACGGAGCAGGTCGCCGCCCGCTACGGGCTCGATCCGACGACCATCGTCCGCTTCGACCTGAACACGAGCCCGAGCCCGCCGGCCGTCGCGGCCAGAGTCCTCGCCGAGGGCCGCTTCGACGTGCCCCTGAGCGAGTACCCGCCGAGCGACTACCGCCGCCTCGTCGAGGCCGCCGCCGCCGTCTACCGGGTCGAACCCGACGAGATCCTCGTCGGGGCAGGGGCCGACGAGGTCCTCGACCTCTGCGCGAAGGCCTTCCTCCCACCGGGCGGGACGGCCGTCGTCCCGACCCCGACGTACGCCATGTACCGGGTCTTGAGCGAGCAGCGGCCGGCCACGGTCGTGGCCGTCCACCGGCGGCCGGCGAGCGACGGGTGGCGCCTCGACCGGGAGGCCCTTCGCTCGGCGGCCGCCCGGGCCGACCTCGTCTGGCTCTGCGATCCGAACAACCCGACGGGCCAAGCCGAGCCCGAGGGGAGCCTCGACGCCCTGCTCGACGACCATAGCGGCCGACGCCGCAGCGGCCGGCCGACCGGCGCCGACGATCGTCGTCGACGAGGCCTACGCCGAGTTCGTCGGGCGGGCGGCCGTCGTCCGCCACCGGCGCTGGCCGAACGTGGTGACGGTCCGGACGCTCTCGAAGGCCTACGCCGTCGCCGGAGCCCGGGTCGGGTTCGCCATCGCCGCGCGGCCGACCATCGCCCGCCTCGAGCCGTACCGGCCGCCGGGCTCGGTGAGCGTCCCGTCGGTGGCCGTCGGCACCGCCGTCCTGCGCGACCCGACGAGCCTCGCCGAGAACCTCGCCCGGATCGAGACGGAGCGACCACGCCTCGCGGCAGGCCTGACGGCCCTCGGCTGGCGGGTGGCGCCGTCGGTGACGAACTTCCTCCTCGTCGACTTCGAGGCACCGGCCCGGGCGGCCGCCGTCGCCGAGGCCCTCCTCCGGCGCGGCCTCGTCCCGCGGACCTTCGGGGCGGGCCACGTCCTCGCCGGTTGCCTCCGCTTCACGGTCCGGGCACCGGCCGAGAACGACCGGCTCGTCGAGGCGGCGCGGGCCATCGCGGCCGAGATGGACGCGGAGGACCCCACCGAGGCCAGCCGTCGCGAGGAGCGCCGGAGCGGCGACGGAACGAGCGATCACGCACGGAGGCGAGGAGCGGCGATGAGCGAAGGAACGCAGGACACCGGCAGCCGGCGCGGCGACGGCGCCCGGCGCCGGCCCGGACGGATCGGGCCCGTCGGCGCTGGGCGGCCGCCGCGGCGCGGTCGAGCGGCGGACCCGGGAGACCGAGGTCCGGGTCGAGCTCGACCTCGACGGGACCGGTCGGACGGCGGTGGCGACCGGGATCGGCTTCTACGACCACCTCCTCGCCAGCCTCGCCCACCACGCCGCCTTCGACCTCGTCGTCGAGGCCTCCGGCGACCTCGACGTCGACGAGCACCACACCGTCGAGGACGTCGCCCTCTGCCTCGGCGCGGCCCTCGGACGAGCCCTCGGCGATCGAGCGGGGATCCAGCCGCTTCGGTCAGGCGGCCGTACCCATGGACGAATCCCTCGCCGAGGCGGTCGTCGACGTCGGCGGCCGCGCCTACACGGCCGTCGAGCTCCCGTTCCGGGGCGAGCGGGTCGGCGGCCTGCCGCTCCAGCTCGTCGAGCACGCCGTCGAGGCCTTCGCCCGCGCGGGCGGCCTGACGATCCACCTGACCGGTCGTGGCCGCAACGACCACCACCTCGCCGAGGCCGCCTTCAAGGCCCTCGGACGGGCGCTCCGCGCCGCCTGCGAGCCCGATCCCCGGCGGAGCGGGGTCGCCTCGACGAAGGGGGTCCTCGGGTGACGCTGGCTCCGGCCGGTGGCGGGGCTTCGCCTCGGGTCGGGATCGTCGACTACGGCGCCGGCAACCTCGTCAGCATCGAGCAGGCCGTCGTCGCCGTCGGTGGCCGGGTGACCATGGTCCGGCGTCCGGCCGACCTGGCCGATCTGGACGCCCTCGTCGTGCCGGGCGTCGGCGCCGCCCGTCCGGCAATGATCCGCCTCGCCCGCCGCGGGCTCGTCGAGCCGATCCGCGCCTGGATCGAGGCCGACCGGCCGTTCCTCGGCATCTGCCTCGGTCTCCAGCTCCTCTTCGAGGGGAGCGACGAGGACGGCGCCGAGACCCTCGGCGTCCTCGCCGGCCGAACGGTCCGCCTCGCCGACGCGCCGACCCTGCCCCACATCGGCTGGAACCAGGTCGAGCGGACCCGCCCCCACCGGCTCTTCGAGGGGATCGCCGAGGGAGCCGACTTCTACTTCGTCCACTCGTACGCCGGATCGCCGGCCGGCCCGGCCGAGGCGGCGATCCTCGCCTGGACGACCCACGGCCGACCCTTCGTCTCGGCCGTGGCCCGAGGGCGCCTCTGCGGCGTCCAGTTCCACCCGGAGCGGTCGGGCCGCGACGGCCTCCGTCTCCTGGCGAACTTCCTCGGCCTCGCCGCGGCCGAGGCCGCCCGGACCGGCGGGGACTCGAACCGGCGGCCGAACCGACGGCCGAGCCGCCGGCCGAGCCGGCGACGACCTCGGTCCGGAGACCTCGAACGGACGGCCTAGGATGCTCCGTCGACGCGTCATCCCCTGCCTCGACGTCGCCCACGGCCGGGTCGTCAAGGGGACCCGCTTCGTCGACCTCGTCGACGCCGGCGACCCGCCGACCCTCGCCGAGCGCTATGCCGCCGAAGGCGCCGACGAGCTCGTCTTCCTCGACATCGCGGCCGCCCCCGAGGGCCGCTCGACGCTCCTCGACATCGTCGAGCGCACCGCCCGGCGGGCCTTCATCCCCCTCACCGTCGGCGGCGGCGTCCGCTCGGTCGCCGACATGCGGGCCGTCCTGCGGGCCGGAGCCGACAAGGTCTCCCTGAACACGGCCGCCGTCGCCGAACCGGCCCTCGTCCGGCGCTGCGCCCGACGGTTCGGGAGCCAGGCCGTCGTCGTCGCCATCGACGCCCGACGCCGGCCCGCCGGAGGTCGGAACGGCGATCCGGACACCGCCGAGCCGAGCTGGGAGGTCGTCGTCGCCGGCGGCCGCCGCCCGACGGGCCTCGACGCCGTCGCCTGGGCCGAGCGGGCGGTCGAGCTCGGGGCGGGCGAACTCCTCGTCACCTCCATCGACCGGGACGGGACCCGGTCGGGCTACGACACCGAGCTCCTCCGGGCGATCACGAGCCGGGTCCCGGTGCCGGTCATCGCCTCGGGCGGGGCGGCCGGGCCCGACGATTTCGTGGCCGCCGTTCGCGACGGCGGCGCCGACGCCGTCCTCGCCGCCTCCATCTTCCACCGCCGGATCCACTCCATCGCCGCCGTGAAGGCGGCCATGGCGGCGGCCGGGATCCCCGTCCGCCTCGTCCCGGGAGGCTGAGGTGGCGTCGACGGAGGGGTCTCGCCCGGCCCCCGGACCGGCTCCGGAATTCGCCGCTGCCGCCGCCGTCGCCCCGGCGGGGTTCGCTTCGGGCCAGACGGCCTCGTTCCGGCGGTCGTCACCGACGCGGCGTCGGGCGACGTCCTCATGGTCGCCTACATGGACGCGGAGGCCCTCGAGGCGACCCTCCGGACCGGCGACGTCCACTTCCACTCCCGGTCCCGCCGGCGCCTCTGGCGGAAGGGCGAGACGAGCGGCAACGTCCTTCGGCTTCGCTCCATCGCCGCCGACTGCGACGCCGACGACCCTCCTCCTCCGGGTCGACCCGGCCGGTCCGACCTGCCACCGAGGGACCCGCAGCTGCTTCGACCCGCCTCCCGGCGGCGGGCGAGGCGCGCCCCGGCCTCTTCGCCGGAGAGCAGGCGCCCACCGCCGAGCGGCCCGAACCCGCCACCCGGCAGCCCGACCCCGCCGCCGAAGCCGCCTTCGCCTGGCTCGCCGTCCTCTGGGCCACCATCGCCGAACGAGCCGCGGCCAGACCCCCGGGTTCGTACACCGCCAGCCTCCTCGCCGGCGGCCCCGAGGCCGTCGGGCGGAAGGTCGTCGAGGAAGCCGTCGAGGTCCTCCTGGCCGCCAAGGACGACGCCAGGCAGCGGCCGCCTCCGGCCGGCGGCGGCCGACGGAGCGCCGTCAGCGACGAGGGCCGCCCTCGCCGGCGAAGCCGCCGACCTCCTCTACCACCTTCTCGTCCTCCTCGCCGAGCGGGCCCTCTCGCCCGAGGAGGTCGTCGGCGTCCTCCAGCGCCGCCACCGGCCCTGAGCCGGGCGGGCGTTCGCCGCCGGGCCACGCCACCGCCGGGACCGCCGCGGATCCCGGCGCCCTTCCGTCAGCCGCCCTCGACGAGGCGCCCCGTCCGCCGACTCCGCCGCCCGATGCCGACCCGCCAGTAGCGTCCGGCGATCGGCTCGGGGACGGCTCGTCGTGGCTGGCCGGCCGGCGGCCGTTGATGGTGACGCCGCCCCCGGCGACGAGCCGCCGGGCTTCGCTCCGCGACGCGACGAGGCCGGTCTCGGCGAGGAAGACGGCGACCGGCGCCCCCCGGAGCTCCGGACGGACGTCGAAGCCGTCGGCCTCCCGCCAGAGGGCCTCGAGGAGCTCGGGCTCCTCGACCGGCTCGTCGGAGAAGGCGAGGGCCGCCATCCGCTCGGCCCGCTCCGCCGCGGCCGCGCCGTGGACCCGGGCCGTCAGGTCCCGAGCCAGGACCCGCTGCGGAACGCGGGCCTCGGGGCGGGCCTCGCCCTCGGCCAGGAGGGCCTCGATCTCGGCCCGCCCGAGGAGGGTGAAGAAGCGGAGGTAGGTCGGGACGTCGGCGTCGGGGGCGTTCAGCCAGTGCTGGTAGAAGGCGAAGGGCGAGGTGAGCTCCGGATCGAGCCAGACCGACGTCCCGGCCGCCGTCTTGCCGAACTTCTCGCCCGAGGGCAGGGTGAGGAGCGGATAGCAGAGCCCGTGGGCGAGCTCCTCGCCGCTCCCCGCCTCGCCGCCCCCGACGACCCGTCGGATGAGCTCGAGGCCGGCCGTGATGTTCCCCCACTGATCGGCGCCACCCATCTGGAGCTCGACGCCGTACGTCCGGTAGAGGTGGAGGAAGTCGTAGGCCTGAAGGAGCATGTAGCTGAACTCGGTGTAGGAGAGGCCTCGCTCGAGGCGGGTCCGCACGGATTCCTTGTCGAGCATGTACGGGACCGTGAAGTGCTTGCCGACGTCCCGGAGGAACTCGATGAGGGAGAGGCGGCTCAGCCACTCGGCGTTGTCGACGACGAGCGCCCCGCCGGGACCCGAGCCGAGGTCGAGGAACCGCTCGAGCTGGGCCCGGATGGCGGCCGCGTTGGCGGCGAGGGTCTCGGCGTCGAGGAGGGCCCGTTCGGTCGCCCGGCCCGAGGGGTCCCCGATCATGCCGGTGCCGCCGCCGATGACGACGACCGGCCGGCCGCCGCGCCGCTGGAGGTGGATGAGGCCGAAGATGGGGACGAGGTTGCCGGCGTGGAGGGAGCGAGCGGTCGGATCGAAGCCGTTGTAGCCGGCGATGGGACGCCCCGTCGCCAGGCGCGCGGCGAGGCCGGGCGTGGCGGCGTAGAGGAGCCCGCGCCAGCGAAGCTCGTCGAGCAGACCGGCGAGGCCGGGGGCGGGCTCGACCGCCGCCGGGGACGGGGCCGTCACAGCAGGGCCGACCGGCTCGTTCCGGTGCCGAGGGGGATCGTGCCGCGGGGGGCACGGTCGAAGCGACGGAAGGAGACGAGGAGGGTCATCGCGGTCCCTATGCTATCGTCACCGCCGGCATGAACACCAGCCTCGCGCGGCGGCAGCGCCAGCGTCGGCTCGGCAACGGTCGCCGCCCATCGACTGGTCGGCGAGCGGCCGTCACCGTCGCCATCGCCTTCCCCCTCTTCCTCTTCGGCTCCTTCCTCGTCGTCGGTCTCGTCGGGCTCGCCGGCATCGTTCTCGCCTACAACCAGTACGCCCAGGGCCTTCCGGACCCGCGGACGGTCTTCGAGAACCTCACCTTCGACCAGCAGACGATCGTCTACGACCGGACCGGGACGGTCGAGCTGGCTCGCCTCGGGTCGGCCCGGCGCGAGCTCGTCACCTTCGACGAGCTCCCGCCGGAGCTCGTCGACGCCACGACGGCCATCGAGGACAAGACCTTCTGGGAGAACGTCGGCTTCGACCCCCTCGGCTTCGTCTCGGCCGCCCTCGACACCCTCGGCCGGACGGGAGCGGGGCGGCTCGACGATCACCCAACAGCTCGTCCGCGCCCGCCTCCTGCCGAAGGAGGCCTTCGAGGGCTCGATCTACGAGCGGAAGATCCGGGAGATCATCCAGTCGATCCGCCTCACCCAGGAGTATCCCGGCATCGAGGGCAAGCAGGAGATCATCACCGCCTACCTGAACCAGAACTTCTACGGCAACCAGAGCTACGGGGTGAAGGCCGCCGCCCGGGGCTACTGGAACAAGGACCTCTCCGAGCTCACCCTCGCCGAGATGGCCCTCCTCGCCGCCATCCCCCAGTCGCCGACGACCTTCGACCTCATCCGGAACGCCGTCGAGGAGTGCACCGTCGAGGTCGCCGAGGGCGACACCTGCCCGGCCGACAAGGTCCGGCTCGTCGTCCCCCCGGACCGGGAGGTCGTCGTCCGCCGGAACCACATCCTCGAGCTCATGAAGACCCGGAGCGTCCTCTCGGGGAGCCGGCACACCGTCGCCGACTACGAGAAGGCCAAGCGCGAGCCGGTCGTCCTCACCCCGCCACCGACGCCGCGCTGGATCGCGCCCCACTTCGTCTGGCAGGTCCGCCGACAGCTGGGGACGATCCTCTGCGGCGCGGCCCAGGCCGACAGCTGCGAGCGGGTCGACACGGGCGGCTTCCGGGTCGTCACGACCCTCGACGTGACGATGCAGCAGACGGCCGAGAAGTGGGTCTACGTCGCCGCCCGGGCCCCCCAGGCGAGGAACCCCGACGCCATCCTCGAGCGCTACCGGATTCCGAAGGGCGATTGGGCCTGGATCAAGGCCCTCAAGGGCCGGAACATCCACAACGCCGCCGCGGGGATCATGGACGCTCGGACCGGCGAGATCCTCGCCTACGTCGGCTCGGCGGGCTACTACGAGACCGGCAACGAGCGCTTCCAGCCCCAGTTCGACGTCCTCGGCGACGGGATGCGCCAGCCGGGTTCGGCGATCAAGCCGATCCACTACGCCATCGGCATCGACGATCGGGTCCTGACGGCGGCGAGCCTTTTCATGGAGGTCGTCACGAACTTCGCCCCGCCGAACCAGAAGCCCTACTACCCGACCCAGGCCGACGGCTACGAGCGCGGCCCCGTTCGCCTCCGGTCGGCCCTCCAGTTCTCCCTGAACATCCCCGCCATCAAGGCCGGGATCATCATGGGCCTCGATCACCTCTTCGCCCGCGACAAGGACTTCGGCCTCCGCTACGCGCCGAACGCCATCCCCGTCGTCAGCATGTCCATCGGGACCATCGAGGTTCGGCCCATCGACATGCTCACCGCCTACGCGACCCTCGCCAACGGGGGCGTCCGGATGCCGCAGCAGTACATCCGCGAGGTGACCGACGGCTCCGGCAACCGGGTCTGGCCGGAGGGCGACGCGCCGCCGAAGGGCGAACGGGTCGTCAGCCCTCAGGCGGCGTACATCATCACCGACATCCTGGCCGGCAACACGGACCCCTCGGCCAACCCGTACTGGGGCGAGTGGCGGATCATCGACGGCAAGACCCGACGGGAGGCGGCCTACAAGACCGGCACCACCCAGGACAACCGCGACGTCGCCGCCTACGGCTACCTCGCTCCTCCCGAGGATCCGAAGGCACCCCACCTCGTCGTCGGCGTCTGGATGGGGAACAGCAACAACGAACCGAACAAGGGCAGCCTCTCCCTCGACTCGTCGGCCCCGCTCTGGTCGCGGATCATGACCGAGGTCTCGAAGGGCCTCCCCTTCGCCCGCTTCCGCGACAGCCGCCCGAGCGGGATCGTCACCGCCACGATCGACGCCCACAGCGGCCTCCTGCCCGGCCCCTTCACGACCCGGACCATCGACGAGATCTTCATCCAGGGGACGGTGCCGACGAAGGTCGACGACACGAAGGTCGCCCTCGAGATCGACTCGGCCACGGGTCTCCTCTGGCAGGAGGGCTGCGCCGGTCCGCCGGTGACCCAGGGCTTCCTCGACCTCAGTCGGGTCGAGGCGAACTTCCCCGAGTGGCAGAAGGCGAACAACGCCTGGATCGAACGTGCCCGTCGGGGCGTCGGCGTCGCCGGAGGCCCGAGGCGAACCCGGACGATGTACTTCTACAACCGCGCCTTCGCCCCCTTCGGCCGGACCTGGGGCGCTCCCTTCGCCCCGACCGAGACGTGCACGCCCCTCCCCTCCCCGTCGCCGTCGCCGGAACCGAGCTGCGATCCCCTCGCCCCGGAGACCTGCCCGTCCCTGCCGCCGGAGCCGAGCCCGTCGACCGGCGGTGGCGGAGGCGGCAACGGCGGCGGGGGCGGTCGACCGCGGCCGAGCCCGACGCCGAGCCCGAGCTGAGGTCCGTCCGACCGAGCCGAGGCTGACGCCGAGGCCACTCGGTCAGAGGGCGACGATCGTCACCCCGTCGCCACCTTCGTTCGGTCCCCCACCGCGGACGGCGGCGACGAGCGGATGGGCAGTCGCCGTCGCTCGGACGGCGTCCCGAAGGGCGCCGGTCCCGAGGCCGTGGACGATCGTGACCTGGGCGAGCCCGGCGAGGGCAGCGTCCTCGAGGTACCGCTCGAGGGCGGCGACGGCCTCCTCGACCCTCGCGCCCCGGAGGTCGAGGGAGCTGGCGACCCGTCGGACCCGCTCGAGGCCGAGCCGGCTCCGATTCGTCCCCGCCCGGATCGCACCGCGCTCGGACCCGGAGCCACCCTCGGCCGGGCTTCGTGGTGCGGGGCTCTGGACGAGCTCGGCGAGGTCGACGGAGACCCGCTTTCCTTCGCTCTCGAGCCGCGCCCGCCGGCGGGCCCGGTCGACGGCGACGACCCGACCCTCCCAGCCGCCGCTCCGACTCCGGGCCCAGTCGCCGACCCGCCACGAGACCTCGGCCTCTGGTCGGGCGGCAGCCGGCAGGGCGGCGAGGGCCGCCTCGGCCCGAGCGAGCCGGGCGTCGATTCGGGGCACGGTGAGGGTCTCCCGCTCGAGGGCCCGCCGGGCCGCCTCGAGCTCGGCCCGGAGTCGCGCAAGGACGGCCTCGGCTTCGGCCCGCGCAGCGGCGAGGGTCGCCTCCCGCTCGGCCCGCGCCCGGCGCCGCTCCTCTTCGGCGACCCGGAGCGCCTCGACCGCTCGATCCTCGGCCCGGCGGGCGGCCTCCAGGGCCGCCGCCGTCTCCCGTTCCGCCTCGCGGATCCGGGCCAGGGTCGCCTCGAAGGCCCGCTCGTCCTCGGTGAGGCGCGACCGGGCCGCCTCCACGATGGCCGGCGGCAGCCCGAGCCGCTCGGCGATGGCGAAGGCCTGGCTTCCCCCGGGAAGGCCGATGGAGAGGTGGTACGTCGGCCGGAGGGTCTCGAGGTCGAACTCGACGGCGGCGTTCCGAACACCGGGCGTCGTGTGGGCGTAGACCTTGAGCTCGGCCGAGTGGGTCGTCGCGGCGACGAGGGCGCCGGCGGCCAGGAGGTGGTCGAGGATCGCCTGGGCGAGGGCCGAGCCCTCGGTCGGGTCCGTGCCCGCCCCGAGCTCGTCGAGCAGGACGAGGCTGCCCGGTCCGGCCCGCTCGACGATGGTGATGATCCGCCGGAGGTGGCCCGAGAAGGTCGACAGCGACTGGGCGATGGACTGCTCGTCGCCGATGTCGGCGAAGACGTCCCGGAAGACCGGCAATCGGGTCCCGATGGCAGCCGGCACGTGGAGGCCGGCCTGGTGCATGAGGGCGAGGAGACCGATGGTCCGGAGGGCGACGGTCTTCCCGCCGGTGTTCGGCCCGGTGACGACGAGGGCCGAGAACTCGCCGCCGAGGCGGACGTCGATGGGGACGGCCGTCGGTCCGAGGCCGGGATGCCGGGCGGCCCGGAGCTCGAGGCTGCCGTCGGGGCTCGGCTCGGGTCGAACCGCCTCGAGGACCTCGGCCAGGCGCGCCTTGGCGAGCCAGAAGTCGAGGGTCGCCAGGGCATCGAGGGTCTCCCGGAGGAGGGGCGCGTGGGCGCCGACGAGGGCCGACAGCTCGTCGAGGATCCGCTCGACCTCCTCCGCCTCGGCGGCCTGCGCCTCCCGCCAGGCGTTGCCGAGCTCGACGACGACGAGGGGCTCGACGAAGAGGGTCTGGCCGCTCGAAGAGGCGTCGTGGACGATGCCGCGGACCCGGCCGCGGGCCTCGGCCCGGATCGGAACGACGTAGCGGCCGTTGCGGACGGTGACGATGGGCTCCTGGAGGGCCGAGCCGAGCTCGGAGGCGACGAGGCTGTCGAGGCGCCGTCGGAGCCGCTCGTAGGCGACCCGGACCGCCGCCCGGAGGGCACCGAGCCTCGGCGAGGCGGTGTCGAGGAGCTCGCCCGTCGGATCGAAGCTCCGAGCCAGGGTCGCCCGGAGGGCGGGCAGGGCGTGGAGACGCCGCGCCAGGTCCCGGAGGAGCGGCCGCCGGTCGTCGGCGAGCTGCGTCGCCAGGCGGGCCGCCGCGTCGAGGGTCTCGGCGATGCCGAGGAACTGGGTCGGCTCGAGGCGCCCGCCCCGGGCGGCGCGCTCGATGGCCGGGCCGATGTCGACGGCGCCGCCGATGCCGACCTCGGGCCGCTCCGCCCGGAGGGCCCGGGCCTGGTCGGTCTCGTCGAGACCGCGGGCGACGACGACGGGATCGGCGCTCGGAACGAGGGCCTCGGCGATGCGCCGGGCCGGGCCGAAGGTCGTCAGCTCGGCGAGGCGGGCCCGGATGGCCGGGAACTCGAGGATCTCGAGGGATCGCTCGTCCATGGCTCAGCGGGACCGCCTCGGACGGTCCAGGGGCGGCCGCGACACGGCCGGGTGCCCGGCCACCGCGAGGCGCCAGGGGAGGCTCCGCCACGGTTCCCCGGCGTAGTCGACCCCGACCCGCCGACCGACGACGACGGCCGGCGCCGGCTCGTCGATCGGTCGGCAGTGGAGGCGAAGGGGCGAATCGGAGGCGCAGAGGTCGATTCCCGACCAGCTCGGGTCGAGGTCGAGGACGGCCCCCACGAGCCCGGGACCGCTCGCCAGCCGCGCGAGCGGAAGGGTCTCGACCCGGGCGAGTTCGGCCGCCGCCCGCTCGGCCGACCAGCGGTGGCGCTCGGCGGCGAGGGCGGCCCGGGCCCGCCGCATGGCGGTCAGGCCGGCGAGGGGTTCGAGGGCCCGGACGAGGACGGCCGCCGGCGCGCCCTCGGGCTCGGTGACGATGTTCAGGCAGTCGTACATCCCGTAGACCCGGTAGACGTAGGCCCGGCCCGGCGGGCCGAACATGACCCCGTTCCGCCTCGTCGGTCCGAACCGGGCATGGCAGGCCCGGTCCTCGATCCCGATGTACGCCTCGACCTCGACGATCCGCCCGATCCGGCGCTCCGGTCCGGGCCCCTCCCGGACGAGGAGGGCGCCGAGGAGGGCACGGGCCGCCTCGAGGGTCGGCCCGGCGAGAAGGGATCGGGGGACGAGCGGCGGGAGGGACGACGGCGTCGCGGCGGCCGGCCCGTCGGCGGGACCGCCGACGGGTTCAGCGAGCGGCGACGAAGAGACCACGGACGGCGTCGGGGACGAAACCACCGAGGACGCTGAAGAAGGCCGGGACGAGGGTCTCGCGGAAGAGGGCGGCGGTCCCGGAGCCATCGTAGGCGAGGAAGGCGTCCCGGAGGATGCCGAGCTCGTTCGGGTTCGGGGCGATGCCCGGGATCCGGAAGAAGGAGTCGAGGATGACGATCACCGCACCGAGGACGACAAGCCCCTGGACGACACCGACGGCTCCGCCGAGGACCTCGTCGACGAAGGTCGCTCGAGCGAAGAGCGGCTGGGGCCGGTAGAAGCCCTGGATGACGAGGCTCGTGGCGACGCTCGCCGCGACGAAGACCGTCCCGTAGCCGATCATGTAGCTGTACTCGGCCGGGAGGTGGGTCCAGTTGGCGGCGAGGAAGGCGCCGAGGGGGTCGCGGAGCTGGCTGGCGAGGAGGAAGGAGAAGGTGATCGCCGCCAGCCCGAGGAGGCGACGGATCGTCCCCTGGATGACCCCGAGGATGAACATGGCGAAGACGAAGAGGATGGCGAGCAGGTCGAAGAGATCGATCGAGCTCAGAAATTCGGCAACGTCCACCGAGTGCTCCCCAGTTTCATGGCCGGTGCCGACGGCCCCGGCGGGCGACGGGCAAGCGTAGCAGCGGGACGCGCCTCACCGCAAGGTCGAGCCCCGTTTCGCGGCCGAACGGGACCTGGCCCCGGGCGACGACGGACGGCGACGGCGGCGGGTCAGCTTCGGAGCCGACCCCCGACCTCCCGCTCGAGGGCCCCCGTCACCGCCGCGACGACCGCCTCGACCTCCTCCTCGGTGAGCGTCCGTCCTTCGGCCCAGAAGGTGAGCCGGTAGGCAAGGCTCCGTTCGCCCTCGCCGAGCGGGGCGCCCCGGTAGACGTCGAAGAGCTGGAGGCGGCGGAGGAGCGGACCCGCCGACGAGCGGATCGTCTCGGCGACGCGGGCGGCCGGGACGGTCTCGCCGACGACGACGGCGAGGTCTCGTTCGACGGTCGGATGGCGCGGCGGAGCGGCGACCTTCGGCGGTTCGAGCCAGCCTTCGCCGAGGCCGCGGACGGCGAGCTCGGCGAGGACGAGACGGTCCCGGATCTCGAGGGCCTCGAGGCGGGCCGGGTGGAGCTCGCCGACGATCCCGACGAGACCGATGGCGGCGGCGTCGGCCGCCAGGCGGGCTTCGAGGCGGGCCGTTCGGCCGGGGTGGAAGAGGGGTTCGTCGGCCTCGGCCGTGAAGCGCGGCTCGGCGAAGCCGAGGGCCGCAGCCACGTGCTCGACGAGGCCCTTCGCATCGTCGAGGTCGAAGCTCCGCCGCGGGAGGAGCGGCGAGGGCGGCGTCGCAGCGCCGGCGAGGGCGATCCCGAGGCGCCACCATTCGACCGGCCCCTCCGGGCCCCGCCCGTAGCCCTTGCCGATCTCGAAGATGGCGACCCCCGGTCGACCCCGCCGCAGGTTCAGGAGGACGACGCCGGTGAGGCTCGGGAGGAGGGTCTGGCGGAGGACGGAGTGGAGGCTCGAGAGGGGGTTCGTGACCCGGATCGGGGTGGCAACGGGCTCGGGGTCGTCGAGGGATGGAACTGGTCGGCGGAGCCGGTAGGCCTCGAGCTCCTCGGGAGCGACGAGGGCGTGGGTGACGACCTCGGCCAGGCCGGCCCCGACGAGGGCCGTCCGGACGGCATCCCGGACGCCGAGGGGCGAGCGCCGGTAGGCCGGCATCGGCGTGTCGGGCCGGGTGCCGCCGATCCGTTCGTAGCCGCGGATCCGGGCAATCTCCTCGGCGATATCGGCCTCGATGGCCAGATCCCGGCGCCAGGGCGGGGCGACGGCGACGATGGCCTCCTCGCCCGCCGCGACGACGTCGTGGGGCCGCTCGCCACGGGCGACGGGGACGCGGACCTCGCCCCGAGCCGGCTCGGTCTCGACCCCGACCCGGGCGAGGAGCTCCCGCTGCTCGGCCCCCGAGAGCGCCGTCCCGAGGAGGCGGTTCACCCGGGCCGGCCGGAAGGGGATGCGGACCGGCTCCGGCTCGCGCGGGTTCGTGTCGACCCGGCCCCGGGCGACGGTCCCGCCGGCCCAGGCGACGATGAGGTGGGCCGTCCGGTCGGCCCCGAGGGGGGCGAGGCCGAACTCCTGGCCCTTCTCGAAGCGGAGGCTCGCCTCCGACCGGAGGGCGTAGCGGAAGGCGGTCCGGCGGATGCTGACCGGGTCGAAGATCGCCGACTCGATGATGACCGAGCGGGTCGCCTCGCTCACTTCCGAGGCGGCGCCGCCCATGACCCCGGCGATGGCGAGGGGGCCGCGGGGGTCGGCGATGAGGAGGGTCTCGGGATCGAGGATCCGCTCCTCGTGGTCGAGGGTCTCGAGGGTCTCCCCCGGCCGGGCCCGCCGGACGACGATCCGGCCGCCCTCGACGGCCGCCGCGTCGAACGTGTGGATCGGCTTGCCGAGCTCGAGCATGACGTAGTTCGAGGCGTCGACGACGTTGCTCACCGGCCGCATGCCGGCGGCGAGGAGGCGCATCTGGACGCGATCCGGCGAGGGACCGACCCGGACTCCATCGACCCAGCGCCCGACGAAGCGGGGGCAGAGACCCGGCTCCTCGATCTCCACCCTCAGCCGCTCCTCGACGGGCGGTCCCTCCTCGGCCACCTCGGCCCGCGGGAGGCGGACCCTGGCGCCGGTCACCGCCGCTACCTCGCGGGCGAGGCCGACGAGGGAGAGGGCATCGCCCCGGTTCGGCTTCACGTCGACGTCGAGGACGACGTCACCGAAGAGGTCGGCCAGGGGCCGGCCGATGGGCGCATCGGCGGGCAGGATGAGGATCCCCTCGGCGTCGGTCGTCAGCCGGAGCTCGTCGCCCGAGCAGAGCATGCCGTCGCTCACGACCCCGAGCTTCTCGGCCCGCTCGATCCGGCGCCCGCCCGGCAAGACGGCCCCGGGCAGGGCCACGGGAACCCGCTGGCCGGTGGCGATGTTCGTCGCCCCGCAGACGATCTCGCGGAGGGTCCCATCGCCGACGTTCACCCGGGCCAGGGAGAGGCGCTCGCTGTTCGGGTGGGGGTCGACGGCAACGAGCTCGCCGACGACGACGGAGCGCCAGTCCGATCCCCAGCGCTCGATCGCCTTCACCTCCATGCCGAGGAGGGTGAGCCGATCGGCGAGGGCCTCGGGCGTCAGGTCGAGGTCGACGTAGTCGGCGAGCCAGGAAAGGGGCACCCTCATCGGAACTGCTCCAGGAAGCGGAGGTCGTTCTCAAGGTAGTAGCGGAGGTCGGCCACGGCGTGACGGAGGTTGGCGATCCGCTCGACGCCCATCCCGAAGGCGAAGCCCTGGTAGCGCTCCGGGTCGAGGCCGCCGTACTGGAGGACGACGGGATGGACCATGCCGGCCCCGAGGATCGTCATCCAGCCCGTCCGCGAGCAGGCCGGGCAGCCGGCGCCGTCGCAGACGACGCAGCGGACGTCGAAGGCGACCGAGGGTTCGGTGAAGGGGTAGTAGCCCGGCCGGAAGCGGGTCGCCCGCCCGGCTCCGAAGAGGGCCCCGGCGAACTCGTCGAGGAGCCCGCGCAGGTCGGCCATCGACGTCCCCTCGTCGATCATGAGCCCCTCGACCTGAAAGAACTCGAAGCCATGGGAGGCGTCGACGGCCTCGTAGCGGAAGCAGCGGCCGGGCAGGAGGGCCCGGATCGGTGGCCGCTCGCGCGCCATGACCCGGATCTGACCGGGCGAGGTGTGGGTCCGCAGGAGGTAGCCGTCGAGGTCGACGTAGAGGGTGTCCCAGAGGTCGCGGGCCGGATGGTCGAGGGGGATGTTCAGCATCTGGAAGTTGTGGACGTCGGTCTCGACCTCGGGCCCTTCGTAGACGACGAAGCCGAACTGCCCGAAGACCTCGGCGATGGCGGCGATGGTCTCGGGGATCGGGTGCCGACTACCCCGGGGGACGGGCCGCCCCGGGAGGGTCACGTCGACCCGCTCGCTCGCGATCCGGGTCGCGATCGCCTCCGCCCGGAGGGCCTCGCGCCGTTCGGCGACGGCCGCCTCGATGGCCGCCCGCACGGCATTGGCGACGGCGCCGACCTTCGGCCGGTCGTCCGCCGGCAGGGACCCGATGCCCCGGAGGACGGCCGTCAGCCGACCCTTCCGGCCGAGGACGTCGATCTGGAGCCGCTCGAGGCTCGCCAGATCCGGCGCCGCCGCCGCGGCCGCCAGGATCTCGTCGCGGAGGAGCTCGAGTTGCCGGGTCAGCCCGGCGAGGTCGATGGACACGGGCCGGCGGATCGGATGCGGCGGTCGACTCCGAGCGGAGCGGTCACGCGGGAGCGGTTCGGCGGCGTCCGATCAGGCGTCGCGGGCGACGGCAGCGATCCGCCCGAAGGTCTCGGCGTCCCGAACGGCGATGTCGGCGAGGATCTTCCGATCGAGGATGACGTTCGCCCGGCGGAGTCCGGCGACGAGTCGACCGTAGGTCAGGCCGTGGAGCCGCGCCGCGGCGTTGATGCGGACGATCCAAAGCTGCCGGAGCTGGCGCTTCCGCTGCTTCCGATCCCGGGTCGCGTAGGCGAGGGCGTGGAGGAGCGCCTCGCGGGCCGGCTTGACGAGCTTCGACCGGGTTCCCTTCCGGCCCTCGGCGGCCTCCAGGAGCCGCTTGTGGCGGCGGTGGGCGGTGACGCCCCGCTTGACTCGAGTCATGGTCCCTTCGCCTCGCTACAGGTACGGCAGGAGCCGCCGGATCTGGCGGGCGTGCTCGGGCCCGAGGATCGCCTTGCCCTGGTAGCGGCGGGTCCGGCGGGAGGGCTTGATCTCGAGATGGTGGCCCCGCCACGCCTTGACGCGGATGTACTTCCCGCTGCCGCTGACGCCGATCCGCTTGGCGGCGGCGCGGTGGCTCTTCATCTTCGGCACGCTTCGCTCACTCTCCTGTCGTCATCCCGACCGTCCGTCCGGCACCGCCGCTCGCGGGCGGGGCGGCCGAAGCGGCGGGCGTCGGCGCATCCGGGGACGGACCCGAACCCGGGGCGCTCTCGGCCCCTCGGCGGCCGTCTCCGGGCCTCGTCTCCGCGGCCTTCGGCTTTCCGTCGCCGGCCTTCGCCTCGACGGCCTTCGGCTTGTGGATCGAGGCGACCGTGATGTGCATCGCCCGACCCTCGAGCGAGGGGGCCCGCTCGACGGTTCCGTGGTCCTTGATCGCTTCGGCGAACCGGAAGAGGAGGTTCCGACCGAGCTCCGGATGGGTGAGTTCCCGACCCCGGAACTGGACGGTGACCTTGATCCGATCGCCGTCTTCGAGGAACTCGATGGCCCGGTTCACCTTCGTCTCGAAGTCGGCCTGGCCGATCTTCGGGCGGAGGCGAACCTCCTTGAAGTCGACCGCCCGCTGCCGGCGCTTCGCCTCCTTCTCGCGCTTCGCCAGTTCGTACTTGTACTGGCCGAAGTCGAGGAAGCGGACCACCGGCGGATTGGCCATCGGAGCGACCTCGACGAGGTCGAAGCCTCGTTCCTGCGCCATCTCGAGGGCCCGGGCCGTGGGCATGATCCCGAGCTGGTTTCCGTTCTCGTCGACGACCCGAACCGGCGAGATCCGGATCATCTCGTTGACGCGCAGGTCTCGGCTGATGGCTAACCCCTTCGAGTGCGTTCCTCGTTGGCCGACGACGGCCGGGCGCCTCGGCCCGGCCGTGCCGCCGCGGCAGGATAGCACAGGGCTTCGCGGCCCGGCAATTCGGACGTCCGACGGCGCCCCGCCGGGCGCGTCCGCTCAGCCGGCTCCCGGTTCGGCCTTCGGCGCCTCGACGAGCCGCTCGGCGACTTCGCGGCGGAGGCGTTCGGCGAGCTCGGCCCAGCCGACCGGCGGCTCCTGGGTTCCGTCACGCCGCCGGACGGCGACGGTCCGGCTCGCCACCTCGCGGTCGCCGAGGACGAGCATGTACGGCACCTTCTGCTCCTGGGCGAGCCGGATCCGGTTCTGCATCCGGCTCCCCGAGGCGTCGACCTCGACCCGGAGGCCGGCCGTCCGGAGAACCGCGGCGAGCTCGCCGGCCGCCCCGGCGTGGCGATCGGCGATCGGGATGACGACGGCCTGGACCGGCGCCAGCCAGAGCGGGAAGGCACCGGCGAAGTGCTCGACGAGGATGCCGATGAAGCGCTCCAGGGAGCCGTAGATGGCCCGGTGGATGGCGATCGGGCGCTGGTGCCGTCCCGACTCGTCGACGTACGTGAGGTCGAACCGCTCGGGGAGCATGACGAGGTCGATCTGGATCGTCGCCAGCTGCCACTCCCGACCGAGGGCGTCGTCGATGTAGACGTCGACCTTCGGGGCGTAGAAGGTCCCGTCCTTCGGCTTCACCGTGTAGGCGGCCCCGTCGCGATCGAGGGCTTCGGCGATGAGCCGCTCGGCCCGATCCCAGAGGGCCGGATCGCCGAGGGCGTCGTCGGGTCGGGTGGCGAAGGTGTAGCGCGGCACGAGGCCGAACCAGCCGTAGACCTCGCGGATCATGGCGAAGAGGCTGGCCAGCTCGTCGGCGAGCTGGTCGGGCCGGCAGTAGATGTGGGCGTCGTCCTGGACGAAGTGGCGGACCCGGGTCAGCCCGTGGAGGACGCCCGACCGCTCGTTCCGGTGGAGCCGCCCGTACTCGGCGTACCGGAGCGGAAGATCACGATAGGAGCGGACCCGACTCCGGTAGATGAACGTGCTCTCGGGGCAGTTCATCGGCTTCAGGCTGAACTCCTGGCCCTCGATCTCGAGGCGGAACATGTTCGCCGCGTAGTGCTCCCAGTGGCCCGACTGCTCCCAGAGCCGGCGGTGGACGACGATCGGGGTCCCGATCTCGAGGTAGCCCTCCCGCTCCTGGAGCTCCCGCATCGCCGTCTCCAGGGTCCGCCAGATCCGCATCCCCTTCGGGTGCCAGAAGGCCGAGCCGGGGCTGACGTCGTGGAAGCTGAAGAGGTCGAGCTGGACGCCGAGCCGCCGGTGGTCGCGGCGTCGGGCTTCGGCCCGCCGCCAGAGGTAGGCGTCGAGCTCGGCCTGGGTCGGCCAGACGGTCCCGTAGATCCGCTGGAGCATCGGCCGCTTCTCGTCGCCCCGCCAGTAGGCGCCGGCGACGGCGAGGAGCTTGAAGGGGCCGATCCGACCGGTCGAGGCGACGTGGGGGCCCCGGCAGAGATCGATGAAGGGACCGTGCTCGTAGAAGGTCGGCCGGGGAAGCGGCTGGCCCGCCTTCCGGGCCCGGGCGGCGAGCTCGTCGAGGATCTCGACCTTGTACGGCTGGCCCTGGGCCTCGACGAAGGTTCTCGCCTCCTCGAAGGACATCTCACGGAGCACGAAGGGATGATCGGCGGCGACGCTCGCCCGCATCCGGGCCTCGATTTGCTCGAGGTCCTCCGGGGTCAGGGGCCTCGGCAGGTCGAAGTCGTAGTAGAAGCCGTCCGCGATGGCCGGCCCGATCCCGAGCCGGGCGCCCGGGAAGAGGTCGAGGACGGCCTCGGCCATGACGTGGGCCGCCGAGTGGCGCATGGCGTCGAGCTCGTCGTGGGCGCCGGCGTCGAGAAGCTCCTCGGCCGACGTCCGTTCCGGAACCGGGCCCGCCTCGTCCAGGGCGATCTCCGGGGCGACGACCGCCCCGTCCTCTTCTCGCTCGGCCATGATCTTCCTCGCCTTGCCGATCCGTCGGCGCCTCATACGAAAAACCCCCCGCCCCGCAGGACGGGAGGTTCGATCTCCCGCGGTTCCACCCGCGCTTCGCCGTCGTCCCGTCGCCTCGGCCAGCGGCCGGGCGCGGTCGCGACGGCGCTCTCGTGACCGCGCTAACGGGCGGCTCCCGGGCCGGTTCGCCGGCCGCTCACGGGTGGTATCGTCCGCCCGTCGACGCCGGGCTTCCAGCCAGGGCCCGGCTCTCTGGAGTCGTCAGCGGCGGACGACGTGTCCCGCTCGTCGCGTTCGGGGTCTGGTGGGCGGTAGAGGACTTGAACCTCTGACCTCATGCATGTCAAGCATGCGCTCTAACCAACTGAGCTAACCGCCCTGGCGGCGGTCATGATAGCGGAAGCCGGCCGCGGTCGCCGCCGGTCTCCCGGTGGCGAGACCGGCTGGGTACGGGCGCGAGACGACCGCTCATGGCCACGGTCGAACCCGCCGACGGCCGCGGACTCAGTACCCGTAGTCGTAGGAGGCGGGCGGGCTGGCGGCGGGCGACGCGTCGGGGCCACCGGGCTGGGTGCAGCCGGCGGCGGTGAGGATCGCGACGAGGAGGACCGTCAGGAGGGGGCGGCTCCCTCGTACGCGGGTCCGTGGGGCGCTGCCGGTTGAACGTGGCCTCATGACCGTCGGTACGTCGGTCGGACCCGGTCGGTTTTTTTGGCCCGCTACCCGTCCCCGATCCCGGCCGGCGGCTCCGCCCCGGTTTTGCGGGTGCCGGGCGCCGCACCGGGCGTTGGGCGATGATGGAAGGCGTGCACGACGACGACGTCTTCCGGCGAACCGGTCCGGGCGGGGTTGTGGCCCCGGGTTCGTCCGGGGAATCGACCACGTCTCCGGGGCGGCCGGCGGCCGGGTCCCCGAGCGGGACGCCGGCCACGTTCCCCGGCGGAGCGCCGGCCACCTTCCCGGGCCCGGTCATCACGAGCCCGGCGAACCCCCGTCTCCGGGCCGTCGCCGCCCTCCGCGACCGCCACGAGCGGACCGCTCGGCGCCTCGCCCTCGTCGACGGCGCCCGCGAAGTCCGTCGCGCCATCGAGGCCGGCGTCGAGGTCGTCGAGGTCTACCTTTCGACCGACCACCGAGCCGACTCCGAGGGGCAGATGACCCTCGCCGCCGTCGCCGCGGCCGGCGTCCCGGTCGTCGCGTGCGGGCCCCGGGCCTTCCGTCGGATCGCCTACGGCGATCGCCCGGACGGGATCCTCGGCGTCGTCGCCACACCGCCGACCGACCTCGCCCGCCTCGCCCTCCCGGCCGATCCCCTCGTCGCCGTCGTCGAAGGCGTCGAGAAGCCGGGCAACCTCGGTGCCATCGTCCGTTCCGCCGACGCCGCCGGCCTCGACGCCATCCTCGCCGCCGGTCCGGGCGCCGACCCCTTCCACCCGAACGCCATCCGGGCCAGCGTCGCCACGGTCTTCGCCGTCCCCGTTGCGGTCGCCCCGAGCGAGGACGTCGCCGCCTGGCTCCGGAGCCGCAGGATCCGGATCGCCGCGGCGAGCGCCGGCCACGGTGTCCCGTACACCGAGGCCGACCTCCGGGGCCCGCTCGCCATCGTCCTCGGCAGCGAGGCGCGAGGCCTGGGCCCCGTCTGGAGCGGCCCCGACGTCACGCCCGTCCACATCCCCATGGCCGGCCTCGCCGATTCGCTGAACGTCGCCGCAGCGGCGGCCGTCCTCTTCTTCGAGGCCCGGCGCCAGCGCGGGCCCGTGCGTCGGGACCGCCAGCGAGCCTGAGCTGCACCCCGGACGGGGGTGTCGCCACCGAGCGCTGACCGGCGCCCGAACCCCGCCCCGGTTCAGCCCTCGTAGGCGATCTCGCCCCCGACGAGGACGAGTTGCGGTCGAACCCGGCCGAGGGGCCCACCCGGCTCGACGGGCTCCCGCAGCGCCGCGGCCGGGACGACGACCGCGTCGGCGAGGCACCCCGGCTCGAGACGGCCGCGCTCCGCGGCCCCGGCCGAGCGGGGGCCGCCCGAGGCCGCCGCCCGGATCGCCGTCGACAGCTCGAGCCCCTCCTCCACCCCGAGGAGGACCTCGCTCGGCCGGTTCGGGTTCCGACGGGTCACGGCGACCTCGATGGCCGGCCAGGGGTCGACGGGCTCGACAGGGGCGTCCGAGCCGAAGGCGAGCACCGCCCCGCCGGCCTCGAGGGAGCGCCACGGATACCCGGAGCGGCGGGCCCGCTCCCCCCAGGCCGCCAGGGCCGGCTCGGCGTCGGTGACGAGGTGGATCGGCTGGACCGAGGCGACGACCCCGGCCGCCCCGAAGCGGGCGACGTCGGCCGGATGGACGAGCTGGGCGTGCTCGATCCTGGGCGCGGCGACGGTCCGCCCGACCGTCGGCTCGAGGGCGTCGAGGGCGGCCCGAACGGCGGCGTCGCCGATGGCGTGGATCTGGACGGCGATCCCCGCCCGGCTCGCCCGCTCGGCCACCGCGGCCAGCTCAGAAGGTTCGAGCCGCCAGATCCCCGTCGCCGGGGCCGGGCCGGGGGTCTCGTAGGGCTCGAGGAGGGCCGCCGTCCGGGAACCGAGGGCGCCGTCGGCGAAGACCTTCAACCAGCCGAAGCGGACCAGCCCGACCTCGGGCGTCAGGGGCGCCCCGGTCCGGACACCCGCCGCCAGGGCCGCCTCCAGTGCCTCGAGACGGAGCGACACGTCGGCCCGGATCCGGAAGCGCCCGCTCGCCTCGAGGCGGCGGTAGACGGCGACGACCCGATCGAGGGTCGCGTCGGGCCGCAGGGGACCGGGATCCTGAATGCCGACGAGCCCGAGCGCCAGGAGCCGCCGAGCGAAGGCGGCGACGTGATCGACGACCTCCTCGACCGAGGGCTCGGGCACGACGGCGAGGACGAGCCCGACGGCCCCCTCGAGGAGGAGCCCCGTCGGCCGGCCGGCCGCATCGCGAACGATCCGGCCACCCGGCGGGTCGGGCGTCTCGGGGCCGACGGCCGCCGCTGCGAGGGCGGTTCGGCTCACCCAGAGGCCGTGGTGATCCTGGGACCAGAGGGCGGCCGGACGCCCGGGCGCCGCCGCCTCGAGGTCGTCGGCCGACGGCCAGCCGCCGAAGCGATGGGCGGCCCAGCCCCGCCCGACGAGCCAGCGACCGGGCAGCAGGGCCCGATGCCGGTCGGCGACGAGGGCGAGCCCCTCGGCGAGGCTCCTGGCAGCCGAGAGGTCGAGCTCGGCCTCGGCCCTGGCGGCGTCGAGGAGGTGGAGGTGGGCGTCGGTGAGGGCGGGCAGGAGGACCTCGTCAGGGGCGAGGACGAGGCGCCGCGTCCGGCGATCCCGAAGCCCGTCGAGATCCCCCGCCCGACCAGCCGCCACGACCCGGCCCCCTGCCACGGCGATCGCCTCGACCCAGCCCCAGCCGGTCGAGCCGGCGAGGGTGGCGATCCGGCCTTCGACGACGAGGTCGGCTCGGCCCGGCCCACGATCGTCAGGCATCGCCGGGCCGCCGGCTAGCGCGGCCGCCGCGGGCCTGCGGCCGCCTCGACCTCCCGCTGCACCTCGACCATTCGCGTCGGGCTCGACCGGCGCGTCCCCGGCCGCGCCGGCGGCGCTCATGGCCGCGTCGACGTGCTCCTCGGCGCCGAGGGCGACGGTGAGGGGATCGACGGGACCCGGCGCCGGACGATCGGCCCGGAGGGCCCGCTCGGCCGGTCGGAGGGGACCCCGGAGAAGGACGGATCCGGCACCGGCGAGGAGAACCAGGACGCCGATGACGAAGATGACCGTCGGGGTGCCGACGAGGTCCGAGATCGGCCCCACGACGATGATCGGCACGAAGCTGGCGATGGAGACGAGCATGTTCAGAACCCCGAAGACCCGACCCCGAACGTCGGGCGGCAGGTCCTCGTGGAGCTGGGTCTGGGCCGGGATGGCGACGACGGCGTAGGCGACGCCGGCCAGGAAGGCGATGGCGACGACGACGGCGAGGAGCGAGAGGAGGCCCGACAGGTCGCCGATGGGGCCGTCCGGCGTCGCCGTCTGAAGGGCGCGGGTCAGCGGTCCGGCCACCGACAGGAGCCCGAGGAGGATGCCCAGGGCGAGGAGCCCGGCCTCGATGACCCGCCGACGCGGGAGATAGCGCCCGTACGTGTTCAGGAGGAGGATCCCGAGGACGAGCCCGAGACCGAGGGGCAGGACGACGACGACGAAGTCCTTCGGGGCAAGCCCGAGGGCCCGGGTCGCGAAGTCGGGACCGAGGACGCCGAGGACCCCGATGAGGGAGGCGGTGATGGCGAGGTAGGCGAGGGACCAGCTGATCGCCCGGTGCCCGGCGATGAAGGCGAGGCCGTCGCGGAACTGACCGAGGGTCGATTCCATCGCCCGCTCGGCGTCGAGGACGACCGCCTGGGGGCTGAGCCGTCCGTCGTTCGGCGGCGAACTCGGCAGGGTCGTGCAGAAGCCGGCGGCGACGAGGTAGAGGCTGGCGATGACGAGGAGGAGGACGTCGGTCCCGGCGAGGGTGACGACGAGCGGCCCGAGGAGGGCGAAGCCGAGGGCGAATGCGGCGTTCATGGTGAAGGTGAAGAGGCCGTTGGCGGCGATGAGGAGGCGGCGGGGCACGAGGTGCGGGATCATCGATGCCTCGGCCGGGGCGAAGAAGACGGTGACGAGGGACACGAAGGCGTTCAAGACGTAGATCGCCACCAGGTTCGGGCCGACGGCCCACAGGACGACGAAGGCGAGGCCGCGGAGGAGGTTCGTGGCGACGAGGATCGATCGGCGGTCGAACCGGTCGACGTAGACGCCGGCGACGGCCGAGAAGAGGACGGCCGGCACGAGGAAGGTGAGGAGGAGGAGGCTGACGGCGGCGTTCGAGCGGGTCGAGGCGAAGACGACGACGGTCAGGCCGTAGATGACCATGTTGCCGCCGATCTGGGTGGCGGCCTGGGCGAGCCAGAGGAGGAGGAACGGCCGGACCTGGAGGACGGCGGCGACGCCTCCCCCGACGGGCTCGACCGGTGGCCCGCCGCGGCTCACCGATCGACCGGGGCGACGGCCCGAGACCGAAGGGCGTCGCCGCGGCTGACGAAGGTGACGAGGCGCCGTTCGAGGCGACGCCGCTCGACGAGGACGTGGCGGCCGCAGCCGAGGCAACGGAGACCGATGTCGGCGCCGAGCCGATCGACGCGCCAGTCCGTTCCGCCGCAGGGGTGCGGGCGGCGGAGCCGGACGACGTCGCCGAGCCAGAACTCGATCGGAGGTGGACCAGCCATCGGCCGGCCAGCCTATCAGAGGGTCGGCGTGCCGTGGGTCGGCCGAAGGTCCCGGTCGGTGGCCGGCAAGCGGAGGCGGTCGAGGGGCGTGACCGTGATCGTCGCCTCCGGGAAGCGGGCCGACAGCTGGGCCACGATCCCGCCCATCCGGGTCAGGGAACCGGTGAGCGTCTCCGGCGAGCCGATGGCCTCGATCTCGAAGGGATCGCCGAGGGCGGTGTTCTCGACCGAGACGGCGCCCGGCGGGCCGGCGACGACGGAGCCGGGCACGATCCGCACGCCGCCGACGGCGATGGCCTCCGCGCCGGCGTTCCGGAGCTCGTTGATGAGCTCCTCGACGGCCGACCCGGGAAGGAGGCCCCCGACCGTGATCCGGATCCCGGGGCCGACGACGGGATCGAGCCCGGCCCAGACCCGGAGCCGGGCGAGGTCGATCCGGAGCCGGTCGATGGACGATTCGCCCCGGGCCGCGGCCTGGGTCAGGTCGCTGACCTCCCGCTCGAGGGTCGCCACTTCGCGGCGGAGCTGATCGTTCCGGCTCGTCAGGTTGGCGACGAGGACCGTCAGCTCCTGGGCCGAGCGGGCCTCGAGGCCCGAGAGACCGACCTGGGACCGGAGCTGGACGACGACGAGGAGCCCGAGGAGGAAGGCGACGGCGGTCACGCTCAGCTGGGCGTTTCGACTCCGCATCGGCTCACGACCCTCCGGGACTCGGCGACGCCTCGGGACGGGCGTAGCGGAGGGTGACCGTGCCGGCGTAGGCGGGCACGACCACCCGCTCGGGCTCGGCGAACGAAAGGCCGAGACCGAAGGCGTCGGCCCGGTTGACGACGAAGTCGACGAACCCGGCCGACGCGCTCAGGCGGTCGTAGAGGCCCGGCGGACCGATGGCCGCGATCTGGTAGGGCGGGGCGAGGTAGGCCGAGTTGACGAGGACCGAGCCGCCGATGTCGAGGATGGCCGTCGACACGGTCACCCGCTCGCCGTTGACGGCGATCGCCTCGGCTCCAGCGAGCCAGAGCTCCTCGACGAGGGTCCGGATGTCGTCGCTCTTCACGAGGCCGTCGGTCGGGTTCGCCCCCGGCGGGAGGGGGCCCGTGGCGTCGGTGAGCTGGAGGACGAGGCCGGGGCCCTCGAGGGCGACGAGCCCGGCCGCGACCCGGGCGGCCTCGATCTGCCGGTTCAGCTCGGCCACGAGGGCGGCGCTCCCCTCCCCTCGCCGCTGGAGCTCCCGGATGGCGTCGTTCAGCTCGAGGATCCGGGTCTTCAACGCGTCCTGCTGGCGCTGGAGGGAGAGGACGGTCTCGATGAGCGGCGCCCGCTCCTGCGAGGTGTAGCGGACCCGCGGTCCCTCGGAGCGGAGCTGGGCGGCAACGAGGAAGCCGAGGGCGAGGAGGGCGGCGCCGAGGGTCACCTGCCAGGAGGGCACCCGCCGGAGCCGCTCGCCGAGGCTAGCCATGGCGGGCCTCCTCTGATCCCGGCTCGTCGGCCGATCCCGGCTCGGCGGCGACCGCCTGGCGGTCCGAGGGCAGGCGGCGACGGCCGGCCATGGCCGCGCCACCGAGGGCCGCCAGGAGACCGAGGGCGATGAGGACGCCGACGAGGGCCGCCGCATCGGTGGTCGGTGCCTCCCCCGGCGTCGGCGACCTGCTGGCGGCGGGAGCGGGTGAGCGGCTCGCCCCGGGCGAGGCGGTCGGACCCGGGGCCGCGTCCCGCCAGGCGTCGGGGACCGGGCCCGGCGGTGCCGGCTGGGGGCCGTAGCGGGTCGGCGGCGGCGCCCCGAGATCGGCGAGCCAGGCCGCCTCGAAGCCGGCCGCGTCGACGCCGAGTGCGGCCCTGAAGGCCTCGTCGTCGGTCACCCCGGCCGCGTACGACCGGACGAGGGCGACGAGGGCATCGCGCCCGAAGCGGCGAACGAGGAAGTCGACGGCCGACACGCTCTCGCTGTAGGCGAGGAAGAAGGCCTCCCGGCGGGTCGGGAACTGGGCGGTCAGGCCCGAGAGCGGGACGAGGGAGCCGTCCCGGGCCGCCGCCAGGACGGCCGACCGGTCGCTCGCCGCGTAGCCTTCGGACAGGTAGACGGCGAGCCCCTCGTTCAACCACCGCGGCGGAAAGTGGTACGGGTTCCGGACGGCCGTGTCGAAGACGAGGTGCGTCAGCTCGTGGGGGATGACGACGCCGACCCAGGAGCTGTCGAGGAGCCCCGGGCCGATCTGGGCGAAGAGGGTCCGGATCTCGGCATTCGCCTGGCCGCCGACGTTCTCGCGGGTTCCGGGGCCGAGGGCGTCGTAGAAGGCCTGCTCGTCGGCGTAGATGAAGAAGTCGATCGGTCGCTCCTCGCGGACGCCGAGGAGGGCCTCGGCTTCGGCGACGGCGGCCTCGGCGATCCTGAGGGCGCGGGCGCCGAAGGCGGCGTCGCCTTCGACCCAGTGGACCCGGACGAGGTCGCCGGCCCGGGTCCGCCAGCGGAAGCGATCGTCGGCGTAGACGATCCGGACGGGCGGCCCGAGCCAGGTCTGCCCGGCCGGGTCGGTCAGTCGCCAGCGGGCCGTCAAGGGCGTGTTCGGCAGGAGGTGATCGCTCGTCAGGTCGAGGGCGTAGCGAAGGGTCGTCGACGCCGAATCCGGCGGAGGGACCGAGCGAACCGTCGGTACCGGTTGCTCGGCCAGCCAGACGAGGATCTCGACCCGCTTCAGCGGCCCGAGCCCCTCGACGGGCTGCTCGAACTCGACGGCCCGCCCGAAGGCAGCCGTCGCCCGCGGCGGCCCGAAGCTCGGCTCGGCGGCGCGGGCAGCCGGGGGGACGGCCCCGAGACCGAGGATCGCGGCCAGGACGAGGCCCGCAGCGGCGAGGCGGGCCCGTCCGCCGAGACCGCCAAGTCGCCGGCTCACGGCGCCTCCCAGGCGAGGCCGGCGAAGCGGAGCGAGCCGAGTCCGTTCTGGCCGGCGCCGAGGAGCCCGGCCCGGCTGAGCGCCCAGCCGTCGCCGTAGGCGACCGGGATGACCGGGACGTCCCGGGCGACGATGGCCTCGGCCGCTTCGTACGCGGCCCGGGCGGCGGTCGGGTCGGGCTCTTCGAGGGCGGCCTCGATGGCCGCGTCGAACTCGGCCGAGGCCCAGCGGCCGTAGTTGTTCGTTCGTCCGGAGCCGAGGAGGAGGCCGAGGAAGTCGTTCGGACCGGGGTAGTCGGCGATCCAGGAGAGGGCCCAGAAGGCCGGTGGATCGCTGTCGAGGCGGGCGAAGTACTCGTCGAAGGGCATGACCTCGGCCGAGATGGGGACGCCGAGGGTCGCCCGGAGCTCGCCGACGATCGCCTCCTCCCAGCCGGTTCCGCCGCTGACGAAGGCGACCGGCGGGAAACCGGCCCCGCCGGGATAGCCCGCCTCGGCCAGGGCGCGACGGGCAGCCTCGGGGTCGTACCGCGGACCGTAGTCGCCCTCGGGCCGGCCGGGAATGCCGGGCGGGACCATGCTCGTCGCCGGCGTCGATCCGTCCCCGGTGAGCTCGACGATCCGCCGCCAGTTCACCGCCCAGGCGAAGGCCCGCCGGATCCGGACGTCGTCGAAGGGCGGGCGACTCGTATCGAAGCCGACGTACGTCAGGCCGAGGGCCGGGACCGAGCGGAGGGCAGGGCCGAGCTCCCGATCCCAGACGATCCAGGTCGCGTCGGCCGAGCCGATCGGCGTGTAGTCGACCTCGCCGGCCTCGAAGACGGCCACCGGGCTCCGGCCGCCGAGGTCGGTCACGAGCTCGAGGCGCCGGATGGCCGGCTCGCCGGCCCAGTAGGCCGGGTTGGCGACGAGGGTGAGGGCCGTCGGGCTCGCGGCGCTGAGACGGTAGCCGCCGCTCGCCACGAAGGAGCCAGGGGCGAGGGCCGACGGATCCCGACCGACCCCCGGCGGGACGACGGCGAAGGTCGGGCTGGCGACGATGGCGGGCAGGTCCGCCCCGGGCCGCACGAGCTCGACGACGACCCGGTCGGGGCCCTCGGTCCGGATGCCGACCCCGCCGGGGTCGCGCGTCTCGCCGCGGCGATAGGCGGCCGCCCCGACGACGTCGTCGACGAGGGAGGCGAGGGGAGACGGGCGGTCGGGGTCGATGACCCGGAACCAGCTCCGGACGACGTCCTCGGCCGTCAGCGGGCTGCCGTCGGAGAAGCGGAGGTTGGAGCGGAGCTCGAAGACGACCCGCCGGCCGTCGTTCTCGACGGACCAGCGGGCGGCGAGGGCCGGCCGGAGGACGAGGTCGGCGTCGTAGGTCGTCACGGTCTCGAAGAGGGCGCCGATGACGGCCGCGCTCGCCGCGTCGCCCGCCGCCGCCGGATCGAGGGTCGCCGGCGCTCCGACGACGATCCGCGCCTCGTCGGGAGCCGCCGCCCGACCGGCGCTCGGCCCGGCGGGTCCGCCGAGGACGGCCAGGGCGAGACCGAGGCCGAGAACGGCGAGCCCGACCGACCGCCCGACCCGACGCCCCCGGAGACCGCCGCCACGCCGGGAGGGGCGCCGGCTCCTCAGAGCCGCAGCCACCAGGCGGCCGTGCCTCGGAGGACGTCGGCGGGCAGGCGGTCGTCGGCGAAGACCTCCTCGAGGAGTCGCTCGACGGCCACCGGCGGGCGCCGCGGGCGGGGACGGAGTCCTGGATCGGCTGCGAACCCGGCGAGGAGGGCGACGATGCAGACCCAGCGGCGCATGGCCCGAGTATAGGGAGTCGGCCGGGGACCCCCGGCCGTTCGATGATGCGCCGGCGTTCGGTGGCGGGACGGGTGGGCGACGGCCGGGCGAGGGCCGGCACTCGACGGGCGTTCGACAGCCGAAACGAAGGAGGCCCCGCCGAACCACACCGCCGGGGGAACGATGTCTGGAGCAGGGCCTCGCATCGCATAACGAGAACCCGGCGAAAACGTTAGGGGTGCGGCAAGGTCGGTCCGACCCCGTGGGAGCGGAGCCGGCGGCCGGGTACCATCGATCGCGTCGCTCCCCTCGAGGTGTCGGGATGACGCTCCGCCTTCGCAACACCCTCGGCCGTCGGCTCGACGCCGTCGCCGCCGACGGTCCGGTCCGGATCTACACCTGCGGGCCGACCGTCTACCGGCCCGCCCACCTCGGCAACCTGCGGAGCTACCTCCTGGCCGACGTCCTCCGCCGGGTCCTCCTCTACCACGGCCTCGCGGTCCGGCACGTCAAGAACGTCACCGACGTCGGCCACCTCGTCGACGAGCGCCAGGAGGAGGGCCCGGACCGGATGCTCCTCGCCGCCGAGATGGAGGGCAAACACCCGACCGAGATCGCGGCCATCTACGAGGCCCGCTTCCATGCCGACGAGGCCCGCCTGAACATCCTGCCGGCGAACGTCTACCCGCGGGCGAGCGAGCACGTGGCGGACATGCTCCGCCTCGTCGAGGCGCTCGTGGACCGCGGCTCCGCCTACGTCGCGCCCTCCGGGATCGTCTACTTCGCCGTCGAAACCGACCCGGCCTACGGCGAGCTGTCCGGCAACGACCTCGATCGGCTGCGGGCCGGTTACCGGGCCGCCGTCGACCCGGAGAAGCGTCACCCCGCCGACTTCGCCCTCTGGCGGCCGGCCGGGCAGGGTCGCCTCCTCGCCTGGCCCTCGGCCCGCTTCGGTCGCGGCTTCCCGGGCTGGCACATCGAGTGCACCGCCATGGGCCTCCGCTATCTCGGACCCGAGTTCGAGATCCACACCGGCGGCATCGACAACGTCTTCCCCCACCACGAGGACGAGATCACCCAGGCCCGCGCCCTCACCGGACGGCTGCCGGCCCGGACCTGGGTCCACGGCGAGCACCTCCTCATGGGCGGTCGGAAGATGGCGAAGTCGGCCGGCAACGTCCTTCTCGTCGACGACCTCGTCGAGCGGGGGCTCGATCCCCTCGCCTTCCGGTACCTCTGCGCCACCGTCCGCTACGGCCACAAGCTGCGGGCCACCGAGGCGTCCCTCGCTGCCGCCGATGCCGGCCTCCGCTCCCTCCGGACCACCCTCCGGAGCCTCGGGCCGCCGCCCCCCGACGGTCCCTGGGCCGCTCCCCTCCCCCTCCGGGCCGCCCCGCCCCCGCCACGGCCCGAGGGGATCGCCGACGGGCCGACCGGCCACGGTCGGGCCGAGCCCCCGTTTCCGCTCTCCGATCGCGCCCACGTGCCGACGGCTCCCCTCTCGCCGGCCGGGCGTCGTCTCCACGACCGCTTCGTCGACGCCCTCGACGACGATCTCGACCTGCCCCGGGCCCTCGGCGTCGTCCGGGAGATCCTCGCCGCCGACCTCGCCGCCGACGAGCGCCGCTGGCTCGTCCTCGACGCCGACGTCGTCCTCGGCCTCGACCTCGACCGGGTCTGGGACCAGCCCCCGGAGGGGCGGGCGCGGGTCGGGGTGTCGACCCGGGCCGCCGCGCCACCGGAGGACGTCCGGCACCTCGCCGCCGCGCGGGCCGAGGCGCGCTCGCGCCACGACTTCGAAGCGGCCGACCGACTCCGAGCCGAGCTCGCCGCCCGGGGCTGGCGGGTCGTCGACCGACCCGACGGCTCGTCGGAGCTCGAGGCGGTCGGCGGCGACGGACGCCCCCGACCTCAGGGCGCCGGCGGACCGACGGCGAGATCCCGACGGCGGCCGAAGCGCCGGATGACCCGGTAGAAGTTCCGCTTCGAGAGCCGGTCGCGCTCGGGATCCGGCAGCTCCGTCCAGCCCCGGTGCTCGTGGCGGTGGAGGGGCAGTCGGAGGGCGACGGCGCGCCTCGGTGGCCGCCCCTCGCCCTCGTCGCGGAGGACGAGGCTCCACCAGACGTCGAGGTTCCGGTAGAAGCGGAAGCCCTCGTCGAGGGGGCCACGGGCAACGTAGTCGGCACGCCGGAAGGCGAGCCAGTAGCCCTCGATGGCCGCCGCCTCGCCCGCCTCGATCTCGGTGAAGTGCCGGAGGTCGGTGGAGACGAGGCCCCAGGCCCCGGCGACGGCGACATCGGGATCCTCGAGGGCCGTCACGACCGGCCTCACAGCATCGCCGACGAGCTCGACGCTCCCGTCCATGACGATGACGACGGCCGCCGCCGCGCGCCGGATGCCGGCGTTCAGGGCCGCCGCCATCCCGAGCCGCCCGGCCGTGAAGACGACCTCGGTCGCCAGCCCCGGGCCGCCGGGATCGATGGCGTCGATGGCGAGCAAAGCCGCCTCCTGCTCCGGGGTCGGATCGTCGCCGACGATGACGAGCTGGGTGCCGTCGGGAGCGTGTTCGGTCAGGCTGGACAGGGCACGCCGGACGTCGTCCGGCCAGCGGGTCGCCACGAGGACGACGCTGGCGAGCCCGACGGGTGCCGCCTCGAGGCGCGACGGGACGTCGGCGCTCCGGCCGTAGCGGCGGCGGCCGGCGACGTCGACGGTCGGGGGGTGGGCGCGAGCGAGGCGGTAGGCGAGTCCGTCATCGACGATCGCCCAGCCGGCCGCCTCGATCCGGGCCCGGAGACCGTCGGCCGTCGGCCAATCGCGGGCGGCGCGGGCCGCGGCCCGTTCCTCGGCCAGGGCGACGACCTCGGCCGGCGGAGCGTCGGGCGCGGGGACCCCGGGTGGCGGGGCGTCGCCCTCGGACGAGATCGCGGGTAGGCCCGGCGAGGGCGCGTCGTCCCGGCGCGGGGTCGGCCGGGAATCATCGGCGTGGGTCGGCACGCCACGAGGGTACCGTCGCCGGCGGCCCGATGCCGCAGGCGGGCCTCGGCGGGACCGATGGCTGGCGCCCCCGGAGAGATTCGAACTCCCGACGCAGGCCTTAGGACGGCCTCGCTCTATCCACTGAGCTACGGGGGCGCCCTTCCATCGTAGCGCGCCATCCGAAGCACGGCCGAAGGCCGGTCCGGGAACCCCGACGGGGCCTTCGACGTCGGCGGCATACAATCGCCGCCCGAGACGATGACCGATCCTCCGCTCCTCCTCCTCTACCGGCGGGACGGCTGCCACCTCTGCGACGAGACCCGGGCGATCCTCGACGCCCTCCTCGCCGAGCGGGCCGCCGCCGGACGCCCGACGGCGCCGGTTCGCGAGATCGACGTCGCCACCGACGCCGACCTCGAGGCTCGTTTCGCCTTCACGATCCCCGTCCTCGAGGGCGGCGGCGAGCGGCTCGAGCTGGCGACGAGCGCCGGGGCCATCCGGCGCTTCCTCGATCGGGTCCTCGACGGCGCCGGCGAACCCGAACGGGTGATCCCATGAGCGGCGAGCTGAGCTTCGGCCTCGCCGTGGTGGCCGGCGTCCTCTCCTTCCTCTCGCCCTGCGTCCTCCCCCTCGTGCCCGCCTACCTCGGCCAGCTGACCGCCGTCGCCGTCGCCGGGGCCGGCAGCGGCCGACCGTCCCGCTGGCTCGCCCTCCGCCACGCGGCCGCCTACGTCGCCGGCTTCACGACCGTCTTCACCTTCCTCGGCGTGACGGCGACCTTCGCCGCCGGGCCCCTCTTCGACTACGTCGCCCCGGCCCGGACCATCGGCGGCGCCATCCTCGTCGTCCTCGGCGCCTCCCTGGCCGGTCTCGTCCGCCTGCCCCTCCTCGAGCGGGTCTGGCGCCCCCTCGAACCGGCCGCCCAGGCGGGCCTCGCCGGCCGGACGGGCGGCCTCGTCGTCGCCGTCGAGGCGCCGACCGGCACAACGAGCGGCCTCGGCCGCTGGCTGGCGCAGACCCGCTCGGGCCCCCTCGTCTCCTTCGCCCTCGGGGCGATCTTCGCCGTCGGCTGGACGCCCTGCATCGGGGTCGTCCTCGGGGCCATCCTCACCCTCGCCGCGAACAGCGCGACGGTCGGCGTCGGCGGGCTCCTCCTCGTCGGCTTCTCCCTCGGACTGGGGGTCCCCTTCCTCGCCCTCGGCCTCCTCTACGACCGGGCACCGGCCCTCGTCCGGCCCCTCGTCCGCCGGGGGCGCCTCGTCTCGCTCCTCGGCGGGCTCCTCGTCGCCGCCATCGGCCTGGCGATGATCTTCGACTGGCTCGTCCTCTTGCCGCGCTGGTTCGGCTTCTTCAGCCTTGTCTAGCCCGTCGACCGCCCCGGAGGGTACCCCACGCCCGGGGCGCCGGATCGCCATCGGCCCCTTCGGTCCCCGGCAGCTCGCCCTCATCGGGCTCGTCGTCGGGCTGGCGACGATCGTCCTCGTCGTCGCCACCCGACCCATCGCTCGCCTCCAGCCGGGCGGGCCCCGAGATCCCGCCGCCACCCCCTACCTCGTCGGCCCGCCCGTCGAGGGCCTCGCTCCGGGCGAGCTCGCCCCGGAGCTCGAGATCGAGGGACCGGACGGTGCGCCGGCCCCCCTCCTCGACCTCGACGGTCGCCCGGTTCGCCTCGCCGATCTCCGCGGCCGAGGGGTCTGGCTGAACTTCTGGGCGAGCTGGTGCCCGCCCTGCCAGGCCGAGACGCCCGTCCTCCGCGACGTCGCCGAACGGTACGCCGACCGCGGGCTCACCCTCGTCGGGATCAGCGTTCAGGAAACGAGCGTCGATGACGTCCGGGCGTACGCTCGCCGCTACGAGCTCGGCTACGTCGTCGCCGCCGATCTCAGGGGCGACGTCTTCCGCCGCTACCGGATCTTCGCCCTGCCGACCCAGATCTTCATCGACCCGGCCGGCCGGATCCGCCGGATCGTGAACGGACCGGTCGACGAGGCGAGCGCCGCCCGCTTCGTCGAGGAGATCCTGCCGTCGGGCGCGAGCGGACCGCCGGCCGCCAGTGCCGGGCCGACGGGCAGCCCCTGACTCGATTCAGCTCGGGCGGTCGAGGCCCTCGTACCGGAAGCGATCCCCGTCGCGGACGAGGCGCCCGACCGGGGCCTCGGGTTCGTGGGAGCAGACGACGAGCCAGCCCTCCTCGGCCGCCCGCCGGAAGAGCTCGACCTTGCGGGCGACGGAGGTGAGCGGGAAGTCGTCGTAGGTCGTGATCCAGCGCGGGTTCGCCGCCCAGGGTCGCGGGGCGAGGTCGCCGGCGAAGCAGAGGGTGGCATCCCTGCCCCGAACGACGACGACCTGGTGGCCACCCGAATGGCCGCCGGTCGGGACGACCGAGAGCCCGGGGACGAGCTCGATCTCACCGTCGACGGCGGCCGCCTCGAGCCGGCTCCGGAGGGCGCGCAGTCGAGGCTGATCGTAGGCCGCCGCCAGGCGAGGGTTCCGGCGGAGGGCGACGACGAGCTCCGTCGCCTGGACGACGATCGGGGCCGACGGGAAGCGAAGCTCGCCGTCCGCGGCGACGATGCCGCCGGCGTGATCGGCGTGGAGGTGGCTGAGGACGACGAGGTCGATCTCGGCCGGCCGGACGCCGAGCTCGGCGAGGGCCGCCTCGACGGGCGACCCCTCGAAGCCGATCCGGGCCGCCGTCGCCGGCTCGAGGTCGCCGAGGCCGCTCTCGACGAGGACCCGTCGCCCGCCGATCTCGA
Source organism: Chloroflexota bacterium (assembly GCA_026004015.1). Taxonomy (GTDB): domain Bacteria; phylum Chloroflexota; class Limnocylindria; order Limnocylindrales; family CSP1-4; genus BPIH01. The sequence continues at coordinate 53,059 of BPIH01000002.1, read as the reverse complement.
CGAGGAGGCAGTTGGCGGCGACCCAGACCCGGTCGAGCTCGTCGAGCTCGTCGCGGACGAGGGGCTCCCAGAGGACCCGCGGGACCGGCCCGAAGAGCGCCCCCGCGTCGGTCCGGAAGCGCCCGGCCCGGAGGAGCCGGACCGTCGCTCCGCCGAGGTCGGCGCTCCAGCCGAGGGCGACGGCGTCCGTCATCGACCCGCCTTGATGCGGTCGATGATCCGTCGGCGGGCCTCGAAGTCGCGGTGGAAGGCCGAGGCCGTCGGCTCCGACTGACCCTGGTACTTCGAGCCGAGCTCGGGGCTGCCGTAGGGGCGCTCGACGGGCGACGTCATCCGGAAGAAGCTGATCTGGCCGATCTTCATCCCGTAGTAGAGGGCGATGGGCAGGTTGGCGACGTTCGACAGCTCGAGGGTGAGGTTCCCCTTCCAGCCCGGATCGACGTAGCCGGCCGTCGAGTGGATGAGGAGGCCGAGTCGCCCGAGGGAGCTCTTCCCTTCGAGGCGGGCGACGAGATCGTCGGGCAGCTCGACCCACTCGAGGGTCTGGCCGAGGACGAACTCGCCCGGATGGAGGATGAAGGGCTCGTCGTCGTCGATTCGGAGGAGCTCGGTCAGGTCGGGCTGGGGGTTCCGGAGGTCGATGTACGGGTAGCGGTTGTTCCGGAAGACCCGGAAGCTTCGATCGAGATGGAGGTCGACGGACGAGGGCTGGAGGTCGGCCGGATCGTAGGGCCGAATGACGATCCGCCCGGCCTCGATGGCGGCCCGGATGTCCCGGTCGGCGAGGACGCTCACCGGCCCGCCCCCGTCCGGTCGGCGTAGAGGGCGTCGACCTCGCGCTTCAGGGTCTCGAGATCCTCGAAGCTCTGGTAGACCGAGGCGAAGCGGATGTAGGCGATGTGGTCGAGCTCCCGGAGGCGGGCCATGGCGAGCTCGCCGATCTCGGCCGAGGTCACCTCGGTGGCACCTCGCGCTCGGAGGCGGGCCTCGATGGCGTCGGCGGCCCGCTCGGCGGCGTCGTCGGGGACGGGGCGTCGAGTGAGGGCCTTGCGCAGCCCGGCCACGAGCTTCGCCCGATCGAACTCCTCGCGCCGGCCGTCGCGCTTGACGACGACGAGGCGGGCCGTCTCGACCCGCTCGTAGGTCGTGAATCGGAAGCCGCAGGTCGGGCACTCCCGGCGGCGTCGGATGGCGAATGCCTCGTCGAGGTCCCGCGAATCGACGACCCGCGTGTCGGGGGCCTCGCACTGGGGGCAGCGCATGATTTCTCCCGTCTCGTCGACTCCGGTGGGCGCCCGCCAACGATAGCACCGCCGGCCGGCCTCCCGCCGCGCGCGCAGTCCGGGGCCGCGGGCCCGCCTCGCGACTCGCCTCGGACTTCCCGTCGGACTCGGCTCCGGACTCGGCTCGGACGGACCTAGCCGTCGAGGGGTCGGAAGGGCATCCGCCGCTCGACATCGGCTCGCCAGCGGAGGGCGGCGGCGGCGTGGCGAGCGATCGCCTCCCGGGCGTGGACGAGGTTCAGGTAGCCGCGCTTGATCGACGTCTCCCCTTCGAGGGCCCGGCCGCCCCGGCTCCCGGCGGTGAGGACCGAGCAGCCGTGTTCGACGAAGTCGAGGGCCCGATCGACCCGCTCGAGGGCCTCGACGAGCGCCCGCCGGTAGGGCGCCACCGCCGCCGGCCCACCGAGGGCCTCGACCTCGGCCGTATAGCGGCGGACGGCGTCGCGGGCCGCCTCGACCGTCGGCTCGATCTCGGCCGCTTCGATCTCGTGGCGGCGGACCGCGTCGACCCGTTCGATGGCCCCGGCCAGCGAGGCGTCGATCCGGGACGCGAGATCGGCCACTCCCCGCCGGAAGAGATACGCCTCGCGGGTCTCGGCCAGGGCTCGCCAGAAGCGCCGGACGGCGACGGCCGTGGCCCCGGCGAGGACGACGAAGACCGCCAGCGGCAGGAGGAGGGGGAGGAGCCCCGCTGGCATCGGTTACTCGCCCCGCCCGGTGTCGGGCCGGCCCGTTCGACCCGTCGGCCGCTGGCTCGTCATCGGGTCGGGCCGTTCAGCCGCCGCCACCTTCGCGGCGCCCCCGGAGCTCGGCGACGAGGGCCCGGCCGACCTCGAAGAGGTCGCCAACGACGTAGAGGTCGGCGTACTCGGAGAGGGGGGCGTCGGGGTCGCGGTTGACGGCGACGATCGTCTCCGCCGTCTGCATCCCGACCTTGTGCTGGATCGCCCCGCTCACCCCGAGCCCGAGGTAGAGGCGCGGCCTGACGACCTTGCCGGTCTGGCCGATCTGGCGGGCGTACGGGATCCAGCCGGCATCGACGGCGGCCCGCGTCGCCCCGACGGTCCCGCCGAGGAGGGCCGCCAGCTCCTGGAGGAGGGCGAAGCCCTCGGGGCCACCGACGCCACGTCCGCCGACGACGACGACGGGAGCCTCCTCGAGGGGGATCTCGCCGCTCGCCTCGACGACCCGCTCGAGGCGCCGGACGGTCGGGCCGCCGGACGCGGCGGCAGGGGCGCGCCCGACGATCCGGCCCGCCGCTGGCGCCGGGGCTGCGTCGACGGAGCTCGGCCGAACGGTGATGATTCCCGGCCGCCCGACAAAACGGCTCCGGACGATCGATTTGCCGCCGAAGATCGGGGTGACCGTCGTCGGTCCCTCGGGTCCGACCTCGACGTCGACGGCGTTGGCGAGGACGGCTCGGTCGAGGAGGACGGCGAGGGCGCCGGCGACGTCGCGGCCATCCGGGCTCGCCCCGACGAGGATGGGGCCGTCCTCGGGCACCACGAGGGTGGCGACCTCGGCGGCGACCCGCGGGGCCGGGGCAAGGTCGACGAGCTCGGGGACGTCGACGGCGACGACCTCCGGCAGGAAGCCGGCGAGGGTCTCGGCGGCCGCGGCGGCGTCGGGTCCCACGAGGATCCCGACGGCGGGGCGGCCGAGGTCCTCGGCGACCCGCCGGCCGAGGGTCGCCACCTCCGTCGTCAACCGCGTCGGACGGCCGTCGGCGAGCTCGCCGACGACGACGAGTCGCCCGCTCATGGGAGGAGCCGCCGAGCGGCGAGGAACTCGGCGATCTCGCGGGCCGCCTCGGCGGCCGGGGCGCGGACGGTCCGCGTCGCCCCCCGCGGCGGCGGTGGATCGACGGCAACGACGACGGTCTCGGCCACCGCTCCGCCGACCGGCCGGGGGAGCGGTCCGAGATCGGCGAGGGAGCGGACGGCGATCTCCTTCGAGCGGGCGGCCATGATCCCCTTCAGGGAGGGATAGCGAGGGGCGCCAAGGGCCTGGGTGCAACTGACGAGGGCCGGGAGGGGCGCCTCGAGGACGTCGTAGCCGCCCTGGACGATCCGGCGGACCCGGACCCGCCCCGCCGCCGGGTCCGGCTCGATGGCGGCCGCGTTCGACAGGAGGGGGAGGCGGAGGGTCGTCGCCAGGGCGGCCGGGACGACGCCGGCGAAGCCGTCCGACGTGTCGATGCCGGCCAGGACGAGGTCGGCTTCGAGGTCCCGGAGGGCCGCCGCGAGCACGGCGACCGTCGAAGGGATGTCGGATCCGGCGAGGGCCGGATCGGTGACGAGGACGGCCCGATCGGCGCCCATGGCGAGGCCCTTCCGGAGGGTCTCGGGCGCGGAGGGCGGCGCCATCGCCAGGAGGGTGATCTCGCCGCCGTGGGCCTCGACGAGGCGAAGAGCGGCCTCGAGGGCGTACTCGTCGTTGCCGTTCAGGACGGCCGGTGCGGCCGCCCGGTCGACCCGCCAGTCGGGCCCGAGGCGGTCCTGGCCGGAGGCGGGATCGGGAACCGGCTTCGTCAAGACGACGATGCGCAAGGCAACCTCCCTCCGTCGTCGCGACCACCGGCGCCCGGAGCCTACTCGCGACCGAGGAGGGCCCTGGCGACGACGAGCCGCTGAATCTGCTGCGTCCCTTCGTAGAGCTGGGTGATCTTGGCGTCGCGCATCATCCGTTCGACGGGGTACTCGTCGACGTAGCCGTAGCCGCCGAGGACCTGGACGGCGTCCGTCGTGACCCGCATCGCCGCGTCGCCGGCGACCAGTTTAGCGATCGCGGCCCAGCGGGCGGCGTCGGGTCCGCCCCGCTCGATGACCGTGCAGGCCCGGTAGAGGAGCTGACGGGCCGCCTCGGTGGCGGCGTCCATGTCGGCCAGGAGGGCGGCGACCATCTGGAAATCGCCGATGGGTCGCCCAAACTGGCGCCGGGTCCGGGCGTAGGCAGTGGCGACCTCCAGGGCGCCCTGGGCGATGCCGACGGCCTGGGCGGCGATGGCCGGTCGGGAGCGCTCGAAGGTCCGCATGGCGATGGCGAAGCCCTCGCCCTCGGCGCCGAGCCGGTTCCCGGCCGGGATGCGGACCCCGTCGAAGACGAGCTCCGCCGTCGGGCTGCCCCGGATCCCCATCTTGTGCTCGAGCCGGGCGACCCGGAAGCCGGGCCGATCGCGCTCGACGACGAAGGCCGACATCCTGCCGTGGCGGTCGGCCTCGGGGTCGGTCACGGCGAAGACGACGACGAGGTCGGCGATGGAACCGTGGGTGATGAACCGTTTCGTTCCCTCGATGACGTAGTCGTCCCCGTCACGGACGGCCCGGGTCCGGACGGCGGCGGCGTCGGAACCCGCCTCGGGTTCGGTCAGGGCGAAGGCGACGAGCTGACGGCCGGCGGCCAGGTCGGGCAGCCAGCGGCGGCGCTGCTCGTCGGTGCCGGCCAGGACGATGGGCAGCGAGGCGAGCTCCTGGACGGCGATGATAAGGCCGGAGGTCGCGCAGACCCGGCTGACCTGCTCGACGGCGAGGCAGACCGAGAGGAGGTCGGCCCCGACCCCGCCGTACTCGGCCGGGATCCCGAGGCCGAGGAGGTCGTGCTCGGCGAGGAGGGCCTTGACGTCCCACGGGAACTCGCCGGTGCGGTCGATCTCGGCCGCCCGCGGCGCGATCCGATCGTCGGCCAGGGCCCGGACGGTGTCGCGGACGAGGCGCTGTTCCTCGGTCAGCTCGTAGCCGGGGGGCGTCGACGACACGACCACGGGCGCATCCTACACCACGGGGGCGTCGACGAATGCTCGACTTCCGGTATTCACCAGCCCGGGGTGGAAGCCCGAGAGGATGGCACCCCTCAAGCAGATTGAGAAGGCGGCTCGCGCTCTGGTCGACGAACTCGCTCAGCGGATCCGTCGCGAGCTCGCCCGGCGGACTGACGTGGTCGGCATCTTTCCGAGCCGCGAGGCGCTCGTCCGGTCGCCGGCGCGCTCCTCCCCGAGCCGCACGACGGACGGCTAACCGCCGACCACCGGTATCTGCCCGATGGCTCGGTGACCCGGCTCCCCGGTGGGTTAGGGACGCGACGGGCGGCGAGCCGCGCAACGAGGGTGCCGCCGTCTGAGCGACCGGCTCGGCTGGAGTCGCTCTCCACCACTTCACGGGACGTGACCTCGACCCGTCGCGGCCGACCGAGCCGTTCATCCGGTCCATCGGAGACCCGATGCGACGATCGAGGGAGTGGACCGACCAGGCCGACCCGGCTAGCATTCGGGCGCGACCGGACCCGCCGTCGTCCGGGGTGGGCGGGCGGTCGCCGCCAGGGAGTCGGATCATGCCCGGAGAGCTTGCCGGCTACGCCCTCCTCGTGGCGGCCGGGATCGGCCTCCTCGCCGTCCTCGTCATCCTCCGTCGGGAGCGCCGATCGGTCGAGGCCGAGCGGCGGGACCTCCCCGTGGCGCCGGCCACCGAGGGGATGAAGCTCTGCCCGACCTGCGGGGAAGGGAACCTCTGGACCGACGCGACCTGCATCTACTGCGGCTCGAAGCTGCCGGGCTAGGGGGTTCCGCCGTCGCCTCAGCCCGGGCCGGCGCCGACGCCTAGACGCCGGTGAATCCCGAGGCGAGCCGGGCGGCGACGAGCTCGGCGAGGTCGACGACGGGGATCTCCGCCTCGGAGCCCGGCCCGCGGCCAGCGTCGGCGAGGCCGTCCCGGAGCATCGTCAGGCAGAAGGGGCAGCCGACGGCGAGGGTCTCGGCACCCGCCTCGACGACCTCCCGGGTCCGCTCGGCGTTGACCCGCGTCCCCCGCTGCTCCTCGAGCCACATCCGCCCGCCCCCGGCGCCGCAGCAGAAGGTCCCCCGGCCGTGGCGGGGCAGCTCGGCGAGATCGGCCCCGACGGCCCGCAGGATCCGCCGCGGCGCCTCGACGATCCCGTTCGCCCGGGCGAGGTAGCAGGGGTCGTGGAAGGCGACCCGCCCGCCGAGCCTCGCGCCATCGTCGGGGGCCGGCAGTCGCCCCTCGTCGATGAGCCGGGCGATGAGGACGCTGTGGTGCTCGACCCGGTAGCGGCCGCCGAGGTCGGGGTACTCGTTGGCGAGGGTGTTGAAGCAGTGGGGGCAGGCGGTGACGATGGTCCGCTCCGCTGCCCCGTAGCGATCGAGGGCCGCCACGTTCGCCGCCGCGAGGAGCTGGAAGACGTACTCGTTGCCGAGTCGGCGAGCGGGGTCGCCCGTGCACGACTCCTCGGTCCCGAGGACGGCGACGTCGAGGCCGGCCGCCCGGAGGCAGGTCACGACCGCCCGGGCGATGCGGGCCGCCCGGGGATCGTAGGCCGCCGCGCAGCCGACCCAGTAGATGACCTCCACCCGGTCGAGGTCGCCCGCCGCCGCCCGCTCGGCGAGCGTCCGTACGGGGACCGCGAGGTCCCGCATCCAGGCGATGCGCTCCGACCGCGGCAACCCCCACGGGTTCGCCTGCCCTTCGAGGCCGCGGAAGACACCGGCCAGCTCGCTCGGGAAGCGGCTCTCCTCGAGGACGAGGTTCCGCCGGAGCCCGACGATCTTGTCGACGTGCTCGATCCGGACCGGGCAGGCCTCGACGCAGGCCCCGCAGGTCAGGCAGTCCCAGACGGCCTCCTCGCTGATCGCCGCCCCGACGATGGGGCGGGCGAGGTCGGCAGCGGTCGGTGCGTCGCGGACCCCGAAGCGCTCCCGGACCTCGGCTCCGTCGGGGACGAGGGGCAGCCGTCCCTCGACCTCGTCGAGGAGGTCCCGGAGACCCATGACGAGGCCCTTCGGGTCGAGGGGCTTGCCGGTCGCGTTCGCCGGGCAGACGGCCTGGCAGCGTCCGCATTCGGTGCAGGTGAGCCCGTCGAGGAGGTCCTTCCACGACAGATCGCCAAGGGTCCGGAGCCCGAAGGAGCCATCGGTCCGCTCGAGGTCGAGGGCCGGTAGGCGACCGGGCGGCTCGAGCTTTCGGAGGAAGACGTTCAGGGCGGCGGTGACGATGTGGAAGTGCTTGCTGCCGGGCAGGTAGACGAGGAAGCCCGAGACGAGGCCGACGTGGGCCCACCAGGCGAAGCCGAAGCCCGCCTCCAGGAGGCCGAGCGGGAGCCCGGCCAGGCTCGGCCCGACGAGGGCCCCGACGAGGCCGCCCGGGCGGGGCCCGAAGCGAGCGGCCTCGAAGACCTGGGTCGCGAGCTCGGCGGTCACGATGGCCCCGATCCAGACGAGGATGAGGAGCCCGCTCCGACTCAGGGTCAGGCGCTGTCGGCCGGCTGACGAGGCGGCGCCAGAGGCCGACGCCGACGGCGACGAGGACGCCGAGGGCGGCGGCGTTCGCCAGGGCCGTCAGGACCGCCCAGAGGAGGCCGTCGAAGGGCCAGGCGAGGACGAGCTCGACGAACCCGGCGGTGACGGCGTTCGCCGAGCCGACGGTCAGGAGGACGAAACCCCAGAAGATGGCGTGGTGCATGAGGGCCGCCGTCCGGTCACGGTACATCCGCCGCTGGAGGAGGGCGTCGTCGACGACCGACCAGAGGCGCCGGGGGATCTCCCGGGCCCGGACCGGGGGTGCCGGGGCGACGGCGACGAGGACCCGGAGGTGGCGAGCCACGAGCAGGCCGAAGACGACCGCCGCCCCCCAGAAAAGGGGGACGGCGAGGGGCCAGCCCGGCACCCGGACGAGGGTCTCGGTCACCCCCTCCCCTCCTCGGGCGCCGGCTCGGGCTCGGGGATCGTCGCCGGACGGCGCCGGCCGTGGTCGAAGGGGCCCGCGAGGGTCTCGAGGGCGTGGGGCAGGACGGGCAGGATCGCCTCGAGGGATTCGGCGGCGCCCTTCGGGCTGCCGGGGAGATTCACGATGAGGCAGCGGCCTCGCACGCCGGCCAGGCCACGGGAGAGGGCGGCGAAGGGCGTCCGTCGGATCCCCTCCAGGCGCATGAGCTCGCCGAGGCCGGGCACGACGTAGTCGACGACGGCGAGGGTCGCCTGGGGCGTCACGTCCCGGGGCGTGAGGCCGGTCCCGCCGGTCGTGACGACGAGGTCGTAGTGCTCGGCGGCCTCTTGGAGGAGAGCCGTGATGGCGGCCTCGTCGTCGGCGACGACCCGCCGCTCGACGGACCAGCCGAGGCCGGTGAGCCGATCGGCGACGAGGGCCCCCGACTCGTCGGCCCGAAGGCCGGCCGCGCCCTGGTCGCTCGTCGTGACGACGAGGACCCGCGGGGCGGGTCCGGGGCGATCCTCCGTCATCGGCGAGCCCTCGCCCCGATCACCGCTCGCTCCGTTTCGTCGGCCGAGACCGGATGCGCCCGGCGCCCCGGACAGCCCGTGGCCGGGCGGCGGGGTGCGCCGGCTCCTCGGCTCGCTTCCAGGAGCCGTGCACACCGCCCTCCTTCTCGAGGAGGCGAACGGAGCGGATCTCGACCCCCCGCTCGACGGCCTTCACCATGTCGTAGACGGTGAGGGCCGCCACGGCGGCAGCCGTCAGGGCCTCCATCTCGACCCCCGTCTGGGCCGTCGTCGCCGCCTCGGCCCGGATGCGGACGACCGAGGCGCCACGGTCGGGCGTCGCCTGGACGACGACGTCGGTGAGGGGCAGCGGATGGCAGAGGGGAATGAGCTCGGCCGTCCGCTTGGCGGCCAGGACCCCGGCCAGCTCGGCGACGGTGAGGACGTCGCCCTTCGGCCCGCTGCCGTCGATGACGAGGCTCAGGGTCTCGGGCTCGAGGCCGACGATGGCCTCGGCGACGGCCCGGCGGGCGGTGACCGGCTTCTCGCTGACGTCGACCATCCGCGGCCGCCCGGCCCGGTCGACGTGGGTCAGCCGCCGCCGTTCGGCCCGGGTCCCGCTCACGTCCGCTCCCCGTGCTCGAGCCAGGCGAGGTCGACGACGGTCCCCGCCGCCACCTCGGCGAGGGGCTCGGGGACGATGGCGTAGGCATCGGCCGCGGCGAGGGCGGACAGGACGTGGCTGCCCTGGGCGCCGGCGAGTCGGACGAGGAGCCGGCCCGCCTCGTCCCGGCGGGGTCGACCGTCGGCGTCGCGAAGGACGACGACCCGGAGGTAGGCCCGCCGGCCGAGGCTCTTCTTCGTCCCTTCGGTGAGGACGGCTGCCTCGAGCCGCCCGGCCATCGGTGGGCGCCCGGCCAGAACCCGGAGGGCGGGCCGGACGAAGAGATCGAAGGTGACGAAGCTCGACACGGGGTTGCCGGGCAGGCCGAAGAGGAGGACCGTCCGCCCGTCGGCCCGGGCGGCCGTGCCGAAGGCGAAGGGCTTGCCCGGCTGGATCGCGACCCGCCACAAGCCGACCGAGCCGAGGCGCCCGAAGGCCGACCGGACGACGTCGTAGGGACCGACCGAGACGCCGCCGGAGACGATGACGGCGTCGACCCGATCGAGGACGGCGCCGACGGCGGCGACGACGGCCTCGAGCTCGTCCGGGGCGACGCCGAGGTCGACGACCTCGGCCCCGGCCGTTCGGACGAGGGAGCGGAGGCCGGGGCCGTTGGCGTCGGGGATCCCGGCCGGACCGAGGGCTTCGCCCGGACGCCGGACCTCGTCGCCCGTGGCCAGGACCCCGACGACGGGCCGGCGGTGGACGAGGAGGCTGGCGACGCCGGCCCCGGCGGCGAGGGCGACGGCGGCCGGCGTGACGACGATCCCCGCCGCGAGGATGACCTGACCGGCGGCGACGTCGCTCGCCCGCGGGCGGATCGAGTAGCCGACGGGGGCCGCAACGAGGATGGCAACCCGGGCCGGGAGGGGGCCCTCGGGGGCCGGAGCGGCCTCGGCGGCGATGGGCCGCGTCTCCTCGACCGGGACGACGGCGTCGGCGCCGGGCGGGACCGGCGCCCCGGTGGCAATCCGGACGGCGGTCCCCGGCCCGACGGCCGCCGTGGCGGGACGGCCGGCTGGCGCATCGCCGACGACCTCGAGGACGACGGGTCGCTCGGGCGTGGCTCCGGCCACGTCGGCCGCCCGGAGGGCGTAGCCGTCCATGGCGCTGTTGTCCCAGGGCGGGAGGTCGACGGCCGCCCGGACGGGCTCGGCGAGGACGCGACCGAGGGCGGCTTCGGTCGGTACCGTCTCGGCCGGCAGGGCGCCCGGCACGGCGGCGATGACCGCCGCCCGGGCCTCCTCCACGGACCGGAGGCCGCGGCCGCCGAGGCTCGCCGTCGCTCCGGGCTCCACGGGTTCCGAGACCGTCGTCACGACCGGCTCCCCGAGCGCTGCCGCCAGCGAGCGAGGCCGGCGAGGGCAAGACCGAGCCCCGCCACGAGGACGCCGGCGGCGAGGGCCGTCTCGAACCAGAGCCCCATCGGGAAGAGCTGGACGAGCCGTTCCCGCCCCGGGTCGAAGGTGTACGTGCCGGGGGCGAAGAAGAGCCGGTGGAAGAACTCGAAGAGGGGGTCGAAGGCGACGAGGGCGAGGGCGCCGACGCCGAGGACAACCCCGGCCAGGAGGAGCCCCGTCCGCTCGGCGACGGCCCAGAAGGCCGCCGACGGGAGGCGCCGCTTCTCGACGGCCACGACGCCCAGGGCGACGAGGACCGCCCCGCCGAACCGGAGGAGGACGGACCGGACGTCGCGGAGGTGGCTCCGCTCCCGCTCGGCGAGGACGGGCGCCCCGTCGACGGCGACGTCGAAGCGGGGCGGACCGAGGACGACGTCGGCGAGGAGGCGATCGGTCACTCGGCGGACCTCGGCCGCCGGCCAGCCGGTCAGGGCGGCGACCCCGGCCCGCTCCTGGGCGACGGCGAACCAGGCGGGCGTCAGGAAGGGCAGGACGGTCAGGCCGAGGAGGACGAGGACGAAGGCGGCCCCGAGGAGGAGGCTCGTCAGCGGGTGCGGCTGCTCGACCACGCCGCTCATGGTAGCCGGGAGCGCCTCGGTTCGGGGTCGAGGTGGCCCCCGGCGGGCGCCCTCATTCGCCGGCCAGGGTCCGGGCCTGCTCCCACCAGCCGTCGAGGGTGAGCTCGTCGGGCGGTTCGACCTTCAGCTCCCGGGCTGCCTGGCGGATCCGCTCTCGGAAGGTCTCGAGGTCGAGGTCGACGATGTCGCTCACCCCCTCGATGCCGGCCTGGAGGACGAGCTCGTGCTCGGCCGGGCCGAAGCCGGCGAGGTTGAGGAGGAGGGCCTCGTCCCGCCAGGCGAGGACGTCGTTCGGGGTCGCGTCGACCTGGTCGGCGAGGTACTGGCGTCGGGTCGGGGTCTCGGAGACCTCGAGGAGGAGCCCGGTCGTGAAGATGCCCTGGGCCTCGAGGCGGGCGAGATGGGCGGGCTCGATGCGGGTCAGCTCGGTGATCGGCGGCACGGCGGACGGATGACCTCTGCTCTGGGGATGACGACGGGCCGATTATCGACGGCCCGGCGGCCCCGTCGCAACTCGTCCCTCGGCGGCCCCTCGGCCGACGGTCGACGGCGTCCGGTTCGGCCTCCCGCAGCCGTCCGTGCGGCCACCTCAGCCGGCCGGCTTGTCGCCGAAGATCGTGTAGTGCCAGCCCTTCTCCGCCTCGCCCGTCAGCTCGATCATGACGTGCTTCACCTGGGTGTACTCCTCGAGGGCGTAGAGGCTCATGTCCTTGCCGAAGCCCGACTCCCGGAAGCCGCCGTGGGGCATCTCGGAGGCGATCATGAGGTGGTCGTTGACGAGGACGTGGCCGAAGTTCAGGCGCCGGGCGACGTTCATGGCCGTGAAGACGTTCGTCGTCCAGACCGACGAGGCGAGCCCGTAGCGAGTCTCGTTCGCCAGGCGGATCGCCTCCTCGGTCGGTGTCGAAGGGGAGGACGACGACGACCGGCCCGAAGACCTCGCGGCAGACGATCTCGGCCCGCGGATCGACGTCGGTCACGATCGTCGGCCGGTAGAAGGCCCCGGGCAGGAAGCCCGGCAGATCGAGCGGCTCGCCACCGGTGACGATGGTCGCCCCGCCGGCCCGGGCCCGCTCGACGAAGCCGTGGACCCGCTCGACGTGGGCCCGGCTGATGAGGGTCCCGAGATCCGTCGTCGGGGCGAAGGGGTCGCCGATACGGACGCCCTCGAAGAGCTCCCGGAGGCGTGCGACGAAGGCCGGCAGGAGCGGTCGCTCGACGTAGAGGCGGGTGGCGGCCGTGCAGTCCTGGCCGCCGTTGATGAGGGCCCCGGCCGTCGCCCCGCGGGCCGCCGCTTCGAGGTCGGCGTCGGCGAAGACGAGGACGGGCGCCTTCCCGCCGAGCTCGAGGTGGACCCGCTTGAGGGTCGCCGCGGCGGCCGCCATGACGGCCTTCCCGGTCTCGGTGTCGCCGGTGAGGGAGAGCATGTCGACGTCGGGATGGCGGGCGATCGCCGTCCCGACCGGGTCGCCGCGGCCGGTGACGACGTTGAGGACGCCGTCGGGCAGGCCGGCCTCCCGGGCGAGCTCGGCGAGGCGGAGGGTGGTGAGGGGCGTCGCCGAGGCGGGCTTGAGGACGACCGAGTTGCCGGCCGCCAGGGCCGGACCGATCTTCCAGATCGCCATCCAGAGGGGATAGTTCCAGGGCGCCACCTGGCCGACGACGCCGATCGGCTCGCGGCGGACGAAGCTCGTGTGGCTGCCGGTGTACTCGGCCGCCCCCTTGCCCTCGAGGATCCGGGCCGCCCCGGCGAAGAAGCGGAGGTTGTCGACGGTGAAGGGGAGGTCCGATTCGCGGCGGAGCTTGTAGGCCGTCCCGGTCTGGAGGGTCTCGATCCGGGCCAGCTCGTCGGCCTCGGCCTCGATGCGGTCGGCGAGGCGCCACAGGACGGCCGCCCGCTCGCCGGGCGGGAGGCGACTCCAGACGCCCGCCTCGAAGGCGCGCCGGGCGGCGGCGACGGCGGCATCGACGTCGTCGACGGTCCCCTCGGGGACCCGGCCGACGAGCTCGCCGGTCGCCGGGCTGCGGACCTCGAGCCAGGCCCCGGAGCGGGAGGCCGTCGGTCGACCATCGACGACCATCGGGACGTCGGGACTGCGCTGCAGGGTCGTCATGGCTGGAACTCCTCGGCGGCACCACGGCCACCGGCCGCGGCGCGGTACGCTCTTCCCACGGCCCGCCCCTCCGGCGGGCTGCCGACAGTCTAGACGCGGCGGCCGGGCCCGTCCCCGGCGACCGAGCCGGGTCCCGGGGCACGGAACGGGAGCCGCCGCCCACCGGCCAGCGAGAGGATGTTCCCCGTGTCCGAGATCCTGATCCTGAAGCTCGTCCACGTGCTCTCCGCCATCGTCGCCGTCGGGGCGAACGTCACCTACGCCTTCTGGCTCCGCCTCGCCGGGCACGACCGGGAACGGCTCCTCTTCGCCATCGAGGGGATCCGCTGGATCGACCGTCGGGTCGCCAATCCGGCCTACGGTGTCCTGCTCGTGAGCGGGGTGCTCATGGTCCTGGCCGGCGCCTACTCCTTCGAGACCGGCTGGATCGCGGCCTCCCTCGCCCTCTTCGTCCTCGTCGCCGTCGCCGGCATCGCCCTCTTCGCCCCGGCCATCCGCCGCCAGCTCGCCGAAGCCGAGCGCGACCCGACCTCGCCGGCCTACGCCGCCGCGGCGGCCCGGACGACGCGCCTCGGCCTCGCCACGACGGCGGCCGTCCTCGTCATCGTCGTCCTCATGGTGACGAAGCCCTTCTGACGCGGGCCCCGCCGGTGGCCAAGGTTCGGCGCCGCGGCGCGGGCCCCTCACGGCCCTCACCGACGGCGGCCGCGGCCTCGCGGAGGAGGGCCCAGGCCCGCTCCACGTGCCGCGCCTCGGTCCGGAGATTGCCGACGGCGAGGCGGAGGGTGAAGCGTCCGTCGAGGCGGGTGTGGGAGAGGAAGACCTCGCCGCTCGCTGTTCACGGCGGCGAGGATCCGCTCGTTGGCGGCGTCGAGGTCGGCCGCCGACGCCTCGGTCTCGGGACGATCCGCCGGCCGCCAGCGGAAGCAGACCGTCGAGAAGGGGACGGGCGCGAGGCGTTCCCAGTCGGGATCGGCATCCACCCACTCGGCGAACCGCCGAGCGAGCTCGACGTGGTGACGGATCCGCCGCCGGAGCCCGTCGAGGCCGAACCAGCGGAGCTGGACCCAGAGCTTCAGGGCTCGGAAGCGGCGCCCGAGCTGGGGCGTGTACTCGCTGACGTCGCGGACGGGGGCCGCCCGGTCGAGGGTCCGGAGGTACTCGGGGACGAGGCTGAAGGCGGCCCGAAGCTCGGCCATCCGGCGGGTCAGGAGGAGCGAGGCGTCGAGGGGCGTGAACCACCACTTGTGGGGGTTGACGACGATCGAATCGGCCCGCTCCCAGCCGGCGAAGGCGACTCCGGTACTCGGGGACGAGGGCGGCGGCGCCGGCGTAGGCGGCATCGACGTGGAGCCAGAGGCCGTGCTCGGCGGCGACGTCGGCGAGCTCGGCGACCGGATCGACGGAGGTCGACGAGGTCGTGCCGAGGGTGGCCACGATGGCCAGCGGTCGTCGACCGGCGGCCCGGTCGGCGGCGATGGCCGCCCGCAGGGCGTCGACCCGGAGGCGGAAGCCGTCGTCGACGGGGACCCGGACGACCGAGGCGCGGCCGAGGCCGAGGGTCATGGCCGCCTTGTCGATGGAGCTGTGGGCCTCGGCCGAGGCGTAGACCCGGAGGTCGCCGAAGGGGGCGACGCCGTCGTCGTCGCCCTGGCCCGGCCCAGGCCGATCGACGTCCACCCTGCCCATCCCCGCCCGACCGTCGAGGCCGAGGGCCGCCGCCTCGATCCCGACCGCCTCCCGCGCCGCGGCGAGGGCGATGAGGCTCGACGTCGAGGCCGTGTCGGTCAGGAAGCCGTCGAAGTCGTCGGGCAGGCCGAGGGCTCGTCGGAGCCAGCCGACGACGACGACCTCGAGCTCGGTCCCGATGGGGGACGTTCGCCAGAGCATCGGGTTCTGGCCGAGGCCGGCGGTCAGGAACTCGCCGAGGATGCCGGGGCCGGAGGCCGTCGTCGGGAAGTAGGCGAAGAAGCCGGGGTGCTGCCAGTGGGTCGCGTTCGGCTCGACCAGGGAGCGGTAGTCGTCCAGGATCGCCGCCAGCGGCTCGGGGGACTCGGGCGGTTCGGCGGCGGGAACGCGCGGGGCGATGGTGCCCGGGCTCCACGGGCGGGAGGACGGGGAAGCGCTCGACGGCGGCGAGGTAGTCGGCGATGCGGTCGACGACGGCGTGGCCGGCGGCCCGGAAGGTGTCGGGGTCCATGTCGCCGCAGCCGTCGACTTGGGCGGGGGTGAGACCGGCAAGAGGGACTCAAGGGGGCTCGTCGAGGGGAGCGGTCATCGGTCGGCAAGGATAGCGGCGCCGGAATTCGGGCATCGGTTTACGGCATCTGGAGGATGTCGGCCCCGTCGGGGTCGAGCAGGATGGAGGGCGAGGGCCGCGATCCGTCGGGCCGTCGACGGCGCCGGCTCGACATCAGCGACGAGGGCCGTGGACGGCACGAGAGCTCGAACCCACGGCCGACCGGACGACCGTCCGGCCGGCGCCAGGCCTGGCTCGTGCTCGCAACGGGCCTCGTCGCCGTCGTCCTCGTCTCGCTCCTCGCGGCCGAGGCCCGCGACCTCGGGTACGTCGCGACCACGCTCGGCGCCGCCGGCGCGGCCGCCGATCCCCTGGCTACAGCTCCGGCGGCGGGTCCCGGCCTCGGTCCTCGGCCTTGCCGCGGGCCTGGCGGCCATCGGGCTCGGCGACGCGACGTACACCGCCATCGCCTGGTCCGGCGGCGTGCCCTTCCCCTCCGCGGCCGACGTCGCGTACCTGACCGGGTACGGGATCCTCGTCCTCGCCATCGCCCGTCTCTACGGTCGACGGCCGACCCCGGCGGGCTTCGTCGACGCGGCGATCCTGACCCTCGCCGGCGCCCTCGTCCTCTGGGTCCTCGCCATCGAGCCGGCCGTCGGTCAGGGCGACGACCCCCTCGCGACGGGCCTCGCGATGGCGTACCCGCGTCGACGTCCTCTACGTCGGGCTCCTCGCCGGACTCCTCATCGAAGCCCGGGCCCGCTCGGTGAGCCTCGGCCTCGCCCTCGGCGCCATCGGCCTCCTTCCTCGTCGCCGACACGTCTACGCCGCCCAGGTGCTCGACCGACACGTACAGGGTGGGATCCTCGACGCCCTCTGGCTGACCGGCTACGTCCTCCTCGCCGCGGCGGCGAACCACCCCTCGCTCCTCGTCGAGCATCCGGTGCCGCCGCTCGGCGTGGCCATCGGCCGGCGGCGCTTCACCGGGCTCCTCGTCGCCGCCCTCACCGCGCCCGCCCTCGCCGCCGTCCGGTGGGCGGCGGGCGAGGACCGTCGACCCGTCGTGGCGAGCCTCGGGGCCGGGGCCCTCACCGTCCTCGTCTTCGCCCGGCTCGGAATCTCCGGGCGGGCGTTGGCCGCCACGATCGCCTCGCTCGGCGCCGCGAACGCCCGGATCCGCCACCTCGAGGGCATCCTCCCGATCTGCGCCAGCTGCAAGCGGATCCGGGACGAGGAGGGCGCTGGACGAGCGTGGAGCGGTTCCTCGCGGAGCGCTCGCCGGCGCGCTTCAGCCACGGCCTCTGCGACGACTGCCTCGCGCGACCAGCTCCGGGCGCTCGAGTGATCCGCGATGGCCGGGTCGGCTCGAACCGGGGTACGGATTGGGGTACAACGCCCCGGATGAGGACGCACGGTCGGTCGGAGTCCGCGCGCGCCGGTGGTCGGGGCGGAGCGATTTGAACGCTCGACCTCCTGAACCCCATTCAGGTGCGCTACCAGGCTGCGCCACGCCCCGACGGCCGGCGAGTCTACCACGGCCGTCGCTCGCGACCGCGGACGGAAGGCGAGCGGGCGCCGGGCCGCGAGGGCGCCACGCCTCCCCCGACCCAGCTGCCCGGGTGGAGCGCACGCCCCGGCCGGCTCCGCTCGCGCGGCCGGGCTCGCTCCGATCCCGCGCCCACCCGCAGGCTCACCCGAACCTGGTCATGTTCTCGCGAGGCGCGCGCTCTCCGCGGTCGTCGGGCCTGGTGGCACCCTCCACGACGGGCAGACGGCCCGGTCCACGCTCAGGCGGAGCGACGAGGGGCCGTCCCGACGGCGGTCGGGGGCGGGTGCGGGGACGTGTTCCGGACTACCGCTCGCGCCATGAGCGTCTGTCCGGCTCGGAGGCCCGAGGCGGATCGACGCCATCCGTCGAGCCGGGTCGGCCACGCTCGGCCACGCTCGCTGCCATCCCGCTCCGGCCTCTCGTCCGCGTCTCCGGCCCGGTTCGGGCCCGATACCGCGCACCTCATGAGAAGATGTCCAACGTGGCCGGAGGAGGGACCCGGCCGACGAGCAGCCCGCGAGCCAGAGCGCCTTGGCGAGGTGAGACGGTGCCCACGTGGCCCGAGGACGGAACGGGTCCGCGCTGGGGTCGCGGCGAGCGAACGACGCGAACGCTCGGGCAGCCCGGCTGCGCGGCCGCCCGACGGGCTGACCGGGCCGCCGCGGGTCAGGGTCGGCTTCGGCTCCGCCGGCCGACGGGTGGTCGACCCCGCCGCCGCGGGACCGGGGCCCCGATCCGGGCCGCGATCCGGGCCGCGGTCGCCTCGTCGACGACGCTGTCCGGGTCACGGAGGGCGCCCATTCTCGCTCGGACCCCGACGAGGGCAGCGTAGAGGGGCGGGCACGTCGGGCAGGTCGCCAGGTGCGCCTCGACGGCAACGACCGTCTCCGGCCCCAGCTCGCCATCGAGGTAGGCCGACACCGCCCGCCGGGCCTGCCAGCAGCGCATCGGCTGGGCGAGGCTCGCCCGCCGCTTCGCGTCGTCGGCGGCGAGGGCGCTGACGAGCATCATCCGGCCCCTGCGGAGCCGCTGCTTCGCCGTCGGCTCGCCGATCCCGAGGGCGCGGGCGACCTCCGCCGCCGACCAGCCGTGCGCATCGTGGAGGACGACCGGGATCCGGTAGATGGCCGGAATTCGAGCGAGGGCGTCTTCGAGCTCGTCCCGGAGCTCCGCCCGCTCGACGACGAGCTCGGGATCGACGGTGAAGCGGTCGTCGCGCCACTCCTCCTCGACGGCGGCGACGTCGAGGACCGGGCGGCTCGCGCGGGCGGCATCGACGACCCGGTTGAGGAGGATCCGCCGCAGCCAAGGCCGAAGCGACCCGGGATCCCGGAGCTGGTCCTGCCGCTGCCAGGCGGAGACGACCGTTTCCTGGGCGAGATCGGCCGCCAGATCGGGGTCACGGACGAGGGTGCGGGCGATGGCGACGAGGCCCGGTAGCTCGGCGACGAGGCGGTCGGCCAGGTCGCGGCCGGGATCGCCGCCGGAACCGGCGCCGAGCCGCGACGGAGGGGCGGCACGAGACGCCTCGCCGCCGTCGCGCCTACCCACCCGGACGGGATCAGCGGGCTTCGGCCGGGCAGGTCCGGATCCGGAGAAGGGCATAGAGCGGGCAGAAGCGGAGGATCGCCGTCAGGCCGAGGACGACCGCCACGAAGACGGCGCCCACCGCCGCCCAGTCGACGAGGCTGCCGCTCGCCGCCGCGGCGAGGAGGAGGGCAGCCAGGACGAGGCGAACGATCCGATCAGCGGTTCCGACGTTGCACGACATCATCATCGACCTCCTTCGAGGAACTCGGGGTGGTCGCTCGACCACTCCCACGAAGAAGACGATGTCGGGCCAAGGAGGGATACAAAATCCGACCCGTCCCGGGCGCGTCGACCGACGAAAGCCCGGGCTCCTCAGCGCCGCCGGGCGAGGCGACGGGCCTCCGGGCCCGCCGGCCGCTCGGCCCGATCCCGGAAGACGAGCCGGATCGGGGTCCCGATGAAACCGTAGGCGTCGCGGAGCCGGTTCTCGAGGTAGCGGCGGTAGCTGAAGTGGAGGTCGGCGACGTCGACGCCGAAGAAGACGAAGGTCGGCGGGGCGACGGCGACCTGGGTCGCGTAGCGGATCTTCGGTCGCCGGCCGTGGACGAGGGGCGGCGGCTGGCGTTCGACGGCCGTCGCCACGAGCCGGTTCAGCTCCCCCGTCGAGACGCGGCGTCGGCGAGCGCCCCAGACGTCGAGGGCGAGCTCGAGGACGCGGCCGACCCGAAGGCGATCCCGGGCGCTGATGGAGACGACCGGCGCCAGCTCGAGGAACGGGGCCGCCCGCCGGATGGCGGCGACGGCCTCGTCGAAGGTGCGCGGAGTCTTCTCAACCAGATCCCACTTGTTCAGGGCGATGACGAGCCCCCGCCCGGCCTCGACGACATAGCCGGCGATGTGGGCATCCTGGGCGGTGAGACCCTCCGTTGCGTCGACGACGAGGACGGCGACGTCGGCCCGATCGATGGCTCGGAGGGCGCGGAGGACGGAGTAGCGCTCGGCCGG
The DNA here is from genome assembly GCA_026004015.1 of Chloroflexota bacterium. Lineage (GTDB taxonomy): Bacteria > Chloroflexota > Limnocylindria > Limnocylindrales > CSP1-4 > BPIH01. Next base: position 33,475 of record BPIH01000002.1, on the reverse strand, counting down.
CGCCGCCGAGGCGACCCGGCCCCGGCGGCGGATGCCGGCCGTGTCGATGAGGATGATCTCGCTCTCGCCCCAGCGGAGCCGGGTATCGATGGCATCGCGGGTCGTGCCGGGCACCTCCGAGACGATCGCCCGCTCCTCGCCGAGGAGGGCGTTCAGGAGGCTCGACTTGCCGACGTTCGGTCGGCCGACGATGGCGATGGCCGCCGGCTCGCCTGCCGCAACTGCCCACTCGGCTGCGGCGCCCGTCCACTCGGCTGTGGCACCCGCCGACTCGGGCGGACCGGCGTCGCCGGGCGCTCCGGCGTCCTCGGTCGCCGGCCAGGCGGCCTCGGCTGCCCGCGCCTCGCGCTCCCGTTCGGCGAGCTCGGCCTCCGTCGGCGGCGGCAGGGCGGCGACGACAGCGTCGAGGAGATCGGCGACGGATCGGCCGTGGAGGGCCGAAATCGGATGGACCTCGGTCCAGCCGAAGCCGTGGAACTCGGCCGCTTCGAGCTCGCGGCGGAGGTTGTCGGCCTTGTTGGCGGCGACGATGACGGGAGCCGTCGCCCGCCGGAGGAGTTCGGCCGCCTCGAGGTCGCCCGGAGTCGGGCCCGCGGCAGCGTCGACGACGAAGACGATGACGTCGGCTTCGGCGATGGCGAGCCGCGCCTGCTCCTGGACCTTCGCCTCGATGACGTCCCCGGGCTCGATCTCGAGGCCGCCGGTGTCGACGACCACGAACCGGCGTCCGTTCCACTCGGCCGTCGCGTAGAGGCGGTCGCGGGTCGTTCGCGCCCGGTCCTCGACGATGGCGAGCCGCGTGCCGACGATCCGGTTGAAGAGCGTGCTCTTGCCGACGTTCGGTCGGCCGACGATGGCGACGACGGGCAGCCCCTCGACCCGGCGACCCGTCGGCCCCGACCGGCCGGGGCCGCTCACCCCGCGGCTCGGGCGCCGCCGACCGCAGTCGCCAGACTCGGCAGGTGCGGCAGCGACGTCGTCCGACCGGCGGGGGTCGCTGCTTCGGCGAGGGCGGCGGCGGCGAGCTCCTCGGCCCGGGCGGCGACCTCGGGCGTGCCGGCCAGCTCGCAGACCCGGCGGGCGACGTCGCGGAGGTCCTCGATCGGGGTCGACGTCCCGCCGCTCACCCCGACGATCCGGGCACCGTCGAAGACGGCCGGGTCGGTGAGCTCGGCGACCGATTCGATCTGGAGCACCGGCGTCCCGACCATCTCGCAGAGCCGGGTCAGCTCCCGGGTGTTCGCGCTCCGGCGGCCGCCGACGACGACCATGACGTCGACCTGACGGGCGGTCTCGAGGGTGTCCTCCTGGCGGCGGATGGTGACCGGGCAGACGGTGTTGACGACCTTGAGCTCGTGGGCCCGGGAGACGAGGAAGGCGGCGAGCTTCTCGAACTTCCAGGGCGGCTGGGTGCTCTGGGAGAGGAGAGCCATCCGCTTCTTGCGGGGGATCTTCGCCTCCCACTCCTCCTCCTCGTCGACGACGATGGCGTCGGGGGCGAAGCCGAGGAGCCCGATGACCTCGGGGTGCGACGGCGTGCCGAGGATGACGATCGTGTAGCCCTCGGCGACGAGCTCGGCCAGAGCTCGCTGCTCCTGGATGACCCAGGTACAGGTCCCGTCGATGACCTCGAGGCCGCGCGCTTCGGCCCGGGCGATGACCTCGGGCCGGACGCCGTGGGCCCGGATGACGACCGTCGTCCCCTCTTCGACTTCGTCGAGGCTCTCAACCTTCCGGACGCCGAGGGCGGCGAGCCCGGCGATGACGCCCTCGTTGTGGACGACGTGGCCGAGGGTGTGGGTCCGCTTCCCGGCGGCCTGCGCCTCCTTCGCCTTGTCGATGGCCTCCCGAACGCCGTAGCAGAAGCCGGTCCGTCGGGCGATCTTGATGGCCGTCACCGTGCCCATGGGCCGGATTATCGCACGCCGGCCGTCGAAATCCCGCCGGCGCCCCCGTCGGGATCGGTCGGGCTCGGCGCCGGTCCCCTCCCCTGCCCCGCTTCGAGGGCGGCGACCGCGGCGGCGTAGACGCCCCGGTAGGCCTCGGGCAGGAGCGCTCCGATGCGGGCCATGATCGCCTCCGTCGCCGCCACCTTGGCGAGGCGCCGGTCGCCGACCCCGGGCAGGCCGAGCTCGCTGAGACGGAAGGGCGTCCCGACCCGGAGGACGACCCGGCCACCGGGCCGCGGGAAGCGGCCGCGGGGCCAGACCCGCTCGGTCCCGAAGACGGCGAGGGGGACGATCGGCGGGTCGGTCCGCAGGGCGAGGGCGGCGAGGCCGTCGTGGGCCCGGCCCAGGGCACCGGTCCGGCTCCGCGTCCCCTCGGGAAAGACGAAGAGGACGTTGCCCGCTTCGAGGATCCGCTGGGCGGTCCGGAAGGCCTCGACGTCGCCGGTCCCCCGGTCGACGGCGTGGAAGGAGCTCATCGCCAGGAGCCGCCCGGCGATGGGCCAGGCGAGCATCTCCTTCTTCGCCAGCCAGTGGATCCGTCGCCCGAGGGCGGGAGTGAGCCAGCCGCCGATGACGACCCCGTCGAGGTTCGAGAGGTGGTTGGCGGCAAGGACGAGGGGGCCCTGGCGGGGCAGGCCGGCGAGGTCGCCCTCGACGGTCACCCGGGCCAGGAGGCGGGCGAGGAGCCGGGCACCGAAGGCGCCGAGCCGGATGAGGAGCGTCAGGTGGCCGGGGCGGGCGGGGTCGCGGGCGGGTCGCCGGCTCGGGCTCCGGCGTCGGCGACGGGGGCCCCGGTCGCCGGCGGGCGGTTCGGCGGCTCGCCGTCGCGGTCGGGCGGCTCGCCGTCGCGCCTCGGCCGCCCGGATGGCCGCCACGACGGCGGCGACCGTCTCCTCGAAGCGGCGGCCGTCGGTCGTGATGACCGTCGCGTCGGCGGCGATCCGGAGGGGAGCCACCGCCCGCCCGCTGTCGATGGCGTCCCGTCGCCGGAGGTCGGCGAGGATGGCGGCCGCCTCCGGATCGTCCGGAGCGATCCCCCGCTCCGCCGCGCGACGCCGGGCCCGCTCCTCCACGGAGGCGTCGAGGTAGAGCTTGAGATCGGCGTCGGGAAGGACGACGGTCCCGATGTCCCGGCCGGCCATGATGATCCGACCGGGGGCGGCGAGCGCACGCTGCCGCTCGAGGAGGGCGGCCCGGACCGCCGGGCGGCGAGCCACCTCGCTCACGACCCGGTCGACCCGCTCGCCCCGAACGAGGTCGGTGACGTCCCGGCCGCCGACTCGAACCCGCCGGAAGCGACCGCCGCCGTCGTCGGCGAGCTCGAGCTCGGGCACGAGGGCGACGAGCCGCTCGTCGTCGTCGAGGGGAACGCCGCGCTCCAGGGCGAGCCAGGCGAGGGCCCGGTAGAGGAGCCCGGTGTCGCAGAAGCGGTACCCGAGGGCGCGGGCGGCCGCCTCGCCGACGGTGCTCTTGCCCGACGAAGCCGGCCCGTCGAGGGCGACGACGAGCCCCGTCGCCGTGTCGGGGGGCGAGCCGCTTCGAGCCACGCCGGCCAGGATACCCGGGGCCGAGGCGAGTTGGGGCCGCGCGAGGGGCCGGGAGCTGGGGCCACGCAGGCCAGCCGGTCGGTCGCCGGTCGGCCCGACCGCCGGCCAGGGTCAGGCGATCTCCCGTCGGATCGTCCGGGCGGCGAGGGCGACGAAGAGGAGAGCGACGGCGACGAGGATCGCCAGGTCCCGGAGGACGACCGGGTCGTCGAGCCCGGCACCCCGGATCATGACCGCCCGGAGCCCCTCGACGGCGTACGTCAGGGGCAAGAGCTGGGCGATCGGGCGGAGGAGGTCGGGCAGCCGGTCGATGGGCCAGAAGATGCCGCCGAGGAGACCCTGGGGGACGATGACGATGGGGATGAACTGGAGGATCTGGAACTCGGTCCGGGCGAAGGTCGACAGAAAGATCCCGAGGCTGACGGCGCCGACGGCGAGGGCGAGGGCGAGGACGAAGGCGAGGATCGGACTCCCGGCGCTCGGGACGTCGAGGCCGACGACGAAGGCCGGGATGGGACCGAGCGCCGGGATCTCCCAGTGGAGGAGGACGAAGCCCGTCAGGAGGACGACCTGGAGGGTGGCGAAGATCCCGAAGCCGAGGCTGTAGCCGGCGACGATCTCGGCCCGCGTCACCGGGGTCGCCAGGAGCCGCTCCAGCGTCCCCCCGAGTCGCTCCCGGAGGAAGCTGATCCCGGTCAGGATGAAGACGAAGAAGTAGGCGAAGTAGCCGAGGAAGACGGGCGCGATGGCGTCGAGGGCGTCGGCGTCGACGGGGAGATAGATCGTCGAGCGCTCGAGGTTCGGGAGGCGCGACCCGACCCCGTCGGGAAGGAGCGTCCGGAGGGACCGCCCGAGAAGCTCCACGACCGCTCCGGCCGCGCCGCCCTCCCCGGCCGGATCGACCCCGGCCGTGACGAGCCGGAGGGTCGGTCCCTGGCCGGCGAGGAGGGCCGCCGAGAAGTCGTCGGGGACGACGAGGGCGACGTCGGCGTCGCCGTCGGCCAGGCGGTCGTCGACGGCGGCCGGGTCGGATCCGCCCTCGACGACCTCCACCGAGGTCCCGACTGCAGCGCCCTCGATGGCGGCGACGAGCTGAGCGCCGGCCGGCCCCGTGTCGGCATCGACGACGAGGAGGCGGACGGTTCCCGATTCCGAGCCCCGGACGACCCAGCCGAGCAGGGCGGTCACGACGAGGGGCGCCACGACGACGAGGGCGAGGCTCCGGTGGTCGTGCCGGAAGAGGTCGACGATCCGGCGGGTGACGGCGAGGACCCGTCGCGGGCTCATCGGCTCCTCCTCAGGCCGGCCCTGGGCCGGTCGGGTGCCGCCCTGCCGTGGCGTCGCCATCGCCGACCGGCCGGCCGTCTGGGCCGAGGCCGGCGAAGTGGAGGAAGGCGGCTTCGAGGTCGGCGGTCCCCGCGCTGGCCCGGAGCTCGGCGCCCGAGCCGCGGGCGATGATCCGCCCCGACCGCATGAAGACGAGCTCGTCGCAGCGGTCGGCTTCGTCCATGACGTGGCTCGAGACGAGGATCGTCGTGCCGCCGGCGGCGAGCTCCCGGAAGTGGTGCCAGAAGGTGGCTCGGAGGGCCGGGTCGACGCCGACCGTCGGTTCGTCGAGGACGAGGAACCGCGGCCGGTGGACGAGGGCGCAGGCGAGGGAGAGGCGGCGGCGCATCCCGCCGGAGAGGTCGGCCACGAGGCTGTGGCGGCGGTCGTCGAGCTCGACGAGCTCGAGGACCTCCCGGGCCCGCCCGCGCCCGAGGCCCCCATAGAGGTCGCCGAAGAAGCGGATGTTCTCCCAGACCGTCAGCTCGTGGTAGATGCCGTCGCTCTGGGGCATGTAGCCGACCTCGGCGAGGAGGGACCGATCGGGGACCTGCCGCCCGAGGACGGTGACCCGGCCGGTGTCGGGACGGACGAGGCCGAGGAGGAGTCGGATGAGGGTCGTCTTGCCCGAGCCGTTCGGGCCGAGGAGGCCGACAATCCGGCCGGCGGGCACGGTGAGCTCGGCTCCGTCGACGGCGACGATCGGCCCGAACCGCTTCGTCAGCCCGGCAGCCTCGACGACCGGGGTGGGCTGGGGCTCGACCGGGCTCATGGGGCCGCTGTCCACGACGGCCATCGTACTCCTCCTCGGGGCCGGGTTCCCGGCCTCTCCATCGCTGCGGGCAGCGCCGGTGGGTGCCTCGTCAGCCGGGACCGTGCCGCAGGTCGGCCGCTCCCCTTCCCTCTCGCCGCCGGGCGTGCCTCCCGCGCGCATCCTGGAGCCACCGGATCGTTCGGCCGGCCCGGGCGTGATGGGTCGTGCCTCCCACGCGCATCCTGGAGAGCATCCTTGCCTGCCGGGCCGGTGAGCCTCGACGAGATAGCGGAGCGGCAGGGCGGCTGATGGGGCGAGCGCGACCGAGGCGCCACACCTCAGTCGCGGGCGGGCCGCGGGCGGCGGGATGATCCGGATCCCGGCGCTACCGCCTCGCGTTCGCAGCCCGGCGACGCCTGGGCCTGGCGGGACGACCCGGCTCCGTCGGATCGCCGGCTGCTCGGTCGGCGGCGCCGGCTGCTCGGTCGGCGGCGCCGGCTGCTCGGTCGGCGGCGCCGGCTGCTCGGTCGGCTCCGGCTCCAGCGCCCTCGATCCCGCCGGCCGCCAGGGCCGCCACCTCGGCCGGCGAGAGGACCCGCACCGCGCCGGGCCGAAGATCCCCGAGGCCGAGGGGCCCGATCCGGACCCGGACGAGGCGTCGAACCGGGAGGCCGAGGGCCCCGAACATCCGCCGGATCTGGCGCTTCCAGCCCTGGCCGAGGACGACCCGATACCAGGCGAGCCCGGCGTCCGCGGGTCGCATCGGCTCGAGGACGGCAAGGAGGCGGCGGACCTCGCTCGCCGTGGCCGGCCGGATGCCGAGGACCCGGGCGACCCCCTCGGGCAGCGGGATCCCGCGCCGGAGGCGCTCCAGCTCGTCCCGTTCCAGGCGACGGTCGACGGCCACGGCGTACTCGCGCTCGACACCGTAGCGGGGGTGGAGGACCCGCGCGGCCCAGGCGCCGTCGTTCGTCAGGAGAAGGAGTCCCTCGGAGTCGCGGTCGAGGCGGCCGACCGGGAAGAGCCGCCGGCCCCGGTCCGCCTCGGGGACGAGGTCGATGACCGTCCGACTGGCGAAGCGGTCGCGGACCGTCGAGGTCACTCCGGCGGGCTTGTGGACCGCCAGATAGACCGGCTCGGGCGGCACCAGGTCGACGGGTCGGCCATCGACCTCGACTCGCGCCCGGGCCGGGTCGACCCGCTCACCGAGGACCGCCGGCCGCCCGTCGACGGTCACCCGACCGGCGGCGATGAGGGCGTCGACGGCCCGCCGCGAGCCGATCCCCGCCGCGGCGAGGAGCTTCGCCAGCCGCTCTCCTGGCGTCACGCGTCCGGAGCGCCGTCGTCGGCGGCGTCGGGGCCGTCGGCGGCGGCATCGAGGGGTCCGACCCCGACCGGGGCGATCCCCTCCTCGGCCAGGCGGGCGGCGACGTCGGGCTCGAGGGGCGGCAGGTCGGCCAGGCTCGTCAGCCCGAACCGCTCGAGGAACTCGAAGCCCGTCCCGTAGAGGAACGGCCGGCCCGGCAGGTCGGCCCGGCCGAGCTCGACGACGAGGCGGCGGTGGAGGAGCGAGCGGAGAGCCGACGACGAGTCGACGCCGCGGATCCGTTCGATGGCGGCCCGGGTGATCGGCTGGCGGTAGGCGACGATGGCGAGGGTCTCGAGGGCGGCCGGGGAGAGCCGGAGGGCGTCGACGCCGAGGTAGCGGGCCACGAGGGGGGCGGCCTCGGGAGCCGTGGCGAGCTCGACCCGGTCGCCGTCGAGGAGGAGGCGGATGCCCCGTCCGGCGAGGTCGACCTCGAGGTCGCCGAGACAGGCGTCGACGATCGCCCGGTCGACCCCGGCGAGCTGGGCGATCTCGCGCCGATGGAGGGGGCGCTCGGCGACGAAGAGGAGGGCCTCGAGGAGGGCCGGACGGAGCTCGATCGGCGCCGGGCCGGCCGACGACGCCGGATCCCCGTTGGGGGCCGCCTCGGACGGCGACGCTGCCGTGTCCGGCGGCGCCGCGTCCGGCGGTGCCGCGTCCACCGGCTCCGCGGCTCCGGGGTCCGCGTCCATGGGAGCGGAGCCCGACGCCTCGTCGATCACGATTCCACCTCGCGGCCCGGGGCGATTCCCGTATCCCCCACCGCCGGCCACCCGCCATCGAGGCGCCGCGTCGAGGAGCCGCCGGACTCGGATCGGACCCCAGGGCTCCGACTGGTCGACCGCCACCTCGCGCCGCTTCACGAGCTCGAGCAGGGCGAGGAAGGTGACGGCCACGACGACCCGGTCGCGGGTCCCGGCGAGGAGGTCCTGGAGGACGATCTCGTTGGCCGCCTGGAGGGCCGCCCGGATGATCCGGGCCCGCTCGGCGAGGGTGACGACCCGGGGCACGACCTCGGGCGGGAGGGGTGGCGGCTGGCTGATCCGAGCCAATCCAGCCAACGCCTCGACGAGGAGGCGGGGATCCTCGACCCGGTCGGGCCGAAGACAGCCGCCCACCTGCCCTGCCAGGCGCGCCGCCGAGCCGGCCGGCGCCTCACGCCGGAAGCTCCGCCTCCCGGTGGCAGCCCGCTCGGCGAGCCAGGCAGCCCGGTCTCGGAAGGCTCGGTAGACGAGGAGGCGATGCCGGAGGGCCGTCTCGGGATCGGGCTCCTCGACGGCGGCCTCCGGGCCCGGAGCCGGCTCGGGAGGCCGCGGCAGGAGCGCCCGGCTCTTGATGAGGATGAGCTGGCTCGCCACGGCGACGAAGGCCGAGACGTTCCCGAGTCGATCGCCGGGTGCCGTCGCCAGGGCTTCGAGGTAGGCCTCGGCGAGCGCGCCGAGGGGCACCGTCAGGACGTCGAGCCGGCGGGCCTCGATGAGGGCGAGGAGGAGGCCGAGGGGACCCTCGAACTCCCCGAGCTCGACCTCGATGGCCGCCTCGGGCCGAGCCGTCTCGGCGATCCGGATCGCCGGCCGGGCCGCGCCGACGACGGCCGGCGCCACCCCCGCCACCGAGGCGCCGACCGAGCCCGGAACCCCGTCGTCGGCCATCGCCTAGCTCGTCTCGTCGGCCCAGCGGAGGAGCGGCCAGGCCGGATCGTCCGTCGGGACGTCTTGCCGCCGAATGAGCTCGACCGTGCGGGCGGGGCAGCCCGCCGCGGCGGCGAGGGCGGCCGAGCGTTCGGGGTGGTCCCGGAGCCGATCGAGATCCGGGCCGAGCCCGGGCCAGCGACGGGCGAGCCGGACGACCCAGGGACCGACGCCCTGGCCGAGGCTGTGGACGATCCGCGGCAGGAGCCCGACGCACCCCTTGCCGGCGTCGTGGAGGAGGCCGGCCACGAGAACCTCCCGGTCGCTCATCCCGCGTTCCCGGAGGCGGGCGACGACGTCGAGGCCGTGACGCTGGTCGGCGACGCTCATCGCCTCGAAGAGGGCGAGCTCGGCCGGCGTGAGCCATCCCGCCAGCTCCCGCCGCTCGTCGGGTTCGACCCGGGCCCGGAGGTGCCGCCAGGTCTGGCGGACCTTAGAAGCCCACCAGGAGCCGCGTGACATCGAACATGAAGCCGGCGATCGGGCGGCCGGCGGTGAAGACGAAGACGAGGATGATGAGGAAGCCGTACTGGCTGAGGATCGGGCGCAGCTGCCAGGCCGTCCGCGGATCGAGGATCCGGAAGAGAAGGGTCGACCCGTCGAGGGGCGGCACGGGGATGAGGTTGAAGACCATGAGGGCGACGTTGTAGAAGACGAAGAGGACGAGGATCGTGCCGAGGGCGGCCGGGATGGCGACCTCGAGGCCGAGAACGAGGCGGATGACGGCGGCGCCGAGGACGGCCATGAGGAAGTTCGAGGCGGGTCCCGCGAGGGCGACGACGACCTCGCCATTGCGGCGATCCCGGAGGTTGGCCGGGTTGACCGGGGTCGGCTTCGCCCAGCCGATGACGAAGCCGCCGACGAGGACGGAGAGGACGAGCATGAGCCCACCGAGGGGGTCGAAGTGGGCGGCCGGGTTCAGGGTCAGGCGGCCGAAGTGCTTCGCCGTTGCGTCGCCGAGGAGGTAGGCGGTCGCCGCATGGGCGAACTCGTGGACGGGGAAGCCGACGAGGAGGAAGACGGCGACGAGGACGATCCGCTCCGGGTCGATTTCGAACACGCTGCTCCTTCGCGCTCGGGGTGGGTTGGCTCGGTCGGGCCGTGCCTATCGTAGCCGGCCCGACCGCCGGGACGGCACGGGGCCGCCCAGCGGCCTGCGGGTGGGGCAAACCCGAAGCGGCCCGAGCGACCGCCGGGCTCAGAGCCGGTCGAGGAGCTCCTGCTTCTTCCGCTCGTAGTCCTCGGGGCTGATGGCGCCGCGATCCCGAAGCTCGGCGAGCTGGGCCAGGGTCCGGGTCACTTCCTCCGCTGTCGAGGCGCCCGGGCGACCACCGGTCCCGGCCCCCGGGCCAGCGGCCGAGGGCGAAGCGACACCCGACGGGCTGCCCGGCGGCATCGGGACGGCGGCCGCCGGCCGGAGGGGCGGACCGCCGACGCCGCCCCGGGCGAGCTCGAGCTCGTACTCGTGCTTCGCGTTCAGCATCGCCCGCTTGAAGCCCTTCGGGTCGGGCATCGTCCGCATCCGCTCGATGCCGGCCTCGGACGCGGTCATGACGTCGAGGTCGCCGAAGTTCAGGAGCCGGCCGAGCCAGCTCTGGGTCATCTCGGCGTCGTTGATCTTCTCGAGGGAGCTGTCGGCGACCTCCTTGTTCACGACGCCCCGGATCTGGATGACCCGCCGGTTCGTGAGGACGTCCTCGTCGGCGGCCCACTGGAGGTACGCCCAGCCAGCGGCGGCCACGCCGACGACGACGAGAACGAGGGCCGCCAGCCCGAGGAGGTTGCGAAGGCCACCGCCGACCCCGTCCGTCGGCAGGCCGCTCGCCAAAAAGACAAAAACGAGGGCGCCGACGAGGGCGGCGATGGCCCAACGGGCCCGGTAGAGGAGAGCGACCGGGTGCTGGCGCACCTCGAGGACGATCCGCTCCCCGTCGGCGAGGAGCGATTCGGCATACCGACTCATGCGTCCCGTTCCTCCCGTCTCGGCTCAGGCTCGCGGGTGGGCCCGAGCGTAGACCTCGCGCACCCGCTCGCCGGTCAGGTGCGTGTAGAGCTGTGTCGTCGAGATGCTCGCATGTCCGAGGAGCTCCTGCACGACCCGCAGGTCGGCACCGCCCTCGAGGAGGTGGGTGGCGAAGGAATGGCGGAGGGTGTGGGGGCTCACCCGATCGGCGAGGCCGGCTCGTCGAGCGGCGGCCCGGACGATGGCCCAGGCCGCCTGACGGGCGAGCCGCCGGCCCCGGGCCCCGAGAAAGACCGGGCCCCTCGCCTCACCGCCGGATCGGACGAGGCGGGGGCGGCCCCCCTCGAGGTAGGCGAGGAGCCAGCGGCGGGCGGGCTCGCCCATCGGCACGAGCCGCTCGCGGCCGCCCTTGCCGACGACCCGGACGTAGGCCCCGTCGAGGGAGCAGGCCTCGAGATCGAGACCACAGGCCTCGGAGATCCGGAGCCCCGTCGCGTAGAGGAGCTCGAGGAGCGCCCGATCCCGGAGGCCGAGGGCCGCCCGACGCTCGGCGTGCCGGATCGGCCGGCTCGGAGGCTGGCTCGGCGGCCGGCTCGGCGGCCGGATCGGCCGCGTCGGGGGGCGCCGCCGCTCCCCGCCCGACCGGCTCCGGCGCCTCCGACCCGGATGGGGCTGGCGGGCGCGGCGCGGATGGCGCGGACGGCTCCGGCCCGGCCGCTTCGAGGAGCCGCTCGACCTCCTCGACGCTCAGGACCTCGGGGAGGCGGCGCGGCGCCCGGGGGAGGACGATCTGATCGGCGAGGTCGGCGGCGAGCAACCCCTCCCCGAAGGCAAAGCGGTAGAAGCCCCGCAGGCACGCCGTCCGGCGGCGGATCGTGGCCGGAGCGACGCGCCCGACAGACCCACGACGACCGCCCTCGGCACGGACCGGGGACCCTCCCCCGGCGACGATGCCGCGGGCGGCGGCGAGGAACTCGAGGGCCGGTCCGGGATCCGAGCGCCAATCGTCGCGGTCGCCGAGGAAGCGCTCGAAGGCCGCCAGGTCGGCCCGGTAGGCGCGGATCGTCGCCGCCGCGTGTCCCCGCTCGAGGGCGAGGTGGGCGAGGTAGTCGGCGACGAGCTCCCGGAAGGACGGCCGCAACGGCGTCACCGCTCGGGCTCGTCGGCGACCGGCTCCGCCGTCCCCCGGCCCGCCTCGGCCTCCGCCCGGCGCCAGCGGTCGGCCCGTTCGAGGAGCTCCGCGGCCGAGGCGAGGGCGGCCGGTCCACCGTCCCGTCCGCCGAGCATGGCCGCCAGTTCGTCGACCCGGCCCGCGCGGTCGAGGACCCGGAGCTCCGTGACCGTCCGCCCGCCGCGGCTCGCCTTGGCGATCTGGAGGTGGTGGTCGGCGTAGGCGGCGATCTGGGCGAGGTGGGTGACGCAGAGGACGTCGTGACGGCGAGCGAGGCGCCAGAGGGCTCGGCCGACGGGCTCGGCGCTCCGGCCGCCGATCCCGGCGTCGATCTCGTCGAAGACGAGGGTCGGCGTTGCATCGACCCCGGCCAGGACCTCCTCGATGGCCAGGGCGACCCGCGACAGCTCGCCCCCGGAGCCGATCCGAGCCAGCGGCCGGGCCGGCTCGCCGACGTTCGGGGCGAAGGTGAAGACGACCTCGTCGACCCCGGTGGCGTCGAAGGCGACGGCGTCCCCGTCGATCTCGACCGCCGGCTCGTCGGGTGCCGCGGCCCGTCGCCCGACGGCCACCGAGAAGGCCCCTCGCCGGAAGCCGAGCTCGGCGAGGGCGTCGTCGACGGCGGCGGCGAGGGCGACGGCGGCCGAGCGTCGGCGGGCCGAGAGCTCCGCGGCCCGCGCGGCAACGTCCGCCAGCAGCTCCGGTTCGGCGGCGGCCCGCCGCTCCCGTTCGACATCGGCGTCCCGCAGCCGGGCAGCCTCCGCCGCCGCCCGCTCCCCATAGGCGATCACGGCCGCCTCGTCGTCGCCGTAGCGGCGAAGGAGACTGTGGATCTCCGAGAGGCGGGCTTCGAGTCGGGCCAGGCTCGCCGGATCGTGATCGATCGGTTCGGCGAGCCGGCGGACCTCCCTCGCCAGGTCGTCGACCTCGGCCTCGACCCCGGCGAGGCGCTCGGCGACGGCCTCGAAACGACGGTCGAGGCCAGCCAGCCGCCGAGCGCCGGCGACGGCTCGCCCGGCCAGCTCGCGGAGGCTCGCCCCCTCTCCCCCGAGGAGCTCGCCGAGCTCTTCCGCCCCGCGGGCGATGGCCTCGGCATGGCTCGCGGCGGCGAGGCGCTCTCGGATCTCCGCCGCCTCCCCCGGTCGGAGCCGGGCCGCCGCGATCTCCGCAGCCTCGTGTTCGGCGATCTCGATCCGGCGCGCGAGCTCCTGCGGGTCGACGGCGAGGGCGGCCAGGGCGGCCCGGTTCGTCCGCCAGCGCTCGACGGCCTCGGCCACGGCCGCCCGGAGCGGCCCGAGGCCGGCGAAGGCGTCGAGGAGGTCGCGCTGCCGGCGGGGGTCGAGGAGCCGCTGCTGGTCGTGCTGGCCGTGGATCTCGACGGCGGACCCGACGACCTCGGCCAGTCGGGCGAGGCTCACCGCCGCCTCGTCGAGGAGGGCGAGGGACCGACCGCCGGCACTCACCTCCCGGACGACGAGGCGCCGACCGGCCGGGCCCTCGAAGCGGGCCTCGATCCTCGCCCGGTCGGCCCCGTGGCGGACCGTGGACGGGTCGGCGCGGGCTCCGAGGGCGAGGCCGAGGGCGTCGATGAGGAGGCTCTTGCCGGCCCCCGTCTCGCCGCTGATGACGGTGAGCCCAGGTTCGACCGGGAGCCGGAGATCCTCGATGAGGGCGAAGTCGCGGACCCGGAGCTCGCGGAGGGCGCCCGGGGCCTCCTCGGCCTGGGTCGGAACGGGTTCTCCGACCGCGACCTCCACCGGTCGGACCGGATCCACCGCGCCGGCGACGTCGCGTCGCGCGCTCACCATCGGTCCCTCACCGTCGACCCCTCATCGACCCCTCACGACGGGAGGAGCTCGACCTTCTGGCGGAGGAGATCCCAGAACGGGATCGCCCCCATCGGCTCGACGAGACGGATCGGTCGCTCGACGGCCCTGACCTCGACGACGTCGCCGACGGCGAGCGGCCGGTCCTCGCGCCCGTCGATGCTGACGATCGCCTCGTGGGCAGCGACGACCCGACAGCGGACGACGTGGCGCGGGGCAACGACGATGGAGCGGATCGCCGAGAGGTACCCGGCGATCGGGGTGACGACGAGGTTCCGGCTCGTCGGGTCGAGGATCGGGCCGCCGGCCGAGAAGGAGTAGCCCGTCGACCCCGTCGGGCTGGCGACGATGAGGCCGTCGGCGATGAAGGTCGCCACGTGGGAGCCGGCTACCGAGACCTCGAGGCGGACGACTCGGGCCAGGGAGCCCCGGGCGACGACGACGTCGTTGAGGGCGACGAAGCTCGGGCCGGCGGGCCTCGTCGCCGAGTGGATCGTCCCTTCGAGGACCATCCGGCCCTCGATCTCGAACTCGCCGGCGACGACCCGCTCGAGGACAGGCTCGAGCTCGTGGGCCTCGACCTTCGAGAGGAAGCCGACCTTGCCGAGGTTCACCCCGAGGAGCGGGACGTCGACCTCGGCCACGGCTCGGGCGGCCCGGAGGAAGGTCCCGTCGCCGCCGAGGACGAGGAGGAGATCGGTCGTCGGCAGCTCGGCGACGAGGGTCGCCGTGTCGCCCGCTTCCGCCGTCCAGGTCGCGATGGAGCGGGCGGCGCACCAGGCCGCGGCCCGGTCGCGGGCGACGACGGCGGCCGCGTTCGTCGGGTTGAAGGCGAGGCCGATCCGCTCGAAGCGGACGGGCCGCTCGCTCGTCGGGAGCCCGGTCATCGGCCGACGGCCTCCTCGATCCAGGTCTCGAGCATCGATCTCGGCGTGGCTTCGGCCGTCCCCCGCTCGGGGCCCGGACCCGGCAGGCGGAGGGAGAGGAAGAACTCCCGGTTGCCGGCCGGCCCGAGGAGGACCGAGCGGACGACCCCCTCGACGCCGAAGCCGAGCTCGAGGGCGTGCTCGACCACGGTCCCGAGGACCCGCCGGTGGACGGCCGGATCGCGGACGACGCCCTTGTGGACGTCCTGTCGCCCCGCTTCGAACTGGGGCTTCACGAGGGCGACGACCCGGCCGTCGGGGCGGACGCAGCGCGCCACGGGGCCGAGGACGAGGCGGAGCGAGATGAAGGCGACGTCGATGGTGGCCAGGTCGACGGGTTCGGGGAGCGAGCCGGCCGTCAGATCCCGGGCGTTCACGCCCTCCATGACGACGACCCGTGGGTCGCGCCGGAGCCGCTCGGCGAGCTGACCCCGACCGACGTCGAGGGCGTAGACGCGGCTCGCCTCCCGCTGGAGGAGGACGTCGGTGAAGCCCCCCGTCGAGGCCCCGACGTCGAGGCAGACGGCGCCGGCGGGGTCGATCCCGAAGGCGTCGAGGGCGGCGGCGAGCTTGTGACCGCCCCGACTGACGTAGGGCTGGGGCTCGAGGAGGGCGACGGCCGCGTCGGCCGGCACGAGGTCGCCGGGCTTGCGGTCGGTCCGGGCCGCCTCGCCCGTCCCGACGACGACCCGTCCGGCGAGAACGAGGGCCTGGGCCCGGTGGCGCGATTCGGCGAGGCCGCGCTCGACGACGAGCTCGTCGAGCCGGACCCCACGACGGCCGCTCCTCCGATCGCGCGTCATGCCCTAATCGTTGCACACGCCGCTCGCCTGCGACTCGCCTCCCGTCGGACCGTCGGCCGGTGCGCGCCCGCCGACCGACGAGCGATCAGGCCGGCCGGGCTTCGCGAGCGGCGACGGGACCGAGCTGGGCGAGGGCCTCCCGGATCTGCTCGACGATCCCCGGGACGTCGAGGCGGAGGACCCGCCGGAGGTCGGCCACGGCGCCGTGGTCGACGAAGCGGTCGGCCGGGATGCCGATGGGGCGAACGACGAGGCCCCGATAGGCCGGGTCGCCGAGGCGGGCCTCCTCGATGGCCTCCAGGACTGCCGAGCCGAAGCCGCCGACGACGACGCTCTCTTCGAGGGTGACGACGAGCCGCTTCCCGCGAGCCGCGTCGAGGATGAGCTGGCGGTCGAGGGGTTTGGCGAAGCGGGCGTTGACGACGCCGACCGAGAGGCCGTCCTCGGCCAGCCGATCGGCCGCTTCGAGGGCTCGCTGAACGATCGGCCCGAAGCCGACGAGGAGGACGTCCCGCCCGTCGCGAAGGAGCTCGGCCTGCCCGACCGGGATCGGCTCGGGTGGCCGCTCCGGCACCCCGAAGCCGGGGTCGCGCGGGTAGTGGAGGGCGAAAGGCCGCTCGGCGGCGAGGGCCGTCCGGAGCAGGGCCCGGAGTTCCTGCTCGTCCTTCGGGCTGGCGACGACGAGGCGCGGCAGCTGGCGCTGGGCGGGGATCATGAACATCCCCTGGTGACTCGTGCCGTCCTCGCCGACGAGCCCGGCCCGATCGACGGCGAGGACGACCGGGGCGTCGTTCTGGCAGACGTCGTGGACGATCTGGTCGAAGGCCCGCTGGAGGAAGGTCGAGTAGATCGCGACGACCGGCCGCAGCCCGCCGAGGGCGAGCCCGGTGGCGAGGGTAACGGCGTGCTGCTCGGCGATACCGACGTCGATGAAGCGGTCCGGGAACTCGGCCTGGAACTTGGAGAGGCCGGTGCCGGTCGGCATGCCGGCCGTGATGCCGACGATCCGCCGGTCGCGGCGGGCGAGCTCGATGAGCTCGGTGACGAAGAAGTGGGTGTAGTTCGGGACCTTCGGCCCGGGCGCCGGGCGGATGGTCGGCGAGGCCGCGTCGTCGGAGATCGACTCGGTCGGCATCGTCGCCCGACCCTCCGGGGCCCCGTCCGCGCCGCCCGCGGCGCCCCCCGCGCCGTCCCCGGCGGCCGCCGGCGCGTCGCCGGGCGCCAGGACCTTCCCGTTCGCCCGGAGCCGACCGTCGAGGGCGACCTCGGCTCCGGAACCAGCCTCGCCGCCCGGGAGCCCGGGCGACTTCGGCGGCAGCTCGATGGGCGGCAGGGCCGCCCCGTGGAAGCTGACCTGGTCGACCTCGGCCGGGTGGTAGCCCTTGCCCTTCTGGGTCCGGACGTGGACGATGACCGGGCCCTTGAGGGCGAGGGCGGCGCGGAAGTTGTGGAGGAGGGCCCGCAGGTCGTGGCCGTCGACGACCCCAATGTAGGTGATGCCGAGATCCTCGAAGAGCTGTCCCGGCTGGGCGAAGTTGACGACCGATTTCCGGAGCCGCTGGGAGAGCTCGAGGGCCGTCCGCCCGATGAAGGGGAGGTGCTCGATGAGGCGGTCGTAGGCCGTCTTCGTCTGGTGCCAGGCCGGCGAGAGCTTGATCTCCGAGAGGTAGTGGGAGAGGGCGCCGACGGTCGGGCTGATCGACATCTCGTTGTCGTTGAGGACGATGAGGAGCTGCGTCTTCCGCTGCCCGATGTCGTTCAGGGCTTCCAGGGAAAGGCCACTGATGAGGGCGGCGTCCCCGACGACGACGGCGATCCGTTCGAGCCCGTGGCGGAGATCGCGGGCCGTCGCCAGACCCTGGGCGATGGAGAGGCCGGTCCCGGCGTGGCCGCCGTCGAAGACGTCGTGGGGCGACTCGACGCGACGCGGGAAGCCGCCGATGCCGCCCAACTGGCGGAGGGTCCCGAACTGGGCGAGGCGTCCGGTGAGGAGCTTGTGGGCGTAGGCCTGGTGGCCGGTGTCCCAGACGATCTTGTCGTACGGCGAGTCGAGGAGCCGGTGGAGGGCGATGGTCAGCTCGACGACGCCGAGGGAGCTGCCGAGATGGCCGCCGGTCCGGGCAACGGTGGCGATGATCGTTTCGCGGATCTCGGCGGCGAGGGCTTCGAGCTCTTCGAGGGTGAGGCCGCGGAGGTCGGCCGGGCGTTCGATGGTCGGCAGGATCGACACAGGTCCTTGGCTTCCTCTTCGGTTGGACGGGGCGGGTCGTCGGCCCTGGCTGGCCTCCCCGACCCGGCGCCCGGGAGTCTACCCCGGCCGGGCCAGCCTGTCAGACGGTGCCCTTGCTCGGCGGTCGGTTCCGTGGACCGGTGCGCACACGTCCGGACCCGGACCGGCGGTGCTCAGCCGTTCTCTTCGGGGCCCGGCCCTTCGAGGGCGTCGACCCGCCCGCCGCCCCGCTCGACGAGGCGCCGGATCCGGAGCTCGGCGTCGGCGAGGAGCCGCTCCAGGTGTTCCTGGAGGGCAACCCCGCGCTCGTAGAGGGCGAGGGCCTCCTCGAGGGGCTGCCCGCCTTCTTCGAGGCGACCGACCACGGCCTGGAGCTCGGCCAGGGCAGCGTCGAAGCCGAGGGAGTCGACGGGCGGCGCCGCCTCTAGGGCGCCGGAACGATCGGCGCCGGCAGCCGCTTCGTCCATCGTCATCGCTCGCTCCCTTCGTCCGGCGGGCCCGAGCCGCCCGATGCGGCAGCATCGTCGCCCCCGTCCGCCCCGACGAGCCGCATGACGACGCGGTCGAGGCGGGCAGCGAGGATGATACCGGCCCGGACGGCGGCGCCGAAGAGGACGCCGGCGACGAGGAGGAGGGCGACGGCCTCGATCATGCCCCGCCGTCCCCGGATCCGGTCGCGGTGGCCCCGAAGGCTCCCCGGGCGACCCGGATCCGGAGGGTGCTCCCCGCCGGGGCCTCGACCGGGTCGCGGACGACGACGCCGTCGCGGGCCCGGGTGACGATGGCGAAGCCCCGCTCGAGGGTCGCCTGGGGTCCCAGGGCCGCCAGGGCCGCCCCGGCCAGCGACACGGCCGCCCGGGCCCGCTCGAGGCGGCGCCCGGCGAGGACCGTCAGGCTCCGCCGGCTCCGCTCGAGGTGATCTCGCGTCCGCTCCAGGCGACCCGGCAGGGTCGGTCGGAGACGCCGTTCGAGGAGGGCGACGTCGGCCCGATCCCGCTCCAGGCGGGCGAGGACGGCTCTCGCTGCCCGGTCCCCGAGGAGGTCGACCGCCTGCCGCCGGGCGGCGAGGACCGCCCGCGGGTCGAGGGTGGCCAGGACCCGTCGCTCCTCGGCGAGGGCCCGCCGGAGGGCGGCGAGGCGGGAGGCGAGGGCCCGATCCCGGCGCCGGCCGAGGGCGGCGATCCCGGCCGCGACCTCCACCCGGTCCGGAACGACGAGCTCGGCGGCCGCCGAGGGCGTGGGGGCCCGGACGTCGGCGGCGAAGTCGGCGAGGGTGACGTCGGTCTCGTGCCCGATCCCGGTGACGACGGGGACGGGGTGGGCGACGATGGCCCGAACGACGGCTTCCTCGTTGAAGGCCCAGAGGTCCTCGAGGGAGCCGCCGCCCCGAGCGACGATGGTCACCGCCGGCGCCTCCTCGCCCCGGCCGGCGGCGAGGAGCACCTCGCGCCAGCGGGCGATGCGCCGGAGGGCGGCGACGATCGAGGCAGCCGCCCCCTCGCCCTGGACGAGGCAGGGCGAGAGGACGACCGTCGTCGCCGGCCAGCGGCGGGCGAGGACGGTCCGGACGTCGTGCCAGACGGCGCCGACGGGACTCGTGACGCAGGCGACGACGGCCGGACGCTCGGGGAGGGGTCGCTTCCGCGCCCGATCGAAGAGGCCCTCGGCGGCGAGCTTCGCCTTCAGGGCTTCGAGGCGGAGGGCGAGGTCGCCGAAGCCGGCCGGCTGGACGGTGTCGACGTAGAGCTGGAGGGCCCCGGTCGGCTCGTAGAGGTCGATCCGGCCGTGGGCGACGATCCGCAGCCCGGTCCGGACCTCGAAGGGCGAGGCGAGGCGGTCGTCGCGGAACCAGACGCAGGCGAGCTGGGCCTCGGCGTCCTTGAGGCTGAAGTAGGCGTGGCCGGCCGACGAGATGGTGACCCGGCCGACCTCCCCTTCGACCCACAGCTCCCGGAGGCGCTCGTCGGCCCGGACGGCGGCCCGGATCGCCCGGGTCACCTCGGCGACGGTGAAGATCCGGAGCCCGAAGGCCCCCGGGACGGCGGGTCGGGCCCGCTCGTTCGCCTGGCCGGCGTCCCAGGGCGGCAGCGCCCAGGAGGGCCGGCGTTCGGTCCCGCTCACCGTCCCATGATGCCCGAGTCGCCGGCGTCCGTGGCCCGGCCGACCCGATCCGCCCTAGACCCGGGTCACGTACTCGCCGGTCCGGGTATCGATCCGGATCGTGTCGCCGACCTCGACGAAGAGGGGGACCTGGACGACGAGCCCCGTCTCCGTCGTGGCCGGCTTCCGGGCCCCCTGGGCGGTGTCGCCGGCGAAGCCCGGCTCGGTCTCGGTGACGATGAGGTCGACGGTGACGGGCAGCTCGACGCCGATCGTCTCGCCTTCGTAGGCCGTTCGGTCGAGGACCATGCCGTCCTTGAGGTAGGCGGCCGCCTCGCCGAGCTGGTCGGCGGTGAGGACGAACTGGTCGTACGTGTCGGAATCCATGAAATGGAACTCGTCGCCGTCCCGGTAGAGGAACTGAACCGGGCGATGCTCGAGCTGGGCCCGCGGCCAGCGCTCGCCGGCCTGGAAGGTGCGCTCGATGATCGAGCCCTTCTTCACGTTCCGGAGCTTGATCCGGACCTGGGCCGAGCCGCGGCCCATCTTGATGTGGTGGTACTCGAGGACCTGCCAGAGGTCGCCGTCGAGCTCGATGACGACGCCCTTGCGCAGCTCACCGGTGGAGATCACGGTCTCGTCGACTCCTGTCGGGATCGGGCCCCTGGCAACGCGGGACGAAGCGTCCCGCCCGGGGGGGCAGAGGGGGTGGTGGCGGCCGCATTCTACCGGTCCGCCCGGCCCACGACGAGGGGCTCCCGGGGGAAGCCGGTCAGCGGCACCAGCCGCCGGGCCGCGTGGTCGTAGTGGACGAGGTCCTCGATCCGGATGCCGAGCTCGCCCTCGACGTAGACGCCCGGCTCGACGGAGAAGACCGTCGGCGAGGGCAGCGGCGCCTCCGAGGCGAGGCGCGAGAGGCGGGGCAGCTCGTGGGTGGCGAGGCCGATCCCGTGGCCCGTCCCGTGCCCGAACCGCTCGCCGAGGCCGGCCGCCTCGATGACCGCCCGGGCGGCCGCATCGACCGTCCGCCCGCTCGGCGGGACCGGCTCCTCGAAGCTCGCCTCGAGGCGGTCGAGGGCCGCCCGCTGTGCCCGGGCGACGAGGTCGTACCGCTCGAGGGCGACGGCCGGCGGCTCACCGACGAAGAGGGTCCGGGTCATGTCGCTCCGGTAGCCGTCGACCTCGGCCCCGAAGTCGACGAGGAGGACCGTCCCGGCCTCGATCGGGACGTCGCGGGGCGAACCGTGGGGCAGGGCGGCCTGCGGCCCCGAGAGGCAGGCGATCTCGAAGGCGAGGCCGTCGGCACCGCCGGTCCGGATCGCCCATTCGAGCGCGAGGGCGAGCTCCCGCTCCGTTCGGCCGGCCGCGATCTCGGGCAGGAGGGCGGCCAGGGCGCGGTCGGCGACGGCCGCCGCGCCGGCGATCCGCTCGATCTCCGTCGGCTCCTTTCGGGCCCGGTCCTCGTCGAGCCAGTCGGGGGCGGGCACGAGCTCGACCGCCGGGGCCGCCTCTGTCAGACGCCGCCAGAGCCCGATGGGGCAGCTCGGATCGACGGCGAGGCGTCGAAGGCCGAGCCCGTCGGTGAGCTCCCGCCACCTCCCGGCGAGGTCACCGCCGAGGATCTCAAGGCGCGCCTCGGGCGCCTCGGTCCGGAACTGGGCGACGTAGCGGGAATCGGCGAAGACGACGACGGTCTCACCGGTCACGAGGAAGCGCCCCGAGTGGCCGGCGACCTTCTCCTCCCCGAAGCCGAGGCGGACGCCGGTCAGGTAGCGGGCGTCCTCGGGACGGAGCCCCAAGTAGGCGTCCATCCCGGCCGTCTCGAAGCGGGCCCGGAGCCGTTCGATCCGAGCCGGGCGGGCGGCCCGGTCGGCCTCCGCCCAGCGCCGCCGATCGGCGGCCCCTGGCGGCGGAGGGAAGTCGGCCGGGGTCGGCCAGCCCCGCGGGCGCCTCGAGGTGGAGCCGACGCGTCCGCCGCTCACCGGTAGCCGTACTTCCGGAGGTTCGCCTCGTGCTCGGCGAGGGTCCTGGCGAAGGCGTGCCGGCCGCTCCCGTCGGGGATGGCGACGAAGTACCGATAGCCGGTCTCGGTTTCGGCGCCCAGGACGGCGTCGATGGAGGCGACCGACGGCGAGACGATCGGCGCCGGGATGAGACCGCCCCGCCGGTACGTCTGGAAGCCGGCGAGGTCGTCCGGCAGCGTCACCTCGGCGAGGGGCCGCCCGACGGGCGTCCAGAACGTGTAGCCCTTCCAGGCCTCGAAGTCGAGGTCCCGGAGGGCGACGGTGTCGACGGCGTAGATGATCGTCGGGTCGGCGTTCAAGAGGTACGGTCGCCGGGCGAGCCGATTCAGGTAGACCCCGGCGATGAGCGGCCGCTCCTCGTCGAGGACGGCTTCACGCTCGACGATGGAGGCGAGGATGACGACCTCGTGGAAGGTGAGCCCGAGCTCCGCTGGCGCGCTCATCCGCTCCTCGCCGACCCGGTCGTGGAAGGCGGTCAGCATCATCCGAATGAGATCCTCGGCCGTCGTCGGACCGTCGGCGTCGACCCGCAGCCGGTACGTGGCCGGGTAGAGGTAGCCCTCGAGGCTCGCCCCGTCGGGGAGCTGGAGCCACGGGAAGTCGGCGAGGAGGGTCGCCGGCGGGTGGGTCGCCAGCTCGTAGAAGGCGGCCGGGTCGACGCCCGACTCGATGGTCTGGAGCTTCGCCGTCATCTGCTCGATCCGGAGTCCCTCCCGGAAGGTCACGTCCATGGTCCGGATGACGATCCGGTTCTCGATGAGGGCCCGAACGAGCTCGGACGGCGTCATGTTCCGGCGGAGCCGGTAGCTCCCGGCCCGAAGCTGGCTGGCGAGGTCGGCCTCGAAGGCGGCGAAGCGGAAGGCCCGGGGCGAGGCGAGGAGACCGGCCCGCTCGAGGCGGTCGATGAGGCTGTCGACGGTCTCGCCGAGCTCGACCTCGAACTCGAGCTCGCTCGGGTCGGTGGAGGGGCGTGCGGCGAGCTCGGGTCCGAGGTGCTCGCGAACGAGGTCGGCGACGACCGGGATCCGCCACGCCGCGGGGTTGTCTCCTGCCCAGCCGACGACGGCCGCCGCCAGGGCCGGCCGGAGGACGGTGAGGAGGGCGACGAGGACGAGCCCGGCGAGGACGACGAGGAAGAGGAGGAAGCTGAGGAGGCCGCCGATCCCCGAACCGCGGCCGTTCGTCCGGCGCCGCCGACGGGGAGCGGGCTCCCACGGCGGTGGCTCGACGGGCTCGACCGGATAGGCCTGGTCGCCGCCCCGGGGGCGACCGCCGGAGCGGATGGTCATCGGACCTCCCTTCGAGCGGCGAGCTCGGCTTCGAGGATGAGGGCGGCCGCCTCGCGATCGAGACGGGCCCGGTGGGCCGCCCGCCGGGCCGGACTCGGCGGCCCGCCCGAGCGGCCCCGCGGACAGGCGCGGCGTTCGGAGCGGCGGCGGCCTCGGTCGTCCATCGCTCGTCCCGGAAGGCGAGGGGCAGGCCGAGGTGGGCGGCGACGGCCTCGGCCCAGGCCCGGGTCCGTCGGGCCTGCTCGCCCTCGGCCCCGCTCGCCTCGAGGGGCAGGCCGACGACGAGCTCGGCGACCCCTTCCTGGCGGACGATCCCGGCCAGGACGGCGGCATCCGCCTCGGGCGTCGTCCGCCGGACGAGCGTCGTCAGCGGCCGGACCCGACCGTCGGGATCGGCGACGGCGAGGCCGATCCGCCGCTCGCCGAGGTCGATGCCGAGGAGCCGTCGCGGCTCGGGCGGCTCCGGGCGGCTCCGGATCGGCTCCGGGCGGCTCCGGATCGGCTCGCCGGTCATGCCGGCCACCGGATGGCGCGGCTGGCCGCCCCCGCCGGGTCGCCGGCCCGCCCCGCGTCGGCGGCCTGCCTCCCGCTGCCGGCCTGGCCACGGCCCCGCCCCGCCTCGGGCCCGACGAGGACCTCAAGGCGCCAGTCGAGGGTCGGGATCCTCGTCACCCAGTCCGGCCAGACCTCGATGGTGACCCGGCCGTAGGCTTCGAGGAGGCGTCGGGCTTCCTCGACCGGCAGCCCCTTGATCGCCTCCCGGAGGGCGGCGGCATCAGCGACGACCGTCTGGCGGCCGCTCGCCGTGACGGGGAAGCGGATCTCCGTCCCCTCGACGACCGGCTCGCCGACCTCGACCCGGATGGAGCCGTCGAGGAGGACGTGGTCGGGGGCGACGCTCCCGCGGACCCGGGCTTCGGCGATCTCCGAGATGGGCACCTCGTCGACGGCGAGGACGCTCCCCTCCCCGCTCAGGCCGAGGTCGAACTCGGTCGCCTCAATCCCGACGAGGGAGGCGGGATCGACGGACGGGGTCAGCTCGCCGAGGCTCGCCGTCGCCTCGAAGACGGTGAGGCCGGCCGGGACGAGGTTCGGATCGGCGAGACCGTCGCGGAGGGCCGTTTCCGCCCGCTCGGTCAGGGCAGCCAGCGCCCGGTCGACGTCGGCCTTCGTCACCTGGGGGAACTCGTCCCGCTTGCCGCCCTTCGTCGGCTCCGGGTTCGAGACGGGGTCGTCGGGATTGACGAGACGCGCCTGGATGACCGTCGAGACCCGCGTGATGGCACCGGCGGGGACGTTGCCGGCCGGCCCGGGCTCCAGGGCCTCGACCGGGACCTCGGCGAGGCCCGGCGTCGGGGGCAGGAACGTCGCCTTCGGCACGACGACCCGGCGCGTCGTCCGGAAGACGATCCCCGAGGCCGTCGAGACCTGGGTCCCGGCCGGGATCTCGACCTCGGCACCCGTGTTGCGGCTCGTGAAGACGACGGTCCCGCTCGCCTTGGCCTCGACGACCCGCTTGCCGGTGGCCGGGAAACGGTCCTCGACCTGGACCGGGATGGCGACCCGGGTCGCCGGGATCCGGGCGGCGTCGGCGTCGACGACGGCCGTCTCGGGATCGGCGACGACGGTGAGCTCGAGGGGGCCGACGGGGTCGATCCGCGGTACGACCCGGACCGTCGCCGTGGGGAGGAGGATGGAGCCGGCGACGCCACCGACGGCGAGGACGAGCGCCAGGAGCCCGACCCCGACGGCGACGAACCGGCGGCGGCGCCCCGACCGTCGGACCCTGGCCGCCGGGAGGCCCGCCGCCACCGGGAGGGCGGCCGCCCCGCCCACTCCCTCGACACCCGTCGTGCCGTCCCCGGGACCGCCGGCCGGGGACAGGACCCGCGTCGGCTCGAGCCCGCCCTCCCCGGGCCGCGCGGACCGCGCCCCTCCGCCGGGGCCCGGCGCCCCCGGCCCCGGACCCGCCTCGCCCTCCGCGTTCAGACCCGTTCCGGAGCGCGGCTCGGCGGCTGCGCCTTCGGGGGCCGCCGACGAGCCCGGCCCAGCGCCACCGCCGAGGCCGAGGCTCGCTTCGTACTCGCCAACGGTGGCGAAGACCTCGAGCCCGGCCGCCGCGGCGAGGGCCCGCGAGGGGGCGTCCGGGGCGACGACGGCGAGGCGCCGGCCGAGGCGCCCGGCCTCCCGGGCCAGGAGACGGAAGTTCATCCGAGAGGTGGCGATCCGCGAACCGGGCGGGACGACGAGGGCGAGCCGGTTCGCCTCGGCCGCCCGGATCCGGGTCGCCGCCGAGGTGATCTCGTCGTCGACGTCGAGGTAGATGACCGTGCCCGTCGTCATGCTCGTTCCACGCCGAGGGAAGCCTAGACCTTCATCGCCCGGAGGACCCGCCGGAGGGCCAGCTCGAGGGGATCCTCCTCGGCCGCCAGCTCGATGGCCTGGTAGGCGAGCCCCATGGGTGTCACGTCCTGGGCGTCGACGAGGAGGTCGGTGGCGTCGCTGATCGCCTCGATGATGCCCGGCGTCATGACCGTCACCTCGGGCGGCCGGGCGAAGGGGAGGTGCTTCCAGAACCGCTCGGCCACGAGGGCGGACCGGATCTCGGGAAGGTGGGAGCCGCCGCCGCAGAGGTAGATCCGGCCGGGCAGGAGGTCGCCCCCGCTCAGCTCTTCCAGGACGAGCTCGACCCCCGCCGCCCAGACCTCGACGTCCTCGGCGACGATGGCCGCCACCGCCGCCCGCTCCTCGACGGGGAGACCCCGGGCGTAGTCGATCTTCAGCGCCTCCGCCCGGGGGAAGGGCAGGTCGAGCCGATCGGCGATCGACTTCGTGAAGGCGCGTCCGCCGAGGGCGAACATCCGCGTCCCCTCGATCCCCCCGCCCCGGACGAGGGCGACGTCGGTCGTCCCGCCGCCGACGTCAACGAAGAGGCCGCCGGCCTGCCGGACCTGGTCGCTGCCGAGGACCCGGGCCACGGCGTACGGCTCGGCGACGATGGTCAGGAGCTCGAGGTCGAGCTGGGAGGCGACGCTCTCGAGGGCGCCGAGGTGGACGAGGGGGGCGAAGGCGTTGAAGATGCTGATCCGGACGTGGCGGCCCTGGAAGCCGATCGGGTTCGTCACCGGGTAGCCGTCGATGGCAGCCCCGATGACGGCGGCGTGGACGAGTCGGACGTCGACCTGGGGCAGCCCCGTCTCCCAGGTGATCGCCCGCTCGGCCTCGGCGAGGGCGTCGCGCTGGACGGCGTCGATGAGCCGCAGGAGCTCGGCCTCGCTGATCGGTTGCTCGGGCCGCTTCCGCTCCTGACTCCGAGTCGTCGTGAAACCTTTGACGAGCTCGCCGGCGATGCCGATGACGACCTGGGTCGGCCGAAAGCCGGCCATCTCCTCAGCCTCGGCGAGGGCGACCGAGCAGTTGTCGACGACGGCGGCGATGTCGGCGACCGTCCCCGACTGCATGTGGGCGAGGCCCTGGCGCTTCCGACCGACGCCGCGGACGATCCCCCGACCGTCCTCGATCTCGAAGACGAGGGCCTTGGCGAACTCGGTTCCGACGTCGAGGGCGGTGCAGGCCGCCGGACCCGACGCCCGCTCCCGTGGCCAGAACCGGCGCCAGAAGGCCATCCCCTACTCGCGCCCGTTCGTCCGTTCCCGGAGGGCCCGCCGGATCGCCGCCAGGGCCTCGGCGAGGCCCTCCCGCCGGGTCCCCTTGCCCTGGGCCATCTCCGGCCGCCCCCCGCCGCGGCCCTCGAGGGGCGTCACCGCCGCCCGGACGAGCTCGCCGGCCGAGATGCCGCGGCCAACGAGGTCGTCGCTGACGGTGACGAAGAGCTGCGGCTCCTCGGCGTCGAGGGCGAGGGCGATGACCCCGGACCCGAGGAGGCCACGGACGTCCTTCGCCGTCGCCTTCAGGACGTCGATGGACTCGAAGGGGCCGGCGTAGGCGACGAGGCGGACCCCGGGCCCGATCTCCTCGGCCCGGGCCGCCAGCTCGGCCGGCCGCGGCAGGAGACCGCCCCCCGAGCGGAGCCGCCGCTTCGCCTCCCGGAGCTCGGCGAGAAGGGCGTCGACCCGTTCGTCGAGGGCGTCCGGCCCGTTCGCGCCGAGCCGCTCGGCGAGGGCCTCGAGGAGCTCGAAGCGGCCCTCGACGAGGGCGTCGGCCCCCTCCCCGGTGACCGCCTCGATCCGCCGCATCCCCGAGCCGATGCTCCGTTCGCCGACGATGAGGAAGGTCCCGATCTCCCCGGTCCGCCGGCAGTGGGTCCCCCCGCAAAGCTCGAAGCTGTAGCCCTCGACCCGGACCGTCCGGACCGTGGCCCCGTACTTCTCGTCGAAGAAGGCATCGGCGCCGGCGGCGATGGCCTCCTCGAAGGGGAGGTACTCGACGACGACCGGACGGTCGTCGCGGATGATCCGCCGAACCTCGGCCGCGATCCGCCGCCGCTCCTCGTCGGTCAGCGGCCGGTCCAACGGGAAGTCGAAGCGGAGATAGTCGGGCCCGACCAACGATCCGGCCTGCCGGGCCGTCTCGCCGACGACGTTCCGGAGGGCCCGATGGAGGAGATGGGTCGCCGTGTGGTTCCGCATCGTCCGGCCCCGGTGGACCGGATCGACGGCGGCCCGGACGACCTCGCCGACCCTCAGCCGACCCCGGAGGGTGCCCCGGTGGACGATGAGCCCGCCGGCCATCCGCTGGGTATCGGCGACCTCGAAGAGGACCTCGCCGTCGGGGCCCCGGAGGACGCCCCGATCGCCGACCTGCCCGCCGCCTTCGGGGTAGAAGGGGGTCCGGTCGAGGACGACCTCGGCCTCGGCGCCGGGCGGGACGCGAAGCTCGACTTCGCCGACGGCGGTGAGCTCGTCGTAGGCGACGCCGTCGCGGACGACGGCGAGGACCCGGGCCTCGGTTTCCAGGGTCTCGTAGCCGAGGAAGGTCGTCTCCCCCGTTCGGCGGGCGAGGGCCTCGTAGCGCCCGGCGAGCTCGGCCGCCCGACCGAGGGCCGCCTTCGTCCCGGCCCGCGACCGCTCGCGCTGCTCGGCGAGGGCCGCCTCGAAGCCGACCCGGTCGACCCGGACCCCGGCTTCGGCGGCGAGCTCGATGGTCAGGTCGATGGGAAAGCCGTACGTGTCGTGGAGCCGGAAGGCGACCTCGCCCGGCAGGACCGGGGCGTCGGCCGGCAGGTCGTCGGGCCGGCGCCCGACGACCCGCGCCGAGCCGGCGAGGGGCGCCAGGGCGGCCTCGAGCTGCTCCGTGCCGGCGTCGAGGGTCCGGGCGAACTGGGCCTCCTCCCGGACGATCACGGCGAGGATCCGCTCCCGCTCGGTCGCCAGGTGGGGATAGGCGTCGGCCATGCGGTCGATGACGACGGAGGCCGTCCGGGCCAGGAAGGGTTCGCGGCGGCCGAGGAGCCGGCCGTGGCGGACGGCCCGTCGGAGGATCCGGCGGAGGACGTAGCCGCGGCCCTCGTTCGAAGGGAGGACCCCGTCGGCGACGAGGAAGGTGATGGCCCGGGAGTGGTCGGCGATGACCTGGTAGCTGAAGCGCTCCTGCTCGAAGGCCTCGGGGTCGTGGCCGAGGAGCTCCCGGAGGGCCTCGTGGAGCGGGGCGAAGAGGTCGGTGTCGTAGTTCGAGGGAACCTGCTGGAGGACGGAGGCGAGCCGCTCGAGGCCCATCCCGGTGTCGACGCTCTGGAAGGGCAGGGGCCGGAGGGAACGATCGGGGAGGAGCTCGTACTCCATGAAGACGAGGTTCCAGATCTCGAGCCAGCGGGGACAGGTCTCGGAGTGGTCGGGGATGCAGTGGGGCCCCTCGGACAGCTCGGCTCCTCGGTCGAAGTGGATCTCCGAGCAGGGGCCGGAGGGACCGGTGTCGGCCATCCGCCACCAGTTCTTCTCGTCGCCGGCTTCGAAGTTCCCCCACCGGGCGATCCGGTCCTCGGGAAGGCCGATCTCGTCCCGCCAGACCCGATAGGCGACCTCGTCGGTCGTGTACGTCGTGGCCGCGAGGCGGTCGGGCGGCAGGCCGAAGTCCTCGGTCAGGAGCTCCCAGGCGAGGTGGATCGCCTCCCGCTTGAAGTAGTCGCCGAAGCTCCAGTTGCCGAGCATCTCGAAGAAGGTGTGGTGGCGCGGGGTGCGGCCGACCTCCTCGAAGTCGTTGTGCTTGCCGGCGACCCGGAGGCAGCGCTGGTAGTTCGCCGCCCGGCGGTACGGGCGCCGCTCGGCGCCGGTGAGGACGTCCTTGAACTGGACCATCCCCGAGTTCGTGAAGAGGAGGGTCGGATCGCCGGCCGGGACGAGGGACGACGAGGGGACGTACGTGTGGCCTCGGGCGACGAAGAAGTCGACGAAGCGGCGCCGGATCTCGGCGGCCGGGAGGGATCGGATGCGGGGATCGGGGACGAGGGCTCGCTGCGACATCGTCCTAACGGTACCAAAGGGATTCGCCCGCCGAGGCGAGGCACCGCTCCGGCGTCGGCCTCGGGTCCCGAGCGCCGGGCGAGCCGGCGGGGCGGTGGGGCGTCGGTGCTCGGATGGCCGAGCGGCTCAGGCCCCTCGCCGTCGCCGGCGGCGCCGCCAGAGTCGGCTACCGACGATGGCGGCCCCCACGAGGAGACCGACGGTCAGGCCCCGGACGAAGGTCGAGGCCGCCGAGGCGGGGTCCCGGAGGGCGGTCGCCAGGTCGGCCAGGCCGGCCAGGGGGCCCCGCATCGTCGAGGGAACCGGAGCCCCGGGGACCGGGGCGCCCGGCTCCGCCTCCCGGACCGGCTGCCGCCCGCTCGGGCCCGCTGCCTGGCTCACGCCCGACTCCGATCCGGACCGAGGACGGCCACGAGCTCGGCGAGGCCGATCCCGATCCAGGCGACGACCGAGGCGGTCAGGAGGCGGACGTCCCCGAGCCGGAGGAGATCGATCCCGAGCCGTCGGCCGAGGGCGTCGCCGGCCCAGGCGCCGACGACGGCGGCGAGGACGAGGAGCGGCAGGCGAGCCCCGGCGCCGCCCCGGACGGCGACGTAGAGGGCGGCGTGAAAGACGCCGAGCACGACGGCCACGACGACGGCCGGCTCGATCATGACCCCTGGGGGCTCGCCCCGACGGCGAGGGGCAGCGACCCCTCGTCCGCTCCGGTCGGGTCGGCCGGCTCGAGGGCGACCCGGCTCGGGACCCGTGCGATCCGTCCCCCGCCGAGGACGACGTCGCCGGCATAGACGACGCAGGCCTGCCCGGGAGCCGGCGCCCAGACCGGCTCCTCGAGCTCCACATACCAGCGCTCACTGGCCTCAGGCGGGCGAGCGCCGGTCGGGGCCGGTCGAAGCGTCGCCGGGACGAGGCGTCCCCGATGCCGAATCCTGACCTCGGCCTGGAAGGCGCCATCGGCGTCGAGGCCCGGCGGCCGCCCGGCGACGAAGGAGACGTCCTCGAGCCAGAGGGAGCGGGCCTCGAGGTCCTCGCGCCGCCCGAGCTGGATGAGGTTCCGGTCCGGGTCGACGGCGGCGACGAAGCGCGGCTCGCCGAGAGCGACCCCGACGCCCCGCCGCTGACCGACGGTGAAGCCCGCCGCTCCCGGATGGGTCCCCACCTGGCGGCCGTCCCGATCGAGGATCGGGCCCGGCCGAGGCCGCCAGCCGCGCCGCTCGGCGAGGACGGCGAGGTGGTCGCCGCCGGGGGCGAAGCAGAGCTCCTGGCTGTCGGGCTTGTCGGCGGTGGCGAGCCCGAGGCGACGGGCGATGGCCCGGACCTCGGCCTTCGTCAGCTCGCCGAGGGGGAAGCGGACGTGGCGGAGCTGCTCCTGACCGAGGGCGTAGAGGAAGTACGTCTGGTCCTTGTCGGGGTCGCGGGCCCGGAGGAGGCGGACCTCGGGGCCGTCGGGGCCGGGGACCGTCTCGAGGCGGGCGTAGTGGCCGGTGGCGACGGCATCGCAGTCGAAGCGAGCCCGGGCCCGACCGAGGAGGGCCCCGAACTTGACGACGCTGTTGCACTCGACGCAGGGGCTCGGCGTCCGGCCCGCCAGGTAGGCGTCGGCGAAGGGGTCGAGGACGCCGGCCGCGAACTCGGCCTCGAGGTTGAGGACGTAGAAGGGGATGTCGAGCTGCTCGGCGACTCGGCGGGCGTCGTCGGCGGCATCGAGGGAGCAGCACGAGCGCCGGTACTCGGAGGCGACGTCGGCGAGGGAGTGGAGGCGGAGCCAGACCCCGACTGCCTCGGCTCCCGAGTCGCGGACGAGGGCCGCCGCCACCGACGAATCGACGCCGCCCGACATGGCGACGAGGACCCGGCTCACCGTCCGAGCACCCCGTCCTGGGCGAGGGCCGGCTCCGACTCGGCCGCGGCCCGGAAGCGGGCGATGACGGCCCGGATCTCGGCGGCCGCCGTCTCGAGCTCGGCCTCGGTCGTCGCCCGGCCGAGGGAGATCCGGAGGGCGCCCCGCGCCTCGTCGGCCGGGTAGCCCATGGCCGTCAGGACGTGGCTCGGTTCCGTGGACCCGGTCGTGCAGGCGGAGCCCGTCGAAACGGCGATCCCGGCCAGGTCGAGGGCCATGACGAGCTCGGCCCCGTCGACCCCGGGGACGACGACCGAGACGAGGCCCGGCAGGCGCTCCTTCGGGTGCCCCGTCACCTCCACGCCGGGCTCGGCCCGGAGGGTCCGGAGGAGGCGGTCGGCGGCTCGCCGGAGGCGCCCGCTGACGGTCGCCCGCTCCTCGCAGGCGAGGTCGTAGGCGACGGCCATCCCGACAACGGCCGCCACGTCCTCGGTCCCGGCCCGCCGATACCGCTCCTGGGTCCCGCCCTGCTGCTGGGCGAGGATATGAACCCCCCGCCGGATGTAGAGGAGGCCGGCCCCCTTCGGCCCCTCGAACTTGTGGGCGCTCAGGGTGAGGAGATCGACGTCGAGGGCCTGGACGTCGAGGGGCAGATGAGGCGCGGCGGCGACGGCGTCGACGTGGAAGAGGACGCCCCGCCGGGTCCGGACCCGGCGGGCGATCTCGGCGATCGGCTCGATGGTCCCGACCTCGTTGTTGGCGAGCATGATCGAGACGAGGATCGTCCGATCCCCGAGGCGGGCCTCGACCTCGTCGGGATCGACCCGCCCGTAGCGGTCGACGCCGAGGGCGACGACCTCGAAGCCGAACTTCTCGAGGTAGGCGAGGCTGTGGCCGACGGAGTGGTGCTCGACGGGGCTCGTCAGGATCTGGTTGCCGCGGGCCTTGCCGACCCAGGCCGCCCCTTTGACGGCGAGGTTGTTCGCCTCGGTCCCGCCCGAGGTGAAGACGAGCTCCCGGGGCTCGGCGTTCAGGCGGGCGGCGAGGCGCTCGCGGGCCTCGTCGAGCCCGGCCCGGGCGGCCCGACCGAAGCGGTGCGGCGACGAGGGGTTCCCGAACCGCTCCGTGAGGTACGGGAGCATCGCCTCGAGGGCCTCGGGTCGGAGGGGCGTCGTCGCGGCGTGATCGAGGTAGATGGCCATGGAGGCTCGATTGTACGCCCGGCCCTCCCGGGTCCCCGGCGCTTGCCCCGGGCGCCACTCGATGGCGGCCGCCGTTCGCTCGGCCCACCCTCGCTCCCGTCCCGCCGCCGACGAGCCAGGCCCGAACCGGCTAGACTCGGCCCACCCGGGAGGCGCCGCCCGAACCATGGTCCGTGCCGACCCAGGAGGGAGCCCAGCCGAGTGACCGTCGCCGCCCTCATCCTCGCCCCCGACCCCGAAGCGGCCCTCGCGCCTGCGGGGAGCACGAACCGGCTCCGCCGGATCGTCGACGTCGCCTGGTCGGGAGGCGCCGTGCCGACGATCGTCGTCGGCCCCGACCCCGAGGGGCGCCTGGCGGCCGCCATCGCCGGCGCCGAGGCGTCGGCCCTCTCGAACGTGCCGCTTCCCTCCGACCGGACCGGGGCCGTCCTCGCCGGCCAGTCGACGGCCGTCGCGACCGTCGAGGCGACCGACGCCGTCCTCCTCTGGCCCGTCGCCATGGCCTGGGTCGACCCGGAGACGGTCACCTCCCTCATCGAGGCCCACGGTGCCGATCGGACGGCCATCCTCCGTCCCGCCTACGCCGGCCGGCCCGGCTGGCCGATCCTCGTCCCCCGTCCCGTCGTCGATGCCTGGCGCACCCTTCCGGCGGAGACGACCCTCGAGGCGGCCATCGGGGCGAGCGGCGTCACCGTTCGCCTCCTCGAGCTCGGCGACCCAGGGACGGCCCACGACGCGACGACCCCGCCCGAGACCCTCCCGCCATACGTCGGGCCCCTCGCTCCCGCCGCCGGCCACGTCCACGAGTGGGGCGAGGCCATCGCCGAGACCGAAGCCGCCGATCCGGATCCCGTCGAGCCGCCCCGCCCCCGTCGGTAGTCCGGCGGTCGCCGCGCCCCGCTCCCCGAAGGGAGTGGCCTACCGAGGCCGAGCCGCCTCGCCCGGTGGCCCGACCGCCACCCCATCGGCAGCCCGATCCCCGCCCCGAGGGCCGCCGCCCAGCCGGGTCCGCACCACCTCGCCGAGCCGGCCGCCGGGGCCGCCGGCGA
>BPIH01000001.1 GCA_026004015.1 Chloroflexota bacterium | reverse complement strand
TTCGGGACGCCAGAGGCCGGTGACGACGAGGGCAACGGGCGTCGCCGAACCCGCGGTCGCCTCGAGCCGATCACCCGGACGGAGGTCGAGCCGGGCGGCGACCTCGGCCGGGAGGGCGACCTCGACCGCGCGGCGTCCGCCCCCGCCGGCCTCCGCTCGCCCGCTCCCCCGGCCGGCCCCACCCACCCCGAGGCCCGCCGGCCAGCGCCCCGCCTCGAGGCTCGCCCGGCTCGGGAGCGTCGCGTCGCCGGCGACGACCGAGAGGGCCGTCGCATCCGACCGGCCGCGAAGACCGACGACGGTCCGGGCCGTCAAGCCCGACGGCGCCGCCCGCTCGGGCGATCGCCCCCTCGAGCTCGCCTCGGACGACGGCGTCGAGGGGCTCGAGTTCGTCGCCCGGAGCCAGGAGCCGGGCGCGGATCGCCCGTTCGTCGGCGGGCCTGGCGAGGAGTGCCCGCCGCAGGCCGCCGTCGGCGACGGTGTCGGCATAGAGGACGCCGGCGGCGAGGGAGCCCGCCGCCGCGAGGACGAGGATCGCCGAGACGAGGGCGGTCGTGGGACCGGCCTCGATCCGGCGGAGAGCGATCCGGAGCAAGCCGCTGGGGCCGATCAAGGCGCTCACCTCCGCTCCCGCCCCGGCGGCGCGCCCGCTCGCTCGGAACGCGCGGCCGGCGGACGTCGCGCCACGGTCGAGGGCGCGGTCGCGACCCACGGACCGTGTCCACCGCACAATACCGGCAAACGCCCGGGACGTTCGTCGCGGGCCTGCCGGAGGCGCGATGGCCGGCGCTGCAGGCCCGCGGCCCTTCCGGGTAGACTGTCGGACGCCGCGCGGATCCCGGTCGCCCCCCGCCACAGGGGGCCGTCCCGAGTGCCGATCGACCGCCGCGCCGGCACCCTCGGCGGTGGCCTTAGCTCAACCGGCAGAGCATCGGATTGTGGCTCCGAAGGTTAGGGGTTCGATCCCCCTAGGCCACCCCACGCCGACCGCATCGCGCGGCCAGTCATGAGCGAACCGCGAGGCGCGGCCCAGCGGTCGGCTGCCCGCTCACGGCGGCGATGACGTCGGAGTCCCGTCGTAGGTCGGCAGTCCCTGGCGCGGACGCGGACGAGGTCGCATCGGTCGCGCGGGTGAGGGCCCCGACGGGATCGCTCCCGCGAGCCCGATCCGCCGACCTCACCGAGGCCTGGCCGGGTCCAGGAGCGAGGACCTCGGCGAAGGCGCGGCGTCGCGGCTAGGGCTCGATCTGGTCGCCGAAGCGATTGCGTGCCCTCGAAGCGAGCGCCGCCTTCGCCGGGCGTGGCCGACCGTCGGCCAGACCGACGCGTCGAGTCGAGCGGTCGCGCCATCGAGCGCACGCCGACGAGCGTCGCGGACTCCTGCGCAGCCCAGCGGGTCGCGCGGTGGACCGCTGCCTCGCGAGATCCGAGGGCAGGTACCGGCGGTCCCTCGGCGACGAACCGGTCCTCGAGCGTCGCCGGTTCGCGCTCGAGCCGTTGGGCGTCGTCCCGGCTCCACGAGCCTCCTATGCCGCGAGTGGTCAGCCGCACTGGGCCGCGCCGGCTGGTCAGGTACGCACCCCGGCGCTCCGGTGGCGCGCGGAGCACCCCTTGACGATTCCCGGATTGGTCTATACAATCGCGCCAATCTGCGTCGCCCGAACGACGGTCGTCCCGACGACGAGGAGAGGAAGGTGCGCAGCCGCCCGGTCCGAGCATCACTCCGGCAAGCCGGCCGCCGTCGGTCCGCCGCGCTGCGCCGCTCCGCCCCGCCCGGGTCCTCCCCGTCTACCTCCAGATCGAGGAGGAGCTCGCCGAGCGGATCGAGGCCGGGCGAGCTGGCCCCCGGCTCCCGCCTGCCGACAGAGCGGGTAGCTCGCCGAGCAGCCTCGGCGTGAGCCGGATGACGGTCCGGGCAGCCCTCGCCCGCCTCGAGCAGCGCGGCCTCATCCGGCGCCTCCAGGGGAGCGGCACCTTCGTCGCCGAGCCGAAGCTCCGCCAGGACACGAGCCACCTCCGATCCTTCTTCGAGGCCTCCCTCGGCCAGGGACTCGTCCCCGCCAGCCGCCTCATCGAGCGAGCCGAGATCCTCGCCACCCGGCACCTCGCCCAGGAGCTCGATCTGCGGGTGGGCGAACCCGTCTACAAGGTCGTCCGGGTCCGATCGGTGGCCGGTGTCCCGGTCGTCCTCGAGACGTCCTTCTTTCCGGCTCGACTCGTGCCCGGCCTCCTTGAGCTCGACCTCGAGGGCTCCTCCATCTATCGGCTCATGGAGCAGCACTACAGCGCCCGGCCGGTTCGCGCCCGGCAGGCGCTCGAACCCATCGCCGCTGGGGTCCTCGAGGCCGACCTTCTCGGGGTTGCCGCCGGCAGCCCCTTGATGCTCGTCGAACGGACCGCCTGGGACGCCCGGGGTCGGGCCGTCGAGCACGCCCGCGACCTCTACCGCGGCGACCGGAGCCGCTTCGTCGGCGAACTGACGCTGTGATCCGGAACGGGACGGGAGGTGCCATGAGCCGCTAGGAGGTGCCGTCGCAACGGGCTGGCCACGCGAGGTCAGCCGATCCATGAGGGACTTGAGGAGGGAGAGATCGTGACCGCCATTGCCACTCCAACACCACGGCTGTTCGTTCGCAAGACCTCCGGCCTCATCCGGACCATCGGCGTCGGTGGGGCCATCGTCTTCGGCGTCCACTGCATCAGCCTCTCGTCGTCGGGGATCCTGACCTTCTACTCCGTGCCGGGCCTCTGGCCCGGCGCGAACATCCTCGTCGTCCTGACGCTGTCGGCGATCCTCTGCGCGATGCACGGCTACACGTTCAGCCAGATCGGAGCGGCGCGCCCCGGGCGGGAGCGGATTACACGCTGGCGAGCCGCACCTTGAGTCCCTGGCTCGCCTTCCCGGCCAGCTTCGCCCTCGTCCTCTTCAGCGGCCTCGTGGCCGGGAGCCTCATCGCCTGGATCCCGACCGTCGCCCTGCCCGCCTTCCTGCGGGCGACCGGCATCCTCTACCAGCAGGCCTGGGCGACCGACCTGGCGACCTTCAGCCAGAGCCAGGCCGGCATCCTCGTCTTCGGCACGGCCGGCGTCTTGATCACGCTCATCAGCCTCTTCTTCCCGACCCGGACCGTCGTCCGCTTCATGGGCATCGGCTTCGTCCTCGGGCTCGCCGCCTGGGCGGTCATCCTCTTCTCGTTCGCCACCGGTTCGGCCGAGACCTTCCAGGCGAACTGGAACACGTACGTCCCCGGCGGCCCGTACGACCAGGTCATCCCGACGGCCGAAGCGAACGGCCTCGTCTTCGACCGGAGCTTCGAGAACACGGCCATCGCCGGCCTCATCATGGGCTTCTGGATCTTCTACGGCTACTACATCCCGACCTTCTTCGCCGGTGAGGTGAAGGAGGCGCCACGAACGCTCCTCTGGGGCGCCTGGGGGTCCCTCGCCGTGACCTGGGCGATCTTCACCGCCGGGGTCCTCCTCTTCACCCGCTTCGTCCCCCAGGACTGGATGGCGGCCCAGGGCTACCTCTTCATCAGCGGCGTCGAGGGCTTCGACTCGAACCCCTTCGTCACCTTCTACGCCTCGGTCCTCCAGCCGAACGTCATCTTCTTCATCATCATGGCGGTCGGCTTCATCTACACCCTCATCAACCTCGCCCAGACGTACTTCTTCTACGCCAGCCGGATCATGTTCGCCTGGTCCTTCGACCGGATCGTTCCGGAGTGGATCTCGAACGTCCACGCCGAGACCGGCAGCCCTCGGAACGCCGTTCTCCTCATCGCCATCCTGGCCGAGATCGGCGTCCTCGCCTCGGCCTTCTACTCGGCCCTCTTCGTCCAGCTGAACTTCGTCTTCTACGCCGCGATCACGATGATCGTCCCCATCGTGGCGGCCATCGTCTACCCGTACCGGAAGCGCCACCTCTGGGAGCAGGGTGCCGGCCACGTCCGGTCGATGATCTTCGGCCTGCCGTCGATGACCGTCGTCGGCATCGGGACCCTCGCCTTCATCCTCCTCCTCGTCGCCTCGCCCTTCCTCTGGCCGGCCGTCGGTTTCGGCGACCAGCAGGGCCAGGCCCTCGCCATCTTCGGCGCCATCGTCCTGGCCGGGCTCGTCATCTTCGCCGCCGCCCGCTGGTACCGCCGGAGCCGCGAGGGGATCGACATCATGGCCACCTTCCAGGAGATCCCGCCGGCCTAGCGGGATCGACGGCGGGCCGGCGGAGTGAGGGACAACTCCCCGCTCCGCCGGCCTCCGGCCTCGACACCAACCCAACCCGCCACGGAGCGACCTCGAACGGATGCCATCCCTCTTCCGCCGGGCCGACCGCCCGGGACCGACCGGCTACATCCGGCTCATCCAGACCGCCGACCTCCACGGCTCGAACGCCGCCTTTCGGAAGTTCCTGGCGGCCGCCCGTCAGCACGGCGCCAACCACGCCATCATCACCGGCGACCTGACCGGCAAGGCGATCGTCCCCATCGTTCGCCGGAACGGCCACTACGAGGCCTGGCTCTTCGACAACCGGGAGGTCCTCGAGACCGAGGCCGAGCTCGAGCGGTTCCGGGCCCGGGTCGGCGACGTCGGCATGTACGACCACGTCTGCGATCCCGAGGAGGCCCGAGCCCTGGCCGACGATCCGGCCCGCCTCCACGACCTCTTCGTCGAGAAGATGAACGCCCGACTCCGGGAGTGGCTCGACCGAGCCGGCGAGGTCCTCGCCCCGGCCGGCATCCCCCTCTGGGTCATTCCCGGCAACGACGACGACCCCTCCGTCGATCCGGTCCTCGCCGCGAGCGAGTACGCCCGGAACGTCGACCACCAGGTCGTCGAGCTCGACGAGCGCCACGAGCTCGTGAGCATGGGCGACACCTCGATGACGCCCTGGGCCTGCCCGCGCGACTACCCCGAAGAGCACATGGAGCGGGTCGTCGCTGAGCTCTTCGGCCGGGTCAAGAACCCCGCCGGGGCGATCGTGAACATGCACTGCCCGCCCCGGGACACGAAGATCGACCAGTGCCCGGCCCTGACGAAGGACCTCCGGATCGAGTACGAGGCCGGCCAGGTCCTCATGACCTCGGCCGGTTCGGCCGCCATCCGGCGTGGTCTCGAGACGCTCCAGCCGGTCCTCTCCCTCCACGGCCACATCCACGAGGCCCGCGGCGTCCACCGGATCGGGCGGACCCTCTGCCTCAACCCGGGCTCCGAGTACGCCGAGGGGATCATGAAGGCCTCGATCGTCAACCTCGAGCCGACCCGGGTCAAGGGCTACATCCTCATCAGCGGCTAGCGAGGAGCGAGGACATGGAGTCTCCACGGCAGCTCGTGGGGTCGAGCGGACACGAGGGACGAGCGGCGGAGATCCGCCCGTGAGCGGCGAGACGAGCCACCCTGCCGACGTCCTCGTCGCCCACGCCCGCCGGGCCATCGAGGCCGGCCGCGACGACGGGGTCGTCCTCCGGCTCGCCGGCGGACTCGGCGTCCTCCTTCGGAGCCCCGAGCTCGGCGGCCTCGACGTCTCCGGGCGGCCCTTCCACGACGTCGACCTCGTCGGTCGCCTGCGGGACGTCCGCCAGCACGACCGCCTCTTCGCCGGCCTCGGCTACGAGCCCGATCGGGCGGTGAACACCCAGTTCGGGACCGTCCGGCGCGTCTACCACCATCCGACGGGCTTCCACGTCGACGTCTTCCTCGACCGGCTCGAGTTCTGCCACCGGATCGACCTCGCCGGGCGGCTCGAGCTCCACGGGATGACCCTCGCCCCGGCCGACCTCCTCCTCTCGAAGCTCCAGATCGTCGAGCGGAACCGGAAGGACCTCGTCGATGCCGCCCTCCTCCTCCTGAACCACGACCTCGTGCCGGCCGATCCGGCAGCCATCGAGCTCGACCGGATCCTGGCCATCACGGCCGACGACTGGGGCTTCCACACGACGGCCCGCGACTTCCTCGACGTCCTCGAGGCGAGCCTCGGCGGCCTCGGCCTCGAGCCCGCCGCCCAGAGCCGCGTCGGCGAGCGGGTCCGCCAGCTGGCGACGGCCATCGATGCCGCCCCGAAGTCCTTCCGGTGGCGGGCCCGGGAGCGGGTCGGTCGACGGGTCCGCTGGTACCGGGTCGTCGAGGAGGTCCTCTGATGGCGGGGGAGGGCAAGGGGCGCATCGGCGTCGCGGCCCGACCTCGGTCCCCGAAGGGCCGAGGACGGTCGGAGCGGGCCCAGGTCGTCGTCGTCGGCGGCGGTGTCGTCGGCTGCGCGATCCTCTGGGAGCTCGCCGAGCGCGGCATCCCGGCCCTCCTCGTCGAGGCCGAGCCCGACGTTTGCGAGGGCACCTCGAAGGCGAACAGCGCCATCGTCCACACCGGCTTCGACGCCCGGCCCGGAACCATCGAGGCGGCCATGCTCCGCCGCTCGGCCGCCCACTGGCCGGCCGTCGTCGAGCGGCTGGGGGTGCCCTTCCTCCCCGTCGGGGCGATCATGCTCGCCCGCACGCCCGAGGCCCTCGCCGACCTGCGGCGGACCATCGAGCCGAACGCCCGGACCCTCGGGGTCGAGACCGAGCTCCTCGACGCGGCCGCCGTCCGCGATCTCGCCCCCTACGTCGCCGACGACGTCCTCGGGGCCCTTTCCGTCCCGGGCGAGGGCGTCATCGACCCCTTCTGGTTGACCCGCGCCTACGCCGAAGCGGCCGTCGTCGGTGGTGCCGAGCTCCGCCTCGGCTGCGCCGTCGTCGGCCTCGAGGTCGACGCACGGCGGGCCCGCGTCATCCTCGACGACGGATCGACGATCGTCGCCGACCAGGTCGTCGACGCCGCGGGGATCGAGGCCGACGCAGTGGCCGCCCTGGCCGGCGAGCGGAGCTTCCAGATCCGACCCCGGAAGGGACAGTTCCTCGTCTCCGAGGAGACGTTCGGCGTCGATCGGATCATCCTCCCGGTGCCGGGGCCGATGGGCAAGGGGATGCTCGTGACCCCGATCGTCTTCGGCGGTCTCCTCCTCGGGCCGACGGCGGTCGACGTCGACGACAAGGGCGACCTCGGCGTCGACGAGGCGGAGCGGGAGCGGATCCTCGCCGCCTGCGGCGCCATGGTCCCCGCCCTCCGGGCGGCGCGGCCGATCCGCCAGTTCGCCGGCCTCCGGCACGTCAGCTCCGAAGGCGACTTCATCCTCCGTCCGGCCCGGGTCGGCGATCGGCTCTTCCTCGCCGCCGGCATCCGCTCGACGGGGGTCTCGACCTCGCCGGCCATCGCCGAGTTCGTCGTCGACGCCATCGTCGCCCTCCGCGGCTGGCGGCCGGCG
Organism: Chloroflexota bacterium; assembly: GCA_026004015.1. Classification (GTDB taxonomy): domain Bacteria; phylum Chloroflexota; class Limnocylindria; order Limnocylindrales; family CSP1-4; genus BPIH01. The sequence continues at coordinate 399,404 of BPIH01000001.1, read as the reverse complement.
GCGCGCCGCAGCCTCAGCCCGCCACCCCTCGAGCTGCCCGAGGCGCCGGGTCGGGTCGTCTGCCTCTGTCGCTCGATCAGCGAGGGCGAGATCGCCGCCGCCGCCCGGCGGCCGACGGCGCCGCGGACCCTGGATGCGGTGAAGCGCCGCGGCGGGGCCACCTTCGGCGACTGCCAGGGCAACCTCTGCGCCGTCGAGGTGGCCCGGATCCTGGCCCAGGAGCGGGGGCTGCCGCTGACGGCCATCGAGAAGCACCGGCGGGGGTCGTGGCTCTGGCGAGCCGGGCCCGGGGGCTCGGCACCGTCGCCCGAGCCCGAGGCCCTCGACGGCCGACCGGAGGCGCCCGGCGGGCGCTGGGACGTCGTCGTCGTCGGGGCCGGTGCCGCCGGCCGGGCAGCGGCCGAGGCGGCGACCGCGGCCGGCCTGGCGGTTCTCCTCGTCGACCGCGAACGGCTGCCGATGGAGGGCGGGACCGGGTACCCGGCGTCCGGGTGCCTCCGGGCGACGATCGTCGGGCTCGAGCCCGCCGCCGAGGGCTGGCGCCTGGCAGCCCAGACCGAGCTCGGGTCAGTGGTCCTCGAGGCGCGGGCCGTCGTCGTCGCCACCGGGGCCTACGTGGAACCACGGGAGCACCGGGCCATCGCCGGTCCTCGACCGGCCGGCATCATGACGAGCGACCTCGCCCGGCGGATCCTCGACGCCGGCCTCCTCCCGGGTGAGACCATCGGCCTCGTCGGTTCCGCCCACGCCGAGGGCCTCGCCGAGCGTCTCGAAGCGGCGGGGGCCCGGGTCGTCCGCCTGCCGGAGGCGCCGGACGCCGTGGCCGGGGAGGCGCGCCTCACGGCCGTCCGAGTGGCGGGTACCTGGATCGCCGTCGACACCCTCGTCCTCGCGGATCGCCTCCTACCCCAGACGATCCTCCTCCGGACCGTCGGCCTCGCCGACGGTCGACCCGGCCTCCCGGCGCCGGTCGATGACCGCGGGCGGCTCCCCCTCGAGGGGCTCTGGGCGGCCGGCTGCTGCGTTCAGCCGGAGCCGCGCCACGAGGGATGCGCCGTCGCCGGGGCGGCCGTCGGCCGGCGGCTGGCGGCGGTCCTCGGTGCGGCCGCAGCGCCCGAGGGGCCCGAGGCGACGGTGCCGGTCATCGGCACCTCGGCCCGACTCGACGGGCGGTGAGGCGATGAGCGAGCTCCTCCACGATCGCGTCACCGTCGCCGCCAGCCCCGAGGCGATCTGGGCCATCCTCGAGGACGTCGACGCCCTCGGCCGGGTCCTGCCCGGCGTCGAGCGGATCGAGGCCCGCGGGCCCGGCGCCTTCGCCGCCACCCTCAGCGCCCGGATCCAGTTCCTTACCGTCCGGGCCGACGTCGAGGCGACCCTGGACGCCATCGAGCCGCCGCGGCGGGCCCGGCTCCGGATCACCGGCCGCCCGCGGGGCCTCGTCGGGAGCTTCACGGCCGACGTCCCCTTCGAGCTCCTCCCGATCGCCGACGGGGCGAGCACCAGCCCGCGGACCGAGGTCGACTACCGGGTCGAGCTGAGCCTCGGCGGACGCCTTGCCGCCTTCGGCGCTCCCCTCCTCCGGGACACCTTCCGGCGCCAGGTGGCGACCCTCGTCGCCAACCTCGAGGCCGAGCTCAGCCGACGGGCGGGCTCGGCGGCCGAGAGCTGACGCGCCGATGCCGACCGACCGGTACCTTCTCGCCATCGACGAGGGGACGACCTCGACTCGGGCCATTGCCTTCGACCTCGAGCTGCGCGTCGTCGCCGAGGCCGCCGTCCCCATCGAGACCCACCACCCTCGACCCGACTGGGCCGAACAGGACCCCCTGGCGATCCTCGACTCCGTCGTCGAGACCGTGGCCCGGGTCCTCGAGGCCGTCGGCGGTCCGGAGCGGATCGCGGCGGTCGGCCTCGACAACCAGGGCGAGAGCGTCGTCGCCTGGGACGCCGAGACCCTCGCCCCCCTGTCGCCGGTCGTCGTCTGGCACTGCCGACGCTCGCTGCCCATCGTCGAGCGGCTCCGGGCGGCCGGTCAGGAGGCGCGGATCCGCGAGCGAACCGGCCTTCCCCTCGACCCGTACTACTCGGCCGGCAAGGTCCGCTGGCTCCTCGAGAACGTCGCTGCCGTCGCCGAGGCGGCGCGCCGGGGCACCCTCCGGGTCGGCACCGTCGACGCCTGGCTGACGGCCCGCCTCGACGAGGGCCGGGCCCGGACGGATCCTTCGACCGCCTCGCGGACGCAGCTCTTCTCCCTCCAGGATCTGCGCTGGGATCCCGAGCTGGCGGCGGCCTTCGAGATCCCCCTCGACGCCCTGCCGGCCGTCGTGCCGACGGCGGGCGATCTCGGCCAGCTCCGCCATCCGCGCTGGGGCGGCCCCCTCCCCCTCCGTGCCCTCGCCTGCGATCAGCAGGCGGCCCTCGCCGGACACGCCGGCTTCGAGCCGGGGAGCCTGAAGGCGACGTACGGGACCGGCGTCTTCGTCCTCGGCAACGCCGGGGACCGCCGGACCGCCGACCCCGATCTCGAGACCTCGGTCGCCTGGCAGCTCGACGACGGGAGCCTGGCCACCATCCTCCAGGGCGGGGTCTTCACGGCCGGCGCCTTCGTCGACTGGCTCCGCGACGACCTCCGGCTCATCGACGACCCCGCAGAGACGGAGTCCCTCGCCCGGAGCGTGCCGGACACGGGAGGTGTGGCCGTCCTGCCGGCCCTCGCCGGCCTCGGCCCACCGTGGTGGCGGCCGGACGCCCGGGCCGTCGTCCGGGGCCTCAGTGCCGGGACCGGCCGGGCCCACCTCGTCCGGGCCAGCCTCGACGGTCTCGCCCACCTCGTGGCCGACCTCGTGGAGGCGATGGTGCCGGCCCTCGGTTCGGAGCCCGAGCGCCTTCGCGTCGACGGTGGCCTGACGGCGAACGGCTACCTCATGGCCCGCCAGGCCGATCTCCTGGGCCTCCCCGTCGATGTCGCCGCGGCCGAGGAGTCGACGGCCCTCGGCATCGCCGGCCTCGCCGGCCTCGGCGCCGGGCTCCTCGACCGCGAGGCGATCCGGCGGGCGAACCCGGTTCGCGCCCGGTTCGAGCCGGCGCTTGCCTGACGCCGGCCCGGCGGCGCGAGCGCGACGCCTGGCGGCGCTTCGTGGAGTCCGTCCTCCGAGGCTGAGGCCGCCCGTGAGCCGGTTGCCCCGGCGATTCTCCTGGTTACTCGCGGTGGTGGTAGAGCGCGCGACGGACTCCGGGATTTCCACGTCCTCGGAGCGGTGATCGTGCTCGGGCACCCTCGGCGGGTCACCGATCCGGGTCTCTGGAGTTCTGAATTACTCCTGGGGTGAGTACCGTGGAAGAACCGACTCGCGGTTCACTACCCCGGCGAGTATCCGAGAATTCCGGCCGGCTCCGGCGGGCGGCCTACTACCACCACGAGTAACCGGGAATTTGGGCCGGCCGTGCCGGGTCAGCCTTCGCCCAAAACTCTCATGATCCTCGAAGGTTCGCGGGCCATGATCTGGAGCCTGGAGTGGGAGACTCCCACCCATCGCCGACGCCTGCAGGCGTCGGCGGACCGCACGAACTCGACACCCGTTGTCGACTGCGCCGCCCGGCCGTGGCCATGGTTGCGGGCCGACGGCGCCCGAAGCAACAAGGAGGCACGTATGCCCGACAACCTCGAGATCGAGTTCCGTGGCGCCGTCGGACCCAACCGCGACCGGTCGCTCCGGATCGGCATCGTCGCCGGGGTCGCCCTCACCCTCGTCCTCGGCACCGTCGCCGTCATGGGTGCCCTGCCGGGCGCCGCCCCCGCCGATCCCCTCGACACCGCGGCCCTCGGGACGGGGACGGCCGGGACGGTCATCGACGACTCACTCCTGGCGGCGCCGATCCCGGCCGCCGGTTGGGTCCGCGACGGTGGGTCCGGCGGCCCGGCCGGACCGTTCGGCTTCGGCCTCGGCCGCGGCCTCGGCCACTTCGCGGCCCGCTCGATCACGATCACCGCCATCAACGGCTCGAACATCTCGCTCCGGACCGACGACGGCTGGACCCGCACGATCACCGTCACCTCCGAGACCACGATCACGAAGGCCGGCCAGACGATCTCCGTCTCCGACCTTCGGGTCGGCGACGAGATCCGGTTCGCCCAGCAGCGGAACAGCGACGGGACGTACACCATCACCCGGATCGTCGTCGTCGTGCCCACCGTCGCCGGAGTCGTCACGAACGTGACCGACACGACGATCACGATCACCGCCCGCAACGGGACGTCCGAGACCATCCGAACGACCGCCTCGACGACGTACAAGGTCGGCGACGCGGCCGGCTCCCGGTCCGACGTCGTCGTCGGGGCCATCATCGTCGCCGCCGGCGAGCGCGGGAGCGACGGGACGCTGACCGCGGCCACGGTCGTCGTCGCCCTGCCCCGGGTCGGCGGCACGGTCTCGGCCAAGACGAGCGATTCGATCACCATCGAGCGCCCGAACGGGACGACCGTCGTCGCCCACGTCTCCGGCTCGACGACGTACACGGTCAAGGGCGTCGACAACGCGACGCTCGCCGACGTCCAGACCGGGATGGCGATCGTCGTCGTCGGCCGCCAGCGCAGCGACGGCTCGATCGACGCCGTCGAGGTCTGGGCCGGCAACCTCGGCCGGTGGCTGGGCCCGGGCTTCGGCGGTCGGCACGGCCGCGGCTTCGGCTTCGGGTTCGGCCCCTGGTCCGGCCCGCAGGCGAGCCCGAGCCCCTCGCCCGGCTCCGGCAGCTCGTCCTCCTTCTCGAGCTGAGCCCTATCGAACCTCCTCCTCCCCCTCCTCCCCGTACGACGCCCCGCCTCCGGGCGGGGCGTCGGCGTTTCGTCGGAGCATCGGGCCGCCCCTGCGACGCTCGCCGGTCGCCGGGCCCGTCGCCCGGTGGTCGGCCCCGCCGCCTTGCTACGATGAAGCGTCACCCGGATGTCGCGTACGGGGTCCGTCCAGGCGCCGCATCGACGGCGACCAGATGCAAGGGCCCGCGCTCTGCCGGGAGAAGGAGGACGCTGCCATGGCGACGGTCACCTTCGACCACGTCACGAAGCGCTTCGGCGACGTGGTCGCCGTCCACGATCTCAACCTCGAGATCAAGGACGGGGAGTTCATGGTCCTCGTCGGACCTTCGGGTTGCGGGAAGACGACGAGTCTCCGGATGATCGCCGGCCTCGAGGAGATCACCGAGGGGACGCTGAAGATCGGCGACCGGGTCGTCAACGACGTCCCGCCGAAGGATCGGGACATCGCCATGGTCTTCCAGAGCTACGCCCTCTACCCGCACATGAGCGTCTACGACAACCTCGCCTTCGGCCTCAAGCTCCGCAAGGTCCCGAAGGCGGAGATCGACCGGCGGGTCCGGGAGGCGGCGGCGATCCTGTCCCTCGAGAACCTCTTGAACCGCAAGCCGAAGGAGCTCTCCGGCGGCCAGCGCCAGCGAGTCGCCCTCGGGCGGGCCATCGTCCGCGAGCCGAAGGTCTTCCTCATGGACGAGCCCCTGAGCAACCTCGACGCCAAGCTCCGGGTCCAGACCCGGGCCGAGATCGCCCGCCTCCACCAGCGGCTTCAGACGACGACGGTCTACGTGACCCACGACCAGGTCGAGGCGATGACCATGGGCCAGCGGATCGCCGTCATGAGCGAGGCTCGCCTCCAGCAGGTGGGGACGCCCCAGGAGCTCTACGACAACCCTCAGAACCGGTTCGTGGCCGGCTTCATCGGCAGCCCGGCCATGAACTTCATCGACGTCACCCTGGCGGGCTCGGGAGAAGACGCCGTCCTTGAGGCACCGAACATCCGGATCCCGCTCCCGGCCCGCTTCCGATCCACCGTCGGGCCGTCGACCGGTCGACCCCTCGTCCTCGGGATCCGGCCCGAGCACCTCGACATCGCTCGGGACGGGTCGGCGGCGGGCACCATCGACGCCGTCTCCGATGTCGTCGAGTACCTCGGCAACGAGGAGCTCGTCCACTTCAACGTGGCCGGCATGGACCTCGTGGCCATGCTCTCGGCCGACCATCGGGTCCGGCCCGGCGACCGGCTGACGCTCACCGTCGTCGGCGGGAAGATCCATCTCTTCGACCCGGAGACGAGCCTGTCCCTCGCTCCCGAGGCCCGTGCCGCGGCCGCCTGACGAGGCCGGCGAGTCGGATCGGACCGGCCCCCGGGACACCCTCGTTCGCGGCTCGGCCAGCTCGTCCGGCTCGGCCGGCTCGACCGCGACGGACGGCTCCGAGCCGACGAGCGCCGATCCGCCGGGGTCGCTCGAGGAGCGGGTCGTCGCCTCGCGCCTCGTCCATCGGGGCCGCTATCTCTCGCTCCGGGTCGAGACCATCGAGCGGAGCGACGGCAGTCGGAGCGAGCGCGAGATCGTCGGCCATCCGGGCGCCGTCGCCGTCGTCGCCATCGATGGGGCCGACCGCCTCGCCCTCGTCCGTCAGTTTCGGCTGGCGACGGGCGGCACCCTCCTCGAGATCCCGGCCGGCACCCTCGACGTCGGCCCCGACGGCGGGCTCGAGGATCCCGAGCTGGCCGCCCGGCGGGAGCTCGAGGAGGAGACGGGGCTCCGGGCGCGATCCTGGCGGCGGCTCGGCTCCTTTTGGACGGCGCCCGGCTTCGCCACGGAGCGGATGCATCTCTACGTGGCGACGGATCTCGAAGCGGCGACGGATCGGCTCGGCCCCGATGCGGACGAGCGCCTCGAGCTCGTCTGGCTGCCCTTCGCCGAGGTCCTCGAGGCGGCCCTCCGGGGTGAAATCGCCGACGCGAAGTCCCTCGTCGGGATCTTCTGGTACGGCTGGCTGCGGACCGTGGAGGGGCGGTAGGCGGCGGGTCGTGTCGGCCGCGTGACGGTCCCGCCGAAGAGATCGCGCGCCGGCGAGCCGCCCCGCCCGGTCGTGGCGGCACAGCCGAAGAGAACGCGCCTCAGCGGCCGGTTGTGACCCAACGCTGACGCCCTCACCGAACCGAACGCGGAGCGCCTCCGGCCCTGAAGCAGGTGTCACGTGGCGCGAGCGTCAGGCGCGCGGGGACGAACGGTTCGCTGAGGGTGTCATTCGTTCCGTGCGTCAAGCTCGCTCGGCCGTTCCGTTCGCTCAGGGTGTCACACGGCGCGAGACCGAGCCCCGACGGGCGTGGTGTTCGACCTCGCACCAGCGGACGGCTCGCTCGGGCCTGCCGCCAGCCTAGTCGGTCGCGCGACCCGGTCCCGATTCGTCCTCGTCGGACCCAGCCGGGGCCTCGGGGCCCGGTTCAGGCCCCTCGCCAGGATCGCCATCATCCGGGCTCCGCCGGGTCCGACCCGAACGCCCCTCCTCCGCGGGACCGCCCCGCGGCGGGGGACCGAGGCGCCGGAGGGCACCGGCGTAGAGCCGGCTCGACGGGGCAAGGGCGACCGCGATCCGCAGATGCGTCCGGGCCTCGCGCCGGCGGCCGAGCTGCTTGAGACTCTGCCCGAGGGCGTAGTGGCCGTAGTCCGAGGAGGGGTCGATCTCGAGGAGCCGCTCGAAGGTCTCGCGGGCCCGCTCGTGCTGGCCGCTGTTGTAGAGGGCCCGCCCGAGGGCCTCGAGGATCGACCCCTTGTGGGGCTCGAGTCGAGCCGCCCGGCCGAGAACGATGGCCGCCTGGGCAAAATGCCGCTTTGCCGCCAGGGCCTGGCCGCGACGGAGGAGTTCGTAGGCCGACTCCCGGTCGTCGGGGTCGGGCGGCGGCCCCTCGGCCGGGTCGATGGGCGGCGTGCCGGCAGCGGGCGGCGTGCCGGACTCCGGTCGCACGTGCGCCTCGTCGTGGCCACCGCCGTCGCCGGGAGGACCGCCGACTCCCTGCTGGCTCTCCGGCCCTCCACCGTCAGGCCGCCCGCCGAGCGGATCCTTCGGTCGGTCGCGTTCGCTGCGCATGCCGAGATCGTTGCACGGATCGCCGGGGCGTGCCGCCTACGCCCCCGGCCGTGCCGTCGACGCCCCCGGCCGTGCCGCCGACGCCCGGTCAGGGCGGACCGAGGCCAGGGGCCGACTCGGTCCGAGGGTCGAGGCGGGAACGCAGCGCGCCGGGCGCGAACCATGAGGCCGGGAGGCTGCCATCGGGATGGCGGGGCCCGCAGCGCGAAGAAGCGGGCGCGGGCGAAGGAGCCTCAGGGCCGAGAAGCGGGCGCGCGACGAAGGAGCCCCCAGGCGCGAAGAAGCCTCCAGGGGCGAAGCAACCGCCCAGGGGCGCAGCAGCCGCTGCGCGGATGGCAGCCCCGACCCCGGCCCCACCCGCGCCGAACGGCTCCCCTCAGCCCCCTCGCCAGGCGGCGAGGTCCACCCGCCGCAGCCGGTCGCTCGGCGTCAGCCCCGGGATCCGGCCCCGCTTTGCCACCGGCCGCCCGTCGATCTCCTTGATGTCGCCAGTGAAGTCGATGGGCGCCGCCCCGCTGATGTACGAGCCGACGGCGAAGGAATCGACCGGTGCCCCGCTCTCCTTGAAGTACCGGATCCGATCCGGCGTGAGCCCGCCCGAGACGACGATCTTGACGTGCCGATGGCCGGCAAGGTCGAGGCGCGCCCGGACCTCCTTGACCAGGTCGGCGGTGACCCGACCCCGCTCCACCGGCGTGTCGAGCCGGATCCCGTAGAGGCGCTCCCCGAGGGCTTCGGCGACCCGGAGCGCCTCCTCGGCCTCGTCCTTGAAGGTGTCGACGAGGACGATCCGGGGGACGTCGGGCTCGAGGTCGCGGTCGAAGGCGCGCGCCGCCTCGACGGTGTCGCCGAAGATGAGGACGAGGGCGTGGGGCATCGTTCCGGTCGGGTTCAGCCCCGCCAGACGCGCCCCGGCCGGGGTCGAGGCCCCGACGCAGCCGCCGACGATCGCCGCATAGTCGAGGACGTCGGTGATGTCGGGGTGGACGTGCCGGGCCCCGAAGGAGATGACCGGCTGCGGCGCCGCCGCCTCGACGCACTCCCGGGCCGCCGTCGCCCAGCCCGTCGACTGGGCGAGCATCCCGAGGATCGCGGTTTCGTAGAGCCCGAAGGCCCGGTAGCGGGCCCGGATCCGGAGAACGACCTCCTTCGGGGCGAACTCGTCGCCATCGTCGAGGGCCTCGACGAGGGTCTCGGCCGGATCCGCTTCGGCGAGGACGTGACCGAGGAGGTTCTTCGCTTCGTCGATCCCGCAGAGGACCCCGCCCTGGCGGGCGAAGATCTCCATGGTGACGAGCGGATCGAGCCCCTCCCGTTCGAGGATCCGGGTCGCCCGCATGAAGTAGACGTCGGCCGAATCGCCCGACAGGATCTCATGGGAGGGTCGGAACCGGTGGACCGCCATTCGGTGGGTCGTCCTCTCTGCCTCGCTCGTCGCTCGATCCGGACTCGGGTCGACGCCCCGAGCCGCGCCCGCCGCCACGTTTCCCCGGCGCCGGCCGGGAGCGGGGTTGGCCGGAGTGTAGCGCACGGCCGACGGGGCCCGACGACGGCCGCGACGACGGCCGACCGGGTCCCGACCCCTCCCGTCAGGCGGTGCCCGTCGCTCGCCGACGGCGTCGGATCGCCGAGCCGAGCAGGGCGAGGCCGAGGAGGACCGCTGCCGCCCCCGAGCCCGCCCCGATGGCCCGGCGGAGCCCCATCTCCTCGGCCGTGGCCCAGGCGTGCCTGGCCGCCTCGGCCCGGGCGACGGCGCCCTCGAGATCCCCAGCAGCGAAGGCCGCCCGGGCCGCCTCCAGCTCGCCGGTGGGATCGACGTCGAGGAGCCCGAGCTGGACGATCGGCGTCTCCTCGGCCGGTCGGGCGGCCGCCGCCGCCTCGATGGTTCGGATGGCCGCCAGCTCGGCTTCGGCCTCCTCGATGGCAGCACCGGGGCCGCCCGAGCCCTCGAAGGCGGCCTCGAGGCTCGGTGGCACGCGGAGGCCCGCCCGGCTGGCCGCCGCCTCCACCCGGGCCCGGAAGTCGAGGGCCCGCTCTGCTTCGTCGAGGACCGCCTCCGCCGTCTCGAACTGCCAGGTCCGCATCGCCGACCGCACGACGGCCGGCAGCTCCCAGTCGCCGGCCGCCCGGACGACGGCCGCGTAGCGATCCCGGGCCGCTGCCCGGGCCGCCAGGAGCGGCAGGTCCTCGGCCCGGGCCACCCAGCGCCGCCAGAGGTCGTCGACGGGCCGCCCGGCTTCGGCCTCGAGGAGGTCGAGGAGGATCCGCCAGTCGGCGGTCGCTCCATCCAGCTCGATGGGACCGCCATGGACCGGCTGATAGGCGGAGCGGTGCTCGGCGGCGGCGGCCAGGACCCGCCGCAGCCCCTCGTCGCCGAGCCGTTCGGCGATGGCCCGGGCGAGGTCGAGGGCGGCGGCGTAGGCGGCGGCCTCCGTCGTCGGATCCTCGCTGCCGACGGGACCCCAGGCGTTCAGGGGGATCGCTGTCTCGGCGCCCGAGCCGGACTCCGGAGGGCGCGGCGGCTCGACCGGGACCCCGAGCATGGCGCCGGCCCGTTCCGCGTAGAGGGAGGCGAAGGCCTCGACGATCCAGCGGTCGGCGAAGAGCCGGCCGTTGAACCAGGCGTGGGCGGCCTCGTGGAGGATGACGAAGGGCTCGGCGGCGTAGGAGACCTTCAGCTCGCCGGCCTCGGGATCGAAGAGGCCAGCGTACCCACCGAGGACCCGACTCGCCGCCTCGGTCACGACGAGGGGATTCCGACCCGAGTACGGGAGACCGACGAGCTCGCCGATGACCGGGAGCCCACGGACGAAGAGCCCGCCGACCCGCTCCGCCCACTCGGGGTCGTCGACCCAGGCCCGGAGACGGACGGCGAGGGTCCAGCCCCCCAGGCGGGTCGTGCGGAGGGATTCTTGGAATGCCCCCTCTCGCTCCCCGACGAGGTAGGCGAAGAAGGCGAGGGGATCGGCCAGGCGACCCGAGCGGTAGACGAGGGACCCGTCGGGGGCCGTCTCCGGCCCCGACAGCGTGCCGGCGACGAGCTCCACGTGAAAGCCCGGCGGGAAGACGACGGTCACCGTGCCGCCCGGCGTGGCCCCCGTCCCGAGGGCCCAGACCGGGAACATGACGAGGGCATCGCCGACCCGGATCTGCCGGTTCGGCGAGCCGCCGGGATCGGGGACATCGAAGCGGAGCCGAAGGGTGAGGCTCTGCTTCGAGTAGAGCCGCTGGCCGAAGCCGATGGAGAGGAGCGTGTACTCGCTCGTCCGCCGGACGATCCGGACCGTCGGCCGACCCGTGCCGCTGCTGATGCCGACGTTCCGGATGCCGGGCAGGACGGCCAGCGACACGCTGTCGAAGTAGTAGCGCCGGGTGACGGTGTCCGCCTTCGCGTTCGTCAGCCGGAGGTCGGCGGTGACACGAAGTCGCCGCCCGGCCGGATCGACGTCGTAGCGGGTGTCGGCGACGAGGGTGAGCTCGGGGGTCGCGGCCCGCGCTCCACCGACCCCGGCAGACGGACCGAGGACCGCCCCGAGCGGGCCGCCGAGGGCTCCTCCCAGAGGCAGGACGACGGCGGCCGCGGCCAGGAGGAGGGCTGCCGGGAGGCGGAGGATGCCCCGACGATCGGCGCCGGAGCGAGGTCCGCTTCGTCGCCTCACCCGCCAAGCTCTCCGAGGCGGTCGCGATAGCGGGCGAACAGGGCCTCGTTGCGCCGCTCCCGGGCCGGCGGCGGCGGAACCTTGCCGCCGATCCAGAGCCAGGCGGCCGTCTCGTCGAGGAGAACGTCGGCGACGGCGAGGACCCGGGCGATGGCGAGACCGAGGGCGTCGCCGTCGACGGACTCGATCGGCAGCTCGACGGTCAGGACCGGTCGCTCGTCGGGGGCGAGGGCGAACTTCACGAACGGGAACTCGTCGTTCCAGCGGAGGAGGCGCCGGTACGAGGCCCGAACGGAGTCGCCGATGGGCGGGGCGAGGTGGAGCCAGACGATGACGGCGAGGCTCGGGTCGCAGATGACGGTGACCGGGACGTCGAAGCGGCGCCGGCCGTCGAGGAGGAGATCCCAGGAGGTGACGCCGTCGCGTTGGGAACGGGCGAGGGGCTCGAGGCCGAGGTCGCGGAGCCAGGTCTCGACCTCCGGCGCCCCGACCCGCCTGGCCGGCTCGGCGGCTGCGCGATCGATCATGCGTTTCTCCTATGTCAAGCCGCCGGCGCTGTCAACGGTAGAGCCGCGAGTCTAGCCTGTGGCATCGCCTCCAACCGCCGCTCCGGTCGCGCCGCCGACGGTCGCCGGGCCAATCGGGAGGTGATCGATCCTCGGCGGGTCCGGGCGCGGAGGATCGCGGTCGTGGCGCGCCCGGTCGGGCCCTGAGCGCCGCGAGGTTCGGCCGGCAGCGTCCGACTAGCCGGCTCGTTCGCTCGGCGTCGCCGGTGCCACCGTGCCGTCCCGTTCCGAGTCGGCCGCCGCCCCCGCCGTCCCCGCTGCTGTCGCTCGCACGGCCGCCACGGCCCTGGCACCGCTCGCCACCGCCACCCGCGCCCGCCGCTCGACGGTCTCGCCGCTCCGGACGACCCGGCTCGGGAAGTCGGTCGCCCGGACACCGCCGTCGATCCGGACGTTGCGGCCGATCCTGACCCCCCGGGGGATGACGGCCTGCTTGCCGACGACCGTGATCCCGGTGTTCAGGCGGGTCGGTTCGAGGCGGTTCGGGACGTCGTTCAGCGGCCCTTCTCCAACGATCGCCCCCTGGCCGACGATGACCTCCTTGTCGAGGATCGCCCGGTCGACGACGGCCCCGGCCCGGATGACGCTGTCGAACATGATGATCGAATCGCGGACGACGGCCCCGACCTCGACCCGAACCCCCGGCGAGAGGACCGAGTTCACGACCATTCCGTCGATCCGACAGCCGTGGGAGATGAGGCTTCGGTGGACCTGGGCCGTGGCGCCGATCTTCGCCGGCGCCCGCTCCTCGGAGCGGGTGTAGATGAGCCACTCCTTGTCGTAGAGGTCAAGGGCCGGCGTGTCGGCCAGGAGGGCCATGTTCGTTTCCCAGTAGGCGGCGATGGTCCCCACGTCCTGCCAGTAGCCCGAGAAGCGATAGCCGTAGACCCGCGCGCCGCCGGCGAGCATGGCCGGGATGACGTGGGCCCCGAAGTCGGGCCGGTCCTCGGACAGCCAGCGGCGGAGGGCGCGCTTCGAGAAGACGTAGACCCCCATCGAGGCGAGGTCGCTCCGGGGCTGCTTCGGCTTCTCCTGCCAGTCGACGATCCGCCCCGTCTCGTCGAGGGCGAGGACGCCCATCCGGACCGCATCCGACAACGGAACCTGCCGGACGGCGACGGTGACGTCGGCCCGGTGGCGGCGATGGAACTGGACGAAGGGCCCGTAATCCATCTTGTAGATGTGGTCGCCGGCCAGGATGAGGACCGTGTCGCGGGGGCTCTGCTCGATGATGTTCAGGTTCTGGAGAACGGCGTCGGCGGTCCCCCGATACCACTCGGCGACCCTGCCCCGGGCGAGGTACGGCTGGAGGAGGCGGACCCCGCCCCGGGTCCGGTCGAGATCCCAGGGTCGCCCGAGGCCGATGTGGTCGATGAGGGACCGCGGCGCGTACTGGGTCAGGACGACGACGTCGTCGATGCCCGAGTTCACGCAGTTCGAGAGCGTGAAGTCGATGATCCGGTACTTCCCGCCGAAGGGGACGGCCGGTTTCGCCCGCACCGAGGACAGAATCGAGAGGCGCTCACCCTCACCACCCGCCAGGATGACGGCCAGGGTCCGTTTCATCGCTCGCCCTCGGTCAGCTCGGTCTCCGACGACGGCCGGCCGCAGCGGCCGACCCGCGACGACCCACGAGCCGATCGTACCACGGCCGCCACGGCCGCCGGGTGAATGGTTCGTGAACGGTTCGTGAACGGATGGTGACGGATCGGTGGCGCGCGAGGTCCACGCTCCGGTCCGGCTCGACCGCCGGGCCGCGGTGGCCCCTCCGGCCGGGCCCGCCCCTCCGGCCCGGCCCGCCCCGAGCCGACCGGCCGTCACACGAAGAGCCGCGGGTTCACGAAGGTGCCGTTGAACTCGACCATCCAGTGGAGGTGGGGTCCCGTCGTCCGGCCCGTCATGCCGACGTAGCCGATGACCTGGCCGGCGCTCACGACGTCCCCCGTCCGGACGGGGATCGAGGTCGTGAGGTGCCCGTACCAGGTGAGGAGGTTCTGGCTGTGGGCGATGATGACGATCCACGCTTTCGGGGGCGGATCGTACGGGTTCGCTCCCGCGAAGACGACGGTCCCCGGGCCCGCCGCCCGGATCGGCGTGCCGAGCGGCGCCGCGATGTCGATGCCCCGGTGGAAGTGGGCGCAGCTCCCGAGGGGTGGCTCCCAGGGGAAGCCCGTGCAGCCGAACTCCTGGGTGATGGTGCCGACGAGCGGCCAGCGGAGGGTGCCGTTGTACTCGGACGGGATGTTCCCGTAGGCGTACTGGCGCCGGACGAGGTCGTCGATCCGGGCCTTCAGCTTCTCCTGGGCCGCCTCGGTGGCGGCGATCGCCTTCTTGAGCTCGGCCTCGTTCCTGGCCAACTTGGCGAAGGCGGCCTTCTGCCGGGCCAGCTCGCGCTCGGTCTTCGCCTCCAGGGCGGCGAGCCGGGCGCGGGAGGCCTCGAGCTCGGCCAGGTCGGCGTCGAGGGCGGCCTTCTGGGCCGCGGTGTCCTCTCGGAGCTCGTCGGTCCGGGTCCGAAGGTCCTCGACGGTCCGCCGGAGGCTGGCCAGCTGCGCCTGGTCGCGCTCGATCTGGTCGGCGAGGGCGCGGTCCTGCTCGGCGACGTCGAGGTAGGCCCCGACCTCGGTCAGGATATCGGCGAAGGACTCCCCCGAGAGGACCGCCTCCAGAAGCGAGCGGCGATCGGTCGCGTAGGCGGCTCGGATCCGCTCGGCGAGGAGGGCCTTCCGCTCCTCGAGGGCGGCGGCCTTGGCTGCCTCTTCGGCCTCGATCCGGGCGAGGGAGGTACTGAGGACGGCGAGCTGTTCGACGAGGGCCGCGTAGGCCGCCTCGACCTCGGCGATCCGCGCCTCGAGGCGGCGGATGTCGCGCTTCACCGCCGCCAGGTCGGCGTTGATCGCCTGGAGGGCCCGCTGGGTCGCCGCGATGTCGGCCCGAACGCTCCGCTGGAGGGCCTGAAGCTCGGCGACCTGCCGCTTCTGGGCGGCCAGCTTGGCATCGAGGGCCCGCTGCTGGGCGTAGGCGTCGTCGAGCTCGTCGCCGGCGACCGGGCGGGCGACCGGCGAGCCGGGGGTGACGACGAGACCCGAGAGGAGGGGAACGAGGAAGAAGAAAACGAAGAGTCGCCGCCGGCGCCGGCTCGGCCGTCGCCGAAGGAGGCCACCCGGTGAGGGGTCCCAGGCGGTCGTCGGGCGGCGTATCCCTCGGAGCGTCGTCATCGTGGCGTCGTCATCGTGCGAGCGATCTCCGTCGGTGGGCGGCCTGACCGGGCGCGAGCCACCTCGCGCTCGGCCGCTCCGCCCGTGGCGGCTCGGCCCGCCGGTGATGTCGCCGTCCCGACGCGGGCACAGCACCAGGACGACTCCGGCTCGGTCGGCATTGTACGCCCCCCATCCGCAGGCGTCGACTCGCCCGCGTCGGGCGTCGCTAGCCCGGCCCGACGATGGCCCAGACGATGCCGAAGACGAGAAACGGTCCGAACGGCACGTACGAGCGGAGGGAGATCCGGCGGGCCGCCAGGAAGACGACGATGACCGCCCCGGCGGCGATGGCGCCGGCCAGGAGGGCGACGAGCCCGCGCCCGAGACCGAGGAGGAGCCCCGCCGAGACGAGGAGCTTGACGTCACCGAGACCGAGGGCGCCGGCCCCGAAGGGAATCGAGAGGAGGTAGAGGAGGGCCGGGTAGAGGACGGCGGCCGCACCGGCACCCAGGAGGCCCCCCTCGCCGAGGAACGGGTTCAGGCCGCCGACGTCGAGGACCGCGACGTAGCCGACCAGGGGCAGGGTCAACAGATCCGGCAGGAGGCGCTGATCGAGGTCCGTCGCCAGGAGGACGACGAGGGCGAGGACGTAGATCGCGAGGAGGGCGCCGACGAGGGGTTCGGTCACGAAGCGGAACCCGAGGGCGGTCAGGGCAGCCCCGCCGGCGAGAACGACGACGACCGTCCGCCAGTCGAGGGCCCGCACGCCGGACGCCTTCGCCGGCCAGCGGGCGGCGAGTCGGTCGGCAGCGAGGCCCCAGGCGCCGCCGAGCCCGGCCAGGAGGAGGGGGCTGAGGCTGACGGTCTCCCGGAGCTCCATGGCGACGGCCCCAGCCCGCTCAGGACTTCAGGCCGACCGATCCGCCCGGGCCGGCGCCCCCTCGAGGGCGAGCTCGACGAGGGTGGCGTGGGTGACGCCCGTTGCCCCGCGGGGCGCATACGGCGTCGCCTTCCGGAAGTAGGCCGTGCCGCCGATGTCGAGGTGGACCCAGGGCACGGTCACGAATTCCTTCAAGAAGAGGCCGCTCTTGACGAGGCCGCCCTCCGGAGCGCCGGCGTTCGTGAAGTCGCCGTACCAGCTGTCCATGTCGGCCCGGTAGTCGTCGACGAGGGGGATCTGCCAGAGGCGCTCCCCGGCCCGGCGGGCGGCGGCGGCGACGGCGTCGTACCAGGCCTGGGGCGTCCCGAAGCCGCCGGTGACGAGGTGCCCGAGCATCCTGCCCACGGCCCCGGTCAAGGTCGCCACGTCGACGAGGTGGGTCGCCCCGAGCCGCTCGGCGTAGGTGAGGGCGTCGCCGAGGATGAGGCGCCCTTCGGCGTCGGTGTTCGTGATGTCGACCCACTTCCCGTTCAGGGCCCGCACGACGTCCCCGGGTCGGGTGCTGTGGGGACCGGGCATGTTCTCGACGGCCGGGGCGAGGACGAGGAAGGGCAGCCCGGGCGCCAGGCGGGCGAGGGTGGCCGCAGCGGCGATGACCGTCGCCGCCCCGGCCTTGTCCATCTTCATCTCCTCCATCCGATCGGCCGGCTTGATGCTGATGCCGCCCGAGTCGAAGCAGACGCCCTTGCCGAGGAGGGCGAGGAGCCGCCCCTGGGCATCCCGCGCCTCCGGGGCGCCCGAGCGGAGGACGATGAGCCGGGGCGGGTTGTCACTCCCCCGCCCGACGGCGAGGAAGAGGTTCATCCCCAGCTCGGCCGCCCGGCCCTCGTCGATGACGTCGACGGCGAGGCCGTAACGGGCGGCGATCGACCGCGCCTCCTCGGCCAGGCCCTCCGGCGGAAGCTCGGCGGCCGACCGGTTCGCCAGGTCTCGGGCGAGGTTCGCGCCTTCGCCGACGATCCGCCCCCGCTCGGCGGCTGCCGCCAGGGCGGCGGCATCACCATCGGGGACGACGAGGACGAGCTCGGCCAGGCGCGGCGGGGCCGATTCGACGTCGTCGCGATAGAGGCGCTTCGGGTCGTAGCCGCCCTCGACGATGCCACGGGTGACGAGCTCGGCGACGGTGGCCGCGTCCCCACCGAGGGCCCCGACGAGGGGCCCGCACCAGACGGCGAGGCGATCGACCCGACGGCCGGCCAGGCGCCGGAGGCCCGCCGCGGCGAGACAGCGGACCGTTTCCCGGTCGACCTCGGCCGCCGGACCGGCACCGACCGCCACGACCCGCTTGACGGGAAGCTCGCCCGGGGCAGCGAGGGCGGTGGCGTAGCGCTTGCCGCTCAGCTCACCGAAGGCGGCCAGGTTCGACAGCTCGCCGCCCGACCGGCGGTCGAGCTCGGCCAGGGCACCCTCGAAGGCGGGTTCGCCGAGGATCGGGACGACGAGGGCGTCGGCGCCGACCGTCCACGGCTCCTCGACAACGACGCGAAGCTCCATGACACGCTGCTCCTTCGGTCACGCTCGGGCGGTCGGTTCGCTCACCGCCCGGAGGGGCGGACGCTCGGTATCGTCTCGACCGCGGAATTGGCGGCGTTGCGGCCTAGTGTAGCGATCGACGTCCAGGGGTCGGCCGGCCTCGGGCGCAGGCGGTCCCGTCGTCGCCTCAGGAGGGCCCGCCCGAGCGGACGGCCTCGAGCTCATCGAGGGCGTCGAGGAGGCTCCCCTTCGCCTCTTCGATGGCGATGACCGCCTGGTTCAGCCCGCCCCGGGCGATCTCGGCCATGATGACGACGAGACCCCGGGTGTCGGGAGGGAGGCGCTCCTTGGCCGCCCGCTCCGCGGCGAAGGCGTCGCGGACGGGTTCGGTGACCCGGCCGCCGGATCGGCGAAGGGCGTCGTAGAGGGCCCGGAGGGCGGTGTCGTAGGCGGCGTTCCGGTCGAGCCACTCGTCGAGGACGGTGACGTCGACCCGGGCGGCGAGCTCGTCCCGGAGCTCGCGGGCGGCAGCCAGGAGCTCGGCCGAGCGATCGAGCCAGGCGATGGCGTCGGCGTAGCGGCCGGCCCGCCCGTCGGCCGCCGCGGCAGCCGTCGCGGCGTCGTGGTCCTCGAGGAGCCGCATGAGCTCCAGCGCCGGCAGGGCCCCCCGGGCGAGCTCGGCCCAGATCCGGTCGAGGTCGGCGGCCAGATCGGCGGCCCGGAAGAGGAGCGCGACGGCGCGACGCTGCTCGGCCCCGAGGACGAGCTCGCTCGTCGGCGGCAGCGGGTCCGGCGCACTGCCGGCGACCCCGGGCAGGCCGCGGACCTCGGACCGAAGCTCGGTCGTCGCCGACTCGACCTCCGCGGCGAGTCTGCTCCCCTCGTCGAGGGTTCGAACGAGGAGGTCCCGATCGCGGGCGACGAGGGCGGCCAGGGCCGCCCGACCGGCGACGCCGAGGTCGTCGACGGTTCCCGAGAGGCGTTCGGCGAGGGCCGTCGCCGCCTCGAGACCCGGCGCGATCGCCCGGTCGCCGGCCCACGTCAGCTCCGCTCGGCCGGGCGTGCCCGGGGTCGCCCCGACGCCGGCGACGAGGCCGGCCGCGCCGAGGGCGAGGAGGGCGGCGGCCAGGACCCAGAGGGTGGCGAGGCCGACGTCCCGAATTCGGCGCCTCGTTCGGCTCGATGGCTCGGCGATCACGACGCCATTCTGCCCGAGTCGAACGTCCGGGGCTCGGGCACCGAGGCGGGGACCGAAGCCGTGCGCCGGAAGCGCCCGGGTCGGTGGGATCCGGGCTGCGCCGCCTCGGACCCAGCGTGGTCCTCGGCCTCGGCCACGGCCGTGTCGGTCACGCCGGCTCGGCGACGACCGGCTCCTGCTCTGAGCGTCGCTTCCGGAGGTAGCCGAGGTGCCCGGCCATGTCGAGGGGGGTGAAGCCGAAGGCCCGCTCGACGGCGTCGAGGTTCGTCACGTTGTCGAGGGCGAGCTGGCGGACCTGGTCGCTCGCCACCGGGAAGGGCAGGCCGAGCAGCTCGGCGCCGCGGGCGACGGCGCCCAGCATGGGAACCGGCACCGGCAGGACGAGCCGCCGGGCACCCATGGCCCGAAGGACCTCCTCGACGATCTCGCGGTACGTCCAGATCCGCGGCCCGCCGAGCTCGTAGACGCCGCCGACGGTTGCCTCCCGTTCGAGGCAGAGGACGACACAGCGAGCGAGGTCGGTCACGGCGAGGGGTTGGAAGCGCGACCGCCCTCGGCCGGGGACGGGGACGACGAGCGGCGAGCGGCGGACGAGATCGGCGAGGATGTTGAAGAAGCCATCTCGTTCGCCCCACAGGAGGGAGGGCTTGAGGATCGTGGCCGCCAAGCCCGAGGATGCGACGAGCCGCTCGGCGCGCGCCTTCGAGGTCGCGTAGTGGAGGCGCGGGTCCTCGACGACCCCGAGGGCGCCGAGGTGGACGAGACGACCCACGCCCGCCGCCCGCATTGCGACGACGACGTTCCGCGTCCCCTCCTCGTTCACCCGCCGGAGGGAGCGGCCGCCGTCGCGATCCCGTGGGATGGCGACGAGGTGAACGACGGCCTCCACCCCGGCCAAGGTCGCCGGTAGAGAGTCGGGCTCGGTGACGTCGCCGCGCCGGAGCTCGACCCGTTCGCGATCGGCCGGTGGCAGCCGCCCGAGGACCCGGGCACCGGCCGCGTCGGATCGAACGAGGGCAACGACCCGGTGACCGGCATCGAGCAGGGCCGGCACGACATGGCTACCGACGAAGCCCGAGGGACCGGTGACGAGAACGACGGCCATGACGCATCCTTCCCCTATGGACGACGAGTGGGCGGCCCGCGCCGCCATCCCCGACAGCCTACGGCCGGACCAGCCGAGCCTGCAACCCGCCCCCGGGGGCGACCGAGGCGGACCCGTCGGCGCCTCGGCGCGCCTGCCCCCGAGCGCCCTCCGCCACCTCGTCTGGCGCCTCCCCAAGGCCGAGCTCCACCTCCACCTCGACGGATCCCTCCGGATCGCGACCGCCCTCGAGCTCGCCCGGACCCGGCAGGGTCGAGGCGCCGCGGACCTTCGCCGGCATGTACGCCGCCCTCGTCGCCCCCGAGCGGTGCGCCGATCAGGCCGAGCTCCTCCGGGCCTTCGACCTCCCCATCGCCCTCCTCCAGGATGCCGAGGCCCTCGAGCGGGTGGCCGCCGAGCTCGTCGAGGACAAGGCGAGCGAGGGCGTCCGCTACGTCGAGATCCGCTGGGGCCCGCTCCTCCACGTCCGACGGGGCCTCGACCTCGGGGAGGGGATCGCCGCCGTCTGTCGGGGGGCCGCCGAGGCGAGCCGGCGGACGGGGGTCGTCGTCCGCCTCATCGCCACCGCCCTCCGCTCCCACGAACCCGAGGCGAACCGCCGCCTGGCCGAGGTGGCGGCCCGGTTCCAGGCCGAGGGGCTCGTCGGCTGGGACCTCGCCGGTCCGGAGGCGGCCTTCCCCGATCCCCTCCTCCACCGGGCGGCCTTCGAGATGGCCCGGGCGGCCGGCCTGCGGATCACCGTCCACGCCGGCGAGTGGGGCGGCGCCGCCCAGGTTCGGCGGGCCCTCGCGCTCGACCCCGAACGGATCGCCCACGGTCCCGGCGCCGCGAGCGACCCGGACCTCTGTCGCGAGCTCGCCGCCCGCGGGGATCGCCCTCGACCTCTGCCCGACGAGCAACGTCCAGGCCGGGATCGTGCCCTCCATCGCCGCCCATCCCCTGGCCCGGCTCCACGCCGCGGGGGTCCGGGTCACCCTCTCGACGGACGATCGGACGGTCTCGGACGTCACCCTCCCCGAGGAGTACCTCCGGGTGGTCGAGGCCCTCGACCTCGACCTGCCCACCCTGTGGACCATCGACCGCGGCGCCCTCGAGGTCGCCTTCGGCGAGCCGACCGTCCTCGAGCCCCTGCGGGTCGAATTCGACGCCTTCGCCGCCCTCGTCCCGGAGCTCGGGCGGCCTCGGCTCGCGATCAGGCCGCCAGCTAGGCGGTCGGTGCCGCCTCGGCAAGGGCGTCGAGGGCCTTCGCCAGCTCGGCAGCGTCGGCGGCGACGGCGTCGGGGCGCAGCTCCGGGCTCAGGCCCTCGACCTGCTCCTGCCGGGTCACACCGGTCAGCATGAGGACCGCCCTGGCGCCGACGGCTCGGGCCGCCGGCAGGTCGGTGGCGAGGCTGTCGCCGATCATGACCGCCTCGGCGGCCGAGCGACCGACGCTCGCCGCGGCGAGCTCGAGGAGCCGGCCGGCGGGCTTGCCGATGACCGTCGGCGGGACGCCGCTCGCCGCCTCGAGGGCGGCCACGATGGCCCCGGCCCCGGGCCGGAGCCCCCGCTCCATGGGAAAGACGGGATCGCGGTTCGTGGCCACGAAGCGGGCCCCGGCCCGGATGGCGTCGGCGGCCGCCGCCAGCCGGAGGTAGGTGAGGGCCGGGTCGAGGCCGACGACGACGGCACCCGGACGACCGGCCGCCTGCCAGCCGTCGGGCTCGCCGCGCCGAAGGGCGGCCGCGACGGAGGCCGCGGGAACGACCGCGAAGCCCGCCGCCCGGAGCTCCCGGAGGAGGCCCCCGGCCCCGACGACGAGGACCCGCTCGAGGTCGGGGGCTGCCTCCCGGAGGTAGCGGGCCGTCGCCCAGGCCGAGGTGACGACCCGTTCCTGCGCCACGGGGGCGCCGAGGGCACGGAGTCGGCGGACGTAGCGCGCGGCGCTCGTACATCGAGTTGTTCGTGACGTAGAGGACGTCGTCGCCGGCGGCGGCCCGCCGGGCGAGGAGCTCGGCGACACCGGGGACCGGACGGCTGGCACGGTAGACGACGCCGTCGAGGTCGACGAGGAGGAGCACGGGGCCATCGTACTCGGCCCGTGTGCGAGGATGGGACCATGCGCCGACGAGGACGCCCGACGACGGAACCCGGCTCGGAGCCGCGGAGCCGACAGACCCGGTCGCGGCCGGCGAGACCCGCTCCTCGGGATCGGGCGGCTCGTCGTCGACGGCACGAACGTGACCCACGCCCTCGGGGCCGGCCAGGGCCCGGCGCCGGCGAACCTCCTCATCGGCAAGCTCCGATCGATCATCCCGCCTCCCGTCGCCATCGACCTCGTCTTCGACGAGCCCCCGGCCCCCGGGCTCGGCCGCCGGATCGGGCCCGGCCTCCAGGTCCACCATGCCGTCGATCGGCCAGCCGACGACCTCATCGTCGACCTCGTCGCCGCCGATCGGGCCTCGAGGCCCGGCTCGGGGTCGACCCTCGGCGTCCTCGTCGTCACCGACGACGGCGATCTCCGTCGCCGCGTTCGGCTCCGGGGGGCGGCGACGGCGCCGACGGCCTGGCTCGTCGCCCGCCTCGCTCGAACCCGCCTCGTCGCCCCGGCCGCCGGGAACCGCCGCGCCGCCCCGCGGGGACAGATCGGTGCCGCTGCGACGGGGACCCCGGCCGTCGACGATGCCGACGAGCGGGCGCCGTGGCGGCCCGGTCGAGGCGCCACGAGGAAGCGGGGGAACCCGCACCGGCGGCCGCGGGGGAGCGGCGCCGGGCGAGGGGGCTGAGGGCCGCCGGAGCCGCTCGGAAGGGACCGGGGCACGACCGGGGCACCGAGCGGGCACGACCGGGGCGAGCCGGCAGCGGGCCGAGCGAGGCCGGCCGCACGGGCGGGCGAGGCCGGCCGCACGGGGGCGAGCCGCCGCACGGGCCCGGCCGACCCACGGCCGACCCCTCCTCAACGGCGATCGAGGGCCGCCTCGACGATGCCCAGGATCGTCGGCGCCACGGCCGCCCAGGAGAGCTCCCGGCGGACCCGGGCCGCGAAGCGATAGGCCTCGTCCTCGAGGAGCCGCCGGCGGACGAGGCGAGCCACCTCCGCCGGCGAGGCGTCGGGATCGAAGCGGACGGCTCCCTCGCCGGTGAGGGCCCGGAGGGTCGGGATGTCGGCGCAGGCGATCGGCAGGCGGGCCACGGCGGCCTCGAGGACCGGCAGCCCGAAGCCCTCGTCCCGACTCGGCAGGAAGAGGAGATCGGCAAGCCGATAGAGGTCCCGGACGACGGCCGCCGCGGCGGCACCCCGAACGCGCTCGGCAACGAAGACGACCCGCTCGGCGACCCCGAGCTCGGCGGCGAGTCCGTGGAGGAAGCGTCGATAGGCGCGGGCCGTTCGGTCGTGGGGGTCGAGGGCGCCGGTCACGACGAGCCGGACCGCCGGTTCGTCGGCCGTCAGCTCGGCCGTCACCCGGAGCCCGAGCTCGATGTTCTTGCGGGGCACGAGCCGGGAAGGGACGAGGAGGATCGGGGCCGCGGCCAGAAGGCCCGTCTCGTCGACGAGCTCCTGCGTCGCCGGGTGGAATCGGAGACTGGCGGCGACGTCGATGCCGTTCGGAACGACCGCGATGGCGGCCGGGTCCAGGCCGGTCACGGCGGCGTACTGATCCCGGCGATGCGCGGACACCGCGACGACCGTCGCCCCGGGCCAGGGTCGGCGGACGACGTCCCAGGGCGGCCCCTCGTGGAGCTCGTCCGCTCGGCCCGGCATCACCGCCGCCACGTCGTGGATCCAGAGGATCCAGGCTCGATCGCCGGCCGCGGCGAGCTCCCGGAGGGCCGTCGAGAGGGCGAGGTTGAAGTGGACGGCAGCGACGTTGTGGGCGACGACGAGGTCGACCCCGGCGAGGGCCGCCGCGAGCTCCCGTCGGAGTTCCGCCACGAGCGCGGGGAATTCGGTCGGAACGCGGCCCGCGGCGAGCTCGGAGCGGAGAGCAGCGGACGCGCCGGTGGCGGGTGTCGAGGAGGGGGATTCGGACGAGGGGGACGCCGAGGTCCGCCGGCCGGCCTCGACCGGCGAGGACCCGGACGTCGTAGCCGGCCCGGGCGAGGAGGCGGGCCTGGGCGCCGACGACGACCTCGACACCGCCAACGACGGGCGGCGCGGTGTAGTGGAGGAGGGCGATCCGGGGCCGAGGTCCGACCATCGCCGTTCCGTCCGTCCGCACCCACCGGGCTCGACCGCCTGGCATCAGCCCGCCGCCCCGAAGCAGTCGACGAGGAGGGCGGTGAGGTGCCGCTCGAGAACGGCGTACGAGAAGTGCCGCCGTCCGACCTCGTAGTTCCGGTCGGCCCAGGCGGCGGCCGTCGCCGGCTCGTCGAGGAGCCGCCGGGCCTGGCGGATGGTCGCCTCGTCGATGAATTCGTCGAACCAGACGACCCGGAAGCCGCGGGGTCGAAGATCGACCTCGTAGGTCGAGTAGTTGTTCACGAGGATCGGCCGGCGGTGGTAGACGGCCTCGAGGAAGGCGTTGCCGAAGCCCTCGAAGACCGAGGGGTAGGTGACGAAGTCGGCGGCGGCATAGAACTCGGCGAGGCTGTAGCGCGTGGGCTCCGGGCGCGCCTCAGGCTCCACCGACCTCGCCCCTTCGGCCGGGCCGCCGACGGGCACCGCCCCGCCATTCTCGGCGACGAGGTCGGCGGCGAGGGCCAGCGGCACCCCGAGGAGGGCGGCGTAGTCCCGGATCCGCCGCTCGTAGGCGTCGCCTTCGTCGCCGGAGGCGTGCGAGATGACGAGGGTCGCCGGGCGCTCGAGGCGCCGTACGAACTCGATGGCATGCTCGATCCCCTTCCGGGCCACGATCCGGGTCGGCTGGAGGACGAGGAGCTCGCCCGGCCGGAGGCCGAGATCGTGGCGGAGGGCGGCCAGGCGACCGGGGTGCGGGGGCGTCGGGGGCTGCTCGAAGGCCATGACGTTCGGGATCACCCGAGGCGTCAGGCCCCGGCGCCAGGCGAGCTCGCGGGCCTGGAGCGAGTTGATGACGACGTGGCGGATCGTCGGATGGGCCGGCGGGAAGGCGGCCGCGATGACGTCCTCGACGGCGTTGACGAGGAAGCGCTGGCGCTCCCAGGGCAGGTCGTGGTGGTGGGCGATCGTCGGCAGGCCGGTTTCGGCGACGAGGTCCGAGATGGCGAGCCCGAGGGGCAGGTTGAGGGGAATGGCGGAGGCGTTCTCGACGACGAGGAGCTCGATCCCGAAGCGCCGGACGAAGCGATGGAGGGCCGCCCGCAGGCGAGCCCGGAGGGAGTCGATGGCCGCCGACACCTCCGGCGGTCGGACGATGCGGACGGCGCCATCGGGCGCGACGCCCCGGTCGACGGGCCCCCGGTCCCGCGCCAGTGGCTCGGCCGACTCCCGGTCGTCGCCACGCCGATCGACGGCGTAGGCGGCGAAGACGGCTCGCGTGATGGCTTCGATGTCGGGGTGACCGAAGAAGGCCTCCGGGACGACCTCGCTCACCGCCGCCGGACGGTCCGAGCGGCCGGCGAAGTAGAAGCAGCTGTGGCCGAGACCTTCGAGGACGGTCGCCCACTTGGCGGTCTCCAGCGACACGCCGTCGGTCCCGGCGAACCGGGTCGAGACGAAGCCGATACGGCGCCCGATCATCGTCATCGCGCCCTCCCTCCTGGTCGCACCCTCGCTCACTCGGCGCCCTTCGCGGCGATTCCATGACGCCGGGGTCGACCGGTCGTCAACCATCGGCGGCAGACCCTCCGTGGCTGGCCCATGGCGAGAGGATGCCACGCGCGGCCCGAGCGCGGATGACGAGCCGGGGAGGGCGGATGAACCGGGCATGCTCCACCCGGCATCGACCGGACCCCCCACTCCCCTCGACGACCCGCCCGGCCCGGCCGGGACCCAGGCGTGACTCCCACGCACATTCCGTCGGCCGATCAGGTCGCCGCAGCGGCGGTGGCGTCGAATCCGTGCGTCGGCGGCACGAAATCGACGTCCCGAAGGAGCCCTTGTCAAGATGTGTGGAAATCCCTCCGGGTGGACGGATCGGTCGGGCGCTCCTAGGCGGCAGGCACCTCCTTCTCTGGACTCGGTGGACTGACGAGGATCCCGTCCTCGAAGCGGGCGCCCTCGACGACGAGGCGGAGGAGCTCGGGCTCGCCGGCGAGCGAGGCCCAGTTGAGGCTGAGCCGGTCGATGAGCTTGAAGACGAGATAGACGGCGTTGTCGCGGCGGCGGGTCCGACCGACGACCCGGGTCCGGAGCCGGACCCCGGCGAAGATCGATTCGACCGGGTTGCTCGTCCGCAGGTGGCGCCAGTGCTCGATCGGGTAGTCGTAGAAGCGGGTGAAGTCGTCCCAGTCGCGGAGGAGCGTCTCGGCGGCGGCGCGCTGGTCGAGTCGCCGGAACCAGGCGAGGACCTCGTCCCGCGCCGCCTCACAGGCGGCCCGGGACGTCGCCCCGACGATCCGCTGGAGCCGGCGCCGGGCTTCCGGGGCGAGGCGGGCGGGGAGCCGGTCGAGGATGTTCGTGATCCGGTGGTTCCAGCAGCGCTGGTGCTCGGTCGTCGGATAGACGTCGACGAGGGCGGCCCAGAGCCCGAGCGCCCCGTCGCCGACGGCGAGCCTGGGCGCCGCCATCCCCCGGTCCCGGAGCGAGCGGAGGACGGCGGCCCACGATTCGCGGCTCTCCCGGTAGCCGAGCTCGAGGGCGAGGAGCTCCTTGCGCCCGTCGTCCCGGGCGCCCAGGACGACGAGGAGGCAGGCCGCCTCGGGCTCGAGCCCCGCGTCGAGGTAGATCCCGTCGGCCCAGATGTAGGCGTAGCGGCCGGGGAGCGGCCGGGCCCGCCAGGCCTCGTACTCGGCCTGCCACTCGTCCTTGAGGCGGAGGATCGTGTTCGGCGAGAGCGGCGCCCGCTCACCGAGGAGGTGCCGGAAGACCGGCTCGAAGTCGCCCGAGCGCAGAGGCCCTCCAGATAGAGGGCGACGAAGAGCGACTGGGCGCTCCGGGTCCAGTAGCGGCGGCGCGGCAGGATCGCCGAGCGGAAGCGGGGGGCATCGGCCGGGGTTCCGGCGACCCGGGGCGCCCGGACCGGGAGCGACCAGGTCCCCATCCCGATCTCGCGCTCCCGGGCGTAGCCGTTCCGATAGCCGCGGAATGGCGCCACCTCGCTCGTAGCGGGCCCCGGCCGAGATACTCGTCGACCTCGGCGCTCAGGAGCTGCTCGAGGATCGAACGGGCGGCCCTCGCGGATGAGGGCCTCGACGTGGGCCATCGGATCGGCCGTCTCGTCCACGGCGGACGACGGGGTCTGGTAGGCTGACATCGCGGCGTACCTCCTGATGCGTGTTTGGACCTTCCGGAGGGTACGCCGTTCTTGCTGCCCTGGCTGGGCCGCTCGGGCATTTTCCACACTTCCTGATGTTCGCTCGTCCCGAAGGGACAGGCACCCCGGGCGTGCCGGAACCGTGTCGGGGAGGGCACACCCCGGGGCCGGTCGAGGGCGTCCGAGGGCCTCGGAGGGCGAAGATGTGCGCTCCGGTCACGTCGGTGCCGAAAACGTGCGCCACGGTCACGTTCGCCGCCAGACGTGCGCTCCGGTCCCGCGTTCGCCGCCAGACGTGCACTCCGGTCCCGCGTTCGCCGGCGCGGCGGCGCCTCAACGCCTCCGGCGCTAGAATGGCCGGCCGTGGCCATCGCCGACACCCTCGCCCGCTTCTGGCAGGCGCTCCTCGACCTGACGAGCCAGCTCGTCATCCCCGACTGGGCGGCCCTCGTCGGGCTCCTCCCCGTCTTCCTCGTTCTCCTCGTCCTCGGCCCCCTCCTCACCCTCCTCGCCGGCATCTGGCTCGTCTACTTCCTCCGCCGCCCGAAGCCGAGCATCCCCGTCGACGAGGGTCCCTGGCCGATGGAGACGGGATTCGACGGCCACCTCGAGCTCCCCCTCGCCGAACCGTACTGCCCCACCCATCGGCTGATCTTCCGGGCAGGCACCGACGTCTGCTCCCTCGACGGGACGCCGCTCCTCGTCCTCTGTCCGAAATGCCGTCTCGCCCGCCCGGCGAGCATCGCCCGCTGCGGGAACTGCGGGCTCCTCGCCATGCCCGGACGGCCGAGCCGACCCCTGCTCCCGGCCAGCCGACCGCCGGCGGCGCCGCCGCCTAGGCGCGGAACCGACGGCCGTGGGAGCGCGTCCCGGAGGTCAGCCATGACGACCGCGGCTCAGGTTTCCTTCGCCCTGGGAACCCTCGTCCTCCTCGTCGCCTTCGCCGCCCACGTCGGACACGCCGTCCTTCTCGCGACCGGACGCGGACGCCTGACCTCCCTCGCTCCGTGCACCGAGCCCGAGCTACGCCGGGGTCGGCGGAACCCTGGCTGCGACCCTGACCGAGCCGTCGGAACCCCTGGCGCGGGGTCGATCGAACGCCCTCGAGCGACCCGCCATCCTCTCGACGGTCGTCGCCTTCGGTCTCCTCACCCTGGCCGTCCTCGCCCGCGCCATCGTCGTCGGCCGGGGGCCGTGGGGCAACCTCTTCGAGTTCAGCGTCGCCTTCGCCTGGTCGATCATCGGCGGCTACCTCTGGCTGACGACCCGCTACCCGATCCGATCCATCGGCTTCCTCCCCCTCGGGGTGGCCGGCGCCCTCGCCCTCTACGCGGCGAGCCTGCCGTCGGAGATCCGACCGCTCCTGCCGGCCCTGAACAATGCTCCGCTCCTGACGATCCACGTCGGGATGGCCGTCCTCGCCTACGGGATCTTCGCCACCGCCTTCGCCGCCGGCGTGGGCTACCTCGTTCAGGGCCCGAAGGACCGGTTGGCCTGGCTTCCCTCCCATCGGACCCTCGACGAGGTCGCCTATCGGGCCGTCATCGTCGGCTTCCCGATCTTCGCCACGATGATCATCCTCGGCTCGTGGTGGGCCTCGATCGCCTGGTCGCGGTACTGGGGCTGGGACCCGAAGGAGACGGCGGCGCTCGTCACGTGGCTGACCTACGCCGTCTACCTCCACGCTCGGAATCAACGGCGCTGGGCCGGTCGCCCGGCTGCGCTCCTGCTCGTCGTCGGCTTCGTCATGGTCCTCGTCACCTACTCGGGCTCGCTCTGGTTCAGCGGCCTCCACGCCTACAGCGGCCTGTAGCTCCCGTCTTCACGGCCCGGCGGCGGGCGACCACACCCCTCGACCGCACTGCCCATTCGAACGGGCGTTCCAAGTCGTGGAGCACCGGCCCAGGCCGAGCCGTCCCGAATCGGCCGCCCGACCCCCGGACGGAGCCGCCCCTACTGACTGTGGATGAGCTGCGGATGACGCCGCCCGACGGGGTGGACAAGGGCCTCCCGGCTGTGGACGCGCGGTGGACGTCGACCACGACATCTTGAGGTCAAGACCGAAGCCGACCACAAGATCTTGTGGTTCTGGGCTTGACGGCCCCCCGGATCCGGCGTACCATTCGGGGCGCTCGGGAGGCCCGGCGGTCGCCCGAGATCTCGTCATCCCGGCCCGCCGCGGAGCGGCCCGAGGCCGGAGCCGGTCCGGCGCACGTTGAGAGCCGGGACGTGTCCGCTGTAGCTACATCGCCGACCCGCCCCGACGGCCGGGTCGAGGGGGATTGGGCGCCGCCCCACCGGGCGCCGAGCAGGAGAGCAGACCGATGGCCCGACTCGCACAGGACGTCGTCTCCGTCACCGACGAGCAGACTGCCGCTGGCCGCGCCCATCGTCCGTCGGGCGGTCGCCGTCGCACCGCCGCCGGGAGCGGCCCCCTCGGCGGACCCTACGGGGCCTCCTTCACCGGCCTCGGTACGCCCGGTCTTCGCCTCGAGCGCCGCTGGACCCGTCCCGGCGTCCACCCCTACGACGAGGTGACCTGGGAGCTCCGGACCGCCTCGATCACGAACGAATCGGGCAAGGTCGTCTTCGAGCAGCGCGACGTCGAGGTCCCCTCCTTCTGGAGCCAGCTGGCGACGAACGTCGTCGTCAGCAAGTACTTCCGCGGCCACATCGGGACCCCGGAGCGAGAGCGGAGCGTCAAGCAGCTCATCGACCGGGTCGTGAACACCATCTGCGGCTGGGCCGAGGCGCAGCACTACTTCGCCACGCCCGACGACCTCGAGACCTTCCGGGCCGAGCTCACCCATCTCCTCCTCCACCAGAAGATGAGCTTCAACTCGCCCGTCTGGTTCAACGTCGGGATCGAGCCGAAGCCCCAGTGCTCGGCCTGCTTCATCAACTCCGTCGAGGACAACATGGGGAGCATCATGGACCTCGCCAAGACCGAGGCGATGCTCTTCAAGTACGGCTCGGGAGCCGGCGTCAACCTCTCCCCCATCCGCTCGAGCAAGGAGCGGATGTCGGGCGGCGGGATGGCCTCGGGCCCGGTCAGCTTCATGAAGGGCTACGACGCCTTCGCCGGGGTCATCAAGTCGGGCGGCAAGACCCGGCGAGCGGCGAAGATGGTCATCCTCAACGTCGACCACCCCGACATCCTCGAGTTCATCGATTCGAAGGCGAACGAGGAGAAGAAGGCCTGGGCCCTCATCGAGGCCGGCTACGACCCGTCCTTCACCGGCGAGGCCTACGCGAGCGTCTTCTTCCAGAACGCGAACCACTCGGTCCGGGTCACCGACGAGTTCATGCGGGCCGTCGTCGAGGACCGGGAGTGGACGGTCCGGGCGGTCACGACGGGCGAGCCCCTCGCCACGTACCGGGCCCGCGAGATCTGGCGCCGGATGGCCGAAGCGGCCTGGCTCTGCGGCGATCCCGGCGTCCAGTACGACACGACGATCAACGACTGGCACACCTGCGCCAACACGGACCGGATCTACGCGAGCAACCCGTGCGTGACCGGGGACACCCTCGTCGCCACGGATCGAGGCTGGCGGACGATCGAATCCCTCGTCGGCGAGACCGTCGACGTCATCGGCCTCGACGGCCGGGCCCATCGGGTGACGAGGGTCTTCCCCACCGGCCGAAAGCCCGTCTTCGAGCTCAAGACGCGCCTCGGCTATCGGGTGAAGATCACCGCCGACCACAAGGTCCGGACCGAGCGCGGCGACGTCCCGGTCAAGGATCTCCGGCCCGACGATGTCATCCTCCTCGAGCGCCCGGGCTTCGGCCGAACGAGTCTCTCGCCGAACCTCGCTGAGGCGATCGGTCTCGCGGTCGGCCACGGCTGCCTGAGCTGGTCGGCCCCGAACGGTCGGCCGCAGCCGATGATCGCCATCACCATGGCCGCCGAGGAGGCGCCGATCCTGGCCCGCGTCGCCGAGGAGATCAACGCCCAGAAGCGCCTTCTTCGGGCCGTCGGAGCGCCCGGCCGCAGTGACGCCGTCCACGTCACCGTCGCCGCCAGTGGCTCTCGCCTCGCCTTCGCCTCGCGCCCCGTCGTCGAGCGCTTCATGGAGTACGCCGTCCTCGACGAAGGGGCCGAGCTGAAGCGCTTCAAGCCGGCCGTTTACGACCTCGATCGACCGTCCCTGGCCGCCCTCCTCCGGGGTCTCTTCACCGCTGACGGGACCGTCGGCCGGAACCCGCGGAAGGGTGCCTACGTGGGCCTCGATTCGACGTCCCTGGAGCTCCTCGTCCAGGTCCAGCGTCTCCTCCTCGCTTTTGGCATCAAGGCCCGGATCTACGAGAACCGCCGCCGCAGGTCGCTCCGGTCGGTCCTGCCCGACGGTCGCGGCGGAGCGGCGACGTACCGCGTC
The DNA here is from genome assembly GCA_026004015.1 of Chloroflexota bacterium. Classification (GTDB taxonomy): domain Bacteria; phylum Chloroflexota; class Limnocylindria; order Limnocylindrales; family CSP1-4; genus BPIH01. Next base: position 367,668 of record BPIH01000001.1, on the reverse strand, counting down.
AAGGAGGTCCACGCCCTTCGGATCAGCCGCGCCTCTCGGCTGACCTTCGAGCGGGAGATCGGGTTCGCCCCCGAAAGCCCGAAGGCCGCCGTCCTGCGATCGATCAACGCCGCGAGCGCTCCGCGCCAGGACGCCCTGCGCGACCGGGTCGGTTCCGTTCGTCCCCTCGGCATCGAGCCGGTCTTCGACCTCACGGAGCCGGTGACGCACCACTTCGTGGCGAACGGCCTCGTCGTCCACAATTGCTCAGAGTTCATGTTTTTAAATGACACCGCGTGCAATTTGGCCAGCCTCAACCTCATGAAGTTCGTCGGCGACGACGGTGAGTTCGACATCGAGGCCTTCCGGCACGCGGCCCGGGTGACGATCACCGCCCAGGAGATCATCGTCGACAACGCCTCCTACCCGACCCCGAAGATCGAGGAGCGTTCGCACCGCTTCCGGCCCCTCGGCCTCGGCTACGCGAACCTCGGCGCCCTCCTCATGAGCCGGGGGCTGCCCTACGACTCCGACGAGGGCCGCAACTACGCCGCTGCGATCACGGCGATCATGCACGGCGAGGCGTACCGCCAGTCGGCGATCATCGCCCGCGACCACGGCGGGCCCTTCGTCGAGTTCGAGACGAACCGGGAGCCCTTCCTCCGGGTCATCCGCAAGCACCGCGACGCCGCCTACCGGATCGACGGGACCGGCGTCCCGGCGCCATGCTCGAGGCCGTCCACCGGCTCTGGGACGAGACCCTCGAGCTCGGGCGAGCGGCTACGGCTACCGGAACGCCCAGGTGACCGTCCTCGCCCCGACCGGCACGATCGCCTTCATGATGGACTGCGACACGACCGGCATCGAGCCGGACATCGCCCTCGTGAAGTACAAGAAGCTCGTCGGCGAGGGCTACCTCAAGATCGTCAACAACACGGTCCCGGTCGCCCTCCGACGGCTCGGCTACACGCCCGGCCGAGGTCGAGGAGATCGTCCGCTACATCGACGAGCGGGAGACGATCGAGGGCGCCCCGCATCTGCGGCCCGAGCACCTGCCGGTCTTCGACTGCGCCTTCAAGCCGGTCAACGGCCAGCGCTCGATCCACTACATGGGCCACGTCCGGATGATGGCCGCCGTCCAGCCGTTCCTCTCGGGCGCCATCAGCAAGACGGTGAACATGCCGGAGTCGGCGACCGTCGAGGACATCGAGCAGGTCTACCTCGAGGGCTGGCGGCTCGGCCTCAAGGCCATCGCCATCTACCGCGACGGCTCGAAGAAGAGCCAGCCCCTGACCGCCGGCAAGAAGACCTCCGACGAGGCGCGGCGCAAGGAGATCGAGGAGCTCCGGCGACAGCTCGCCGAGGCCCAGGCCGAAGCCCTGAAGCCGCACCGCCGCCGCCTCCCGGCCGAGCGTCAGGCGGTGACCCACAAGTTCGAGATCGCCGGCCACGAGGGCTACATCACCGTCGGCCTCTACCCCGACGGCCAGCCGGGCGAGATCTTCCTGAAGATGGCCAAGGAGGGCTCCACGGTCAGCGGCCTCATGGACTCCTTCGCCACCGCCATCAGCCTCGCCCTCCAGTACGGGGTCCCGCTCCGCGACCTCGTCGAACAAGTTCGCCCACGTCCGCTTCGAGCCCTCGGGCTTCACCGGCAACCCCGAGATCCCGATCGCCAAGTCGATCGTCGACTACATCTTCCGGTGGCTCGGCTCGCGCTTCCTGCCCCCGGACGACCGGGCCATGCTCGGCCTGGTCGACCGATCGGCGGTCGTGGCGGAGGCGCCGTCCTCCTCCGGCGTCGCCGCCGCGACCGCCCCGGCTCCCGAGGAGGGGCTGAGCGCCATCGACGAGGCGACGCATCCGGCCCCGTCGAAGCCGAGCACTCCCGAGCCGCCGGGCGCCGAGCCGCCGCGGGCGACGGCCGACCGCCACGGCCGAGACGTCCGGAACGCGAACGAGCCGGCGACCGAACGGCCGGAGCCGGCAACGGCCACCTGCCGAGCGGGCCGGGCCTCGCCCTCTCGCTCGGCGGGACGAAGGTCAGCTTCCAGGCGCAGGCCGACGCGCCGTCCTGCCCCGAGTGCGGCTCGATCATGGTCCGGAACGGGAGCTGCTACAAGTGCCTGAACTGCGGAGCGACGAGCGGCTGTTCGTGAGCAGGGACCGGGATGACGGGGCCGACCGGCGTCTCCGGCGGATCGGAGGCCGTTGCGACGGCAGGGGACCTTGTCAATCCTCAGGGCATTCCCGTAGAATGAGCACGACCGGCGTGTCACCCCTTGACACGCCTGTTCGTGTGTCCGGACCGGGTGGGGGCGGGCGCACGCACCGGCACCGGGCGGGCGACGGTGTCCGCTTCCATCCCCGAACCCAGGCCGCGGGTCGACGGACGACCCGTCGGCGAAGGAGAGCGAGCCACCTTGCTGGAACTGCACGACGACATCCACGGACCGATCGACGAGGTCATGGCGGCTGACCTGGCCGTCGAGCCGACGGTCGGTCTCGACGTCATCGACACCGACGACCCGGACCTCCTCGACATCGTCGAGGACGAGGCCGAGCTCCTCGCCGAGGACGAAGCGAGCGACATCGCCCTCGCCGCTGGCGAGCCCGAAGAGGCCGAGGCCGTCCACGAGGAGGAAGAGGAGGAGTCGGACACCGACGATTCGGTTCGCCTCTACCTCCGGGAGATCGCCCGCGTTCCGCTCCTCACGGCCGAGGAGGAGGTCGTCCTCGCCAAGGGGATGGAGCTCGGGCGCCAGATCGTCAGCGAGCCGTGGAAGGCGATCCTCAACCTCCACGAGTGGACCCTCCACGACACCGAGGCGAAGACCCGCGCCAAGCGGGCCGAGTACAGCCTGCCGTACGGCGAGGAGGCGCACCGGATCGTCCGCTCGGCCCTCGCCGCGCCGGCCGCCGGCGAGCTCCTCATGCCGGCCCCCGCGGCCGATCTCGAGGCGGCCATCGCCGACGCTGAGACCGACCAGCTCAAGGAGATCCTCGAGCAGGCTCGGGCGCTCCGCGACGCCTACAACGCGCGCCTCGACGCCGAGTCCTTCCTCGCCCTCCTCGACTGGCTCCACGGCACCCTCGGCACGAGCGACGGCGAGATCCGCCACCATCCCGCCCTGCGGACCCTCTTCGACTGGGCCCGGGAGGAGGTCGCCCTGCCCGCCATCCGGCGCTGGATCGAGGCGGGCAACGACGCCGACCTCCTGGCCGAGATGGGCTACCGGCCGGACGCCGAGCCGGGCAGCCAGCCCGGCGGGCACCCTCGTCGAGCTCGGGCGGCGGTCGCGGGACCACCTGACGACGGCGAACCTCCGGCTCGTCGTCTCGGTCGCCAAGAAGTACATGAAGCGCGGCATGGGCCTCCTCGACCTCATCCAGGAGGGCAACGCCGGCCTCATGCGGGCGGTCGACAAGTTCGAGTACGAGCGGGCTTCAAGTTCTCGACCTACGCCACCTGGTGGATCCGGCAGGCGATCCAGCGCGGCCTCGCCGACCAGTCGCGGACGATCCGGATCCCCGTCCACATGGTCGAGACCATGGGCCGGGTCGCCCGGGCGACCCGGGAGCTGACGGCCATCCTCGGTCGACCACCGACCTCCGAGGAGATCGCCGCTCACCTCTCGAAGGACCCGCGGACGGCGATGACCGCCGAGCGGGTCGAGGAGATCCAGCGCTTCGGCCGGGACCCGGTCTCCCTCGACATGCCGATCGGCGAGGAGCAGGACACCTCCCTCGGCGAACTCATCGAGGACCCGAACGCCGTGGCCCCGCTCGATGCCGTCTCGGACAAGCTCCTCAAGGAGCAGCTCGCCGCCGTCCTGGCCAGCCTCGACGGGCGCGAGCAGCGGGTCATCCGCCTCCGCTTCGGTCTCGACGACGGGCATCCGCGGACCCTCGAGGAGGTCGGCCGGGCCTTCGGTCTGACCCGGGAGCGGATCCGCCAGATCGAGGCGCGCGCCCTTCGGAAGCTGCGCCACCCGTCCCGAAGCCGGAAGCTTCGCGAGTACGCCGCCTAGCCGCCGCCAGGGCGGCCGGCGCGAGGCAGGTGCCGGGGCTCCCCTTGGCCGGCGCTGCTGCGGCACGGGTTTCCCTGCCCAGTCCGGCGCTCCCTCGCCCGGGCGCGGTCCGGATGGCCCTTGCCGACGGACGCTCGGGAGGCGATCATCATGACGACGCCTGACGGGGCAATGGGCCTGCCGGGCGTACGGTCGGCCGGCATCGCCAGGGCCGTCCCTCCCTCGCCCGGCCCTCCCTCGCCCGGCCCTCGCTCCGGCGGGCACGAGACGACGCGGCAAAGGAGGTGACTCGGATGACCGCCAAGGTCGGAGACCGCATCATCATCGAGTCCGAGAAGGTGGGCCAGCCGGCCCGGGAGGGCGAGATCCTCGAGATCATCGAGTCGCCCCTCGGAACGCGCTATCGGGTCCGCTGGGACGACGGGCACGAGAGCGAGATCCGCCCCGCGGCCGGCAGCGCCAAGATCGTCAGCGCCGAGACGGCGAAGACGAGCTGAGCCACCCTCGACCCGTCCGCGAGTCGAACCCGTCCGCTGGGCGAGGAAGCCCGGCCGGGCGGGTTCTCCCTTTCCGGCCGGGACGGCGGCGGTCCCGAGCCGCGCCGGTCGCCCGAACCGGGGGCGGCCGCTCGGCCTCTCTCTCCGCTCGAGCGGGCGCCCATGCACGGCCTTGCCCCACCCCCGGCTGGCAGGCCCGATCCACTCTTCCCCGACCGGGCGTGCCGCAGACGCACCGGCGGGACGAGACCCGGGCCGGCGGGACGATGGCCGGGCCCGACGCGCCGCCCCGGGTGCCGTGTCCGCGGAGACGCCGATCCGCACCCCGCCGACCCGCGGGCCTCCGTATCCTTCGCCCGTGGCCCTCTACGAGCTCCACGATCTCCCCGTCCCGAGGGGCGCCGTCGTCGTCGCCGCCTTCGACACCTGGGTCGACGCCGGCCTGGCCGCCACGACCGCCGCCGAGCAGCTCGCCGACGGAGGCCCGGTCGTCGCCACCTTCGACGCCGACGCCCTCTTCGACTACCGGGTCCGCCGCCCGACCCTCGAAATCGTCGACGGCCGCCTCGCCCGGCTGACCTGGCCGAGCCTCACCGTCCGCCTGGGGCGCCTCGACCGCCACGACCTCCTCGTCTTCACGGGTCCCGAACCCGACTACCGCTGGCACGAGCTCTCGGAGGCCGTCGTCGAGCTCCTCCAGCGGCTCGGCGCCGGCGAGTGGATCAGCCTCGGGGCCATCCCCGCCGCCGTGCCCCACACCCGGCCCGTGCCAATCCTCGGCACCGAGTCGCGACCCGGCCTCCTCCGCGGCGGCGTCGAAGCGGGACCCGAAGGGACCCTCCGCGTTCCATCTGCCGCCATCTCCGTCCTCGAGCACGCCGTCGCCTCGGCCGGCATCCCGGCCCTCGGCTACTTCGCCCAGATCCCCCACTACGTCTCGGGCCCCTACCCGGCCGCCGCGGCGGCCCTCCTCCGGGCGGTCGGTCGACACCTCGACGCCGAGCCGCCCATCGGCGACCTCGACGAGCAGGCTCGGGCCCTTCGGACCCGACTCGACACGGCCGCCGCCGTCGACGACGCGACCCGCTCGTACGTCGAACGCCTCGAGGCGATGGTCGACGAAGCCCGCCTCCCGTCCGGCGAGGACCTCATCAGCGAGATCGAGCGCTTCCTTCGGGAGCGCGGCAACGGCGGCCCCTCCCGGAACTGAGGCGTCGGCCGCGCTGCCCGGCCCCGACGCCACGCGGCCGGGCGCCACGGCCCCGGCCTACGCGGCCCCGCCGGGCGCGACGAGCGGCGGCAACGAAACGGTGAACCGAGCCCCGCCCTCGGGCCGGTTGGCAGCCTCGATCCGCCCCTGGTGCCGCTCGACGATCCAGGCGGCGATGGCGAGACCGAGCCCACTCCCCTCCCCCGGCGCCCCGGGCGCCCGCCAGAAGCGATCGAAGACCCGCGGCAGGTGCTCCGGGCGGATCCCGGGCCCATCGTCCTCGACGACGAGGCGGACCCGACCCGGTTCGGCCTCGACGTTCACCCAGACCCGGCCGCCCGGCGGGGCGTGCCGGATGGCGTTGTCGAGGAGGTTGGCGACGAGCTGGCGGAGCCGGAGCGGGTCGCCCTCGACAAGGACCGCCCCGGCCCGCACCTCCACCCGCACCCCTCGCTCCTCGGCGAGGGGGGCCATGGAGGCGACGGCCTCCTCGACCACCGCCCCGAGGTCGACCGGCACCCGTTCGAGGCTGACCGCCCCCGAGTCGGAGCGAGCGAGGAGGAGGAGGTCGTCGACGAGGCGACCGAGCCGGGTCGCTTCGGCGGCGATGTCGTCGAGGACCTCCCGCGCTGCGCCGATCGTCTGCTCGGGGTGGCGACGGAGGTACTCGACGGCGCTGCCGATGACGGCGATCGGCGTCCGGAGCTCGTGGCTCGCGTCGGCCGCGAACTGCCGTTGGCGACGGAGGGCCGTCCGCTGGGCGTCGAGGGAGCGCCGGACCGGGCCGAGGGCCCAGCGGGCGTACCAGGACGCCGCCGCCCCAGCGACGATGGCCGCCCCGAGACCCCCGACCACGAGGACGAACCGGAGCACGTCGAGGGTCCGCTGCTCGGCGGTTCGGTCGCCGACGACCTGGACGACGAGGGTGCCGAGGCGGCGACCGCTGACGCGCTCGCTCAGGATCCGGACCGGAACGTCCTCGATCCGGCTCGTTCGGACGTCCCGACCCGTCGCCAGAGCGGCGGCCAGCGAGTCGCGGTCGGGGAGGCCGTCGGGCAGACGCATCCGCGGCAGGGCAACGAGCTGGCCGGTCGGCCGCAGGAGGAGGGCCAAGGTTCCCGAGCCGCGGCCGCCGAAGGCGAGGCCGATCTCCAGTGGACGGGCGGGATCGTCGATGACGTCGGCGACGGCATCGGCCCGAGCCTCGAGGAGGGCGATCCCGCTCGCCTCGAGGGACCGGGCGACGGACGCGTAGAGGATCGTCCCGAGGACGAGCAGGACGGCGAGCATCGACCCCCCGGCCCAGAGGACGAGCCGCCACCGGACCCCCCGGAGGGTGCGGGCGTCGGCGACGTCCGCCTCCCGTTCGATCCGGGCGTCGCCGTTCGGCTCGAGCCAGGGAACGGCCTCCTCCTGGCCGGCCGAGCCGGTCACCGATCCCGTCACGGCGAGCCTTCCCGCCCGGCCGCCGGCCGATCGACGAACCGATAGCCGACCCCCCGGACCGTCTCCAGCTGCCGGGCCGCCGGGCCGAGCTTCGATCGGAGGTAGTGCACGTAGGCGTCGACGGCGTTCGGCGTGATCGCCGTCCCGTACGGCCAGGCCGAGTCGAGGAGCTGATCGCGGCTGAGGGTCTGGCCCGGATGGCGGAGGAAGCACTCGAGGAGGGAGAACTCCCGAGGGCTCAGGTCGACCGGGTGCCCGGCGACGGTCACCTGCCGGAGGGCCTCGTCGAGGACGACGTCACCGACGACGAGGCGCGTCTCGTCCCGGGACCGGATCCGGTCGCGGCGGCGGGCGAGGGCCCGGAGCCGGGCCGCGAGCTCTTCGTAGGCGAAGGGCTTGACGAGGTAGTCGTCGGCGCCAGCGTCGAGCCCGGCGACGCGATCGCCGACGGTGTCGCGGGCGGTGAGCATGAGGATCGCCACGTCGTTCCCGGCCGCCCGAATCCGCCGCGCCACCTCGAGGCCGGAGATGTCGGGCAGGACGACGTCGAGGACGATGGCGTCGAGGCCGAGGCCCGATTCGACGATCTCGAGGGCCGCGGCTCCGTTCGTCGCCAGCTCGACGAGGTGGTGGTCGTCCTCGAGGAGCCGGCGGAGGACGCGGCCGAGTCGGACGTCATCCTCGACGAGGAGGAGGTGCATCGTCGCCTCGGGTGGCCGGAGCCGGTCGGTTCGGGGTCGTGTGGCTCATCGACGCTCCATTGTCGCGGCCTTCATGAGAAGACGCTGACAATCCCCTCGACGCACTCGGCCGATCCAGCCCGGGCCAGGCCGGTCAGGCGACCCGATTGGGGGCCGCGAGGCCGACCGGAACGACGCCCGGAGCGGCGGCCGGCCGCCCCGGTCGGACCTCCCCGCGGGGCCCTCGCTCGCCAAGCACCCGCTCCCCGATCGCCCGCTCGCCCTGCCGCCGTGCCGCCCACTCGGCGATGAGTCGACGGTAGATGGCCTCGTAGGCGTCGGTCATCCGGGCGACCGAGAAGCGCTCGAGGGCGCGGGCCCGGATCCGCGAGCGGTCGAGGCCGGCGACGAGCCGAACGGCGAGAGTCGCCTCCTCGACGTCGTCGACGAGGAAGCCGTCGACGCCGTGCTCGATGATCTCCGGCAGCGCACCCGCCCGCCGGGCGATGACCGGCGTCCCGGCGGCGAGGGATTCGATGGCGACGAGGCCGAAGGGCTCCGGCCAGGCCCCGAGCATGAGCGTCGCCAGGGCCCCCCGATAGAGCTCGTTCCGGGCCGCCTCACCGAGCTCGCCCTCGTAGGCGACGAGACCGGCCTCGATGGCGGGCCGGACGAGGCGCTCGAAGAGCTCGACCTCGGCCGAATCGTACGCCTTGGCCGCCATGAGAACCCGCCGACCCGTCCGCCGAGCGAGCTCGATGACCTCGGCGACGCCCTTCTCAGGAGCGATCCGACCGACGAAGAGGAGCTCCCCGCCGGGCCGATCCTCGAAGGGGATCGTGTCGAGGGGAAGGCCGTGGTGGACGGTGGCGACCCAGTTCGCCCAGGGGGCCCAGCGTCGCTGGCTATCGCTGATGGAGACGAGGGGAATCTCCGGGAACGCCTCGAGGAGCTCGGGAATCCCGGCCACGTCGAGCCGACCGTGGAGGGTCGTCAGGACCGGACGCGGCGCGTGCCGGGCGAGGAGGAAGCCGTGGGCCTCGATGTGGGAGTGGAGGATGTCGAACTCCTCGGCGCGGCTCCAGGCGATGGCCGCCGTCCGGATGAAGTGGGCGGCGACGTCGCCGCGGTAACCCGTCGACCAGACCGAGCTCGGCAGGACGGGGACGAGACGTCCGGCCGGACGCGAATCACCGGCCGCGAAGACCGTCACCTCGTGGCCGCGTCGCTCGAGCTCGGCCGCCAGGGCGGCGACGACCCGTTCCGTCCCCCCGTACCTCGGTGGCGGGACGGGCACGAGGGGCGGCGCAATGAGGGCGATTCGGAGCCGGCGGTCGGCTTCGCTCGTCACCTCCCGGACGGCACGCCCCATGGGGACGGGGGCGAGGGACGCCTGACCGTTTCGGCCGTCCCGGCCGTCGGTTCGACCGGCAGCCTCAACGACCTCGGGAACGGCCTCGGGCGTGCCGTCCTCGAGCCGCGCAGCGTCGCTGACCGACCTCGAACGCGGCGCGTCCATCAGGCCGCCTCCTTCGTCTCGTCGGAGTCGGTCGCGCCGCCAGCCGCCGCGCCGGACGGGCCGACTCGGATCGGGATCCGCCGGATCGGCTCGGGCGCCACCTTCGGCAGGCGAACGAGGAGCCGACCGGACCGCATCTCCGCCTTCGCCGCCGCCGGATCGACCGGCCCGGGCAAGGTCAGGCGTCGGGCGACGATGCCCGACCAGCGCTCGCGCCGCAGGTAGCCGCCCGCCCGCTGTTCCTCGCTGCGGGTCGCGCGGGCTCGGAGCTCGACGTCCCGACCCGAGACGGTGACCTCCACCTCACCCGGCTCGAAGCCGGGCAGGTCAGCGACGAGGACGTACGCATCGGCGTCATCTCGAAGATCGACCGGCGGACGGGCCGCCCGGGAGAGGAACCGGTCGACGACCGTCCGGAAGGGCACGAGCGCCGTCACGCCGGCACGGGGCCATCGTGCCATCGTTCTCACCTCCTTGATCGCCGAAGAAGAATCCTACGCCGGCTGTCCAGATCCCGACCCGGGACGGACGAGCCGGCCCCATCGGCCCGGCCCGACGACCGTGCTTCGACGGTCAGCGGTCCGTTCGTTCATCTCAGCCGTGCATCTGCGGCGGCATCGATGTCCGACGTGGGCCGGGCCGCCAAGGACGTATCGACGAGTCGCCGCGGGCTCCTCCGCGGTCGGGTGCCTCGGCCGGTGCCGATCAGCGGCGGATCCGCAGCATCCGCTCCTCGACGAGGAGCGCCCAGCCGACGCCACCCGGGGCCCGGAGGGCGGTGAATGCCGCCCGGGCACCCCCCTCAACGGGCTCGGACCGGCCACCCATCACGGTCGGGCCAGCCGTCGTCGCCCGGCCGGCGGTGATCGTTCGGGATCGGGTGGCGAGGGCCAGCGCGATCCCGAGGAAGACGATGCCGGCGGCGAGCCAGCCTACCCAGACCGGCAGGTCGAGGCCGAGGGCCGCGTCGACGGAGAAGCGGCCCGGCCCGGCGATCGCCGTCGTCAGGGCGATCGTGCCGAGGACGAACGGGTACTCGATCCCGCCGTTGTGGTTCCAGAGACCCTTCGAGGCGTGGACGACGAGCATGGCCGTCGTCAGGACGCCGAGGACGAGGACGGCCCCGATCGGCGTCAGGAAGCCGAGGGCGAGGCTCGCCCCGCCGAGGGTCTCAGCCAGCCCGACGGCATACGCCCAACCGCGCCCGGGCCGAAAGCCGAGCTGCTCGAGGAAGCCGGCCGTGCCGTTGATCCCAGCCCCGCCGAACCAACCGGCGAGCTTCTGGAGGCCGTGCCCGGCGAGGAGGATGCCTGCAACGATCCGCGGAATGGCGATGATCTCGACGGTCATCGTTCCTCACCTCCTTCCTGAACTCGGTCTCCGGCGACTGCCGGGTGCGTTGCGCCACGTATCATATAGCTTTAGTCGTAGCGTGTCAAGATTGCCCACAGGAGCGCGGGGAGCTGCCGGAGCGGCGGAGCGGCCGAGCGGCCGTCAGTCCCCCTCGGTCGCGAGCCGCTCCGCGGCCCGCGCCACGGCCTCGACGAGCCCCTCTCCGCGGCGCGGGCTCGCCCACCCGGCCCGGACGACGACCGTGGCCAGCCCGGCCCCCTCACCCCCGACCCGGGCACGAAGGCGCTCGACGAGGTGGGCCGCCTGGAGTTCGCTCGTCTCGGGCAGGAGGACGCCGAAGCGCACCGACCCGAGGCGGGTGATCCGGTCCGTGGCCCGGGTCTCCCGGCGGAGGAGGTCGGCGAAGCGGAGGATGGCCGCCCCGTCGATCCCGGCGCCGCCGTTCGCCTCCCGCCGTCGGAGCTCGAGGACGGCCACCGTCACCGGTCGTCGGTAGCGGACGTGACGAACGTCCTCGGCTTCGAGGGCGGCCCGCCACTCGAGCCTCGGCGCCAGGGCCGCCAAGGGATCCGGCCGAACGAGGGCCGATCCCCGACCCCGGAGAGCGAGGACGGCCGGACCCGGACCGCGACGCCGCCTGTGGCCGACGACGAAGCCCTCGATGGCCTCGGTGGTCCGGATGTCCTCCTCCGCCGGCAGGACAAAGCGGCGGGGCCGTCCGTTCCCCTCCTTCGACGGGCGTGGAGCGCGGGCGGCCACCGGATCGGCGACTAGCGGCGGCCGGCGGCCCGAGCGGCCCGCTTGCCCGCCTGGTAGGCCGCGAGGGCCTCGGGCGTGTCGACGTCGCCGAGGGTCGGGTACGACGGCAGTACCGCCTCCCAGCCAGGCGGTCGGACGCCGAGTCGCTTGACGAGGACGGCGAGGAGCGCCTTCGCCTTCGTCGGGCCGATCCCGGGCAGGTCCCGGAGCCGCCGCTCGAGCTCGGCGGCGTCGGGGCGCGGTCGTCCAGATGCGGCCGGCGTCGCCGCCGTACCGCTCGACGACGACCCGCGCCAGCTCGCCGACTCGGCGGGCCATGACGGCCGGGAACCGGTGGAGCGCCGGTCGGGCCGAGAAGGCCGCCACGAGGGCGGCCTCGTCGAGGCCGGCGATGGTCGCCGCGTCGAACCGGCCGAGCCGTCGGCCGAGCTCGAGAGGCGCCCGGAAGGCCGTCTGGATCGTGACCTGCTGATCGAGAACGAAGCCGACGAGGAGGGCGAGGGGGTCGTTCGCCAGGAGCCGGTCGGCATCCGGATCGCCGGTGAAGGGCAGGCTGGCCGGCGGGGATGGGTTGGTGGGCATGCCAGCAATCTACCACCCTTTCGGGGGATCCCTCGCCGGCGACCACCCCCCGAACGGGGATCCCGCGGCTCGACGCCGCACCCGGCCGCCGGGCGTGCCACACTGTGGCGGTGACCCTCCGACCATCGGCCTCCCACCTCGCCGCCGCTCTGGCCGGCGGCCTCGTCGTCCTGGTCGGTCTCGCCGCCGGCGGCCTCCTGGCCCCCCTCCGAACGGGCCCACCGCCGACGGCGACGCCATCCCCGACGCTGCCTCCGTCGCCGAGTCCGAGCCCGGCCTTCGTTGACGGCGCCTCCATCGGCCGACCCGACGCCCCCCTCGAGATCGAGATCTGGGCCGACTTCCAGTGCCCCTTCTGCCGCCTCCTCAGCCACGGCATCGAACCGGACCTCGTGCGGACCTACGCCGCCACCGGCCGTGCCCGGATCACCTTCCGGGACTTCGCCTTCCTCGGCCAGGAGAGTCTCGATGCCGCCGTCGCCGCCCGCTGCGCCGCCCGCCAGGACGCCTTCTGGCGGTACCACGACCTCCTCTTCGCCTCCCAACAGGGGGAGAACCAGGGTGCCTTCCGGCGGGAGGTCCTCCTCTCCCTCGCCGGGTTCGCCGGCCTCGACGGTCCGACCTTCGCCGCCTGCCTCGACGAACCCGCGGTCGCGGCCGCCGTCGCCGCCGAGACCGCCGAAGGCCGTCGGCTCGGGATCGACTCGACACCGACCCTCCGCCTCGTCGGCCCGGGCGGGAGCGAGCTCCTCCGGGGTCTGGTCGGTTTCGACGTCATCGGTGCCACGGTGGAGCGGCTCGCCCGACCGGCCCCGGGTGGCGCATCGCCGGCCCCGAGCGGCGGGTCGCCGGCCCCGAGCGGCGGGTCGCCGACCCCGAACGGCAGCTCGCCGACCGCCACCCCCGACGCCCTGACCCGACGACCGAGACCGGGTTCGGGCGGCGAGCTCCTGGCGCCGCGTCGTCATCGCCGTCTCTCCGGCACAATGCCGCCCATGGCATCGACGCTCCGTTATCTCGGCCACGGGACCGTCCTCCTCGATCTCGGCGGCCTCCGCATCCTCACCGACCCCCTCCTCCGACCCCGCCTCGGCCCCCTCGAGCGCCAGGTGCCACCCCTCCGGCCGACCGACCATGCCGGGGTCGACGTCGTCCTCGTCTCCCACCTCCACCACGACCACTGCGACCGGCCGTCCATCGCCCGTCTCGACGGCAACCCCATCGTGGTCGGTCCGCCCGGGACGCGCCGCCTCCTCGACCGACCTCCGGCGGTCGTCGAGCTCGAGCCGGGCGGAAGCCACCGGGTCGACGGCTGGCGGATCACGGCCACCCCGGCCGCCCACTCGGGCTTTCGACCGCCCCTCGGCCCCCGGAGCGTCGCCCTCGGCTTCCTCCTCGACGACGGCCGGCGCCGGATCTACGTCGCCGGCGACACGGACCTCTTTCCGGGGATGCGCGCCCTCGCTCCCCTCGACCTCGCCCTCCTCCCGGTCTGGGGCTGGGGGCCGACCCTTGGCCCCGGCCACCTCGATCCGGTCCGGGCCGCCAGGGCCCTCGCCCTCCTCCATCCGCGGCGGGCGATCCCGGTCCACTGGGGGACGTACTGGCCGCGGCTCGTCGGGCGCCTCGCCCATCGTCGACTCGCCGCCCCGGCCGTCGCCTTCGTCAGCGCCGCCCGGGAGATCGCGCCGCAGGTCGAGCTGACTCCCCTGCGGCCGGGGTCGGCCGCCGTCCGCCTCGACTGACGCCCGGATCTTCGAGCGGCGACCGATGCGCACCGTGACCCGCAAGTCGGCCCGCGAGATCGCCGAGATGCGCCGGGCGGGGCGGATCGTGGCCGAGGTCCTCGCCCTCGTCGAGGAGGCCCTTCGTCCCGGCGTGAGCGCCCGCGAGCTCGACGCCCTCGCCGAGGCCCACATCCGACGCCGAGGGGGCCGTCCGTCGTTCAAGGGCTACCGCCTGGACCGCGACCAGCCGCCGTTCCCGGGCTCGATCTGCGTCTCCATCGACGACGAGGTCGTCCACGGCCTCCCCGACGCCCGGGTCATCCGGGAGGGGATGCTCGTCTCCATCGACGCGGGCGCCGAGGTGAACGGCTACCACGCCGACGCCGCCCGGACCTTCTTCGTCGGCGAGCCGCCGGCCGCGGTGGCGGCGTTCATCGAGACGACCCGCCTCGCCCTCATGGCCGGGATCCTGGCCGCCGTTCCCGGGGCCCGGATCGGCGACATCTCGGGCGCCGTCGAGGACGTCGCCCGGGCCGGCGGCTACGGGATCGTCCGCGAGTGCGTCGGCCACGGGATCGGGACCCGGATGCACGAGCCGCCCGACGTGCCGAACTACCGAACCCGGGCCCGCGGCCTCGAGCTCGTCCCGGGGATCTGTCTCGCCATCGAGCCGATGCTGACCATGGGCGGAGCGGACGTCTACCTCCGCGACGACGGCTGGACCATCGCCACCCGCGACGGCTCGTTGGCCGCCCACTTCGAGCACACCATCGTCGTCACCGACGGCGAAGCCGGGATCCTGACGACGGTCTGAGTCCGGCCGTCGGCGGCGGCCGAACCGTGGGCAGCGGCCGAACCGTTGGCGGCGGCCAACCGTCGCGTCGGCGCCAGCGGCCCGCCTCGAGCCGACCAACCCGCGGCGGGAACCACAGGCGCCCCTGCAGGCGCCTCCGCAGCCGTCCCGACGGACCCTTATCGGGCGATGCCGGCGAGGGTGGCCCCGGTCAGGGCGACGAGGTCGGCCGGCGCGAGGGCGACCTGGAGGCCCCGACGGCCGCCGTTCACGAGGACCGTCGGGCCGTCGAGGAGGCTCCGGTCGGCGACGACCGGGAGGCGACGCCGCTGGCCGAAGGGACTGATGCCGCCCACGACGTACCCCGTCGCCCGCTCCGCCTCGACCGGATCGGCGAGGCTCGCCCGACGCCCCCCGCAGGCGGAAGCGAGGGCCCGGAGATCGAGGCTCGCCGCCACGGGGACGAGGGCGCAGACGAGCCGGCCGTCGACGGCGACGACGAGGGTCTTGAACATCCGGGCCGGGTCGACGCCGAGGACCCGGGCCACGGCCTCGCCGTACGAGCCGGCATCCCGCGACCGCGCGTCGCCCGGGGCGATGGGCGTCTCGACCTCGTGGAGGGTGAAGGGCACCCCGGCCTGCCGGAGGGCGAGGACGGCGCGAGTCGGCGTCGAGGTCATCGTGGACGAGGGTAGCCCCTCGTCGGTCCCGGCGAAGGCGACGAGATCGCGCCGAGCGCTCCCCGCAGGCAGCGTACCCGGGTCAGGGCGTGGCGGGCGTTTCCGGACGAGGGCCGGCGGGTGCCCGGGTCGGTCGCAGGTCGGCCCCCGGGAAGAAGAAGCCGAGCATGAGGTCGGAGGCGACCTCGTCGACGGCGTAGCGGTTCACGAGGAGGAAGGCGTGCTCGACGGCGGGCCCCGGGCGATCGACGAGCTCGACCCGAGCCTCCCGGACGAGCACGAACGTTCCCGTCGGCCGGGCGAGGGCGCGGGCCGGGTCGAACCCGGGGAGGGTCGGGAGACGACCCTCGACCCGGTAGGGACCGACGACGAGGCGGACGTCGTGCCAGACGGCGTGGACCGGCAGCTCGGCCTCCCCGGCGACGACGAGGAGGAGATCGTCGACGGGGAGACGGACGTCGTCCGGTGGCTCGAGGCGTCCGTCGAGGCGCCGCCACCGGCAGCGATCGATGGGGAGCATCCCCCCGGCTTCGAGCTGATCGCGGAGACGCCCCCCGAGCGGAACGAGCCCGGCGAGGGCGCCCTCGGCGGTGTAGGCCTCGATCGACGTCGGCATCCCAGCCTCCTGGTCCTGCCCACGATCGCCGACCCGCCTCGACCGCGCCATCCCACGTCCGTACCGGCGAGGGGCGGTCTTCGTACCCCCGTGGGCGCCCCGACCACGACGAGCCGCCCCGGGCTCAGCCGTAGCCCGACGGCGACCTCACCGAGCCGGGCGCCGTCCCCCGACCACGACGAGCCGCCCCGGGCTCAGCCGCAGCGGCCGCAGCCGACCGGGGGCGGGAGGACGAACCGGACGATGCCGTCGACGAGGGGCGCGACGTCGCTCCGGCTCTGGTTCGAGAGGACGGCGATGGTGATCCCGCTGCGGACGAGGTACCGGAGGACTGCCCGAGCCCCGAGGAAGCGACCCGAGTGACCGAGCGTCGGCTGGCCGGCGATCTCGACGACCTGAACGCCGAGGCCGTACGGGACCTTCGGCCGCAGGGGGGCCGTCCGGGAGGCGTCCTCGACCATGGCCGCGAGGAGATCGGGTCGCAGGACACCACCCCCGTAGAGGGCGGCACCCCAGCGGGCGAGGTCGAGGGCCCCGATGGCGACGTTCCCGGCCGCGCCAGCCGCCGTGACGACCGAGGTGAAGGGGGCCGCCGGCGAGCCGTCCGAGAGGTCGGTCCGGCGGAGGCCGTTGCCGCTCTTCACGAGCCGATAGCCGTGAGCCGGCGCGACGGGGCCCGGCCTCCCCGGCTGAACGATGGCCGTCGACAGCCCGAGGGGCTCGAAGAAGGTCGACCGGAGGAGAGCCGCGTACGGGCGTCCGGTCAGCCGCTCGACGAGGAGGCCGAGGACGACGTAGTTGGCGTTCGAGTACGCCCACCCCCGGCCCGGGGCGAAACGCGGCTTCGGCAGGGCGGCCAGGAAGCGCCCCGCCGTCCAGACCGCCGAGCGATCGGCGAGGAGCTCGCGGTCGACGGTCCCCTCCAGGAAGGGGTCGCCGAGGCCGCTCGTGTGGTCGAGGAGCATCCGGACGGTGATCCCGGCCGGCAGATCGAGGTCCGGGAGCCACGGCCCGACGGGATCGTCGAGGCCGATCCGGCCCTCGTCGACGAGGCGCAGGACGAGGGCGGCGGTGAAGGTCTTCGTGACGCTGGCGATCGCGAAGGGGGTCGCCGCCGTGACCGGCCGCCCCGTCGCCAGATCGGCGAGACCGCTCGTGATCGTCCAGGCCGTGCCGTCCGGCCAGCGAACGGCGACCGAGAGCCCCGGCGATCCCGTCCGACGGCGGAAGTCCTCGACGAGGCGGACGAGCCTCGCCCGATCGAGGGTCCGCGGGCCGAGGAGCGGTCGCGGCGGTCGCGCGGGGAACGGCGACGGAGCGACCGAGACGCCCGGGCTGGACGAGCCGGGTACGACCGTCGGCGACGAGGCCGGCGACGAGCCCGGGCCGGTCGAGATCGTCGGGCTCCCCGGCGCGCCGGCAGGCGGAGCCGAGGCACCGTTCACCCGGTCGAGCGCCCCGACCAGGCCGAGGAAGGCGGTGGCGGGGCCGAAGCTCAACCCGACGAGACCGAGGAGACCGAGGCCGACGAGCCCGGTCAGCCACCGCGAGCGCGTTCGCCCTGCCATTACCGGGAGGATAGCGCGGCAGGCACGCTACCCTCTCTGGGAGATGTCGATGCCCATGCCGATCCTGCCTTGGCGTCCGGCGCCCAGCGCCGGGCCCCCTCCCGCCGTGCCAAGGCGCCGATGAGACAGCGATGAGCGAGCCGCGTTCCGCCGCCGCCCTCTTCCGGTCCGTCGGCCTCCTCCCCGACGGCCCTGTCCTCTGGGGCCGCCCCCTTCCGGCCGTCCGCTCGGGGGTCGTCGTCATCGAGCTCCTGGAGCCGGCCGGTGCCTCCGCCCCCATCGACCCGGCCCGGGTCGGCAAGTGGCTCGAACGGGTCCCGAGCCTCCGCCTCGACGGTGCCGTGCCGACGACCCGGCGCCTCGTCGCCCGGCTCGCCTCCTACTGGATCCCGGGCCAGACGGTCCTCTTCGTCGGCTACGCTGCCACCGACCTCGGTCGCCGGGTCGCCGCCCTGCCCGTGACGTCGATCGGCAACCGGCCGCCCCTCGCCGACGCCCACTGGCTCCTCGTCCTCCGTCGCCCCGAGATCCTGCGGCTCTGGTGGGCCGCGACCGACGCCCCCGAGGAATACGCCGACGCCCTCCTCGACGCCTTCGCCGAGGGGGTCGCGCCCGAGGTCGCCGCCGCGCTCCCCGAGCCGGATCTCGTCCTCCCCTGGGCGACCCTCCGGCGGCCGACCGGCGAGGCCCGCCGTCACGGCCTCACCGACGATCTCCTCGACGTCTCGCCGGCGCCCGCTCCGGCGTCCTCTTTGTCCGGCCGACCCCGAACGGGGGCCGGAACCCCGGCGAGGGCGACGGCAGCCGGGTCAGGGGCGGGCCGGCGCGGAGCGGAGGTCGGGCGCGGCGGTACGGAGGGTCCGACCCGGGGCCGCCGTCCTCGTGCCAGCCAGCCGGCCGTCGCCGCCCGCCACGAGCCGGTCCACCTCTCCGCCGAGGGCCTCGAACGCCTCCGGGCCGAGCTCGACCACCTCCGCCGGGTCGAGCGGCCGGCGATCATCGCTCGGGTCCGGGCCGCCCGGGAGCTCGGTGACCTCCGCGAGAACGCCGAGTACCAGGCAGCCCGGGAAGAGCAGGCCTTCCTCGAGGGGCGGATCCAGGCCCTCGAAGACCGCCTCCGCCGGGCTGTCGTCGTCGATCGGCGGGCCAGCGAGGCGGGGGTCGGACTCGGTTCGGTCGTCCTCGTCGAGGTCGACGGTCGAATCGAGCGCTATGAGATCGTCGGCCCGGCCGAGGCCGACCCGAAGGCCGGCCGACTCTCGGTTCGCTCGCCCATCGGGGCCGCCCTCCTCGGTGCCCGGCCCGGGGACGATCGGGTCGTGGCGACGCCGTCGGGGGAGCGGCACCTGCGGGTCGTCGCCCTCGAGTGAGGAGCGAGCGGGAGCCGGTGCCCGACGGGTTTCACTCGGCCTGGCCTCGGCTCAGTCGGCCGCGCGACCCCGGACGAGTCCCCGGACGATGATCGCCCCGCCGACGACGATGAGGATCACCGCGGCGACGACGTCGACGCCGACGACCCGGCCCCCGCTGAGCCCGAGGAAGCCCTCGAAGAAGAGGAGCCCGACGAGGAAGAGGACGAGCCCGGCGACGGCGGGCCAGAGGCCGCTCCGGGCGATGGACGGCTGACGGCTCAGGAGGCCGTAGACGACGAGCCCGAAGCCGACCGAGCCGGGCGCCACGAGGGCCCAGGCGTAGGCCCACGTCGCCCAGAGTCCCGTCGCCCGCTGGACGGCGAGGATGACGCCGGTCGTCGTGATGACGGCGCCGACCGTCGCCAGGCCCGCTCCGCCCGGACCGCCGACGACGAAGGCGAGGGCGAAGACGGCGAGCCCGGGGACGATGACGAAGGCCGGCCAGCCGAGGAGGGCGAGATCGATGCCGGCCAGGCGGGCGGCGAGGTAGGCGCCGCCGACGACGATGAGGAGGAGGCCGAGGACGGCCGTGGCCGGGGGCTGTCGCATCTCCATCCGATCCGTTCCCTCCGCTTCTCTCCCTCGACAGCGGGCCGTGCTCGCGGGCGCCGCGGCTCGTTGCCGAAGGATACGCCCTCCGGGCAGCCGCCCTCATGAGGCGTGCCGAGGAGGGGCCCTTGCTCCTGAGTCCCTCGACGAAGGCGGCGATCCGCCGGCAGACGTCCTCGGCGACGGGTCGGAGGTCGTGCCCGAGGCCCGGATACGTGACGAGGGCGCCGGCGGGGAGGGCGGCGACGGCGGCCCGGAGGAGGTCGAGTCGGGCGAAGGGGTCCCGTTCGCCGGACAGGAGGAGCGTCGGGCACCGGATGGCCGGCCAGTGCTCGGTCCGCAGCCCCGTCTCGGGACGGCCGGGCCGGTGGAGGGGATACGAGAGGCAGACAAGCCCGACGATGGGCAGCCGACCGTCGGCGGCGACGAGGCTCGTCACCCGGCCCCCGAAGGAGTGGCCGCCGACGACGAGGGGGCCGTCCACCGGTAGGCGAGCGGTGACCCGACGGGCGGCCGGTGCGGCGCCGCCGCGGGAGACGGCCAGGGGGTGGGCGTCGAGGCCGAGCCGCCGCAGCTCCTCGACGAAGGGGGCGATGGTCGCCACCGAGCCGCTGGCCCCGTGGCCGAGGTAGATCGCCGGCAGCGCTCCGTCCATCGCCGGCGAGGGTAGCCCACCGATCCGCCGCCCGAGGCACGCGTCGTCGGGTGCCGGCCCTGGAAACGGAACGGCGCCCCGCCGCGACCGAGCGCGGCGGGGCGCCGGCGGGGCGCCACTACTTCGGGAAGGGCCGTTCCCGCCGCCGGCCAGGGCGGCGGCGGTCGTCGCCAGGAGGGCGGCGAGGGCCGAGAGGGCGGCGACGAGGGTGCGGAGCCGGGCCGAGACGCGCATCGATGACCTCCTGCAGCCGCCTTGCCGGGCCGGCGCACCGTGCGCCGGGCTTCACCTCGGAGCCGGAGCGCGACTGCACCGGCCATGCTAGGCTCTTCCCATGGCAAAGTCAAGTATTGCTAAACATTTCCTCGGAGAGGACGCCACCGCCCTCTCCCTCGCGGTCGGGGCCGAGCTCCGACGGCTTCGCCTCGCGAGGGGTTTGACCCAGGCCGAGGTCGGCTGGCCCTTGACCCGGGCCTTCGTCTCGGCCGTCGAGCGCGGTCTCACGGTTCCCTCCCTGCCCGCCCTCGCCCTCTTGACCGAGCGCCTCGGCGTTTCCCTCGATGCGTTCTTTTTCGGCGTCAAAGAACGTTGGACGGCGCCGTATAATGCGCCGTATGAACGCGCGGACGAAAACGCGGCGCCGGGTCGTCGTCGACGACCGGCCCCTCGCGGCGGCCATCGGCCGCCGCCTTCGAGCAGCCCGCCTCCGGGCCGGGCTGACCCAACAGCAGCTGGCGGGGGATCGGTACACGAAGGCGTACGTCAGCGCCCTCGAGAACGGCCTCGTCAAGCCCTCCATGGCGGCCCTCAACTACCTGGCCGGCCGCCTCGGGGTGACGGCGACGGACATCCTCACTGACTACGACGCCGCCTGGGCTCGCCTCCAGGCCGACCTCCGCCTCGCCGCCGGCGACTTCGCCGCCGCCCTCGACGGCTACCGGGAGCTCGTCGAGACGACGACGGACCGGGCCGCCCGGGCCGGGATCCTGGCCGGCATCGCCGAGGCCCTCTACCGGCTCGACCGGCCGGCGGAGGCCATCGCTCCCGCCACGGAGGCGGCCGAGCTCTTCGACGGCCTCGGCCGCCCGGCCGAAGCCGCGGCCGCTCGCTACTGGCTGGCCGCCGCCCACCATCAGCGGGAGAACCACGACGAGGCGCGGGCCCTCCTCCGAGGGATCCTCGACGCCGTCCGCGGCGGGCTCTCGGTGACCTCGGACTTCCGGGTCCGGGTCCTCGTCGCCCTCGCCATGGTCGAGCAGACCGCCGGCAACCACAAGGCCGCCCTCGCCTACCTCGAGGAGGCCCAGGCCATCGCCGCCGAGCTCGACACCCGCCGCCGCGGCACGATCCTCTTCTCCCTCGCCATCACGTACCGCGAGGTCGGCGACCACGAGGCGGCGATCCGGGCCGGGACGAAGGCCCTCGCCCTCCTCGAGGCCGCCGACGCCGAGCGGGAGGCGGTGAACCTCCAGAACCACCTCGCCCTCGCCTACCTCGCCACCTCGAGCCGGGACCGGGCGACCCAGCTCGTGGCCGCCGCTCGGGAGCGAGCCCGGACCCTCGGTGACGCCTGGCAGCTCGGCCACATCCTCGACACCGAGGCCCAGATCGCCCTCGCCCAGGGGAACGCCGAGGCCGCCCTCGGTCTCGCCGACGAGGCGATCGCGGCGGCCACCGAGGCCGGCAACGCGAAGGCCCGCTTCCAGGCCCTCATCACCCGGGCGAAGGCCTTCGCCGCCCTCGGCCGCCACGAGGAATCGGTGGCCGGCTTCTCCGAGGCCGCCGACCTCGCCCGGCGCCAGGGAGCGACGGCCCGGCTCCGGGAGGTCCTGGGCGCCTGGGCCGACGAGCTCGCCGCCCTCGGGCGGCACGACGAGGCCTACGCCCTCGCCCGAGAGGCCCTCGAGGTCGCCCACCGATAGCGTCCACCGCCGTCCTCCTCTCCGGCCGGCGCCCCACCCGGGGCGCCGGCCGCTCCATTCCCCCGAGCTGGCCTCGATCCGGCGGCGATCCGGCCGGGCAGCCCGTCGCACCGGCCCCTACGATGAGGGCGTGGACCCGACCCTCGCCGCCAGGACCGCCCTCGTCGCCGCCTGCGCCCGCCTCGCCGCCCGAGGTCTCATCGTCGCTACTGAGGGGAACGCATCGGTTCGCCTCGCCGGGACGGACATCCTCGTCACCCCGGCCGGGCGGAGGAAGGACACCCTCGGACCCGCCGACCTCGTCGTCGTCGGCCTCGTGCCCGATCCGGCCCGCGACGCGGCCGTCCGCCCTCGCCCGACGTCGGACCTCGCCGTCCACCGGGCGATCTACCGGGCCTGCCCCGACGTCCGGGCCGTCGTCCACGCCCACCCGCCGGCAGCCCTCGCCCTGACCCTCGCCGGCGAGGCGCCCGACCCGAGCCTCCTCCCCGAGACGGCGGCCCTCCTCGGCGCCCTCCCGGTCGTCCCCTTCGCGCCGCCGGGCAGCGACGAGCTCGCCGAGCGGATCGCGACGACCCTCGCCGGCGCGTCGTCCGAACAGCCGGCCCGCGCCGTCCTCCTCGAGCGGCACGGCGTCGTCGCCCTCGGCGCCTCCGTCGAAGACGCCCTCGATCGGCTCGAGCTCGC
Source organism: Chloroflexota bacterium (assembly GCA_026004015.1). Classification (GTDB taxonomy): domain Bacteria; phylum Chloroflexota; class Limnocylindria; order Limnocylindrales; family CSP1-4; genus BPIH01. The sequence continues at coordinate 345,003 of BPIH01000001.1, read as the reverse complement.
CGACCTCCTCTGCCGGGTCTGGCGCGACGCGCGCCTCCTCGGCTGGCGCTCCGATCGCGGCTAGGAGGAAGGGCCGGAGCGAAACCGGTCGCCCGGGGCGAGCCTTCGGACGTGGGACGCAGACCTCGGGGCGTCGGACAGGCCCCGAGCGATGGGACGACGGCCCCGCGTCGGGCAGACCCGGGTGTGGGACACAGGCCCCCGGCGCCCGGGTCGATCGGCGGGCGCCTCAGCGGGCCGCCGGCGGCCGGATCCCGAGCTCGAGGGCGACCCGGAGGAGCCCGACCTGGCTCAAGGCGTCGGTGATCTCGCCGCGGTCGATCATCGCGAGCGCCTCCCCGAGGGGCAGCCAGCGGACGGCGAGGTCCTCAGTTCCGTCGGGCCGCGCCTCGCCCGGCACGAGGTCCGTCGCCAGGAAGACCGCTCCGACCTCGTCGGTCACCGAGTTCGAGGTATGGACCCGGACGAGCTCCCGCCACGTCCTCGCCCAGTAGCCCGTCTCCTCGGCCAGCTCCCGCTCGGCGCCCACCCGGAGGTCCTCGCCCTCCGGCACTCCGCCCTCGGGAATCTCCCAGCTGTAGGCGTCGAGGGTGTAGCGGTACTGACCGACGAGGAGGACCCGATCGGGCGGCTCGAGGGCGACGACGCCGACGGCCCGGTTCCGGAAGTGGACGACGCCGTAGATCCCCGGCTCGCCGTCGGGCCGGACGACCGAGTCCTCGACGACCTCGATCCAGGGGTTCCGGTAGACGAGGCGGCGCGCGAGGCGGCGCCAGGGGTTGCGACCGGTCGAGGTGGGCATGTCGACGGGATCGTAGGCCGAGGGCCGAGGCGCTGCCGGGCGCTCTGGCGCCGACGGCGCCCGACGCCGCCCGGCGGAGACCGCACCCGGCGCCGACGACCGCTACCCGGCGACGAGGAGACCCCGACCGACGGGTCGCGAGGGCGGCGGCCAGGGCCCGCCGGTGCTCGGACGTCCGGAACTCGTGGAGCGGGTGGCCCGGCAGGGCGTGCTCGGAGAGCCGGCCCTCGGCCCGGACGTAGACGACCGGATAGATCGAACCCGCGGCGTCGGCCTCGACGGTCATCGCCACCGCCGAGGCGGCCTCGGGGGCCGCACCATCGACGAAGGCGGCGAGGGGAACGATCCCCTCGTCTCGCGGCCCGGCGTCGGGATCGAGGCCGACGACCCGGGCCAGGTACGCCTTCTGGTGCCAGAGCTCGGGGCCGAGGGTCGCTTCCTCGAGGAGGGTGTCGACGACCGCCTCGGGAGACAGGCTCGGCCCGTCGAAGCGGCGCCCGAAGACGGTCGCCGCGAGGTGACGGGCGAGGACCCGGGCGTTGTAGCGGAAGCCGTGGACGGCGCCGCTGTTCGAGGGCTGGCCGTGCTTCTTCAGGCCCCCGCTCCCCTGGCTCAGGGTCCCGGCGAAGAAGATCCCCGGCAGGCTGGCGCTCTCCCACCAGGCCGTCTGGGCCGGGATCCGACCCTGGCCGACGACGGCGAGACCGAGTTCCGGGAGGTCGCCGACGGGAGCGGCGAAGCCGGTCGCCTCGATGATGTCGTCGGCAACGACGGTCATCGCTTCGCCGCCGTCGCTCGGGCGGAGGCGGGCGGCGAGGGCCCCGTCGAGTCGCTCGAGGCGCTCGATGGCGGCGTCGAGGAGGCCGACCCCGCCACCGAGGGCGAAGTCCTCGTAGGGCTGGACGTAGCGGGCTCGAACGCCGACGAGGGACCGCGTCACGACCGACAGCTTGGCCGGCGACGGCGAGACGAGGACGACGGAGGCGGCCCAGGGGAGGAGCCCCGTCGCCAGCTCGAAGCCCGAGTTCCGCTTGCCGATGACGAGGACCCGGCGCCCGGCGTAGCTCTCGGGAGGCCGGACGTCGGCGTAGTGGTGGGCGAGCTCGATCCCCGGGATCGGCGGTCGGAAGGGCTCGGCGACGCCGACGGCGAAGACGACGATCGGGGCCCGGTACTCGCCGTCGGTCGTCTCGAGGACGAAGCGCCCACCCCCCGGTCCCTCTTCGCGGCGCGTCGAGCGCCACCGACAGCCGTAGCGGACGGCGATTCCGGCCCGCTCGGCGAAGGCGACGAGGTTCGCCTCCATCTCGGCCCGGGAGGGGAACGACGAGGTGCCGTCCATGAAGGTCGCCGCGAGACCCCGCAGCTCCGCCTCGTCGGCGAGGAGGCTGTTCCAGTCGTAGCGCTCGAAGGCCCGGGCGCTCCGGTCCGGGAGGGCGTACGGCTTCGTCCAGGAGAGGAGGCGCTGGAAGAGGGGCCAGCGGCGGAACATCCCGCCCGCCGTTTCGTCGGCCGAGATGACGGCGTGCTCGATGCCGAGGCGGCGGAGGGCGTAGGAGACCTGGAGACCGCCGGGCCCGCTGCCGACGACGACGAGCGGGTAGTCGCCGGGCGGGAAGGGTCGTTCGGTCCCGGGCTCGGCAGGAACGGCCTGCTGGCGGACCACGGCCGCCGCCTCAGCTCCGCCAGCGGTTGACGTTCCGGAACCGCCGGGCGAGGGCCTGGAGCATCCGGTACATGACCCGCGGGTGATCGACGAGGAAGCCCTCGACCTTCGGCCCGGGAAGGTGGATGCAGCGGACGGGCCGGAGGGCGACCACGTCGGCGATCGGCGGCTCGCCGAGGAGGATCGAGACCTCCCCGAAGAAGTCGCCCCGCCCGAGGACGGCCCGTTCCGTGCCGTCGATCCGGATCGAGCACTCCCCGTCGAGGATGACGTAGAAGCCCGAACCGGTCAGACCCTGGCGGAGGATCCGCTCGCCCTCGGCGAACCAGAGCTCCTCGAACTCGTGGGTGACCTCGGCCAGTCCGGCCGCCGGGAGGTCGGCGAAGAGGCTGAAGCCGGCGATGGTGTCGGCGATCTCTTCCGGGCTCGACATCGGCACCTCCCCTCCCCGCGACTGGACGGGCCGATTGTGCCACTTTCCGCCGGCCGCCGAAAGCCGGCTCCACGCCGCGCCACGGCCGCCCACCGGCAGGCCGTTGACGAGTCGGCTCCGATCGGCGACGATGCGTGCGCACGGCGACGGCTCGTCGGCACCCGCCGACTCCGTCCGCCAGCGAGGGGAGGAGGCCTGTGGGCAACGGCATCGAGGAGCACCGGGCGGCACTCCGGGCGATCCCCCTCTTCGCTGCCCTCCCCGACGACCAGCTCGCCCTTCTCGCCGAGGTGGCCGCGACCGTCGACGTCGCCCCTGGCCGGACCATCGCCCGGCAAGGCGAGGTCGGCTCGGGCCTCTTCGTCATCCTCGAGGGCCGCGTCCGGGTCGTCCGGGACGGGGAGACCCTCACCCGCCTCGGCCGCGGGGAGTTCTTCGGGGAGCTGTCGGTCCTCGACCGGCTGCCCCGCGTGGCGTCGGTGGTGGCCGAGGAGCCGACCCGCTGTCTCGCCATCGCCGCCTGGGACGCCGAGCAGCTCCTCCTCGCCCATCCAGCGGTCACCCTCGCGCTCCTCCGGACCCTCGCCGGCCGCCTCCGGCAGACGACGACCGACCACCACCACTAGCCGCCCGGCCCTCCCCTCCGGCTGCGACCGGGCGTCCCAGGGAAGGACGACGACACGAGCGACGAGACGATCCGGCCCCTCCCCACCGGGACGGTCACCTTCTTCTTCAGCGACGTCGAGGGGTCGACCCGGCTGGCGACGGAACTCGGAACGGCCGGCTGGCAACCGCTCCTCGAGCGCCACCGCGACCTCCTGCGGTCCGCCCTCGCCGAGGCCGGCGGGGTCGAGGTCGGGACCGAGGGCGACGGCACCTTCGCCGTCTTCGATCGACCCTCGGCAGCCGTCGAGGCGGCAGGGCGGGCCCAGCGCTCTCCTCGACGCCGAAGCCTGGCCCGAGGGGGCACGGGTCAGGATCCGGATCGGCCTCCACACCGGCGAGGGTCTTCTCGACGCCGAGGGGTCGTACGTCGGCCTCGACGTCCACCGCGCCGCCCGGATCGCGGCGGCGGCCCACGGCGGTCAGGTCCTCATCTCGGAGACGACCCGGAGCCTCGTCGCCGACCACCTCGGATCCGGCCTCGCCCTCCGCGACCTCGGCGAGCACCGCCTGAAGGACCTTCGACCCGAGCGCCTCTGGCAGCTCGTCGTCGAGGGCCTGCCGGCCGACTTCCCGCCGGTCCGCTCCCTCGACCGCCGGCCGAACAACCTGCCGACCCAGCTGACGAGCTTTATCGGTCGGGAGAAGGAGCTGGCGGCCACCGGCGCGCTCCTCGCCGAGAGCCGCCTCCTGACCCTGACCGGCCCGGGGGGCACCGGCAAGACCCGCCTCGCCCTCCAGCTCGCGGCCAGTGTCGCCGACCGCTTCGAGGACGGCGTCTACTTCGTCCCCCTCGAGCCGATCCGGACCGCGGAGCTCGTGGCGGCGGCCGTCGCCCGGGTCCTCGGCGCCATCGAGGCCCCCGGCCGGTCGGCCGTCGAGGTCCTCGTCGAGGCCGTCGGGGAGCGGCGGATCCTCTTCGTCCTCGACAACTTCGAGCAGGTCATCGAGGCAGCACCGGTCGTGGCCGAGCTCCTCCAGCGCTGCCCGAATGCGACGGTCGTGGCCACGAGCCGGGCCGCCCTCCGCGTCTCCGGGGAGCGCGAGTTCCCCGTCCCCGGGCTACCGACCCCACCCGACACGAGCCGCCTCTCGATGGTCGAACGGGAGAACCTGCCGCCGGCCCTCGCCCATCCGGATCCGGGCAGCCTCTCCCAATACGAGGCCGTCCGCCTCTTCATCGCCCGGGCCGTGGCCGCCCGTCCCGACTTCGCGGTCACCAACGAGAACGCACCGGCCGTCGCCCAAATCTGCGCCCGCCTCCAGGGCATGCCCCTCGCCATCGAGCTCGCTGCGGCCCGCGTTCGGCTCCTCTCGCCGGACGAGATCCTCCGCCGCCTCGAGCGGCAGCTTGGACTCCTGACGAGCGGGGCACGGGACCTGCCGCCCCGCCAGCAGACCCTCCGGGGTGCCATCGCCTGGAGCTACGACCTGGTGGCACCGGGTTGTCGCCGCCTCCTCGATCGCCTCTCGGTCTTCCGCGCCGGCACCGACCTCGAGGCTGCGGAGGCCGTCTGCGGCCCGGCCGAGGAGCTCGGGATCGACGTCTTCGACGGCCTCGCCTCCCTCGTCGAGCAGAGCCTCGTCCGATCCGAGGAACGAGGGGGCATGACCCGCTTCGTCCTCCTCGAAGCGATCCGGGAGTACGCGGCCGAGATGCTCACCGCCTCGGGCGAGGCCGACGCGATCCGCCGACGGCACGTGCGCTGGTTCCGCGACCTCGCCGAAGCGGCGGCACCGCACCTCGCCGGCGCCGACCAGCGCCGCTGGCTCGACCGGCTCGAGGTCGAGCACGACAACCTCCGAGCGGCCATCGATGCCGCCCTCGAGGACGGGGACGGCGAGAGCGCCGCCCGCCTCGGCTTCGGCCTTTGGCGGTTCTGGCAGCAGCGGGGCTACCTGAACGAGGCCCGGATGCGGCTCGAGGCGATGGCGGGGCTGCTCGCCGGCGTACCGGCGCCGATCCTGGGACGCTATTACGAGGCGACCGGCGGGATCGCCTACTGGCAGGCCGACGCCGAAGCCGCGGCGGCCGCCTACGACCGGGCCCTTGCCATCTGGCGGGACCTCGGCGATCAGCGGGAGATCGCCAACGCCCTTTACAACCGAGGCTACGTCGACATCGTCCAGGCCCTCGACGAGTTCGCTCGAGGGGTGGCGCCCGAAGAAGTCGAACGCGGACGATCCCGGCTCGAGGAGGCCCTCGGCATCTACCGCGAGCTCGGCGACACCACCGGCGAGGCGAACCTCCTGTGGGCCTTGGGCGGGCTCGCCTACTTCAGGAACGAGCTGCCGCGCAGCCATCACCGACTTCCGATCGGCCCTCGACCGCTTCCGCCGGGTCGGCCAGCGGACCATGGAGGCCTGGTCCCTCCACATGCTCGGGAGTGCCCTCCTGAAGTCGGGCAACGTCGACGAGGCGCGAACAACCCTCCGGCACGCCCTCCACCACTTCCACGAGGCCGGCGACCTCTCGGGGGTCGCCCTCTGCCTCGACGACCTGTCGGCCCAGGCCGTCGTCGACGGCGACTTGCCGCGGGCGGGTCGGCTTCGGGGTGGGGCTCGGAGGCTCGAGCGGACGGCCGGCGTCCGGCTCGCCGGCTGGGTCGAGGAGAGCTTCGAAGCGGCGAGCCGGCCGACGGCCCGCCTCGTCCTCGATCCGGAAGCGCTCGAGCGGTACGCCGCCGAAGGCGCCGCGATGCCCCTCGACGACCTCGTCGCCTACGCCCTCGGCGTGGCTGGGCAAGAAGATCCGGAGCGCGGCGCGGAGGCATCGGGCGCCAGCTCGGCGGGTCCCGCTCCCGGGAGCCGGGCGGATCGCGGCGCCGACAGGTAGCATGGCAGGCGTGCACGGCATGCGCGATGCGAGCGGGAGCGCCACCGAGTGGCCCCTTGGGCCGACCATCGAGGTCCGGCTCGACCGGGGCGATGGCGACCGCTCGACCGATCCCGGGGAGGTCATCCTGACCTGCCCGAACTGCGGCGCTCGGCTCCGGGAGCGCTCCTGCAAGCTCGTCTGCCGCTGCGGCTACTTCCTCTCCTGCTCCGACCACCTCTAACGGCCCCGACACCCGGCCCTCCGAGCCCTCGGGTGGCGAGGACGAGGCCGTGAGTCAGGTCCGAGCAGCGCATCGGCGTCCCCGGTCCGATCGGAGGATCCGCTGAATCGCATCACCGCCTTTGTCCGGACGTACACCGGCTTCGAGCGCGACGCCCGCGTTTTCCTCGTCCTCACCCTCGTTTCGGGCGGCGCCATCAGCCTCTACTGGGTCGACTTCAACCTCTACCTCGCCTCCCTCGGCATCGAGCCGGCCGTCATCGGCCTCGTCGCGACGGCCGCCTCGGCGGCCGGGGTCCTCGTCGCCCTGCCGGCGGGGGCCGCCTCGGACCGCGTCGGGCGCCGCCTCGTCATCGTGGCCGGCCTCGCCCTCATGACGGCGGCCGTGGCCGGCTTCCTCGTCGTCCGCTCGGCACCAGCGTTCATCGCCCTCGGGGCCGTCTTCGGGGCCGGCCAGGAAGCCTTCTTCGTGCTCACCAACCCCTACCTGAGCGAGCACTCCCGACCGGAGCACCGGAACGAGCTCTTCGCCCTCCAGGCGGCCATCGGGAACGTGACCACCGTCGGGGCCGCCCTCGCCGGCGGGCTCCTGGCGGCGGTCGTGGCGGCGGTGCGGCTTCGATCCCGCCGGACCGGCCGCCTACCGGGTCGTCATCGCAGCCATGGTCGTCCTCCTCGTCGCCTCCATCGGGGTCGCCTGGCGCCTCGGCGACGATCGCCCCCGGCGACGCCCGCCGACAGATCCCGGCCCGATCCTCCCCAGGCTCGCCGGTCGAGCCGGTGGTCGGCCGGGGTCGAGGCCCCACCCCCCACCGCCGCCCGCCGCCGGGCGAGCCGGCCGCGGCGCTGGTTCGCGGTCTCGAATCGGGCCCTCTTCGCGAGGCTCCTCGTGCCGGGCTTCCTCATCTCCGTGGGGGCCGGGCAGTGCATCCCGTTTCTCAACCTCTTCATCCAGCGCAAGTTCGGCCTCGACCTGGCGACCCTGAACAGCGCCTTCGCCGTGGCCGCCCTCGGGACGGCCGCCGCGACGCTCCTCCAGCCGGCCCTCGCCCGCCGCTTCGGCCAGATGGGGTCCGTCGTCGTCGTCCAGGCGGCGAGCATCCCCTTCCTCGCCGTCCTCGGCTGGGTCCCGGTCCTGCCCCTCGTCCTCGTCGCCCTCGCCGTCCGGAACGCCCTCATGAACGCCGGCAACCCGATCCTCTCGGCCTTCGCCATGGAGCAGGCCGACCCGGCCGAGCGGGCGACCCTCTCCGCGGCGATGAGCCTCGTCTGGTCGGCCGGCTGGGTCGTCGGCGGGCCGTACTACAGCCTCGTCCAGGCGAGCCTCGGCTTCGACCTCGGCTATGCCGTCAACTTCGTCACCGTCATCGTCTGCTACAGCGTCGCCACCGGCCTCTACTGGTGGTGGTTCGTCCGCCCGACAGGCGGGGCCCGGCGCCGGGGCGGGAGCAGGCTCGGCGAGGCCGGCCGGCCGGCGCCGAGGCAGTCGAACCCGAGGCCGGTTAGACTGGACCCCGACGATGTCGACCCAGCCGCGTCCCCTTGCGAGCCCCGCCCCGGCCGGACCGGGAGCGGAGGATGGTCGGCGCGGGGACGGGCAGATCGGAGCGGTCGGTGGATCGGCGGTCGGCGGGTCGGCGGTCGCCGCCGGCGAGGCCCCGACTCGAGGGACCGGCATCCCTCGCAGCCCCGCCCGCCACGAGCTCGGGATCCGGGCGACCCTCCTCTTCCCGACCCGGGAGATCGCCGAGCGCTACTACGTCCCCCTCATCTGGACCGCCTGCCGGACCTGCTATTCCGAGGAGGACCCCGAGTCGATCTTCCGCCGGGCCGTGGCCGGCGAGGTCGAGCCGGCGAAGATGCAGCGCCTCATCAGCCGGGTCATCGAATCGGGCCACGGGAGCACCATCGAGCACGTCGTCTTCACCTTCGCCATCAGCGGCGTGAGCCGAACCCTGTCGCACCAGCTCGTTCGCCACCGGGCCGGAGTCGCCTTCGACCAGCAGAGCCAGCGGTACGTGAAGTTCAAGGAGGCGGCGACCGTCCTGCCCGCCTCCATCGCCGAGGCGGACCCCGAGCTCCGGGCCCGCTACGAGGCCCAGATCGCCGGCGCCCTCGTGACGTACGAGGACCTCCTCGAGGCCGGGATCCCGGGCGAGGACGCCCGCTTCGTCTTTCCGAACGCCACCCGGACGAACCTCGTCATGACCGCCAACCTGCGGGCCCTCATCCACATGGCGGGCCTCCGGCTCTGCACGATGGCCCAGTGGGAGATCCGGCGCCTCTTCCAGCTCATCCGCCACGAGGTCTTCTCGGTCAGCCCCTTCCTCGGCGCCTTCCTCGCCCCCAAGTGCGTCCCCCTCGGCTACTGCGACGAGTTCGGCAACCGCGACGGCCACTGCCCGATCCGGCCCCACAAGGACGTCGTCCTCGCCGCCTGGGCCGAGCGGGCGAAGGCGGCCCGCGGAGGCGGCCGGTCGACGCGCCCCGAGGAGGGCAGCCGCTAGCCGCCCGGCGGCGGAGCAGGCCTCGGCGGCGGACTGGGCGACCGGCGGCGGTCGGGTCGGCTGGACGGCCGAGATCGGGAGCGTGGAGCGGGTCGGCCGTGGACGTCGTCGGGCGCGACGAGGAACTGACCGTCCTTCGGACCGTCCTCGTCGAAGGGGCTCCCGGCGAACCGGCACCCTTGCCGGCGGCGGTCGTCGTCGAGGGCGAACCGGGGATGGGCAAGACGACCCTCGTCCGGTGGGCCGTCGACGCCGCCCGGCAGGCCGGCTACCGGGTCCTCACGGCGAATCCTCGGGCCGCCGAGGCCCAATCCTCCTTCGTCGCCCTCGGCGATCTCCTCGGCGATCGGGTCGATCGCCTCCTGGCCAGCCTCGTGCCGCCCCGTCGGCGGGCGCTCGCCGTCGCCCTCCTGCTCGAGGAACCCTCCGCCGGGCCGCCCGAGGCCCGGACGGTGGGTCGGGCCGTCCTCGACGTCATCCGGCTCCTGGCCGCCGACCGCCGGCTCCTCGTCGCCGTCGACGACGTCCAGTGGCTCGATCCCGACTCGTCGGCGGCGATCGGATTCGCCCTGCGCCGACTGTCGAGTGAGCCCGTGGCCGTCCTCCTGACAAGTCGCATCGAGGAGCCGAACGAGCGGGAGCGCCCGACCCTCCCGACCGGACCGCCCCGGCCTGACCGCTCCCGCGACCGCGCCGTCGACTCGGTCGGCGACCTCCTCTCCACCGAGCTCCTCCACCGAGAACGGGTGAGTCGGCTGCGCCTCGGACCGCTCAGCCTTGGGGCACTCCACTTTCTCATCCTTGACCGCCTCGGCAGCACCCTCTCCCGTCCCGTTCTCCGTCGACTCCACGAGCTCTCCGGCGGGAATCCCTTCTACGCCCTCGAGCTGGCGACCGCCTACCAGCGGGGCCTCGTCCGACTCGAGCCCGGCGAGCCCCTGCCGTCGAACCTGACGGGGGTCGTCCGCTCCCGTCTCCGGGCCCTGCCGACGGAGACCCGGACCTGGCTGGCCGCGGCCGCCGCCCTGTCGCGACCGAGCCTCCGCGTCCTCGAGCGCGTCGCCGGTAGCGGGGAGGTCGTCGAGGCCGCCCTCGACCCGGCGGTAGCCCAGGGGATCGTCATCCTCGACGACGAGGTCCGCTTCGCCCACCCCCTCCTCGCCGCCGCAGCCTACGGACTCCTCACCGAGCCCGAGCGGCGTCGACTCCACGGCCGACTGGCGACGGTCGTCGACGAGATCGAAGAGCGAGCCCGGCATCTGGCGGCCAGCGCCGTTCCGCCCGAGGCCGTCGTCGCCGAGGTCCTCGAAGCCGCCGCCGAGGCCGCCTTCCGTCGCGGCGCCACGGGCGCAGCCGCGGCGCTCGCGGCCCAGGCCGGCCGGTTCACGCCCGCCGACGATCGGACCGCAGCGGTGCGGCGCGCCGTTACCGAGGCGGAGTACCGCTTCGAGTCCGGCGACGTGGCGGCCGCCGAGCGGCTCCTCGGTGGCCTCGTCGCCGAGACACCGGCCGGTCCGCAGCGGGCCCGCCTCCTGAGCCGGCTCGCCCGGTATCGACACTTCGCCGACGACGTCGGGGCCGGGGTCGCCCTCCTCCGGGAGGCCCTGGCCGAGGCGGGCGACGAGCCGGCCCTTCGGATCGAGATCGAGGAGGGCCTCGCCTGGGGCCTCTTCCTCCTCCGTCGCCAGATCCCCGCCGCGGCGGAGCACGCCCGGTCCGCGGTTCGCGTCGCGGAAGCCCTCGGTGATCCGGCTGCCCTCGCCGAAGCCCTCGCTGCCGAGGGTCTCACCGCCGCCGCCTGCGGGCAGCCCGGCCGAGACGCCCTTGAGCGCGCCGTGAGCCTCGAGGCGGCGACGCTCCACTGGCGGGTGCTCCGTCATCCGAGCTTCGCCTACGGCTACTGGCTGACCTGCGTCGACGAGCTCGCGAAGGCGGAGATGGTGTTCGAGGGGCTCCTGCGGCGGGCGGTCGAGGCCGGCGACGAGAGCGCGCTGCCGCCGATCCACAACCACCTGGCCATGGTCGCCTGCTTGCGCGGAGCCTGGTCGGCCGCCATCCGGCACGCCGACGAGGCGCACGCCCTCGCCCTCCAGGTCGGTCAACGGCCCTCCCAGGCGGCGAGCCTCGCCCGCCGAGCCCTCGCGCAGGCCCGGCGCGGCGACGTGGAGCCGGCCCGGACGAGCGCCCGTCGCTCGCTCGAGATCGCCGCCGGCGAGACCTTCGACCCGGCCCGGCCCGAGCACGCCCTCGCCCGGGGCGGCGAGATCGCCCTGTGGGCCCTCGGCCTCCTCGAGCTCTCCCTCGGGCGATATGCCGAGGCCGACCGCTTCCTGCAGCCCTTGAGCCGAGCCCTCCTGGAGGCCGGGATCCGGGAGCCCGGCGAGTTGCGCTGCCTACCCGACGCCATCGAGGCGCTCCTCGGGCTTGGCGACATCGAGGCGGCCGAAGGGCTCCTCGGCGAGCTCGAGGCGATCGCCGGGAGCTCGGCTCGTCCGTCGGCGCTCGCCGCCGCCAGCCATTACCGCGGTCGGCTCCTCGCCATCCGCGGCGACCTCTCGGGGGCCGTCACGGCCCTCGAGACGGCCCTCGAGCACCATGCCCGTTCCCCGCTCCGCTTCGAGGCTGCCCGTACGCTCCTCGCCCTCGGCGAGCTCGAGCGCCGGGCGAAGCGGAAGCGCCAGGCCCGGGAACGGCTCAGCGCGGCCCTGGCGGAGTTCGAGGCGCTCGGGGCCGCCTTGTGGGCCGAGCGGGCACGGGCGGAGCTCGCGCGGCTCGGGGGGCGTACCCGGGCGACGGGTCTGACCGAGACGGAAGAGCGCATCGCTCGCCTCGTCGCCGAGGGTCGCTCGAACAAGGAGGTTGCCGCCCTGCTCTTCGTGACCCCGAAGACGGTCGAGACGATCCTCACCCGGATCTACGCCAAGCTCGGCGTCCGCTCCCGTGCGGCCCTCGCCCACCGGTACGCGGCGCTCGAAGCGCCCTCCTCTGACGACGAAGTGTAGGGATTTCCCGATTTCCTCCGCCTCGCCGTCGGATTACGGTGCCGGCATGGCGAGATACCTCGTCGAGGTCTATGCGAGCCGGAGAGTGGCCGATCTGGTCGAGGCGGTCGCCCGAGCCCACGCGGCGGCCACCGCCGTCAGCAGCGAAGGGGTTCCGGTCCGGCATGTGCGGGCGACGCTCGTCCCCGACGACGAGATCTGCTTCCACATCTTCGAGGGGCCCTCGCTCGAGTCGGTCGACGCGGTGGTTCGACGGGCCGGCCTTGTCCACGCTCGGATCGTGTCGGCGATGGACGCCGTCGTCCGCCCGCCCAGGCCCGAAGAGGGCTCGGATTTGGGAAGGGGAGAGCCATGAGACGCGAGCGAGACGTCGAGAAGTTCGACCGCCCGGCGAAGATCGATCTGCCGCTGGGCGTCTCGGCCCAGGAGTCGTCCGGGGCCGGGGAAGGGACCGGAGAGACGCAAACGGGAGAGGCCGAGGGTACTGAGGCGCCCACCCTCGAGCAGGCCTGGAAGGAGGGGATCGCTCGGCTCCAGGATCCGAACACGCCGCTGACCGAGGTCATGGCGGCGGCCCGCCAGGCGGCCCTCCTGGGCGGGGCCGACGCCGGGCTCCCCCCGGAGCTCGACGCGGTCGTCACCGCCCGGCTCGAGCAGGCCTGGAAGGAGGGGATCGCTCGGCTCCAGGATCCGAACACGCCGCTGACCGAGGTCATGGCGGCGGCCCGCCAGGCTGAGCCCTCCTGGGCGGGGCCGACGCCGGGCTCCCCCCGGAGCTCGACGCCGTCGTCACCGCCCGGCTCGAGCAGGCCTGGAAGGAGGGGATCGCTCGGCTCCAGGATCCGAACACGCCGCTGACCGAGGTCATGGCGGCGGCCCGCCAGGCGGCCCTCCTGGGCGGGGCCGACGCCGGGCTCCCCCCGGAGCTCGACGCCGTCGTCACCGCCCGGCTCGAGCAGGCCTGGAAGGAGGGGATCGCTCGGCTCCAGGATCCGAACACGCCGCTCAGTGAGGTGGTCGCCGCCGCCCGTCAGGCTGAGCTCATGGGCGGGGCCGGCCCGGAGCTCGACGCCGTCGTCACCGCCCGGCTCGGGCAGGCCTGGAAGGGGATGGCCACCGGGGGTGCGCCGGCGACCGCCGAGATCTGGACGGGAATCGGCGGCTCGTCCTCGGGCACCTCGGCATCCCAGGGGGGCACCCCAGCGGGCGCCGACACCGGGATCTCCAGCCCGACGAGCGAACCCGATGCGGCAGGTGGCTGGCAGCCACCCTCGGGCGCCGACTGGCCGGACTGGGGTTCCGGTGCCGGGTCGGGCGACGCCGGGAGCCCCTCCGCAGGCGGCGACGAAGTGCTGAGCGGCGGCGACGCCGACGTGCCGCCCGACATCGTCGACGCGGGCGACGACGTGCTGAGCGGCGGCGGCGACGCCGACGTGCCGCCCGACATCGTCGACGCGGGCGGCGGCACGAGCAGCTCGACGTCGGGATCGCGGAGCGGCGGTGGGGGGACCGTCGTCACCGCCGACGACGAGGCGGAATTCGTGGAGGTGCGGCCGGGGACGCTGGGATATATCTGGGTCCAGAACGAGGACGGCTCGTACACGGCCTACGACCCGAACACGGGCGCTCCCGTGGCAAGCAGCAGCTCGGAGAAGGAGAGGAGAAGGAGAAGGAGAGAACGAGGAAGAGGGCACCGAAGGCGAGCGCGGGTCCGAGGAGAGCATGCCGGCGGAGGGGGACGCCGGGCCCACGACCGGGGCGGTCCGGGAGCGCCTCGGACTCATCGGTGGCGAGTCGGCTCGGGTCCCCGCCCCCGGCTACGTCGATCCCGTCGATCCCGACCTCGCCCTTGTGACCGATTCGGGCGGCCTCTCGGTCGTCCGCCCCGGAGACCCACACGTAAACCCCGACCTCGTTTCGCTCTATGGGCCCGACGGTCCCGATGGCGGGGTGACGGTCTCCACGAGCGGCACACCACCGGTCCTCGGCAGCGCCCCAATGGACCCACCGAAGCCGATGCCCGGCGGCGACGACTCGGTGCCAGGGGGCCCGCTGACGCCGGGAACCGGATGGGGAGGGGGCGGCGGCTACGACCCGACGATCGCCGGCGGCAACGACGATCTTGACGACCTTGAGATTGAGCGGCTGACCGGCGGCGGGCCATCGACACAGCCTGGGACGTCCCAGGCGCTGGGCGGCGCCGGCTCGACCATCGCCGTCCCGATCGAGGGCGAGGGCGGCACGGTCGACGAGCTCGAGACCCAGCAGCTCACCGCTGGCGGGCCGTCGACTCCCAGCCAGTCGCTGGCGACCGAAGCCCTCGGCGGCTACGACCCGACGATCGCCGGGGGCAGCGACGACGATGACCTCGACGACCTGGAGCTCCAGCGGCTGACCGGCGGCGGACCATCGACGCCGACCCAGTCCCTGGCGACCGGAGCCTTCGGTGGGGTCGACCAGGCCCTCGGCGCCGGCGATCAGGCCCTCGCGGGACCCACGCCGTTGGCTCCCGAGGGTAGCGCGCCCGACATCGACTCGGGGCCGCTTCCGGAGCCGGGTGAGGCCGACGGCCTGCTCGGCTGACGAACGAGGGCGACATGACCTACGCGCTCGGGGTCGACCTCGGCACGACGTACTCGGCGGCAGCCGTCGCCGAAGCCGGCCGCGTCGAGGTCTTCGGCCTGGGAACCGTCGCCCCCGCGATCCCGTCGGTCGTCGTCCTCCGCGACGACGGCGAGGTCCTCGTCGGGGAGGCAGCCGAGCGCCGGGCGATCACCGAGCCGACCCGGACCGCCCGGGAGTTCAAGCGCCGCCTCGGCGATCCGGCACCCCTCGTCCTCGGCGGCACCCCGTACGGAGCGGAGGCCCTCATGGCCCACCTCCTGCGGGCGATCGTCGAGGCGGTCTACGAGCGACAGGGAGCCCGGCCGGAGCGGATCGTCGTCACCCACCCGGCGAACTACGGTCCGTACAAGAAGGAGCTCCTCGTCGAGATGGTCCGGCTGGCCGATGTCGGCCAGGTCGACTTCCTCACCGAGCCCGAAGCGGCCGCCATCAACTATGCCGAGCAGGACCGCCTCGACCCGGGCCAGATCGTGGCCGTCTACGACTTTGGCGGCGGGACCTTCGACGCGGCCGTCCTCCGCAAGACCGCCGACGGCTTCGAGATCCTCGGCCAGCCCGAGGGCATGGAGCGGCTGGGCGGCATCGACTTCGACCAGGCCATCTTTGCCCACGTCGACGATGCTCTCGGCGGCCAGGTCCGGGAGACCGATGCCTCCGACCCGATGGCCCGGGCCGCCCTGGCCCGGCTCCGGACCGAGATCAGGCTGGCCAAGGAGTCGCTCTCGACGGACACCGACGTGACGATCCCGGTCATGCTGCCCCGCCTCCAGACCGAGGTTCGCTTGACGCGGACCGAGTTCGAGGCCATGATCCGGCCTCGCCTGAGCGAGACCATCGCCGCCCTCGAGCGAGCCGTCCGGAGTGCGGGTATCGGGATGGCCGACGTCAGCCGGATCCTCCTCGTCGGGGGCTCGTCCCGGATCCCCCTCGTGGCCGACATGGTCGGCCGGACGACCGGTCGACCGATCGCCGTCGACGCCCATCCGAAGTTCGCCATCGCCCTCGGTGCGGCCCGCTACGGAATGGCGACGCTCCCGACGGTGCCGGCCGACCTGACCGCCAGCCGGACGGCGCCGCCGGTGGCGCCGCCCCTCGGCCGCCACCGTGACGTCCGGTCCGGTGCAGACGACGGCGCCACCGACCGGCGCCGGGATCGGGAGAGCGAGGGCCGGCTCGCCGCCCACTCGCCCTCGTCGCCGTCGGGCTGGCCGTCCTGGCGGTCCTCGGCGGGGGGATGGCAGCCCTGTCGATGCTCGACACAGCCCCGGAGTCGCCGCTCGGAGCGGGGGTCTCCCTCGGCGCGTCCGGGGGGACGTCCGGAGCAACGCCCGGACCCGACGGCGCCCCGCCCACGACGCCCGCCCCGCCCGCATCCGGCGCCCCGCAGGCCTCCGCCAGCCCGGGTCCCGCCGTGTCCCCGAGCCCCGCTCCTGCCATGTCCGGGAGCCCCGGCCCCGGGACGTCCACAGGCCCGGCCGTCCCACCGGGGGTCATCGGGACCCTGGCCGGCATCACGAGCCCGGGCAACGGCGGCGACGGCGGCCCGGCCGCCGCGGCCCAGCTCGGCCTGGCCAGCGGCGTCGCCGTCGGCCCGGACGGGGCGGTCTACATCTCCGACGCCCACAACGGCACGGTCCGGGCCGTCCGGAACGGCATCATCGATACCATCGCCGACGGCCTCTCCTCCCCCTCCGACGTCGAGGTCGCCGCCGACGGCACGGTCTACGTCGCCGACACCGGCAACCACCGCGTCGTGGCCGTCGATCGGGACGGGACGGTGCGCGTCGTCGCCGGCGGCTGGCGGGAGAGCTACGGCTTCAGCGGCGACGGCGGGCCGGCGACGGAGGCGCTCCTCTACCAGCCCGAAGGGATCGCCCTCCATCCAGACGGCAGCCTCTACATCGCCGACAGCCGGCAACAACCGGATCCGACGCGTGGACTGGCAGGGGATCATCACCACCGTCGCCGGAGTCGGCGCCTACGGCTTCGTCGGCGACGGCGGTCCGGCGATCCTGGCCCAGCTCGCCCATCCGGTCGACGTCGAGATCGACGCCGCCGGGAACCTCCTCATCGCCGACCGCGACAACGGCAAGATCCGGCGGGTCGATGCGGCGGGGATCATCAGCGTCTTCGCCGGCATCGGCAGCGACCGCTTCGAGGGCCCGGCCGACGGGGCGGCGGCGGCCGAATCCCCCTTCTACGAGGTGAGCGAGCTCGCCGTCGACTCGGCCGGCAACGTCTACGCCAATCCGATCCGGACCGTCGTCCGGATCGACGGAGCCGGCATCGTCGAGCACATTGCGGGCGGCGGCTCGCAGGACGTCGACGGACTCCCGCCCCACGAAGTGGCCTTCGCCGGGGGCGTGCGCGGTATCGCCATCGACCCGTCGACGGGCACCCTCTACATCGCCAGCGGGCCGCGCGTCCGGCAGCTGGCCGGCGTCGCCGCAGGGGCCCGCTGAAGGCCAATGCCCGGCCAGCCTGCCGAGACCACGCCACGGGATGGTGGCCCTCCGGCAGCCCCGAGTGACGCCGCCCTGGCCCTCGTCGAGGCCGTCGCGCGCGAGGTCGCCGCCCTGGGCCGTCCGGACCTGCGCGAGCGGCTCGCCGCCGCCGCCGCCCGGATCCGGCGCCCCGGCCCGGTCCTCTGCGTCGTCGGCGAGTTCAAGCAAGGGAAGAGCTCGCTCGTCAACGCCCTCCTCGGCGAGTCCGTCTGCCCGGTCGACGACGACCTGGCGACGTCGACCCTGACCATCCTCCATCACGCCGAGGCGCCGATCGCCCATGTGCGTCGAAGCCGCGACGGAGAGACGGTCGTCGAGGCGGTCGAAGTCGCTGCCTTGCCCGAGCTCGTGACGGAGCGGGGCGACGCTGGTGGCCCGTCGCGGAATCCAGCGCGTCGACGTCGGGCTCCCGAACCCCGTTCTCGCCCGCGGCCTCGTCCTCGTCGACACCCCGGGGGCGGGCGGGGTCCGTGGCGGCTACGCCTCGGCGACCCTCGCCTTCCTCGGCTACGTCGACGCCCTCCTCTTCGTGACCGACGCGACGGCGGAACTCTCGGGGCCGGAGCTCGACTTCCTCCGCCAGGCCGTGGAGCGGTGTCCGTCGGTCATCTGCGCCCTGACGAAGATCGACGTCAGCCCCTTCTGGCGGCGAATCGCGGAGCTCGATCGCGAGCACCTCGCCGCCGCGGGTCTGGAGATCGACGTGGTACCGGTCTCGGCCGTCCTCTCCCGGGCCGCGGCCGAGCGCGGCGATCGCGCGCTCGCCGACGAGAGCGGCTGCCCGGCCCTCCTGCGGGCCATCGATCGACGGGTTGTGGCTCCCGCGCGGGAACAAGCCGTCCGTCGCGCCCTCGACGACCTGCGGGCCGTGCTCGCCCAGCTGACCCCCTCGGTCCGCGCCGAGCTCGCCCTCCTCGAGGATCCGACGGCCGCCGCTGCCACGATCGAGTCCCTTCGAGGGGCCCAGGAGCGGCTCGAGCACCTCCGCGGTCCGGGGGCTCGCTGGAGCCAGCTCCTCGGCGACCGGATGGCCGAGCTCTCGAACCAGGCGACGTACCGGTTCCGCGCTTCCCTCCGTTCGATCGGCCAGGCCATGGATGCGGAGATCGATCGGCTCGCCACCCCGGCCGAGTGGGAGGCCCTCGGTCGGCGCCTGACCGCCGACGTCTCGGCCGGCGTGGCAGCCGTGTTCGAGATGATCGACGAAGAAGCGGCGAAGCTCCGGCACGAGGTCGCCGAACTCCTCCGCGCCGAGGCCGTCGACGTCGCCGAGCCGAGCGGCCGGCGCTCACCCCTCGACGTGACGAGCCTCTGGGCGCCGCCGTCCATCGCCGACGAGGGGAGTCGCCTCGGCGCCATCGTCGGCCAGGCGGTGACCGGCCTCCGCGGCATGCAGAGCGGCGTCTACCTCCTCGCCATGGTGGGGGCCTTCGTCCCCGCCGCGGCCGGGGCCCTCCTCTTGTCGACGCCGATCGCCCTCGGCCTCGGGATCGCCTTCGGCGGAAGCCAGCTCCTCGACGCCAACCGTCGCAAGATCGCCGCCCGCCGCCAGCGTGCCAAGGCGGCCGTCCGCCAGTTCCTCGACGAGGTGAGCTTCGAGGTCGGCAACCAGCTCGGCGAAACGATCCGCGAGACCCAGCGGCGGCTGCGCGACGAGTTCGGCGAGCGGGTCACCGAACTGTCCCGGACGTACACCGAGACCCTCCGTCGAGCGGAGGAGGACCTGCGGCGGTCGACCGCCGAGCGGACACAGCGGGCCGCCGAGGTCCGGGCTCTCCTCGCCCGGCTCGAGGAGCTCGAGCGCGGGGTCGCCGGGCTGGAGGCGACGAGCCGATGACCGTCCTGTCGTCGCCGAGCGCCCACGCCATGGTGACCGACCTCTGCGGTCTCGCCGCCCGGCTGACCGAGGGGACGTCGCTCCGCGGCGAGGTGAGCGCCATTCAGCGCCGTCTGGCCGGGCCCCTCCGGGTCGCCATCGCGGGTCGGGTCAAGGCCGGCAAGTCGACGCTCCTCAACGCCCTCGTCGGGGAGCGGCTGGCGGCCACCGACGCCGGCGAATGCACCCGCCTCGTCACGATCTACCGGGAAGGCCTCGGCTACGAGGTCCGGGCCCACCTTCGCGACGGGCGGAGCGGAGCCCCTCGCCTTCCGCCGCGAGGGCGCCCTTCAGATCGAGCTCGGCCGCCTCACCGTCGGCGAGATCGACCGCCTCGAGGTCGGCTGGCCGTCGTCGGCGCTCCGAGCGATGACCCTCATCGATACGCCGGGGCTCGCCTCGATCCACGACGAGAACTCGGCCCGGACCCAGGACGTTCCTCGCCCTCGGCGAGAACCGCTCGAGCGAGGCCGACGCGGTCATCTACCTCATGCGGCACCTCCACCGCTCGGATGCGGAGTTCCTCGACGCGTTCCTGGACCGGTCGGTCGGCCACGTTTCCCCGGTCAACACCGTCGCCGTCCTCTCGCGAGCCGACGAGATCGGGGCCGCCCGACTCGACGCCATGGCGTCGGCGGCGCGGATCGCCGAACGGTATCGCCGCGACGAGGAGCTGCGGACCCTCTGCGCGACGGTCGTCCCCCTCGCCGGTCTCCTCGCCGAAACCGGGGCCACCCTCCGAGAGTCGGAGTTCGCCGCCCTCCGTCGCCTCGCGGAACTCCCCGCCGCGGACCGCGAGCGGCTCCTCCTGTCGGCCGACCGCTTTGCCGACCGAGGAGGTCGCTGGGGTGGCGAGCGAGGAGCGACGCGAACTGCTCGCCCGGCTCGGCGTCTTCGGCGTCCGGTTCGCCATTACCGAGATCGCGGCGGGTCGGGTGAGGACGGCTCCCGAGCTCGCGGCCCTCCTCGTCAGAACCTCCGGAATCGACGACCTGCGCCGGATCCTCCAGCAGCCACTTCCTGCCTCGGGCCCGGGTCCTCCAGGCCCGGGCCGGGCTGTCGGCCCTGCGAACGCTGGCCCGCTCGTTGTCGGCGGGCAACCCGGAGGCCGGCTGCCCGTCTCGCCGCCGAGGTCGAGCGCGTCGAGGCGTCGGCCCACGAGTTCGCCGAGCTCCGGCTCGCCCACCTCGTCATGACGGAGAGCGTCCGTCTCACGGCCGAGGAGCAGGAGGAGGTCCGCCGCCTGACCGCGCCCGGGGCCAGCCCGGCGGAGCGGCTCGGGCTCGGCCCCGATGCGCCGCTCCGGGCCGTCGAGGCGGCGGCGCTGGCGGCGATCGAGCGGTGGCGAACGAGAGCCGAGGATCCCCTCGGGGACCCGCTGCTCGCCGAGGCGGCGGCCATCGCGGCTCGGTCCTGCGAGGGCATCTACCTCGCCGTTCGGGAGTCCCTCCACGCCCGACCGGTCTGAGGGGGCCCGCCGCGGCGCGGACGACCCTCGACCCGTACGCCCGCCCGATGCAGGCGGGACCCTCCGGGTCGCTCGGAGACCGTCCCGGGTGCCGATCGCCTCGGCGCTCCGACGCCTCAGCCGGCTCCCAGGTCCCGGACGAAGCGGCGGAGGACCCGGGCGAGGCGCGGGCCCGCCTCGGCTCCCGGCGGCGAGGACCTCCTCGTGGCTGAGGGGCGCGCCGCTGAGGCCGGCGGCGGCGTTCGTGACGAGGGAGACCCCGCAGATCTCGAGACCGACCCAGCGGGCCGCGATGGCCTCGAGGACGGTCGACATGCCGACGGCGTCGGCGCCGAGGACGCGGAGCATCCGGACCTCGGCCGGCGTCTCGTAGGTCGGGCCGAGGAGGCCGGCGTAGACGCCCTCGACGAGGGGAACCCCCTCTGCCTCGCCGGCGGCGTGGAGGGCGCGGCGAAGACGCGGGCTCCAGGCCTCGGTGAGATCGGGGAAGCGCGGCCCGAGCGCCTCGTCGTTCGGACCGACGAGGGGGTTGCGGCCGGTGAGGTTCAGGTGATCGGCGATGACCATGAGGGTGCCCGGCCCGAAGGCCGGGTTCACGCCGCCGGCGGCGTTCGTGAGGACGACGATCCGGGCACCGAGGCGACCCATGAGGAGGACGGGCTGGACGACGAGGCCCGGGTCGTGGCCTTCGTAGAGGTGGAAGCGGCCCTGGAGGAGGACGACGGGGACACCCTCGAGGCGGCCGAGGAGGAGCCGTCCAGCGTGGCCCGGGGCCGTCGCCGCCGGCCAGCCCGGGAGGGCCTCGAAGGGGATGGCGACGGCCTCGTCGAGGGCCTCGGCCAGCCCGCCGAGCCCCGAGCCGAGAACGAGCCCGACCTCCGGACGGAGATCCGAGCGCTCCCGGACCGCGGCCTCGAGGGCGGCGAGGCGGCTCGCCTGGGCAGCGGGCGGGATGGGCGCGGAAGGGACGGCGGTCATCGGGCCTGCCTCGTCAGCATCGGCCGCTCCCAGAGGAGGCGAATGGACCGCGCCCTGAGGATGCGGCGGGCGGGACGACACGGCAGCGGGAGGATGGCGACGCGGACGTCCACGGGGGAGGCGCGGGCAGGGAGGCGCCGCACAGGGCCGAACGTCGAGCCGCCACGGGGGAGCGCTCCGCTTCGGCCCCCTGACGCCCGCCCGGCGGGAGTACCGACACCGGGATGCCGGTCACGTCCCGCCGAGCGAGCGCCCGCGGGCGACCCGGAGGCCGCCCAGACCGGGCAACAAAGCGCCCGAAGCGACCGGTTGGGTCGAAAGCCATTGATGTGATCTCCGGCCCTCGGGTCCCTGCGGCCCCTTCGGGCAAGGAGAACGGTACGCGACCGGCGCCATGGCGGTCAAGGGACTTATCCACGAACTTCGACCCCTCCGCGGGCGAGATATCCACGAACTCCGAGGACCTGTGGGCAGCCGGTGGACAACCCTCGGACGACGTCCCGTCCCCGGGCCGCCGCGGCCCCGGCGGCGAGCCGCGTCAGCCACCGATGGCGAACATCTCGATCTTCGGCCGCCGGGCCGTCGCCTCGGTTCGCTCCTCCGAGTAGCGGTCCCGTCGACCGGTCCAGCGCTCGACGATGAAGCGCCGGATCGCCTCGTCGTCGGCGCCGCTCCGGAGGAGACCCCGGAGATCGTGCCCGCTCGCCGCGAAGAGGCAGGTGTAGAGCTGCCCGTCGGCCGACAGCCGAGCCCGCGTGCAGTCGCCGCAGAAGGGCTGGCTCACCGAGGCGATGACGCCGATCTCGCCCCCGCCGTCCCGGTACCGCCAGCGGGCGGCGACCTCGCCCCGGTAGGCCCGCCCCACCGGCTCCAACGGGAAGACCGCCCCGATTCTGTCGATGATCTCGGCCGCCGTCACGACGTCGTCGAGGCGCCAGCCGTTCGACGCCCCGACGTCCATGTACTCGATGAAGCGGAGGATGAGGCCCTCCTCGCGCGCCCAGCGGGCCATCGGCACGATGGACTCTTCGTTCATCCCCCGCCGGACGACCATGTTCACCTTGATCGGGGCGAGCCCGGCGGCCCGGGCGGCGGCGATCCCGTCGAGGACCCGCTGAACGGGGAAGTCGACCCCGTTCATCCGCCGGAAGGTGGCGTCGTCGAGGGAGTCGAGGCTGACGGTGATCCGCCGGAGCCCGGCCGCGGCGAGGGGCTCGGCGAGCTTCGCCAGGGCCGATCCGTTCGTCGTCAGGGTCAGGTCCGGTGGGCCGCCGTCGACCGTCCGGAGCCGGGCGAGGAGCCCGACGAGGACCGGCAGGTCCCGGCGGACGAGGGGCTCGCCGCCGGTGATCCGGAGCTTGACGACGCCGAGCTCGACGAAGAGGCGCGGCGAGGCGGGCGATCTCCTCGAAGGTGAGGAGCATCGGCCGGGGCAGGAAGGCGTAGTCGCGGCCGAAGATCTCGGCCGGCATGCAGTAGACGCAGCGGAAGTTGCAGCGGTCGGTCACCGAGATCCGGAGGTCCCGGAGGGGACGACCGAGCCGGTCGAGGAGGGCGACGGGCGCGGCGTCGGGGTGGTCGGCCATGGTGTCGGCATGGTAGCGCCCCCGCCGCCATCGGTCCTCCGTCCGGCCTGGCGGCGCGCCGGCTCGGGCGGGGCGGGATCCCATCCCCCGCCGGTACCACCGGAGCGATCCGCCGGTACCTCTAGCGGACTCCACCCGACCCACCCGAGGTCCTAGCATCCGAGTCGACCCCCGGGCCCCCTGCCCGTATCCGTGGAGAGGTTCACGAAACGCATGGCGACGACCGAATCCCGGCCGGGATTCCGGCTTCCCTGGACGACCGCACGCGAGGAGGCGGGCGAGACCGCCGGCGCCGGTCCGGTCGACCGGCTGGCGGACGTCCCCACCGCGGAGCCGCCGGGAGCGCCCGACGCCGGGCTTCGCCCGACACCCCGCTGCCCGACGATCCACCCGCCCCCGAGGCGAGCGCTCCCGAGACCGTCGAAGCTCCGACGCCGAGCGGGCCCGAGATCCCGGAAGCGGCTTCGCCCTCGACCGTCGCTGCGACCGCGGCAGCCCCCGGCCCGCAGCGTGGGGCGGCCGACGATTCGGGGGAGCCGAGCCCGTCGACGCCGAGCCCCGGCCGCCGTCGCTCGAACGTCTTCCTCGCCGAGCTCGCTCGGGCCATGCACGCCGCCGCCCACGAAGCCCGGGAGCGGGTTCTCGAGCAGTTCCGGGCCGAGTCGAAGGCCTTCATCGAAGAGCTCCACTCCCGCTCCGCCGAGGAAGCGGCCGCCCTCCGCCGGGCCGCCGACGAGGACATCGCCGGCATCCGCGAATGGTCGAAGGCCGAGATCGCCCGGATCCGGGAGGAGACGGAGCGTCGGATCGCCGAGCGGAAGGCCGCCCTCGAGGCGGCCGTCGAGGCCCAGGCGGCCCGGATCGAGGGCCAGATCGAGCGGCTCCAGGGCGCCGTCGCCGGGTTCGAGGCGGAGATGGACCGCTTCTTCGAGACCCTCCTCGCCGTCGAGGACCCGACCGAGTTCGCCGCCCTGGCGGCGAAGCTGCCCGAGCCGCCTCCCTTCGACGAGATCCTCGCCGAGCCCGCCGCCGTCGAGCGCGGGGTCGTCGAGGCCGCCGACGGGGAGGGCGCAGGGAAGGCGGTCCCGGAGACACCGCTCGAAACCGGCGAGCTCGACCCGGCCGCCCGGGAGGCTGCCTTCGCCGCCATCGAGGCCGCGGCCCGGGCCGCCGAGGTGGCCGAAACCCCCGCCGAGGGTGCCGGGGAACCCGCCGCGGCGGCGACGGACCTCGAGACCGAGGGGCCGCCGGCGGAAGGCGCGCTCAGCCCCGAGGCCGAGGACGCCGCCGAGGCCGCGACCGGGCAGGACGAGCTCGAAGGTCTCGACGACGCCCAGATCGCCGCCCGGCTCGGCTTCCTCGCCGGCCATGTCGAGGAACCTGCCCCGCCGAGCCAACCGGTTCGGACGCAGGTCGCGGTCGTCGGGCTCGTCAGCGTCGCCAGCATCGCCGGCTTCAAGCGCCAGCTCGCCCACCTGCCGGGTGTCCACTCCGTCGGCGTCGCCTCGGGACCGAACGGCGAGTTCCTCTTCAGCGTGAGCCACGATCCGGATCTCGACCTGGCGGCCGTCGTGCCCGGCCTTCCGGGCTTCGGCGCCCGGATCACCGAGGCCCGGCCCGGCAGTCTCGCCGTGACCGCCCACGACCCCGACCTCTCGGCCTAGGTCCCCGATGCTCCGACCGACCGTCGTTCTCGCCCTCCCACCGAGCGAGGCGGAGGCCGTTGGCGCCGAGCTCCGGGAGGCCGGCTACGCGACCGCCGTCGTCCAGCGGCCGGCCGAGCTGGCCGCCCTCCTCGATGTCGGCACCGACGTCGCCGTCGCCGTCCTCGACGGCGAGACCGACTTCGACGCCCTCCTCGACTACCACGTCCTCCTCCACGAGGACGGGCGGGCGATCCCCGCCCTCATCATCGTCCCGGCCCCGATGCTCGAGCGGCTCCTCGAGCTCACCGCCGGCACCTCGTCGGCCGACGAGTACATGAGCCGTCCGTACACCGCCGAGTCGATCCGCTGGCGGATCGAGGCGATGTGCATCCGCTCCCAGACCCCGACCGGAGTCGCCGAAGGGCCGATCATCGAGCAGGGGCCCGTCGATCCGACCGTCTGGCGCCAGCGGGGCCGGGTCGTGGCCGTCTTCAACGCCAAGGGCGGTGTCGGCAAGACGACCATCGCCACGAACCTCGCCGCGGCCCTCGCGACCCGCCGCTCGAAGAAGGTCCTCCTCGTCGACGCCGACACGGTCACCGGCCACGTCGCCACCTCCCTCGGCCTCGACCAGGTCGTGACCCTCGCCGACGTCTGGCGCGAGGGGCCGCCGGCCGATCCGGTCCGCTCCCTCGTCGAGATCGCCGCCCCCCACGAGAGCGGGTCGAGCGTCGTCAGCCTGACCGCGAGCCCCCTCGGCGTCGAGGTCCTCGAGCCGGGTCGTGTCGCCGCCGCCATCGACGGCGCCCGGGCCCACGCGGAGATCGTCGTCGTCGATCTCCACCCCTCGTACAGCCCGCTGAACCGAGCCATCTTCGGGGTCGCCGACCGAATCCTCGTTCCCGTCACCCCCGACGTGCCGGCCCTGCGGGCCGCCGTCCAGCTCCGGGACGTCGCCGACCAGCTGAAGGTCGGCGGCCGGCTCGCCCTCGTCGTCAACCGGGCGAACAGCGGCGTTTCGGTGGCCGACATCGAACGGACCGTTGGGCTGCCGGCCGTTGCCTGCATCCGGTCGGGAGGGCTCCTCTTCGTTCGGGCGGCGAACGAGGGACGGACGGTCGTCGAGCGCTATCCGCGAGAGGGGGTCACCGAAGACTTCGAGGCCCTCGCCGACCGGATCCTCGGTCTGCCCCGGTCCGAGCCGGCGAAGCGATCGGTCTTCGGACTCCTCGGACGGCCGCGCTCCCTCGCCGGTCGAGGAGCGACGGGGGAGCCGGCCCGGGTCTGACGGGGCCGCCGACACCGCGCGACACCGCTCGACCGAACACCGCCCGCACGGGTCGGGTTCGCCCACGCCGGTCGGCTCGCCCACGCCGGTCGGGTCGCCCGCCGACCCCTCGGGGCCCGCTCAGCGACTCCGTTCCCGCCAGCTCGTCCCGCCGAGGGGCTGCCCGGGCAGCGGCACGACCCGCTCCAGGGTCCGGCGATCGATCTGCTCGATGCCCCGCAGGTAGAAGCGGTTGACGAGGACCGTCTGCCCGCGGACCCACTCGAGCTCCCGGCCGGCCACGAAGACGAAGGCATCCGTGGCGGCGACGAACATCTCCGTCGCCCGGTCGAGAAGCCGGTCGGGTTCCGTCCCCGGGTAGAGATGGACGGTCCCGACGACCCGGAAGGGCGGGGTCTCGAGGGCGACGTCGTAGGGAACCTTGTGGACCCGATGCGCCTCCCGCTCGGCCTCGGTCATCGCCGGCACGCTGTCGGGGCCGGCGAAGACGACGATGAGGTCGTAGGGGTCGACGGCCTTCAGGCCCGGAACAGCCGTGAGGGCCGACGGATCGGCGATGGGCGCCCAGCGGACGTCGCTGATGGCGATCGTCTCCCGCCGGTTCAAAGCGTCCGAGAGGCGGCCGGCGATGTGCATCGTCCCGACGAGGCGCCACTCCTCGGTCAGGGCGTCGAAGGCGACCCCTCGGCTTCCCTCGGGCGGCGCCGGGCCCGGGCCTGTGGCGGCTGGCGCCTCACGGCTCGCGGGTCGCCGGCGGAGGAAGCCGAAGGGCACGCCTCAGTCCTCCTCGGCGGCGCCCGTCCGTTCCCGGATGAGATCGACGACGCCGGCGTCGGCGAGGGTGGTCGTGTCGCCGAGGGCCCGCCCCTCGGCGATGTCCCGGAGGAGGCGGCGCATGATCTTGCCCGACCGGGTCTTCGGCAGGTCGGGCACGAACATGAGGTACTTCGGTCGGGCGATGGGACCGATGACGTAGGCGACGTGCTCCCGGAGCTGGAGGGCCAGGGCGTCCGAGGGCTCCTGGCCGGCCTTGAGGATGACGAAGGCGAAGATCGCCTGACCCGTGACCTCGTCGCTCTTGCCGACGACGGCCGCCTCGGCGACCGAGCGGTGGTCGACGAGGGCCGATTCGACCTCGGTCGTGCTGATCCGGTGCCCGGCGACGTTCATGACGTCGTCGACTCGGCCGAGGAGCCAGTAGTAGCCCTCCTCGTCCCGCTTCGCCCCGTCGCCGGCGAAGTACATCCCGGGGAAGCGGCTCCAGTACGTCTGCCGGTAGCGCTCGGGGTCGCCGTAGATGCCGCGGAGCATCGCCGGCCAGGGCCGCTTCAGGACGAGGTAGCCGCCGCCACCGAGGGGGACGGAGCGCCCCTCGGCGTCGACGACGTCGGCTTCGATGCCGGGGAAGGGGAAGGTGGCCGAGCCGGGCTTCGTCGTCGTGATCCCGGGCAGGGGGGTGATGAGGATCATCCCGGTTTCGGTCTGCCACCAGGTGTCGACGATGGGCGCTCGGCCGCCCCCGATGTGCTCGTGGTACCAGAGCCAGGCCTCGGGGTTGATCGGCTCACCGACCGAGCCGAGGAGGCGCAAGGACGACAGGTCGTGCTTCGCCGGCCACTCGGGGCCCTGCTTCATGAAAGCCCGGATCGCCGTCGGGGCGGTGTAGAGGATCGTCACCCTGTAGTCCTCGACGATCTGCCACCAGCGATCCCAGGCCGGGGTGTCGGGGGCGCCCTCGTAGAGGATGCCCGTCGTCGCGTTGGCCAGAGGACCGTAGACGATGTACGAGTGCCCGGTCACCCAGCCGATGTCGGCGGCACACCAGTAGACGTCCTCGGGCTTGATGTCGAAGATCGCCCAGTGGGTGTACGAGGTGCCGAGGAGGTAGCCGGCCGAGGTGTGGAGGATCCCCTTCGGTTTCGCCGTCGTGCCCGAGGTGTAGAGGAGGTAGAGCATGTGCTCGCTCTCGACGGGAACCGGCGGGCAGCGCTCGGGCTGGCGGTCGACGAGGTCGCCCCACCAGTGGTCGCGACCCTCGACCATGTGAGCCCCGTCCTTCAGGCGGTCGACGACGATGACGTGTTCGATGGTCGGCGTGTCGGCGAGGGCCTCGTCGGCGTGGTGCTTGAGGTTCACCTTCTTGCCCCGCCGCCAGCCGCCGTCGGCGGTGATGAGGACCTTCGCCCCGCAGTCGTTGATCCGGCCGGCGAGGGCCTCGGCGCTGAAGCCGCCGAAGACGACGGTGTGGGGCGCCCCGATCCGGGCGCAGGCGAGCATGGCGATCGGGAGCTCGGGGATCATCGGCAGGTAGATGGCGACGCGATCGCCCTTCCGGACGCCGAGCTCCTTGAGGGCGTTGGCGCACTTCGAGCTTTCCCGGAGGAGGTCGGCGTAGGTCAGGGTCCGGGTGTCGCCGGGCTCGCCGATCCAGTGGTAGGCGACCTTGTCGCCGAGGCCGCGCTCGACGTGGCGGTCGACGCAGTTGTAGGCGACGTTCAGCTCGCCGCCGACGAACCACTTGGCGAAGGGAAGGTCCCACTCGAGGGTCTTCTCGAAGGGGGTGAACCAGGTGATCCGCTCCCGAGCGAGGCGCTCCCAGAAGGCGACGTAGTCGCGCTCGGCCTCCTCGTAGATCTCGGGGCCGACGTTCGCCCGAGCGGCGAACTCGGGGGGCGGCGGGAAGCGACGGGCCTCGACGAGGAGGTTCTCGATCTCGGGTCGGCTGACCTCGGGGACGACGGGGTCGGGCTGGGCGCTCACGGGACGGTGCTCCTCCGAAGGCTGCGACGATCGACCGGGCTCGTGGCGCCCCATTCTACGAAGGCTCGGCCCTCGGCGGCGAGTCCGTTTCCTCGTCTGTGCGTCCTGCTGTCGTCGCGCTCGTCGTTCGGCCCGTCCGTCTCGGCCGCCCCCGGGCGTCCCGCCGTGCGCTCGACCCGGGTGCGCGGTAGGCGCGGCGGCCGACCGAATCCTCGGCTCGCTCTCGTCGCCCGCGCCCGCCTCGTCATCGCCGCTCGCTTCGCCCCCGTCGCCCGCGCCAACCTCATCCTCGCCGCTCCCGGCGGTCCGCGTCACGACCACCCGCCGCGGATACGGGATCTCGATGCCGTGCTCGCGGAAGGCAGCCAGGAGCCGCCGCCGCAGTTCGCCCGCCGCCTCCCACTGGTCGGCCGCCCGGACCGTGCCGAGGATCTTGAGGACGACGGCGTTGTCGCCGAGCTGGTCGACGCGGATGACCCGCGGCGCCTCGAGGATCCGGCGCCGCCAGACCTCGCTGGCGGCCATCTCCTGGCCGACGGCATCGATGACCTCGATGGCTCGGTCGAGGTCGGCCTCGTAGGCGATCTGGACGTTCTCGTTGATCCTCGCCCAAGTTCGGGTCAGATTCGAGGCGACGGTGATGGCCCCGTTGGGCACCACGTGGACGGTCCCATCCAGGTCGCGAAGGGTCGTCCGGCGGAGGCTGAAGTCCTCCACGGCGCCGGCGACACCGGCGATCCGAACGACGTCGCCCTTGGCGTACTGGTTTTCGAGAAGAATGAAGGCACCGTTCAGGAAGTCGCGGATCGTGCTCTGGGCGGCAAAGGCGAGGGCGGCGCCGATGAGGCTCAGGCCGGCGAGGGCCGCCAGGAGGCCGAGGGCGTTGAGGATGAGGAGGACGGCGACGGCGAGGACACCGCCCCGCAGGAGCTTGACGAAGAAGGCGTCGAGGGTCTCGATCCGCTTCCGACGCTCCATGGCCGACAGCTCGGCGACGGTGCTGTCGGCGGTCGGTCGGTCGAGGGCGTGCTCGACCGCCTGGTGGATGAGGATCCGGCCGACGCGGTAGACGACGACCGCCCCGAGGACGATGAGGGCGACGGCGAGGAGGCGACCGCCGAACTCGGCGAGGAGGGCGTCGACGTCGAGGCGGGTGAGATCCGGCATGGCCCAAGCCTACCAGGGTGGCGCGGGCGGACCGGCGGGCGGTGGCGGTCGGCGGCAGGGGGTAGCAGGCTGCCCAGCGGGGCGGCCTCCCGCAACGCCGCCTGGTGAACTCGACTCCCGTCAACTCCCGGCGTGTCGGGCGCGAGAGCGGCCACGGAGGCCCGCAACGCCGCCTGGTGAACTCGGCTCCCGTCAACCCGGCGATGCGCCGGCCCGCTGCCCGACGGCCACCTCGTCGAACGCGACGACCCGCTGCCCGAGGGCCACCTCGTGAGCCCATTCCGTGCCCGGCGGCCCACCTCGTCACAATCGTGACCCCGGCTCCACATCCTCGGCAGGGCCGTGACCCTGGCGCACATCTTTGCCGTCCGCTGGCCGCCGTCCGGGAGGCCGAGGTCGAGGCCGGCGGCCGGGCCGGGCTGACCCGCGAGGAACGGGTCCGACTCGCGGCGCTCGAACGGGAGAACCGCGAGCTCCGCCGGGCCAACGAGATCCTCCGGGAGGCATCGACTTTCTTCGCGGCGGAGCTCGACCGCCGCTCGCGCGCATGATCCGCTTCGTCGACGAGTTCCGGGAGCGGTTCGGGGTCGAGCCGATCTGCCAGGTCCTGGCGATCGCCCCGTCGTCGTACTACGCCGCCCGAGCCCGGCCGCCCTCGGCGCGGGCCGAACGGGAGGCTGCCCTCGCCCCCCTCGTCGAGCGAGTCCACGACGAGCACTACGCCGTCTATGGGGCCCGCAAGGTCTGGCGCCAGCTCCTCCGCGAGGGGACCCGGGTCGGGCGCGACCAGGTCGCCCGGCTCATGCGACAGCTCGGCCTGGCCGGCGTCGTCCGCCGGGCGAGGGTCCGGACGACCCGGCCCGGGGCCCCCGCCCGACAGCCGGCCGACCTCGTCGGTCGGGCCTTTGACGCCCCGGCTCCGGATCGGCTCTGGGTCGCCGACATCACGTACGTCCGACTGCGTCGCGGCTTCTGCTACGTCGCCTTCATCGTCGACGCCTTCAGCCGCCGGATCGTCGGCTGGCGGGTCGCCGGCACGCTCCGGACGAGCCTCGCCCTCGACGCCCTCGAGCTCGCGCTCTGGGCGCGCGGGGGCAACGGGCTCGCCGGCCTCGTCCACCATTCCGACCGCGGCGCCCAGTACCTCGCCGTCCGCTACACCGAGCGGCTGGCGGCGGTCGGGGCCCTGGGCTCGGTCGGCTCGACCGGTGACAGCTACGACAACGCGCTCGCGGAGACGGTCATCGGCCTCTACAAGACCGAGCTCATCAACCGCCACGGCCCGTGGCAGACCTGCGAGCAGGTCGAGCTCGCGACGGCTCGCTGGGTCGGCTGGTGGAACACCGAGCGGCTCCACTCGGCGTGCGGCGACGTGCCCCCGGCCGAGTTCGCCACGGCCGTCCGACGCACGAGTCCGCCGGAAGAGCTCCGCCGCGACCAGTCTTCTCTGTCGGTCGTGTGCCGCCCCACGCACGGATTCGGCGCGAAGCGCATGTCGAGCGGCCGGCCGGCCGACAGAATGTGCGTGGCACGCACGCCCGCCGGGCTGCCCGGGCCAGCCCCGGAGACGGCGCGCCGCGGCCGCGGGATCGTGGCTGCGGCGCACGTCACGGGGTCGTGCCCCGGGGACGTCGCGGGGGCAGCCTGAGGGGCGTCCAGCGCGCCTGGCATCGTGTCGGCGGCCGGCAGGGGCGAGCAAGACGGGCCCTGCCGCGGCCGCTCCTCCGCCCGCGGTCGACCGACGCTCATGCCCAGAGCGGTCTCACGAGGGACCCCACGCGGCCGAGCCCGAGCCAGAGACGCCGACCGAAGGCCCCCGCCCGCGCCAGCGCCCGAGCTGAGTCTCGGCATTGCGTGGCTCCGGCGACAGCGAGGCCTCCCGGCCGCCAGTCCGCCCCCGCCGCTCAGCCCTCGCCGCTCAGCCCGTCCGCCCCGAGTCGCCGACTGATGGCCTCGGCCGTCTCGCGGACCGCCGCCGCCAGCTCCGGCACCCGCCGGAGCGAGATCCGGAAGGCCGGTCCCCAGATCTGGACAGCGGCGATGACCTGCCCCCGGGCGTCCCGGACGGGCGCGGCGATGCTGTTCAGCCCCCGCTCGTACTCGCCGAAGGCCGTCGCGTATCCCCGCCGGCGCGTTCGAGCCAGATCCTCGAGGAGCGGCTCCAGGCGGACGAGCGTCCGTTCGGTGAACGCCGTCAGCCCCTGCCGGACGAGGCGAGCCAGGTCCCGTTCCGGCCGAGCCGCGAGGATGACCTTCCCGGCAGCGAGGGCGTGGAGCGGCCCCCGCCGCCCCGTCCAGTCACCGACGGCGACGAGGTTCGGACCGTCGACCTGGGCGACGCAGACGAGCTCCCCGCCGTCGGCGACGGCGAGCCCCGCCGTCTCATGGACCCGGCGGGCGAGCCGCTCGAGCTCGGGCAAGCCGATCGCCCGCAGGTCGAGGGTTCGCTCGGCGTGCTCGGCGAGCCGAATGACGACGAGACCGAGCCGGTACTTGCCCGTCTCCCCGTCCTGTTCGACGAGACCCCGCCGCTCGAGGGTCGCCAGGAGGCGCGAGGCCGTCGACTTGTGGAGGCCGAGCCGGCGGGCGAGCTCGCTCACCCCGGCCGCCCCCTGGTGATCACCGAGGGCGAGGAGGAGCGCCGCCGCTCGATCGACCGATCGGACCGCGCTCCCGTCGACCGCCATTCCCCTGCCCCCTCAGCTCGCCGCCGTCGCTGCGCCCTCCGCCCCGCTCCGGGCCCGGGCTTCGAGGGCGGCGTGGAAGCTGTCCCGGAAGATGGAGACGACCCGATCGACGATATCGCCCTGGCTGTGCGCCTCGCAGATGAACCACGGCTCCCGGCTGTCCGGTTCCGGCATCGCGCCCCTGGCGTGCATTCCGACGGCGATCATGTCGTAGAGCTCGTGATCGGTGTTCGCCCAGTCCCGGTACTCGGTCGGGACCCGGTCGGTGAACATGATCCCGAACATCGACGGATGGCCGGTGAAGATGAAGGGGACACCCTTCGCCTCGATGACCTCCCGGATCCCGGCCTGGATCGCCTCGCCGGTCCGCCGGATCGTTTCGAGGGCCGGCGTGTCGCGGAGGATCTCGAGGGTCTTCACCGCGGCGGCCGCGGCCACCCGATTCCCGGCGTACGTCCCACCGTGGCTGACCTGGCTCGGCAGGACGCTCATCACCTCGCGGCGGCCACCGAAAGCGGCGGCCGGGTAGCCGTTCCCCATGGCCTTGGCGTAGGTCGCCAGGTCGGGCGTCACCCCGAAGTATTCGGCCGCCCCGCCCCGGGCGAACCGGAAGCCGGTCTTCACCTCGTCGAAGATGAGGAGGATTCCGAACTCCCGGGTGAGCTCCCGCATGGCGGCGTGGAAGCCGGGCTGCGGCATGATCCCCTGGGCGTTGCCGAGGACCGGCTCGACGATGATGGCGGCGATGTCGTGCCCCTCCCGCTCGAACAGCCGCCGAAGGACGTCGAGGTTGTTGTAGCGGGCCGGGATGACCGTCTCGGCCACGGCCGCCGGAATGCCCCGACCCCAGGCCAGGCGGACCGGGTTGTCGGGATCGCCGAGCTCAGCGACGTCGTTCGGCAGGACCGAGATGAGGGCGTAGTCGTGGACGCCGTGGTACTGGCCCTCGAACTTGACGATCTTGTTGCGGCCGGTGTAGGCACGGGCGACCCGAATGGCGTGCATCGTCGCTTCGGTTCCGGAGACCGTCATCCGGGCCATCTCGACCCAGCCGGTGAGCTCGCAGAGGAGCTCGATGGCTCGGACCTCGTCCTCGCTCGTGAGGGAGAAGCTCACGCCCCGCCGCATCCGCTCGTTCACGTAGTCGTCGACCCGAGGGTCGGCATGGCCGAGGATGACGGGGCCGTAGCCCATCCGGAGGTCGACGTACTCGTTGCCGTCGATGTCCCAGACGAGGCCTCCCGCCCCCCGATCGACGTAGATCGTCGATTCGCCCCAGGCGCGGAAGTTCGAATCGGTCCCGCCCGGCATGATCTGCGAAGCCCGACGGTACATGGCGAGCTGGCGCTCGCGACGAAGAGACGGGGCGGAGGCGGTGCTCGGTTCGGTCATGATCGCTCCCTGCTGTGGGTCCGCCTTCGGACGCCGACCCGTCGGGCCTCAGCGTCCAGAGCGTTGCCGCCGGCTCGGGTCGCGCTCGGTGCTCGAACCGGCACGACCGGCGGCCGCTCCTCCGACCGGAGGACGGGACGCGCTCCCGACGTGTCGCGCTGGGCAGGACGAAACGCGGCTCATGGTGCCACACGCGCGAGCGCGGCGTCAATACGAATCTCGCGCCATCTCTGCCACGCCACGACGAAATCCGTGTGGGCGGGCCCGCAACGACAGGAAAGCGCAGGGACGCCCCGGTCGCCCGGGTTTCGCCCCGGCGGCGGGTCGCGGCGGCCGGAAGTGATTGAAGCCCCGTTCGCGGCGGTCAGACGTGGCCGAAGGCGAGTTCGCGGCCGTCAGACCGCCGCCGCCAGCCAGGTCGGCAGCTCGCGGGCCAGGGTCGCCAGGGGGAGCGAGCCGTGGCCGAGGAGCTCGTCGTGGAAAGCCCGCAGATCGAAGCGCGAGCCCTCCCGGGCGGCGAGCTCGCGCCGGAGCCGCTCGATCTCCCGCTGGCCGATCTTGTAGGCGAGGGCCTGACCCGGCCAGACGATGTAGCGGTCGGTCTCGATGACGGCGTCGGTCTCGGTCAGACCCGTCTCCCGGAGGAAGGCGATCGATCGCTCCCGCGACCAGCGCAGGGCATGGAGGCCGGTGTCGACGACGAGGCGCGCCGCCCGCCAGGCCTGGGCGGTGAGCATCCCGAACCGTTCGGCGTCGTTCCGATAGAGACCGAGCTCGTCGGCGAGCCGTTCGGAGTAGAGCCCCCAGCCCTCGGCGAAGGCCGCCCCGACAAGGCGCGACCCGAGGCGCCGGAAGCGGTTGAGATGGGGGTGCTCGATCTCGAGAGCGATCTGGAAGTGGTGGCCGGGAACGGCCTCGTGGTACGTCGTCGGGGCGAGGTTCGAGAAGTACCGCGAGGCGAGATCGTACGTGTTCGCGTAGTAGATCCCCGGCCGCGTCCCGTCGGCCGCCGGCGGCAGGTAGTAGGCGAAGGGTGCGTCCTTCTCCTTGAACGCCTCGACGGGGCGGACCTCGACCGGCGTCCGTGGCAGCCGCCCGAAGGCCCGCGGCGCAGCGGCGAGGGCCCGCTCGACGTCCTCCCGAGCCCGTTCGAGGAGCTCGTCCCGCGTCGCCGGCCGGTTCGCCGGATCGCTCGCCAGCTGCGCCCGGTAGGCGGCGACGTCGTCATCGAAACCGGCCGCCCGGGCAATCGCCCGCTGCTCGGTCCGGATCATCTCGAGCTCGGCGAGACCGAGCTCGTGGACCTCCCGGGGCTCGAGGTCGAGGGTCGTCCAGGCTCGGATCTGGGTCCGATAGAGCGCCTCCCCGTCGGGTGCCGACCAGAGGCCCGGCTCGGTCCGGGTGTGGGGCAGGTACTCGGTCCGGAGGACCTCGAGGAAGGCGGCGTCGGCCGGGTAGACGACCTCCCGGACGACCTCCCGGACCCGCTCCCGGGCCGCCTCGTCGGCGACCTGAACGAGGCTCGGGATGACGGCCTCCTCGATGGGTACGGCGAGGAGCCGCTCGAGCTGTTCGATGGTCCGCTCGGCGACGATCCGCGGCGCCGTCCGACCGCTCCGGATCCCGTCCCGGAGGATGCCGACGTTGGCGGCCATGAAGCGACCGTACTCCCGGAGCCGGGCGAGGAGCCGCTCGAGGCGCTCCGGCGTGTCGGCCCGCTGGAACTGAACGAGCTGGGGGAGGAGGGTCTGGGGCCCCTCGATCTGGTCGACCACCCGGAGCTCGTGGAAGCCCTGGTCGTCCTGCTCGATCTGGAGCCGGCAGACGACCCCGAGGATGTCGAGGGTGATCCGGTCCTCGACCGGGAGCCCATCCCGGCTGAAGGCCTCGACCTCGGCCAGGGTCGCCTCGTGGAGACGGCGAACCTTCGCCCGGCCTTCGGGCCCGGGATCCTCGAGGCGGTCGTCGTAGCGGTCGTCGCCGTAGAGGGTCGCCATGGTCGGCCAGAGCTCGAGGAGCGACTCCCAGTAGCGCTCGGCGAGGGCGTCGACGGGCGAGGTGGTGGCAAGATCGGTCACGGCAGGAGCCTCCCTGGGGCGGGCCGGTGCCCACGGCGCCGCGTGGTCATTCGCCCCGGCGTCCCCCGACCGGCCGGCACCGGTCGTTCGTCCCGGCGGCAGCATCTTCCGGGGTCGATGGTAGCGCCTCGCTCTTCACCGGGGAGTCGCCCGGCCGTCAGGCGGTGCCACCACCTTCGGGGCGATCGGGTCGACCACCCGGCGGCCCACCCTCGAAGAGCGGGAGCTGATCGCCGGTCGGCCGCTCGACGGGTGGATCGAGCCCGAGGTACGGCTCGAGGGCGGCGAGGCTCGGCGGCCGGAGGGCAGCGAAGGCGTCGAGCTGGTCCCAGAGGAGGATGTGCCAGTTGTCGACCTCGAGGGTCGCCCGCAGGAAGGCCGACCCCTCGAGCTTCGCCCGGGCCAGGGCGCGCCGCTCCGGAGCGAGGACGACGAAGCGGACGATCCGCTCGTCGGTCGGGATGAGGGGGCCCCGCCGGAGGACCGGGCCGGCGAGCATCGCCGTCCACTCGACCTCGAAGAGGAAGACGGCTCGGCTCCGGACGTACCAGACGAGATCGAGGGCCTCGAGAGCGTCGGTCGGGGCCGAGAGGACGGCTCCGAGATGGGCGCGCCGCTCCCGCTCCCCGAGGAGGGCCTCGAGAGTCCCTCCGCCGTGCCGGCGCGTCCGCTCGCGGGCCGGCAGCCAGACGTTGAAGCCGAGGGCGTGGCCGAGCTCGACGAGGCGGGCCAGGACCCGGGTGTGCTCGTTCGCCCGTCGAACGAGGTCGTCGCGGGCGGCGACGAGGCGACCGTCGCCGGCGGGAACGGCGTAGCTCGCCAGGCAGGCCCGGACGAGGGCACGGTCGAGGGGATCCCGGAGGCCGAGCCGCTCCTCGACGGCGGCGACGACGCGCTCCGGCTCGGCCGGGGCGGCGGTGGCGAGGAAGGTCAGGACGGCCCACTCGATGCGGTCGGAGATCGGGTCGGCCGCGGCGGCCCGGTCGCCGGGATCGGCGAGCCAGAGCTCTCCCCCGATCGCGGCGAGACGGCGACTCCCCCCGCCCTCGACCGCCGCCTCGAGGAGGGAGACGATCGTCTCGACGGCCGTGGCCGTACCGACCGCGGCCGGCGGGGTGCCGCTCGAGACCGCGGTCCGTCGGGGCTGGCTCGGGGGCTGGCCGAGGGGCTGGCTCGGGGGCTGGCCGAGGTGCTGGCTGGAACGTGCCCCCGCCTCGGCCGCCCCGAGACCACCGGCCGACGGGTTCGAGGCCGGCGCCGCGGCCCCAGGTTGCCGCGGCGGCACGCTCTCGGCAGCGGGCCGTGCGGGGTCGACACCGGCGGGCGGCGCCTCCGCCACGGCCGCCCGACGGAGGTGGCCGCTCCGGTCGAGGGCCACGAGGAGAGGGCCGACGAGCCGCTCCCGCCCGACCGGCTCGCCGGCCGACTTGAGCACGGCGACCGACGCGTCGACGACCGTCCGAAGCGCTTCCGAGCAAGAGAAGGGCCTCTCGGCGAGGCTCGCCACGCC
Source organism: Chloroflexota bacterium (assembly GCA_026004015.1). GTDB lineage: Bacteria > Chloroflexota > Limnocylindria > Limnocylindrales > CSP1-4 > BPIH01. The sequence continues at coordinate 307,307 of BPIH01000001.1, read as the reverse complement.
TGGAGGTGCCGATCCATCGGTCGCCGGAGGGGCCGGCACCCGGGGATCGGGCCGGATCGCCGGCGCCCAGGCGCCAGGCCATGCCGCGGCCGAAGGCGCGAGCCCACGCTGCGGCGGCTCGAGCTCGAGGGTCCAGGCCGCTTCGGGCTCCGAGTGCCGGTCGACGGCTGCGAGCCGGTAGCCGGCTCGGCTCGCGGCGACCGCCGCGCCGGCGAGGGGTTCGAGCCCGAGCCCCCGGACGACGACGACGGCGCGGCCATCCGGAGTCAGGAGCCCGGCCGAGCCCTCGAGACTCCGCCGGAGGGCGACCAGGGGCCAGCCGGAGCCACCGACGCCGCCCGCGGCGAGGACCTCGAGGGGAAGCTGCCGCACCGCCTCGCGGCCGAGAATCCACCCGACCGCGTGGTAGGCCGCCAGCAGGCGGTCCGGCGACGGCACCGGCGGAGCCTCGACGACGGCGAGGCGGATCGGCGAGCGGCCGAACTCGGCCTCCAGTCCGGCGACCTCCTCGGCGAGGGCGACGAGGGCGGCCGGGGTGGCGAGACGAACGACCGCCGTCGCCGGGCCCTCCACGAGGGCTCGAACGTCCTCTCCGAACCGCGCCGGCGGCGCTCCCGGATCGTCCGCTTCGAGCCGTTGGACGACGCCGCGGACGACCCGGATCCCGGTTTCGAAGGCGAGCCAGGGGTTCCGCTCGCGCCAGGCCTCGGCGGAGAGGCGGACCCGACCGCCGACGAGGCGGAGGGCCGTCGGTCGACCACCGAGCCCGAGGGTCCGCCCGGTCTGCTGGATGGCACCCAGGAGGGCGAAGCGGAGGGCGGCGTCGACGGCGGGCGCCCGAAGCCCCTCCTCGATGGCGTCGAGGACGGCGGCCAGGATGACGAGCTGGCGGGGCGAGGCGAGATCGAGGAGCTCGTCGGGCAGGGTCGGCAGCCGATCGTCGACGGCGAACCGCTCGCGGAGCGCGGCCCGGGCCGCAGCCGCCCCGTCGAGTCCGGCCCGGGCGGCGAGCCTCCGGTCGGCCTCGTCGACCGGTGCCGAGGCCGGGTCGCGGGCACCCGCTCCCGGGCCGCAGGCCGGACAGCGGTAGCGAACCTCGACCGGCTCGGCGTCGGACCAGGGGTGGCCCGACGGAAGCGGGGCCGGAGCTCCGCTGGGCGGCCGGGCTGTCGGGGTGGACTCGGGCTCGGCGCCGGTGCCGCGGGCTTCCGCTGCCGCCCCCGGCCCTCTCGGGTCGGCCCGGGCCGGTATCAGGCGCCAGACGACGTCTTCGGCGACGACCCGTCGGCCGCAGCGGCGACAGTGGGTTCGAAAGTGGTCGGCGGCGGCCAGGCGCAGGCTCGTTTCGCCGACGGCCCGGGCGCCGATGGCGGCGACGGTCGCGTCGAGGTGTCGGAGGTCGGGCGGCCGGAGGACGATCTCGGCCGCCAGGCGCGCCAGGGGGTCCGCCTCGAGGCTGATCGCCTTCCGTCGTCGGGCGTGGGCGACTCGGGCGATCCATCCGCCCCGCCCGGCGAGGTCGACGACGATGTCGCCGGGAGCCGTGAGGGCGTCGACGACGGCCGCGATCGCAGCCGCCGGCGGCGGCGGGGCGAGGCGATCGATGACCGGCAGACCGAGGATCGGATCGCTCCGGGCCCCGGATGCGGGGCGAGGCATCGGCCCGATTGTGCCACGTCGGGCCGGGCTCCCTCCCCTAACCTGGCGAGCGGGGTGGTCGGACGCGCATGGGCCGGCGCTCTCGGTCGGGCGGCTCCCGCCCCGTCGTCCGCCTTGGCCCGCAGCTGCCTAGCCCTCGTCCAGGTCGATTTCCTCTTCCTCGAAGGCCTCGTCGGAGGTCGACTCGGGCGGCAGGACCCGGGCCAGATCCTCGATCTCCTCGTCCTCGACGTCCTCCTCGAGCTCCTCCTCGAGCTCCTCGTCCTCGCGGAGGAGGGTCCCCTTCGTGTAGGGCCGGAGGTCGGTCGACTTGGCCGCCGTCGGGAAGCTCACCTTCCCGTAGTTGCGGGGGTCCTGGTAGACCTCGCGGATGATGAGCCGGACGTCCCGATCGCCGAGGGAGGTGATCCCGGCCAGGTATTTGTTGCCGTCAGCGATGAGCTTCAGGAGGCGCGCCGCCACTCGCGGCTCGACGACGCCGATGCGGAGGCCGTTGCAGTAGGCGACGAGGCGGTTGCCGTCGGGCCGAAGATCGACGAGGTCGCCGGGGTTCGCCTGGGCGAGGACAGCCGGCGGTGCGAGATCGATGAGGTAGGCGAAGCCGGTCTTGCCGGTCTCCTCGACGAAGATCGAGGCCGGCGCCTTCGCCCCCGGCGGAGCCGGCATCGTCTGCTCGCCGACTTCGGAGAGGAGGAGCCGGAGGCGAGCCACGTTCCGCTCGGCGATCTGGTTGCCCGGGTCGAGGGCGAGGGCGTTCTGGTAGTGCTCCCGCGCCTCGGCGAGGCGTCCGAGCTCCCAGAGGGCCTTGGCGAGGCGGTTCTCGGCCTCGACGTCGGGGCCGAGCTCGAGGATCTTGCGGTTCGTCTCGGCGGCAGTCGCCCAGTCGCCCTTCGTCGCCTGGGCGATGGCCTGCTCGGCGAGCTGCCGCTTCAGGCGGGTCGTGTTCGTCGCCGTCGTGGTGGTCGTGGGTTCGAGGTCTGGGAAGGTCACCCGCTCTTCGTCCTTTCGCTGTCGGTGGTCCAGCGTCCTCCGCATCGGGGTCGGTGCCGCAGTCCGTCCGGCCTGACGGCCAGGTCTCGCTCGCTCGATGGTGCGAGCGGCGAAGCCGAGGGTTTGTAGCACCCACGTGGGCTCCTGTCAACGCATCCGGGCCGCCGGGACCCGGCGCCGGGCGGTGGCCCTTCGTCGGGGACGGTCTCGAGCCGCTGTGCTCGGCGGCGAGCTCGCACCGGCAGCCGACGGTCAGGAGCACCCCGGCCGGCGCCCGGCAGCCGGCCTCCTGGGGATCCGAGCCGCTGTGCTCGGCGGCGGATTGGCGCCAGCTCGGCCGCGCCCCCGGCCGTGTCCCTACCCGTGCCCCCGACCGGGTGCCCGACCGCGCCCCCGACCGTGTGCACCTGGAACACCCAATCCCGGGTACCGGTGTCGGCGGAGCGAGCGCTTTGGCCCCTTTGGTGTTCCCAAAACACCGCCCATCGAGCGGCTGGGCGGACCTCCTCTCCGCGTACGCCGAGGAGCGGGGCGTGAACACCGCCGCCCGAGCGGCTGGGCAGACCGGCGAGTGGGGCGGCCGGCGGCGAGGGGGCCGGCGGCGAGGGGGCCGGACCGGCGAGCGGCAGGGGCGGCGACCCCCGCCGCGTCAGCCCACGAGCCGACTGTTCAGGACCACGACGAGCACCCCGAGCACGGCCAGGACGACGAGCTCGACGAGCCGTCGGACGTCCCAGAACCGCCACGGCCGCCGAGCGTGGAGCGTGTCCCCGTGGACGGCATCCCAGAGGAAGACGACGAGGGTGAGGACGGCCGGCCCGACGAGCCGCGGCAGGGCGAGGAGCCGGAGGACACCCGCCGCAATGGCGACCACCCCCGCGTACGTCGCCGCCGCCAGGAGCGCCCCCCGAATGGACGGCTCCCGCAACGCCGCGAACCGGTACCCGAGGGCCGCCCCGACGAGGGCGTCGAGACCGACGAGCGCCACCAGGTCCCCGCCTGCGATGGGGGGCACCTCTCCGGGGCCCGGGACGAGGCCTCCCGGAATGGTCCCCGCGACCCCGACGAATGCGGCGAAGGCGAGCCCGAGCCCGAGGGTCAGGACGGCTGCCCGGTCGTCCCTCGACGGCCCCCGCTCCGAGGCGTCGATCCGGGCCTCCAGGACGACGAGCCGGTCGAGACCGAAGGCGGCCACGGCCAGGACGGGGACGAGCCCGAGCCCGAGGGGCACGAGCCGGACGACGCCGACCGTCGCCACGGCGAGGATCGCCGGCAGGATGAGGGCCTCGACCGCCACGCCCCGGGCCTGCCGCTCCCCGAGGATCTGGAGCGTGCCGAGCCCCATGGCCACCGCCAGGAGCGCACCGACGAGCCAGAGCACCGGCGGGTCGACGAGGACCGACAACCCGCCGACGACGACGAGGGCCAGGGCGAGCTGGCGCCGGCCGGCCGTCGGCGCAGAGACGAGGGGATGCTCGGAGGATGCCTCAACCACCTCGGTCCGCCTTCCCCGCTGCCCAGGCAAGGAGCTCGGCGCGGGAGCGCGCGTTCACCACCGAGGTCGCCTCGACCCAGCCCCGCCGAGCCTGGGAGACCCCCCAATCGAGGTGGCTGAACTCCGTCGTCCGGTGCGCGTCCGAGTCGATGGCCAGCAGGCAACCGGCCGCGACCGCCTGCCGCGCCCGCTCGGCCGAGAGATCGAGCCGGTGGGGCGACCCGTTCAGCTCGAGGGCGGTCCCCGCCTCGGCGGCCGCCTCGAAGACGGCGTCCCAGTCGAGGTCGAGATCGTCCCGCTCGCCGATGATCCGTCCCGCCGGGTGGGCGATGACGTCGACGTGCGGGTTCCGGATCGCCGCCAGGACCCGCGCCGTCAATCGCTCCCGAGGCTGGCGCCGGCCGACGTGGAGCGAGGCGACGACGAGGTCGAACCCGGCCAGGACCTCGCCCGGGAGGTCGAGGGAGCCGTCGGCGCGGATCTCCAGCTCGCAACCGTGGAGGATCCGGAACCCCGCCGGCGACCCTCCGGGCGGGATCCGTCCATCCCGTTCCTCGGCCTCGTAGCGGGCGTTCAGCTCCGCCACGACCGCCCGTTGGGCCGCGAAGCGGGCCGGATCGAGGCCCCGGGCGATGGCGAGACTGACCGTGTGGTCGGTGAGGACGATGTACTCGAGGCCGGCTCGCCTTGCCGCCTCGGCCATCGTGGCGATGTCGTGGACCCCGTCCGACCAGTCGGAATGGCAGTGGAGGTCGCCGCGGAGGTCGCTCCGCTCGACGAGGCGCGGCAGCCGGCCGGCCAGGGCGGCCTCGATCTCGCCCCGGTCCTCCCGAAGCTCGGGCTCGATGTACGGCAGCTCGAGGAACCCGTAGACCTCGGCTTCGGTGGCGAAGGTTCGGAGCTCGGCCTCCGCCCCCGCCAGCGGTTCCCCATCCGGGCCGAGCCGGAGGAAGCCGTGCTCCGACAGGCTCCAGCCGCGGTCCCGAGCCCGGGCTCGAAGGCGGACGTTGTGGGCCTTGCTGCCGGTGAAGTGGACGAGGTAGGTTCCGGCGGCGCCCGGCGGCATGATCATGCAGTCGACCTGGGGGCCGCCGCGGAGGACGACGGAGGCCTTGTGGCTCCCCCGGCCGAGGACCCGCTCGACCTCGGGCAGGGTCGTCACCCGCTCGACGACGGCCTCCGGCTCGTCGGTTTCGGCGAGCAGGTCGAGGTCGCCGATGGTCTCGACCCGGCGCCGGTACGAACCCGCCGCCACGAGTCGACGGAGGCCCGGGGTACCGGCCAGGGCGCCCTCGATGGCCGCGACGTGGGTGGCGGCCCGGTCGAGGAGCATCCGCCCCGGGCGCCGCTCGAGGGCGGCGATACCGGCCAGGATCGACTGCTCGGCCTTCGCCGAGAAGCCCCGCAGGCTCCGGAGCCGACCCGCCTCGGCCGCCCGTCGGAGGTCCTCGATGGAATCGATCCCGAGCTGCTCGTAGAGGAGCTTGACCGTCTTCGGCCCGACGCCGGGGATTTCCAGGAGGGCGAGGAGGGAGGCCGGGAACTCCTCCCGGAGGCGCTCGTAGTAGGCGAGGCGGCCGGTCCGGGCGAGCTCCTCGAGCTTCTCCGCGATCGCCTTGCCGACTCCGGGAATGGTCGGCGGACGGCCCTCCCGATAGGCCCGGGCGACCTCGACGGGATGACGGGCGATCTCGTCGGCGGCGCGGTGGTAGGCGACGGTCTTGTAGACGACCTCGCCCTTGACCTCGAGGATGTCGCCGATCTCGTGGAGGATCCGGGCGATCTCGGCGTTCGAGAGGAGGGGCGGTTCCTCGACGGCGGTCGATGGGACGTCGGCGGTGGCGGTCGGCGGTCGACGTGGCACGCCAACAGGGTAGCGCCCCCGGTGGCGCGAGCCGGCCCCGGAGCGCGCGCACCGGCCCTGATGGCGCGCAGCGGCGCCGATGGCGCATAGCCGTTCCGCGACGGCCAACCGGATCCGGAATGGCGAACCGGCCGCGACCGGCCGAGCCTACCCGACTCGGTCGAGCCCTACCCGACCGCCGCCTTTCGCCCGACCCGCCGCCGCTCCGCCCGGTTCTCGGTGCGGGCCCGCTTCCGGGCGTAGAGCGCGGCGTCGGCGGCCGCAATGAGCTCGGCGCCCGTCCGCCCGTCGGCCGGGTAGGTGGCGATCCCGATGGAAACCCCGACCGGAACCGGGCCGCCCTCGGAGACGAAGGGCCGTTCGGCGAGGGCGGTCGTGATCCGATCGGCGGTCCGTTCGGCGGCCACCCGGTCAGCGTCCGGGAGGATGACGGCGAACTCGTCACCACCGTAGCGAGCGAGGACGTCAGACGCCCGGAGCGTCCCGCGGACGACCGTCGCAACCCAGGCCAGGACCCGGTCGCCGAAGGGGTGACCCAGGGTGTCGTTGACGAGCTTGAAGCCGTCGAGATCGAGCATGAGGAGGCCAAGGGGTCGCCGCGACCGGCCGGCCCGCAAGATCTCCTCGCCAAGCCGTTGGTGGAAGGCGCGGTGGTTGTAAGCGTCGGTCAGCGGATCGCGGTCGGCGAGGCGCCGGGCGTCGGCGTAGAGCTGGGCGTTCTCGAGCGCCATCGCCGCCTCGCTCGCCATCGCGGTGACGAGCTCGAGGGTCGGCGCGTCGAGGACGACCGACCCGGTCGCTTCCAGCTCGACGAGCCCGATCGTCTCGCCTCGTGCCAGGAGGGGGAGCATGACGAGGGACTGCCAGCCCTCCCGGCGGAGGAGGGCCACCTCGGCCGGGTCGGCCCCCGGGTCGTCGACCCGGATCTGGCTGACGACCTGCTCTCGGAGGACGCGGCGCGTCTCCGGGTAGGCGGCGAGGGAGAACTCGGCCGAAACCTCGCGGTTCGGCGGGTAGACCCCGAAGGTGATGAGCCGGTTCCGCTGCCGATCCCAGGAGCTGATGACGCAGCCCTCCATCTCCGCCGCACCGGCGAGGTGGCGGGCCATGGCGTCAGCCACGGCCCGCGGCTCCAGGGAGCGGGCGAGGTCGCGGGACATGTCGACGATCCGCTGCAGATCGCGGGCGAGCCGGCCCGTCCGCTCGAGGAGGCGAACCGTCTCGACCGCCGTGGCAGCATGGTCGGCAAGGATGGAAAGGAGCCGGAGGTCCTCCTCGTCGAACTGGCCGAGCCCGAGCTTCGAAACGGTGATGACCCCGATGGTCCGCTCGTCGTAGCGCATCGGGACGACGAGCATCGATTCGTCGACGTCGTCGGTCCCGGGGATCGTGGCAGCGCGCGGGTCGGCGTTGGCGTCGGGCACGACGAGGGGCGTTCCGGTCAGGGCGACCCAGCCTGTCAGCCCGACCCCGAGCTTTGTCCGGAGGAGGGCGAGGTCGACCTGATCGTAGGCACCGACGCGCCCTTCGAAGGCGATGGGGACGATGTCGTCGGGCGGCTCGACGAGATAGACCCGGGCGTTGTGGTAGTCGATGATCCGACGCGTCTCCTCGACGATGGCCCGACCGACCGATTCGAGGGTGTTCTCCCGCGACAAGCGGGCCGACGCTGCCCGCAAAACCTCCAGCTCCGCCACCCGCTGGCGGGTCCGAGCGACGAGGTCGGCGTTCTCGAGGGCGATGGCGGCGTGGCCGGCGAGGGCGATGAGGAACTCGACGTCGCTCGCCGTCCAGTCCCGAGGTCGATCGCTGACGGCGGTGAGCACGCCGATGACCTTCTCGTGGAGGGTGAGGGGAACGACGATGTCGGCGGCGAACTCGAGGACTCCGCGGTAGCGCTCGTAGCCCGCCCCGGGCTCGGTCGGGTCGACTCGGTGGCGGATCCACGGCTGCCCCGTTCGAAGGACGACCCCGAAGCGGCCCTCGGTCGAGGTGATGGCGGGCAGGCGAGCGGCGACTTCGTCGCTCATGCCGCTCCAGGCCACGAGCTCCAGGCGGTCGCCTTCGAGGATCCGGATCGAAGTCGCGTCGACGCCCAGGACGCGCCTCGTCTCGGTGACGATGGTCTGGAGGATGGCTCCCCGATCGAAGCTCGAGGCGAGCCGGGCGGCGATCCGGAGGACGGTGGCGAGCCGGTCGGCGTGGTGGCGGGTGAGTCGTTCGGCACTGGCTCGCTCCGCCGAGACCTGGATCGCCAGACGTGCCCCGATGATGACCGCTCCGGCGAGGGCGAGGGGCACGGTGACCGGCCACGCGGGCGCTGCCTTGGGGGCACCGACCCAAGTCCAGACGGCGGCACTGCCGAGGAAGAGGAGGGTGCCGAAGACGAGCCACCCATCGACGCGGAGCCGGGGTCGGTTGGTCGCCGGGTCCGGGGTGGTCTCGTCGCTCGACGGAGGCTGGCCGGGGAAATCAGTACTCATCGGCGGTTCATGGGTTCCGGGAAATCCTGACACCCAAGCGGTGCGCCGACGCTCCACCCGAGGTACCGACCAGCGGCGCTGTAGGTACTGCCGGCCGATGGTTGCCGGCTCCCAGGTACCAGGTCCCGCTGCCAGGTGCCTGCCGCGTCGCTCTGCGGCCCCGCCCGCTGCCTCCCAGCGTCGCCTGCCGCCCAACGCCTCCAACGGCTCGCCGCCCCGCCCGTTGCCCGCCGCGCGTGGCGATCCGGGCGACGTGTTCTGGAAACACCAAAGGACCGAATCGCCGGGGCCGAGGGCACCAGCACCAGTCATCTGGTGTTCCTCGCGCACCAGAGCCGCCGAATCGGCCGCCCCCATCCGCCCGCCACGCCCGGTTTGGTGTTCTGGGCGACCGTCGGCCAGGCCGACGGGTCGCTCCACGGCCTCCGCTCGCTCCCGGACCCCAGGTCAGGTGCTGTCGGCGACCGGCGGCCCGCCGGGACCCGTTGACCGAGCGTCGCCCCCGCACTACACTGCCATCGGCCACAGCCCGTGGCCGCGCCCCGCCATCGAAGGACTGCCCGTTGGGACCCCATGCGCCCCGGGCAGCCCGCCGAGCCTCAGCGCGACCCGGGCCGTGTCGCCGTCGGAACCAGCAACGGAGGAAGCCTCCCAAGTGGAGACCGGACCGAGTACCGCCGGCCAACGCCGGCCGAAGCCTAATTCGGTCCGTCTTGCCCTCCGGCGGTCCGCGGCGCCGATCGGCGTCTCGATCTGACCGTCGGCCACCGGCGGACGGGACGGACCGTCTGCGAGGTGGCCCATGCTCTACCTCTCCCAGGCCATCGGGCGCCCCGTCCGCGACCGCGATGGCGAACCGATCGGGACCGTCGACGACCTCATCGTGGCCGTCGGGCCGCCCTACCCGCCCGTCACCGGCCTCGTCGTGAAGACCGGTCGCCGGAAGATCTTCGTGCCCTGGACGTCGGTCGCGACCTTCGACGCGTCCGGCGCACGCCTCTCCACCCGGACCATCGACATCGGCAAGTTCCGCCAGCGGCCGAACGAGATCCTCCTCCGCGCCGACCTCATGGACAAGCAGATCGTCGACATCGACGGTCGGAAGGTCGTCCGCGTCAACGACCTCCGGCTCGACGAGATCGAGGGGCGGCTCCATCTCGTCGCCGTCGACGTCGGCGCCGCCGGCCTCCTCCGTCGACTCGGCATCGAGGGCGCCTACCGGCTCATCGCCCGGAACCTCGGCCTCCCCGTTCCGGAGCGCTACATCGATTGGCAGGACGTCGACCCCGTCGAGACCTCCATCGCCTCGATCAAGCTCCGGGTGCCCCATGCCGGCCTCCGCCAGCTGCACCCGGCCGACCTGGCGACGATCATCGACCAGCTCGCCCCGAAGGACCGGGCCGGGGTCATGGCCGCCCTCGACGACGAGGTCGCGGCCGAGGCCATCGAGGAGATGGCGCCCGAGACCCAGGTCGAGATCCTCGAGGACCTCGCGCCCGAGCGCGCCGCCGACATCCTCGAAGAGATGAGCCCCGATGACGCCGCCGACCTCGTCGCCGACCTGTCGGATCAGGCCCGGGCCGAGATCCTCGCCCTCATGGAGCGCGACGAGGCCGACGAGGTCCGGGAGCTCCTCGGCTACCCGGAGGACACCGCCGGCGGGATCATGACGACCGAGTTCGTCGCCGTCCCCGACCACCTGACCGCGGCTCAGACCATCGACCGACTCCGGGAGCTCGAGCCGGACGCCGAGACGATCTACTACGTCTACGTCACCGACGACGAGGGGCACCTCGTCGGCGTCCTCTCCCTCCGCGACCTCATCGTCGCCAAGCCCGACACCCCGATCCGCGAGGTCATGATCCGCGATCCGGTCGCGGTCCGGGTCCTCGACCACGAGGACGACGTGGCGGCGGTCGTCGCCCGCTACAACCTCCTCGCCGTGCCGGTCGTCGACGACGAGGGGCGGCTCGTCGGGATCGTGACCGTCGACGACGCCATCGACACGATCCTGCCGACGGCCTGGAAGAAGCGGCTGCCGAAGCTCTTCGCTCGGGCCGAGGCCGGGCCGCGAACCCCGCCGGTCGGACGGCCGGCGAGCGGCCGCGGTAGGCGGGCCGGGATGGGGATGCGGGAGCTGCCGCGGAGCGTCGTCCGGCAGGCCGAAGCCGGCGCGCGGCGGGCCGTCCGGCGCGTCCGCCGGCGCTCCGAGCCGCCGCGGATCAGCCCCCTCGCCCGCGCTCATCGACCGCCTCGAGCATGGCGAGCTCCTCCGCCTCCGGGGCCGCTTCCGGGGCCGCCGCGGCCTCCTCGCCTTCCTCGCCGTCATGGGCCCGGGCCTCATCGCCGGGGTCGCCGGCAACGACGCCGGGGGGATCACGACGTACTCCGTCCTCGGCGCCGAGACCGGGCTCTCGCTCCTCTGGCTCTTCCCGATCACCATCGTCATCCTGGCCGTCGTCCAGGAGATGGCGGCCCGGCTCGGGGTCGTCACCGGCCAGGGGCTGTCCGACCTCATCCGCGACCGCTTCGGCGTCCGCTGGACGGCCTTCGCCATGCTCGTCCTCCTCGTCGCCAACGGGGCGAACACCGTGGCCGAGTTCTCGGGTGCCGCGGCGGCCCTCGAGATCTTCGGCATCAGTCGCTACCTCACGGTCCCGGTCGTCGCCGTCGCCCTCTGGGTCCTCGTCGTCTTCTCGCCAAGCTACCGGGCCGTCGAGCGGGTCTTTCTCACGACCGCCCTCGTCTTCCTCGCCTACATCGCCTCGGCCTTCCTCGCCGGCCCGGACTGGGGGGCCGTCGGGCGGGCCTTCGTGACGCCGACGATCTCCTTCGATCCCCACATCCTCCTCCTCATGGTGGCGATGGTCGGCACGACGATCACCCCGTACATGCAGTTCTATCTCCAGAGCGCCGTGGCCGAGAAGGGGATCGGCGAGGAGGAGCTCCGGCTCGAGCAGGCCGACGCCGTCGGGGGTGCGATCTGGACGAACGTCATCGCCGTCTTCATCGTCGTCGCCGTCGCCACGACGATCCACGCCGCGGGGCTCCGGATCGAGACGGCCGAGGACGCGGCCCTCGCCCTCGCCCCGGTCGCCGGCGAGCTGGCGACGCGTCCTCTTCGGGATCGGGCTCTTCGGGGCGAGCGTCCTCGCGGCCTCGATCATGCCGATCTCGACGGCCTTCGTCGTCTGCGAGGCCTTCGGCTGGGAGTCGGGGGTCGGCAAGCGCTTCCGGGACGCCCCGATCTTCTTCGGGATCTACACGTTCCTCCTCGCGGTCGGGGCGCTCGTCGTCCTGCTCCCGGGCCTCGACCTCATCCCGGTCATCGTGGCCTCGCAGAACCTCCAGGGCCTGCTCCTGCCGATCGTCCTCGTCTTCATGCTCGTCCTCGTCAACGACGAGCGGCTCCTGGGGCGCCACCGGAACGGGCGGCGGCTGAACGTCCTGGCCGGGGCCGCAGTCGGGGTCGTCGTCGTCCTCGACCTCGTGCTCCTCGGGGTGTCGGCCCTGGAGCTCGTCGGGATCCGGATCGAGTAGAAGCCACCCGAGGGCGGGCCTACTCCGGCGCCTCGCCGCGCTCGATGGGCAGCCCCATGGCCCGCCAGGCGGGGATCCCGTTCGCCACCCAGGCGACCTGCTCGAAGCCCGCCCGCCGCAAGAGCGAGGCCCCGATGCTCGACCGGTAGCCCGGAGGCACAGACGACCGCGATCGGCCGATCCTTCGGCAGCGCGTCGAGCCGCTCCGGCAGGTCGCCGCCCGAGATGTGGAGCGAGCCCGGGATGTGGCCGGCCGCAAACTCCGTCGGCGTCCGGACGTCGATCACGAGCGGCGCCTCCGGCCCCCCGGCCGCGAGCCGCCCGGCCAGCTCGGCGATCGACCAGCGACCGTGGGACTCGGTCGGCCGACCGGCCTCGAGCCAGGCGTCGACGCCGCCTCGGAGGTGGCCGACGATCTCTTCGTAGCCGATCCGGAGGGCCTGGCGGATGCAGTCGTCCCAGTCGCCGGACGAACCGAGGACGAGGACGATCGGCCGGTCGGGCTCGACGACCCAGCCAAGCCAGGTCCCGAAGGAGGGCCCGGCCGGGATGGAGATCGCGCCGGGCAGGTGGGCGAGGGCGTGGTCGACCGGGATCGCGGGCGTCGACGACGACCGCCCCGGCCTCGATCGCCGCCGCGACCTCCGCGACCGAGAGCGGCCGCGGCTCCGGCACCCGGCCCCCGAGGAGGCGCGGCCCGGCCTGGTTCGTCGGGCGCATCCGGGCGAAGTAGCGCGGAAACGGCGGCTGGCGACCGAGGAGGCGGCGGACGAAGGTCTCGACGTCGGCCGGCTGAACCATCCGGTTGTGGCGCCGCTCGTAGCCGATGGTCGAGAACGGCGTCGAGGCGATCCCCGTCGAGCAGAGCGAGCCGGCGCCGTGGGTCGGGAAGACGGCGACGTGGTCCTCGTGGGGGAGGATGACCTCGTGGAGGGAGCGATACATCGCCCGGGCGAAGGGGACGGCGTTCTCGGCCCCGAGGAGGTCGGTCCGCCCGACGGCGCCGACGAGGAGCGAGCCGCCGGTGAAGAGGAGGGCCGGCTCGGCGGCCCGGGTCGTGTCGGCGACGGCGTAGGCGACGTGCTCGGGGGTGTGGCCGGGCGTTTCGAGGGCCCGGAACTCGAGGGCCCCGACGCGGAACGTCTCGCCGTGGCGGACCGGCCGGTGCTCGTAGCGAAGCTCCGCCCCGGCGCCGATGACGTGGGTCGCCCCGGTCAGGGCCGCCAGCTCCCGGCCCCCGGAGACGTAGTCGTTGTGGAGGTGGGTCTCGACGACGTGGCTGATCCGGAGGTCCCGCTCGCGGGCCGCGGCAAGGTAGACGTCGACGTCGCGCCGGGGATCGACGACGGCCGCGAGCCCGGCCTCCTCGTCGGCGACGAGGGCCGACAGGTGTCCAAGCCCCTCGATGACGAACTGTCGGATCTCCATCGGCGCCCTCCTGGGGCGGCGTCCTCCCGACGTCGGCGCCGCCGCGAATCCGACGCGGTAGCGTAGCACCCCGCGGCACCCGACCCCCGGCGACCAGGCTCAAACGGCCGTCCCCGATCGGCCGATCGGACCCGCCTCCGGAGGCGCGAACTCGGTACCCTGGACGCGTGCCCGACGCGACCCCGACCCCGACCCAAGGCCCCGCTCCCGACCCGCCGATCCAGGTCGACGCCCCATCGCCCGGCCTCCTGCGAACCCTCTCGTGGACGAGCGGGCTCCTCGTCCTGACGACCGCCGGCCTCCTCCTCGGGAGCGTCGGCGACGATCCTCGGCCGGCCCGACCTCGCCTGGCCGGCCTGGGCCGTCCCACCCTCGTCGTTGGCGCCCACCTGGCGATCTCGATCCTCCGCGACCTCCGCGAAGGACGGGCGGGCGTCGACGTCATCGCCCTCCTCGCCATCGGCGGCGCCCTCCTCCTCGGCGAGACGTTCGCCGCGGCGGTCATCGGGGTGATGCTCGCCACGGGTCGGGCCCTCGAGGCGTATGCCGAGGGCCGGGCGCGCCGGGAGCTGACCGCCCTCCTCGGCCGGGCACCCCAGGTCGTCCACCGGTACGTTGGCGGGGGCGCCGCCGCGGCGCCAGCGGGGACCACCGAGTCCGGCGCGACTCCCGGGCCCGGCACTGCCCCCGAGCCCGGCACTGCCCCCGGAGCCCGGCGCGGCCCCCGGGCCCGGTGCGGCGCACGAGTCCGCCGCGATCCCTGAGTCCAGCGCACCCCCGAGTCCGGCACGGCACCCGAAGGAACCGCCGCCCCCTCCTCCGACCGCCTCGAAACCGTCCCCCTCACCGCCGTCCGGCCCGGCGACCGCCTCCTCGTCCGCCCCGGCGAGGTCGTCCCCGTCGACGGCGTCGTCCGCTCGCCGGCGGCCGTCCTCGACGAATCGGCCCTGACCGGCGAGAGCCGCCTCGTCACCCGGGCCGAGGGCGAGGTCGTCGCCAGCGGGGTCGTGAACGCCGGCGGCCCCTTCGACCTCCAGGCCATCGCGACCGCCGAGGACAGCACGTACGCCGGCATCGTCCGCCTCGTCGAGGAGGCAGGCCGCTCGAAGGCCCCCTTCGTCCGCCTCGCTGACCGGTACGCCCTCCTCTTCGTGCCCCTCACCCTCGCCATCGCCGCGGCCGCGGGCCTGGCCGCCGGCGACCCCGTTCGGGCCCTCGCCGTCCTCGTCGTCGCTACCCCCTGCCCGCTCATCCTCGCCGCCCCCATCGCCGTCGTCGCCGGGATCTCCCGGGCGGCCCGCCGAGGCGTCATCGTCAAGGGCGGCGGCCCCCTCGAGACCCTCGCCCGAGCCCGGGTGCTCCTCCTCGACAAGACCGGGACGCTCACCGCCGGCCGGCCGACCCTCGCCGGCATCGAGGCGCCCGACGGCGACCCGAACGAGCTCCTCCGGCTCGCCGCCGCCCTCGAACAGGCGTCGCCCCACGTCCTCGCCGCCGCCATCGTCGGGGCCGCCCGCCGCCGCGGCCTGACGCTCCCCATCCCGGCCGGAGGTCGAAGAGATGCCGGGCGCCGGCGTCAGCGGCCGCGTCGAGGGCCGCCAGGTCCGGATCGGATCCCTCGAGTTCCTCGGCGGCGGGCCGCTGCCCGGGTGGGCCCGCGAGCTCCGCCGGCGGGCGCTCCTCGAGGGCGCGACGCGTCGTCTTCGTCGAGGTCGACGGCCGGCTCGTCGGCGCCCTCGTCCTCGAGGACCCGCTCCGCCCCGAGACGCCCCGGGCGATCCGGAGCCTCCGGCGGACCGGCTTCTCGCGGATCGTCATGGTCACCGGCGACCACTCCGGCGTCGCCGAGCTCGTCGGGGCGGCCGTCGGCGTCGACGCCGTCCTCGCCGAGCGCTCCCCGGCCGACAAGGTCGAGGCCGTCGAGCAGGAGCGGAAGCTGGCAACGGCTCCGGTCGTCATGGTCGGCGACGGGATCAACGACGCCCCGGCCCTGGCCGTCGCCGACGTCGGGGTCGCCATGGGCGCCCGCGGCGCGACCGCCTCCTCGGAGGCCGCGGACGTCGTCATCACCGTCGATCGGCTCGACCGCCTCGCCGACGCGGTCGAGATCGCCCGCCGCTCGCGGTCGATCGCCCTTCAGAGCGTCCTCGTCGGGATGGGCCTCTCGCTGGCTCGGTATGGTCGCGGCCGCCCTCGGCTTCGTGCCGGTTGTGGCCGGCGCGCTCTTCCAGGAGCTCATCGACGTCATCGCCATCCTCAACGCCCTCCGCGCCCTCACCGGCGCCGAGCGCCGACCGACGACGCTGCCGGGCTGGGCGAAACGGCGGGCGACCCTCTATGCCGACCACGCCGCCATGGCCGAGGCGATCGCCGAGATCCGCCGCCTCGCCGACGCCCTCGATCGCCTCCCGCCGGCCGACGCCCAGGCTCGTCTCGAGGCGCTGCGGCGCTTCCTCGTCGAGGAGCTGGTCCCCCACGAGATCGAGGAGGACCGGACGGTCTACCCGGAGCTGGCAGCGGCCCTCGGGAGCGACGACGTGACGGCGGCGCTCCACCGGACCCACGCCGAGATCTTCCACCTGGCCCGGACGCTCGATCAGCTCGTCGGCGACCTGGGACCGGCCGGCCCGGAGCCCGCCGACTGGCTCGACCTCCGGCGCCTCCTCTACGGGCTCGACGCGATCCTGCGGCTCCACTGGGCGCAGGAGGAGGAGCTCTACGACTCGCTCGTCGACGAGGCGGAGCGGGAGCTCGCACCGGCGGCCTGAGTCACGTTAGAATCGCTGCACGTTGACATCAACGGCAGATTGCGGAGAGGAGGGGGATGATCCGCCGGCACGCGACGACGCCTCCGGCTGGCCCTCATGGCCGCCGACGCGGCGAGTGCGCTAGCCCTGTTCGTCCTCGTCAGCGTCGCCCGTTTCGGTGCCGATCGGTGGCGAACCTGCCTGGATCCAGGCCGGCGATCGACCCGCTACCCCTCGCCGCGCGCGTACGCCGCGACCTGGACGACCATCCTCTGGGTCCTCGGCCTCTACCGCCTTCGGACCCGCTGGTCGTGGCGGAGCGACGTCCGTCGACGTCGCCGGGCGACGATCCTCGTCGCCGTCGTCGCCTTCACGGCGCTCTTCTGGTTCAAGCTCCCGAACGTCAGTCGGTTCTTCCTCCTCGCTCTCTTCGCCGGCCAAGGGGCGTCACCCTCGCCTCGCGCCTCGCGCTGCGGGCGTTCTTCCGATGGATCCGGAGCCGCGGCTACAACGCCCGCTTCGTCCTCATCGTGGGAACCGGGCCGCGAGGCCGAGCGCTTCGCGAACCGGATCGAGGCGCGGCGGGAGCTCGGGCTCCGGGTCGTCGGGCACGTCGCCGTCCCGGCCGGTGCCGTCGCCTCGGTGGCGGCCGCCGCCGTCGGGGCAGGCGAGCACGACCCGTCGGGGCAGCGATTGCGGCCGCCGAGGACAGTCCACCGATGGCCGGGATCGCCAGCGCCGCCCCGCCCATGACCACTGCTGAGCCCGCCAATCCAGCAGCCCCGCCGACCTTCGTCCCCAGCCGCCCCATCCTCGGCGCCCTCGACGCCATCGAGGCGATCCTCCACAGCCACGTCATCGACGAGGTCGCCATCTGCCTGCCCGCCGCCGACTGGCCGATCGTCGAGCCGGTGACCCGCCTCTGTGAAGAAGAAGGGAAGATCGTCCGGATCCCCCTCCAGAAGCGTCGCCTTCACCCTCCCCGGCGGCCGCCTCGAAGACTTCGACGGCACCCCGATCCTCTCCCTCGTCTACGGCCCCGACCGAGCCGTCGGTCTTGCCCTGAAGCGCGTCCTCGACATCCTCGGGGCCGCCTTCGCCCTCGTCATCCTCAGCCCCATCCTCCTCGGCATCGCCGCCCTGATCCGCCTCCGCGAAGGGCCGCCGATCCTCTTCCGCCAGACCCGAATCGGCCTCCACGGTCGTCCGTTCACGCTCTACAAGTTCCGGACCATGATCCCCGACGCCGAAGCACGGCTGGATGAGCTGCTCGCCCTCAACGAGGTCGACGGCCAGGCCTTCAAGCTCTCGAACGACCCGCGCCTGACCCGGACCGGGCGCTTCCTCCGACGGACGAGCCTCGACGAGCTCCCCCAGTTCTGGAACGTCCTCCGCGGCGAGATGAGCATCGTCGGGCCGCGGCCGCCGCTCCCCCGGGAGGTGGCGGCGTACGACCTCTGGCACCGCCGACGGCTGTCGATGAAGCCGGGGATTACGGGGTTGTGGCAGGTGTCGGCGCGGCACGAAGAGGACTTCGACCGCTGGGTCGAGCTCGACCTGGCGTACATCGATCGCTGGTCGCTCTGGCTCGACCTCAAGATCATGGCCCGGACGATCCCGGCGATGCTCCAGGGGCGATAGCGGCGGGGCTGGCGCCTATGCCGCACCTGGGCCGCCGGGGCGGGCCCGGCGGCTGGCGCGGTGGCCTGAGGCGCCGTCGGCCGAGGACGGGCGGGCCGGCGGCTGGCTCGGGCCACAGGCACCTCGCTCACCGGCACCTCGCTCACCGGCACCTCGAGGGTGATCGGCGCTCATGGGCGCCGAGACACCGTGAGCGGTCTGCAGGCGGCGTTCGCTACCGCGCGATCGGGTGCGCGCCGCGGAGCGGTCCCAGCCACAACAGCCCATGGCCGGGCCATGTCCCCTCGGCGCCGGTCAGTGCTCGACGGATGGCCTCTTCGTCGGCCGGGAAGGCCGCGGCGACGGAGCCCGCCAGTCCCCTGGTGAGCTCCCGGTTGTGTCGGGTGGGCGGCAACACGAGGAGACAGTGGACGCGGCGGTCGGGACCGACCTCGTCGGCCACGGCTCGCGCCTTGTCGTGCGTCTCGCGGACAATTTGCTCCCAGCGGCGAACCCGCGTCTCGATCTCCGCCAGGACGATGTCGATTCCGCACTCGAGTCGGACGTCCGTCGACCGATGGCCGGGGCCGGGGACGGGCGCCTCGATGACTGCCGCCCATCGTGGGTGTCGGAGTGCCAGGAGGTGCTCGATGATGAGGCTGTGGTTTCGGTCGTAGAGCCTCGGGGTGCCATCGGGGTACGCAGGGAGGCGGAGGCGGAAGCCGAGGACTTCGGCGAACCGAAAACGGATCTGGAGGCTGACTCCCGGATCGCCGTGCTCGACGGCCGATACCACGGAGCGACTCGTCCCGACGGCCCGGGCGACGTCGGCCTGGGTGATCCCGAGCCGGAGGCGTTGCTCGCGGAAGGCGTCCCCTTGTGCCCGGGCTTCGAGCCGGAGCTGGTGGGCCGCCTCGAGGCGAACGAGGCGGCGAAGGCGTGGATCGTTGCCGAGTGGCTGTCTGGGCACGGGCGACCTCCATCCGTTGGCTCGGAGCGGCCTCGGCGGCGGTCGTGGGCATGACAGCATGGCGGACTCATCAGCCGGTTATCCGGCCGCGTCGCCCACAGCGAACATCACGGGGGTACGGCAGCCTCGCCTGCAGGCCGCGTCGCCCACAGCGAACATCTCGCGGCCGGGTCCCCGGCGGCTGCAGGCCGCGTCGCCCACAGCGAACATCTCGCGGCCGAGTAGTGTCCCGGGGTGTGGTGGAAATTGGTGGCGACGATGGCCGCGGCCACCGCGTAGGCTCCAGGAGGGATCGATGAACCATCAGCTGGAGGACCGCACGCGATGGCCACCGAAAGAATGACACTCCTCGACCAGATTGAGAAGGCCGCTGCCGGCGGCGACGTCGACTTTCTCCGGCAGGCCGTGAAGACGATGGCCGAGGCGCTCATGGAGCTCGAGGTCGCGGCGAAGCTCGGCGCTGCCCCGTACGAGCGGACGGCCGATCGGACCGGCTATCGGAACGGCCACCGGGTCCGGACCTGGGATACCCGCGTCGGCACGATCGAGCTCGAGATCCCCAGGCTCCGCCGGGGCAGCTACTTCCCGGGCTGGCTCTTGGAGCGGAGGCGGCGCGCCGAGCGGGCCCTCTTCGCCGTCATCGCCGAGGCCTACGTCCTCGGCGTCAGCACCCGCAAGGTCGACGCCCTCGTTCGGACCCTCGGGGTCGAGGGGATCAGCAAGAGCGAAGTCAGCCGCCTCTGCAGCGAGCTCGATCGACAGGTCCGCGCCTTCCGCGAGCGTCGCCTCGATGAGCACCGCTACCCGTACCTGTGGCTCGACGCCAAGGTCGCCAAGGTCCGGGAGGGCGGTCGGATCGTCTCGATGGCCATCTTGGTCGCGATCGCCGTCAACGAGCGCGGCGAGCGCGAGGTCGTCGGGCTCGAGGTCGGCTCGGCCGAGACCGGGCCGCTCTGGACGGCCTTCCTCCGCTCGCTCGTCGCGCGCGGCCTGTCGGGTGTCGTTCTCGTCATCTCGGACGCCCATGTCGGCCTCCGCGAGGCGATCCGGCAGACGCTCCTGGGGGCGACCTGGCAGCGCTGTCGGACCCACACCATCCGGGACGTCCTCGCCCACGTGCCGAAGGCAGCCCAGGGCCTCGTCGCCGCCTACGCTCGGACGATCTTCCACCAGCCCGACGGGCCCTCCGCCCACGCCCAGCTCGGCCAGGTTGCAGAGCAGCTCGGACGCCGTTTCCCCAAGGCGGCCGAGGTGCTCCTCGGGGCCGCTGACGACGTCCTCGCCTACACGGCCGTGCCCCGCGAGCACTGGTCGAAGGTCTGGTCGACGAACCCGCTCGAGCGGCTCCATCGGGAGCTCGCCCGGCGGATCGACGTGGTCGGCATCTTCCCGAACCGCGAGGCGCTCGTCCGGTTGGCCGGGGCGCTCCTCGCCGAGCAGCACGACGAGTGGCTGACCGCCGACCGCCGGTATCTGCCCGAGGGCTCACTCAACCGGCTCCTCGGCGGGGTCCGCAACCCGACGATCGGCGAGCTGCTCAAGGAGGGTGCCGCCGTCTGAACGAACCGGCTCGACTGGAGCCCATTTCCACCACTTGACGGGACGTGGCCCGCGGCCGGGTCCCCGGCGGCTGCAGGCCGCGTCGCCCACAGCGAACATCTCGCGGCCGGGTCCCCGGCGGCTGCAGCCCGCGTCGCCCACAGCGAACAGAACGGGGGTGCGGCCCTCCGAGATGCACGTTCTGTTCGGCCTGGGCGACGCGCCGAGCGGCCGGCGAGCCCGAGCGGCCGTTCTGTTCGGCCAGGGCGACGCGCCGAGCGGCCGGCCAGCCCGCACGGCCGTTCTGTTCGGCCAGGGCGACGCGCCGAGCGCGACCGCCCCCGCCCTACGGGGACGAGGACGCCCCGGCGTACCGACTGTCCGATCCGAAGAGCTCGATGGAGGCACGCGGGCAAAGGCGGCCATGTCGGGGATGAGCATGTAGATCGACGTGTCCGTCGCTCGCGTCGCGTACGGCGGCCCCAGCACCTTGCGGGCGATCGACCGTCCGGCGATCTGGCGACCCAAGATCGAGCATGTCCGGCAGCCGTTCGGCCGGGAAGTTCGTCCGGATCGTCTTCGCCGCCGCGTCGAGAAGGCTCGGGATCTTCGGGAACATCGCCGGGTCGGTGAGCTTGGCCCGGAGGGCGATGAGCAGCTGCTGCTGGCGGCGAGCTCGTTCGAAGTCGTTGTTGCCGACCCCCGCCGGGAGCGGACGAAGGCGAGTGCCGTGTCCCCGTCGAGGGTGTGCCAGCCGACCGAGAGCGAAAAGCCCCTCCGGCTCGGGTCGCGCCAGTCCACGTAGAAGGGATCGTCGATCGGCTTCTCGTTGTAGACCCGGACCCCGCCGACGGCGTCGATCATCGCCTGAAAGCCCGGCAGGTTGATCGCCGCGTAGTAGTGGATCGGCACCCCGACCAGGTAGCCGACCTCCCGGACGAGCGTGGTCATCCCCCCGTCGGGGAACTCCGAGCGATGCCGGTCGGCGTAGGAGAGGAGCGAGTTGATCTTGCCCTGGTAGATCCGGCCGTCCGAGAGCGGGAACCGCGCCAGGTCGCGCGGCAGGCTCACCATCGCCGCCGACTTCGTCGCGGGATCGATGCTGACGACGAGCAGCGTGTCGGTCAGGGAGTGGTCTCCGGTTCGGCGCCCAGTCCGTGCCGATGAGGAGGACGTTGATCCGCGCGCTCGCCGATGGGCGGCGTCGCGATCGGCGTCGCCTCCGGGAAGTCGCTCAGCCCGTCGCCGGACGCCGAGGCGACGGGGCCCGACGACCGCCGGGGCGGGTTCTCCCCGGCCGGCTCGGCGACGAAGATCCGGTTCCCCGCCTCGTAGAAGGACCAGGCGTACCAGACGCCGACCCCGTGGACGGCGACGACGACGAGCGCCAGGCCGCCGCGAACCCCAGCGCGCCCCCGATGGCGCGCAGCTCTCGCCGCCCCCCGCCGAGACGAAGGCATCGGCCATCGACAGCAGCCGCCAGAGCCCCAGGAGCCCGATGAGGACGGCGACCGTGAGCGCGACGCTCGGCGACAGGAGCGCGAGCCCGAGCCGCTCGATCCCCCCGAGCGCCTGAACGACGACGACCCCGAGCGCGACGACGATCGGCGTCGCGTAGACGAGCGCCGCCTGCCGGTGCCCGAGGTAGAGCTGCCCGAGGCCGGGCCACAGGGTGGAAAGCAGGGTAGCGACGGACGGGGAGCGGTTCCGACGGCCACCCCGGTTCATGGCTGCGTCCAAGTCGCCGCGGAGTCTACCATGCCTCGACGGGAGCGCCCGCGCCGGCACGACCAGCCGGGCCGGCATATCGTGGTGAGCCGAGACCTCCGAGCCCGCCGCGCTACGGTTCCACGACGGACAGGCCGGCGACGTACGGCCGGTAGAAGCCGCGATCTCTCGTCAGCAGCCGGCCCGCCCTCAGCGCCGCGTGGGCGCCGATGACGAAGTCGGTCATGATCCGAGATCGCGGTCCGCCCGCCCTTCGGTACGCTCGCCAGGCACGGGCCGCCAAAACGGCCGACGTCCGGGCCTCCGCCATCGAAGCCGACGCCGATCCGATCGAGCGCACCTCGCCCCTCCTCAGGGTCGGCGTAGGCCGCCATGACCTCGGCCCAGACCGCCTCGTGGGCACGAGCCGACCCATACGCGAGCGCTTCGCTCGAGCGCGGCTCGCGACCTCGGCCCATAACGAGGATCGGCAGCGAGGACATCGAGGAGGACGCCGGTGTCGACGGCCCTGATCATCGGCCGCCCCGGCCTCAAGCGCCATCCCGCACCCGCTGGACGAACTCGTCGACCGGCTCGTCGAGGTTGAGCGACCCAGAGAGCTCGTCGAGAGCGGAGCGCGTCGACGCTCTTCCGGCCGACGAGCGCGCCCTCGACGAAGCCTCGAAGTCGATGGTCGTGCCCGCCCGGATCCCGAGTGCGCTCGCGGAGCGGCTTCGGGCACCTTGTGACTTGCGCCGACTACTCTCGCGACACAATGGCTTATCCACTGCTGGCAGTGTAGGAACGTCCTACCGACGACGCCTAGCCGCTGGCCAGCGCGATCCTCGGTCCGCAGGCCACGGCCTCGCTGAGGCGCTTGCATAGTGCATGCAGCAGCGCCACAATGCAGCCATGCCGACGATCACGATCCGCAACGTCCCCGACGACGTTCGAAACGAGCTGGCGGCTCGGGCCGCGCGGGCCGGGCAGTCCCTCCAGGAGTACCTCCGCCTCCAGCTCAGCGCCCTGGCGAGAAAGCCCGCCCTCCCGGACCTCGTCGCCGAGGTCCGCCGCCGGAAGGCCGCCGCCCCGACGACGCTCCCCGCCGAGCAGATCCTCGCCCACCGCGACGCCGATCGCCGGTGACCATCGTCGTCGACGCGAGCGTCGTCGTCGCCGCCCTCGTCGACGTCGGGCCGACCGGTCGCTGGGCGGAGGAAGCTCCTCGCGACCGAGGACCTCGTCGCGCCGCACCTCATGCCCGTTGAGGTCGCGAACGTCCTCCGGCGGGCCGAACTCGCCAGAGAGATCTCACCGGAGACGGCCGCCCTGGCGCACAACGACCTCCGCCGCCTGTGGGTCGACCTCGTCCCCTACGAGCCGTTCGCGGCCCGCGTCTGGGAGCTTCGAGGGAACCTGACCGCCTACGACGCCTGGTACGTCGCCGTCGCCGAACGCCTCGGACTCCCGCTCGCGACCCTCGACCGCCGCCTCGCCGCCGCCCCGGTCGGCTGCCGGCTGCTGATCCCCGGATAGGCCGCGCCCTCAGCCCCCTTCGACCCGGAACCGCTGCGCCTCCGGGCGGGCCAGCCAGTCGGCGAGGGACTGGGCCGCCCGGTCCTTCGCCGAGAGGATCGCCTCCTCCGGCCGGACCGGCCAGGCGATCCCGATCGCCGGATCGTCCCAGCGGATCCCCGATTCCGCCGCCGGGTTGTACGTCCCGGTGCAGAGGTACTCCACCTCGGCGACGTCGGAGAGGACGGCGAAGCCCCGGGCGAAGGACGCCGGCGCCCAGACCAAGATCCGGTTCTCGGCGCTCGCCTCCACCCCGACCCAGCGCCCGAGGGTCGGCGAATCGACCCGCAGGTCGACGGCGACCAGGAACGCCCGCCCGACGGTCACCCGCATGAGCTTCCCCATCGGCGGGTCCCACTGGAAGTGGAGGCCCCGGACGACGTTCCGGACCGAGCGGCTGTGGTTGAGCTGGACGAAGTCGGTCGGGAGGCCGAGGGCGGCGAAGGTGTCGCGCCGGTAGACCTCCATGAAGAAGCCGCGCTCGTCCTCGAAGGCCTGGGGCACGACGAGGCGGACGGCGGGGATCTCGGTGGGGCGAACGTCGAAGTTCACGATGAGGGCTCCGCTCCAAGCTCGGTCGGGAAGGGGCGTTGGCTGATCGGGATGCCGTGGCGGGCGGCGACGGCCCGAAAGAAGCTGTCGTGGGCGTCGGCGACCTTCTCCCAATCGTAGCGGGCCCGGATCCTCTCCCGGGCGGCCTGCCCGAGCCTGACCCCCTCGTCGGGATTCGCGTCCGCCCAGCGGATGAGCGCGGCGAGCGACCCGGGCTCCTTCGTCCAGTAGCGGCCGGTGGCGGCGAGGTTCTCGCGGTTGAACGGCGTGTCCAGAGCGAGGACTAGGCGGCCACATCCCATCGCTTGGAGGAGAATCGGGTTTGTCCCACCCACCTCGTGGCCGTGGATGTAGGCGCGGGCGCCGAGGAGGATCGAGTCGACGGCGCCCTCCCCGTACTGCGGACCCAGGAGCCGCACCGGACCGCGGGCCGCCAGCCGCTCCAGCTCGGACCAGTACGCCGTGACGTAGTTCATCCCGCCAACCACGACCAGTTCGCGCGGCGACCCTGCCTCGCAGAACTCGCGGATGATCGTGTCGACGTTGTTCTCCGGCTCGATCCTGCAGACGACGGCGTAGTACTCGCCGGGACGCAACGCGAAGTGATCGAGCACCTCGGCCCTCAGGTCGTTCGCACTTCTGACGTAGGCCCCATACGGAATGTAGATCGGCCGTGCGCCGTAGGACCTTGTGTGATGCTCGACCATGGCACGCGCGTCGCAGATGAGCGAGTCCGGGAACAGGCGCGCTCCGAGCCACTCGGCCGCCCGAAGGTATGTCCGACCCAGGCGGTTCCACTTGCGCCGCCGCCACTCGAGTCCATCCGTGTGAACGACGACGGGCTTGCCCATGGCCCGAAGCGGCAAGTAGAGCGGCGCGCCTCGATAGCCGAGGAAGTAGTAGAAGTCAAAGCCTCTCCGTCGGGACTCCACGATCGAGGTGAGCTCATGGCTCAGCTGCTCGAGCGAGCGCCTGCGGACGGCGCGGGTGTGCATAACCCGAACCCCACGGTACTCGGACACTCGGGCTCCGTCGGGGCCAGGCGCGCGCCCATAGACGGTCACCTCGTGGCCGCGCTTCACGAGCCGCGGCGCGAGCTCCTGCGCGAAGGTCTCGAACCCGCCGTAGCGAGCCGGGACCCCCCGGCTGCCGATGATCGCTATTCGAAGGCCATCGGTCGCCACGGGCACCTCATTCCCAAATCGTAGGAGGCTCGCAACTTAGGGCCGGACGACGTCCCGGACGTCGACGAGGGGCCCATGCCGTGCCGCCGCACCGGCGCTGATCCAACCCCGGAGGAGGGCGACCCGCCGATCATGGGAGCTGCACATAGCGCTGGGCCGAGCAGCCTGAGTGCTTGCAAGATCACCTGCTGTCGCCCCGGCGGACGCTGTGCTGCCCAACGGAGCGTGTCGCGCAGTACGGCGGGCCGGGACACTATGTTGTGGGTTGCGTAGGTGATGGCTTCCTCGCCGACGCAGTAGGAGGCCGAAGCCACGAACGCCGAGACATGGCGTCAGCGACATTCCAGGCGATAGCGCGGGCCAAGAGCCGTGTGGCGGTCAGTGGCCTACAACGCATGAGACCCTGCCTGACCAGATAGCGAGGCACGGTCCACAAGATGTACCACGCAAGGTACCTCGCGTTCTGGCCCCACGAACCGGTCAGTCGATGAAACAACAATCCGTTGCGGAGCCAGTAGTACTCGGTCTGCTCGGTCGTGCTGGTTGCCCCGCGCACGTGCACGATTTGGGTCGCCGGCGCCACTATGCAGCGTTGTCCTGCCCGCCTCAGCCGCCAGCACCAATCCACCTCCTCCCAATAGAGGAAGTAATCCTCGACCATCAAGCTGCTCTCCACGGCGATCCTTGTGTCAACGAGCAGCGCGGATCCGTCCACCCAGTCAACGGGGTACGGCGACGTGCGCCTCGGTGCTGTGAGATGAACCGCTGCGCCGAACCAAGTGATAACGCCTCCTGCGGAGAATATCCGGCCGTCCGGGTCGAGGATCAGAGGTGCCGTCACCGCCGCTGCCTCCTTGCGAGCGGCCCCGAGTAGTACGTCCAGCATCGCGGGGTCCACTACAACCGTGTCGTTGTTGAGCAGCAGCACGTAGGCGTAGCCCTGTTCATGCGCGTGCCGGATTGCAGCGTTGTAGCCGTACGCCACGCCGCCGTTCCTGGGCAGGGCCACCACGCGGACACCCAGCTCGGTCTGGAGGCGCTCCACCTCAGGCTGCTCAGACCCGTTGTCCACCACGAAGACTTCATGCCGGGTCGACAGGTTCGTTAACGACTTTATGCACGCCTTGACCAGGTCGAAACCATTCCAGTTCAGGATGGCAACGGCGACGGCGGCATGGAGGGCGTCAGCGCGAGCGTTGGCGCTCACGAGAAACCTCCTCGACTGTAGCTCGGGGCCTATTCGGGCTGATCCGTCCACTTCGGATCACGGAAACTTGCTCCGAAGGCTTGCTCGCCGCCGGGAGGATACAACAGCCTCAGGAATGGCCGCCGGGTGGCAGACCCGGCTCCACCGCGGGCCTGCGCCTCTCCAGGGCTTGCAGGCGGGTACATTTGATCGGCCATGACACCCAGGGCGTGGATCATCGATCCGATTAGTTATTCAGGGCTCGCGTACTACGATGTTGGACTCGTCGCGGGCTTGCTGGCCAATGGCGTTCGGGCCGAGCTACTAGGGAGCGACAGGTGGCTTCTCTCGAGCCGGCATGATCTCGCAGTTCCACTCAGGCCTGTGTTCAGGTGCACGTCAGCAGGCGGGAGGGTGCGCCGCGGCGTCAACTACCTTCGTTCCCTGCTCGCACTCCTGGCGATGGCCCTGCGCGAGCGACCCGCCATCGCGCATTGGCAATACTTACAACTGCTCCCGGCTGACCTCCTGACAGTGCTGGTCTTGCGGGCCCTGAGCATCCCCACCGTGTACACCGCCCACGAGACAGTGCCTTGGCGCGTCCGAAGCCCGGTCGCTCGAATACTGCTTGGGATCCTCTACCGCAGCGTCGACCGGATAATCGTCCATAACGAATCTGATCGCTTTGAGCTAGCGGGTGCCTTCGGCATTGACCCCAAGAAGATCGTCGTGATTCGACATGGCGACTTTTCGCTGATTGCGGCTCCAGACATGGATCAACAGGAGGCGAGGGCCAAATTGGGGCTGCCCAACCATAGTGCGCTTGCGCTGTTCTTTGGCACCCTGCGCTCCTCGAAGGGTGTCGACGTGCTGGTGCGAGCTTGGCCTCAGGTCGTGGAATCGCTTCCGACGGCGCACCTGGTTGTTGCTGGTCAACCTGACCGCGACTTAGCTCCAGGCGTACTATTGTCCCTGCAGCGATTGGCCCAGGGTCCCTCCACTCGGGGGACGGTAACCGTCCGACTCGAACAGGTGCCTGATGCCGATGTGAACGCGTACTACCGAGCCGCCGACGTTGTCGTGCTCCCGTACCATGGCATCACGACGAGCGGCGTGCTGCGGTACGCATACTCCTCCGCACGTCCGGTCGTGGCGACGTCCGTCGGCGAGCACAACACGTGGGTGATCCCCGGAGTGACTGGGGCTCTCGTGCCGCCGGGCAACGCCGATGCTCTCGCCGTTGCGCTGGTACAGCTCCTTGCCAATAGAGCCTATTGCGCTGCGCTTGGCGCGCGCGCGTTGGAGTTCGGCAGGACACACTTCGATTGGGGACCCATCGCCGCCAAGACGGCCGCCCTGTACCGAGAGCTCCTACCCACTCGCCAGCGCTGGCCAAGATGAGGAGGTGCTGATCTGAGCTCCGAGCACGCACTCGACCTCGTATGGGACGTGTCGGTGCGCCACCTGCGAACGATCGGGGTGGCTCTTGTGCCCACGGCGGCCCTCGCCCTACTGACGCTCATCATCGGCCCGGCCGGGCCGATCTTCTGGCTTGGCTACAGCGTGGCGCTAGTCGCCACGTTGTTGAGCCTTCGCGTGTTGCTCTCATCCAGCGTCGGGCTCTCTCTCGCGCTCGTGACCCTCTTTTCCTCGGAGCGATTCCTGATCGCGGTCGCAGCGCCACAGCTTGCAACGGAACGGGTGACTGCGCTCTTGGTCTACGACGAGTTCGTGTTCCCCGCACTTGTGGTAGTAGGACTTCCCTACTACCTCGGACGGTGGCGACAGCAGCCTCGCCCGTTTCAGTTTGTGGATCTGGTTGTCGTGGCATTCGCACTAGTTGTCGCCGTCGGGTTCGTATTCAGCGATGCCCCCCTGCAAGAGCGGTTGATCTACGCTCGCCGGTTTCTTGTACTTCCGATGACGTACCTGGCAGCCCGGACCGTACGAGTCCAGCAGGGGAACGCCCGGCTCGCCATCGCCATTGTCGTCGCCGGAGGAATCGCCGTCGCCGGATTTGGCCTCCTGGAGCGGTTTAGCCCGCCCGGGATGATTTGGGGAGGTCTCGCCGATCCCAACGCGTACTACGCGACCGCCCCGTACAGCGGTTCGGCGACGTCCGGCGCTCCAGACGCCCAGGCGACCATTGCCGGGCTACCTCACGCATTCTGGTCGTTCGAAGGCGGGGTCCCGTCTCGACGGCTCGTCTCCACGTTTCTTGAGGCTCCGACGCTGTCACTCTTCCTTAGCTTGGTTCTGTTGCTCGGGATCGCGCTCACCCTCGATCTCGACACAAGACAACGTCTGGGGATGTTGCCCGGCCTCGCCGCCGTGGTCATGGCGTTGGGGCTGACCCTCGGCAAGGGAGGCTGGGCCCTGGCTCTCGCGGGATCGACCTACCTATTTGCCGCACGCCTTCGGCCTCGCCTGGCTTCGCGCGCGGTTATGGTCTTGCTCGCCGTGGCGATGTGCTTAGGTTTGGTGGGCATTGCCGTGGTTGCTGAACTCTTCGGCGTCAACTCCGGTCTCCGGATGCACCTCGCAGGGCTGACCAGTGGACTCGACACAGCTTTGTCGAACCCGCTGGGACTGGGGCTGGGCTCCTCCGGTGTCTTTTCGAGCAGGCCGATGGCCGCAGCCGGCGAGAGCATGCTGGGCGTGCTCCTGGCCCAGCTTGGGTGGCCGGGGGCCGCGGCCTGGACCTTCTGGCTCGTCAGCGCGGGCCTGGCCGTGGCGATCAGTACACGCTCACAACCAGACCTACGAGGTGTCGGCTTGGCAGCAGGGACAGCCATGGTCCTCCTGCCAGCGGCGGGCGCCCTCACCGAGTCGGTTGGCGGTCTCGTTGGAATGTGGGCATTTGGCGTTGTAACGGGACTCCTCAGCAGCGACGTCGAAGCCCGCAGACTCGACCGCTTCGAGGATCACGTAAGGAGCGTGTCCCTCCGACCCCTTTCGCATGAGCGATCGCGGCCAACCCCTCGCCGAGCGTAGCGAGCTCAGTCCTCAGTTCGGCACCCTGTTCATGAGGGGAGCCGTCGCCCTCGCGGTGCGCCACGTCAGCGTGCGGGCCGCGACGATCATTGGGACCGTTCTGCTGGCCCGACTGCTGAGCCCCTCGGATTTCGGTGTCTACGCCATCGTCGTGTTCGTCATCGGCGCATTCTCCGCGATCGGGGATGTTGGTTTGGGCGCCGCACTCATACAACAACGTCAGGAGCCTGCAGAGAATCAGATCCGGGTAGCTTTCACCGCCCAGTTTGTTATCACGCTCCTTGGCGCACTCGCTTTGTTCTTGGCAGCCCCTGCAATCAGCCGAAGTTACGGGCTCCCGAGCGGTCACCAGGACGTGTTCCGGCTGCTCGCCATCGTGCTTCTCATCGGCGTGCTCCGAATGCCGCCGACCCTCAAGCTCGAGCGGAAGCTCGCATTTACCGCCGTCGCACGAGCGGAGTCGGCGTACTCCGTGGTCTTCCAGGGGCTGGCCGTGGTCTCTGCCGTGGCTGGTCTCGGTGCGTTAAGCGTTGTTATCGGCGCTCTGGCAGGCACCCTGGTGAGCGTCGTCTTGCTCCATCTGTCATCGCCCTGGCGGCCCCGCCTCTCCTGGTCGACAGCCGTTGTCAAGGACTTGCTCGCATTTGGCTTACCGTATCAAGGGTCCGTCATCCTCTCCTTCGTAAAAGACGCCGTGAACCCGGTCTTCATCGGACTCCTCGCCGGCACAACCGCGGTCGGATACGTGAGCCTGGCTACAACGGCGGTCGGCTACACGGTCATGCTCTCCTGGATCCTCAACAGGCTCCTGTTTCCCAGCTTTGCACGCCTGCGCCATGAGCCCGAGCGATTGGGGCGCCTCTTACAGCGGACAATCCGCTGGAACGTGTTCGCTGCCGTTGGACTGGCGGTGGTCTTGCTCGCAGCGCCCGAGGAATGGATCACGCTGCTCTTTGGCGAGCGGTGGCGGCCGGCGGCGTCGCTGTTGCCCTGGCTTGGAGTGGCAGTGCCACTGGCAGCAGCCGGGTCACCTGGCCTCGCTGTCATGAACGCCCTGCGGCGACCCGATCTGACGCTGCGCTTCACTCTCCTCTGGGTGGCCATGACATGGATCCTGACGGTGCCGCTGGTAAGCATCCTCGGTTGGTGGGGCTACGGGCCAGCGAATGCACTCGTCCAATTATCAGCACCGTTGTTCTTTGCAGCCCTTAAGAGCCTAGTCCCGGTCCCCTTGGCAAGAGACATGGCAACAGCAGTCGCCGCTGCCACGGCTGCGCTGGCCTTCGCAATGTTGGCCCGAGTCGCGCTCGGCGGGAACGAGCCCATGGCCAGCGCGACAGGCGTGGTCGTCGCGCTTGCGGGTTACCTGGCCATCTGGCTCTTGCTCCAGCGATCCACGGCAGTGCAGGACCTAGGCCGGGCTTGGGCCCTGGTGACCGCTGGATATTGGCGAGGGCTGCGCTAGGGTTAGGCATTCGACCCACCCGCGGCTCGAGCAGGCGCCCCGGCCGCTGTGGAATCAGTAGGACGATTCCCGCTCGTACTCGCGGACCAGAAGCTCGGCCTCGTGGAGATACGCACGTTCCACGCCGTCTCGAGTGCCGACCTCTCGCATCTCGCGGATCTTCGCGGCGGTAACGATGCGATAGGCTGCCATCAGGAGCGCCAAGTAGTACCCGCGCCACCCGTCTCTAAAACCCCCTTGACGAAAAAAGCGCCGCAGGAACTCCCGCCCGCCGGCGAGTAGCGCGGAGACGGCCGAGCCGGCCTCGCCTCGTGCGAGACGACTCTCGGCCTCGATACTCGTGTATCGGTTCAGCTTTTCAATGAAGTGTGTGATGTCGACGTAGTTGAAGTGCGCGATTGACAGCTCGCGGCTTGCTTCGAGCCTAACGACGCGGGCTCCCCGTGATACGTGAAGGTACGCATGGATACTTGCCGAAGCGCTGACACAACCCCTGCGGAAGAACCGGGGGTGGACATCTTGATGGGGGCCCCAACCCGTGGCCATGAGGGGAGCGCCCAGGAGATAGTTCCACATTGGGATCATGACGACGTCGGCCACATCGCCTGATGCAATGGCCCGGAGTCGCGACGCCAGCGTCGGAGGCACCAATTCGTCGGCGTCCAGCACCAAGATCCAGTCCCCAGTGCACTTCGAGAGCGCGAATGCTCGTGCCGGATCCGC
Source organism: Chloroflexota bacterium (assembly GCA_026004015.1). Lineage (GTDB taxonomy): Bacteria > Chloroflexota > Limnocylindria > Limnocylindrales > CSP1-4 > BPIH01. The sequence goes on along the minus strand of BPIH01000001.1, from coordinate 275,586 downwards.
ATACCCCATCGGTGGGACAGAGAACACGACCGCACCGAATGACCTCGCGATGTCCACGGTCCGGTCCTCGCTCTCCATGTCAACGACCACGATCTCGTCGACCCATGGTCGGACGGATCGCAGCGCGTACGGGAGACGCCTTTCCTCGTTCCGTGTGTTGATCGCCACGGAAATCCGCGGCGGCGCGGCCCTGTCGTCAGCGGGTCCAGCGCAACGATCGGGCCCCGGCCCCTGTCTAAGTCCTAGGGCGTGATGCGCCGCGTCCCCAGAGTTCATCGCCGACAGCCTACTCCGTACGTGCCACAAGAACTGCCTGAATCAGTCCACCGAGGCCATCCTCTCGAGGCCACAGGCGCCAGCCGGGTGGGACTCGCCGGAGCAAAAGCCCTAGCCGCCCAACGCGCGGGTAAACATCGAGTACGTAGTCGCCCAGCATGTCTCCAGTTCGAGGGCGCTTCAATTGGAGGCCCGCTTGAGTCGCCAGCCTGCGCACGCTGGCGGGCGACAGGTGGATCAGATGATCCGGTGCGGAGTACCAGCTCCAGCGTGAACCCGCTCGCGAGGCCATTACGCTCCGGCGGTTCGGAAGCTGAAGGACTACCACGCCATCCGGGGCCAAGAGTCCGGCAGCCGAGGCGAGGAACGACACCGGATCCTCCATGTGCTCTAGAACGTCCATCATGGTTATCAGGTCGAAGGGCTTGCATCCTCTAAGGGACGCCAAATCGCCACGGACCTCGACGCCAAGTTGACTACTGGCCCACTCGCGACAAGCCGGATCGCTTTCGATCCCCATGACGCGCCTTACTCCCCTGGTGCGAGCGTGCGCGAGAAAGTGTCCGAGTGCGCATCCCACATCGAGGACGCTCTCAGGTGCTCTCCCCAGGTCCTGCTGCGCCAGTGCGAGTATCTGGTTCCAGCGTTCTCGAAACTCGCGTGCCCGCGCGGTGTACGTGCTGACGCGCACCCCCAGGTCATAGAGATCTGCCCACTGCTTCTGCCGGTCTACCAGCGTGGGCTTCGGCCAGGTAACTCCGGCATCGCAGCCCTCGCAGACCACGAGCCACCACCCGTCATTGATTCTTGCAAGGCGGCTACCCAGCGGGCCCCCGCAAACTGGACAATGCGTCCAATCGTTCGCCTCATGGGGTCTCAGCCCTGCCCCACTGGCGCACGGACTCGTCACCGCCTCCCTCACATCATCACCAGCCCGCCGTCCACCGCCAGGACCTGGCCCGTGATGAAGGCCGCCTCGTCCGAGGCGAGGAAGGCGACGGCCGCGGCGATCTCCTCCGGCGTCCCGAACCGCCCGAGCGGCGTCCGGGCGACGATCTCGTTCTTCAGCGCCTCCGGGAGCCCCTCGGTCAGCTCGGTCAGGACGAAGCCCGGGGCGACGGCGTTGCAGGTGATCCCCCGGCTGGCGAGCTCGCGGGCGGTCGCCTTCGTCAGACCGATGAGGCCCGCCTTCGCCGCGCTGTAGTTCGCCTGGCCGATCTGGCCGGCCTGGCCTGAGACGCTCGTGATGTTGATGATCCGGCCCCGGCGGGCTTTCAGCATCGGCCGGGTGACCGCCTTCGTCGTGTAGAAGGCGCCGAAGAGGTTCGTCTCGAGGACGTCCCGCCAGGCGTCGAGGCTCATCCGCATGATGAGATCGTCCTTCGTGATCCCGGCGTTGTTCACGAGGATGTCGATCGTCCCGAAGGCGTCGAGGGCGGCCGCGATGAGACGCTCGGCGGCGGCCGGGTCCCGAACGTCGGCGGCGACGGCGAGGGCCCGCCGCCCGAGGCCTTCGATGGCGGCGACGGTCTCGGCGGCGGCCGCCTCGTTGCCCCGGTAGCTGATCGCGACGTCGGCGCCCTGGGTCGCGAGGCGAAGGGCGATCGCCCGCCCCAGGCCGCGCGAGCCGCCGGTGACGACCGCGTGCTTGCCGCCGAGATCGATCATCGGTTCCGTCGTCCTCCTCCGGGTCGTCGGCCCCGCGGGGCCTGGGGTGTCGATGGAGTCGCCAGAAACGCTACCACGCCGCCGGCCGACCCGGGGCCCGCCGGGTGGAGCCGGCGGCCAGGCCGGAGCCGCCCGGTCGCCGGGTCGGCGCCGCGAGCACCGGCGGTCTAGGAGAGCAGACTCTTGACATATATGACAACAACTCGTAGTCTTGGCCCATGGCCACGATCCGCTCGATCCCGGAGATTTACGACGTCGCCCAGCTTGCGGTTCTGGCCGGCCTTGCTCGGTCGCTAAAAGTTGGGCGGTACGTCCTGAAGGGTGGCGCGAACCTTAGGTTCTTCTTCGCCAGCCCGCGGTCGTCGGAGGACCTGGACTTCGACGTCCTCGGCATCGCCGACTGGCGGCTCGCGGATCACGTCGAGAAGGCGCTCCGGGCGGCGGTCGTCGGGCTCGTGCTCCGGAGTCACGATCTTTCGATCATCAGGACCGCGAGCCAGAAACAGACCCCGACGACCCAGCGCTGGATCATCGAGGTCAAGGCACCTGGGCATCGTCTGCCGATATCGACGGCCCTCGAATTCAGTCATCGGATAGAGAGCCGTGGGGCCTCGGAGGACGCCCGTGCGGTGTCGCGCGCCGACCCGATCGACGCCCCCATCGCCGGTCGGTACGGCGTCCCGCCCATCGTCATCCCCCACTACCTCCCCGCCGCAGCGATCGCCCAGAAGATCGTCGCCCTGGCGGCACGGGCCACGAACCAGCCGCGCGACGTGTTCGATCTCGATCTCCTCCTCGGTCACTACCGAGGCGAGGCACCGACGAAAGGGCAGGTCGACCCGGGATTGGCGCGGCAGGCGGCAGATCGGGCAACCGAACTCGGCTATGAGGCCTTCCGCGACGCCGTGCTTCCGTTCGTCGACCTCGAACTTCGCCCATTCTACGAACAGCCCGCCGCCTGGTCGGCGATGCAGGATCGGGTCATCACGTATCTGCTGGAGCTGTCCGGATGAGCGCGGCAGCGAGTCTGGCCAGCCTCCGGGCGATGGGACTCCCGGTCGTCACGACCCGCGATGCGGCCCTTCGGCTTGGGCAGAGCGAGAGTGCGACGAGCCATCTCCTGCGCCGCTTGGCCGACGCAGGCGTGGTCCGCAAGATCTGTCGCGGCCTCTGGGCGATCGAACCCGACGTCGATGTCATGGCGATCGTTCCGGCGCTGACCGCCCCCTATCCGAGCTACGTGTCGCTCTGGTCGGCGCTCCACGCCCACGGGATGCTGTCGCAGATCCCGCGGGAGACCCACGCCGTCTCACTCGGGCGCTCGCGGCGGATCTCGACGCCGCTCGGCGTCGTCGTTGTCCATCAGCTCGCCCCAGAAGTCTTCGGAGGGTTCGAGGTCTTGCCCTCGGGGATCGCGCTCGCGAGGCCGGCGAAGGCCGTCTTCGACCTCGCCTACCTCGGGGCGACCCATGGGCGGCGGTTCCGTCACCTGCCGGAACTCCGCCTCGACGACGGGTACCGTGGCGCCGAGGCACGGGCCTGGGTCGCTCGGATCCGGTCGGCGCGCCTCCGATCGATGACCCTCGAGCGGGTCGAGACGATCGAGCGGCAGGCGGCCCTGGCGGCCGGGTCATAGCGTCCGCTTGGCTCCCGCTCAGCGGCTCGAAAGGAGGACGGTCGCGACCCGGGCGATCGCCTCGACAGTGGGCGTCGGCGGTGAGCTCGGGGCGCCACGGTCCGGGTAGCCCGGGCGCGGACGGCGAGGCGTGACCGATGGGCTCGTCGTCCGGGACGGCCTGCACGTCCGGCGGCATCGAGCGCCGCCCGGTGGCCCGCACCACGGCCCGACGCTCGCCCGGGCCCCGACCCTCGCCCGCACGGAGAGCGGCCGCGAGCACGCTACCCGGCAGGCGGCGGCCGACGCTCCACCTCGAGGAGGAACTCGGCCGGACGCAGCACGGGAAGGCCACGGTCGCGGAGGGCGAGCAGCCCTGCGTCGCCGGTCACGAGGACGGCCTCGGCGGCTGCAGCCAGGGCGACGAGGTAACGGTCGTCCGGATCTGCCGGCTCTACGGGCGGTTCGTCGGGCGGATCCCGAAGCAGCAGCGCCCCGGTCTCCAGGAGGACGACCAGGCGCCTGGCCTCGTCGGCGGAGACGCAGGCGCAAACCTTCGGGTACGAGAGCGCGCGCTCGAGCTCGGTCAGGAGCTCCGCTGAAACGACCAGCTCGAAGCCCCCGTCGAGCCAGTTGGTGAGCAATCGAGCGGGAGCGCATCCGGCCGAGAGGAGGGCGGCAACCAAGACGTTCACGTCCAGGACCGCCCGCACGGCCTAACCCAGATCCGAACGCCGCTCGGTCGCGCGGCGCGCCTCCCGCTGGGCCTCGAGGGCGAGGGCCATCGCCTCGTCCTCCGACATCCGGTTCCGTTCCCAGAGCCCCGCCAGGAGGTCCAGGCCCAGATCGCGCCGGAGTGCCTCCTCGATGACCTGACTCTCGCGCTTCCCGGTCCGCGCCGCTCGCACCTTCACAGCCCGCAGGACCTCCTCGTCGAGGGTCACCGTCGTCCGCGTCTTCATAACTACATCATATTATCGTGATGCGATGGTGCTCCCGCCCCAACGGACACGGCACTCGACAAGTTCGAGTCCCGCCCGCTGCTGCGGCTGCGCTCCCTGACCCAACTGCTCCCGGAGCCGACAAGCTGAAGGAGCGAGGCCTCGCCGGGGGGAAGCGGGGCCTCGTTGTGCCGGGAAGTCTGGAGACGTCGCCGACGACGTCGATCGCCACCTCCGCGAGACCGGTTTCGGCGAGTCGTGATCGTCATCGACACGTCGGTCAAGGCAGATGTCCCTCGCCGCAGGGCTTCGTCCCGGGTTGAGCTGCGAAGACGCTCCTGGGGTGGCGGAGAACGCTTTCGTGGGCGCCCGCTCGCTGTTCCCCGCCCAAGGTCCTCGCCGTCGTGCCGCGGCGATCGGCCCGTGCCGCGGCGATCGGCCCGTGCCGCGGCGGTCGACCCGAGCCGCCGGGTCGGCCCGTGCAGCCATGCACCGGGCGAATGGCCCGACCGGGTCCTGCCAGCGGGGCGGGGCTCGGGTTACCGGGTCCGCGGGCGGGAGCGGGCCGCGCGAGGCGGTCACGAGGGCGCGGGACGGTCGGTCATGCACACGCTGAATGCTCGCCCGGCGATCTCGGCACGGGCCGAGTCCACCATTCGTGGGGGGCATGGATGGCGCCGCGGCTGCCGGCTCGCCGGGCGTACGATCCAGCCCACGAATATCCGGTGCGGGCCGGTGAAGCACCCCCCGGTAGCATTCGCCGGGCGAATGGATGCGGCCCGGCCGCGGCGGCGCCCCGGGCCGGGTCAGCGGTAGAGGTCGTCGACCGTACGGAGGATGACCCGCCCGGCCTCTTCGATCTGCCGCAGGCGGGCACTGAACCCTTCCCGGCCCACGAGCAGAAGCCGCGTCTCGGGGCCGAAGCCTGGCAGGTGGCGAGCCGTGGCTTCGAGCTGACCGAGGGCATCGACGTCGACCTCACCGGCGGACCACTTCGCCTCGCCGGCGAGGAGCAGACGCTCGCCGTCGTAGACGACGACATCGACCTCGCCCTTTCGCGTCCGTCGACCCCCCGATCGCCGTTCGTCCGGCACCTGCCCCCACCAAGCGCCGACGACCCCTCGCTCGGGCAGCGCTGCGTCCCGGCCCATGGCCAGTCGAACGTACGAGCGGCACGCCTCCTCGAAGGCGGGCTTGGAGACGAACCGGTCGAGCTCGGGGGCAACCCGTTGTCGGAAGACCTCGCGATGCCGCCGCGCCTCGAGGTCGGCCAGGTTTGGTCGGACGAAGCGGAACCAGAACCGCAGGTAGGGGTCGCCGAGTCGCCAGACCCCGGCCCGGCCCCCCTTCCCGCCTCCGGTCGGCCGATCGTGCTCGAGGAGGTGGAGCCGCCGCAGCGTCGCCAGGTACGGGGGCACGGCATGCCCCGGGATGCCGACGCGGGTCGCGATCTCGTTCTGGCGGCTCGCACCCGATGCGACGGCGGCGAGGATCGAGAGGTACGTCCGGGCGTCGGGGCCGAGCTCCTCGGAGACGACCAGCTCGGCTTCGGAGTAGAGGACCTCGCCCTTTCGGAGGATCCGGTTCTCAAGGTTCCAGGCCAGTGACCGTCCCGGGTCGAACTGCTCCAGGTAGTACGGGACGCCACCGAGGACCGCCCAGGCCCGCAGTGCGTCCGCCGCGGTCCAGTCGGGGAAGAACCCGCGCGCCTGGCGGTGGTCGAGGGGCGGGAGCTGCTCGCCCCAGGTCCGCCGCCCGAAGAGGGGCCCATGGAGGACGTGCCGCTCGAACATCGCCACCTGGCTCCCGGCGATGACGAGGAACAGCGGGAGCCCGTCCCGACGCACCTCCTCAAGCGTGGCTTGGAGCATCGACGGCAGGGCCGGCGTCGAGGCGACGAGATACGGGAACTCGTCGATGACGACGAGGAGCGGCTCGCGGCGCGCCGCGGCCAGGCGGGCGAGGTTCGTCAGGTACGCCAGCGCCTGGGGCCAGTTCTGAAGGGGCGACGCGGCGAGGGCGGGATCCGGCCGATAGGCGAGGATCCGATCGGTGAGGAGGGTGAGCTGCTCCGCGGCCGTGCCCTGGATCGCCTGGTAGACGATGCCCGGCTTGGCAACGGCGAACCGCTGGATGAGGGTCGTCTTGCCGATTCTGCGCCGTCCCCAGAGCAGGATGAGCTGGGGCTCCAACCCCCAGCGCTCTTCCAGCGCCTCGAGCTCGCGCTCTCGATCGATGAACGGCATCCTACCCTTCCCGGTCTGTCCTTCTCGGTCGGTTCGGGTAAATAACGGCGCTTATGATAACGGCCCTTATCTAGAGAGACACGTCGGCCGTCACTCGCCCTCGTAGCATCGCTCCAGGTCGACGAGCTCCACATCGGTGCGGCCTCGCGCCGCCCGGCGGAGCGTCGCCTCGAAGCCAGCGAGCCCGAAGAGGAGGTCGCGCCTCAAAACGGGGCAGGTCGGGGCGAACGACGGAGAAGAAGAACCGGAGGAGCGGGTCGGCGACGCTGAGGAGGGGCCGGCGCGGGCGGAACACGTCGTCGTGCCGGACGAGGAAGCGGCTGCGCATGAGCTGGCCGAGCGGGTGGCCGAGAGCGGTCTCGGGGCGACCGACGGCTCGGGCCACGTTACGGATCGTGCGGCTCCCTTCCGCGACGGCGCCGACGATCGAGCGATAGAGGGACCGGTCGACGAGGCCGGGTTCCTCGGCGAGGAGGTCGTCGGCCTCCCGGAAGAGCGCGTGAGAGGGGTTCAGAACGCCGGCCGCGAGCCAGTCGGCGAACTCGCCCGGCCCGGCCGGAACCCGGCCATCGAGGAGGTCGCGATAGCCCGGGGCGCCGCCGACGACGGCATCGACGAGGAACGCCGTCCGATGGTCCCCGATGCGCCAGTACGAGCGCGCCTGACGATAGTCGAACGGCTCGAGGGCGAGGTCGAGGCTCGCTCGCCCACGGAGGGCCCGCTGGCCGGTCAGGAGCTCCGTCATCACCGAGAGGGCGGATCCGCAGAGGACGAGCCGGAAGGCGGGGTGACGGCCGGCCCGAGCGGCGTCGAAGGCAGCCTGGATGATCGAAGGGAGCTCGGGCGAGCCGCGGAGGAGGGACGGGAACTCGTCGATGCGAGGAGCCGACCGGCCGCCGCCTCGGCGAGGACCCGGAGGGCGGCCGCCCAGTCCGGGAAGCGGGCGCCGGCCCAGGCGGGCGCTCCGGCGAAGGCGGCCACCGCGGCGGCGAACCGTTCCAGGGTGGGGTGGCGCTCTTCTTCGATCGGTTGGTAGTAGAACCCCTCGCTCGCCGAGGCGACGTGCTCGAGGAGGTAGGTCTTGCCGTGCCGCCTGCGCCCGTACACGAGACCGAGGCGCGGTCCATCAAGAGGCGCGGCGCGAAGTTGGTGAGGTCCGCCCACTCCTGTTCTCGGTCGAAGAGGTCGGTGGGCGCTGGCGGCGCGGGTACCTGGCGGGCGTCCATGGCCTCCTTCTCGGGTCTTCGTGGCGAAACCCTCGGCGCCTTGTTATAAGTCGCCCTACTATTCGCGCACTTATAACTTCCTGGGTCGACCTCGCTCTGGGACGGACGCTGGTCCCTTCGTGGGCGGCTCCCGGGGGCCCTGGCGCGCCCCTACCCCTACGCTCGCGCCGGCGCCACCCTCGACCGAGGTGTGGCGGTCGCGTCCGCCCAGACCTCCAGCGCCGCCGCCGGCATCGGCCGGGCGAAAAGGAAGCCCTGGGCGCGGCCGACCCCGAGCTCGCGGAGGATCGTCACCTGCTCGCCCGTTTCGACCCCCTCGGCGACGACGTCGAGCTCGAGCGCGCCGGCCAGCGCGGCGATGGAGCGGACGACCTCGCGACCCGACGTCGCTCGACCGGGAGGCCATCGTCATCGGGGCGCATACGGAAGCTGTCGTGCTTCACGCCGCTCCGGCGATTGGTGGACCCGCCGCTCCAGCGCGACCGCGGCCGTCGCCGTCGGCCCGTCGGGTCGGCCCGCGCCGCCGGGTCAGGTCCGCCGGTGCCGCCGGTCGGCCCGCGCCGCCGGTCGGCCCGTGCAGCCATGCACCGGGTGAATGGCCCGACGGGGTCCCGTCGGCGGGGAACGGCTCGGGTCGCCGACTCGGCGGGCGGGAGCAGGCCGAGCGAGGCGGTCACCCGGGCGCGCGGCGGTCGGTCATGCGCCCGGTGAATGGTCGCCCGACGATCTCGCCACCGACCGGGTCCACCATTCGTGGGGGGCATGGATGGCGCCGCGGCAGCCGGGTGGCCGGGCATACGATCCAGCGCACGAATGTCTGGTGCCGGCCGTTGAAGCACCCCTCGGTGGCATTCGCCGGGCGAATGGATGGGCCCGGCCGCGGGTGCCGGGAGCACCGGCGCGAGGAGCAGCGCGGTCTGGGGGAACCCGAAGGAGGTCCTGGGCTGCTTCCGGAACGCCGTCATCGAGGGCGTTCCGGCAGGGATCATCGAGGAGACGACCGGGACCGAGGGGGGCACGATCCGGACTGACTACCGCTTCTTCGGCTCCGGCCCGATCTTCGCAACGATGACCGAGGCCTCGCTACCGCGGGTTCGGTCGACCTCCTCGCTCGGCGCGATGATCCTCGGCTTCGACGGGGCCTCCTGGTCGTACCATCCGCTCTCGCTCAACCCGCAGGGCGAGTTCCTCATCGCCGACTGACGCCGCCCCGGCCGGCCGCGCCGCCGACGGCCCCTCGACGCCGCCGGCTCAGCTCCTGAGGCGGGCGCCGATGACGAGGACCTCGGGCGGAAGCAGATCGAGGGGCGGCGGCCGCTGGTAGATGGCGAACGGGTAGTTCGTCACGATCCCGAAGACCCGCTGCGGATCGGGCGCCGGGACGACCGAGCGCTCGAAGACGAGGCCGTCGGCGGCATCGTTCCGGACGATGGCCGCCCACGTCCGGAGGCGAGCGGCGTCGGGGTCGCCGGCGACACCGGCGAACCGTGCCGCCCAGCCGACCGCCTCGAAGTCGAGCGGGTCGGCGACGGCACGGCGGCGAATCTCCGCAACGGCCGCCGCATCGCCGTCGATGCCCGCGACGACGAGCCGGAGGAAGGCTCGCTCCTCCGGATCCGCGACCGCGTCCGTCTCGTCCATCGCCTCGCGCGCCAGCCCGGCGTAGGCGAAGACGAGGGCGGCGCGACCGTGGTCGGTCGGCTCACGGCGGAGGACGACGTCGCGGGCCCGGAAGGCGAGATCGACGAGGTCGAGGCGACGGACGGCAGCCCGCCAGTACGTCGATCGGCCGAGGGCCGGTTCGTCGGCCAGGGCCGCGGCGTAGGCGTCGGCCGCCTGCCCGAGCAAGCCGGCCGCCTCGAAGATCCGACCAGCATTCAGGGCGACGAGGGCCGATCGGGCGCCGCGCCGCAAGGCGTCCTCGGCCGCCGTGACGGCGGCGTCGAGGTTGCCAAGCCGCCATTCGAGCGTGGCGAGGGCGATGACGTTCTCGGGCACAAGGTCGACCGGGGCGGCCAGCGCGTACGCCTCGCGGGCTTCGGCCAGGCGGCCGAGGTGGGCGAGGGCGACACCTCGCTCGAGCTGGTAGAGGGTGAAATCGGGGTCGAGGGCGAGGGCGGCCTCGTACGAGGCGAGGGCCGCCTGCCAGTCGCCGGCGTTCGCCGCGGCGTTCCCGCCCTCGGCCCGGACGGCAGCGAGCTGCGCCCGAACGAGCGTCGGGGCAGCGGCGAGGAGGATGGCGGCGAGGACGCCGGCTCCCGCGGTCGCGAGCCGCCCGTCGGCGAGGGCTCGGCCGAGTCGCGAAGTCCCCGCCCTCAAGCCCACGCCGTCGTCCCCCGCCCCGACCCAGGCAACGAGGAGGGCGACGGCGAGGGAGATCCCGGGCAGGTTCACGAGGTTGTCGACGAGGGACTGCCCGGCGAGGCCGGCGAGGCCCGCCAGGACGGCGGCGGCCTCGAGCGGGGCGGCTTGGCCAGCGTCCCTCGGCCCGCGGACACCCCTCCAGCGGCGCCACCAGACCCGCCCGAAGACCGCGACGGCGAGCCCGAGCGCGGCCGTCCCGAGGAGGCCGAGCTCGGCGGGGACCTGGACGTAGAGATTGTGGGTGTGGGGAACCGCGTACGTCGGGTCGTCGGGGCCGAGGTAGGCGTAGCGGAGCTGGGCCCACGTCCCCGGTCCCCCGCCGGTCCACGGATGGTCGAGGAACGTCGCGATCGCCGTCCGCCAGAACCCGAGGCGGTCGTCGGCCCCGCCGACGGCGAACCGAGCGAGGAGGGCCGGGCCGGCCGCCAGGGCACCGAGGACGCCCGTCGCACCGACGACGGCGATCGCCCAGCGGGGCACGCTTCCGAGCACGGCACGCAGCCCGCGGCCCGATCCGGTGACCGCCGCACCCCGGGTCGAAGCCTCAGACCGACCAGTCCGGACCGCGACGAGCCCGAGACCGACGACGAGCGCCGCCGCCGCCCCGATGTACCCACCCCGCGACCCGGTCAGGAAGATGGCGAGACCGGCGGCGACGGCAAGCCCGACGGCGGCGGCCCGACCGGCCCGTCCGGCGATGAGGACCGTGGCCAGCGGCCCGAGGAGGAGGAGCACGGTGGCGACGAGGTTCGGCGAGCCGAAAGTGAGGCCCGCCCAGTTCGGCCGGAGCGGCGGTTGCGTCACCCGCCCGACGAGGAGCCACCAGTTCGCCCATTCGACGAGGACCTGGCCGAGGTAGCCGACGGCCACCGCGACGGCGAGGACGATGACGAGCGAGCCCGCCCGCCGCCGCGCCCCGGGGACCCGGAGGAGCCCGAGGAGGGCGAGGAAGCAGAGCGCGGTTGCCAGGCCGATGAGCATCGGCTCGAAGGAGAGCCGCGCGTCGGACCGAGGCAAGGCCGGAGAGGGCGAAGGCGCCGCTCGCGACGAGGATCGCCATCGGGAGCGGTCCCGTCGGTCGCAGCTCGGGCCGCCGGACGGCGACGACGAGCCAGCCCCCCAGCACGGTCGCTGCACCGACCCAGGTGACCGCCTGCGCCCAGACGACCGAGTTCCCGCCGTACGTCCCCCCGACGAAGAAGACGAAGACGGCAACGAACGTCGCCCAAACGGCAGCGAGGGCGGTCATCGGAGCGCGGGCGCACCGATCGCTCGTGACGGGAACCCGCGCTGCGCCGCTTGACGGACTACCATCCGGCGGCCGCCGCTTCCTTCACGAGGGGGATCGAACCGCGGAGCCGGCCGCCTTCGGGCAGAAGGCAGCGCCCGGAAGAGGTCACCGCCCCCCTTGCCGCTCTTTGTCGCCCCAGCGTCGCTCCTCCGCCAGGCGCTCCGACTCGCGTGCCTCCCGGCGCAGGGCGTCGATGTCGAACGCCACGCGGGTCCCGGCTGCCTCCTCACCGGTGGACTCGGTTGGCGTGGTCGGCAGAAGCAGATCAGCGAGCGCGCCCTCCGCCGCGGCGATGGGATCAACCACCGGGCGCCCACCCTCGCCGAGGTCAGGCGCCCTGAACCCCGAGAACCAGGAATGAGATCTCGGTCGCTTTTCTGTCATCGATGAAGAAGTCCCAACGGTAGCCCCCGCCACCTAACGGTATATCGATCCGAAAGGCGAGCGGGAGGTCGAGCGGGGTTCCAGCAGGCAGACCAGGCGGTCGCCCGACTTCCAGCGTCGCTTCCAGGCGGACCGGTCGCCCATCCGGGTCCGTCACCGCTACCCCGTCTTCGGTGACCAATTCGGCCCGAAACGGGATCTTCCGATTGGCATCGGTCCACGGGACGTCGATCTTGATCGCGACTGCCATCGATACCCGGCCGGGCGAGCGATAGATCGACCAACCGCCTCCGAGGACATACAGCTTTCCCTCGGCGACCTGAGCCGCGTCGCACAGGAGAGCCGTGACCTTCAACTCGCCCATCGGCTCGACCAGTCCCTGACCCGGGTTCTGACCTCGCCGGCGGGCTGCGTCCCTGCGGCGTCGCCAGCAAGGATGAGCACCGACGGACGCTCGGTCTCTGCCCAGGCGGATGTCAGTTTGGGCGAGGTCGAGCGCCAGGTCTCCCACAAGGGACGGACGAGGAGATACGCCTCCTCGGTCTCGTCGACGCGACCGATACACAGGTTGCCGTCGTCGTCGGTGAGGACGATCGGGTCGCCGGGACCCGGCAGCATGCCCGTGAGGTCCGCGAGCGAGACGATCAGCCGGCCCCCGTGGAGGTCATTGAAGTCGACGAGCGCACGCGGAGGCTCCGCGGTCACGACCCCTCGAGACCCCCGGCGGCTACGGTGTCGGTCAATCCCCATGGTCCATCTCCTTGGCCCGTCGCGGACGCGGCGCGTCGAACACGCCCTCGAGTCGGCGGCAGGTCTCCTCCGCGTCGTCCTCCAGAATGACGAGGCAATGCCCATCGGGTTCCGGGTCCGTGAGCTCGAACCCGGCCTGCCGGAGGCGGCCGACCATCGATGCCCGAAAGACATCGTGCGGTTGCCTCAGGCTGGCCGCAATCGCCTCGGCGCTCATGCCCGGAAGACAATACACCGAGACGCCATAGAACCCAAACACGCGGTGGTGGTTCCGAGCGCTCCGCTGGATCGCACCCGGGCGCGAGTAGCCCAAGCGCACGACAACGTCCTCGTCGGCGAACGCTGCCGAGCGCCCGGTCCGGCGAGGACGGGCACGGTGCCCAGTACCGCGGGCGCCGGGCGGGCCGGTTCCCAAGGATCACCTCGTGCACTCGCTCCCACGCATCACGACTGCCTCGGCGGGACGATAGGCACGGCCGCTCATCGCCGAGTTATCCGGGCGCGCGGCTGGGCGAGCCCGTCGGCGACCGCGAGAGGAACGAATGAGGACGCGACCGCCTGCGGCCCTACGGCCTCCGCGACGCGCCCGAGCCCACCTCGTCGGGGGCGGCGTCGGGCACCGCATCGGAGGCGCCGGGGGCGTCGTCCGGGGCGACGTCGGGCACGACCGCCTCGAGAGCGAGCGGCACCGGTCCCGGTCGGGCGAGGACCTCGGCCAACGCCGGCGGGATCGGGTCGACGGCATCCCAGTCGGTCGGCGGCCGGACCCGGACGTCCTCGGGGCGGATCGTCGCCGCCAACCGCCCCCGCGTCGGGTCGGCCGTCCACTCGAGGGCGACTGCCCCCGACGTGAAGCCCGCCCCGAAGGCGACGAAGACGAGCCGGTCGCCGACCTTCACCCGGCCCGGCATCGACCGCCTCGGCGAGAGCGATCGGGACCGAGGCGGCCGAGGTGTTCCCGTAGCGGTCGAGGTTGACGAACATCTTCTCCATCGGCAGCCCGAGCCCCTTCGCCACCGACTCGATGATCCGGATGTTCGCCTGGTGGGGGATGAAGAGGTCGATGTCCTCGGGGCGCCAGCCGGCCCGCTCGATGGCGGCGAGGGCCGAGGCGGCGAGGGTCCGGGTCGCGAAGCGGTACGTCTCGCGGCCCTCCATCCGGATGAAGTGCTGGCGTCGGTCGACGGTCTCGTGCGACGGTGGCGCGGCGGCCCCGCCGGCCGGGAGCCAGATCATGTACGCCCCCGAGGGTTCCGTCGTCAGCTCGATCCCGAGCGCCCCACCGGGCTCGTCCGAGCCCGAGACGACGACCGCCCCGGCCCCGTCGCCGAAGAGGATGCAGGTGCTCCGGTCGGTGTAGTCGAGGAAGCGGGTGAGGAGCTCCGAGCCGACGACGAGGACGTGCCGGGCGAGGCCCGCCGTCACGTACGCCTGGGCGGTCGCGAAGGCATAGACGAAGCCCGAGCAGGCCGCCGCCACGTCCATCGCCGCCGCCGTCGTGTTCCCGATCGCCTCCTTCACGAGGGCAGCCGTCGACGGCATCCAGTAGTCGGGGGTGAGGGTGGCGACGAGGATGATGTCGATGTCGTCGGGGTCGAGGCCGGCGACGGCGATCGCCCGCCGCCCGGCGATGGCGCCCATGGAGGCCGTCGTCTCCCCGGCCGCCGCGACCCGCCGCTCGCGGATCCCGGTCCGGGTGACGATCCATTCGTCGGAGGTGTCGACGAGCCGCTCGAGATCATGGTTCGTCAGGACGGCGGCCGGCGCGTAGTAGCCCCAACCGGTGATGTGGGCGGCGCGCGGGCGGCGTCGCGGGCGACGAGCTTCATCGACGATCCACCTCGGGCTGCGCAGGGGACGGGACGATCCGGGGTTCCATCAGAGCGGCTCGACCTCGATGAGCGGCTGCTTTGCCTTCACGAGCTGGCCGTTCTCGACGCAGATCCGGACGACCCGCCCGGCGAGATCGGACTTGATCTCGTTGAAGAGCTTCATCGCCTCGATGAGCCCGATGACCTGGCCGACGGCCACCTCGCCGCCGACCTGGACGAAGGGGGCGGTCCCGGGGGCCGGGGAGGCGTACCAGATCCCGGTGAGGGGCGCCTTGACGAACGGTCGCGGCGGGGCCTCCGGCGCTTCGGCGGCTCCGGCAGCGGCTGGCGGTGTCGGCGCCCCCATCGGGCGGGGTCGCCTCGGCCTCCCCCAGTGGTGTGCCGGCCTCGGACCGGGTCGCCGCAGACCGAAGCGCCGCCCGGGGGCTCTGGCTCAACCATCGTCGGCGGCTGCGGGTCGGCGACGGTCCGCCGGACCCGAAGGGTCGTCCCCCCGGCCTCGACCTCGAGCTCCTCGAGCTCGCTCGCCGCCAGGACGTCGGCCAGGCGGTCGACGAGGCCGAGGAGGGCGTCGACGTCCGGGCTCGAGACCAGGCACCGAGCCCTCAGCGGGCGCCTCGGCACGTCGACCAGCGCGGGCCCGACGCGCCGCTCCGCCTGCCGCTCACGACGGCCACCGCCGGCTCCCGATCCGTCGCCACGGCTCACTCCCAGCGCCGGAAGACGAGGGCCGTGTTCTGGCCCCCGAAGCCGAAGGAGTTCGAGATGGCGACCCGCACCGGCCGCTCGACCGCTCGACCGGCGACGAGATCGAGCCCGATCCCCGCCTCGTCGGGTACCTCGAGGTTGAGGATCGGCGGGATGAGCCCGGTCTGGAGGGTGCGGATGGTGGCGATCGCCTCGATCGCCCCGGCCGCCCCGAGGGTGTGGCCGAGCATCGACTTGTTGGCCGTGATGGCGACCTTCGGGGCGTGGTCGCCGAAGATCGTCCGGATCGCCTGGAGCTCGGCCGGGTCGCCCTCCGGGGTCGAGGTGGCGTGGGCGTTCACGTGGTCGACCGCGTCGGGCGGCAGGCCCGCCTTCTCGAGGGCCCGGCGAGCGGCCCGGACGGCACCGATCCCGCCCGGGGCGGGGAGGGTGATGTGGGAGGCGTCGGCGGTGGCGCCGTAGCCGACGAGCTCGGCGAGGGGTTCGGCGCCGCGGGCCTCGGCATGCTCGAGGGCTTCGAGGACGAGGACCCCCGCCCCCTCGCCCATGACGAAGCCGTCGCGGTCGCGGTCGAAGGGCCGGGACGCCGCCGGTGGATCGTCGTTCCGGGTCGAGAGGGCCCGCATCGCGCAGAAGGCCCCGACGAGGGGCTCGAAGATCCCGGCCTCCGAGCCGCCGGCGAGCATGACGTCGGCGTCGCCACGACGGATCGTCTCCCACGCCTCGCCGATGGCGTGGCCGCCGGTCGCGCAGGCCGAGACCGTCGCGAAGTTCGGCCCGAGCGGCCCGAAGCTGATCGCGATCTGGCCCGACCCGACGTTGGCGATCCCCATCGGGATGAAGAAGGGGCTGAGCCGGTCGGGGCCGCGGGCGGCGAAGGTGAGGAGGTTCTCGACGATCGTGCCGACGCCGCCGAGTCCGGAGCCGAGGAAGACCCCGGTCCGCTCCGCGAGGCGGCCGTCGAGCCGCGGCGGCAGCCCGGCCTGGTCGAGGGCTTCGCGGGCCGCGACGAGACCGAACTGGATGTAGCGGTCCATCCGCCGGATCTCCTTGCGGTCGAGGACGGCGGAGGGGTCGAAGTCGAGGACCTCGGCGGCGATCTGGGATGGCAGCCGCGACGGAGTCGAAGCTCGCGATTCGACGGATCCCCGGAGCGCCCGGCGACGAGCCCCGCCCAGGTCGGTCCGACCCCCTGTCCGAGGGCGGTGACGGCACCCATCCCGGTGACGACGACGCGGCGGCCGTTCGGCCGGCTCCCCCCGGACTGGTGGTCAGGCATCGGTCTCGTCGATCCTCCGTCGCGATCCTGCGTCAGCGGACGAGCTTCCCGGTCCGAACCGTCGCCGCCCGGTAGACGTCGCCCGGCAGACCGCGGGCGGAGATCTCGTTGGCGACGGCCATGACGTCGAACTCGGCCCGCTTGATCTCGGCCCGGACCTCGTCGCCGTCGACGGTGACGATGGCGTAGGAGGCGGTCGGGTTGCCGTCGAAGACGTAGCCCGCCGAGCCGTCGTTCACGATCCAGCGCCAGCCGAAGTCGCGGACCTCGGGGACGTGGGTGTGGCCGCAGCAGATGACCCGGGCGTCGGTCCGGCTGATCCGGTCGAGGATGGCTGCCGCGTCGAGGTCGGCCCCGAGGCCGGCGGTCTGGGAGCCGGGCGAGGCGTGGCAGAGGAGGACGAGGGCGTCGTCGACCCGGAGCCGGCGTTCGGCCGGGAGGCGGCGGAGCCATTCGAGGCGCTCCTCGCCGAGCTCGTCGTGGGCCCACTCGGCGGCGATCCGGAAGGACTCGGGGACGCCGTCGGTGAACCAGGGGAAGGCGGCCGCGAAGTCGAAGTCGGCGACGGCGATGTCGGTGTTGCCCTGGATGACGAGGGCGCCCTGCGCCTCGAGCTCGCGGACGGCGTCGACGGTCGCCGCCGGCCGGGGGCCGTTGAGGACGTAGTCGCCGGCGAGGAGGATGGCATCCGGCGCCTCGGCGGCGAGAGCCTTGCGGACGGCCTCGAGGGCGAGGATGTTGCCGTGGATGTCGGAGAGGACGGCGAGTTTCGTGGTCATGGGCACCGATTCTGCCGGAACGACCGGCGGCTCACCGAAGGACCCCCTCGGGCGGAATGATGAAGCTGAGCGTCGCCTCGCAGGCGACCTCACCCGCGACGCTCGCCACGCCCCGGCCTCGGCCGAAGCGGGACCCGAGCTTCTCCATGGTCACCTCAAGCCGAAGGACGTCGCCGGGGACGACGACCCGCTTGAAGCGGCACTCGTCGATCCCGGCGAAGAGACCGATCCGGTCGCCGAAGCCGGGCTGCTTGGCGACGTAGACGGCCATCGTCTGGGCGAGGGCTTCGACCTGGAGGACGCCGGGCATGACGGGCAGGCCCGGGAAGTGGCCACCGAAGAACCACTCGGTCGCCGTCACCGCCTTCTCGCCGACGATCCGCCGCGCCTCGGGGTCGTACTCGACGATCCGGTCGACCAACAGGAACGGCCAGCGGTGGGGAATGAGCCCCTCGATCTCGCGGGTCGTGTGGACGACCGCCGGGCGCGCGGAGCGCTCGACGGTCGCATCGGGTGCCTCGGTCACCGTCGCCTCCGAGTCCGTACGGGTCTTCGTAGTCTCACCGATCACCGAGCTCCTCCGCTCGGCTTCGGTGCAGCCATGCACGAACCGTCGAGGGGGCACGCGTTCCACGCCGTCCGCTACCCCGCCCGCGCCGCCGCCGCGAGGAAGGCCGAGGCGCCGACCCGGTCGAGGAGGTTCGTCGTCATCCGGCCCTCGAGGAAGACCGGGTTCCGGAGGAGCGCCCGAAGGAGCCCGACGTTCGTCGGGATCCCCTCGACGACGAGCTCCTCGAGGGCGACCCGGCCCCGGGCGATCGCCTCCTCGCGGGTCTGCCCCCAGACGATGAGCTTGCCGAGGAGGGAGTCGTAGTACGGCGGGACCTCGTAGCCGGCGTAGAGGTGGGAGTCGAGACGGACCCACGGCCCGCCGGGCGCCCGGAAGGCCTCGACGACGCCGGCCGCGGGTCGGAACTCGTGTTCCGGGTCCTCGGCGGCGACCCGGAACTCGATGGCGTGGCCGTGGAGGGCGATCTCCTCCTGCCGGAACGGGAGCGGCTCGCCGGCGGCAATCCGGAGCTGGAGCTCGACGATGTCGATCCCGCTCAGGAGCTCGGTGACCGGGTGCTCGACCTGGATCCGGCAGTTGATCTCGATGAAGTAGAAGTTGCCGTCCCGGTCGAGGAGGAACTCCAGGGTCCCGACGTTCTCGTAGCCGGCGGCCACGATCGCCCGGATCGCCCGGTCGCAGAGCTCGGCCCGGGTCGCGTCGTCGAGGGCCGGCGACGGCGCCTCCTCGACGATCTTCTGGTGGCGGCGCTGGACCGAGCAGTCGCGCTCGCCGATGTGGACGCCGTTGCCGTAGCGGTCGACGGCGATCTGAACCTCGACGTGGCGGTTTTCGTCGAGCCAGCGCTCGAGGTAGAGGCTGTCGTCGCCGAAGGCGGCCTTCGCCTCGGAGCGACAGACCGGGAGCGCGGCCTGGAGCTCGCGGGGCGTCCGGACCATCCGCATCCCCTTGCCGCCGCCACCGGCCGAGGGCTTGATGAGGACGGGATAGCCGATCCGCTCGGCCTCCTCGAGGGCGTGGGCGTCGTCGCGGAGCATCCCGTTCGAGCCGGGGATCGTCGGCAGGCCGTGGGCGGCGAGGAGGCGCCGCGTCCCCTCCTTCGAGGCGAAGCGCTCGAGGACCTCCGCCGGCGGCCCGATGAACGTCAGACCGTGGGCGCGGACGGCCTCGGCGAAGCCCTCGTCCTCGGACAGGAAGCCGTAGCCCGGGTGGATCGCCTCGCAGCCGGTGATGATGGCGGCCGAGATGAGGGCGGGGGCCGACAGGTACGAGCGGCGAGCGTCGGCGGGCCGATGCAGATCGCCTCGTCGGCGAGCTGGACGGCGAGGCTGTCGCGGTCGGCTTCGCTGTAGGCGACGACGGCCTCGATGCCGAGGGTCCGGCAGGCCCGGAGGACGCGGAGGGCGATCTCGCCGCGGTTGGCGATGAGGATGCGGCCGAACACTCAGCTCCCTCCTGCGATATCGGGGGCTGGGCGTGCCGGGGGCAGCCGGGTGACCGGGGGCAGCCGCTGCCGAGGGCGGCGGGCCCCGTCGCCTCTTGGCCCGACGGTCTCGATCGACCCGAGCTCCTGGCCGTACTCGACGGGCTGCCCGGCCTCGACGGCGACCTCGGTCACGAGGCCGTCCGTCGGGGCGACGACGTCGTGGGGCACCCCGAGGACGTCGACGACCCCGATCCGGTCGCCGGACCGGACCCGCCGACCGACGGCGAACCCCGGGGTGGGTCGGAAGAGGCCGACGGCGGGCGAGGTGACGGGCCGCCGTGGCCGACCGCCCGCCGTCGCTCGTTCGGAGCCGGGCCCCCCCGCCGCCGGCCCGATGCCGACGAGGCTGGAGGTCGACGATCGGGGCGCCGGCCCGGCGGCCCGCCCCGACGGCGAAGCACGCCCGGCCGGAGAGGATGGGGCTGCTCGGGAGGCGGCGCCGCGCTGCTCGGGGTGTGGCGCCGGTTCGGAGGTCGACGGCGGAGCGCCGGCCCCGGGCCGTCGGAGCCGGACGCGCCAGCCGCCCTCGCGAACTTCGATCTCGTCGAGGTCGCCGACCCGGAGGCGGGCGGCGAGGGCCGGCAGGAGCCCCTCGACGAGTCGCTCGATGGCGGCGTGGTCGCTGCGGGCGGGAGCGGCGGGAGGCGAGGAGGCACGAGGCGGATAGGGCTGCCGCTGCCGGCTCGGCCGTGGTCGGCGCCTCGTGCGGGCGGTCGTTCGGCGTCATCGGCTCGGCTCGTCAGGCGGGCGGCCGCCGCCCTCTTCGGGTCGATCGGCCGCGTCGAGGCGGGGCTCGGGTACGGGTCGGCCCGCAGCGTCGGCCCTGGGTTCGGGGGCCGATCGGCTCCCGGCCGGCCGGCCGGGCAGGACCCGCGTCGGTGCCGCGAGGGATTGCCGACCCGCCTCGAGGAGGCTGCGGATCCGCTCGGCGAGACCCGGTCGGCCCGGGGCAACGGCCTCGACGGCCACCTCGGTGAAGGCGCCCATGGCTCGATAGCGGCGGTAGCGTCGCTCGACGAGGTCCTCCACCGGCAGGGCGGCGAGGGCGTCGAACTGGGCGAGGATGGCCGGCCGGAGGCGGCGGGCCGTTTCGGCGTGATCGGCGTGCGCACCGCCCGGGGGCTCTTCGATGACGGCGTCGACCACCCCGAGGGCGAGCTGCTCGGCGGCCGTCATCCGCATCGCCACGGCGGCTTCGGGCGCCCGATCGGCCGTTCGCCAGAGGATCGAGGCGCAGCCCTCGGGGCTGATGACGGAGTAGACGGCGTTCTCGAGGGCGAGGACGACGTCGCCGGCGGCGATGGCGAGGGCGCCGCCCGAGCCGCCCTCGCCGGCGATGACGGTCACGATGGGGGTTCGGAGGCGGGTCATGCAGGCGATGGCCCGAGCGATGGCTTCGGCGACCCCGCGCTCCTCGGCGGCCGGGCCGGGGTAGGCGCCCGGGCGTGTCGACGATGGTCAGGACGGGGAGACCGAAGCGCTCGGCGAGCTCGAAGCAGCGGATCGCCTTGCGGTAGCCCTCGGGGTGGGGCATCCCGAAGTTCCGGCGGATGTTCTCCTCGGTCTCGGCCCCCTTCTGGTGGCCGACGACGACGACGCGCCGTCCGTCGATCCGGGCGAGCCCGGCGACGATCGCGTCGTCGTCGCCGAAGAGGCGGTCGCCGTGGAGCTCGAGCCATTCGTCGGCGAGGTGGGTGACGAGCTCGAGGGTCCGCGGACGGCGGATGTTCCGGGCGAGCTGGACGCGCTCCCAGACGGCGGCCTGGTCGGGCGGGAGAACGGGTCCGTTGCCGTTGCCCTGAGGGTGGCCTGAGCTGGTCGACGAGGCGGTTCCGCTCGGGGAGGCGCTCACGTTCGGCGAGGCGGTCCCGCTCGGGGCGGCGGTCTCCTCGTCGTCGCGCCGACCGTCGGCCAGGACCCGGTCGGCGAGCTCGCTGATGAAGGACAGCGGCCGGAAGGCCGGCAGACCGAGGGTCGCTTCCGGCTCGCCCTCACCGGGCTCGTTCGCAGCGGGCGCCGGACGGAGATAGCGGAGGACGAGGGCGAGCTCGTCCCGAAGGGCGGCCCGCGGCACGACCCGATCGACGAAGCCGTGGCGGAAGAGGAACTCGGCCCGCTGGAACCCGGCCGGCAGCTCGGCCGCGATGGTCCCGGCCGAGACCCGCGCCCCGGCGAAGCCGATGAGGGCATTCGGTTCGGCGAGGTTGACGTCGCCGACGGCGGCGAAGGAGGCGTAGACGCCGCCCGTCGTCGGGTCGGTGAGGATCGAGACGTAGGGAATCCGGGCCGCCCGGAGGCGCTCGATGGCGGCCAGGGTCTTCGCCAGCTGCATGAGGGCGAGGGTCCCCTCCTGCATCCGGGCCCCGCCGGAGGCCGAGACGATGACGAGGGGGACCCGCTCGGCCAGGGCGGCTTCGGCAGCCCGGGCGACCTTCTCGCCGACGACCGAGCCCATCGAGCCGCCCATGAAGCCGAAGTCCATGACGCAGATGGCGACCCGCTCCCCCTGGATCCGGCCGAAGCCCCAGACGGCGGCGTCGCGGAGCCCCGTCGCCAGCTGGGCCGCCGTCAGGCGATCGGGATACGGCTTCTGGTCGACGAAGCCGAGCGGATCGAGGGATTGGAGGTTCGCGTCGCGCTCCTCGAAGGAGCCCGGGTCGAGGAGGAGGGCGAGCCGCTCGGCGGCCGCCATCCGGAAGTGGTGGCCGCAGTTCGGGCAGACCCGGAAGGACTTCTGGAGCTGCCGGTTGAAGAGCATCTCCGAGCAGGAGGGGCACTTCGTCCAGAGGTCGGCCGGGTAGGCGTCTCGGCGGGGTCGGAAGGAGGGGAACTTGATCGGCATCGCTCAGCCGGGCCTCGCGTTCGTGGACTCGGTCGTGCCGGCCGGCCCGGGATGGCCGGTTCGTTCGGCCGCGCGGATCGCCAGGTTCGCCAGGAGGGCCGGACCGCGAGCGGCGAGGGACCGGCCCCGGCGCCGGGAGCGCGAGGGGGCGAGGCCGAGGCCGGCCGCAGCGAGGCCGTCGTGGGAGAGGCCGCCACTGGCGAGGGCGTGGGCGACGCCTCGGGCCGGCCCGCTGTGGGCGAGGCCGTGGGCGAGGCCGCCGTGGGCGAGGCCGCCGTGGGCGAGGCGGACGGCCCGGGCCATGGGATGGCGAGACGGGTGGCTGCGGCGCCAGGCGAGGAAGGCGACACCGGCGATGGAGATGGCGGCCGAGGTGATGGCGCCGCCGAGGACGAGGGGATGGCGGAGGGGGGCCGGGACGGAGGGCCGGGCGCGCCGATGGCGGTCACCGGCTCCTTGGGCCGCGCCGTCGTGGCCGTCCGGGGATCCTGGCAGGTGCGCGGCCTCCGGGACCGAGGGAGGCACAGCGCTCCGGGTCGACGTCGCAGCGGTCGGTTCCGGCTCCGCGGGGAGCGCGGGCTTCGGCGTGGGTCGGGTGGGCACGGCGGCCGGCGCGCGTTCGGTGCCCCCGGGGAGGGACGCGGCGAGCTCGGCGAGCTCGCGGGCGAGGCGCTCCTCGAAACGGAACGAGGGGTGGACGCGGACGAGGGCGCGGCTGAGGCGCTCTATGGTCCGGCGATCGAGCGCCGGGTCGACGTCGATGGCCGCCGTTGCTTGATCCCTCGACCACCGGTCGAGGCCGGGCTGAGGCGGCGTCATCACTCGTCCCCCCGACGGCGGGCTGGACGACGACCGTCCGGAGCACCGTCCTCGCCTCGGGCGGTCGGGCCTTCGCTCGGTCTCCTCAGCCGCCAGACGCTCGCCGACCGCCCGAACGGCGCGATGGAGGAGGACTCGGACGGCGCCCTCCGAGCGGCCGAGGACGCCGGCGATCTCGGCGATGGACATCTCTTCGACGAAGCGGAGAACGATCGCCCGCCGCCGGTCCGCGGGCAGGGCAGCCACGGCGTCCCAGACGGCGGCCGCTTCCGCCCGCCGGATCGCGGCGGTGGTCGGGTCGTGGCCGGGCGCCGGGTCGGGCAGGGCGGCGGCCGCCTCGAGCTCGACGATCGGCCGTCGTCGCCGGGCTCGCCACTCGTTGGCGATGGTGTTCCGGGCGATCCGGAAGAGCCAGACCCGGAAGGTCGAGGCGCCCTCGCCGTCCGAGGGTGTGGCACGCTCGTCGAAGCCGGGCAGGGCGCGGAGGGCCGAGAGGAACGTTCGGGCGGTCGCGTCCTCGGCTGCGGCCTGGTCTCCGAGCTCGTAGTAGGCGAAGCTGTACACCTGGGCGACGTACTTCCGATAGAGGGCCTCGAAGGCCCGGGGGTCGCGGCGGGCCGCCTCCACGAGCTGGCGATCCTGGTCGAGGTAGGCGACCCGCGGAGCGCTGGGAGCGTCCGCCGACCGGCCGGACCGTCGAGGGGCATCGGGAGGTCGGGGCGGTCGCCGGTTCGGGTCGAGCGGCTTCGGGCGTTCGCCCTCCCTCGCGCTTCCGCTCTCCAGCTTCCGAAACACCGGACCGACCATGCTGTTACACCCCCTCGGGCGGTCGGGACCGCTCGCCGCCACCGCGCGCCAGGGCGAGCCGAACGTGGCGCACCTCGCCGACGTGGACGGCTCGCTCGGGCGCCTCGGGCCGGGCCGGATCGCGGACGAGGAGGGCGCCGCTCTGCGGATCGAGGCCGACGGCGAGCACCGTCTCGACGAGACCGGCGTCCGTCTCCAGGTCGACGAGCCGACCGCTCGTCAGCTGGCGGGCCATCCAATCGTCGACGGGGAACCAGCCGCCGCGGAGGGCTTCGATCCGGGCGGCGAGGCGATCGAGGAAGGCGTCGAGGAGGGCTCCCCGGTCGATCGGTCGACCGCCCGACGCCTCCCGGAGGCTCGTCATCGTGGCGGCGAGGTCGGGCGGAAAGGCGGTCGCCGGCCAGTCGGCGTTCACCCCGATGCCGACGACGAGCCGCGGGTCGGCCGAGCCGAGGCCCTCGGTTTCTCCGAGCACGCCCCCGAGCTTCCGGTATTCGAGCGGCGCGGTCAACCGCTCCCGTGCCGCCGTCGCGTCCACCTCTCCGACGAGGAGGGCGTCCGGTCCCTTGGTGACGACGACGAGATCGTTCGGCCACTTGAGTCTGATCGTTCGCTCGGGGAGGCCGGCGACGTCCTCGGCCGCGTCGGCCATGGCGAGACTGGCGACGGCCGGGATGCGCCAGGCGCGGTCGGCCGGCAGCCACGTCGGTCGAAAACCGAGGGAGACGAGGAGGGCAGCGCCGGGCGGCGCGATCCAGCGTCGTCCGGCTCGCCCGCGACCGGCCGTCTGCTCGTCGGCGGCGGCGACGCAGATCTCGGGAGTGCCCTCGGCGAGCCAGGCTCGGACGACGTCGTTCGTGGAGCCGACGACGACGAAGCGCTCGAGCCGGGTGTACGGTGAGGCGACCGAACCGGGCTCGACCGTGTGGTCGGTCACCCGGCGGCGCTTCGGCCCGCCGCTCCCGCCGCTCCCTCCGCCTCCGAGGCCGGCGTCTCGATGTCGTCCGGTCGTTCGAGCTCGAAGGCGGCGTGGAGGGCCCGGACGGCCGGCTCGACCATGTCCTCGGCGATCATGCAGGTGATCCGGATCTCCGAGGTCGAGATCATTTCGATGTTCACCCCGGCGTCGGCGAGGGTTCGGAACATGCGGGCCGCGTACCCGGGCGCGTTCTGGATCCCCGCTCCGACGATGGACACCTTCGCCACCGACGAGTCGGTCGTCATCTCGCGGAAGCCGAGTTCGCGAACGACGGGCTCGAGGATGCGCTTGGCCCGGGCGAGGTCGGCACGGGACACGGTGAAGGAGAGGTCCGTCGTGCCGTGGTGGCCGACGTTCTGGACGATCATGTCGACGCTGATCCCGGCCTCGGCCAGGGGCTCGAAGACGGCCGCCGCGACCCCGGGTCGGTCGGGCACCTCGACGAGGGTCACCTTGGCGACGTTTCGATCGTGGGCGAGGCCGCGGACCTTGTTCCGCTGTTCCACGAATGGGTCCTCCTTGATGAGCGTGCCCGGGGCGTCCTCGAAGCTGCTGAGGACCTCGATGACGACGTTGTTCACCCAGCCGAGTTCGACGGCCCGGGTCTGCATGACCTGGGCACCCTGGTGGGCGAGCTCGAGCATCTCCTCGTAGCCGATGACCCGAAGCTGGCGGGCCTCGGGCACGATCCGGGGGTCGGCGGTATAGATCCCGCGGACGTCGGTGAAGATCTGGCAGCGGTCGGCGTGGAGCCGGGCGGCGAGGGCGACGGCGGTCGTGTCGGAGCCGCCGCGGCCGAGGGTCGTCATCTCGGCGACGATGGTCGGCGGGAGGCTGGAGGCGGCGGCCGGGCCGTCGCGGCCGGCGGCGGGGGCCGGGGCGGCGGGTGCCGGGATGGCGGGTGCCGGGATGGCGGGTGCCGGGGCGGCGGGTTCGCCTGTCTCTGGCGGCGCGGGCAGGCGGGCCTCGCTGACGCCCTGGAAGCCGGCGACGATGACGACCTTGCCGGCGGCGAGCTCGGCCCGGATCCGACGGGGGTCGACGTTGGCGATGCGGGCCTTGCCGTAGCGGCCGTCGGTCGTGATCCCGGCCTGGGCACCGGTCAGGCTGATCGCCGGGACGCCGAGGGCATGGAGGGCCATGGAGACGAGGGTCGCGCTCTGGTGCTCGCCGGTGGCGAGGAGCATGTCGAGCTCCCGCGGGATCGGGGTCGTCGGTGATGGCGGCGGCGAGGCCGAGGAGCTCGTCGGTCGTGTCGCCCATGGCGGAAACGACGACGACGAGGTCGGAGCCACGGGCCCGCTCGGCGGCGATCCGGCGGGCGACGCGCTTGATGCGGTCGGCGGTCGCCACGGACGAGCCGCCGAACTTCTGGACGACGAGGGGGGTGGACATCGGCGGGATTCTAGCGCGAGCGGGGATCGGGGCCGCTGTCATGGTTCGAGCAAGCCAAGACGCGTCTTCGCTCATCGGCCTTTGATCCCGGACCTCTCTCCGCCGACCTTGGACATCTTCCCGTGGCACGGGCGGTATCCGGTCGCCGAGACGGGCGGCGGCGGCGCAGGCGTCCCCGACCGACTGTGTGCCGGCCGGAACGCTCGTGGCGTGGGCACGGCGGACGCCGCAGCGGCGCGCGTTCTCGTCAGACGAGAACGCGGAGTCCCGGCGGCCGATGGGAGGACGGGCTTCGGCTGCCGCGCGGACATACGCTCATGCCGTGGGCGTATGTCCGTCACCGGCCGGCGTCGGGCGGCTTCGAGACGGGGCATGGGACCGACCGGGTGGCGCGACGAGCGTGGGAGAGCGGCGCTGAGGCACGGTCGTCCGGTCCGGCCGTCGACGCGGGGCCCAAACGACCGCTTTGGGCTCAGCTGGCGAGAAGATGACCAACGTCCGCTGCGTCGAGGGCCACGGCCGCGAGCCGCCGCCTCTCGCCGACGTCGCCCCTCACGGCGAGCCGTCCCGCTCGGTCGAGGGGCCGCGTCGTCGCGTCGCGCGGGCCCGCACCCGGCGGACCCGGACGGCATCCCAGCTCGCCGCACCCGACGGCCGGGGAAGGAAGAGCAGCCCGGAGATCGGCGGGTCCCCGGGGTTCCGGAGCCAGGCCGTCACGCTGCGTCCCCGGACCGGCAGGGCCGCCGCCCAGAGCGCGGCGTGCCGGGCGATCCGCCGGCGGGCCGTCTTGTCGTCGCCGACGAAGAGGACCCGCGACACCCTCCGGACGTGGAGCCCCCGCCGCCGGGCGAGCTCCGGTGCCACCCTCGCCTTTCGATCGAGAAGGAAGACCGTGGCCTGGGCATCCGGCACGACCGACTTCACCTCTCCGACCACGAGCGAGGCCGTGGCCGGATGGTAGCCGAGGACGTCGATGGAGCCCCGCTCGCCGCCGGTGGCGAAACTGACCTCGACCTCGACCTCCCAACCGACCGCTCCGAGCAGCCGCACGACGACGTCCACCAGGGACGCGTGCCCTCGTCGAGGAGTCGGTCGAGGGCCTCGCCGTGCCAGCGCACGGACAGGCCGAGCGTCGCCTCGAGGGCACTCACCGTCCCGGCCAGGCTGGCGATCGTTACCCCGCCGAGGTCGCCGCGCTCGATCCGACTGATCGTGCTCCGTGACACGCCGGCCAGCGCTCCGAGGTCGGCCTGGCGGAGTCGCCGCCGGAGCCGGAGTGCGCGGATCGAGCGTCCGACCCGGATCCAGCCCTCGCGCGGAGGCACGAGCTTCGATGGCCCCGTCATGGCGCCAGTCTCGAGCGTGGCACGTACCGGCCACTTTGTGGTACGTGTCGGCCACTCTGGCGAGCGGGCCCAGGTACGATGCGCCCGAGCAGCACGGGAGGAGGCTGACCATGTGCTTCGACCACGACGCCCGACCACCCATCCCGCCCATCGCCGGCGGGGCGCTCGAGACGACCGAGCTCACCCTCCACGCCCGCGACGGCAACCGCTTCACCGCCTTCGCCGCCCGCGCCGCCGAGCCGACCGGGGCAGGAATGATCGTCCTGCCCGACGTGCGCGGCCTCCACCCCTACTACGAGGACCTCGCCCTCCGCTTTGCCGAACACGGCATCGACGCCGTCGCCATCGACTACTTCGGCCGGACGGCCGGGCTCGGGCGCCGCGGGCCGAGCTTCGACTACGCGGCCCACGTCCCTCGGACCACCTTCGCCGGCCTGAGCGCCGACGTCGCCGCGGCGGCCGACTTCCTCCGCTCGAAGGAGGGCGGGGCCGTCCGGTCCCTCTTCACGATCGGCTTCTGCTTCGGCGGCCGGCTCTCGTTCCTCGCTGCGACCCTCGACCTCGGCCTCGCCGGCGTCATCGGCTTCTACGGCTGGCCGGTCGGGGCCTCCCGGAACGACACGCCGGCCCCGGCCGACGTCGCCGATCGGATGCGGGCGCCGGTCCTCGGGATCTTCGGCGGGGCCGACGAGGGGATCCCGGCCTCGGCGGTCGAGGCCTTCGAAGCGGCCCTGACCCGGGCCGGCGTCGAGCACCGGATCGTCACGTACCCCGGCGCCCCGCACAGCTTCTTCGACCGGCGGGCCGACGCCTACGCGAAGACGTCCGAGGCGGCCTGGCAGGAGGTCCTCGACTTCGTCCGACGCCACGCCGGCGGACCGGGGGGCTGAGCGGCGCGCTTCGGGCCCCGAGGACCGCGACGCCGGGCCACGGAGCCGCGGGCCGGCGACCCCGACGAGCCGGGCCGCGACGCCGGGCCCCGGCGACGACCGGACGCCCCTTGACAGCTGGGGGACACTGGAGCGGATGGACGGACTGGCGCGCGCCGTCGGCGACGGACTCGTCGGGCTCTGGGCGAACGCCTTCGAGGCGGTCGGGGCCGCCCTCCGCGGCGCCTGGAACCAGCTCCTCCTGACGGTCCCGGGGCCGCTCCTCGCCGTCGTGGCCTTCGTCGGGCTCGCCTCGCTCGCCTGGCTCCTCGCGAAGCGCTGACCCCGACGGGCGGGCGAGCGGCTCAGCCGCGGCCTACCACCGTCGCCCCGGCGTTCCGGGGCGCGACGACCGCGATCCGGCCCGGGAGGTCGAGATCGGCGGCCGGCGGCCGCCAGAGCGGCCTCGACCCGGGTGATCGAAGCGACGCTGTCGGCGAAGGCG
This sequence comes from Chloroflexota bacterium, assembly GCA_026004015.1. Lineage (GTDB taxonomy): Bacteria > Chloroflexota > Limnocylindria > Limnocylindrales > CSP1-4 > BPIH01. Next base: position 246,608 of record BPIH01000001.1, on the reverse strand, counting down.
ACGACCGTCGAGCCGGCACCCGAGAGGCACGCCCCGAGGGCCCCGGCCGCCCGGGCGGCGGCCGTGAGCCGCGGCAGCTCCGGGAAGACCGCCGCGCGGTACGGCTCGTGGAGCCGGTCCTCGGTGAGGACCCGGAGCAGGTCGGTCCGCCCGACCGAGAGGCCGGCGACCCCGAGGCCGACCCGCCCGAGGTTCGCGACGGCGTCGACGAGGGGGACCGAGGCCGGCAGGATCCGCCGCATCTCCTCGGTCGCCAGGCGTCGCTCGGGGATGAAGAGGATCGCCCGGAGATCCCGGGGCGCGTCGAAGCGGATCGCCTCGAGCCGGTCCCCGTCCGGGGCGGGCCCGACGACGACGAACCCGCCGAGGAGCGCCGCGGCGGCGTTGTCGGGGTGGCCCTCGATCTCGGTCGCGAGGCGGAGGAGGTCGGTCGTCGTCAGGCCCTCGCCAGCGAGGACGTTGCCGGCGACGAGGCCGGCGACGGTCGCCGCGGCCGACGAGCCGAGGCCCCGGGCGAGGGGGATCTCGCTCCGGACGCCGATCCGCCAGCCGACCCGATCGGGCACCGGGACCGCGGGCCGCTCTCGATGGCGGCCAGCGAGGCCCCGGACGATCCGGTTCTGGCGGTCGGCCGGCAGCTCGCCCTCCCCTTCCCCGCTGACCGTCAGCTCGACTCGCCCTTGCTCCAGCCGATGACCTCGATCTCGGCCCGGAGCGGGATGCTAAGGGCGAGGGCGAGGCAGTCGTAGCCGGCCCCGAGGTTCGCGCTGCTGGCGGGGACCTCGACCGTGATCCGGCGGCCGTCGAGCTCGGCGATCCAGTGCATGGGGACCTCCTCGGAACCGGATCAGGCCGGCGCGGCCGGCAACGCCGGACGGCGGACGCGAGGTCGCGGCAAGGGCGCCGACGTGTCCGCCGACGGTGGACAGCAGCCCGGGCCGACCTCGCCCGCACCTACCACCCGAGCGCCTCCCGGACCGCCTCGAGGGTCGCCGCCGTCTCGACGACCGGGCCGACGATCCGCTCGGCCGTCACCGGGTCCTTGAGACCGTTCCCGGTCAGGACGCAGACGACGAGGGCCTCCGGATCGAGCGCCCCGGCCTGGGCGGCCTTCGCGACCCCGGCGACGCTCGCCGCCGACGAGGGCTCGCAGAAGATCCCCTCGAGCCGGGCGAGGTCCCGGTAGGCTGCGAGGATCTCGTCGTCGGTGACGGCGTCGATCCGACCGCCCGATTCGTCGCGGGCGGCGACGGCCTTCGCCCAGGAGGCCGGATTCCCGATCCGGATCGCCGTCGCGATCGTCTCGGGGCGCTCGACCGGTGCCCCTCGGACGATCGGGGCCGCCCCGGCGGCCTGGAAGCCCCACATCCGAGGGAGGGCCGCGATCCTCCCGGCACCGGCGTAGGCCCGGAAGCCCGCCCAGTAGGCGCTGATGTTGCCGGCGTTGCCGACCGGGATGGCAAGGACGTCCGGGGCCCGGCCGAGATCGTCGCAGACCTCGAAGGCGCCGGTCTTCTGGCCCTCGAGGCGGTGCGGGTTCACGGAGTTCACCAGGGTCACCCGCCCCGGCTCCTCCTCGGCGAGGGCCCGGACGATCCGAAGGGCGGCATCGAAGTTCCCGTCGACGGCGATGACCGTCGCCCCGGCGGCGAGGGCCTGGAGGAGCTTGCCGAGGGCGATCTGACCCTTCGGCAGGACGACGACGACCCGGAGGCCCGCCGCCGCCCCGTAGGCCGCCGCCGAGGCCGAGGTGTTGCCGGTCGAGGCACAGACGATCGCCTCCGCACCGGCTTCCAGGGCCTTGGCGACGGCGACGACCATGCCGCGGTCCTTGAACGAGCCGGTGGGGTTCAGGCCCTCGAGCTTCAGGTAGAGGTTCGCGAGGCCGAGCGCCGCGCCGAGGCGGCGGGCGTGGACGAGGGGCGTGAAGCCTTCTCCGAGAGAGACGACGGGGGTCGCCTCGGTGATCGGCAGGAAGGCCCGGTAGCGCTCGACGAGGCTCGGGCGCCCGCCGGCCCGGCCGGCCGTTGCAGCGGCGGGGGGACGGCCGATCACGGCTCGAGGATCGGGTAACGGTCGGCGAAGCAGCCCGCCGAGGTCGGTGCCGCGACCGCTTCGGCCCAGCCGGCCGGCGGGAGACCCGCCCACGTGCTCCCGGCGCCTCGGGCGACGGCGAGGCAGTCGCCGAGGACGGCGCTGCTCGTCGCGGCCCCGCCGGCGCCCGGACCCTCGAAGGCGACCCGGCCGACCGGGCGGCCCTCGATCTCGATCCGATTCAGGACGCCGTCGGTTCGGCCGAGGGGCGAATCGAGCGGGACCGCGCACGGCTCGACGGCGGCGGCGACCCCCTCGGGTGTCCCCTCGGCCCGAGCCACGAGCCGGATGGCGTAGCCCTCGGCGGCGGCCCGTCGCAGGTCGGCCGCGTCGATCCCGACGATCCCCCGCCGGACGACGCTCCGCGGCTCGAGCCAGACGCCGAAGGCGAGGCGGGCGAGGATGACGAGCTTGTTCCGGGCGTCGAAGCCCTCGACATCGCCCGAGGGATCGGCCTCGGCGTACCCCGCCGCCTGGGCCTCGGCCAGGGCGGCGGCGTAGTCGCGGCCGGCGGTCGCCATCTCGGTGAGGATGAAGTTCGTCGTCCCGTTCACGATCCCCCGGACCCGGCTGATCTCGTTCGCGGCGAGGTCGGCGGCCAGCGGCCCGAGGATCGGGATCCCGCCCCCGACGGCGGCCTCGAAGCGGAGCGGCGCCCCGGACGCCCGGGCCAGGCGCTCCAGGTCCGGTCCGTGGTGAGCGATCACGTGCTTGTTCGCCGTGACGACGGCCTTGCCGGCCGTGAGGGCGGCGACGATGAGGGTTCGCGCCGGCTCGTCGCCGCCGATGAGCTCGACGACGAGGTCGGTTCCGGGGTCGGCGACGAGGTGGGCCGGGGCGTCGGTGAGCAGGTCCTCGGGGATGCCGGCCGCCCGGGCCCCGTCGAGATCGCGGACGGCGACGCCGACGAGCTCGAGGGGCGCCCCGTCGTGGTCGGTGAGGCGGGTGCTTTGGGCGAGGAGCGCCTCGATGACGGGGCGGCCGACGGTCCCGGCCCCGAGGACGGCGACCCGGAGCGGCCGGCGCGCGGGACGGAGCCGGGCGGCACGGGCGGGGGCACGCTCGGGAGCGTCGACGGGCGCGGTCGTCGAGGGAGCCTCGCCGGGGGTGCCCTTGGCGGGCGCCAGTCGGGCACCGGCTCCGGGGAGGGCACCGGCTCCGGGCAGGGCGCCGGCTCCGCGGCGGGCGGCGCGGGGTCGATCAGGTCGGGGGTCGCCATCATCGGCCGAATGGTACTGGAGCGACCCCCGCCCGGGGCGATCGTCATCGGCATGCGTCGTGCCGCCCCAAGGACCTGAGCGCCAGCGCCTCACCGGGCCGCTCGTCCAAGGATGGCGGATACTCGCGCCCGCTGACACGTCCGCCGGAGCCACGGATCAATCAGCTCCGGAGGGTTGGTATTGACAGCCACGGGATAATCAGTGTATCGGCTCGACATGTGAGTACGGATCATGACGGGCTGACCGGTCGGCTGGCTGCGTTGACCTGTCGGGAGGTGGGTGAATGTCGGCGCTGCATCCCTTCCGTCCCCTGTCGGTCGGTGTCGTGATGAGTCTCATCCTGCATGGGATCGCGCTCGGCGGAGCTGTCAGTGCAGGAGGCCCATGGAGCTACGCCAACCAGTACACCACGTGCCTGTTCTCTGGGGACCATGGGGCCGAGAACAACATGGCCTTCGGGCGGACCACGAACTATAACGGGGCATGTAGGCACCTCGCTGTCCGCCTGAAATCGAATCCCGGCCCTCTAGATTCTGGCTGGTTCTGGTCCGACGCAGTCGGAGTCCCCGACTTCCCGGCGAACTTCAGGGTGTTCCGCAACCTCGTCGGTTCGACGGCGGTGGCAAGTCAGCACAGAGCCATGGAAAGTTGGTGGAACTCCTGGTCACCGACCCAGCAACCGCACGCCTGGTAAGCGCCCACTGCCCGGGCATCAGTAATGGTGAGCTGCTACCGGCGGCGCGTAATCGGACGCGCGCTTCTGGGCGCCGTCGCAGCCCTCTGCATCGGCTGCTCGCAGGTGCCGTCCCCGAGCGCGACGCCGATCGTCTTCCGTGGGCGACTGCCTGCCGATCCCGGACCGGACGTCGGTGGCCGAGCGCTCCAGGAAGCCATCTTCGCCGACGGGAAGGTGACCTTCGACGAGTACGAGCGGGCCTTCTCGGCGGCCATCCAGTGCATGCGCGACGAGGGCTTCGATGTCGAGGGGCCGCTGCGCTACCCGGACGGGTACGTCCTCGTCCTGCCGGGTTTCGATCCGCGATTAAAGCTGACCTTGAACGCCCACGTAGGCAACGATGCCGAGGATCGCTTCGGCGAGGTGAACGCCCGCTGCCAGGCCCAATGGTCCTACGCCGTGGAGTGGGTCTTCCTCCATCAGTTCGCTCCGACGGAGGCGGAGATCCAGGAGTGGCTCGAACGGGCGTGGGAGTGCGCGCGAGAGCACGGTCTGCCCGTCTCCGACCCGCCAACGGTGGAGGAGGCCGTCAACGCGGTTCCGCCGTGTGAGCCGTGGGAGGGAGACTGAGGACGAGCGCTGGCCCCCAGTCCGTTCCCCCAGCACATCTTCGGAGGAGCATCCGCCGTGGACCGACCCATGCCCCAACGCCTGGCCCGGGTTAGAAGACACCTCGCTCCGCTGAGTTGGATGGCCGCCGCAGCGCTCTTCATCGGCGTGCCGGCCGGCGCGCTCATCGGCCTGCTGCTCGCTGCGGAACGGCTCGACGACGTCGGCGGCGAGCCCGCGCCGTTCGTCCAGCCCGCCCGATTGGTAGAGTTCGACGACCGCACAGGGGTGGTCGCCAAGCTGCGATGGCAGGATGGCCCCACCCTCTACGCCCCAACTTGGTCGGGCATGGTCGGCGCGGTCTGGCTGGAGCCAGGCGGCACGATACGCAGCGGAGACCGTGTAGCCTCGCTCGACGGCGTGGTACGACTCGCCGTCCACACCCCGCAGCCGTTCTTCCGCGCCTTGTCGAGCGGCGATCGTGGGCCCGACGTGGGCTGGCTCCAGGACGCCCTCGTCAGGCTCGGCTATCTCGCGGCGGGACCGGAAGAGAACGACCGCGTTGGCCCGGTGACGAGGCGCGCGATCGCTGCGCTCACCGCGGACCTCGGCCTCCTGGAGCCGGTCGATGTCTTCGATCCGGCCTGGTTCGTGTGGCTGCCGACGGAGCAGCTCGAGGTGGCCACGGTGGCGCTCCGGCCCGGGACGCCGGCCCCGCCGGCCGGGACGGCGATAGCGGCAGGGGCTCCTGAGCTCGCTTCGGTCGACCTCGAGCGGGTCGACGGCGGGCCGCTCACGTTGGAACCAGGAGTTCGTTACATCCTCCAGATCGGAGACGCCGCGCTCCCCCTGGATGGGACGACGGGCGGACTCGACGGAAACGGCCTCGCAAGCCTATCGCGCATCCTCGCGCCAGCCACGGATAGCGCCTCGGGCTCTGTTCGGCTGGCGCAGCCACTCGCCGTCTGGGCCCTGCCGGCGAGCGCCGTGATGTCGGGGGCGGACGGACGACTCTGCGTCTGGGTCGAGCGCGGAGGGACATACGAGCCGACGACCGTCGAGGTCGTGGGCGGCCGGGCGGGCGTCACATTTGTCCGGCCCGCGGCGACCTCGGCCGCCGTTCTCGAGAATCCAGCGGACATTCTGGACGAACCGGCATGTCCCTCAGGGTGAGCGGAGTCGCGCACCGATACGGCAACGGACCAATAGTGCTCGTCGACGTCGACCTGGAGGTCGAGGCAGACGACACGCTCGCCATCGTTGGTCCGTCGGGTTCCGGCAAGACGACCCTCCTCAGCATCATGGGTGGCTTGCTTCAACCGACCGAGGGTGAAGTCGTCCTGGACGGCTTCGTCGTGGGACGCGAAGAACTGCCCTCCGGCTCCTTGAGTTGGATCTTCCAGACCATCAACCTGCTCGGCCGGCGGACGGCCCTCGACAACGTGGCACTCGGCCTCCTCGCCTTGGGCTACAGCGTTGACGAGGCGCGGGAGCGTGCTCGGACCATGCTGGAGACGGTCGGGTTGAGGGGATTGGAGGATCGACCCGCGATGACCCTTTCGGGCGGCGAGGCGCAGCGCGTCGGCGTGGCCCGTGCCCTGGTGGGGCGACCGCGATATGTCCTTACGGACGAACCCACCGGGCAGCTGGACCGCTCCACGTCCTTGCTCGTTGCCGACGCCCTTTTCACAGCCCGCCCGGCGGGGACGGCAATCGTGGTCGCATCCCACGACCCGTTGCTGGCCGATCGCTGTCGCCGTCGCTACGAGCTCGTCGACGGGCGGCTCAGAGCACTGTCATGAGCAGCGGTTGGCGGCTCCGCACCATCGTCCACGAGGCGCTCGCGAACCTCGGCGCGTCCGGAATTCGCGGGGGCGTAGTGGGCATTGCCTTGAGCACCATGGTTGCCGGCCTGGTCTCGGCCGAGTTGGCGACCGCCGCCGACGTCAAGGATCAGGTTCGGCGGTTCGACGCGGCGGGTGGCCGAGTCGCGGTCGTCGACGGCCCCGACGGTCTCGCTGCCGACCGTTGTGAGGAGCTGCGCTGGCGGCCCTTCGTCTCCGGCGCGGGCGGCTGGCGACGGGCCGGTCAGCGCAGCGCGCTGAACGCGCCCAGGGTTCCTTTCGAGCTCTGGGAGATCACGGGCGACATCGTTCGGGTCTGGGATCCCCGGTCATCGAGTCCCTCACGGCCTGGGTACGTGGTCGGCCGGGCCGTAGCCCAGGAGATCGGGCTCAGAGATGGCGCTTGGTTGGGGCTGGACGGGATGCCGGCTGCACCGGTGACCGTTGCCGATCCGTCTGAGAGGAATCCACTCGCGGCCCGGGTGATCCTCGATCCTGTCGCCCCGAGCGGACGCCTCGCCCAGTGTTGGGTCGAGCTCGTCCCGAATGCCCTTCCAGCTGCGCTCGGCTGGCTACCCGCCCACTTCGCGCCGGACGAGGTAGAGGCACGACCGGTCGTGTCGCGCGGGGCTTTCGACGTCAACCCGGGAGAGATGCTCGCGCGTCGGCCGCAGCGCTGGGCATGGGTCCTGGTGGGGCTCGTCGGGGCGACGGTGCTTGCCCTCGCCGCCCTCTTTCGCCGCGCGGACGCTGCGCTCTACCGGGCCTTCGGCCTCGGGCGTCTCGGACTCCTCCTCATGCACCAGGTCGAGGCGATCGTGCTCGTGTCGGGCGCCCTGCTGGTCGGATCGCTCTGGGGTATCACTGCCGGAGCGCTCCGAACTGGGCCGCCGAGTGTAGACGCGGCATGGCTTGCCCTTCGCTCTTCGACGCTCGCGGCCGCGGTCACGGTTCTCGTGGGCCCGCTCGGTGCATGGCTAGCCGGAGCCGGCTCGCCGGCGGCCCTCCTGAAGGAGCGCTGAAACTGCGGCGCCGCCGCGAGAGCAACCGACATGGGCGAGCAGCCCACCGAACCGGAGGACTCGGCCGCTACACTCCCGACCCATGACGACCTCCGGCACCCCGTCCCCGACCGCGCAGGCCTCGCCGCCCGCCCCCGCCGCCGTGCCGCCCCGACCCCGCATCTTCAGCGGCATCCAGCCCTCCGGCGTCCCCCACCTCGGCAACGACCTCGGGGCGATCCGGAACTACGTCCGCCTCCAGGACGAGTACGAGGCGATCTACTGCATCGTCGACTACCACGCCCTCACGAGCGTCCACGACCCCGAGCGCCTCCGCCGCCAGACCCGGGAGATGGCGGCCGCCCTCCTCGCCCTCGGCCTCGACCCGGCGAAGTGCACCCTCTTCGTCCAGTCCCACCGGCCCGAGGTGACCGAGCTCGCCTGGCTCCTGGCGACCGTGACCCCGGTGAGCTGGCTCCAGCGGACGCCGACGTACAAGGAGAAGCGGCAGAACCAGCCCGAGGACGTCAACCACGGCCTCCTCACCTACCCCGTCCTCCAGGCCGCCGACATCGTCCTCTACAAGGCCTCCCTCGTCCCCGTCGGCAAGGACCAGGCCGCCCACCTGGAGCTGTCGCGGGAGATCGTCCGGGCCTTCCACGCCCGCTACGGCGAGACGTTCCCCGAGCCGCAGCCGGTCTACACCGAGGCGCCGGTCGTCCTCGGGACCGACGGCGTCCGAGAAGATGAGCAAGTCCATCGGCAACACCATCGACATCCTCGCCGAGCCGGACGTGATCCGAAAGCAGGTCATGTCGATGGTCACCGACACCCAGCGGATCCTGCGGACCGACCCCGGGCGCCCGGAGGTCTGCAACGTCTGCCAGCTCCACCGCTTCTTCGGGCCGGACTACGAGACGATCTGGGAGGGCGAGCGGACGGCCCGGACCGGCTGCGTCGACACGAAGCGGCTCCTCGCCGAGCGGATCATCGCCCACTACGCGCCGGCCCGGAACGGTACCTCGAGCTCATGGCCCGCCCCGCCGAGGTCGACGCCATCCTCGCCGCGGGCGCCGAGCGGGTCCGGCCGATCGCCGAGGCGACGATGGCCGAGGTCCGGGCGAAGATGGGGCTCCGCGACCCGGCGAACGGCTGACCGCGGATCGATCGCCTCCGCGACCCGGCGAACCACCCGACGGGCCGCGCCGCGTCAGGCTGGCGGAAGCGCCATCGCCGCCGGCCGAGGTGCCGGCGTCCTCGCCGGCCGTCGTGATGCGCCGCGTCAGGCCGACGGGAGCGGCATCGCCGCCGGGTCGATCCGCCGCAGGCCCGGGACCGCGTCGAAGGCCCGGTCCGGGCTGACGATCTCGGCGATCCCCTCGTGGAGGCACGTCGCGACGTGGATCGCGTCGCGGGCCGAAAGGGCCGGGAACCGCTCGAGGAGCTCCGGGACCCGGCGCATGAGGGCGTGGGTGATCGGCAGGACCGGGGCGAAGAGATCGAGGGTCGCCGTCGCGAGGGCCGTCCCCTCCGACCGGCGACCGATGGCGGCGTAGCGATGGAGGAGCTCCTGGACGACCTCGGTGCTCGTCACCGCCTCGATCGTCCGCGCCCCGACGGCCCGGACGATGGCCCGGCAGGGCGCCCGCAGCGGGTGCTCGGCCCCGGCCGCGTACATGAGGATCGCCGTGTCGACGAAGACCGTCATCCCGAGCCGAGGCGACCGCGAAGGATCTCGGCCTTCATCGTCTCCCAGTCGGCGACCGGAAGCTCCATCGCGGTGATCCGGCGGGCAGCCTCGGAGCGCCGCTCCGGCACCGTCTCGAGGTACCGATCGACCGCCTCCCGGATCACCGAGCCGAGGGAGCGGCGGTCCCGGGCCGCGATCCGCTTGAGGCGCTCGACCTGGTCGCGGGAGAGGAGGACCTGGGTTCGTTCGGTGAGCATGCGCATACCATACCATCGCCGAACAACCGGACCGTCCGTCCCGGCCCGCGCCCCGTCGACTACGATGGTGCGGATCGAACGAGCCCCCGGCTCCGACGCGCTCGCACGAGGCAGGCGATGACCGAGACGATCTTCACGCCGCAGCAACGCCGCTGGCTCTCGGCCCTCCTCGTCCTCGGCACGACCCTCGTCGCCATCCTCCTCACGTACGAGATCGCCCGCCTCGTCTCCTTCTTCGGCGACATCATCCTCGTCTTCTTCCTCGCCTGGCTCCTCTCCTTCGTCCTCGCCCCGCTGGTGAACGGCATCCTCCGCCTCCTGCCCCGGCTGCCGCGGGCCCTCGCCGTCGTCATCGTCTACGCCGCCATCGCGGGGGGGTTCCTGGCCGCCCTCCTCCTGCTCGCCGCAACCCTGACGACCTCGATCGCCAACTTCCTCCGCGACGCGCCGACCCTCTCGGCGGCGATCGCCAACCTCCTCCGGCCGGTCCAGGCGCGCCTCGGCGACCTCGGCTTCCAGGTCGACCTCATCGCCCAGGCCGATCTCGTCCTGGCGAACATCCAGCGCGGGGCCGGCGAGATCGTCGGGCCCCTCCAGGAGCTCGCCCTCGCGAGCGCCGGACTCATCGGGAACCTCCTCATCCTCGTCATGCTCTCGGTCTTCATGTCGATCGACAGCGACAAGATCGTCCGCTTCGTCTATCGCGTCGTCCCGCCGGCCTACGCCGAGGACACGCGGATCCTCCAGGCGGCGGTCGCCCGCTCCTTCGCCGGCTTCCTCCGAGGCCAGCTCGTCCTCGGGATCACGTTCGGCGCCATCGCCGCCGCGACGAGCTTCGTCCTCGGTCTCGACTACCTGCCGGTGACCTCGGTGACCGCGGGCATCCTCCAGGCCATCCCCTTCTTCGGGCCGTTCGTCTCGTGGGCCCCGCCGGTCCTCGTCGCCCTCCTCCTGCGGCCCGACGTCCTCGTCCCGACGGTCGTCCTCATGGCGATCGGCTGGTTCGTCGTCATGAACGTCCTCCAGCCGCGGATCCTGTCTGAGGCCGTGAACATCCACCCGGTCGTCGTCCTCGGCTCGGTCCTCGTCGGGGCGAAGCTCGCCGGGGCGACCGGGGTCATCTTCGGGATCCCGATCGCGGCTGTCCTCTCGGCCCTCTTCTTCCACTGGTTCCAACGCTCGACCGAGCACGGCCCCGTCGCCCTCCGCGCGGCCCGGCTCGTCGAGGCCCGGACGGGCCAGCCGGTCCGGGTGCCCCGCGAGCCGAGTCCGGCCGTCGACGCCGACGTCGAGGAGGCGGGCGGCGGGAGCGCGGCGCCGGCGGCGGACGGAGGAAGCAGGCGATGAGCACCGAGGGCGGCCAGGACCGGGATCCGGAAGCGACCCCCGACCTGACCCGCGAGCGGGCCCGGACCGAGCGGCGCGACCTCGACAAGGAGCGGGGCGAACCGCTCGCCGCGGCCGGGCTCCGCAGAGCGAGCCGCTCCCTCCGGACCCGGGGGCGGGCGGTCGGCGACTGGTCGAGCCCGCCCTGGATCCTCGTCACGAACGACGACGGCATCGAATCGCGGGGACTCCTCGCCCTGAAAGCGGCCCTCGACCCGATCGGCAGAACGGTCGTCGTGGCACCGGAGACGAACCAGAGCGCGGTCGGCCACCAGAAGACGCTCATGCGTCCGCTCCGGGTCCGGGAGCGGCGCCTCGCCGACGGGTCGCTCGGCTGGTCCGTCGACGGCTCCCCGACCGACGCCGTCAGCCTCGCCTTCCTCGGCTTCTTCGACCATGGCTTCGACCTCGTCGCCTCGGGGATCAACTACGGGGCGAACCTCGGCGACGACATCACGTACTCGGGGACGGTGAGCGCGGCGATGGAGGCGGTCATCAATGGTTGCCCGGCCTTCGCCATCAGCCAGGAGTACTACGAGCACCCCGACTTCACCCTCGCCGCGGCGGCCGCCCGGCTCGTGGCCCGGAACATCCTCGAGCACGGGCTCGCCCGGGGCGAGCTCATCAACGTCAACGTCCCGGCGGTCCGGCCCGAGGAGTGCGAGGGGATCGAGGTGACCCGACTCGGTCGGCGGATCTATCAGGACGAGCTCGTCCAGCGCCTCGACCCGCGGGGCATCCCGTACTACTGGATCGGGGGGCCGCCGCCGTCGGGGCTTGCCGTTCCGGGGACGGACTTCCACGCCGTCGTGAACCGTCGGATCGCGGTGACGCCGATCCACCTCGACCTCACCGGGCGGCGGCTCCTGCGGCGCCTCAAGACCTGGGACTGGACCCTCGAGCTGCCGGAGAAGGGTTCGGGCTCGGCCTGACCAGACCCGCACGGCGAGGAGCGACCCGTCGAGCAAGCGCAAACGGACGAGCCACCGTCAGGGCCGAACCCAGCCGACGAACGAACCGCGGACCCGCCGCCCGATCTGCCCCCCGACGTCGATCCACCGGAGCTCGGGGAGCGGCTCGGTGTAGCGGATGAGGACCGCCGAGTCGTCCGCCGCGATCCCGGCGAACGACGCAAAGGCCTCCGGCATCGGCGGCACCCACGCGGCGACGAGCTCCCCCTCCCCGGCCCGGGCGACCCGGACGAGCCGGGCCTCGCTCGACGGCCCCAATTGGCCGGCCCCCTCGAGGATCCAGATCCCCCGCCCGTCGGCCGTCCACTCGGCGATCCCGAAGCCGTCCCACCAGCGGATCGGCGCCTCGCCGGGGCCGAAGGTGACGAGCATCGAGCAGGCGGTATCGGGGGCATGCTCGGGGCAGTCGGCGGCGATCTCGCCCCCATGGAGAGGCCGCCTCGGCAGGCCGGTCGGCGAGTAGGTCGCCGGAGCGATCCCGTCCAGCGCCCGGAACCTGCCGTCGATCGTCAGGATCCCTGGCGTCCACGACCCATCCGGCCCTGCCGCGCGGTGAGGAAGCCGCGCCCGTCGGCCCGTCGCCGCCGCCACAGGTACCCCGGCCGGGATCGTCCCGGGCCGTCCGGGCGAGGAACTCGTCGGCTACGGGCGAGCCCCTCCGCCCAAGCGGCCGACCACGAGATGAGGGAGCGGCGGACTGGGGCGCGAAGGTGAAGACGAATCGCGTACCGGTCGGTGAGACCTCGGCCCGCGCTCCGGACGGGTCCGCGCCGACCGGGACGACCTAGCGGCGGCGGAAGCGAACGCCGCCGACGGCGTCGATGATCGAAGATGTCGACGGTGCTCCGCCCCCCGCGGCCGGCGTCGTCGCTGGTCGCGGGTCACCGGCCGCCAGGCGCGGCGGTCGACGCGTAGACCGGCTCCGGGTGGATCTCGGTCGCCAGCCGGCCGTCGCCCGAAGGACCGGGGCCGAAACCCAGGCGGCCGGCGCGGACCCACGTCCCCGATCCAGCGCCGGGCGACCGAGCCGGTCGGTGAACCCGCTTCGGCGTGGTCGATGTCAACCCGACCGGCCGGAACGGCCGCCAGCGACGGGACGGCGGCGATGGTCGGCACGGCCGAAGCAGGTCTGGCCGAAAAGGGCCCCGGCGAGGCGGGCGCGGCCGAGGCGACGGAGGTCGGCACTTCGGACGGGCCAGGTGTCGGGACGGCATCGCGACCCCGGGTCCCGAGGAAGGCGCCGAGACCGCCGAGAAGGACGGCCGCGGCCGCGAGAAGCACGAGCGACCGACGCCGGGCGGCCCGCCTACGCCGCTCGGCGAGGGCTGCGACGAGGCGCTCCGGCGGGACCTCGACCGGGAGCGCGGCCTGGCGGAGGACGCGCTCAAGCAGCTCCTCGAGGGGATCGACGGCGACCCGGTCGGGGCCGACCATCGGGGCCGTTGGCAGTGGACCGCCCGGACCGATCTCGGCCCGGAGGTGGGTGAGGGCGGTCCGGAGCTCGGCCGCCGCGTCGTCCCGCCCGAGACCGAGGATCGCCGCGACGTCGCCGACCGAGCAGCCGGCATAGGAGCGAAGGACGAGCGCCGCCCGCCGTCGCGGCGGCAGCCGGTTGACAGCGTTGAGGGCCGTCGCCCGAGTCGCGAGGTGCCTCGGATCGCCGAGACCGCCGTCTCCGGTGTCCACGACCTCGAGGGGGACGACCCGGGGGCGCCGTCTCCGGCGGGCGACGGCGCGGTCGGTTGCGATCCGGAGGAGCCGGGTTCGGAGGGCGACGCCGTCGAGCAGCCCGGCACCGCGCTCGAGGACGCCAAGGAGCGCCTCGACGACGACGTCCTCCGCCTCGGCCCGATCGCGGAGGATCAGAGACGCGACGGCACCGAGCTCGCGCCCGTGCGTCTCGAGGAGGCGCGGCAGAACGGCCGGGTCCCGGACGCGAAGGGCGGCCAGGAGCTCCGCCGAGGGGTCCGCCGCCTGGCCCTCGAGCGGTTCGCGGGGACCTTCGTGCTCGACCGCCATGCTCCCTCCGTTCGGGCAGACGGACGCGCCGCCAGCGGGCGGCGACACCTCTCCGACGATCGACATCGCCGAAGCGGTGCGCTGCGGCACCCGATTGCGTGGTGTTCGCCCGCGGTCCGGATGGTGGTCTGTGAGCATCCGACCCATTGGGCGCCGACCCAATAGGTTCGCACCCAACGGCGGCCTCGGCAGTGGAGAACGTCGCGGCGCACTCGTCGGCGGAGACGTGCCTGGGACCGTCGCCGGGCCGGCGGGCTCCCCGATGCCGGTGGCTCAGGCCCGGGCGGGGGCGAGGAGTCCGAGTCGTGGTCGCACCCGCCGCCCGAGATCGTTGAGGATGGCCCGGGCCGCGTTCCGCCCCGGCAGCCCCGTCACCCCGCCGCCCGGGTGGGCGCCCGGACCGGCTAGGTAGAGGCCCGCCACGGGGAGCCGGTAGCGCGCCCAGCCCAAGAGCGGCCGCCAGAGGAAGAAGGCATCGAGGCCCGGCTCGACGTGGAGGACGTGGCCGCCGGTGAGGCCGTACTCCGCTTCAATGTCGGCGGGCGTCACGACCCGGGTCGCCCCGACGAGGTCGCCGATCCCCGGCGCGACCGCTTCCAGGCGGGCGACGACGGCCTCGAGGAGCGTCCCTCGCTCGGTCCGCCACTCCCCGGCCCGGAGCGTTCGCGGCGCCCACTGGACGACGGCGTGGAGGACGTGGGTTCCCGCCCGGGCGCCCTCGACGAGGGAGGGATCCACGAGGGACGGGATCGTCGCCTCGAGAACCGGCGAGGCCGAGACCCGGCCGTACTTCGAGGCGTCGAAGGCGGTCTCCAACGCGGCGAGGCTCGGCGCCCCGACGAGGATCCGGCCCCGCAGGAGTCGTTCGGCGTCCCCGGCGGCCTCGAGCGAGGGGAAGCGCGGCAGCCGCCGAAGGACGAGGCAGACGATCGCCGTCGAGCCGGCCGTCCGGAGGTTGCCCGCCCGCCAGCGGAGCTCGGGGCCGACGACGACGGGGTCGAGAAGGTCGAGGAGGGTCCGCTTCGGGTCGAGGGCCGAGACGACGACCGGAGCCCGGATCTCCTCCCCCGAGGCGAGGACGACCCCGACGACCCGCCCGTCGGCCTCGGTGACCCGGACGACCTCGGCCTCGGTCCGGATCTCGCCGCCGAAGGCCCGAATGGCGGCGGCGAGGGCCTCGGTGACGGCGCCGGGGCCGCCGCGGGCGTAGACGGTCTCGCCGACGAGCCCGGTGCCGGTGCCGGCGACCTGGGTGAGGAGCCAGGCCGTCGAGCCGGCCGAGCGCGGGCCGAAGGCCGCGTACCGGAGGCCGCCCCAGGCGAGGGCGGCCCGGAGGGGCTCGGAGGGGACGTCGTCGACGAGGGCATCGGCGATCGCCATCGGCAGCCAGCGGAGGAGCGCCCGGCCGTCGCGCCGCCCGAGGCCCCGGAAGGCGCGCCCGAGCCGGAGGCCGGCGAGGGCCTCGTCGAGGCCGGGCTCGCGCAGGTCCGGCGGGATCGTCCCGTTGAGGGCGGCGACGACCCGCTCGAGGGCCCGGACCCGCCGATCCAGCGCCAGGAACCCCGCCGCATCGGCCGCCGAGAAGGCGCCAAGCCGGACCGCCGTCGCCTCGGGGTCGCGCTCCAGGACGACGGCCGGCCCGTCGGGCTGTGGGGCGACGAGGGAGGCGGCCGGGGCGACGAGGCGGAGGCCGTGGTCCCGGAGCCGGAGGTCGCGGACGATCGACGGGCGGAGGCGACCGACCGTCGGGAAGACCGCCGGCGCCCGGACCCCGCGCCGGACCGTGACGGTCTCGACGGTGCCGCCGACGGTCGGCCGGCGCTCGAGGACGAGGACCCGGAGCCCGGCGCGGGCGAGGTACCCCGCGGCGACGAGGCCGTTGTGGCCGCCGCCGACGACGACGGCGTCGACGCGATCCGGGCGGCTCACGCGGCGCCTCCCCGGCCGCGCCAGGGATCCCGCCCGAACCCCCGCCCACCGAGGGAGCGGAGGAGCTCGAGGGCAGCAAGCCGGCCGTTCGCACCCATGATCCCGCCGCCCGGGTGCGTCGAGCTGCCGCAGAGCCAGAGGTCCCGGATCGGGGTCCGGTAGCGGGCCCAGCCGGGGACCGGGCGGTTGAAGAAGAGCTGCTCCAAGGTGAGCTCGCCCTGGAAGATGTTGCCCTCCGTCAGGCCGGTCGTCCGCTCGATGTCGAGGGGAGTGAGGACCTGGCGGCCGACGATGAGCGAGGGCAGGTTCGGGGCGAACTCGGCGATCCGCTCGACGACGGTGTCGCCGAAGGCCTCGCGGTTGGCGTCCCAGGTCCCGAGGGCGGGATCGAGCTCGTACGGGGCGTACTGGACGAAGCAGCTCATGACGTGCTTGCCGGGCGGCGCCATCGAGGGGTCGACGAGGCTCGGGATCACGATGTCGACGTACGGCCGCCGGCTCCAGCGGCCCGCCTTCGCGTCGTCGTAGGCCTCCTCCATCTCGTCAAGGGAGGGGCTGATCGAGATCGCGCCCCGGAGGTGCTCGACCCCGTCGCGGTTCGGGAGGCAGCTGAACTCGGGGAGCCCGTCGAGGGCGAGGTTGACCTTCCCGGAGCTGCCCCGGAAGCGGAACCGGCGGACCTCGGCGACGTAGTCGGGGTCGACCTCGGCGGGGTCGAGGAGGTCGAGGATCGTCCGCCGGACGTCGACGGCCGAGAGGACGACCCGGCCCGCGATCTCCTCCCCGTCCTCCAGAACGACGCCGGCGGCTCGGCCGCCCCGAGTCAGGATCCGGACGACCCGGGCCCCGGTCCGGATCTCGGCGCCCGCGGCCCGGGCCGCCGAGGCGATGGCCTCGCTGATCCCGCCGGTCCCGCCGCGGGGCAGCCCCCAGGCCCGGAAGGCGCCGTCGATCTCGCCCATGTAGTGGTGGAGGAGGACGTAGGCCGAGCCCGGCGAGCGGACGCCGAGGAAGGTGCCGATGATCCCCGAGGCGGACATCGTCGCGAGGAGCGGGTCGGTCTCGAACCACTGGCCGAGGAAGTCGGCGGCGCTCATGGTCATGAGGCCGACGAGGGCGGCCTGACGGCGCTCGTCGAGCTCGAGGAAGCGCCGGGCGAGACCGGCAAGCGGGGCGAGCTCGCGGAGGTCGAGACCGGTCGGGTCGGGCGGGACCATCGAGAGGATCGGCTTGACGAAGCGGGCGAGATCGGCCATGAGGCGCCCGTATTCCTCGTAGGCCTCGGCGTCGGTGAGGCTCCAACGCCGGAGCTCCCGGATCGTTCGGCCGTGGTCGTTCGTCCGCCAGAGGTAGTCCCCGCCCCCGGCCTTCGGCCCCTCGCCCGGTCGGAGCGGCGTGAACGTCCCATCGAGGGGCAGGATGGCGAGGCCGTGCTTCGGGAGGTCGAGGTCGCGGATAATCTCGGGTCGGAGGAGGGAGACGACGTAGCTGAAGACGCTGAACCGGAAGCCCGGCACGACCTCCTCGGTGACCGCCGCCCCGCCGACCAACGGCCGCTGCTCGAGGACGAGGGTCCGCAGGCCGCCGCGGGCGAGGTAGGCGGCGGCGACGAGGCCGTTGTGGCCGCCGCCGACGACGACGGCGTCGTAACCGTTGGGCACCCGATCCTCCGACGTGCGACGATCCGGCCGGGCTCGGGACCGGCCGTCGGGCTCATCTCCCGTCGACCAAGTCTAGCGGCCCCGAGGACCGCCGGGCCGCCCGAGCCGACGCGGCGGCGAGTACGATGGGCGGACCCGTCGTGACGGCTTCGGAGACCTCCAGACCGCGGTGAGGAGATGAGCATCGGCACCCCCTTCCATCCCCGGACCGCACCCCGGAACCGCAAGCAGCAGTGGCGCGAGTGGGCAGGCTACCTCGCCGCCTCGGCCTACTCCGACCACCACGACATCGAGTACACGGCGATCCGCGAGGCGGCGGCCCTCATCGACGTCAGCCCCTTGTACAAGGTCCGGGTCGCCGGACCCGACGCCGAGCGTCTCGTCGACCGGGTCGTGACCCGCGACGCCACGAAGATCGCCGTCGGGCAGGTCGTCTACACGCCCTGGTGCGACGAGCGGGGCAAGGTCCTCGACGACGGCACGGTCCACCGTCTCGGCCTGACCGAGTTCCGCTGGACGTCGGCCGAGCCGAACGTCCGTTGGCTGACGCTGAACGCGGCCGGCCTCGACGTCACCATCGAGGACACGAGCGAGGCCGTCGCCGCCCTCGCCCTCCAGGGGCCGCGGTCCCGGGCCGTGCTGGAGGCGGCCACGGGGACGAGCTTCGCCGACCTCGCCTACTTCCGGCGCCGACCGGCCGTCATCGCCGGTGTCGAGATCGACGTCTCGCGGACCGGCTACACCGGCGACCTCGGCTACGAGCTCTGGATCCCCGCGGAGGCGGCGACGGCGGTCTGGGACGAACTCGTCCGGGCGGGCGAACCCTTTGGCCTCCGACCCGTCGGCCTGGCCGCCCTCGACCTCGCCCGGCTCGAGGCCGGCTTCATCCTCCTCGAGGTCGACTACACGAGCGCCCGCCGCGCCGAGAACGCCGAGCAGGCCTATTCGCCCTTCGAGATCGGGCTCGGCCGCCTCGTCCGCTTCGACAAGGCCGACTACGTCGGGAAGCGGGCCCTGCTCGCCGAGCAGCGGGCCGGCGGACCACCGCGCCGGCTCGTCGGCCTCACCCTCGACTGGGCGGAGATCGAGGCGGCCTACGCCGCTCAGGACCTCGCCCCGGCCCTCTCGCCGGTCGTCGACCGGAGCCCGCGCCCCGTCTTCGGGCCGGGGGGCCGGCAGATCGGTCGGGTCACCTCCCTCGGCTGGAGCCCGCTTCTCAAGGCTGCCATCGCCCTCGCCTCGCTCCCGGCCGAGTACGACACGCCGGGTCGGCGGGTCGCGGTCGAGTGGTCGGTCGAGGGCCGGCGGGGTCGGGTCGCCGCGACGGTCACCCCGCTCCCCTTCCTCGACCTCGATCGGCGGCGCCGTTAGCGGCGCACGACGGCGCGGGTTCTCCTTCCGCTCGTCGTCTCGAGCCTCCAGGCTCAGCGCAGCACTCCGACGCCTGCGCTGGGCTGCCGGCCGCGGGTTCCTCGGACCTTGCCCATAGTCTCGCGGGGCGCGCGCTATTCGGGCCGGCCACGGGCGGGAGGACGGGCGACGGGTCGGCGAGGCGCGCCCCACGCTCGGGTGCGAGGAGGCGGAGCCCCATGTGACGCGACCCGGCGGCGTCCGAGGGGCTGCTCGCTGGCCTTACGCTCGCGGCACGAGCGTCTGTCCGCGACGGCCTCCCAGGTGGAAGCCGGAGCGCCCCCGGGTCTGCAGCGGCGCGCTCGGCGGCCGATCGGGTGGGGTCACTGCCCCGTCCGAACCGGCCTCGGAGGCCGCTGCAACCCTGATAACGCGCGCCGTGCGGGAACATGGCCAACATCCGGGGCGGGAGGCGAGGGGCCGAAGGCGCTCCGTCGCCGCGAACCGCCGCGGGGGCGACGATCCGGTCCCCGACCGTCGACGAACACGGGGTCGGAACAGACCCGACCCGACACGCCTCGGCCCCCGCGCAGGCCGCGCTTGGGGTGAGCAGACGAACACGGGGTCGGAACAGACCCGACCCGACACGGCAGGCTGACCAGGGCCAGCCACGCTCAGGAGCCGTCGGCACCGATCGGCACCGAGGATGGGGGCCTTTTGGCTCGCCAGGCCAGGCGGGTGGGGCGGCAGGTATCCTGCCGGCAGTAGCCACGAGGCGCCCACCTCGGGCGCGTCCGAAGACCCCTCGAATGCCATGACCGCCGTCATCGAGGCCCACGGCCTCACGAAGTACTACGGCCGCCGGCGCGGCGTCGTCGAGCTCGACTTCGCCGTCGAGGCCGGCGAGGTCTTCGGCTTCCTCGGCCCGAACGGCGCCGGCAAGACGACGACGATCCGCCTCCTCCTCGGGCTCCTCCGACCGACCGGCGGCCGGGCGACGATCTTCGGCCTCGACGTCTGGGCCGAGGCCCCGGGGGTCCATCGCCGGCTCGCCTACGTCGGCAGCGAGCCCGGCTTCCTCGGCGAGCTGACGGCCGCCGAGCAGCTCGACGTCCTCGCCGCCCTCCGCGGCCTGCCGAAGGGGGTCTGGCGGCCCCTCGCCGAGCGCCTCGAGCTCGATCCGGCCGTCCCGATCCGCAAGCTCTCGCGCGGCAACCGGCAGAAGATCGCCATCGTCGCCGCCTTCATGGGCGAGGAGCCGCTCCTCGTCCTCGACGAGCCGACGACGGGCCTCGACCCGCTCATGCAGCGGGAGTTCCTCGCCCTCGTCGCCGAGACCCGGGCCGCGGGCAGGACCGTCTTCCTCTCGTCCCACAACCTGCCCGAGGTCGAGCGGAGCTGCGATCGGGTCGGGATCATCCGGGAGGGGCGTCTCGTCGACGTCTCGACGGTCCAGCGCCTGCTGGCCGAGCACTGGCGTTCGGTGAACCTCGTCCTCGCTGCGCCGCCGCCGAACGGAACTTTCGATCTGCCGAACGTCGAGGTCGTGACGGCGAGCGCCCGGGACGTCCACCTCATGGTCCGGGGCGACGTCAATCCCCTCCTCCGGCGGATCGCCGGCCTCGAGGTCGTCGACATCGCTATCACGACGCCGGACGTCGAGGACGTCTTCCTCCGCTACTACGACGCCGGCGCGGCGACGCCGAGCGAGCTGGCGGGGGTCGCTGACGGCCCGAGGGCGACCGTCGGGCCCTCGGATCCCGAGGAGGAAGGCACAATCCGCGCCGGCCCGGCCGAGGGAGGAGACCGATGATCCGGGCCGCGGCCTGGCTCGAGGTCCGCCGGAACCGGTCCCTCGTCCTCTGGCTCGGCGTCGTCACCTTCCTCTACGCCGGGACGATGGCCGCCTTCTACCCGATCATGCGGGACAATGCGGCCGCCCTCGAGCAGTACCTCGAGCTCTTCCCCGAGGCCTTCCTCGCCGCCTTCGGGATCAGCGGCAGCCTCGGCCAACCCGGTGTCTTCTTCACGACCTACCTCGGCAGCTACCTCTGGCCGATCGTGGCCGCCATCGCCGCCATCGCTGGCGGGACCCGGGTCGTGGCGGCCGATCTGGAGCGCGGCTTCCTCGACATCGTCATCTCGACCCCGATCTCGCGCCGCCGCTACCTCCTCGTCTCCATCGTCGGCCAGGCCATCGTCCAGCTCCTCCTCGCCCTCGCCCTCGTGGCCGGCGTCCTCGTCGTCGGGGTCCTCGTCGGGGCCGGCTTCGAGCCGGGGCCCTTCCTCCTCGTCGTCGTCCCGGCGACCCTCTTCGGTTGGGCGATCGCCGGGATCGCGACGCTTCTTGCCGTGGCGACCCTGTCGCGGGGGATCGCAGCCGGGGTGACGACGGCGGTCCTCCTCGCCATGTACCTCGGCTTCGTCGTCGCCCAGATCGAGCCGGACCTCGAAGGGCTGAAGGCGATCTCGCTCTTCGGCCACTTCGACACGACGGCGGTCGTCGACGAGGGGGCGCTGTCCCCGGGCGATCTGGCGGTCCACGCCGGGGTCGCCCTCCTCGGCTGGGGCGTCGCCCTCTGGCGCTTCCGCGAGCGGGATCTTGCCGCCTGAGCCCCGGGCGCTCGGGGGTCGGCCCGGCCCGCTCGGGGGTCGGCCCGGCCCGCTCGGGGTCGGCCCGGCCGTCGGTCTCGTTCCGGCGCCGGAGGCCGCCGGTCAGGCGTCGACGAGGGCGAAGCGAGCGACGAGGTCGACGAACTCGGTCACGGTCAGCCCCTCGCCGACGGCGAGCCAGCTGATCCGCGCACCGCGGTCGACGACGATCGCCCAGCCGCCGCCGTCGAGCTCGATCAGGGTCCCCGTCCGATCCCCGAAGGCGGCCTCGCCGCGGTCCGTGCCCGAGGGAACGCAGCCGCCGGCCTCGGTGCAGAAGGCCCCTTCGCGGATCTCGAGGCGCGCCTCGGCCGGTCCGGTGTAGGCGATCTCGAGGCGGCCGCCCGAGGCGAGGCGGTACGTGCCTCGATCGACGTACCAGCCGCTCGGGAGGACGGGGCAGTAGACGTCCCAGTCGACGGCCTCGGCCACGGCGGCGTAGAAGTCGCGGTTCCGGTCCGAGCCCGAGCAGACGGCCGCCGGATCGGGGTTGGGAAGCGGGGTCGGGGTCACTGGCAGGCTCGGCGCGGATTCGCTCGGCGCCGGCTCGCTCGGGGTCGGGGCGGGACTGGCGGCGTCGCTCGGCGAGGCGACCGGAGGGCTCGAGGGGCTCGCCGCCGGCGAAGGCTCGCGCGTCGGCTGGCCGGAGACCGGCGGACTGGCGGGCGCTGAGCCGTCGGGCGACCGGGTCGCTCCACAGGCGGCCACGAGGAGGGGGACGGCGACGAGGACCACCAGGAGCGTCCGTCGCGCCGGTGGCGAGGGGCGGGTGGGGGTCACGGGCGCATCCTAGGCCCGCCCCCGCTGCCGGGTCAAACCGGGCCTCGCAACCCCGTCGTCGCTCCCGACCCGGGGCGCCGTCCCTCGGCGCCGGTCCCTCAGGCCGTACCGAGGGCGATCTCGACGTCGACGCCGAAGACGGCCCGGACGAGCTCGGGGCCGAGGACCTCGCCCGGTGCACCGTCGGCGGCGACCCGGCCCCGGTCGAGGACGACGATCCGGGGGAAGAAGCGCGCCGCCAGCCGGAGGTCGTGGAGGACGGCGACGACGGCCGTCCCGTCCCGATCGTTGAGATCGGCCAGGAGGGCCATGACCTCGACCTGGTGACGGAGATCGAGGTGGACCGTCGGCTCGTCGAGGACGAGGAGCGGCGACCCCTGGGCGACGGCGAGGGCGAGGAGGACGAGCTGCCGCTCGCCGAGGGAGAGCTCGCGGGCGTCGCGGCCGACGAGGTGGCCGATCCCGACCCGCTCGATGGCGGCGGCCACGGCCGCTCGATCGGCCGGTCCGAGCCCGAGGAGCGGATGCTCGTGGGGCAACCGCCCGAGGGCGACGACCTCCTCGACCCGAGCCGCGAAGGGCAAGCTCGCTCCCTGGGGAACGACGGCGAGGCGCCGGGCGACGGCGACCCGATCGAGCTCGCCGATGGGCCGACCGAGGAGGCGGACCTGCCCGGCCGTCGGGAGGAGGACGCCGGCGGCTACCCGGAGGAGGGTCGACTTCCCGGCCCCGTTCGGGCCGACGAGGGCGACCCGCTCCCCGGCGCCGACGGCGAGGTCGATCCCGACGAGGACCTCCCGCTGGCGGTAGGCAGCGGCGACGCCTTCCAGGGCGAGGACGGGGACTCCCCGCCCAGCGGCGGGAGGTGGAGCGGTTGCTGACGCCGCCGCGACGGTCACAGCTCGTACCCCGCTCGAGTCCGCCGGAGGAGAGCGAGGAAGAAGGGCGCCCCGAGAACCGCCGTCACGACGCCGACCGGAAGGTTGCCGAGGAGGCGGGCCCCGAGATCGGCGACGACGAGGAGGAGGGCGCCGGCGATGGCCGAGAGGGGGAGGACGTGGCGGGCGTTCGGCCCGACGACGAGGCGGACGAGGTGGGGCACGACGAGCCCGACGAAGCCGACGAGCCCGGCGACCGCCACCGCCGCGGCCGTGGCGAGGGCCGCCAGGCCGAGGAGGAGGGCCCGCTCCCGGCGAACGTCGATCCCGAGGGTCGTCGCCGCCTCTTCGCCGAGGAGGAGCCCGTTCAGGGCTCGGGCTCGGGCCGTCATGGCGAGGCCGGCCCCGAGGACGAGGGGTGCAGCGACGGCGAGGCGGAGCCAGGAGGCCCCGTCGAGCCCACCGAGGAGGTAGGCGAAGATCTGGCGGAGGCTCGTCCCCGAGAGGTACATCGCCATGGCCAGCCCTGCTGCCAGGAGGGAGCCGACGGCGTAGCCGGTGAGGAGGAGGCCGGTGAGCGGCGTCAGGGGCGTCAGGCGAGCGAGCCGGTAGACGAGGGCGATGGCCCCAAGGGCGCCGAGGAAGGCGAGCCCGTGGAGGAGGCCGAATTCGAGGACGAGGACCCGGACCGGGAGGAGGACGGCGATGGCCGCTCCGAGGGCCGCTCCCGAGGCGGTGCCGAGGACGTACGGGTCGGCGAGGGGGTTCCGGAGGAGGCCCTGGAGGGTGGCCCCGGCGATGCCGAGCCCAGCCCCGACGACCATCGCCGTCAGGACCCGCGGCAGGCGGAGGTCGACGACGATGGCCTCGACGGCCGGGGCCACGGCGACCGGCAGGTCGAGGCCGAGGAGGCGGCGGGCGAGGACGGCGATGGTCTCGGCGGGCGGGATGGCGACCGGACCGAGGGCGACGCCAGCGACGAGGGCGACGGCGAGGGCGGCGAGACCGGCTCCGGCCACGAGGCCGACCCGGTGGGGAGGGGTCCTCGGCCGGCCGACGGTGACGGCCGAAGCGAGGGTCTCGCCGCGACTCGCCATGGGTCAGCGGGCAGCCGTGAGGAGCCGCCGCTCGGCGGAGGCGGAGGGCGCGGGGGAGACCGACGCCTCAGGCGACGGACCGCTCGACGGGGCGTTGGACGGGGCGGGGGTCGCGCTCACCGGCGGCGGCAGTGCCAGGCCGGGGTGGATGGCGAGGGCGAGCTCCCGGAGACCGAGGGCGATCCGGGGCCCCGGTCGGGTGACGAGGAGGTCGTTCACGGGGCGGATCGCTCCCGTTCGGACGGCCGTCATCGACCCCCAGCCCGGTCGAGAACGGACGACCTCGGGGGTCACCCCGTACGCGGCATCGCCGAGGACGATGACCTCGGGGTCGGCCGCCACGAGCTTCTCGAGGGAGATGGAGAAGACGGTCGGGCTGCCGGTCGTGATCGGCTCGCCGCCGGCGAGCTCGATCATCTCGGCCAGGAAGGAGTCGTCGGCCGGACCATAGATCTCGTTCGTCGCGTCGAGCTCGTAGAAGACCCGAGGTCGGGGCAGGCCGGCGGTCGCCGAGCGGACGGCCTCGAAATCTCGTCGGATGGCCTCGGCGAGGGCCGTCGCCGCCTCGGACCGACCGACGGCCCGACCGACGAGCTCGATGTCGCGGAGGATCGTCTCGGTGTCGGGGGCGTAGACGACGAGGACGGGGATGCCGAGGCTGCGGAGCCGGGCGATCGCCTCGGGCGGGTTGAAGTTGTTGCCGCCGGCGATCACGAGGTCGGCTTCGAGGCCGACGATCTTCTCGACGTCGACGCCCGTGTAGGAGGCGACGTCCGGGAGGGGGACCGCCTCGGGCGGGTAGTCGTCGAAGTCGGTCGTGGCGACGACCCGCTGGCCCGCCCCAATGGCGAAGAGGATCTCCGTCGTGGCCGGGGTGAGGGAAACGATGCGGGCCGGCTCGGCCGGGATGACGACGCTCGTCCCTTCGTCGTCGGTCAGGGTGAGGGGGTACGTCGGGCTCGGCGACGGGAGGGGCGTGGCCGGGGTGCTGGAGGCCGGGGCGCTCGGTGTCGGCACCGCCGAGGGGAGGGGGTTCGGGGTCGCCGCACCACCCGTGCAGGCGGCAGCGAGGAGGGCGAGGGAGAGAAGGACGAGAAGGCCGCTCGCCCGGCGCGGCCTCCGCCGGAGAAGGTCGAACATCGGGAACCTCTGCTGATCGGCGATGCGAGGGGTCCCGACGGCCGCCCCGAGGGCGCCGCGCGCCGGCCCGGGCCGACCCGAGACATGGAACGACCCCTCGCGCTGGACGGTCGAGGGGTCCTAGTTCGTCGGTCGCATCGTTTGCCTACCCCTTTCTCTCGAAGGTTCGAGCAACGACCGCGGGGTCGGCGACCGGACTTCCGTCGGCGAGCCGACGGTCACCGTAGCGGGACTGTGCCGGACTTTCACCGGCTTCGCGACCCAGCGGCCCCGATCTTGGAGATGACGCGCGGAGCGTATCACGCCCGGTGAACACCCGTGCCCCCGGCGACGGCCGCGCCGCACCTTTGCGGATCCGGTCGTTGCAATCGACGGCGCCCCACTCCCGAACCGCCCGCGGCCAGCGCTCGTAAGGTCTCGTCGACAGGTCGGTCAGAACCAACGGCGCCCGCACGGCGGCATAAGTCGCCGATAAGCGACCTCGTGCAGACTCTGCGCACCGCCCTCCTCCCGCCACCCGTTTCCGTTCGACCCGCCGGAGGAGGTGACGCTCATGGGAGCCTGTCGATGGCAGCGGTTCCTCGGCCCGCCCCTCGCTCTCGCCCTGCTCGGCCTGGCCGTGGCGGCCGGACCGGTGGGGGCGACGGGCGAGCAGGCGACGGTCGCCGTGAACCAGACCGCCTTCAACCCGCCCTGCGACGACGACGCGAACCTCATCGTGCCGAAGATGCTCGACGCGGCCGTCGCCGCCTACCAGCGCCTCGGCTACGGGACGACCGGATACACCGGTGCCCAGTTCACCCGGGCCCAAATCCTCGATCGGGTCGCCAGCGACTGGGGCTTCTACGTCCACTCGCACGGGGACCTGTACCGCCACCCGGACGGCAAGCGGTATACCGGCTTCCGCGAGGACGCGGGGAAGTGCTCCGGGTCCATCGTCTACTCCAAGGACATCAAGGCAAAGCGCAACGGCCGGCAGAGCAACCTCGTCTTCATTTCGACGTGCCACTCGGCCGATGCGAACACGACGATGCCCGACGCCTTCGCCATCGAGAAAGTCAAGGCCGGCCAGCTCGCCTGGAACGGCCCCGAGTTCTACGTCGGTTACGTCGGCCTCCAGTGGGACTCGGACGAGTGGATCTTCGAACAGCGGTTCTGGAGCGCCCTCGCCGACGGCAAGGGCGTGGGGGCAGCCTTCGACTACGCCCTCAAGGGCGCCTTCCGGAGCACCAGCTTCCAGGCCGACTGGTGGGGCAGCTACGTCTGGTCGGGCCGCGCCGGCCTCATCGGCGGCTGCCAGAACTGCGTCTGAGGGAGGGAGCGATGCGCAGGTTCCGAGATTCCCGCCGCTGGCCGGCCCTCCTCCTCGCCGGAGGGGTCCTCGCCGGGTGCAGCGGCTTCGCCGTCGCCGGCAGTCCCTGGACCGCCGGTGAACCGTCGACCCGCCAGCTCGCCATCGACCGGGTCGCCACGACGGCCGCCGGCGCCCGGGCCGACGTCCTGCGGGCCAAGCTCGGGCTGCCGGGCCGGGTGGTGGCCGTCGAGCGGATCGAGGATCGGTTCGAGAACCGCGTCGTCGACCGGGTCACCTTCGAGGACGAGATCGGGCCGTCGGCCCTCGTCGAGCTCGAGCCGAACGGGCGCCCGCACCTCGTCATCGCCCTCGGCTGGCGTGGGGCGAAGGGCGTGGCGGTGGGCCGCAACGTCGCCCTCCGACTCGCCATCGCCCAGGCCCGCGCCGCCGGCTTCCAGGTCGCCGGGGCACCGACGATCCTCGAGACCGCCGAGGAGTGGGAGGTCGTCTGGGAGCGCCGGGTCGACGGCATCCCGGTCCTCGGCGACGGTGTTCGGGTCTCCCTCTGGAAGGACGGCTCCTTCCACGCCATCGTCCACTGGGAACACGATCTGGCCCCGCGGCCGGCGACGATCATCGACGCGGCTCGGGCCCGGGAGATCGCCGTGGCCCGCTTCGCCGAGCGGTTCGGTCGCCGGGACGCCATCGCCATCCGTTCGGCCAGCCTCGCCTGGGTCCGGCCGAACGACCTCTGGGACCCCTCGCGTCCTGACGCTCCGACGCCGGAGGCGCGCCTGGCCTGGCTCGTCAGCGGCGTCCCGGGCGATCCCGATGCGGTGACGCCCCACCAGATCGAGCTCTGGCTCGACGCCGCTGACGGGTCCGTCATCGGCGGCGACCTGATCGAATGAGCACGAACGAGCGGCGCCGGCCATGCGGCCGGCGCCGCCTCCCCGCCGTGGTCGCCGGCCTCGTCCTGAGCGCCGGCTTCGCCCTCGCCGCCTGCGGTCCGGCCCCGACCCTGCCGGCGAGCGGCACCGTCGCGTCCGCGTCGCCGGACCTGGGCCCGAGCCCCATCGTCGCTCCCTCGCTCCTCGCCGTCCCGCCCGACGACCGGCTCGTCGTCCTCGTCGACCAGCATCCCCTCCCCGAGATCCTCACCTGGCTCGGCAGGGGGACCATCGCGCTGCCGCCGCCGCAGCCTGGTCTGCGCGACCTCGCCATCGGACCCGACGGCCGGGTCGCCATCCTCGCCGAAGACGGCATCTTCATCGCCGACGCCCTCGCCGATGACGCCCGGTGGGCAGCCGTGCCGGAGTTTCGGCCACCCCGCGATCACCTGGTCACCGGCCTCGCCTGGTCCTCCGACGGGAAGCTCGCCTGGGCGGCAGCGCGGGAGCTGGGCGTGCCGCCCTTCACGGTCGCGGCCGGCTCACCGGGCGAGGTCCCGGCCTCGGTCGAGGTCGACGCCGGCCTCGACGGCGGCCCGGCCTGGCTCGACGGAGAGCGGATCGCCGTCCCGGTCGTCCGTGATCCGTCGGGCGGCCTGATCATCGTCTCGCTGGCCGGCGACGGCACACCCTTCGAGCCCATGCCGGCCGGGGTCCTCGCCGTCGCGTCGAGGGCTGGCCTTGTCGCCCTCGGCGATCGCTACGCCCCCCGCATCGAGATCCGCCGGATCGAGGACCTGACGGCGCAAGGCGGCCCACCGCCGGCGGTCATCGAGGCGGCCGACGCGGCGGTCGCCACCGACCTCGCCTTCTCGGTCGACGGACGATGGCTCGCCGCAGCCTGGACGGCCGACGATGGGTCGCTCCTGGCCATCGGCGTCTACGACGGCGCCGGCGGCTGGATCGAGGGCGGTCGACTCGACCGGGCGGCCCTGAGAGCCGATCAAGACGCCCGGGTCAGGCTCGCCTGGCGCCCCTGACCCGACGGGGCCGGGGTCGCCCTAAGCTCCGACGGGGCTCTGGGGCGAGAAGATCGAGACCTGGGCCTCCTCCGGCAGCATGACCCCGAGGATCTTCTGAAGGGCAAGGAGGTGGACGCAGGCACCCCAGCTCTCGAAGTAGTGGCAGGTGCAGTGCCAGCGTCCGGCGTCGAGGGTGACGTGGTGGGTGTCATTGTCACCCCGGAACGTCAGCGACAGGCGGTCGATCGTGATCCGATCGAGCTCGCGCGCATAGCGATTCGCCTTCTCGACCTTGCCGATCAGGGAGCTGTGCATCGCTGCCTAACCTCCGTCGCCCAGGCGGGCGTACTGTCGGCCACCGTCCGACCTGGCCGGCCGGGCTGGGCGGCCGCTGAGGCGAAGACTACACCCCCGACGGGCCGATGTCAGCCTCCCGATGGTCGGTGCCCGCCCAGGGACCTGGCAGCGTGAAGAGCCGGGACTCCGCCGCGTCGCGACCGGTCGAGCCGAGACATGCGGACATGATGCATGCCATGCGCTCGTGCCTGATACGATGCGAACATGCCTCGAACGGTCCAGATCCGCGACATCGACGACGACGTCTATCGAGCCCTCGCCCGACGAGCCGCTGCAGCCGGCGTGACGGTCCCCGAACTGCTGCGCCGCGAAGCTGCGCGGTTGGCGAGGCGACCGACGATCGAGGAATGGCTCGAGCAAACCCGTCGACGGCCGATTCCGACCCGGGACGTCGACGCCGTGCAGGCCCTCGACGAGATCCGTGGGCCGTGGCCGGATGCTCGTCGTTGACGCTTCCAGCCTGTACGACGTCCTCGTCGAGGGTCCCTCGGCCGAGGCGGTTCGGGCACGCCTGGCGGCCGACGACGAGCATGCCGCTCCCCACCTCATCGATGCCGAGGTCCTCAGCCTCATCCGCCGGGATCATCTCCGAGGTGCCATCGACGCCACGACAGCCGCCCTCGCCGTCGTCGACCTCGCAGCCTGGCCGGGCGAGCGATACGACCACCGCCCGCTCTTCGAGCGGGCCTGGGCGTTGCGGCGGACGCTCCGCGCCTGGGACGCCCTCTACGTCGCCCTGGCGGAAGCGCTCGGCGCGTCGCTCGTCACCCTCGACGCGCGCCTCGCCCGGGCTGATGGGCCTCGCTGCCCGATCGAAGTCGTCGACCGCGGCTGACCGGACGTTGCCCGCACCGGTCGAGCGAGGACGGCCTCGCTCGGCGGCCCTCGATCGGTGATGGCCGGCGGCGGTTCGCCGCCCTGCCCGCCGGAGCGCTCCCCGGGTCAGAACCTACGGGGCGCTCGTCCCCTCGCGGCCGTAGTCGTCCTCGAGGCGGACGACGTCGTCGAGCTCCGTCGTCGAGACCTCGCAGAGCTCGACCCGCTCGATCGCTTCGTAGCGGTGGACGCGCCCGGCGGGATGTGCCGGAACTCGCCCGGGCCGAGCTCCTCCGCCCGGACCGCCCCGCCCTCCTCGCCGAGGTGGAGCCGGAGCCGACCCGAGATCACGTAGATCGCCTCGTCCTTCCGCTCGTGGTACTGGAGGGAGAGCCGCTTGCCGGCCTCGATGACGAGGATCTTGCCGACGTAGCGGTCGGTGTGAGCCCAGATGAGCTCGTGGCCCCAGGGCTTGGGGACGATGGTGCCGGCCGGTCGGCCGGCTTCTCCGGTCCCCGCCGTCGTCGCCCCGGCCATCAGCCGCCCCGAACGAGCCGCTCGCCGGCGGCGATGAGGGCGTCCCGAAGCTCGGCCGAGGACGCCTCGGCGTAGATCCGGACGAGGGGCTCGGTGCCGCTCGTCCGCACGAGGAGCCATGACCCGTCGGGCGTGAAGAACTTGTAGCCGTCGTTCGTCGCGAGGGGCTGAGTACGGACGACGGGCAGGCCGTCGAGATCGGCCGGGCTCCGTTCCCGGAGGCCGACGAGGAGGCGCTCCTTCACCCCGTCGTACGCCGAGCGCTCGACGTGGACGTCGACCCGGCGGTAGAAGGAGGGCCCGGCGATCTCGTGGAGGTGCTCGATGGCCCGCGAGACCGGCCACCGGCCGGCCGCCCGCTCGCGGAGGAAGAGGTCGAGGAGGAGCAGGTCGGCGTAGATCCCGTCCCGCTCGGGGAGGTGCATCCCGAAGCCGAAGCCGCCCGATTCCTCGCCGCCCATCATCGCCCCCGTCTCGATCATCGTCGGGCCGATGTACTTGAAGCCGACCGGGGTCTCGTGGACGGCGATCCCGTACCGCTCGCCGAGGCGGCGCGCCATGGACGTGTTGTTCACGCTCACGACGACCGGGTCGCGAAGGCCGCGGTACTCGGCAAGGTAGTACATGAGGAGCCCCGTCACCTGGAGCTGGTGGATGAAGACGCCCCGCTCGTCGGCCGCGCCGGCCCGGTCGGCGTCGCCGTCGAGGAGGAGCCCGAGATCGAAGCCGCCCCGGGCGAGGAGACCGAGGGCCTCGTCGACGTGGGGTCGGATCGGCTCCGGGTTCACGCCCCCGAAGTACGGGTTCCGCTCCTGGTGGATCTCGGTCACCCGGATCCGCCCCCCGGAGAGGAGGCGCGGGATCCAGCCCGCCCCGGAACCCCACATCGGCTCGACGAGGACGTGGACGTCGGCCGCCCGGAGGGCGTCGAGGTCGAGGGTCCGGCGGAGGAAGGCTTCGTAGCCGGGGTACGGGTCGAAGCGCTCGACGAGCCCGGCCACCTCGGCCTCGGCGAAGGGGCGCCGCGGGATCGGCTGCCCGGCGTTCGCGGCGATGGCGGCCTCGATGACGGCGAGCATCTCCGGGCCGGCCGCCGACCCCTCGGGCGACTTCACCTTGAAGCCGTTGTCGGTCCACGGGTTGTGGCTGGCGGTGATGACGACCCCGGCCGCCGCCCCCCGAGCGACGACCTCGTAGGTCGACATCTGGGTCGGCACGGCCCGCTCGGCGAAGAAGATCGGGATGTCGTGGGCGAGGAGGACCTCGGCTGCAGCCTGGGCGAAGTGCTCCGAGGCGAAACGCCGGTCGTAGGCGACGACGACGCCGCGCTCGCGACTCCCGGCCGCCAGAACGGCCTGGGCGACGCCGTCGGCACAGCGGCGGACGTTCTCGAAGGTGAAGTCGTCGGCGATCCGGGCTCGCCAGCCATCGGTGCCGAAGACGATCCGGGCCGGCGTCGGTGCTTCGGCGATGATCGTCATCCCTCCTCCTCGCTCGTCCGGTCGATGAGGGCCGCCACGACGGCCTGCTCGGGGCGAGCCCCGGCGAGCACGGCGACCGGCCCGTCGGGATCAACGATACCCTCGACCGGGCCGACGAGGAGCTCGAGCCGGCCGCCGACCCGCCGGACGACGAGGTCGGCCGCGGTCGCCGACACCGGCGCCCCGGCCTCGACCACCGTCCCGGTCACCCCGTCGGCCCCGAGCGCCGCCAGGAGCGCCGCCCAGCTCCCGAGATCGCTCCAGCCGACGTCGAGGGTCGCCATGACGACCCGCCCGGCGTTCGCCGCCGGCTCCATGACCGCATAGTCGATCGAGGTCGAACGGAGGCCGCCGTACGCCGCCGCAAGTCCGGCGGGCCCACCGGTGAGCCCGCCCTCGACGGCGGCGAGGATGTCGGGGGCGTAATCCCGGAGGGCGGTGAGGATCGCCCGGCGTTCCCAGAGGAACATTCCCGCGTTCCAGGCGACGCCCGGCATCTCGACGAGCTCGGCCGCCCGTTCGGGGTTCGGCTTCTCCTCGAAGGCCCGGAGCGGGGCCGCCTCGATCGATCCGAGCCGCTCGACGCGGGCGATGTCAGGGCAGGAGGTAGCCGTACTCGGTCGCCGGCCGAGTCGGCTCGACGCCGAGGGCGACGAGGGGGCTGGCGACCCCGAAGGCGCCTCGGGCGAGCTCGGCGGCCGCCCGGACGACCTCCCGGAACCGGACCTCGTCGCCGATGAGGTGGTCGGCCGGGACGACGACCATGACCTCGTCCGCCGGTCGCTCGATGGCGACGGCGGCGAGGGCGATGGCGGCGCCGGTGTTCCGACCGACGGGCTCGGCGAGGAAGGCGACGTCGGGTGCCTGGCGGCGGACGAGGGGCTCGAGCTCGGCGGCGGCGACGACCGTGACGTCCTCGGGACGGCAGAGGGGGAACGGCTCGGCGACGATCCGGCGGACCGTCCGCTCGAAGAGGGATTCCGGACCGAGGAGGGGCAAGAACGGCTTCGGGCGGGCGGGCGTCGAGAGCGGGTGGAGCCGCGTTCCGCCGCCTCCGGCGAGGACGACGACGTACATCGGTCGCCCATTCTAGGGAGGGCGAGGGGCGCCCGCCACGGCGACCGACCCCGATCGTTCAGCCGGCCGACGCCTGCCCCTCAGCCGACGGAGATCTGGGTCGGTTCGGGCAGACCGGCCTCGGCGGCGAGGAGGGCGGCCTTGTCGGTCCGCTCCCAGGGCAGATCGAGGTCTTCCCGGCCGAAGTGGCCGTAGACGGCGGTCTGGCGGTAGATCGGGCTTCGGAGGTCGAGGGCGGCGATGATGCCGCCCGGCCGGAGGTCGAAGTGGCGCTCGATGAGGGCGAGGATCCGTTCGTCGGGGACCTTGCCCGTTCCGAAAGTCTCGACCGACACCGAGAGGGGCCGGGCGATGCCGATCCCGTAGGCAAGCTCGATCTCGAAGCGATCGGCGAGGCCGGCGGCGACGACGTTCTTCGCCACCCAGCGGGCGGCGTAGGCACCCGAGCGATCGACCTTCGTCGGATCCTTGCCGGAGAAGCAGCCGCCGCCGTGGCGGGCCATGCCCCCGTACGTGTCGACCATGATCTTGCGGCCCGTCAGCCCGGCGTCGCCCATCGGTCCGCCGATGACGAAGCGGCCGGTCGGGTTGACGTGCATGATCGGGTCGACGGGGCGGAGCTCCCGGGGGATGATCGGCAGGATGACGGTCTCGACGATGTCGGACCGGAGGCGCTCGGGGCGGACGTCGGGATCGTGCTGGGCCGAGACGACGACGGTTCGGACCCGGACCGGAACGCCCCGCCGGTACTCGACGGTGACCTGGGTCTTGCCGTCGGGACGGAGGTACGGAAGCTGGCCGGACTTGCGAACCTCGGCCAGGCGCCGGGCGAGGCGATGGGCGAGGGCGATGGGGAGGGGCATGAGCTCGGGCGTCTCGCGGCAGGCGTAGCCGAACATCATCCCCTGGTCGCCGGCTCCGAGGGTCGCCAGATCGTCGCGCTGGCCGTCTTCGCGGGTCTCGAGGGCGGCATCGACGCCCCGGGCGATGTCGGGCGACTGCTCCTTGATGCTGACGAGGGTGCCGCAGGTCAGGTAGTCGAAGCCGTAGTCGGCCCGCGTGTAGCCGATCTCCCGGACGGTGTCCCGGACGACGGTCTGGAAGTCGACGTAGGTCGAGGTCGTGATCTCGCCGAGGACGATGACGAGGCCGGTCGTCGTCGCCGTCTCGCAGGCGACGCGGGCGTCGGGATCATCCCGAAGGATGGCGTCCAGGATGGCGTCGCTGATCTGGTCGCACATCTTGTCGGGGTGACCCTCGGTCACCGACTCCGAGGTGAAGAGGTACTGCTCGGCGTCGACGATGCTCGACATGGCACTCCCTTCCGGTGGGCCGGCCGGCATCCGGCCGGCGGATGACGGCACGACCGATCGCCGGGAGGGTACCACGGAGGGTCGGCTCGGGCCCCGGGGATGTCGTTGCTCAATGAGTCTGGCGCTCGCCGCTCCAGCCCGCCCCGAGCTGCCCCTGGCGGTTCCGTGACCCGGGCGCCACGTTTCCGACGTCGGCGTGACCGGGACGCACATCTTCGCCCCCGGGGGTCGGGCTCGAAGCTTCGCCCCAAGCACGCCACCGAGGGCCGTCCCTTTCCTCCCCCTCGGACCTGCCGGACGTGTGCGTCCCAGGCCCTGAATCGACAGGCTGACCGGCCCCGACGGCTGGGGCGGCCTCGAGGATGTGCCTGGGAGTCACGCCCTCGAGCCGACCCAGGACCTGACCGGACCGAGGGCTGGGGCGACCCCGGCCGAGTGGGGCGGTGAGGCTGCCGCGACGTCAGGACCGGGTCCGGCCGGCCCTCCGCCCGTGCTCGTTCGCTCAGGTCCCCTGGCGCCAGTCGGCGAGATAGCGGCGCTGTTCCTCGGTGAGCGGCTCGAGGACGATCCCGAGGGCCTCGAGCTTGAGACGGGCGACCTCGCGATCGATGGCCTCGGGGACGGTGTAGACCTGGGGCGAGAGCTCCCGGGCGTGGCGGGCGACGTACTCGACGGCGAGGGCCTGGTTGGCGAAGCTCATGTCCATGACCGCCGCGGGGTGCCCCTCGGCGGCGCTCAGGTTGACGAGCCGCCCCTCGGCGACGAGGAAGAGCTCCTTGCCACCGATCTCGAAGCCCTCCACGCCCGGCCGGACCCGCCGGACGTGACCCTCGGCCATGGCGCGCAGGGCGGGGAGGTCGAGCTCGACGTCGAAGTGGCCGGCGTTGGCGAGGATCGCCCCGTCCCGCATCCGTTCGAAGTGCTCGCGCCGGAAGACGTTCCGGTTCCCGGTGGCGGTGACGAAGAGCTCGCCCCAGGCGGCGGCCTCGCTGTGCGTCATGACCCGGTAGCCGTCCATGAGGGCCTCGAGGGCGCGGACCGGGTCGACCTCGACGACGGCGACGTGGGCGCCCATGCCGGCCATCCGGGCGGCGATCCCACGGCCGACCCAGCCGTAGCCGGCGACGACGACGTTCCGGCCGGCGAGGAGGATGTTCGTCGCCCGGAGGATGCCGTCGACGGTGCTCTGGCCGGTCCCGTAGCGGTTGTCGAAGAGATGCTTCGTGAGGGCCTCGTTGACGGCGATGACCGGGTAGCGGAGGGCCCCGTCGGCGGCCATGGCCCGAAGCCGGATGACGCCGGTCGTCGTCTCCTCGGTTCCGGCGAGGACGGTGGCCAGCTGCTCGGGCCGCTCGCTGTGGAGGAGGGAGACGAGGTCGCAGCCGTCGTCCATGGTGATCTGGGGCTGGCGGTCGGCGACGGCGGCGAGGTGGGCGTAGTACGTGGCCCGGTCCTCCCCGCGGCGGGCGAAGGTCGGGATCCCGTAGCGGGCGACGAGGGCAGCCGCCACATCATCCTGGGTCGAGAGGGGATTCGAGGCGGCGAGGGCGACCTCGGCGCCCCCGGCGGCGAGGGTCCGGACGAGGTTCGCCGTCTCGGTGGTGACGTGGAGGCAGGCTCCGATCCGGAGCCCGGCGAGGGGCCGCTCGGCGGCGAAGCGCTCTCGGATCCTCGCCAGGACCGGCATCTCGCGGGCCGCCCATTCGATCCGCTCGACGCCCGCCTCGGCGAGCGCGAGGTCGGCGACGTCGTGGGCGACGGCCGCGGGCCCGGTGGGGCCGCTCGCGGGCGCGTTTTGGCCGCTGGCGGGCGGCTCGGAGCCGGCGGCGGGCGGCCCGGAGCCGGGCGAGGATGGACCGCTGGTTCGAGGCGTGTCGGTCACGAGGGGACCTCCTGGCGCGAATTGGACCGGCGGATCCCTCAGCGGGGACCCCGGGAGACGAGGAAGCGACGGAGCGGCGCGGTGAGGCCGGCGAGCGCGGATCCGAGGCGATGGACGAGCCGCTCCTCGAAGCGGACGTACTCGGCGTAGCCGAGCCGGCGGTAGGCGGCGATGGCCGGCGGATTGTCGGCTCGGACGTTGAGGACGACCTGATCGCAGAAGCGGAGCAGCTCGGCCGTCACGGCGCCCGTCACGGCCGTGGCGTAGCCGCGTCCCCGATGCTCGGCGGCGGTGAAGACGTTCCCGACGACGGCGAGCCGAGCCGTCCGGCTGACGACGTGGGTTCCGGCGGCCGAAACGAGGCGACCGCGGACCCGGAGGCCGTAGTAGACGCCGTCGGCGATGGCGCTCGCCGGCAGCCAGGAGGCGAAGCCGAGGTCGTAGAGGCGGTTCAGCTCGCCGACCTGGGCCGGGACGAGGCGCTCGACCTCGGCCGGGTAGGGCCGGAAGCGAGCCCGATCGACCCACATCCGGATCATCGGCGGCCCCGGGTCGACCCGATAGTGAGCCTCGATGGCCGGCAGGAGCTCGGTGCGAGCGGAGACGAAGGCGGCTCGGGGCCGGATGAGGGATTCGAGGATGGCGCTCACGCCGTCGGGCCGACCCATGACGAAGAGCGGCTGGGGGGTCGCGCCCGAGTACTCGAGGACGACGGCGACGGGGGACGACCCCTCGAAGGCGACGCCCCATCGCGAACGCGCGAACTCCCGGTCATCGAGGTCGCAGAGGGCGTAGGCGGCGAAGAGGCGGTCCTGCTCGAGGAAGGCCCGCAAGAGATCGCGGTCGGCGGTCTCCCGGACGACGAGGCCGCGCTCGCGTCGCGCCACCGCGAGGCTGACCATCAGGCAGCGCCTCCGGTGCGGTCCGCGCTCGAGCGGGCGGTCGTCGCGGTGATCGTCGGTTCGGCCTCACTCGGCTCGAGCCGGCCCCGCTCGCTCCCGCCGGGCTCGTGGTCGGACGCGGCCCCTCGGCGCCGTCGACGCCGCTCGAGGGCCGCCGCGATGGCCGGTCCGAAGGGCGGGCGGAGGACGCCCTCCTCGGTGACGATCGCCGTCACGAGCTCGGCCGGGGTGACGTCGAAGGCCGGGTTGTGGGCGGTCGTCACGGCCGGCGCGATCCGCTGCCCGCGGACGAAGAGGACTTCGGCGGCCGAGCGCTCTTCGATGGGGATCGCCGACCCGTCGGGAAGATCGGGATCGACCGAGCTCAAGGGGGCGCAGACCCAGAAGGGGATCTCGTGGCGGGCGGCGAGGACGGCCAGGCTGTACGTGCCGATCTTGTTCGCCGTGTCGCCGTTGGCCGCGATCCGGTCGGCACCGACGAGGACGATGTCGACCCGACCGCGGGCCATGAGATGCCCGGCGGCGCCGTCGGCGATGAGGGTGTGGGGGACCCCGGCCGAGGCGAGCTCCCAGGCCGTGAGCCGCGCCCCCTGGAGGAGGGGCCGCGTCTCGTCGACCCAGACGTGGAGCGGACGCCCGGCGTGGTGGGCGACGGCGACGATGCCGAGGGCCGTCCCGAACTGGCCGCAGGCGAGGGGGCCGGTGTTGCAGTGGGTGAGGATCTCGAGGGGACGGCCCTCGGGAACGGGGAGCTCGGCGGCGCCGGCTTCGGCGAGCCGGCCGTGGTCGTCGCTCGCCTCGAAGACGATGGCCTCGGCCTCGGCCCACAGCGCCGCCGCGACCGCCTCGCCGTCCTCGTTCAGCTCCCCGACGGCGGCGTAGCGGCGAAGCATCCGGTCGACGGCCCAGCCGAGATTGACGGCCGTCGGCCGAGCGTTCCGGAGGGCGTTCGCCGAGCCCCGGATCGTCGCCCGGCGGGCGTAGGGTCGGGCGGTCGCCATCCGCCGAGCGGTGAGCGCGAGGGCGATGGCCGCCACCTGCCCGAGGGCCGGGGCGCCGCGGACGACCATGTCCCGGATCGCCTGGGCGGCTTCGGTGGCGGTCGTGACCGTCACCTCGCGGAGTTCGTCGGGGAGGGCCCGCTGGTCGACGAGGACGAGGCGGTCGTCGTCCCAGCGGAAGGCCGAGCGGAACCCGAGGGGAGCGCCGGCAGCCGGGCTCGTCGGGCCGCCGTACGCGCCGACGTCGCCGGACTCGCCGAGGACCGCGGCGGCCGCCTCGGCCGAGGAGCGCTGGAGGGAGGCTGCCGCGGCCGCGACCGCTGCCGCCGTCTGGGCGACTTCGCCGGCGAGGGCCCGGAAGAAGTGGCGTCGGGGGACGCTCGACGGGGCGGACCCCTGCCCTGCCCGGCTCGGCTGCTGTTCCGCGGGCCCGCTCGCCATGGCCTCAGTACGTGATGACGCTCGTGACCCGGTGGCCGGCGAGGCGCTCCCGGCCCTTCAGGAACTGGAGCTCGACGAGGAAGGCGAGCCCGACGACGTCCCCTCGGAGTCGCTCGACGAGCTCGATGGTGCCGCGGACGGTGCCG
The DNA here is from genome assembly GCA_026004015.1 of Chloroflexota bacterium. GTDB lineage: Bacteria > Chloroflexota > Limnocylindria > Limnocylindrales > CSP1-4 > BPIH01. The sequence continues at coordinate 208,195 of BPIH01000001.1, read as the reverse complement.
CCGGTCGCGAGGAGGTCGTCGACGATGAGGACCCGCTGGCCGGGCTCGATGGCGTCGCGGTGGATCTCGAGGGTGTTCGAGCCGTACTCGAGGGCGTACTCGACCGAGATGACCTCGGCCGGCAGCTTGCCGAGCTTCCGGACCGGGACGAAGCCGGCGCCGAGCTGGTAGGCCATCGGGGCGCTGAAGATGAAGCCGCGCGACTCCATGCCGACGACGATGTCGATCTTCTCACCTCGGTAGGGCTCGAGCATGAGATCGATGGCTTCGCGGAACCCGGCCGGGTCCTTGAGGAGGGTCGTGATGTCGTAGAAGAGGATCCCCGGCTTCGGGAAGTCGGGAATCTCGCGGATCTTCGCACGCAGGTCCTCGGCGGACATCGAAATGGTCGTGCCTCCTGATCGAACGGCGCGCTCGTGGCGGGCGAACGGCGGGCTGGATCGGTCCGTCGGCCCGCCGGCGCGGACGGCACGCTAACTGTAGCGCAGCGGGTTCCGCGGCTGGTGCGAGGGTGGACCGAGCGGACGACTCGGGCCGGGTGGGACCGATGGCCGGAGTCCCGGAGCGCCGAGCCGACGTCGGACTCTGGACATCTTCTCGCCACGTGAGCGCTCTCTTACCCGGGCGAGGTCCCGACGGCGGCCGGCGCTCTTCTCTCCGTCGTGCTGAGCACGGCCGAGGGCGCAGATCCTCGATCCGGGCCGGCAGGCCGCCCGGATCGAGGGGTCGCGTCTGGACATACGACCGTGGCGCGGGCGTATGTCCGGTCGGGAGCGCCGTGAGGGCCGTCCGTCCGGGGAGCCCCGGCCTGCCACGCTCGGCGGCGCGGCCCGGCCAGCACGTCCGGGCCGCCGAGAGGGCCGTAGAGCGAAGTCGGGCGCGGATACCGCGCACCTGGTGGGAAGATGGCCAGGGTCGGGGCGGGGCTAAGGGGTGATGCTCGCCTCGCCGCAGCCGGGGAGCCGAAACGGTGGTGGCAGACGTCTCAGGCTCAGTCCGCCACCGCGAGCGCCGCGAACCGCTCCCGGACCGCGGCTGCCGTCGGGAGGGCGAGGGCAGCCTCGGCCTCCGCTTCGAGCCGCCCGAGGGAGCTCGCCCGGATCGCCCGCCGGACCGCCGGCAGACTGCCGGCGGCCATGCTCAGCTTCCGGATCCCGAGCCCGACGAGGGCGAGGGCCGCCACCGGATCCCCAGCCATCTCGCCGCAGACCGAGAGCTCGATCCCGGCTGCCTCGGCGGCGACGACCGCTTCCCGGACGAGGCGGAGCACGGCCGGATGGAGCGGGTCCTGGTAGCGACCGAGGGAGCGGTTACCGCGATCGACGGCCAAGGTGTACTGGGTGAGGTCGTTCGTGCCGAGACTGGCGAAGGCGAGCCGCCCGAAGTACGTCGGACCGACGAGGATCGCCGACGGAATCTCGAGCATGACCCCGAGATCGATGGGCCCGGCCTCGAAACCCGCAGCGCGGAGCCCCCTCGCCGCTCGTTCGGCGAGCTCGAGCAGGAGGTCGACGTCGGTCCCGTCGGCGACCATCGGCGCCATGACCTTCACCCGGGCCCGGCCGGCCGGGTCGACGGCTCCGACCGCCGCCCGCATCGACGCCCGGAGCTGGGTGACGAAGAGCTCGGGCCGGTCGACGGCGAGGCGGATGGCCCGGACCCCGAGGAAGGGGTTCGCTTCGGGCTCGAGGGGCAAGTACGGGATCGGCTTGTCGCCGCCGACGTCGAGCAGCCGGATGGTCACCGGATGCGGCGCGAAGGCGTCGACGACCGCCCGATACGCTGCCACCTGCTCCTCCTCCGACGGCGGTTCGGCCCGCTCGATGAAGAGGAACTCGGTCCGAAAGAGCCCGACCCCGGACGCCCCGAGGGCGACCGCCCGACCCGACTCCTCCGGCGTGCCGATGTTCGCCAGGAGCGTCACCTCGACCCCGTCGCGGGTCACCGCCGGCAGGTGCGCCTCGGCGAGATCGGCCCGGGCCGCCGCTTCGGCGACCGTCCGCAGCTCGGCGTAGCGGCGCGCCGTCGCCGGATCCGGATCGAGGACGACCTCGCCCCGCTCCCCATCGAGGGCGATCGTCGTCGCGCCATCACCCCCGACCGCCTCGAGGAGCCCGGCGACCCCGACGACGGCCGGGATCCCGTAGGCCCGGGCGAGGATGGCGGCATGGGCGGTCGGCGAACCGGCTTCGAGGGCGAGGCCGAGGAGGCGGTCCCGGGGCAGGCTGGCCGTGACCGAGGGAGCGAGGTCCTCGGCGACGACGATCGAGGGCCGCTCGAGGGCGGGCACGGCCTCCCTCCGACCGAGGAGCTCGAGGGCGATCCGACGACCGACGTCGGCGAGATCGGCGGCCCGCGCCGCAAGGAGCGCATCCCCGATCGCCCGGAGCTGTTCGGCGAAGGCATCGGTCGCCCCGAGGATCGCCGCCACGGCGTCCTCGCCGCCCTCGATCCGGGTTCGGGCCAGATCGAGGAGGGCCGGGTCCCGGGCCATCTCGGCCTGGGCCTCGAAGATCGCCGCCTCGTCGCCGTGGCCAGCCGCGGCGACCTCGCCGGCGAGGGCCTCGAGGGCCGCGGCTGCCCGCGCCACGGCCGCCTCGAGGCGGGTGATCTCGTCGGCGGCCTGCTCCGGCTCGATCCGCCCCCCTTCGATCCGCGTCGGCGCCGCGACGACGACGATCGGTCCCTCGGCGACGCCGGCCGAGGCCGGCGCACCATGGAGAATGCGCATCGGGGACTACCTCCGTGCCCGGTACCGGGCGAGAACCGTCCGCCCGGCCGCTCCGACGGGCGATTCGGCCCGTCCGGAGCACGTCTATTGTGCTTGCTCGGCGCTCGCCGAGTTGCCATACTTCGTCGGTACGGGCCGGGGGACCCGCCCTGGAGGTCGAGGTGAGGAGCCTGGAACTGGCTGCCACGGAGGGTCCGCTCTCCAGCCGCCTGCCGCCGGAGGCGATTCGGGTGGGGGTCACGGCCGGCGACTGGCGGGCTGCCGTTCGCGCCGTCGGCGAGGCGCTCGTGGCGAGCGGCGCGACGACGGCCGCCTACACCGACGAGATGATCGCCACGGTGGATGCCCTCGGGCCGTACATCGTCATCGCCCCCGGCATCGCCCTCGCCCACGCCCGGCCCTCGGGGGCGGTCCGTCGGACCGGCTTCGCCATCGTCACCCTGGCCGAGCCCGTCGCCTTCGGGCACACGGAGAACGACCCGGTCCGCATCGTCGTCGGCCTCGCCGCGCCCGACGAGACCGGGCACGTCGACGCCCTGGCGACGCTGGCCGACTTCCTGGCGGACCCGGACCGGCAGCGAGCCCTCCTCGAGGCTCACGATCCGGCGGCCATCCACGCCCTCGTCCTCGCCTACGAGCGGGGCCGGGACGACGGGGCTGCTCCCGCACCGACCCGCCCCGTCGAGGGCGGCGGTGAGACGGACACGGGTGCAGCGGAGACGAAAGCAGAAAGGAGTGGTGGTATCGCGTGAAGATCCTGGCGGTCTGTGGCATGGGCCTGGGCTCGGGCCTCCTCCTCCGGATGCAGGCCGAGAAGGCCCTTCGGACCCTCGGCGTTCAGGCCGACCTCGAGGTCGCCGACATCGGCACCGCCCGGGCAGCGGCCCAGACCGCCGACCTCATCATCACCTCGAACGAGCTGGCCCAACAGCTCCAGGGCGTCAAACCGAAGATCGTCACCATCTCGAACTTCATCGACCTCCAGGAGATGGTGACGAAGCTGGGCGCCGCGCTCGGCAAGGGCTGAGCCGAGCCACCCCATCTGCTGGCCCGAGCCCACGGGCCGGTTGGTCCGGTCGGAGGGAACACGGAGACGGCCACCAGGTCGGTGGCCACGAACCAAGGAGGGAACGAACTTGGATGCCATCACGTACCTCGTCGAGTGGATCGCCAAGGATGTCTTTGGCCATCCCGAGTACCTCGTCGGCCTGATCACCGCCGTCGCCCTCATCGCCTCGCGGAAGGGCCTCGGTGACATCGTCGGCGGGGCCCTCAAGGCGACTCTTGGCTTCATCATCCTCGGCGTCGGCGCTCGGGCGGTCATCTCGGCCCTCGACCCGCTCGGCGTCCTCATCACCGGTGCCTTCGGGGTCGAAGGCGTCGTGCCGACGAACGAGGCGATCACGGCCATCGCCAACGACATCCCGGCGGTGGCGACGAACGTCGCCTTCGCCATGTTCTTCGGCGTGATCCTCGCCCTCGTCATCGCCCGGCTGACGCCCCTGCGCTACGTCTTCCTCACCGGGCACCACATGCTCTTCATGGCGACGGTCCTGACCGTCGTCCTCTTCAACGCCAAGGTCGACAACGTCCTCCAGATCATCGTCGCCGCCATCGGCCTGGCGACGATGATGGTCGTCATGCCGGCCTTCGCCCATCCCTGGATGAAGCGGGTGACCGGCGGCGAGAAGGTCGCCATCGGCCACTTCGGCACCTTCGGCTACATCTCGGCCGGCTTCGTCGGCCAGTTCGTCGGCAAGAGCCGGAGCACCGAAGAGATGGAGTTCCCGGGCGGGCTGCGGTTCCTCCGCGACCCGATGGTCGGGACGGCGGTGGCGATGATCATCATCTACTGGTTGCTGGCCATCGTCCTCGGGGCCCGGGTCGGGGTCGACGCCGCCATCGAGGAGGTCGGCGCGGGCTCGGGTGGCGCCGTCGGGGGCTGGCTCGGCTTCCTGACGACGCAGTTCGGGAACGCACTCCTCTTCGGGGGCGGCGTGGCGGTCATCCTCCTCGGCGTCCGGACGATCCTCGGCGAGATCGTGCCGGCCTTCGCCGGCATCGCCGAGCGGGTCATCCCGGGCGCCGTTCCCGCCCTCGACTGCCCGGTGACGTTCCCCTACGCCCCGAACGCCGTCATCATCGGCTTCCTGGCGAGCGTCGTCGGCGGGCTCGTCGGCTTCGCCCTCCTGAGCCTCGTGCTCGGCCCGGCCTTCGCCCTGCCGCTCATCCTGCCGGGGATGATCCCCCACTTCTTCACCGGCGGAACGGCGGGCGTCTTCGGCAACGCCACCGGCGGCCGCCGGGGCGCCGTCGCCGGCGGCTTCGTGAACGGCCTCGAGATCACCCTCTTCGCGGCGATCCTCGTCCCGGTCATGAGCGCCATCGGCTTCCAGAACACGACCTTCGGCGACACCGACTTCCAGTGGTTCGGCTTCCTCGTCGGCAACATCGCCCGGATCGAGGGGCTCGTGGCGGCTGCCGGTGTCGTCGTCCTCTGTGCCATCCTCCTCGCCCTCGCCATCTGGTGGCAGCGCCGCTTCGTCGACACCGGCTGGGTCCCGGGCGGCGGCGCGTCGGTGCCGGTCGAGGAGGCGGCCCGCGCCTAGACCTCGGATCCGACCACGGATCCGGCCCGGACTCGGCCGCGACCGAACCCGGGCGCAGCGCCCAGCAGCCCACGGGCGCCCCGGTCGATCGACCGGGGCGCCCGTCCTTCGCGGCGCCTCGCCTCCCCCTGCAGGCGGCCCGCAGCGGTCAGGCCCCACCCGATTCCCCGGTCCCGCTCCCCCACCCCCCTCGGACGGCGTCCCGCCAGAGGGCAGCCGCCCAGCGCCGGGCGTCTTCCAGGAACTCGAAGGGCTTCGCCTCGACGAGTCGCCAGTCCCCGAAGGGCGAGAGGCGGAGGGTGATGGCGTACTGCGCGGGCAGCATCGCCAGGGAGAGACGGCTCCGGAGGGGCGGGATCGTCCAGCCGAAGCGGAGCCGCTCGCCGAGCTCGTAGGCGCGGTAACGGACGGGCGGCTCGGCGACCCGGTACCAGCCGAGCCGGATCGGCTCCTTCAGGAGGTCCTCCACGGGCTCGGGGAGCTCGGGAGTCGGGAGCTTCGCCATCGCCGGCGACCTACCGAACCACTCCGGCCTCCGGCGGCCCGTCCGCCCGCTCCGGCCCGGCCGCCCGCTCCGGTCCGGCCGCCTCCCCTACCCCGCCGAAGACCTCGACGAGGGTCCGGGTCAGCGCCCAGGCCCGGGCCGGGTCGGCCGGCATTCGGACCCGGATCTGGCCCGTGCCGACGACGACGTCGCCCTGGCCGACACCGAGCCCGAGACCCCGCATCCGACCCCGGGCGAGGACCGCCACGAGCTCGGACCGCGGCCGCGGCACCGCGAAGCGGACGACGAGCCAGCCCTCTTCGCGCCCGACGGCCGCGATCCCCGCCCCCTCGGCCGCCAGGCGGAGCTCGACGACCTCGAGGAGCCGCACCAGCCGGCGGAGGGAGCGGCCCGAAGCGGTCGACGAGCTCGGCCCGGAGGACGGCCAGATCGTCGGCGCTCCGGGCCCGGGCGAGACGCCGGTAGCAATCGAGCCGCTGAGCTTCGTCCGGGACGTACGCCTCGGGGAGGTGTGCCTCGACCGGGAGGTCGACGACGGCCGCCGGCAGCTCGCGGACCGGGGGTCGACCCTCCCGGCGGGCCCGGACCTCCTCGACGGCCTCGGCGAGGAGGCGGCTGTAGAGGTCGAAGCCGACCGCGGCGATGTGGCCGGACTGCTCGGCGCCGAGGATGTTCCCGGCGCCCCGGATCTCGAGGTCGGCGAGGGCGATCTGGAAGCCCGCCCCGAGCTCGGAGGCGTTGAAGATCGCCTGAAGCCGGCGCCGAGCCTCGTCGCTGATCCGGGCCCGCGGCCGGTAGAGAAGGTAGGCGTAGGCGCGTCGGCTCGAGCGGCCGACCCGACCCCGGAGCTGGTAGAGCTGGGCGAGGCCGAGCTGGTCGGCCCGGTCGATGATGATCGTGTTCGCGTTCGGGATGTCGAGGCCCGATTCGATGATCGTCGTGCAGACGAGCACGTCGGCTTCGCCGGCGGCGAAGGCCCGCATGACGTCCTCGAGCGTCCGTTCGGGCATCTGGCCGTGGCCGACGACGATCCGGGCCCCGGGCAGGAGGCGGCGGAGCTGTTCGGCCTGGGCCTCGATCGTCTCGACGCGGTTGTGGACGTAGTAGACCTGGCCGCCCCGGTCGAGCTCGCGGAGGATCGCGTCCCGGACGAGGCCGGCCGAGGCCTCGGCGACCCGGGTCTGGATCGGCAGCCGGTCTTCGGGCGGCGTCTCGATGACCGACAGGTCGCGGAGGCCGGCCGAGGGCGAGGTTCAGGGTCCGCGGGATCGGCGTCGCCGAGAGGGTGAGGACGTCGACCTCGCGTCCGGAGCTGCTTGAGGCGCTCCTTGGCGGCGACCCCGAAGCGCTGCTCCTCGTCGACGATGACGAGGCCGAGGTCCCGGAAGGCGACGTCCCGGGAGAGGAGGCGGTGGGTCCCGATGACGACGTCGACGCTGCCCGAGCGGAGCCCGGCCACCGTTCGCGCCTGCTCGGCCGGCGGCACGAACCGGGAGAGGAGGCGGACGGTAAACGGGAAGGCGGCGAAGCGCTGGCTGAAGGTCCGGTAGTGCTGGTCGGCGAGGACCGTCGTCGGGACGAGGACGGCGACCTGCTTGCCCTCGACGACGGCCTTGAAGGCGGCCCGGAGGGCGACCTCCGTCTTGCCGTAGCCGACGTCGCCGACGACGAGGCGGTCCATCGGCCGGGCGGATTCCATGTCGGCCTTCACCTCGGCGAGGGCCCGAAGCTGGTCGGGGGTCTCCTCGTACGGGAAGGAGGCTTCGAGCTCGGCCTGCCAGGGGCTGTCGGGGCCGAAGGCGTGGCCGACGGCGGCCTCCCGGGCGGCGTAGAGGGCGAGGAGCTCCTCGGCGAGGCTCGTGACCGCCCGCCGGACCCGCTGCTTCGTCCGGGCCCACTCGGTCCCGCCGAGACGCGACAGAGCCGGGGCCTCGCCGCCGGTGTAGCGGCTGATCCGCCCGATCTGCTCGACGGGGACGAAGATCCGGTCGCCGCCGGCGAAGGAGAGCTCGAGGTAGTCGCGGGCGTCGCCGCTGCCGACGCTCCGGCGGACCATCCGCTCGTACCGGGCGATGCCGTGGTCGATGTGGACGACGAGGTCGCCGGGGCTGAGCCGCTCGAGGAGGTCCCGCGGCACGACCCGGCGCCGGATCTTCGGGCGGCGGACCCGGACGGCCCCGAAGAGCTCGCGGTCGGTGACGAAGACGAGGCCGTCGGGGCCGCCGGCGAAGCCGCCGTTCAGGCTCCGCTCGACGAGGACGACCGCCCCGGACGGCGGCGGCTCGTGGACGACGAGGGTCGTCCCGACCGGCCGGCCCGCCTCGGCCAGGAGCTCGGCGAGGCGCGGGGCCTGGTCCGAGGCGACGACGATCCGGGGCGGCCCGTCGGCGGCGGCACCCGGGCTCGGTGGGCTCGTCTGGCCCTCGCCGGCGAGCCAGCGGTCGAGGGCTTCGGCGAGGCGGGGCGCCCCGCCGGGCGGGAGGGCGGGCTCGCGCCAGCCGAAGGGGTTCTGTTCGACCCCGGTCCGGCTCGGGAGGAGGACGGCCTCGAGGGCGGCCGGTGGATCCGACTGCCAGGTGAGACCGAGGAGCGGCCGCTCCCCGAACACCGCTCCGACGGCATCGGGCCCGGGGTACGCCTCCGGCCAGGTCGGCGGTAGCTCGCCGGCCGCCACGAGCTCAGCCCGGCGTTCCGTGGCCTGGCTCCAGAGGAAGTCGGCGGCCTCGGCGATCTCGGCCGGTTCGTCGAGGACGACGAGGTCGGCCGCGACGAGGTGGTCGAGCCCCGTGGCCGGGGCGAGGAGGGGAGCCCAGACCTCGGCGGCGTCGCCGAGATCGAGGGCGCCCGCCCCGCCGCCGCGCCGGTCGAGGGTCTCGAGGAAGCGGGCCAGGTCGCCGGCCAGCCGCTCCGGCAGCCCCTCCCGCGACGCGAGGCCCCGCACCGCGAGCCGCTCGAGCAGAGCGTCGCGGCCGCCGACCGGAGCGAGGAACTCGGAGGCCGGGAGGAGGACAAGGCGGTCGAGGGGAGCGACGGAACGCTGGTCGGCGGGATCGAAGCTCCGGAGGGAATCGATCTCGACGCCGAAGAACTCGATCCGGACGGGGAGCTCGGCCGAGGGTGGGAAGACGTCGACGATCCCGCCCCGACGGGCGAACTCGCCCCGGCCGGCGACCTCGACGGCCGGGGTGTAGCCGGCCCGGAGGAGCTCCCAGAGGAGCCGCTCGGGCTCGATGCGGCTTCCGGGCCGGAGCTCGGCCGGGAGCTCCGGCAGGTCGGCCGGGGCGAGGGTCGGCTGGAGGAGGGCGGCGATGCTGGCAACGAGGACCCGCGCCCGCCCGCTCCGCCAGGCGGCGAGGGCGGCGACCCGGGCCGCCGTTTCGTCGGCGACGAGCTCGCTGCGCTCGTAGGCGAGGGCCGTTCGGGGCTCGAGGACGGCGACGGCAGCGGGGTCCCCGAGCCAGGCGACGAACTCCTCGGCGACCCGGTCCCCGATCTCGGCGTCCCGGGCGAGCCAGCAGATCCGCCATCCGGGCGGCGCCAGGGCGAGGGCCGCCCCGAGGAAGGACTTCGCGCCGTGGGGGACGCCGGTCACGAAGAGCGGCCGGTCGAGGTCGGCCCGGAAGCGCGCGAACTCGGGCCGGGTCGTGAGGAGCCGCGGCAGCCCCGAGAGGTCCGGGATCCGTCGCCCGCCGCCCGTCGGCGGGGCCGGGCTCGGGACCGACGGGGCGAGGGTGCCGGTCACGGGTCTCGCTCCTCGGTCGTCGGACCGGCCCGCCGTCCCGGCTTCGAGGCCGTGGGACCGACGGCTTCCCTCACCGCGGGCGCTCCCGCTCCTCGGGCCGGAGGACCCGCCGCCAGCCCGTCGCCGTGCGACGGATTCCGTCGGGACCCGGTGGTCCGCCGATCTCCCCGGCGGCCGGCAGATCCGGGCCGTGGGCGGCGAGGGCGAAGGTGTTCCAGCGGTTCGCGGCCCGGTTCGTCCCCTCCCGGGCCCACGTCTCGACGGCGTCGGCGGCGGCGTCGAGGAGCTCGTCGAGGCGGGCCCGCTCCTCGGGCGAGAACTGGCTCAGGACGTGGTCGACGGCGTTCGGACCCGGCTCGCCGATCCCGATCCGGAGCCGGCTGAAGCGTTCGCTCGCCAGCTCGTCGATGATCGACTGGAGGCCGTTGTGGCCGCCTGCGCCGCCGCCCTCCCGGAAGCGGAGCCGGCCGAAGGGGAGGGCGAAGTCGTCGACGACGACGAGGAGGTCCGAGAGGGGGGCCCGCTCCCGGGCGAGGACCTTCCGGACGGCCCGACCGGAGTCGTTCATGTACGTCAGCGGCTTGACGAGGAGGAGGTCGAGGCCCCGGTAGCGGCCGCCGACGACCCGCGCCGCGTCCCGTTCGCGGCCGCGCTCGCGCCAACCGGCCCGCTCGACGATCCGGTCGAGGACGAGCCAGCCGATGTTGTGCCGGGTTCCGGCGTACTCGCGGCCTGGGTTTCCGAGTCCGACGACGATCTTCATCTCCGCTCCTCAGCCCGCTCGGCCTGACCGGGTCGACGCGACGGATTGGCGCGACCGGTCGGGGCGACCGGGCATGCGAAAAGGGCCCGATCCCATCGGGAGGGGCCTGCGGGAATGGTACAGCGGCCTCCGGATCCGCCCCGTCGCCGGTGGTCGGCCCGTCGCCGGTGGTCCATGGCGCCCGGGCTCGCGACGGCCCGGGCCGTGCCGGCGGACGGAGACCGTCAGTCCTCGTCGCCGGGTGCTTCGTCGCTGGAGGCGTCGAGAGTCCCGAGGAGCCGGCGCTCGAGGGCCCGCATGGCCGCCTCCTCCCCCGGGTGGGCGTGGTCCCAGCCGCAGAGGTGGAGGGCGCCGTGGACGACGAGGAGGCGAAGCTCGTCGGCCGGCGCCCAGGCCCGATCTCCCGTCTGGCCGCCGCGCCCCGAGCGCGCCTGGACGATGGCGCGCTCGACGGAGACGACGATGTCGCCGAGGTGGATCCGGCGACCCGGCGGCAGGACGAAACCCTCGGCCGGAAGATCGGCCGCCGACCCCCCGACGAGGGGACTCCGCCCCCGGTCCGGATCGGGTGCGTGGGCCGGGAAGGCTTCGGGCGGGAGGAGAGGGAAGGAGAGGACGTCGGTCGGGGCGAACTCCCCGAGGTGGGCGCCCTTCAGCTCGGCGATCTCGGCGTCGCCGGTGAGGACGAGGCCGACGGCCGACGGCCGCGGCGCCCCCGCCGCGGCGAGCGCTTCCGCCAGGAGATCGGCGAGCCTCGCCTCGGGGACGAGCCTCGGCACCCCGGCCCGGACGACGAGGTCGATCCGCCAGGGTGGCCGGTAGAGGGTGCGCCGGCGTTCGGCGGCCGCCACCGAGGCCGCCGGGAGGCCCCATCGAGCCCCGCCCGGGGCGCCCGCGTCGGCTCCGCTCACCGCCTCCCCGCCCGACCTCGTCCCGGGCTCCGACCCCGCCGACGCTCCCCCAGCGCGGCCGCCCCCCGGCGCCGCCCGACCGGCCCCCTCACGTTCCGCCCGATCGACCGCGCCCGGCGGCTCGCCGGGCCTCGATCTCGACGATCTTGTTCTGCGGATAGGCGATCCGCTGGTGGTACATCCCGAGGAGCTGGCTGACGAAGGCCTCCCGGATCCGCTCGATGTCGCGGAGGGTGAGGTCGCACTCGTCGAACTGGCCGTCGCCGAGCCGCTCGTCGATGATCCGGTTCACCATGGCCCGGATCGTCGCCTCGTCCCGGGACGAGAGCGAGCGGACCGAGGCTTCGACACCGTCGGCGAGCATGAGGATCGCCGCCTCCTTGCTCTGCGGCTTCGGGCCGGCGTGCCGGAAGCGGGCCTCGTCGACGGCGTCCGCCGCCCGTCGCCCCTCGGCCGTCTCGAGGCCGCCGTAGGGGGCCGCGGCGACCTCGCGGGCCTTGGCGTAGAAGAAGCTCATGAGGGCCGTCCCGTGGTGCTGGGGGATGAAGGCGATGAGGGTCTTCGGGAGCCGGTAGCGATAGGCGATGTCGATCCCGTCGGCGACGTGGGCCTTCAGGAGCCGCGCCGACTCCTCGGGCGGGAGCTGGTCGTGGATGTTCTCGCCGGCGGCCTGGTTCTCGATGAAGGCGGCGGGATTGGCGAGCTTGCCGATGTCGTGGTAGTAGGCGGCGACCCGGGCGAGGAGCGGGTCGGCCCCGATGGCTTCCGCTGCCCGCTCGGCGAGGTTGCCGACCATGATCGAGTGGTGGTACGTCCCCGGCGTCTCGAGGAGGAGGCGCCGAAGCAGCGGCTGGGACGGGTTCGCCAGCTCGAGGAGCTGGAAGACCGTCGTGATCCCGAAGAGGTTGCCGAGGACGGCGAAGCTGCCGACGGCGGCGATGGCCGCCCCACCCGCCGAGAGACCCGAAGCAGCCCAGAGCTCGAGGAGCCCCCGCAGGTCCCGCTCGCCGAGGAGGGTGAAGGTCGAGACGACGAGGACGTTGGCGACGAGGACGGCGAGGCCGGCCTGAACGAAGTCGTGGAGGCGGTCGCCGCGTCGGATGCCGAGGATGCCGGCCAGACCACCGACGAGGACGTAGGCGGCGAGCTCCTGGGAGCCGCCCGAAACGCCACCGGCGATGACGGCGAGGACGACCATGAGGATGGTGGCCGCCCAGGCATCGACGAGGATCGTCGTCAGGATCGCCGCCGCCGCCGTGGGGACGAAGAAGGGCAGGATCGCCCGCCCGGCCGTCAGCTTCAGGGCGAGGGCGGCGACGACGAGGAGGAGGGCGACGAGAAGGAGGACGTTCGTCCGGTGCCAGAAGGTCGGCCGGAAGCGCCAGAACCAGGCGAGGAGGGGGACGACGACGAGGAAGGCGAGGAAGGCGTAGCCGACGAGGCGGGCGACGTCGGGCCGGGCCTCCTGGAGGCCGAAGGCGGTGATCTTCTCGTAGGCGAACTCGTCGATGGGCTCGCCCCGGCGGACGATGATCTCGCCGCGCTGGATCGTGACGACGACGGGGTGACGGCCTCCGCCGCCCGGTCCCGGGCCTGGTTCGTCAGCTCCTCGCTGTACGAGCTGTTCGGGACGAGGAGGGGGCCGATGAGCTCGCTCGCCAGCTGGGCTTCGGCCGGCGAGAGGCCGACCATCCGACCGGCGAGGCGGGCCCGGACGGCGGCGACCTCGGTGTCACGGAGCTCGGAGCGCTCGACGGTGTCGAGGACCCGGGCCGCCTCGTCGCGAACGGCGGCCCACCGCTCGGGGCTGAGCTTCACGAGGGTCGTCCGGGCGGCCTCGCTCAGCTCGTCGGCGAGGACCGAGCCGAGGATCTGGGCCCGCTCCTCGGGCGTGAGGGGCGCCACGAAGGCGGCCTCGATGGGGCCGATCCGGCGGGCATACTCCGCGGCTTGCTCGGCGGCGACGGCCGCGGCGTTCTCGGGGGTGTAGTCGTACTGGGGCGGCACGGCGTCGCGGGCCGCCTGGCGGGCGGCCTCGGTCCGGACCTGGCTCGTGTACGTCAGCGCCCGCGGGGCGACGATGTCCGCCGGCGCCACGGCGCCGACCTCGATGGCGATGGGCTGCGGGACGATGTCGACGGCGAAGATCGCCGAGAGGACGGCGACGAGGACGGTCGTCGCGGCGGCGAAGCGGACGCCGTCCCGGCGGGTGAAGCGGCTGCTGGCCTGGAGGGTGTGGGCGAGCATGGGGAGCGACGATGATCGGCGGCTGTCGGCTCAGCGGCCGCCGACGGTCTCCTCGGCAGGGGTTGGCTGCCCTCCGGCGGCGGCCTCGGCCGCCTCGCGGGCGGCGAGGGCGCGGGCGACCCGCTCGCTGACGAGGCGGCCGTCGGCCCGACCGCGGGTCCGCGGGGCGAGGACGGCCATGACCCGACCGAGGTCGCGGCGGGTCCGGGCTCCTGTTTCGGCGATGGCAGCCTCGACGAGGGCGTCGAGCTCGGCCTCGGAGAGGGGCTGGGGCAGGAACTCGGCCAGGATGGCGATCCGGGCCTCCTCTTCGAGGGCGAGGTCCTCCCGCCCGCCGGCCCGGACGGCCTCGACGGTCTCCCGGCGGGTCTTGAGCTCGCGGGCGAGGGCTGCCACGACCTCGTCCTCGGTGAGGGGCTCGGCGGGCGGCCTTCTCGGCGTTGTAGACGGCGTTCCAGGCCATCCGGAGCGTGTCGCGCCGCCGGACGTCCCCGCCCTTGACGGCGGCGGCGAGCTCGGCCTGGAGGCGTTCTCGAAGGGTCATCTCGTGCTCCCGGAGGATTCCCGGTGACTCCGGGTCGCGGCGGCCGCGGTCGGCGACCGCGGCGCGGATCGGCGGGGAGCCGATCGGCTAGCCCTGCTGGGCGCGGGCGGCCTTCTTGCGCTTCGCTTCCTTCCGCTTCCGCTTCACGCTCGGCTTCTCGTAGTGCTCGCGCCGGCGGGCCTCGGCGAGGATGCCGCTCTGCTGGATCTTCTTGTTGAAGCGGCGAAGGGCGCTCTCGAAGGTCTCGTTCTCACCCACTCGGACTTCGGCCAATCAGCGTCACCTCCTTCGGCTCCATCTCTCGTTTCGGACGGACGCGCCGGCTGAGCCCCGCGGCGCGTCGTCGCGGCCCGGCGACGGTCCGGTCGATGGGGACGGTCGAGACGATGCCGTCGGCAAACGGCCGTCGGCGCGGGCCCGGCGAAGTGTAGCCGCGGGTGAGGTCGCGGTCAAACCCAAGCGAGCGGACGCGAAGGAGCCCGACGTCCGTGCGGAGCGGATCCGACAGTCGCGCCGAGGGCCGATGCGGACAGCAGCCGCGCGGGCCGGGCGCCGAGCCGGTCGGCGGGGGCCGTGCCGGCTGCCCCGTGCGCAGCGAACACCAAAGCCGGGGAGCAGGTGTCGTAGCGATCGCCCCGTTCGGCCGCTTCGGTGCGGAGCGAACACCGAAGAGCGGGAACGATGGCTGCCGGCGCAGTGCGCGGGGCCGGTTTGGTGTTCGGAGCGCACGCCCTCCGGAGGGCCAGCCGACTCTCGGCCCAGCCCAACGGATGCGTCCACCGTGCGCGCCTGTATCCGGAACGCGATCATTGCTCGCGATGATTGCGTCCGTCGACGAACGACTCGCCGAGGCCTCACCCCGGGTGGAGCTCGAGGGAGCGCACCCTCCGGTCCTCGACCCACCGCCGCGTCGACGCGCCGAGGGGACCGCCGGCCGCCTTGCCCTCGATCCCGCAGCGCCCTCGAAGGCGGGACTGTGACCGCTCCTCCGCCCCCGGTCGGCGCGACCGATCGCGGCATCGAGGGCGTCCGGCTCGGGCTGCGGGCGAACCTCGGGCAGTTCGCCCTCCTCGTCGCCGTGAACGCCCTCGTCGGCGGGATGGTCGGCCAGGAGCGGACCGTCCTCCCGATCCTCGCCGACCGGGTCTTTGGGCTCGAGGCGTTCACGAGCGCCCTCACCTTCCTGCTCGCCTTCGGGCTGACGAAGGCGGCGACGAACTTCGTCGCCGGCGCCCTCTCCGACCGCCTCGGCCGCAAGCCCGTCCTCGTCGCCGGCTGGCTCGTCGGCCTCCCGGTGCCCCTTCTGGTCATCTGGGCACCGAGCTGGGCGTGGGTCGTCGTCGCCAACGTCCTCCTCGGGCTCAACCAGGGCCTCACCTGGTCGACGACGGTCATCATGAAGATCGACCTCGTGGGTCCGGCCCGCCGCGGCCTGGCGATGGGGCTGAACGAGGCCGCAGGCTACGGCGCGGTCGCGCTCACCGCCCTCGCCACCGGCCTCCTCGCCGAGCGCTTCGGCCTCCGCCCGGCACCCTTCCTCCTCGGGCTCGCCTATGCCGGTCTCGGCCTCGGGCTGTCGGCGATCTTCGTCCGCGAGACGCGGGGCCACGCGGCGCACGAGGCGAGGATGCGCGCGGCTGCCGAGGAGCTCGGCGCCCCGCCGAAGCCATGGGGGTTCTGCCGCCGAGGCGTCCAGCC
This sequence comes from Chloroflexota bacterium, assembly GCA_026004015.1. GTDB lineage: Bacteria > Chloroflexota > Limnocylindria > Limnocylindrales > CSP1-4 > BPIH01. The sequence goes on along the minus strand of BPIH01000001.1, from coordinate 192,445 downwards.
CCTCGGCCCGCGGAACGTCTTCGCCCTGACGACCGTCCGCGAGCCTCGCTCTCGGCCGCCTGCCAGGCCGGCCTCGTGAACAACCTGAACGACGGCCTCGCCTGGGGACTCCTGCCCCTCTACTACGCCGCCGGCGGCCTCGCCGTCGGCGAGATCGGGATCCTGGCGGCCCTCTATCCGGCGATCTGGGGCCTCGGTCAGCTCGGCACGGGAGCGCTGTCGGATCGGATCGGGCGGAAGGGCCTCATCGTCGGCGGCATGGTCCTCCAGGGGATCGCCCTGGCCACGATCGCGGCGACGGACGGCTTCGGACCCTGGGCCGCGGCCGCCGTCCTCCTCGGCGCCGGAACGGCGATGGTCTACCCGACCCTCCTCGCGCGTCATCGGCGACGTCGCCCACCCGTCCTGGCGCGCCTCGGCCGTCGGCGTCTACCGCTTCTGGCGCGACCTCGGGTTCGCCGTCGGCGCCCTCGTCGCCGGGATCCTCGCCGACGCCTTCGGGATGGCCGCCGCCATCTGGGTCGTCGCCGCGCTCACGGCCGCCTCGGGCTGGGTCGTCCTCGTCCGGATGGCCGAGACGCGCGGGGTTCCCACAGCCGTCGGCGGCCCGTCCAGCTCGCTGGACGATGGGTCACCCTGAGCAACGGGGCTGGCGACCGTCCTCGGTCAGCCGGCGGAGCTCCGCGTCGGCGTCGCGGACGGACTCGTCGCCCCGGGCGAGCATCTCGAGCGCGTTCCGGAGGTCGTCTTCGTTCCACGGGCGCTCGAGGAAGCCCTTCTGGACGAGCCCCGCCCCGAACCGGTAGAAGAACGTGGCGCCCTGGATCAGTCGGGCCAGCTGCCACCAGTTCGTCGGGTAGGTCCGCTCGATCGGGTCGTCGGGAACGCGTTCGACCTCGCGACGCATGTCGGCGGCCGCCGCCAGCGCCGTCTCGGCATCCCGGGCCAGGACGGCCTCGCGGAGGCGGAGGCTGAGCGCCGGAAGCGGCCGCTCGATGGCGAGGTAGCGGCAGAGGGCCGCTTCAGGATCGGGCGATCCGGGAGCGGCCCCGCAGCCGGCGATCGAGACGACGAGGGCCGCCGCGACCAGGAGGACCGCCGGCCGGGTCATCGAGCGGGCTCCGGCCGGCGCCCCGCTACGGCGAGAAGCGGAGCTCGATCTTCGCATCGGCGAGCGCCTTTGCCTGGAGATCCTCGGCGGTGAGCCCGGGGTCGGCGGCGAGCAGCTCGCTGATCAGCTTGTTGACGAGGAGGGCGTTCCGGTACTCGGCCCGGACGGCCGGATCGGCGACGTATGCCTCCCAACTCGGATAGCCCCCGGCGGCGAGGAGCGCCAGGTTCCCGGGATCGGGAGCCGACTGCCTCGCCTGAGCGACGAGCCCGGAGAGGTACGCGTCGAGCTCGGCGTCGGAGACGGCGTAGCCGCGCTCCTCCGCCATCTGGCGGAGGCGAACCTGGACCGCGAGGCGCTCCACCGCCTGCTTGATGGCCGTCCGATGGTCGAGGGGATTGCCGAGCTGGCGGGCCTGGTATTCGAAGACGGCCACGCTCCGGGCCAGCGCCTGACCCGAGACGGGCTCGCCGTTGACGAGGAAGGCGGGGTCCGGGAACTCGGTGTTCGTCGCGCCGAAGACGCCGACGAGATCATCCTTCGGTGGGGGTGCGGCGGCCATGCCGATCGGCAGGCCGACGAGGGCGATCGCCGCGACGCCCACGACGACGGCCCGCACCGCCCGGCTCGGCCGCCGTGGGCGTTGGACGGTCGGGTTCGTGACCTCCCCGTTCATCGTCAGATCTCCTTGGTAGTTGCCACCGATCATGCCGACTGCACCGGGTTGTAGATGGCATGCCAACACGGCCCCCCGAACGTGCGAAGCTGGTGGGGAGGGAGAAGTGCTGACGCATCTGCGAACCCCCATGCTTCAGCCCGGCCACCCATCAGCCGGCAATCAACATTCTCTCTCTCTCTCTCAATGTGTCAAGTACGGAGCGAGCGCGATCCGATCGGACAATGTGAAACCGATCAGCGCCTCTTGAGCAGTCGATCGGTTCGGATCCCCCACCCACGGTGGCGTCTCGGGCGATCCGCATCCCGGACCAGTAGACGGGCTCGGAGGCGGCGAGCGGACCGGGGTTCGACACGGAACCCTTGCGAACGATGAGCATCTCCGACGCATACGGGCGGCCCCGCCCGTCGACGCCACAGAGCTGGAGGAGGACGCCGCCGCTCGTCCAGAGGCCGTCGGGGCGGCGGCTGTTCTCGAGTCGGGTGATACCGACGACCCGGGGCGGCTGGGGCGGCACGGCGTCCCGACCCGCCTGATCGAGGAAGTCGTAGCAGGCCGAGGTCCCAAAGGCGCAGAGGGCATCGAAGTCCCGGCGCATCGCCGTCGCCACGATCCGATCGAGGAGGGCGAGCGCCTCGGCCTCCGAGGGCGGCGGTGCCGGCGGCTCGGCGCAGCCGGCGAGGACGACAAGACACGCCAGCGCGATGAGCCTCGGGCCCGCTACAACCCGGTGAAGCCTGCCGACAGCGTCCATCGCGGCGTCGTGCCCTGATTCATCTTCACGGCGACTTGGAATGCGACCTCGCGGTCCGCATCGATTCCGAACCAGCAGTCGCAGTTCCACTTGTTGCGGAAGTGGCCCGGTTCCTCCCACAGGGTCATGTCCCACCGCTCACAGCGAGTGGCGCTCATTGTCGCCACCACGCCGAGCACCGGAAACCCGAGCGAGACGTTCTGGCAGTTGCTCGTGACATCACCCCCGGGCGCCCAGTCGTACCAGTACTGCGTGGCCGAGCCTGCAGTCCGAACCGACTCGAGCCACGCATCCCAGCGCCGCCCGCCGCCGGAGGTGGCACGGAATTTCAGGGTGAAGTAGTCGCGGGCACCGTCGCCATCATTCATGAGCTGATGGATGTAGTAGCAGGGAGCCAGGTAGGCGGAACCGTTCCGAATCCCAGGCAAAGCAGTTGGACTCCCGTTCTCGCCAATACGGGGCTGCCGCCGTCTGACCAAGGCTCGCCAGCAACTCCGTGTCACCCATCGGCGCGATGCTATGACCAGCGAAGAGGGAGGCAACATACCGGCCTGCGAGCCCGGACGGCACCTCGGCCCTCTCGGACGACACGGACGCCAGTTTCGCCCCTTTCTCGACAACGAGAAATCCGTCGTCGACCGGGCAGACGCGCAAGTCTGCAGCGTTGAGCGCCACCCGTGTGAACACGAACTGCGCTGCAGCAACATCGGCTGCGGCGCGCTCCGGCTGACTCGTGGGTACCCGGCACTCGGGCGACAAGGCGACGACCATCGAGCCCGGAATCGACGCTTCAGAGAGCCGACGCTCGGCCCCAACCGTGGCGTCCGCGGTGAAGTCCTCCGCCAGCGGTACCCACGCGGACAGCGTCACGAGCAGGGCGAGAACGAGAACAGGGGTGCGGGAACGTCGCTGAGGCATCTCATGGTCCCCCATGCTTCAGCCGCGGCCATCCCATTCGGCCGCGGCGCCACCTCTCTCTCTCCTCTCTCGTGTCAAGTAAGGAAGTCCACCTACACTCACGCAGCCGGCCACGTTTTGCAACGCCCCTTGGGCAGTCCCCGGCCGCCCCGACCCTGGGCGCCGACCGAGGCCCGGGGTACGATCGCCCTGCCGTGGCAACCCTCCTCGACCTCCTCGAGACGAGCGTCGCCCGATACGCTGACCGGCCCGCCCTCGGCGTCCTCCGCGACGACGGCTCCCGGACGACGTGGACGTACCGGGAGCTCGACCGCCGCTCGCGCCTCGCCGCCTGGCGCCTGCGGGCCCTCGGCCTCCAGCCCGGGGACCGGCTCCTCACCTGGTCGCCCTCGACCCCCGAGCTGCCGGCCGTCTACTTCGGGGCGATCCGGGCCCGCCTCATCCTCGTCCCCCTCGACCTCCGGATGGCGCCCGAGACCGTCGAGCGGATCGTCGAGCGCTCCGGCGCCCGCCACCTCGCCATCGGCACCGGCCGCGACGCCCCCGACCCGCGGGAGGCGGGGCTCGCCGGCTTCCCCCAGACGACCCTCGAGGCCCTCGCCGCCGACCCCGACCCGTCCTTCCCGCCCGACTGGGAGACCCGACTCGCGGCCTGGGAGCGCCCGGGGCCCGACGAGGTCTTCGACCTCATCTTCACCTCCGGGACGACGGCCGCCCCGAAGGGGGTCATGCTCGCCCACCGGAACGTCCTCGCGACCCTCGAGGCCGTCCACCGGACGCTGCCCCGGATGGAGCACCGGGTCGTCTCCCTCCTCCCCCTCTCCCACCTCTTCGAGCAGGCGATCGGCTGCTTCTACGCCCTCGAGGTCGGGGCCGACATCCTCTACGTCCGGAGCCGGAACCCGCGGGTCGTCTTCGAGGCCCTCCGGAGCCATCGGGTGACGTCGATGATCGTCGTCCCCCAGATCCTCGACCTCTTCTGGAGCGCCATCGAGCGGGAGGTCGAGGCGAGCGGCCGGCGGGCCGCCTTCGAGCGCCTCCGTCGGATCGCCCGACGCCTCCCCTTCGCCGCCCGCCGCCTCCTCTTCCGACGCCTCCACGAGCGCCTCGGCGGCTCGCTTCGGCTCTTCGTCTCCTCCGGCGCCTACCTGCCACCGGCCCTCCAGCAGGCCTGGGAGGACATCGGGGTCATCGTCATCCAGGGCTACGGCTCGACGGAGGTCGGCTACGGGACGTGCAACACGCTCCGCGATCACGGCCCCGGGACCGTCGGCCGGCCGATGCCGCCGGTCGAGATGCGGCTCGCCGACGACGGCGAGGTCTGCTTCCGGGGCCCGACCCTCTTTCTCGGCTACTGGAACGACCCCGAGGCGACGGCCGCCGCCTTCGACGCCGACGGCTGGTACCACACCGGCGACCTCGGCCGCCTCGACGCCGACGGGCGCCTCGTCCTGGCCGGCCGGAAGAAGGACATGATCGTCCTCCCGAACGGCCTGAACGTCTACCCCGAGGACGTCGAGAACGCCCTCCGCGACGCCGGGATCCGCGATTCCGTCGTCCTCGAGACGCGGCCGGGCCGGATCGAGGCGGTCATCCTCGCCCCCGGGCAGCCACGGCCTTCCCGAGGGCGGCGAGAGCCCCGGCCGGGGCGTCGAGGCGCTCGCCACGGACCCGGCCGAGCTCCGGGCCCGGATCGACGCCGCGGTCCGGGCGGCGAACGCCCGCCTCGCCGTCCACCAGCGGATCGCGGGCTGGCGGCTCTGGCCGGAGGCCGACTTTCCGCGGACCCACACCCTCAAGGTGAAGCGGGACCTCGTCCGGGCCTGGGCGGTCGTCGAGGCGCCGCTCCCGATCGTCGATGGAGGCGAGCCGACGCGGAGGGCGTAACGCGGCCTCGGGCTCCGCACCCGCCGCTAGCGGCGGACCTCGTACCCCTGGCCGATCGAGCCGAGGGCCGTCGCGATCTCGCCGAGGGTCGGGCTCGGCGCCGCGCCCGGCGACCAGACGTAGAAGACGAGGGTCGAGCCGAGCTGGCGGAGGACGAAGCGGGCGTCGGTCGGGAACTGGACCTGGCCGAAGCCGCTCCCGACGTAGCGGACCATCTCCTCGGCGGCAGCGGTCGCCGTCTGCCCGTCGGGGAACTCGTAGATGACGATGAAGCCGGACGTCGGCGCGTCGGGGACGACGGCCTGGACGACGAGCCGCGGCGCCGCCGCCAGGAGCGGCGACTCGCCCGGCCGGTACGGAACCTGCGCATCGACGATCGGGACGCCGATGGCGCGGAGGGCCCCGGCGACCTGGAGGCGGGTCAGGCCGACGGCGGCCGAGACGGACGGCGCCGGGGTCGGCGAGGCGGGCGGCAGCGTCACCTGGCGGGCGGCGATCCCGCACCCGGCGAGGGTGACGGCAGCGAGGATCCCCCGAGGCGACGGTACCTGTGACGAGCGGGGCCCGTCGGCCGCTCATCCCGGCGGCCACTCGAAGGGACGCCCGCCCATGAGGTGGAAGTGGAGGTGGTCGATGGTCTGACCGCCCCACCGGCCGACGTTCGTCACGATCCGGTAGCCAGCCTCGGCGATCCCCTCCCGACGGGCGATGTCGGCCGCCACGGCGAAGAGATGGCCGACGAGCGGGGCGTGGCCGTCGGTGAGCTCGGCGACGGACGGGATGTGCTCCCGGGGCATGAGGAGGATGTGGGTCGGCGCCCGGGGCGCGATGTCCCGGATGGCGACGACCTGGTCGTCCTCGTAGACCTTCGTCGAGGGCACCGTCCCGGCGACGATCCGGCAGAAGAGGCAGTCGCTCATCGGCATCCTCCAGGGGCTCAGGCGGCGGCGTGGCGGACGGGGGGTGGCGGCAGGAGATCGAGGACCCGGCCCTGGACCCGGTCCGGGGCCGTCCCGTCGACGGCCTCGAGGACGACCCGCCCGATCTCGTTCCCGAGCGGGCGCCCGTCGGGGCGGCCCGCGACGACGAGGACGTTCGCCTCGCTTCGCCCGAGCCACCGGCCGGCCGACTCCGGCGTCTCGAAGAGGACGGTCGCCGTCGAGCCGACCGACCCGGCGGCGAACCGGGCCCGGGCCTCGGCGGCGAACCGGAGGAGGACCTCCGCCCGCGCCCGCTTCGTCCGCTCGTCGACCTGGCCGAGCATCCGGGCCGCCGGCGTCCCCGGCCGGACCGAGTAGCGGAAGACGTGGAGCCCGGCCGGATCGAGGCTCCGGATGAAGGCGACCGAGCGCGCGAAGGCCGCCTCGTCCTCGGTCGGGAAGCCGACGATGACGTCGGCGTGGATCGGCGACCCCCGGAAGGGCCTGGCGGATCCGCCCGACGAGGTCGGCGTAGAAGGCCGTGTCGTACCGGCGGCCCATCCGGCGGAGGACCCCGTCGTCGCCGGACTGGAGCGGCAGGTGGAAGTGGGGGAGGCAGCGCCCGGCGCCCGGTCCCGTCCAGACCTCGAGGAGCTCGTCGGTGACGTGCTGCGGCTCGATGGACGAGAGGCGGATCCGCTCGACCTCGGTCTCGGCGAGGATCCGGCGGACGAGCTCGGCGAGGGTGCAGGCGGCGCGTCGGTGGCTGCCCCGGGGTCCGCGCTCGGACCAGCCGCCGTCGTAGGTGCCGATGTTGACGCCGGTCAGGACGATCTCCCGGTGGCCCGCAGCGAGGGCCCGACGGACGTCGGCGAGGACGGCGTCGGGCGGGAGGGAGCGCTCGGGCCCGCGGGCCCGGGGGATGATGCAGTACGTGCAGAAGAAGGAGCAGCCGTCCTGGACCTTGACGAAGGCCCGGGTCCGCTCGCCGGCCGCCGGGTGGGCGCGCCCCGGGGCTGCCCGCCGCGCTCCGCGGGCTCGACCCCCGAGATCGTCGGGAGGGGCCGGCGGCTCGCGCCCCGTCTTCGAGCCCCTCCTCGCCGACGAGGGCGGTGAGCTCGGCGAGGAGCGCCTCCTTCGCCTCGTTGCCGACGAGGCGGGCGGCGGGATCGACCCGGGCGAAAGCCGCCGGATCGACGGCGACGGCGCAGCCGGTGACGACGAGGGTCGCGGCGGGGCTCCGGCGCCGCGCCCTCCGGACGCCTGGCGCGACTTCGCATCGGCGACGGCCGTCACCGTGCAGGTGTTGACGAGGACGAGGTCGGCCGGCTCGTCGGCGTCGACGATCCGGACCCCGGCCTCGCGGAGGAGCCGGGCCGCGGCCTCCATCTCGGCCTGGTTGACCCGGCAGCCGAGGTTCTCGATCGCCGCCGTCCGGGGCCGCTCCGGCGAGGGCGACGGCTCGGGGGGCTCACGGCGGCGCTCACCAGAGGGCCGGCTTCGTGCTCATGAGGAAGGCGATCGTCCCGGTCAGCCCGGCCATGAGGTAGCTGACGTACCGTTGGCGCCGGGCCCGAGCGCGCCAGACCGGATCGTCGGCGGAACCGCCGATCCCGAGGAGGCGGCGGAGGTTCGGCCGCTGGATGAAGTAGGCGAGGGCGAGGTTCGTCGCGTAGATGACGAGGGCGAGCAGGAGCCAGGGCTGGGCGAGGAGCGTCGGCCCGAGGAGGGCGAGCATCCCGAGGCCGGTGGCGGCGAGCCCCGCCCCGATGGCCACGGTCCCGTGGGACTGGAGGACGAGGAGGAAGCGAACGAGGAGGCCGTGCTCGGCGGGCTCGATCGGACTGGCGCTCGCCCCGCCGCCCGCCGTCGGCTCCGCAGGACGAACGGGAGGAGGAAGCGACGGCAGGAAGAGGGCGACGGCGAGGGCGACGTGGATGGTCAGGAGGATCGAGAAGGTCGACACGGGTGCCGGGATTCTAGCCGCTCTCCGTTCGATCGCCCGCCGCGCCGTCCGGCACCGGCTCGGCCGCTCGGGCGACGAAGGCGATCCAATCGCCGTCCTTCAGCCGCTCGACGACGGCGAGGCCTGCCGCGACGAAGGCGGCCTCGACCTCGGCGGCGCGCTCGTCGACGATCCCCGACGCGACGAGGCGACCCCCAGGGGCGAGCTCGGCGGCGAGGCTGGGGGCAAGCTCGACGAGGATCGAAGCGACGAGGTTCGCGAGGACGAGGTCGAACGGGGCCGCTCCGCTCGGCAGCGAGCCTCGGCGGGCCTCGATCCGGGCGGCGAGCCGGTTTCGGCGGGCGTTCGCCGCCGTCGCCTCCACGGCGATCGGGTCGAGGTCGAGGGCGAGGACGCTCGCGGCCCCGAGCTTCGCCGCCGCGATGGCGAGGATCCCGGACCCCGAGCCGAGGTCGAGGACGCGGGTCGCGGGACCGAGGGTGCCCCCGTCGGCGAGGTCTTCGAGGGCGCGCAGGCAGAGCCGGGTCGTCGGGTGGAGACCGGTCCCGAAGGCCATCCCCGGGTCGAGGGCGAGGACGACGTCGTCGGGTCCGGCCCGGTAGCGGCGCCAGGTCGGCCGCACGACGAGACGCCGCCCGACCCGGAGGACGGGGAAGTGGCGCCTTCCAGGCCGACGCCCAGTCGGCCTCGTGGACGAGGCGCGTCCGAAGCTCGCCGATCGGCCGCAGCTCGAAGGCCCGTGAGGTGCCCGAGGGCGGCCTCGACGGTCGCCACGGCCGCCCGGACCGTCGCCTCGTCGCGGGCCGGGACGTAGCCGCGGACGACGGCCGGTCGGGTCGGGTCGAGCGGGCGGCGAGCCCCTCGGCCTCGGTCACGAAGGGGGCCTCGACGCTCGTCCCGCCGCCGCCACCCGAGCGAGGATCTCGCTCACCGCCTCGACGGCTTCCTGGTCGGCCTCGACGGCGAGCTCGAGCCAGGCGCCCGGCCCGACGGCTCCTCCAGTCGCCGGGTCGGCTGCGCGGCTGCCGGCGCCGACGTCCCGCCCCGCCGGGTCAGCCAAGGGCTTCCTTGACCCGCTCGAGGAGCCCGCCGTTCGTGCCGACGGCCTCGCCGGCCTCCCGGGCGTACGCCTCGAGGAGCTCCCGCTGCTTCTTCGTCAGGCGGGTCGGAACGACGACGTTGACGAGGACGTGGAGGTCGCCCCGCTGGTTCGGGCGCCGGAGGTGCGGCACCCCCCGTCCGCGGAGGCGGATCTCCGTCCCGGGCTGGGTCCCGGGGCGGATCTCGATCTCCTCGTCGCCCTCGACGGTCGGGACGGTGACCTTCGTCCCGAGGGCCGCCTGGGCGATCGAGACGTCGACCTCGGCGTAGAGCTCGGTCCCCTCGCGCCGGAGCACCGGGTGCGGGGCGACGTGGACGGCGACGTAGAGGCTCCCCGGCGGCCCGCCCCGCGGCCCGACCTCGCCCTCGTTCGAGAGGCGGATCTGGTGGCCGTCGTCGATGCCGGCCGGGATGGCGACCCGGAGCTTCCGGCGCCGCTCGACCCGGCCGTCGCCCCGGCAGGTCTCGCAGGGCGTCTCGACGACCCGGCCCTCGCCCCGGCAGCGGGGGCAGGTCGTCGCCGTCATCATCTGGCCGAGGAGGGTCTGGCGGACGGTCCGGACCTCGCCGCGACCACTGCAGACCGGGCAGGTCACCGGGCTCGTCCCCGGCCGCGCCCCGGAGCCGCCGCAGGTCGGGCAGCGGGCGAGGGCGGAGAACTCGATCTCCTTCTCGGTCCCGAGGACCGCCTCCTCGAAGCTGATCCGGAGGTCGTAGCGGAGGTCGGAGCCGGCGACGGGCTGGGCGCGCCGGACCGGCCCGGCGGCGCCGCCGAAGAAGGCGTCGAAGATGTCGCCGAAGCCGCCGAAGCCGCCGAAGCCGGTGGCGAAGCCGAAGCCGCCCTCTCCGGCGTCGCCGGTCACCCCCGCCCGGCCGAACATGTCGTAGGCCTGCCGGCGACGGGGATCGGAGAGGACCTGGTAGGCCTCGTTGATCTCCTTGAACCGCTCGGCCGCCGCCGGATCCTTGTTGACGTCCGGGTGCCACTTCTGGGCGAGCTTGCGGAAGGCCCGCTTGATCTCGGCGTCGCTCGCCGTTCGCGGCACGCCGAGGATGGCGTAGTAGTCGTGGTCGGTGGCCATGCGACGTCAGAGAAGGATAGCCGCAGCCGGCCTCGGATACCCGCGGACGGCGGCCTCGGGCGGGATCGGCGGCGGCGCTGCCGGTCGAGGTGCCGGACCCCCGCCGCCGCTGTGCCGGCGACGGCCGCCGGTACGGCGAGCCCGGCGAGGACCTTCGCCCGCTCCAGGATCGCCCGGAACATCGGCGCCGTCAGGCGGCCGGTGAAGGTGTTCTGCTGGCTGACGTGGTAGGAGCCGAGGACGGCGTAGCGGCCGATCGCCGACCTCGACCCCGTGGCCGAAGGCCGGCCGCGGCCGGGGCGCCGCGATCCCGAGGCGGCCTCGAGGGCCGCGAAGGTGGCCGCCCAGGCGACGGCGCCGAGCGGGCACGAGGACCCGGAGGAACTCGGGCAGGAGCTCGATCTCCCGGGCGAGGTACGGCAGGCAGCGGGCCCGCTCCTCCGGCGTCGGCCGGTTCCCCGGGGGGCGCAGCGGACGGCCGCGGCGACGTAGGAGCACCGGTGAGCTCGAGCCCGTCGTCGGCCCGCCGCCCGGTCGGCTGGTTCGCCAGGCCGACGGCGTGGAGGGCGGCCCAGAGGAAGTCGCCGGAGGCGTCGCCGGTGAAGACCCGGCCGGTCCGGTTCCCGCCGTGGGCGGCCGGGGCGAGGCCGACGAGGAGGATCCGAGCCGCCGGATCGCCGAAGCCGGGGACCGGACGGCTCCAATAGCGCTCGCCGCGGAAGCGGGCCGGCGGGCGGCAGACCGACCGCCTCCCGCCAGGCGACGAGGCGCGGGCAGGCGCGGCAGCCGACGACGGCGGCCCGGAGGGCCTCGAGGTCGGCAGCGGCGGCAGCGGCGGCCGCAGCGGTCTCGCCCGGCGAGGCCGTCACTTGAGGAGGAGTCGATCGAGGCGCCGCCAGACGACGGCGACTCCGGCGAGACCCATGACGGCGAGGTAGACGACGTGGCCGAGGAGCGCCGGCCCGACGACCCCCGTCGAGAGCCCTCGGATCAGATCGACGCCGTGGTAGAGGGGCGTCGCCACGACGAGGACTCGGAGGGCGTCCGGGTAGGCCGTGATCGGATAGAAGGTCGCCGAGAAGAGGAAGAGCGGCAGCGTCACGACGAAGATGAAATCAAAGTCCGTCCAGCGGCGCATGAACGTCGTCGCCGCCATCCCGACGGCAGCGAAGGCGAAGCCGACGAGCATCGCCGCCGGGACCGTGAGGACGACGAGCGGTGAGCGGGCCAACCCGAGCAGGACGGTCACGACGAGGAAGCCGAGGGCGTAGAGGGTGCCCCGGATGAGGGCCCAGGCGACCTCGCCGAGAGCGACGTCGCCGACGCCAAGCGGGGTCGAGAGGACGGCATCGTACGTCTTCGCGTACCGGAGCTTGAAGAAGACGTTGAAGGTCGAGTCGTAGATCGCCCCGTTCATCGCCGAGGTGGCGAGGAGTGCGGGCGCGACGAAGACCCCGTAGGGGATCGGCCGCCCGTCGGGGCCGGGGACGTCGCCGATGAGCGCCCCGAGCCCGAAGCCGATCCCGAGGAGATAGAAGAGCGGCTCGAAGAAGCCCGACACGATGACGAGCCAGGTCCGCCGGTAGACCATGACGTTCCGCTCCACGAGGCGGGCGGCTCGGAGGCCGCCGAGCGGCCAGGGGCCGATCCGGGCGAGGCTGGTCATCGCGCCACCGGATCAGACGACGAGGGCCCGCCGGAAGGTGACGAAGGCCGCGGCGAGGCCGGCTGCCGTCACCCCGACGAGGACGGCGAGGTGGACGAGCGCAGCCGGGAGCGTCGCCGCGCCGAGGGCGAGGTCGCGGGCGAGGGCGACGCCGTGGTACGTCGGCGTCAGCCAGGCGATGGGCTGGAGGAGGGTCGGCAGCTGCTCGACCGGGAAGAACGTGCCGGAAAAGAGGAAGAGCGGGGTGATCCCGAACCGGAAGATCGCGTTGAAGCCCTGGTCGTTCCGTTGCGTCGCCGTGAAGGCCATGATCGGCGCCGCGAAGGCGAGCCCGGTGAGGGTCGCCGCCCCGATCCCGAGGACCGCGATCGGCGAGCGGGCGAGGCCGAAGGCGACCATGACCCCGAAAAAGACGCTCGTCACCAAGACGAGCCGGAAGCCGATCCAGGCGAGCTGACCGAGGACGATGTCCCGGACCCCGATCGGGGTCGCGAGCATCGCCGCGTAGACCCGGTCCCAGACGATCCGCCCCATGATCGGGTACGTCGATTCGAAGGCCGCCGTCTGCATCCCCTGGGCGGCGAGGAGGCCGGGGGCGAGAAATGCTGCATACGGCACCCCGCCCGGCAGGCCGTCTGACCGATCGACGAAACCGCCGAGGCCGAACCCCATCGCCCCGAGGAAGAGGACCGGTGAGAGGAACGTGACAAAGAGCGTCCCTCGCCAGCTCCGGCGATAGACCCGGGCGCAGTACTCGACGACGCGGAGCGTGCGGCCCACGGCGATCCCGGCCCTCAATCGACGAGGGTCCGGCCGGTAAGCCTGAGGAAGACGTCCTCCAAGGTGCTTCGCCGGACGAGGGCGCTCTCGGGACGAAGTCCCCGCTCGTGGACGGCGACGACCGCCGCCTCGCCGTCGTCGGTGTAGAGGAGGACCCGATCGGGGAGCTGCTCGACCCGCTCGGCGAGTCCCTCGAGGCGGCCGTCGAGGTCCACGCTCGCCCCGGCCGGAAACCGGAGCTCGAGGACCTCGCGCGTCACGTACCGCTCGATGAGCTGCCGGGGCGACCCCTCGGCGACGATCTTCGCCTTGTCCATGACGACGAGTCGGTCGCAGAGCTGCTCGGCCTCGTCCATGTAGTGGGTCGTCAGGACGAGGGTCACGCCCTCCTGCTTGAGTCGGTAGAGCTTGTCCCAGAGGAGGTGACGGGCCTGGGGGTCCAGACCCGTCGTCGGCTCGTCGAGGAGGAGGAGCTCGGGCTCGTTGATGAGGGCTCGGGCGATGGTGAGGCGGCGCTTCATCCCGCCCGAGAGGGGTTCCACCTGGGAGTCGGCACGGTCGAGGAGCTGGACGAAGTCGAGGAGGGCGTCGGCTCGCCGCCGGGCCTCGGCTCGGGAGAGGTCGAAGTAGCGGCCGTAGATGACGAGGTTCTCCCGGACCGTCAGCTCCATGTCGAGGCTGTCCTGCTGCGGCACGACGCCGAGCCGGGCCCGGATCCGGGGCCCGTCGGTCGCCGGGTCGAGCCCGAGGACCCGGAGCGTCCCGGCGGTCACCGGCGAGACGCAGCCGATCATCCGCATCGTCGAGGTCTTGCCGGCTCCGTTCGGGCCGAGGAAGCCGAAGGCCTCGCCACGGGCGACGTCGAAGTCGATGGCGTCGACGGCGGTGAAGGCGCCGAAGCGTTTCGTCAGCCCCCGGGCGTGGACGAGCGGGAGCGGTTCCCCTCTAGACATTCGGCCGGGCATGGTAGCGCACGGTCTGCCTCACCGTGCCGGAGGCGCCGATCTGGAGAGCCAGCCGCCGGTGCCGCCGACCAGGAACCCCCCGCCTCCACTATGCTTCGCCCGCGCGGACACCAGCCGATGTGGGGGAAACACGACCGTGGCGGTTGGCCGGCGCGCTGCCACCCGCCTTCGTGTCTCGCTCGCCCTTGTCGAGACGCTCGTCTGGACGCTCCTGTAGCGGCACCACGGGACCGCGAGTCGGACACAGGTCGGGGCTCGCCCGGCCGACGCCGGGCGGGCCCCTTCGCTGCAAGCCAGCCGGTCCGCCCCAGATCGCGGGGGCTTCACCGGTCCGTCGTGATGACGGCCGAGCCCCCGGCCCGGTGACGCGGCGGCGCCGGCGCGACCGTTGGGCCGGCGTCCGCCGCGGGCTCGGGGTCAGACCTCCTTGTATTCGCCTTCGACGGTCTCCTCGCCGGCCGCCTCGCCGGCCGTCCCGTCACCGGACCCGGCCGTGGCACCGGCGCCGGCCGCCGCGGCCGCCTGGTACGCCGCGACCGAGACACGCTGGAGCGCTTCGGCGAGGGCCGTGGCGCCGCTCCGAACCGGGCCGATGTCGGCGCCCTTCAACGCCTCGCGGAGCGAGGCGATCTTCGCCTCGACGTCGGCCCGGTCGGCCGGGCTCACCTTGTCGCCGAGGTCCTTGAGCGTCCGCTCGGCCTGGTACGTGAGCTGCTCGGCCTGGTTCCGGGTCTCGACCTCCTCGCGCCGCCGGCGGTCCTCCTCGGCGTGCTCCTGGGCCTCGCGGACCATCCGGTCGACGTCCTCCTTCGAGAGCATCGAGCTGCCGGTGATCCGGACCTGCTGCTCCCGGCCGGTCGCCCGGTCCTTGGCCCGGACCTCGAGGATGCCGTTGGCGTCGATGTCGAAGGTGACCTCGATCTGCGGGACGCCCCGCGGCGCCGGCGGGATCCCGTCGAGGATGAAGCGGCCGAGGGTCTTGTTGTCCTTCGCAAACTCGCGCTCGCCCTGGAGGACGTGGATCTCGACCTGGGTCTGGTTGTCGGAGGCCGTCGAGAAGATCTGGGTCTTGCTCGTCGGGATCGTCGTGTTCCGCTCGATGAGCTTCGTCATGACCCCGCCGAGGGTCTCGATCCCGAGCGAGAGCGGCGTGACGTCGAGGAGGAGGACGTCCTTGACCTCACCGCCGAGGACGCCGGCCTGGATCGCCGCGCCGATGGCGACGACCTCGTCGGGGTTGACGCCCTTGTGGGGCTCCTTGCCGTTGAACATCGCCTTGACCGCCTCGACGACGGCCGGCATCCGGGTCTGGCCGCCGACGAGGATGACCTCGTCGATGTCGGCCGCGCTCAGCCCGGCGTCGCGGAGGGCCGCCTGGACGGGACCCCGGGTCTTCTCGATGAGGTCGGCGACGAGGGATTCGAGCTTGGCCCGGGTGAG
The DNA here is from genome assembly GCA_026004015.1 of Chloroflexota bacterium. Taxonomy (GTDB): domain Bacteria; phylum Chloroflexota; class Limnocylindria; order Limnocylindrales; family CSP1-4; genus BPIH01. The sequence goes on along the minus strand of BPIH01000001.1, from coordinate 177,179 downwards.
GGTCATGACGAGGTGCTTCGGCCCCGAGGCGTCGGCGGTGATGTACGGGAGGTTGATCTCCGTCGTCGTCGCCGTCGAGAGCTCGATCTTCGCCTTCTCCGCCGCCTCTTTCAGGCGCTGCATCGCCTGGGGATCCTTCGAGAGGTCGATCCCCTGGTCGCGCTTGAACTCGGCGAGGAGCCAGTCGATGACCCGCTGGTCGAAGTCGTCGCCGCCGAGGTGGGTGTCGCCGTTCGTCGCCTTGACCTCGAAGACACCCTCCCCGAGCTCCAGGATGCTGATGTCGAAGGTGCCGCCGCCCAGGTCGTAGACGGCGATCTTCTCGTCCTTCTTCTTGTCGAGGCCGTAGGCGAGGGCCGATGCCGTCGGCTCGTTGATGATCCGCTTGACCTCGAGGCCGGCGATCCGGCCGGCGTCCTTCGTCGCCTGGCGCTGGGTGTCGTCGAAGTAGGCCGGGACGGTGATGACGGCCTCGGTGACCTTCTCGCCGAGGTACGCCTCGGCGTCGGCCTTGAGCTTCTGGAGGATCATCGCGCTGATCTCGGGCGGCGTGTACGTCTTGCCGTTCTCCAGCACGACGATGACCCCGTCGCTCTTCGGGTCCTTCTCGACCCGGTAGGGGACGAGCTCCTTGCTCCGCTGGACTTCGGGGTCATCCCAGCGGCGGCCCATGAAGCGCTTGATCGAGTAGATCGTGTTCTTCGGGTTCGTGATCGCCTGGCGCTTCGCCAGCTGGCCGACGAGCCGCTCGCCGGTCTTCGTGAAGGCGACGACCGAGGGGACCGTCCGGCCGCCCTCGGCCGACGGGATGACGGTCGGCTCACCGCCCTCCATGACCGCGACGACCGAGTTCGTCGTGCCGAGGTCGATGCCGATGATCTTGCCCATGGTCGGTTGCTACTCCTTTGATTCTTTGGGTTCCGGTGAGGCGGGTTGACTGGATTCGGTGTCGTGGGCCCGAGAGCGGGCCTCGCCGGCCGCCGACGCCTCGGCCGACCCCGCGGCCTCGGTCGGCGGGGCGGCGACGGCGACGAGGGCCGGCCGCAGGACCCGGTCCCGCAGCCGGTAGCCGCGCCGGATCTCCTCGACGATCTCGCCCTCGGCCCGGTCGGGAGCGGGGACGTTCATGATCGCGTCGTGCTCCCGGGGATCGAACGGGGTACCGGGGCCGGCCTCGATCGGCCGGACCCCCTCGCTCTCGAGGAGCGCCCGGAGCTTGCGGTCGATGGCGACGATCCCCTCGACCCAGGGGTGATCGGCGAGGTCGGCCGGTCGGGCCTCGATGGCCCGGTCGAAGTCGTCGGCGAGGGCGAGGACCTTGCTCAGGAGCGCCTCGGCAGCGAGCCCGAGCATCGCCTCCCGCTCCTCGGCCGTCCGGCGCTTGAAGTTGAGGAATTCGGCCCGCTCGCGCTGGAGGCCGGCGAGGTACTCGTCGGCCCGGCGGCGCGCCTCGGCCAGCTCGGCCTCAAGCCGCTCGATCTCCGTCCGGAGGCGCTCGGCCTCGGCCGGCTCGGGTCCGCCGACGGCCGTCGGCGCGTCGTTCCGCTGTCGTTCGTTCGTCATGGTCGTCGGTTCGTTATTCCTCTGCTTTGCCATCGATCGATCCCCGTCCGGCCTTCGTTGGTCCTCGTCAGGCGTAGAGATGGTCGACGAGCTCGTTCATGAGGCCCGAGACGAAGCGGACCGTGCCGATCGCCTGCGGGTATGCCATCCGGGTCGGCCCGAGGACGCCGACGATGCCGATCGCCTGGCCCGGTCGCCCGTAGGGCGCCAGGACGAGGGAGACGTCGGCCATCTCGGCCGGCGGGTTTTCGCGGCCGATGAAGACCCGGACGTGCCCCGGGCCGGCCGCGGCGACGACCGGCAGGAGCTCGGCGAGGTACGCCCGGTTCTCGAGGACCGAGAAGACCCGCCGGAGCTTGGCGCTTTCGGCGAACTCGGGGGCGGCCATAACGTTGAGGAGGCCGTCGCTGAAGAGCTCCTCGATGACCGCCGCGTCGTACTCCCGCAGGAGCCCGACGACCCGCTCGGCGAAGCGCCGAGCCAGGGACGGGACCCGCTCGTTCGCCTCGAAGCGCCCGAGGCGCCGTTCGATCTGGTCGGCGGTCAAATCGACGACCGTCGCGTTCAGGAGGTCGGCGACCAGGCCGAGGGTCTCCTGATCGGCTGGCTCGGGCAGGGCGACGAGGAGCTGCTTGATCGTCCCCTCGCGGAGGACGACGATGAGGCTCGCCAGCCGATCGTGGATGGAGACGATGTCGATGCGCCGAAGCTGGGCGGCCCGAGGCTTGGCCGGCGTCGCCAGGCCGGCGGCCCGGGTCATCGCGGCGAGGGTCGTCGCCGCGAGCCGGAACCACTGCTCGCTGGCGTACTCGACCTGGCCGAACTGGTGCCGGATCATGAGCTCCTCAACCGGCGGGAGCGGCATCGCCTCGACGATGGTCTCGACGTAGAAGCGGTAGCCGGCGTCGGTCGGGATGCGCCCGGCCGAGGTGTGGGGATGGGTCAGGAGCCCCGCCGCCTCGAGCTCAGCGAGGACGTTCCGCACGGTCGCGCTGGACACGCCGAGGCGGTAGCGCTCGACGAGCGCCTGACTGCTCACCGGCGTGGCGGTGGCGACGTATTCCTCGATGACGGCCCGGAGGATCGCCTGTGCCCGGTGGTCCAGCGGGCCGGTGGTGCGGCGGATGCGCGGCACTGGGCTCGTCCTCGAACGTTCGGTGTTTCGACGTGGGCGTCGGCTGGGCGGTTCGACCGCCAGTACCCACGAGGGTACCGACTCCTTGTTAGCACTCTCATGGTTAGAGTGCTAACGATCTGCGCCGAATGGTAGCAGTCGGAGGGGGAGAGTGTCAACGGAGCCTGGGGTAGCCCTCGGGCTGGAGCGGCGTCTCCGAGCGGACCTCGAGCCTCACCGCCGCGGTGTGCCCGACGCCGCTATTTGGGGGCGGATGCGCCGTCGGGGGCGCCTCGGGGGGGCGCTTCGGGGGCGGTGCGCCCAGAACACCAAACTGGGGGGGTGCGGGGGCGATGCGAGCGACCGAGTCGGCGGCTTCGTGCGCCACCAACACCGAAGGGCGGGTACGGGGGAGGTTCGCTCGGAGGATACGGCCCTCTTCGTGTTCCCAGAACACGCCGCCGGGCGACGCGGCGCGATCGGCGGCGGGGCGCGTCCGAACCCACGGCAGGTCGGTGCCCGAGTCCTCGGGGGTCGAGCTCGGACGAAGTCGAGCTCAAACGAAGCGGACGAAGACCTCGTTCGAGAGGAGTCGCCCTCGGCGAGTAAGGCGGACCCGTCGGTCGGAGGTCCCGGGTTCGCCAGCCGTGACCTCCATGAGGCCGGCCGCCATCGCCCAGGCCACGGCCTCGCCGGCCGCCGCATCTTCCGCCGCGAAGGCCGGCAGGCCGCGCTCGGTCCGGAGACCGAGGATCCACGTCTCGGCGCGAGCCGTCGCCGGGTCGAGGACCTCGCGGCCGCCCGGCGGGGGCTCGGGGGGCCGGCCGTCGCGCGGCACGAGGGCGGCGAGGTACGCCTCCAGGGACGCCGTCGTCCAGCGGCGGACGGCACCGTCGAAGGCGTGGGCGCCCGGTCCGACGGCCTCGACCGGCCACCGCGCCCAGTAGAGGAGGTTGTGGCGGCTCTCGTGGCCTGGGCGCGCCCAGTTGCTCAGCTCGTAGCCGCGGTACCCGGCGGCGGCGAGCCGTTCGGCGGCGAGCTCGTACATCGCCGCCGCCCGATCCGGGTCCTGGCCGGCTCGCATCCGGCGTCTCCAGACGAGGGCGCCGCGGCCGGGGGCCGAGCGGTCGGGCGTCACCGCTTCGCCCGTCGCACGGTCGGGCGACGCGGCCCCGTCGACCTCCCCGACGCCGAGCTCGAGGGCGTAGCAGGAGACGTGGTCGGCACCGGCTTCGATGACGGCGGCGAGGCTCGCCGCGAAGGAGGCGAGGGTCTGGCCCGGGACGTCGTAGAGGAGATCGACGTTGACCGAGCCGATCCCCGCCCGGCGGGCCGCCTCGACGGCGGCCACGACGTCGGCCGGTCGGTGGCGGCGGCCGAGGGTTCGCAGCTCGGCGGGGTCGAGGCTCTGGCCGCCGAAGGAGAGCCGGGTGACGCCGACCTGACGCCAGGCGAGGGGGTCGCCGCGCTCGTCGGGCCCCGGGTTCGCCTCGAGGCTGACCTCGGCCCAGGGGGCGAGACCGAAGCGATCGGCGATCGACCGGAGGATCCGCTCGACGGCGGCCGGACCGAGGAGGGACGGCGTCCCACCCCCGAGGTAGCAGGTCTCGAGGGCGGGTCGGACCGGCGTCCCCGGCGGCCCGAAGCGCTCGTCGAGGGCGTCGGCCCGGAGCCGGAGCTCGGTCTCGAGGGCGGCCAGGAAGGCACCGATCCGGTTCCGGGGGCCCCGGGTGGCCGCGCCCGCCACGACGGCGAAGTCGCAGTACGGGCAGCGCGAGACGCAGAAGGGAACGTGGACGTAGAGGCCGAGGGGCGGGCCCGGGGTCGTCCGCGGCGGCCAGGTGGGTTCGGGCAGCGGCGGGGTGTCGGGCGGCGGAATCGGCGACTCGCGCAGCGCGGCTCGGTCGGGCGGCCGGGTCGGCGGCTCGCGCAGCGCGGCTCGGTCGGGCGGCGGGGTCGGCTCGCGCCGGGCTGCGGGACTAGCGATCCCGCGAACCCGCATCGCGACCGAGGATGACCCGCCAGCCGGCGGGCGGCCGCCGCCGGCGCTCGACGTCCTCGACCTCGGTGCCCCGCGGGGCGACCCGACCGGGGTGGCCGGTCGCCACGAAGACGGCGAAGCGGCCGATGGCGTGACCGAGGAAGGCGGCCCCGATGCCGCCCGTTTCGACGGTCAGCCAGCCCCCGGCCAGTCCGGCGAGGAGGGCGAGGACGAGCATGTACGGCTCGCGGCCCGGCGCCCCGAGCCGGGTCGCCAGACCGTAGACGAGGGCCGCCGTCAGGATGGCGAGGTCGCGGTCGATGCCGGCGAGGAGGAGCGTCCCGAGGAGGATGCCCCGGAAGGCGGCCTCGTCGACGAAGGCCGTCCCGAGGGCGTTCAGGGCCGCCCCCGGGTACGACGAGACCGGTGGCAGCCGAAGGCGGTGATAGCGGAGCCAGGCGAAGGCGATGGCCTGGGCGGTGGCGATCGCCCCGTAGGCGAAGCCGAGGGTGACGACGGAGAGGCGGTCCCGGCCTGGGGTCAGGGCGAGCTCCGTCTCGGGCCGGGGATGGACGATGGCCGCCAGGGCGACGAGGCCTGCCCCGACGGCGTACCAGCCGAGGCGGCGGAGGAGGGATCGCGGCCGACCCGGCTCCGGTTCGTCGTACTCGGCCGCCCCGAAGCGCTCGGCGTCGAGCCGGAGGAGGACGACGAGGAGCCCGAGGGCGACGGCGACGAGGGACCGGAGCGTTTCCTCCATCGACGCCTCAGCCCTCGGCGGTCCGGAGGAGGGCGAGGAACGCCTCCTGCGGGATCTCGACCTGGCCGACCCGCTTCATCCGCCGCTTCCCTTCCTTCTGCTTCTCGAGGAGCTTGCGCTTCCGGGTGACGTCTCCACCGTAGCACTTGGCGAGGACGTTCTTGCGGAGGGCGCGGATCGTCTCCCGAGCGATGACGTGGGAGCCGATGGCGGCCTGGATCGGGACCTCGAAGAGTTGGCGCGGGATGAGGCCGCGGAGCTTCTCGACGAGGGCCCGGCCGGTCGCGTAGGCGCGGCTCCGATGGACGATGACCGAAAGGGCGTCGACGGGCTCCCCGTTGACGAGGACGTCGACCTTGACGAGGTCGGCCGGCCGGGAGCCGATCTCCTCGTAGTCCATCGAGGCGTAGCCGGCGGTCCGGCTCTTGAGCTGGTCATAGAAGTCGACGATGAGCTCGGCGAGGGGCATCTCGAAGCGCATGAGGACCCGCTGCGGATCGAGGTACTCGAGGTCGAGGAAGACGCCCCGCCGGTTCGTCGTCAGCTCCATGAGGGCGCCGATGTAGGCGGCCGGCGAGACGATGGAGACCCGGACCCATGGCTCGGCGATGGCCTCGATCTCGTTGGGCGGCGGCATCCGGGCCGGGTTGTCGACGATGACCGTCCCCCGCCCGTGGCTCAAGGTGACCTCGTACTCGACGGAGGGGGCGGAGGCGATGAGCTCGAGACCGAACTCCCGCTCGAGGCGCTCCTGGACGATCTCCATGTGGAGGAGACCGAGGAAGCCGCACCGGAAGCCGAAGCCGAGGGCGACCGAGCTCTCGGGCTCGAAGCTGAAGCTGGCGTCGTTGAGGTGGAGCTTCTCGAGGGCGTCGCGGAGGAGCGGGTAGTCGTCCCCGGCGACGGGGTAGAGGCCGGCGAAGACGAGGGGCTTCGCCGGTTGGTAGCCGGGCAGCGGATCCGCCGCCGGTCGGTCGGCCCGAGGTGAGGGTGTCGCCGACGCGGGCGTCGCGGACGCTCTTGAGGCCGGTCGCCACGTAGCCGACCTCACCGGCCGTGAGGGCCTCGACGGGGACGAGCTGGGGCCGGAAGACGCCGAGCTCGAGGAGCTCCGACGTCGCCCCGGAGGCCATGAGCCGGATCGTGTCGCCGCTCCGGAGGATCCCCTCGACGAGGCGGACGTAGGCGACGACGCCCTTGTAGGGGTCGTAGTGGGAGTCGAAGACGAGGGCCCGCAAGGGCGCCTCGGGGTCGCCCTTGGGCGGCGGGATACGAGTCACGATCGCCTCGAGGATCTCGGGCACGCCGGTCCCCTCCTTGGCCGAGGCGAAGATGACCTCCTCGCGGGGGATGGCGAGGACGTTCTCGAGCTCCTCGACGACGACCTCGGGCTGGGCCGAGGGCAGGTCGATCTTGTTGACGACGGGGATGATGACGAGGTTCTGGCGGAGGGCGAGGTGGACGTTGGCCAGGGTCTGGGCCTCGATCCCCTGGGCGGCGTCGACGACGAGGATGGCCCCCTCGCAGGCCTGGAGGCTGCGGCTCACCTCGTAGCTGAAGTCGACGTGGCCGGGCGTGTCGATGAGGTTCAGGGCGTACCGGTGTCCGTCCCGGGCGGTGTACTCGAGGCGAACGGCCCGGGCCTTGATGGTGATCCCCTTCTCCCGCTCGAGGTCCATGGAATCGAGGACCTGGCTCGTCATCTGCCGCGGATCGATGGTGTGGGTCAGCTCGAGGAGCCGGTCGGCGAGGGTCGACTTGCCGTGGTCGATGTGGGCGATGATCGAGAAGTTCCGGATCCGCGACTGGATCGCCGATCCGGTCCGGGCGTGGCTCGTCACGGCGGCGAGGATACTGGCCCGCCGTCGCCGACGACGCCCCGCCGACCCGCCCGTCCGTGCCGCCGGCAACGGTCCGCCGTCGCCCGGCATGGCAACATCTGGCGAGGAGGTACTCGACCCGATGTCCACACCCGCCCGAGCCCCGTCCCTGACCGAAACCCTCGAGTGGAAGGCCCTCGTCGCCCACCACGCCGCCATCCGGGACGTCCACCTCCGTGACCTCTTCGCCGCCGATCCGGGTCGCGCCGATCGGATGACCGTCGAGGGCGGGCCCCTCGTCCTCGACTACTCGAAGAACCGCCTGACCGACGAGACCATCGGCCTCCTCGTCGCCCTCGCCGAGCGACGCGGTCTCGCCGAACGGATCGAGGCGATGTTCCGGGGTGAGCATCTCAATGCGACCGAGGATCGGGCGGTCCTCCACGTCGCCCTCCGGATGCCCCGGAGTGCCCGTCTCGTCGTCGACGGCGTCGATGTCGTCGCCGAGGTCCACGCCGTCCTCGACCGGATGAGCGCCTTCGTCGAAGCCGTTCGCTCCGGGACCTGGCGCGGCCACACTGGCGCCCCGATCACGGCCGTCGTCAACATCGGCATCGGCGGCTCCGACCTCGGCCCGGCCATGGCGACCGAGGCCCTCCGGCCCTTCGCCGACCGCCGGCTCACGGTCCGCTTCGTCTCGAACGTCGACGGGGCCGACCTCCTCGAGGCCGTCCGGGACCTCGACCCGCGCCAGACCCTCTTCATCGTCTCCTCGAAGACCTTCACCACCCTGGAGACGCTCATGAACGCCCGGGCCGCCCGGGCCTGGCTCGTCGAGGGGCTCGGTGGCGACGAGGCGGCCGTCGCCCGCCACTTCGTCGCCGTCTCGACGGCGGCCGACCGGGTCCGGGCCTTCGGCATCGACCCGGCGAACATGTTCGGCTTCTGGGACTGGGTCGGCGGCCGCTACAGCGTCGATTCGGCCATCGGGCTCTCGCTCATGATCGCCGTCGGCCCCGACCGGTTCCGCGACTTCCTGGCCGGCTTCCGGGCCATGGACGAGCACTTCCGGGCGGCCCCCTTCGACCGGAACCTGCCTGTCCTCCTCGGCCTCATCGGCCTCTGGTACGTCGACTTCTTCGGGGCCGAGACCCAGGCCATCGTCCCCTACAGCCGCTACCTCGAGCGCTTCCCGGCCTACCTCCAGCAGCTCGACATGGAATCGAACGGCAAGTCGGTCACCGTCGCCGGCTCGCCGGTCGGGGTCCCGACGGGGCCGATCGTCTGGGGCACGACCGGCACGAACGGCCAGCACGCCTACTTCCAGCTCCTCCATCAGGGGACCCGGCTCGTGCCGGTCGACCTCATCGGCTTCCTCCGGCCGCCCGAGCCCCTCGCCGACGATCCGACGATCCAGGCCCACCACGACGCCCTCATGGCGAACTGCTTCGCCCAGGCCGAAGCCCTCGCCTTCGGGCGGACGGCGGCCGAGGTCGCCGCCGAGGGGGTCGCCGCCGGCCCTCGTCCCCCATCGGACCTTCCCCGGCAACCGACCGACGAACACGATCCTCGGCCCGCAGCTCGATCCGGCGGTCCTCGGCGCGCTCATCGCGCTCTACGAACACAAGGTCTTCGTCCAGGGGACGATCTGGGGGATCAACTCCTTCGACCAGTGGGGGGTCGAGCTCGGCAAGGCCCTGGCCGGCCGGATCGAGCCGGAGCTCCAGGCCCCGACGGACGCCGAACCCGAGCTCCGGCACGATCCCTCGACGACCGCCCTCATCCGGCGCTACCGAGCGGCGCGTCGACAGTCCGTCGCCCGGCTCTGCTACCATGCCCGGTCGCGCGCCGTCCGGCGCGTCGTCCGGCGCGTCGCCGACCGTCCATCGGACCGCGACGGCCGAGCCCACGGATCCGTAGAACGTACGCACGAACCCGCAAGGAGCGAGGTAGACCCCTTGGCCAAGACGCCCCGCAAGTGGAGCGGTGCCCGGACGCCGTCCGCCCTCAAGCGCGTCCGCGCCTCCCGCCGCCGCCACGCCATCCTCCAGCCGCGCCGGAGTGCGGCGAAGACCCTCGTCAAGAAGGCGCTGACGATCGCCGTCACGAAGCCCGAGGGCGCCGATCCGATGGCCGCTCTCGGTGAGGCGATGAGCGCCCTCGACCGGGCGGCCAAGGTCGGCGCCATCCACCCGAACGCCGCCGCTCGCCGGAAGTCGCGCCTCGCCCGCAAGGTGAACGCCGCCCTCGCCGGGGAGGCCGTCCAGACGGCGGCCCGCGCCACGAAGACGACGGGAGCCGCGGCCGCGGCGAAGGCGGCCAAGGCTCGGATCGCGGCCTCGAAGGCGGCCAAGGGGAAGACCGCCCAGACGGCCGCCGAGAAGGCCCGGGTCGCCCTCAGCAAGTCGGCCCGAGCCGCCGCCGAGGAGGACACCGGACGCCGGGTCGAAGGCGGCGGCCTCGAAGGCCACCGGGTCGAAGGCAACGGCCTCGAAGGCGGCGGCCTCGAAGGCGACCGGATCGAGCGCGGGCGCCGGACGGACGAAGAAGGCGGTGACCTCGACGACCGGCGGCCGCGGCGAAGCCGCGTTCGAAGGGAACGAGCGAACCGAGCGCCTAGGCGGCCGGTCGGGGCCGACGGTTCGTCGCCCCGAAGGCGAGACCGCCGCCGACGCCCCCGATCACGCTCAACCCGAAGAGGGCGAAGGCCGTCGTCCGCTGCTCGCCCCAGTAGAAGGCGCTGAAACTCGCCACGTCCCGGACGCCCGCTGCTTCGAGGGCCGGTCCTCGGCCGTCGGCGAGGTAGCGGCGGTAGACGCAGTCGGCACCCTGCTGGCAGGCGATCCGGCCGCCCGCCGCGGCGTCCCGGTAGCCGTCGTCGGCGTTGAAGAAGAGGGCCTTCGTCCCCAGGAAGAGGAGGGCGAAGGCAGCCCCGGTCATGACGCCGGCCAGGAGGGCGTTGGCGACGACCCGGGACCAGGGGCCACCCTGGCGCTCGGACCGCTGGTTCGCGTAGTAGCCGATGAGGAGGCCGGCCGGTAGCGCGAGGAGCCCGACGGCGGCCTCGCCGAGGGGGATGACGAGGAGGAAGCTGACGGCGATGGTCGCCGCCATGCCGACTCCGACCCAGCCGGCGAAGACGGCCCCCCGATCGACGAGGCGGGTCACCGAGACGAGCCCTGGCCGGATCGCGGGCCGGACCGCGCGCCCGTCATCGGCCTAGCCCGCCCGCCGGCCGGCACCGGCCTCGACCCGACGCTCGTCGCCGCCGTCGCCGCGGTCGCCGCCCGAACGAGGGCCGTCCGGCCGGCGTAGATCGCCGTGTCCTCGAGCTCGTCGGCGATCCGGAGGAGCCGGTTGTACTTGGCCACCCGCTCCGAGCGCGACGGGCGCCCCGGTCTTGATCTGGCCGGTGCCCATGGCCGACGACGAAGTCGGCGATGGTCGTGTCCTCGGTCTCGCCGGAGCGGTGGCTCACCATGGCCGTCCAGCCCGCTCGCCGGGCGAGCTCGATGGCGGCGATGGTCTCGGTGAGCGTCCCGATCTGGTTCAGCTTGATGAGGACCGAGTTCGCCGCCCGAGGGCGATCCCGCGGGCGATCCGCTCGGTGTTCGTCACGAAGAGGTCGTCCCCGACGAGCTGGAGGCGGGAGCCGAGGCGTGCGGTCAGGAGGCGCCAGCCCTCCCAGTCGTCCTCGGCCATGCCGTCCTCGAGGGAGACGATCGGGTAGCGGTTCGCCCAGTCGGCCCAGAGCTCGACGAGCTCGGCCGAGTCGAGGGTGCGGCCCTCCCGGGCGAGGCGGTAACGGTAGGGCGCCCCGTCCCCGCCCGCCTCGACGAGCTCGCTGACGGCCGGATCGAGGGCGAGGGCGACGTCCTCGCCGGGTCGGTAGCCGGCCCGTTCGATGGCCCGCAGGACGACCTCGACGGCCGCCTCGTTCGAGGGCAGGGACGGCGCGAAGCCGCCCTCGTCGCCCTGCCCGGTGGCGTAGCCACCCTCGTGGAGGATCGCCCGGAGGGCATGGAAGACCTCGGCCCCGGCCCGGAGGGCTTCGGGAAAGCTCGGCAGCCCGAGGGGGACGACCATGAACTCCTGGAAGTCGGTCGAGTCGGCGGCGTGCTTGCCGCCGTTGAGGATGTTGAAGAACGGAACCGGCAGGATCCGGGCCCCGACGCCGCCGAGGTAGCGGTAGAGGGGCAGCTCGTGGCTCGCCGCGGCGGCGTGGGCGCAGGCGAGGGAGACGCCGAGGATGGCGTTCGCCCCGAGCTTCGACTTGTTCGGCGTCCCGTCGAGCTCGAGGAGGGTCGCGTCGATGGCCGCCTGGTCGTCGGCCGGGAGCCCGACGAGGGCGGGGGCGATGGTCTCGGCGACGTTTCGGACGGCCGCCAGGACGCCCTTCCCGCCGTAGCGAGCCGGGTCGCCGTCGCGGAGCTCGACGGCCTCGTGGGCACCGGTCGAGGCGCCTGAGGGGACGGCCGCTCGACCGACGGAACCGTCGACGAGGACGACGTCGACCTCGAGGGTCGGGTTGCCGCGGGAATCGAGGATCTCGCGGGCGTCGATGACTTCGATTTCGGTCACGGTTGCTCCTTACTCCGCCTTCGGTGACTCAGCCGTCGCCGACTCCGCCGTCGGCTGGCGGTCGAGGAGGACGGCGATGCCGGGCAGCTCCCGGCCCTCGAGGAACTCGAGGGAGGCCCCGCCGCCGGTGCTGATGTGGGTGAAGGCCTCGGCCAGGCCGAGCTGGTCGATGGCGGCCACCGAATCGCCGCCGCCGACGACGACGGTCACCCCGGCCTTCGCCCGATCGGCGAGGTACCGGGCCATCGCCTTCGTGCCGTGGGAGAAGGAGGGGATCTCGAAGACGCCGAGGGGCCCGTTCCAGAAGACCGTTCGAGCGTCCGCGAGGGCCTCCTCGAAGGCCGCCTCGCTCGCCTTGCCGATGTCGACGATCGACCAGGAGGCCGGGACCTTCTCGGCGGGAACCGACTTGTACTCGGCGCCGCGGGTGACCTCCTTGGCGACGACGACCTCGCTCGGCAGGACGAGGCGGACGCCCTTCTCCTCGGCCTTGGCGACGAGGCGGCGGGCGTCGTCGACCCGGTCGTGCTCGGCCTTGCTCTTGCCGACGGGCTTGCCGATGGCGAGGAGGAAGGTGTTCGCCATCCCGCCGCCGATGACGAGGGTGTCGACCTTGTCGAGGAGGTTGTCGAGGACCTTGATCTTGTCAGAGACCTTCGCCCCGCCGAGGACGGCAGCGAAGGGGCGCTCGGGGTTCTCGAGGAGCCGCGAGAGCATCGTGATCTCGCGCTCCATGAGGAGGCCCGCGTAGGCCGGGAGGAGCTTGGCGATGCCGACGGTGCTGGCGTGCGCGCGGTGGGCCGTGCCGAAGGCGTCGTTGACGTAGACGTCGGCGTACGAAGCGAGGGCCCTGGCGAACTGGGGGTCGTTCTTCTCCTCCTCGGGATGGAAGCGGAGGTTCTCGAGGAGGAGGACCTCGCCCGGCCGGAGGCGGCGGACGGCGTCCTGGGTCCCCGGGCCGAGGGCGTCGCCGGTGACCGGGACCGTCCGGCCGAGGAGGGCCGACAGTCGAGCCGCCACCGGACGGAGCCGGAGGGCCTCGACGACCCGGCCGTCGGGACGGCCGAGGTGGCTGGCGAGGATGACCCGGGCGCCGCGGCTCATGAGGTAGCGGATCGTCGGCAGGGCGGCCCGGATCCGGGAGTCGTCGGTGACCTTGCCGTCCTCGAGGGGAACGTTGAAGTCGACCCGAACGAAGACCCGCTTGCCCTCCGGATCGAAGTCACGGATCGTCAGCTTGTCCATCGTGCTTCCCTTTCGTTGCCGAGGCGCCGGGCCGCCGATCGCCGCTCGTCGCCGTCCCTCGGCGGGGCGGGTCAGCCTCGGCCGGTCGCCGGGCCCGGGGCGGGTCGAGGGCCTCGAACCGGGTCAGACGCTCGAGGGGAACTCGGCATCAGGGTCCCGGGCGCCCGAGGCCGGTCGGCCGCCCGTCGGGTGGCCGGGCGATCGGGTCGTCGCCGGTTCGTCCACCCCGTTCCGGGGGGCCGCCCGCACTCAGGCCCGGGTCGCCGCCGGCAGCTTGGCGGCGACCATGGCCACGAGGTCGGCGACGCGGCAGCTGTAGCCCCATTCGTTGTCGTACCAGGCGATGACCTTGACCATCGTCCCGCCCATGACCATCGTGCTCTGGGCGTCGATGATCGACGAGCGGCTGTCTCCCCGGAAGTCGGACGAGACGAGGGGCTCGTCGGAGACCCCGAGGATCCCCTTCATCGGGCCGGCGGCGGCGGCTCGGAAGGCCTCGTTCAGCTCCTCGACGCTCGTCGGCCGGGCGACGTCGGCGGTGAAGTCGACGACCGAGACGGTCGGCGTCGGAACGCGGAGGCTGAAGCCGTCGAACTTGCCCTTGAGGTCGGGGATGACGAGGGCGAGGGCCTTTGCCGCGCCCGTCGTCGTGGGGATGATGTTCTGCCCGGCCGAGCGCGCCCGGCGCGGGTCCTTGTGGGCGACGTCGAGGATCCGCTGGTCGTTCGTGTAGCTGTGGATCGTGTTCATGAGGCCCCGCTCGATGGTGCAGAGGTCGTGGACGACCTTCGCCGCCGGGGCGAGGCAGTTCGTCGTGCAGGAGGCGTTGCTGATGATGTGGTGGCGCTCGGGGTCGTAGACGGCGTCGTTCACGCCGAGGACGATGGTCACGTCCTCACCCTTGGCGGGTGCGGTGATGATGACCTTCTTGGCCCCGGCCTCGAGGTGGGCTCGAGCCTTGGCGGCGTCGGTGAAGCGGCCGGTCGACTCGACGACGATGTCGACGCCGAGATCCCGCCAGGGGAGGTTCGCCGGATCGGCTTCCTTGAGGACCCGGATCTGGCGACCGTCGATGACGAGGCTGTCCTCGGTGTGGTCGACGGTGCCGGGGTAGGCGCCGTAGGTCGAGTCGTGCTTGAAGAGGAGGGCGTTCAGGCTCGTCTCGACGAGGTCGTTGACGGCGACGACCTCGACGTCGGGGGCCCGCTCGAGGAGCGCCTTGAGGGTCTGGCGGCCGATCCGACCGAAGCCGTTGATGCCGACGCGAACTGCCATGGCAGGACCTCCTTCGTCAGTCGTCCGTCGTCACGGCGCCGAGCGTCCCCGACGGCGCTGCGGCGCGGCCTCGTCCGTCGGCGGCGGCCCGACCGCCGATGCCTGCGAACGGCGGCCGGAGAGAGCGATCGTCCGCCTGGGAGCCGACCGGGCTCCCCCGGCCGGGCAGGTCGCCCAGCCCGGCGTGGACGCAGGACGTGGTGGCAGGGCGGGCCTCGCGCTGGATGGTCGTGGGATTTGCCGGCATTCTAGCAGAGGGGCCCGGCGCCTCCAGGATGGGCCGAATGGACCCGAACGGGCGCCCGCGGCTGGTCGCCGGCGGGGCGGTCGGCCGGCCCCCGGCCGGGGCCGTCTGGCAGGAGGCGACTGGCCCTGCGGGATCGGAGGCCTCGCCGGCCAGCCGGACAGGGAACGACCCCCGCCGGAGCGGGCCGGCGCGGGGCCGTCGATGGCGATCCGGGTTCAGCCGCCGATGCGGAAGACCTTGCCGCCGCACTTCGGACAGGTGCCCTGGACGGCCGGCTTGCCATTCTTCATCGTGATCTGCTGCGGGTTCTGGATCTGGACCTTCATCTTGTCCTTGACGCAGTACGCCTCTGCCACGGAGCTCCTCCTTCTAGAGCTTGCCGGACCCGGAGCCATCGCCCCCGGCCGGGTTCATGACGCGCGAGACCAGAGGGACGGCCGCCAGCGGTCCGTCCCGGCAGCGCGCTTCTGGCGGTCGAGCTCGGCGAGGACGAGCAGGCTCTCCAGGCCGGTCTCGACGCAGGCCGCCTCGGCGCGCTCCTTCGCCTCGCCCTCGACGAACGCACCGGTCGTGCGCTGGGCGAAGACGGCGCAGACCGCTCCGGCCCGGCAGCCGGCGAGCCCGGCGAGGACGAAGAGTGCCGATGCCTCCATCTCGAAGTTCAGGACGCGCTGGCGCGCCATCGCTTCGGCCAGGTCAGGGTAGCGGATCGGGAGCTGCGGGATCGGGCGACCTTGCGCACCGTAGAAGCCGGGAGCCGTCGCCGTGAGCCCGACGTGCGCTCGATGGCCGAGCCGAGCGGCCGCCTCGACGAGGGCGAGGACCGCCTCGTAGTCGGCGACCGCGGGGTAGCCATCGGCCACGAACCAACTCGTCGTCGTCTCGAGCCGGACGGCTCCGGTGGAGATGACGACGTCCCCGAGGCCGATCTCCGGCTGGAGGGCCCCGGACGACCCGACCCGGATGAAGGTCGGCCGTTTCGTGATCGCCAGCGCCTCGGCAACGACGATCTCGACGTTGTCGGTCCCGATCCCCGTCGAGACGACGGAGATCCGGAGCCCGCGGTACGTCCCGGTGACCGAGGCGAACTCCCGGTGTCGGCGCTCGAGCTCGATGGTGTCGAGCCGGGCGGCGATCCGGGTCGTCCGATCGGGGTCGCCGGGGAGGAGGATGTACTCGGCCAGTTCGCCTGGCCCGAGCCCGATGTGGTACTGCCGTTCTCCTGTCGGGAGCGCAACGCGGCGGTCCGCGTTCGGCAACCTCTCGTCCCTCTCTCCGCTGTTCGCGACGCTGGCGCGCGAAACTCGGCCGAGCATAGTCCGCCCTCATGACGAGCGTCAAGCCGGTCGACCGCGACGCGCCCTCGTCGTCGTCGCCGACGCCCCGATCGCCGTCCCGGCTGACGTACCATCCGCCCATGGCCCTCACCGACGTCCACGACTGGTTCGCCGACCTCGGCGGCGGCACTCGGGTCGCCCTCGTCGTCGCCGGCACCTTCCGCTCCGACGCCGGGGTCCTCCTCGGCCACGTCCCGCGGCCGACCTGGCTGCCGCTCGTCCGGGACGAGATCGACGCCGCCAACCGGCTCCGGCAGGCCCTCAACTGTCTCCTCGTCGAGACCCCGGCCGGCCGGGTCCTCGTCGAGACCGGGATCGGGGAGCGCCTGAGCGAGAAGATGCGGCACCTCCGGGGCGTCGAGGGCCCGCCGATCCTCGAGGCCCTCCGAGCGGCCCGCTTCGCGCCCGAGTCGATCGACTGGGTCGCCCTCAGCCACCTCCACTTCGATCACGCCGGCGGCCTCCTCGACCGGGACGGCCGGCCCGCCTTTCCCGGGGCCAGGATCGTCGCCCAGCTCGCCGAGTGGCGGATCGCCCTCGACGACAACCCACGGATCGTCGCCAGCTACGACCAGCCCGAGCTCCGCCTCGTCGCCCCCTTCGCCGAGGCCGACGCCGCCGACGGTGAGCGGGAGCTCGTGCCCGGGGTCGTCGTCGTCCCGACGGGCGGCCACACCGCCGGCCACCAGGCCGTCGTCGTCCGAGGCCGGACGGGGACCGTCGCCTTCTTCGGCGACCTCTGCATGCGGCCCTGGAGCGTCCAGCCGACCTGGCTGCCGAGCTTCGACGACTTTCCCATCGACAGCGTCGAGATCAAGATGGATCTCTTCCGGCGGGCCGTCGAGGAGAACTGGCGGATCGTCCTGTCCCACGAACCCGAGCGACCCATCGGTCGCATCCGGCGCCGGGGCGACGGCTTCGAGTACGTCCCCGACTGAGGCGACGGTCGGGCCACCGCGGCTCGGAGGTCGCTGCCGAGGAGGCGAGCGACGGACGCCGGACCGCCGACCCATCAGCGCCAGGCCTCCCGCCGGATCGCGGCCAGCCGCGCCTGGATCCGCGTCGCCAGGCGGAGCCGAGCCCGCTCCCGGAGGACGAGGGGGACGAGGACGGAGACGACGGAGCCCACGACGACGAGGCCGAGGGGCAGGAGCGAGGCCGGGGTGCCCGAGCCCCCGAGGCCGGCTTCCGTCGGGGCGACGGGGCTCGCCGCGTCGGGGGCCGCCGTCATCTCGATAGGCCTCGCCCCGACGAGGGCCGACGGCCCGCCGAGATCACCGACCGGGATGAGACCGGCCGCCGCATCGACGACGACGGCGAACCCGTCGGGGATCGCCCGCACGACACCGACGACGTTGACGGCGTCACCGGGCTCGATGAGCTCGAGGTAGTCGGCCGCCTCGCCGGTCAGGACGACCCGACCCTCGGCCGTCCCGTCGTCGAGGCGGAAGCCGTCGGCCTCGAGTCCCACGACGAGCCCCCCGACCCGGACCCGCGACCCGACGTGGCGGGCGAGGTCGGCCAGATCGACGTCGGTGACCGAGGGCGGGACGGCCCCCATCGCCGATCGGCCGGGACCCCCGCCGACCCCGTCCGACGAGCCCGTCGCGGCCCCGGGGGAGGGCCCGACGGCGACGTCGGCCGGCCCTCGGGGCAGGACGGCGAAGCGCCGGTCGGACGCCGTCGGGTACGGCCGGCGGACGATGCCGATGACCGTCGCGGCGCGACCCTCGACGAGGATGGAGGCCGGGATCGCGGCCCCGGCCAGGCCGTCCACGACGACCCGCTCCCCGCCGACGGCGAGCTCGGCCCGCCAGCGGCCACCGAGCCGACGGACGTCGACGACCGTCCCGCTGACCCGAACGAGGCGCCACTCGTCGGCCGGACCCGGCGCCCGCTCGAGCCGGGCGGGAACGACCGGCCGGCCGGGACCGAGCCGCTCGATGCCGGTCGCCTTGAGCCGGGGGGCGCCGTACGCTCGCCCCATGCGTCCGGTCACGCGGATGCCCTCCCCGACCGACGGGGCCGCAGCGCCGGGGGGCAGGAGGACCTCGACGGCGGCCGTCGCGTCCTGGACGACGATCCGGCGCCCGGTCGCGTCGAGGAGGGTCGCCGGGGCGGTGACGGTGGCCTCGATGGTGACGACGCCGCTCGCCCGGAGGGCGCTCCGGATCGGCACGATCGCCGTCGGCGTCGGGCTCGTGGCGGGCGTCGGTGACGGCGTCGAGGCGACCTCGTCGGGAGCGAGCTCGCGGACGTCGTCCCGGTCGCGGAGCCAGATCCGGTAGCCGTCGAGGGCCCCCTTCCGGGAGGCCCGCTGGCCGACGATGCCGGTCAGTTCGTAGCGGGCACCCGACCGGAACGACCCGGCCGTCACGCCGCTCGAGGCGTCGGCCATGATGCGGATCGGCGCCCCGGCCTCGTCGACGAGGTCGAAGGCGATGTCGCCGCTCGTCGCCCGCCGGACGGCGCCCGTGACGACGCCGGCGATGCGGACGAGCCGGGCCTCGGTCCCCTCGCCGAGATCGACGCCGAGGACCGGCAGGGGCTCGGGGAGGTCCCCGGGACCGGTCGGGACGACCTCGCGGGTGGCCCGGATCTCGAGCTGCCCGTACGGATCGGCGAGGGACCCCTCGACGACGAGGCGGTCGCCCCTCGTCGGCCGGGGATCGCCGTCGTCGAGGCGGACGACGATCGCCCCGCTCGGGTCGGCGACGACGACGAGGGCGGGATGCCCGATCCGCCCGGGCTCGGCGGTGACGGTCCCGGCGATCCGGACGACGCTCCCGATCGGTCTCGTCCGCGCCTCGCCGATGGGGAGGAGGTCCGGCGTCGGGCTCGGAGCCGGGCTCGGGCTGGCAGTCGGGCTCGGTGCCGGGGTCGGGGTCGGTGCCGCGCCGGACGGGGACGGCGTCGGGGTGGCGGTCGGGCTCGGCGCCGGATTCGGGGTCGCCGTCGGGTCGGGGGACGGACTCGGCGGCTCGACGGGGCCGACGACGAGCTCGCCCGGCAGCGTCGCGTAGACGCGGTAGCCGGACGCCCCGCTGCCCGTGCTGTCTCGCTGGCCGAGGGGCCCCGTGGCCTCGATCTCGTCGCCGCGAGCGAGGGACCGGTCCCCGAGGGCGGCCGCCCCGACGACGACCCGGAGGGGACCGCTCCCGTCGTCGATGGTGAGCCCGAGTCCATCGGCGAGCGCCGAGGGACTCTCCGTGATGAGCCCGCGCACGGTGACCCGACGCCCTTCGAGGTCCTCGCCGGCGCCGCCCGTCGTCGTCGACACCGGGGCGGGGAGCGTCGCCGCGCCGTCGGTTGCCACGTCGGCCTCGGCGACCCGGAGGACGAGCTGGCCGTACCGGCTGTCGAGGGTGCCCCGGACCGAGACCCGGGTACCGGCCGGCACCGGGCTGGAAACGGGGGCCGCGAGGTAGAGGCCGATCCCGGCGGTCTCGTCCTGAAGGAAGGCGCCTCGCCCGCTCTCGAGGGCACCGAGATCCGTCGTGAGGACCCCGGTGGCGGCCGCGGCGGGTCCCGAGCGGCAAGCTCCGGATGGCGCTGATCGTCAGGGACGGGGACGGCTCGACCGGGGTCGAGGTCGGGCTCGGGCTGGGACTGGGTGTCGCCGTCGGGATCGGGGTCGGTTCGGGCGTGGCCGTCGGGGTCGGGCTCGGTTCGACGGCGACCGAGGGCGAAGGCGAGGGCGAAGGCTGGGGGCGTCGGCGTCGGGGCGGGCGTCGATGACGGCGACGGCATCGTCGACGGTTCGGGGCCTTCGCTCGGAGACGGAGCCGACGGGCTCGGCGCCGGCGCCGGCGGCGCGGCGAGGTTCTGCGGCAGGGGGGCGGCCTGGACGAACCAGTCGGCGGCGTTGTCGTTCGTGTCCTCCCCGTTCCCGGCCGAGCCGCCTGGCCGCCGCTCGATGGACGCCCCGGGTGGCGGGGCCGGCGCCGCCGTCCCCTCCACGAAGGCGTTCGTCGCGTCCCCCCAGCCGACGGCGTCGACGGGAGCCCCGCCCACGGGTCGCAGGACGAGGGCCCCGCCGGTGGCCGCCAGCCCGCCGCTGTACGTGGCGTCGGCCATGGCGGCGAAGGCTCCGAGCCCGTTCGCCACGAGGAGGTGCTGGCCCGGGGCCAGGAAGAGCGGTCCCGCCCAGGCCGCCTTCCGAGTGATCGTGCCACCAGAGCTCGTGACGTAGACGAGCTCGTAGCCGCCGAGGTCGACGGGCGCCGGTCCGGCGTTCGTCAGCTCGACGTACTCGTCCGACGCCGACGCGCCGCCGGTCACGACCTCGGCCAGGAGGAGGCCGCTCGACGGCGGCCAGGTCACCGCCGCGAGGGGCCCGACGGCCCCGGCGGCAGGGTCGACAAGAGCGGCGTCTCCGCGGCCAGCCGACGAGGCCGCTCCGACGAGGCCGAGGACGGCGACGAAGACGACGACGGCCCCGAAACGACGAAGCATGGCTCCAGCTCCCCGGCGGGCACGTGCGGCGGGTCCTCGGGCGGGCACCGAGCGTTCTAGCGGATCGCCCTTATCGGCGACTCATCTCGATCGCCGCCCGTGCCGTAGGATTGGTCGGCGCCGTCGAGCCGGCGAGACCGAGCGCGACGACCGGGACGACCCGAAGCACCGACCACGAACCCGTCAGCCTGCCACCGCGGAGGACCGATGGCCCGCGCCAAGAGAACCGACCGAGCCGAAGCGCGCCGCCGCTACCGGGCGGCCCTCGCCGCCCAGCGGTCCGGGGAGACCGCCGCCCCGGCTGCCGCGGCGACCCCGGCTGCCACGGCAGCCCCGCGGAGCGGCCCCCGGGCAGGGACCGCGCCGAGCCCGAGCTCGCCGAGCCAGACCCTGCCGAGCGGCCGAATGGGGATCGTGGCCGCCTTCCGGCTCGCCGCCGCCCCGGCCGACATCCGGGCCGATCTCGCCTATCTGCCGACCCTCGTCCGGGGGACGAAGGCGATCTGGCTGCCGAGCCTCGTCTTGGCCGCCATCGCGGCCGCCTTCCTCCTCCCGGACGTCCGGGAGAACACGATCGCCATCATCGTCTTCCAGACCTTCCTCGTCCCACCGCCGATGGCCGGACCCTTCCTCGCCGGTCTCCTGGCCCCTCGAGGGGCCTGGCTGGCCGGAGGCGTCGTCGCCCTCGTCGGCGCCCTGCTCTACGCCGGCGTCCTCCTGGCCGTGCCGGAGACCCGCTCGGTCGTCGAGCAGCAGCCCGACCTCGCCGTCTATGCCATCCTCGCCGCGCCCTCCTTCGGAATCCTCGTCGGCGCCTTCGCCGGCTTCTATCGTCGCTTCCTTCGCCTGACCTCTCCGAACCAGGGGCGCCGGCCGGGCCGAGGGAGCCGCCGGGCGGCCGGTCGCGCCCGCTGAGCGCTCGCCGGCACCCGCGGTCTGCCGAGCCGCCGACGCTCATCGCCAGCGCCGACGCTCCCGGCCGCCGCACTCATCAGCCGAGCCGCCGAAGACCGGCGTAGCCGAGGGCCCGAACGCCCGGCGGGTTCGGCGGACCACCGACCCGCCCCGCCGCCTCGACGAGGGGCTCGATCCGCCGGGCGACGACGTTGACGACCGACCCGTCGCGCTGGAGCCGCCCCTCGACGACGAGGAGGGCATGGCGCCGGACGACCCGCCGAGCCCGCTCCCAGACCGTCGGCCAGAGGGTGACGTTCACCATCCCCGTCTCGTCCTCGAGGGCGAGGAAGACCGTCCCCTTGGCCGTCATCGGGTGCTGGCGGGTGACGACGAGACCGGCGATCCGAACCCTCCCCGGCGGCCGCTCGGCGAGGGCAGCGTTCCGCACGACGCCGAGTCGATCGAGGGCCGGCCGGAAGAGCTCGACGACCTGGCGTCGCGGATCGAGACCGAGGACGGCGTAGGCATCGCCGAGGCGTTCCGCCTCCGTGAGCGCCGGGAGCTCGGGGGCCGGCGTCGGCGGCAGGCGAAGGTCGATGGCTCGGATCGGCCCGCGGACGGCCCCCGTCCCTCCGTCGCGGCCCGCCCTGACCCCTCGCCGTCGGCCGTCGCCCGTCACCTCCCGGAGCTCCCAGAGGAGCGCCCGCCGCGGCCGACCGAAGCCGTCGAGGGCTCCGGCCCGGATGAGCCGCTCGAGCAACGCCTCGGGCAGGGCGGTCCGCTCGACGAGGTCGACGAGATCCCGGAAGGGGCCCTCGGCTCGGGCCGCCTCGATCCGCGCTCCGACCTCCTCGCCGAGCCCGGTGACGAGGTGGAGGCCGAGCCGGACCCCCCAGCCCCGGGCGCTCTCGGCCGCCCAGCGCTCGCGGGCGGCGGCCGACGGGATGACGCAGCCGGCCGATCGAACCGGCCGCGGCCGCTCGCCGATCCCGCAGCCCGGCGGGAGCGGCTCACCCGGCTCGGCGTCCCGCGATCCGTCGTCGCCGACAGCCCCGGCGAGGACCCAGCCCGGCCGGCCGACCCATTCGGTCGTCGTCCGGTAGGCCGAGGCGTTGACGTCGATGGGGAGGACGGCGACGCCGTGGCGCTTCGCGTCGTTGACGAGGACCTCGACCGGGTAGAAGCCCATCGGCTGGGCGTTGACGAGGCCGACGAGGAACTGGGCCGGGTAGAAGCACTTGAGGAAGGCTGATTCGTAGGCCGTCCGGGCGAAGGCCGCGGCATGGCTCTTGGCGAAGCCGAAGGAGGCGAAGGCGGCGACCTGGCGGTAGAGCTCCTCGGCCGTCGGTCGATCGAGTCCCCGGTGGGCGATGCAGCCCTCGACGAACCGCTCGTGGAGTTTCTCCATCTCCCGGGTCGAACGCCACGTCCCCATGGCCCGTCGAAAGCCGTCCGCTTCGGCCGCCGAGAACCCGGCGACGTCGATGGCGATCCGCATGACCTGTTCCTGGTAGAGGATGACGCCGAGGGTCTCGGCCAGGATCGGCTCGAGGGACGGATGGAGGTACATCACCGGCTCGAGGCCCTGGCGGCGTCGGAGATACGGGTGGACGGCGTTGCCCTGGATCGGTCCCGGGCGGATGATCGCCACCTCCACGACGAGGTCGTCGAGGCAGCGCGGCCGCGACTTCGGGAGGGTCTGCATCTGGGCCCGGCTCTCGACCTGGAAGACGCCGACGGTATCGGCCGCGGCGAGCATGGCATAGACCTCGGGAATGTCCTCGGGCAGCCGGTCGAGATCGAGGCAGACGGCGCAGTCGTGCTCGATCCAGGCGAGGGTCTCGTCGATGGCGGCGAGCATCCCGAGGCCGAGGAGATCGAGCTTGATGAGCTTGAGGGTCTCGACGTCCCGCTTGTCGTACTGGACGACGACCCGGCCCGGCATCGTCGCCCGCTCGAGGGGGGCGATGTCGACGAGGGGGGCGGCGGTGACGAGCATGCCGCCGGTGTGGATCGAGAGGTGGCGCGGGAAGCCGTCGAGCCTGGCGCAGAGCTCGAGCCAGCGCTCCCAGTCCGACCAGCCGACGGTCGAGCCGCCGCGGGGTGCGGGAGTGGGTTCGGGCTCCAGGCGGGCGACGGCCGAATGGGGGCTCGGTCGACCGAGCCGGTCGCCGGGGGTCCCGTCCCGAGCGGGCCCGTCGAGGGTCCCGTCCCGGAGCGGATCGGTCCGCCGGCGAACCGGGACGGCGAGCCGCCCCATCCGGTCGACGAGCCCCCGGGCGGCGGCCACGCCGTCCGGCGAACCGGCAGCCCCCTCGACGGCCGCCGGAAGAGGTGGGCGAAGCCGCCGTCGGCCTCGAGGTCGCGGCGGACCATGACCGAGTCGTACGTCTCGACCGCCTTCGCCACCCGGTCGACGAAGGGGCGCGGGAAGCCGAGGGCGAGGCCGACCTCCCGGACCGCCGAGCGGGCCCGGTAGGTGACGACGTTGCAGACCATGCCGGTGTGCTCGGCCCCGTATCGCTCGTAGACGTACTGGATGACCTCCTCCCGCCGGGCCGCCGAGAAGTCGATGTCGACGTCCGGGTACGTCGTCCGGCCCTCGTTGATGAAGCGCTCGAAGAGGAGGTTGTGGCGGATCGGGTCGACCCGGGTGATGCCGAGGACGTAGGCGACGATGGAATCGGCGGCACTCCCCCGCCCCTGGGCCGGGATCCCCCGCCGGCGGGCGAAGGCCATGAGGTCCCAGCAGATGAGGAAGAACTCGGCGAGCCCGGTCCGTTCGATGACGTCGAGCTCGTGGGCGAGCTGCCGGACGACGGCCGGGGTGAGGGGGTGGTAGCGCCGCCGGGCTCCCTCCCAGCAGAGGCTCGAAAGGTAGCTGAAGGGGGTCTCCCCGGCCGGGACCGGGAAGCCCGGGAAGCGGTATCGCTCGAAGCCGAGGTCGACCGAACAGGCCGCGGCGAGCTCGGCCGCCGCAGCGAGGCCCGCCCGCCAGGCGCGGGCGACGGCCGGCGCGTCCGTCGCGGGCGGGAGGGCGGCGAGCTCCGCCTCCGACTTCAGGTAGCACTCCCCGCTCGGGCTTCGAAGGGGGCCGAGGGTGTCGAGGGTTCGACCGTGGCGGATGGCCGTCAGGACGTCGTGGAGCTCGCGGTCCTCGGGCCGGGCGTAGTGGACGTCGTTCGTGACGACGACCGGCAGGCCGAGCTCGTCGGCGAGGCGGACGGTCTCGGCGACTCGCCAGTCGTCGTCGGGGAGGAGATGGTGGTTCAGCTCGAGGAAGAAGCCGCTCCCGGCCACGTCGTCGGCTGCACCGAAGAGGCGGGCGTACCGCTCGGCAGCGGCTCGGGCACCGGCCCGATCGCCGGCCACGAGGCGCCGCGCGATCTCGCCCTGCCGGCAGCCGGAGAGGACGACGAGCCCCTCGGTGTGGGCTTCGAGGAGGGCGTGGTCGAGGCGGGGCACGCCCTTCGTGCCGGCCAGGTTCGCCCGGGAGATGAGGCGACAGAGGCTCCGGTACCCCGCCGGCGATCGGGCCAACAGAACGAGATGCGGGCCTCGGCTCTCGTCGGGGATGCCCCGGAGGTCCGGCCGAAGGGGCGGCCGATGACCGGGCAAGCGGGGTCGGTTCGAGCGGAGGCGGGCGGGCCGGCCGTCGACCGGCTCGTCGACGAGGAGGCCGTTCGTCCCTCGGCCAGCGGTCCCGCCGGGGAGCGGGACGCGTCCGCCGGACCGGAACGACGATGCCGCCAGGGTCCGGAACGGCCGGATCGGCGAGCTCGACCTCGACGCCGACGACCGGGTGGAGGCCGATGGCCTCGGCGGCCGCGACGAACCGGACGACCCCGTAGAGGCCGGCGTGATCGGTCACCGCCAGGCCGGCCAGACCGAGCTCGACGGCCCGGGCGACGAGGTCGTCGGCGGCCGAGGCGCCGTCGAGGAAGGAGAAGTTCGTGTGGCAGTGGAGCTCGGCGTAGGCCATCGGCCCCACGAGTATAGAACATCTGTTCGACCATCATGCGCCCATCGCTCGGACCCTCCCCGCCCCCGTCGACCCCGCCGGGGGCGCAACATTTCGGCCCCCGTCGACGTCTCATCGGCGTGCGTTCGCAGGTGATCCCGATCGCCCGTTCGGTCCTCGTCAGGCTCGGCCTGATCGGTCTCGTCTTCCTCCTCGTCGAGATCGTCCTCCCGGACCTTCTGGCGGCAGTCGCCCACTGATCGCACGACCCGTTTCGTACGGGACCCGGCGACGGAGCCGGAGCTGGGGTGTACCGGCCCGTCGACCTCGCGGCCTTCCCTGGTGAGCGGGAGAGCCGCCGACGGAGACCCGCCGCGCGACGTCCGTGCGGCGGGTCTCTCCACGTTCGGCCCGGGGCCACCGGCTCGAACCTCGATGCCGCGCTACGATCTCCGTCGAGTCATGAGCAACCGGCCACCTGGTCACCGACCCCGGTCTTTCCCGCGCACCGGCCCCCTCGCCGCGCTCCTCATCGGCGTCGCGGTCCTGGCCGCTGCGTGTGGGGGGCCGACCCCGACCCCGAGTCCGCCATCGTCCGAGCCGAGCGGCGCCCCGAGCCCACCGGCCAGCCCGGGTCAAAGCGGGGAGAGCCCCACCCCGACCCGCCGCCGAGCGCCGCGCCGTCCCTGCCGACCCAGTCGGAGACGAGCATCGGCCGCATCTGGGACGCCCTCCCGCCGACCTTCCCGCTGCCGACCGGCGCCGAACCGACGGAGGTCCGCGAACCCGGCGAGCCGGCGAGCGGCACCTTCGCCGTGCCGGGCAGCGCCGTCGAGGTGGCGACCGCCCTCCGCTCGGACCTCGAGGCCGCCGGCTTCGCGACGGCCGCGGCGAGCGGCCCCTTCGAGGACGGCAGTTACGTCATCGAGTCGACGGGGACCGACGGCTGCCGAATCCGGTCGACGATTCGGCCGATGGGCGATCTGACCGTCCTTCTCGTACGCTATGGGGCAGCCTGCCCCTTCGAGTGACGCCCGCGGGGCCGATCGGTCGGGTTGGTCGTCGACCCCGGCCGAGCCGGCCCGAGGAGCCGTCCCGACGCATCGCATCTGGGAGTGACATCGATGGAGCCTCGTCGCAGCGACTTCCTCGGCGCCGGTCTGCTCGTCCTCGTCCTCGTCGTCCTCGTCGTCGCTGCCTTCGTCGCCGCTCTACCGAGCTGAGAACGGGCCGGTTCGTGCCGACCGGGTCCGTGTTGCGGCCTCGGACCCGAGGCGCCTCGGGCGAGGTTCAGTCGGGTTCGACCCGCGATCGACGAGAACGCAACGCGCCGGTTGCCGGGTTCGGCTATCGTTGAGGCGTCACGGGCACATCGCCATTCGCTCGCTTTGGGGGTGATCGGGGTGCAGACAGCGCGGCCGAGGGACGTGGGGCTCCTCGTACTCGTCGTGGGCCTCTTCCTCGTCCTCCTCGTCGTCAGCTTCTTCGGCGGCAGTCCCCCGAGCTGATCGCCGCCGACGGCGGCCGCGGGAGGCTCAGTCGTAGAGCCGCTCGAGGTGCCACGAACCGGTCCGGCGGTCGAGGTAGATGAGCGCCAGCCAGCGCGGCCCGACGACCTTGTAGTACTCGCGCTCGATCGGTTCGCGCCACCACGCCTCGCTGACCCGCCACCGATTGCAGACCTCGATCGGCTCGCTTCGACCGAGCCAGCGGAGGCGACGCGGCCGGCCTCCCTCGTCGACCTCGACCTCGATCTCGGGGTGGCCGCGATAGAGCCGGGTCATCGCGCCGACCTCGGGCCGGGGAGACTCGCCGGTCCACCGGCCGAAGCGAGGGCCGACGCCGGTTCGACGGCATCGCCCTCGGGGAGCGGCGACACCACCGACGGGCGCCAGCGGCTCCGTGCCTCCGCCCATCGAGCCTCGGGGTCGAGGATCTCCGCCTCGACGACCCGGTCGGCGCCGAACTCGATGGCGAACCGAGCGAGCTGCCAGACGAGCCGACCACGCTCCGCTCGCTGCCGCCCGAAGAGCTCGAGCTGCTGTCCGGCGTTCGGGACGAGGCCGCCGAGCTCGAGCTCGAGGCGTTCCACCGGCGCCGGCGGGGGCTGCCGCTCGAGGCGGGCGAAGAGGAGGCGTTCGATCGCTTCGCCGTCGGCCGTCGGTTCGGGGAGGACCTGGCGGATCGTCACGGTCGTCTTCGGGGTCGACCCCGTCGAGCGGGTCTCGAGGGTGCAACGAAGCTCGGCCGCCGTGGCCGCCCGACCCCGGGCAACGACGTGCCCGACGAGGCCGACGACGAGCCGGTGGAGCACGAAGCGGAGGGCGTCGAGGCGGTCGACCGCTGGTTCGAGGGCGAGGCCGAGGGCGCTCCGCTCGGGCGCCCGGCGAGGCTCGATGGGCTCGATCTCCTCGCCGACGGCTCGAGCGTGGAGCCGGTTCCCCTCGGGCCCGAACCGAGCGACGAGGGCCGCCCGGGGGAGGGCCGCGATCTGCCCGACCCGCCGGAGCCCGAACCCGAGGAGGCGCTCCCGGGTCTCGGGATCGGTGGTCAGGACCGCCGATGGGAGCGGCGCCAGGAAGGCTGCCTCGCCGCCGGGCGGAACGATGACCGGTTCGGCCGGCCGGGCCCGGGCCGCGGCGATGGTCGCGGCGAACCGGGTCCCGGCGACCCCGACCCTCGGCCGGACCGGCAGGAGCGGCTCCACGGCCGAGACGAGCCGGCGGGTGAGGCTCCGGTCCTCACCCCAGAGGGCTTCGAGGCCGTCGATCCCGACCTCGACGAGGCCGAAGGCGGGATCCGTCGGCTCGGTCGTCCCGGCGAGGGTCGGGCTGAAGGCCGCCAGCCGCTCGAAGACGGCCTCGACGGCGGCCCGAGCGGCCCCGAGGTCCGGCTCGAGGAAGCGGGTCTCGGGGGCCAGCCGCTCCGCGGCGGCGAGGGTCATGCCGCGTCGGATCCCGAGCGCCCGCGCCCGCCCGTCGGCGTCGAGGACGAGGCCCCCGTTCCAGGGGCGGCCGCCGACGACGATCGGCTCGGTCGATGCCTCCCGCGAGGTCGATGCCTCCCGCAGGAGGTGGAGGCTCGTTGGCCGCTCGGGGGCGAGGCGGCTCGAGGGAGAGCGAGATGGAGGAGGAGATGGGGCCAGAAGAGGTGGAGACGTCGCATGGCAGGGTGGAGGCTCGAGAGACAGCGGTGGCTCGCGCGTCACCGGATGGATCGGGAGGTCGACCGCCTCGAGGAGCTCCCTTCGGCCGAGGCAGGCGTCCCGCGGTCCGCCCTCGGCGTAGAGGATCTCGATCTCGGCCCGACGTCCCGCCGGCCCGAACCGGTTCCGGGTGACGACGACCTCCGTCCGCTGGCCGACGACGTCCCGCCCGAGCCGGATCCACGACCGCCGGGCGAGCTCGAGCCGGAGACCGAGGCCGGCTTCGAACGCCTCCCGTCGGATCGCTCCCCGGTTCTCCGAACCTGCGGGCTCGAGGACGACGAGGAGACCGCCCGAGCGGCGGGCGAGGGCCGTCAGGCGACCGATCCGGTCGGCGAGGAGGGCCGCCCGGGCGCGACGCCCTTTCCGACCCTCGTCGGGAGCGGGGTCGAGATCGAGGACGAGGAGGTCGACGAGGCGAGCGCGAAGGAGAGCACCGGCGAGGGCGAGGGCCTCGTCGACGGCGGCCGGGACGAGGACGACGAGCTCTTCGAGGCGCACCCCTCGGGCGGCGGCCTCGACCGGATCGAGGCTCCTCGAGCCGTCCAGCCAGCCGACGATCCCGCCGGCCCGCTGGACCTCGGCGGCGAGGCGAAGAGCGACGGTTGTCGCACCGCTCGTCCCGACCCCGCGGACGGCCAGGCCACCGCCCAGGGGCACGCCCCCGGGGCCGAGGATGGC
Source organism: Chloroflexota bacterium (assembly GCA_026004015.1). GTDB lineage: Bacteria > Chloroflexota > Limnocylindria > Limnocylindrales > CSP1-4 > BPIH01. The sequence goes on along the minus strand of BPIH01000001.1, from coordinate 148,057 downwards.
GTCGATGGCCGCGAACCCGCTCGGCACGATCCGCTCGGCGCCCTGGGGAACAGGAGCCGAGCCGGGGTCCGCTCGGGCGGCGGGCAGAACGGCGAGGGCTCCCTCGATCTCCCCGAAGCGTTCGATCCCGGGCCGAGGCGCCGCTCGACCCCAGCGCCGTTCGAGGGAGAGGAGGACGTCGGCGACGGCGGAGGGGAGGGAGGACATGGCCCCATTATTCGAACATCTGTTCTATCTGTCAAGAGTCTCGTGGCCCTCGGCTGTCCGTCCGTGTGGTCGCCCGGGCGGCTCGTCGGCACCTCGACGAGGGCCTGGGGCGGTGGCGTCGGCGATGGTTCGCTCAGTGCGGGAGGCCGATGAGGACCATCCCGGCGCCGATGGCCAGGAGGCCGAGCCACTGGATGGGCCGGAGGCGCTCACCGAGGAAGCCGACGGCGACGACGACCGCCACCGCGGGTCCGAAGGAGCTGGCGAGCCCGACGAGCCAGACCGGGGCGAACTCGATCCCGATGGCGAAGACGACGAACCCGATGGCGTCGACGAGTCCGGCCGCGGCAGCCGCCAGGAGACCCCGGCCATCGGTGCCACCGTCCTCGGCCCGTGAGCCATCCGCCCGGACGAGGGCGGCCCGGAGGAGCGGCCCCAGGCGAGCCGTCTCCCGGCGACTGGCGTAGCCATAGACGAGAAGGGAGGTCGCGCTGTTCGCCAGTCGGGAGACGAGGATGACCGGCAGCCAGCCGACGGTCCGGATGGGATCGGCGAGGCCGACCGACACGAAGGCCCAGATCGTCAGCGAGACGATGGCGAGGAGAACGCCCGGGCCGAAGAGCCGCGCCCGCCGGATGCCGCCGGTGAAGACGACCCCGGTCAGGACGACACCGATGGTGGCGAGGGCGGCCCCGAGCCACTGCTCGGGAACGAGGGTCTCGCCGCGCAGGAGGACGGCGAGGACGACGGTCATCCCTCCGTACGCTCCGACGACGGGGCTGACGACGGCGACCGGCCCGATCCGGAGGGCCGTGAAGTGGGTGAGGTAGGCGACCGACGAGAGGAGGCCGAGGGCGGCCGACAGGACGACGGTGTCCGGTCGGAAGACGAGGCGGGCAGGGTCAGCGATGGCGAGGGCGAGGAGGAAGGCGAGGCTCGCCAGCTGGGCGACGACGAGGACGGCCAGGCTCCCGATGCGCCGACCGGCGAGGGCGCTCGTCACGTCGGTCAGTCCCCAGGCGAGCGCCGCCCCGAGGCCGTTCAGTAGTCCAGCCGGCATCGGCGCCAGTCTACGGCCGGGGCGACGGGCCGAGGGGGTGGATGCGAGCGGTGCGACGGGCCGCCTCGGCCGCCCAGTTCGGGTCGAGCGGCCGGTGGCGGCCGGTGAGGGTGGGTGACGGTCGGTGACGGGCCGTCCCGGCTCGGGCGTGCACCCCACGCACATCTTGGTTGGCACCGGGGCCGCCCGGCGGGCCGGCCCTACGATTCGGTGCGCTGGGGGGCACGGCTCGGGCAAGACGGGGCGCTGAGCGACCGGCACGGCCGGTCGAGGGACGCCGGGGACGGGCCCTCCGCGGCCCGCCGCGGCCCGGCCGAGGGCGGAGGTGTGGGCCACGGTCACGGGGCCTGCCGGAAAGCGTGCGCCCTAGGCCTCGGTCACGAGATCGACAGGCGGACCCGGCGGGATCGGGCGGGGCGAGCCGGTCGCCGGCGGGTCGGGGCGGGGCGAGCCGGTCGCCGACGGCTCCTCCCCGAGCCGCAGGTCCGCGATCGGCGGGGGCCGGCCGGGCGAGACGACGCCGGCACCACGCCCATGGAGCACCGACAGGCCGATTCGGCTCGATCCGACCCCGTGCTACACTCTCCCGCTGGTCGCGATGCCCGAGCGCACGCGCCCGTCGGTGGGGATGTAGCTCAGCTGGGAGAGCACCGCGTTCGCATCGCGGGGGTCAGGGGTTCGAGTCCCCTCATCTCCACCAGTTCCCGTGCCGGACCGTGGGTCGGTTGGGCAGGTGGTGAGCCCAAGGGTCTGTAAAACCCTCGCCTCTGGCTGTGGAGGTTCGATTCCTCCCCGGCCCACCACGTCTCCGGCACGCATCCCCATCGGCCGCTGAACGCCCTCCCCATCGACCGCTGAACCCGGCCCCCATCCGCGGGCGTCCCATCGTCAGTGCGCCCGAGACGGCCGAGCCGATTCGTCGAGGGCGAGGTGGAGCTCGAGGGCGTGGTCGCGGAGCCAGCGCCGCCAGACGGCGTGGTCCGGTCGGCGCGACGCGACGAGGGACCAGAAGGCCGGGCCGTGGCCGAAGACTCGGAGGTGGGCGAGCTCGTGGACGACGACCGTCTCGAGGGCTTCGGCGGCGGGGCGAGGACGAGGCGCCACGAGAACGAGAGGCGGCCCTGCCGGGAGGCACTCCCCCAGCGGGTCCGAGGGATCGCGGATCGAGATCGCCCGAGGGGATCACGGCGAGGGCCGAGCCCGGTGGTCCTCGACGGCGCCGTTCGACGGCGCGGCGCGCCTCGCAGCGGCACCAGTCGCGGAGGACGTCGGCCGGCGTCCGGCGATCGCGCAGCCGCCAGACTCGGAGCCGGAGGGTCCCGCCGTCCGCAGCGTCGCCGGCGCGACTCGGGATCGAGCTCGATCGTCGTTCGGGGCGCGTCGCCCGCTTCGATCCGGAGGCGGTGCAACGTCCCGCGGAAGCGGAGGAGGCCGCCGTCGCGGACGACGCCTCGCTCGCCGACGGCGGCCAGCAAGGCGCGCCGCCGGGCGAGGTGGCGCCGGAGCCAGGCCTCGCGGCTCCCGGAGGAACGCGTCGACGAGGGGGTCCGGGGTCCGCCCAGCCGCGGCGGCTCGGGGGCGGGACGACTGACGACGAGCCCGAGGCGCGGGTCGATGGTCGCCCGGAGGCCGCGGGCGCGCTTGGTCCGGCGGAGGAGGTACGGAACCGGACCGCCGGCTCAGGTTCGGCGAGCCGGTGCGCTGCTTCGGGGGCCATGGCGGACATGGTGCCATCCGGCGCCCCGTTCGGTCTCGGTGGCGCTTCGCCGACGCCCGAGCACCGTGGCCTCGCGATCAGCCCGGTGCGCTACAGTCCCGGCGATGAGCGGCCTCGGAACGGCCGGACGCGCCCCTCCGGCTCCGACGGCCCGCCAAGGAGACGACCGTGATCAACCCCCTCCTCTCCCTCGAGCTCTTCCACCTCCACGGCGACCGACGCGAACGGATGGAGCGGCGGGCACATCACAGCCCCGTCGATCACGACGTCGAGCGGGCCCTCGCGGCGGGCGCCGAGCTCTACGCCTGCCCGGGCTGCGACGAGCTCGTCCTCGTCGCGGCAGCGAGACCGTCCCCGGCCGCCGGGACCGCGCCTCGAGCCGTAGGTCCCGCCGCACCTCGCATGAGGCGTCCTCGCGGCCTCGGGTACGCTATACTCTCGCATCCGGCGTGGGGCTATAGCTCAGCTGGGAGAGCGTCTGAATGGCATTCAGAAGGTCCGGGGTTCGAATCCCCGTAGCTCCACCAACGCCCTGATCGCGCCGACCACACGACCCCTCGCCGGTTCGGCGGGGGGTTCTTCGTAGGGCGATCCCGTCGAGACCACCGGTTCGGGGTGAAAGGCAGCCCATCGCCGTGACGACGATCCGCGACCGCATCCGCACCGAGCGCTACGACCCGGCCGAGATCGAGCCGCGCTGGCAGGCTCGCTGGGCCGAGCTCGGCCTCTACCGGACCGACCTCGCCGACACGAGCCGGCCGAAGTACTACCTCCTGACGATGTACCCGTACCCGTCAGGCGACCTTCACATCGGGCACTGGTACATCAAGACCCCGACCGACGCCCTCGCCCGCTTCCGGCGGATGCACGGCTACAACGTCTTCTTCCCGATCGGCTTCGACGCCTTCGGACTGCCGGCCGAGAACGCCGCCATCCGCTCCGGGATCCATCCGGCAACCTGGACGATGCGGAACATCGAGAACATGCGGCGCCAGCTCCGGAGCATGGGGGCGACCTTCGACTGGGAGCACGAGGTCGTAACCTGCGATCCCGAGTACTACCGCTGGAACCAGTGGTTCTTCCTCCGCTTCTACGAAGCCGGTCTCGCTTACCGGGCCATGGCCGCCGTCGACTGGTGCCCGAACGACGGGACCCTCGCCCGAGAGCAGGTCGAGGGGGCCGAGCGACGCTGCTGGCGCTGCGGCGCTCGGGTCGAGAAGCGCGACCTCGAGCAGTGGTTCCTGCGGATCACGAAGTACGCCGACGAGCTCCTCGACTTCTCGGGCATCGACTGGCCGGAGCCGATCCGAGTCATGCAGGCGAACTGGATCGGCCGCTCCGAGGGGGCCGAGATCGTCTTCGAGACGGCGCCCAGCGACCACCACCCGGGCGGCGCCCCAATTCGCGTCTTCACGACCCGCCCGGACACCCTCTTCGGGGCGACCTTCATGGTCCTCGCCCCGGAGCATCCCCTCGTCGCCGAGATCACTGCCCCTGATCGGCGGACCGAGGTCGAGGCCTACGTCGCCCGAGCCCGGGCCGAGACGGAGATCGAGCGGCTATCGACGGAGCGGGAGAAGACCGGCGTTCCGATCGGGGCCGACGCCGTCAACCCGGCCACCGGCGAGCGGATCCCGATCTTCATCGCCGACTACGTCCTCCTGGGCTACGGGACCGGGGCGATCATGGGCGTCCCGGCCCACGACGAGCGCGACTTCGCCTTCGCCGTTCGGTACGGGCTGCCGATCCGGCGGGTCGTGGCCGCGCCCGGGACCGAGGATGCGCCACTGACCGAGGCCTTCGTCGCCCACGGCGGCGATGAGCGGCTCGTGAACTCGGGGCCCTTCAGCGGCCAGCCGGCCGACGACGGGGGTCGGGCGATCGTCGCCTGGCTCGGCGAGACGGGCCGGGCCCGGCCGGCCGTGACGTACCGGCTCCGGGACTGGCTCATCAGCCGCCAGCGCTACTGGGGAACGCCGATCCCGATCATCTACTGCGAGCGCGACGGCATCGTGCCGGTCCCCGACGAGGATCTCCCGGTCCTCCTCCCCGAGCAGGTCGACTACCGGGGCCGCGGCGACAACCCGCTGAAGCGGGACCCGGCCTTCCTGAACGTCGACTGCCCGCGCTGCGGTGGCCCGGCTCGCCGCGAGACGGACACGATGGACACCTTCATCGATTCGTCCTGGTACTGGTACCGCTACCTGTCGCCGAAGAAGGGCGACGGTCCCCTCGATCGGGCCCTCGTCGACCGCTGGTGCCCCGTCGACCAGTACACGGGCGGCGCCGAGCACGCCGTCATGCACCTCCTCTACGCCCGCTTCTTCACGAAGGCCCTCGCCGATCTGGGGCTCGTCGGCGAGCGGGAGCCCTTCAAGCGGCTCTTCAACCAGGGCCAGATCCTCGGCGCCGACGGCGAGCGGATGAGCAAGAGCCGCGGCAACGTCGAGGACCCCGACGACTACGTGGCCCGCTACGGCGCCGACACGGTCCGGCTCTTCCTCATGTTCATGGGGCCGTGGGACCAGGGCGGCCCCTGGAGCCCGACCGGGATCGAGGGCGTCCATCGGTTCCTCCGCCGGGTCTGGACCCTCGTCCTCGATCCGGGCGGGACGGAGCCCGGCGATCCGGAGGCCGGCCGACTGCCGGGGGGCGAGGACGAGGCGAAGGCGTCGGCGACGCTCCGCCGGGCCGCCCACCGGACGCTTCGCGAGGTGACGGCGGATTACGAGGCGTTCCGCTTCAACACGATGGTCGCCAAGCTCATGGAGCTGACGAACACGCTCTTCCGGTACCGGGGAACGGTCGTCGCCGGAGGTCCCGCCTGGAACGAGGCGATCGACCTCCTCCTCCTCATGCTTGCACCATCGGCGCCGCACATCACCGAGGAGCTCTGGAGCCGGCGGCTCGCCGAGCGCGGCGAAGCCTGGCGCTCGATCCACACCGAGCGCTGGCCGGCCGTCGACGAGGCGGCCGCGGCGGAGGAGACGCGGGAGGTGCCGATCCAGGTGAACGGCAAGCTCCGGGACCGGATCGAGGTGCCGGTCGGGATCTCCCGAGAGGAGCTCGAGGCGCTCGTCCTCGCCCGCCCGAAGATCGCGGCGCTGCTCGGCGGCCGCCAACCGGAGCGGATCATCCACGCCGCCAACGGGCGGCTCGTCAACGTCGTCGTCCGGGGGTAGGCCGGCGCGCCCGTCGTCCCGACCAGGGGAAGTTGGCCGAGGCGCCGGCCTGGCGACCAGGACGCCCGATCGGCGGCACCGTCGCCCCGAGCCATCGGCGGGCGAACGAACGCGGTCGATGGGCGGGAGGGTGGCACGAACGTCGCTCGGGCCGACCGGAACCGCTATCCGGGCTCGCCGACCGCTCGCCGCGTCGCTCAGACCGAACATCTCGGGGATCCGGCGCTCCCGGTTGCACGGCGCGTCGCTATGGCCGAACAGTACGGGCCCGACGGCCCGGTGGCCGCCCCGCGCGTCGCTATGGCCGAACAGTACGCGCCTCGCCCGGTGAAGGACCCGCGTAGTGTTCGCTGTGGGCGACGTGGGCGGCGGCCAGGGTGCGCGGAGCCACGTGATGTTCGCTGACAGCGACACGGCAAGCGCACGGGCGAGTGCGAACCGCGAGGTGTTCGCTCTGGGCGACGCGGACGGCTCCGGGGGCTCAGGCAAGAGCGTGTTGTTCGGCCAGGGCGACACGGCGCGACGTAGCGGAGGGACCCCCGATCCGCCCGGCGTACCAGGGCTCGGGGCGTCGGCGAGGTCTGGGACACCTCGATCAGAGAAGGAGCTCCGCGCGGAGTGTCCCGTCGCCCGGCCGCTCCTCGATCCGGAAGCCGACCCGCTCGGCGATCCGCCGCATCCCGACGTTGTCGCTGAGCATCTCGGCACAGATCCGTTCCAGCCCCTCGGCCCGGGCGATCTCGACCAGCCGCCGCAACAACTCGGTCCCGATCCCCCGCCGCTGCCAGCGGTCGGCGACGAGGATCGCGAACTCGGCGGCGGGCACCGCATGCGCCTTGGACAGCCGCCCGACGGCCACGATCTCCGACTCACCCGTCGCCGGGTCGCGGCGTTCGGCGACGAGGGCGATCTCGCGGTCGTAATCGTTGAAGCAGATCCGGACGAGCCGGTCGTGGGCGATCCGCTCCGTCAGCCCGAGGTGGGCGAAGTAGCGGGCGTAGACCGTCTCCTCCGAGAGGGCCTGGTGGAAGCGGACCATGGCCGGCTCGTCCTCGGGCCGGATCGGGCGGAGGACGAGCTCGGTCCCGTCGGCGGCCGTCCACGTCCCGACGTACTGTCGCGGATACGGTCGGATCGCCAGGCGCGGCAGCTCCGCCTCGGTCACACCCGGATCGTGAAGGACGATCCGGGCGTCGAGAGCGATCAGCCGCTCGGGTGAGGCGAGGAGCGGGTTGATGTCGATCTCCCGGATCCAGCGCTGCTCGACGACGAGGAGGCTGAAGCGGACGAGGAGCTCCTCGAGGGCCGCCTGATCGATCGGCCGCCGGCCCCGGATCCCGGCGAAGGCCTTGGAGATCGTCGTCCGCTCGATCATCCGCCGGGCGAGGGTCGTGTTGAGCGGCGGCAGGCCGAGGCTGCGATCCCGGAAGAGCTCGACGAGCTGGCCGCCCATCCCGAAGAGGAGGACCGGCCCGAACTGGTCGTCGATGGACGAGCCGAGGATGAGCTCGTAGCCGGTGTAGTTGATCATCGGCTGGACCGTCACCCCCTCGAAGTGCTCCCGGCCCCGGCGCTCGGTCACCGCCGCCTCGATCTGCCGGTAGGCAGCCCGGACGGCGGCGGCGTCGTGGAGGTTGAGGACGACGCCCGCCGACGTCGGTCTTGTGGGTGATCGTGTGGCTGTAGAGCTTGACGACGACCGGGTAGCCGATCGCCTCGGCCGCGGCCACCGCCTCCTCCTCGGTCCGGGCGACCCGCGTCTCGGTGATCGGGATCCCGTAGGCCGAGAGGACCGCCTTCGATTCGACTTCGGTCAGGAGCGTCCGCCCCTCCGCCCGGGCCGCCTCGATGACCGCTGCCGCCCGGGCCCGGTCGACGACCCGCTCGTCGTCGGCCGGCAAGGACGGCGTCTCGTAGAGGGCTCGGAGATCCTGGGCCGAGCGCCAGAGGTAGTTGAACATCTCGACCGCCGTGTCCGGGTAGTCGAAGGTCGGGATCCCGGCCCGCCGGAGGATGGTCGCCCCGGCCTCCACCTCGGCGCCGCCCATCCAGGAGGCGAGGACGGGCTTGCCGTCGATCCGGGCGTAGGCCGTCAGCGCCTCGGCCGTCCGGGTCGGGTCGGTCATCGCCTGGGGCGTGAGGATGACGAGGAGGCCGTCGGAGCCCGGGATCGCGGGCGGCGATCTCGAGGGCCTTCGCGTACCGCTCGGGCGGCGCGTCGCCGATGATGTCGATCGGGTTGTTGTGGCTCCAGGTCGGCGGGAGGACGGCGTCGAGGGCGGCCATCGTCTCCGGGGCGAGCTCGGCGAGCCGACCGCCGCCGGCGACGAGGGCGTCGGTGGCGATGACCCCGGGTCCGCCGGCGTTCGTCACGATCGTCAGGCGCGGACCGGCCGGGCGGGGTTGCTTGGCGAGGACCTCGGCCATCCCGAAGAGATCGCTGATCCGGTCGACGCGCAGGACACCGACCCGGCGGAAGGCGGCGGCGAGGACCTCGTCCGAGCCGGTGAGGGAGCCGGTGTGGGAGGCGGCGGCGCGGGCGGCCTCGGCCGTCCGGCCGGGCTTGATGACGATGATCGGCTTCGTGAGGGCGACCTCCCGGGCGGCCGACAGGAAGGAGCGGGCGTCGCCGATGGTCTCCATGTAGATGACGATGCTCTCGGTGTGCGGGTCGTCGCCGAGGTAGTAGATGACGTCGCCCCAGCCGACGTCGAGCATCGAGCCGAGGGAGACGACGGAGCTGAAGCCGACGCCCTCGCGGGCGCTCCAGTCGAGGACGGCGGTCAGGAGGGCGCCCGACTGGCTGACGAAGCCGACCGAGCCCGCCTTCGCCATCCCGGCGGCGAAGGTCGCGTTCAAGCCCGAGATCGGGTTCATGACCCCGAGGCAGTTCGGGCCGACGACCCGGATCCGGGCCCGGCGGGCGATCTCGAGGACCTGGGCTTCGAGGGCCGCCCCGGCCGGGCCGACTCTCCTTGAAGCCGGCCGAGATGATGATCACGCCCCGGACGCCGGCGGCGGCACACTCCTCCATGAGTCCCGGTGCCGTCTCGGCCGGGGTGACGATGACGGCGAGGTCGATGGGGTCGGGGACGGCGGCGAGGTTCGGATAGGCCTTGACGCCGAGGACGCTCGAGCGCTTCGGGTTGACGGGGAAGACGGTGCCGCCGAAGGGGCTCGAGATGAGGTTCCAGAGGACGGTCCGGCCGACGCTCCCCTCCTTCTCGGTCGCCCCGACGACGGCGACCGAGCGGGGTCGGAAGATCGGGTCGAGGGGATGGCGGCCGAGGCGGTAGACGTCGGAGGCGCGGTCCTCGGCGCGCCGGGGCAGGATCGTCATCGTCGGGCTGATCATCGCAGGATTCCTCGTCGCTCGGTCGAGCCGCTGGGGCGGTGCGGTGGCGGGATTCGACCGCTCGGGGCCCACGCGACCCCGGCGATGCCGGGGCCGCCCCCATTGGAGCCCCCCGGCCCGTCCGATCGATGAGGGGGAGATGGCCCGTTGTCGACGGCCGGCTGGCCCCTTCAGAGGGGTCCGCCTGGCGGCCGCCGGTCGGTCCCCGACGGCTATCCTCAAGGCCATGGACACGATCAAGTTCGGCGCCCTCTGCTGGAACCAGTACACCGACTGGCCGAGCCTCCGCGAGGCCGGCATCCGGGCCGATCGGCTCGGCTACGACACCCTCTGGACGTGGGACCACCTCTACCCGATCGTCGGCGATTCGCGCGGCCCGATCCTCGAGGGCTGGCTCGTCCTCGCCGGCTGGGCGGCGGCCACGGAGCGGGTCCGGATCGGCCTCATGGTCGGGGCGAACACGTTCCGCAACCCGGCCCTCGTGGCGAAGATGGCGACGACCCTCGACCACCTCTCCGGAGGTCGGGCCATCCTCGGCATCGGCGCCGCCTGGTTCGAGGAGGAGCACGTCGCCTTCGGGATCGAGTTCGGGTCCGGCCCTCCGGAGCGGCTCCGCTGGCTCGGCGAGGCCCTCCCGATCATGCGCGGCATGCTCGACGGGACCGAGCCGACGGCGACGGGACCGCGCTACACGAGCCGGGCGACCCGGAACCTGCCGCCGCCGATCCAGGCCCATCTGCCGCTCCTCATCGGCGGTGGCGGCGAGCGGGTGACCCTCAAGCTCGTCGCCCGCTGGGCCGACATGAACAACGTCGGGGGCGGCATCGAGAGCGTTCGGCGCAAGGAGGCGATCCTCCGGCAGCACTGCGAGGCGGTCGGCCGCGACCACCGGGAGATCGAGCGGACGACCGGGATCGGGGCCGTCGTCATCCGGGACAGTCGAGCCGAGGCGGAGCGGGTCTTCCGGGCGATCTTCGAGCACAACGGCCGGGCCGGCTCTGGGAGGATCAGCCGGTCGGGACGCCGGAGGACGTGGCCGAGATGCTCGCGCCGTACCTGGAGATCGGCTACCGGCACTTCATCGCCGGCTTCCCGGCGCCCTACGACGAGGAGTCGATGGTCCGGCTCGTGACCGAGGTCAAGCCGAGGCTCGAGGGCGAGCGCTGATCGGGGTCGGGGCCCTGGGGCCTGGGTCGGGAGCCCTGGGGCCGGGGGCGCGAGCCCTGGGACCGGGCCGGGGCCGTCGCCCGGGCTGACACCCGGAGCCGCCCGCCGCAGTCGCTCCCCGGAGCGGGCGCCAGGAGTCGTCCGGAGTCGTCCGGAGCCAGCGCCCGGACTGCCCTCAGACCCCTCCGACCACCGGGTCGGCGCCTTTGGACCGTGACGCCCGTCGGGCCCGGTGGCGAGCGGCCTTCGCCCGGTTCCCGCAGGTCGCCATCTCGCACCAGCGGCGGCGGCCGGGCCGCGATTCGTCGAAGAAGACCCACCGGCACGACGGATTGGCGCAGGTCCGGAGTCGCTCGCGCTCTCCAGACTCGACGAGCTCGACGATCGGCTCGGCGAGGCGAGCGAGGGCGGCATCGAAGGGATTGGGAGCCGGCCGCTCGGCGACGACGACCCCGTCCGGGACAGCGACGAGGACGGGAGCCGGCTGACCGGCAAGGAGCCGGTTCACCTCGGCGAGGGCCGCCTCGTCCGGCGGTCGCCGCTCGACGATGGCGTCGACGACGGCCCGGAAGGCGGCTCGAGCTCTTCGGAGGGCGGCGAGAACGGTCCCTTCGGCATCCGGCGCGGCCGCGTCGGCGGGGTCGGTCGCGGCTCCGGCGACGCCCTCGGTGACGCCCTGCCCGACGGCTCCGGCGAGGCCCGCCGCGACGTCCGCGGCGACGAGCCCGCGCCCGTCGAGCCAGTCGAGCGCCGCCGCGAGCGTCGGCAGGTGCTCGATGTCGCCTCGACGCGAGTGCTCGAGGGTGTTGATGAAGTCGATCGTGTCCTGGAGGGCGGGGCGCCGCTGGCCTCCGAGGAGCCGGAGCTGCATGTAACCACAATACACCCCTTGACAGGTTATCCGCAAGCGGTTACGATGTCGGTAACCGGTAGAACGGCTGAACCAGTTACTCGGAGGCAGCGTCATGGGCGAAGGGGTCGTGGGGTTCGTCATCGTCGTGGCCGCGCTGGGGGCACTCGTCGCCCTCGTCGAGCTCGGCCTGTTCGACTGGAGTCCGGATGTCCGACCGCTCGACACAAGCGAGCGACGACAGCCGATCGGTAGGACCGGCCGGCGATGGATGGATGACCGATGATGTGGGATCAGGACCGGCTCGTCCGGCTGACCATCGCCGAACGACTTCGGACCGCCGAAGCCGAGCGCTTCGCGACGCGGGTGGCGCGGTGGCGATCTCGACGCGGCGATCGAGAGACGATGCCGGAGCCCCCGGCCGGCAGGGCCGCGGATCGACGGTCGCGGCGGCCGCCGAAGGGCAACGAACGGCATGGGAGCGATGGAGGGCGGTAGGGTGACGCGAGTGGCAGCAGTCTCGCCGGCGGAGGGCCGGATCGATCTCTTCTGGGTCGATGCCGACGGGTCCCTCTGGCATCGCGTCGGCGACGGTGGACAGTGGTCGCCGGCCGAGTCCCTCGGGGGGTCCCTCGCCTCCGGCCCGGCGGTCACCGCCTGGGCGCCGGGCGAGCTCGAGGTCTTCGCCATCTTCCCCGACGGCCAGCTCTGGAACCGGTACTGGGACAGGGCGACCTGGCACCCTTGGGAGAGCCTCGGCGGCGACCTCGACCCGGACGGCCAACCCGCCGCCTCGGCCTGGGGTGCCGACCGGATCGACGTCTTCGCCCCGGGCCGGGACGGCCGGATCTGGCACCGCTACTGGGATGGCGACCGCTGGGTCGACTGGGAGCGCCTCTGAGCGAGGCCGGCCCGAGGGACCCGACGCTGATCGGGCGTCGGCTGCAGATAAGTCGTTGCTAAGCGGGCCCGAGTAGCGTTGGCGCCGTGACGTCCGCCCGCAGCGGTCGTGCCCCCGCCGCGGTCGGACGTCTCTCACGCTGCTCGACCATCGGCCCTCCCGCCGGGGCCTCGAACCCGCCGGGAGGGTACCGACATGACCGGGCGCGAGCAGCCCCCGCCCTGGCGCGTCCTCGAGGGGGCATCGGCGACGGCATCGAACCGAGGGCAGACACCGAGCCTCTGGTCGGAGAACGGACCACCGACGAACCAGCGCGACCGCTGGCTCCTCGCCCTCGCTGTCGCCCTGGCGGTTGTCCTCGCCGGCGGCGCCTTCGTTCTCGCCGGCTCGAGCGAACCGGCCGTTCGGGTCGCCACGACGGCGGCGAGCGGGGACACGGCCTCGGCGAGCGCCGATCCAGACCCTGGGGCCGACGACATCGTCGTCGACGTCGGCGGTGCCGTCCGCCGACCGGGCATCGTCCGGCTGCCGCCCGGGAGCCGGGTCGCCGATGCCATCGCGGCCGCCGGCGGATTCGGACCCCGGGTCGACACCGAGCGCGTCGCCCGGGAGCTGAACCTGGCGGCCCGCCTCGCCGACGGCGACCAGGTCCGGGTGCCCGCCCGGGACGACCCGCCCACGAGTCCCGGGCTGCCGACCGACGGCGATGCCCTGGCGACGACCGACCTCCTCGACCTCAACCGGGCGACGACGGCCGAACTCGAGGCGCTGCCGGGGATCGGACCGGTGACCGCGGGCAAGATCGTCGCCGCCCGCCAGGAGGCCCCGTTCCGGTCGGTCGACGACCTCCGGACCCGGAAGCTCGTCGGGCCGGCGACCTTCGAGAAGATCCGGGCCCTCGTCACGGTCCGTTGAGCCTCGGGTCGACGGTGCCCCGTCTCGGCTGGCTCGCTCGTCGGTCTCTTCGGCGGTGCCGTCGCGGTCGAGTCGCTCGGCGCCGGGGCGAAGGCCGGCCGCCCTGCTCGTCGCCGTCGGCTGGCTCGGGGGAGGGCTTCTCTGCCTCGTCGCCCGGCCGGGGGCCAGGGATCTCGGGCGGGTCGGGCTCGTCTTCCTCGGCGTGGGGCTCGCCCTCGGGCGGACGGCCCTCGGGGCCGAGGCCCCGACTCCACCGCTGCCGACAGGCGACGGACCGTGGGTCGGCGTCGTCGAGGCCGTCGGCTCGTCGCGGGACGGCCGCCAGCGGGTCGTCGTCTCTCTCGAGCCCGACGGCCCGGCCGTCCTCCTCGACCTCCCGCCCGAGCCGCGGCTCGGACCGGCCGACGTCATCCGCTTCGACGGTCGGCTCGAGCTGCCGCCGCCGACCGCCTACGGCGACTACCTCCGCCGGAGTGGCCTGGCCGGCTCGGCGACCGCCCAGACGTCCGAGCGCATGGGACGACGGGAGTCGCCTGCGGCGCTCCTCGCCACCGCCCGGACGGCCGCCGCCGATGCCCTCGCCCGCACGATCCCCGAGCCCGAAGCCGGTCTGGCGGCCGGGATCCTCGTCGGTCTCCGGGAGCGGGTCGATCGGGGCGTCGCCGCCGATTTCGCGACGGCCGGGCTCAGCCACATCGTCGCCATCTCGGGCTGGAACATCGCCATCGTCGGTGCCGCGGTCGCCACCCTGGCCCGCCGAGCGGGACGAGTCCCGCCGGGCCTGGCTGACGATCGCCGCCGTCGTCGCCTACGTCGCCTTCGTGGGACCGTCGGCCTCGGTCGTCTCGGGCGGCGACGATGGCCCTCGTCGTCCTCCTCGTCGGCCTCTCGGGGCGGTCGACCCGGGCCTCGGCGGCCCTCGCCGCGGCCGTCTGCGGCCTTCTCGTCATCGACCCCGCCTGGGCGACCGAGCCGGGCTTCCAACTCTCGGTCGCGGCCACGGCCGGGCTCATCCGCTGGGGCACGCCCTTCGCGGAGGGCCTCGCCGTCCTCACGGGCCGACGGTTGCCGGCCTGGCTGACCGAGGTCGTCGGGGTGTCGCTGGCGGCCCAGCTCGCCACCCTGCCGATCGTCGTCGCCGCCTTCGGCCGGAGTCTCCCTCGTCGCCCCGCTGGCGAACCTCGTGGTCGTTCCCCTCGTCCCCATCGCCATGGGCCTGGCCGGCATCGCCCTCGTCGGCGGGCTCCTGTCCGGCGTCGTCGCTCCCTTCGTCGGCGCCGTCGGACCCCTCGCCGCGACGGTGGCCGCCATGCCGGCCTGGCTCGTCCTCCGGGTCATCGTCACGACCGCGGACCTCGCCGCCGGGCTGCCCTTCGCGAGCCTGGCCGTTCCCGAGCCCACCGGAGCCGTCGTCGCGGGGGCTGCGGCGCTGGCCGTCGTCGGCCTCGCTCGAGGGCGACGCGGGTCCGAGGCGGCGCTCCGTCAGGCCGCTGGCGGCGGTGGCGGACGAGCCCGACCGGGTCGCACGCCGGGTGCGGGTCGCGGCCGTTGGCGCAAGCCGGCCGCGATCCTCGTCGTTCCGGTCCTCGCCGTTCTCCTCGCCGCCGCCTATCGACCGGGCGGCGATCCGATCGTCGTCGTCTTCGACGTCGGGCAGGGAGACGCCATCCTCGTCGAGGGCGGCCGCGGCGGCCGGCTCCTCGTCGACGGCGGGCCGGATCCGGGTCGCCTCCTCCGTCTCCTCGACGCCCGGCTCCCGCCCTGGGACCGCCGGCTCGACGTCGTCGTGGTGAGCCACCCCCACGAAGACCACGTCGCCGGCTTGCCGACCCTCCTGACCCGCTACCGGGTCGGCGCCATCCTGACGAACGGGATGGCGGGGACGGGACCCGCGGCGACGACCCTGGCCGAGCTCCTCGTCGGTGACCGCCGGGCCGTCGTCGCGGCCGCCGGCGACCGCCTCGCCGTCGACGGCGTGACCCTCGACGTCCTCTGGCCCGTGGCCGGCACGGTGCCGGCGATCGCCCCCGACTCGGGAAGCGAGGTCAACGACGCCTCCCTCGTCCTCCTCGGAACGGCCGTCGGGCACCGCTTCCTCCTGAGCGGGGACATCGAGGAGGGGGTCGATCCGGAGCTCGTCGCTCGGGGCCTGCCCCGGCTCGACCTCCTGAAGGTCCCCCACCACGGGAGCCGGACGGCGACGACGGCCGGGCTCCTCGAAGCGACCCGCCCGAGTCTCGCCGTCATCTCGGTCGGGGCCGACAATCCGTACGGCCACCCGGCGCCGGAGACCCTCGAGCGGCTCCGTGCCGCGGGCGCCGCGGTTCTCCGAACCGACGAGGACGGCAGCGTCGAGATCGTCTTCCGCCCCGGCGCCATGGAGGTCCACTCGGCGGCCGGGGTGCGCACCGTCGGCGACCTGGATCGAGGTCCGAGGCAGCCGCTCCGACGAGAGACCGGCGCTCGGCGGCGCCACCGATCGGCGCTCCGCTCGTGCCGGCGCCCTCCCCCGGCGGCGTGCCCGGCCCCTCCCCATCGGCGTCCGTAGGACTCGCCCACGCGCCGCTCCGGCTCGAAGCGGCACCTCCCCTCTCCCTGGCCCGGGGCCGGGATCACGGCCGGGATCGGGTACGATCGCCTCGATGGACTTCCGCGGGCCGGCCGATCCGACGATCGACGACCACCGCCGGCGGGTGGCGCCCCGAGCGGCGGCCCGAGCCCCTCGCCACGCGTCGGGTGCGCCGGTCGCGGCCTGCGGGAGCCGGGCCCGGCCCGGTCCGGATCGCCTTCGTCCGACGGCCCGTGCCCGTTACGGGCGCGGCCACTCCGCCCGACCGACGCTCGGCCCGACGGCCAGCCCGCCGCGCGGACCGCCCCGACGGATGGCTCGCCGAGGTGACGCCGTGACCGGCTCCGACGGGGCGCGGTCGGCGGCTCGAGTGGCCGGCCGCCGGAACGAGGCGGGCGAGGCGCCAGGCGGCCTGTCGATGGTGCCGATCGGCTTCTACAGCGGCGACGACGAGTACGCCCTCGAGGAGGCGGCCGCGGCGCTGGCCCGACGGGTCGCCGGGAGCGGCCCGCCCCTCGAACGGTGGCGAGTCTCGGGAGCGGAGCAGGCCCTCGACGAGGTCGCCGCCCGCCTCGGCTCGGCGGCCCTCTTCGACGGCGGCACCATCGCCATCGTCCGCGAGGCCGGGCAGCTCGTCGCCGACCGCTCGCCCGCCCGCCGCGCCAGCCGCATCGATCGGCTCCTCGACAGCGTCGCCCCCGGCAACGCCCTCGCCATCCTCGACCTCCGGAGCACCCGGGAGCCGGCCGTCGGCGGTCCTCGAGGCCCTCCGGACGGCGGTCGCCGCCCGGGGCGGCGAGACGAAGGAGCTCCGGGCGCGGACCGCGGGAGCGATGACGAGCTGGCTCCTCGAGCGGGCCCGGGAGCGCGGCATCCGCCTCGAGCCGGCCGCGGCGACCGAGCTGGCGGCCCGGGTCGGCGCCTTCGTCAAGGAGGGCGACGTCGATCGGCGCGGCATGGCCCGCCTGGCGAGCCTCGAACTCGACAAGCTCGGTCACTACCGCGGCTCGGAGCCGGTCCGGGTCGAGGACGTCCGCGCCCTCGTCGCCGAGGCGATCCCGACCTCGACCTGGGCGGCCCTCGACGCCGTCGCCGAGCGACGGGTTCGCGGCTCGGCGACGCGGCCCGGCGCCCTCGTCCTCCTCGATCGGCTCGTCGAGGAGACGCCGCCGCCGCTCCTCATCGCCCAGCTCCACCGACGGCTCCGAGAGCTCGTCGAGGTGAAGGCCGCCCTCGATGCCGGAGCGACGGCCGCCGGCCTCGTCCGACAGCTGAAGCTGAAGCCCTACCGAGCCCAGCGCCTCGCCGAGCAGGCCGCCCGCTGGAGCCTCGGCGAGCTCGAGGCGGCCCTCGAGGCCCTCCTCGCCCTCGACCTCCGCTTCAAGAACGTCCCGCCGGCGACGGAACGACAGCGGCGACTGGCCGTCGCCCTCTGGCTCCTCGACGCCGTCGCCCCGCGCGGCGGGTCGACGACGGGGCGTGGCGTCAGTGCCGGATCACGGGGTTCGGCGGTGGGTGAGTTCGGGGCATAGATCGCCCGGTGAGGGCGGCGGTCGACCCCGACGGACGACCGGCGGCGGGCGACGGCGACGGCGGGCGGACCGATCTGCCGGGCGAGGGCGGGTTCGACCGGCGGTGGGTCGACCGAAGGGAGGGTCGTGGCGCTACTCGGCGCTCGACCAGGCCTCCTCCTGGAGGACGAGATCGCTCTCGATGGCGAAGACGCACCGCGCCTCGCCGAGGTCGAGGAGCTCGAGGAGCTCGGGCTCGATGTAGAGCTGCGAGCAGGCCTCGCAGAGCCCGCCCGGGATCCCGAAGCAGAGCCGCTCCGTCCGATCCGGCAGCCGGAAGGTCGTGTCGAAGCGGCTGACGATGAGGCGGCGGAAGCAGCGCGGACAGCGCTCGTTCGGGCTGGGCATCTCGGTTGTCGTGGGCCTCGCTGGTGAGCGTCGGTGACGCTCGATCTGGCCGCATCCTAGGCAGCCGGGGAGGCCGCGCCCATGACCCGTCGGTACCGAGCGCCGAAGGGTACTCGGCGCCAGGCCCGGTGCGTCGATTGCGGGAGGCGCCGCTCGAGGCGACCCCTCCGTCGCCCGGTCCGGAGCGTCGTCGCCGAGGCCCGGACGGCTCCGCGCTCCGGAACGACCCGGCCGCCGGACCCCCTTCCGGGGCTCCGTGCTGGACCCCCTACTGGACCCGAAGGATCGTCCGCGCCCGGGACCAGTGGCGCTCGAGCTGGTAGTAGTCCCGCTCGGGCGGCGCCAGGACGTGGACGACGACCGCACCGTAGTCGAGGAGGATCCAGTGCGAGGCGGCGGTCCCCTCCCGTCCGATCGGCTCCGTCCCCTCGGCGGCGAGGCCTTCGACGATGGCGTCGGCGATGGCGTCGAGCTGACGCTCGGAACCGCCGGAGCAGATGACGAAGTAGTCGGCGAGGGTCGTGAGGGAACCGAGCTCGAGGAGGACGATGTCGGCCGCCTTCTTGTCCTCGGCCAGCTCGACGATCCGCCGCGCCATCTCGAGGGGCAGTCGAGCGCCGGCCGGGGCGGGCTCGAGCCGGCCGGGAAGACCGTCAGGGCGGGGAAGCTCGGGTGCCTGTCGGCCCGACTCGTCCACTCCCGTCCCGGGCACCTCCGTCCCCGGCGCTCGCGGCTCTCGGTCCTGCCCGGCCGCTCCTCGCTCGTCGTCCCGCACTCCGTCCTCCTGCGCCGACGGCCCCATCGCCCCGGCCTCGCTGTCGTCGATCACGTCGTCGGTCCCCTCGTCGATCACGCCCGTATCCGCTATCCCCGTGCCCCGGTGCCGAGCGAGCCGCTCCCGGCCGACCGGCCTCCCGGCAGCGACCGTCCGCGGTCGATCGGCTCGCCGACATCGACCCCCGGCCGGCCGACCACCGAACCGGCGAGTCGACGCCGACGGGGACCGCCGACCGCCGCGGCGTTCCGCCACTCCGGTCCAGCGTACAGCCCGTGGGTCGCGACGTACGCCGCCACAGGCGGGGGCACGAGGTAGCGGATGCTCCGGCCCGCGGCCACCCGCGCCCGGATCTCGGAGGCCGAAATGCCGACGTGGGGCCCGTCGAGAAAGACGAAGGGCTCGGCCGTGCCGAGGGCCTCGACGAGCCAGCGCCGCGACGGCCGCGCCACGCCTGGTCGAGGAGCGACGGCGAAGCGGCAGAGGCCGACGAGGGCCAGCGGCTCGTGCCAGGTCGGCAGCTCACGAAGCGCCTCGACGGAAAGGACGAACCAGAGCTCGACCCCGTCGTCGGCGGCCACCGAGGCCCGGAGGCTCCGGACCGTGTCGACCGTGTACGAGGGACCCGGTCGATCGAGCTCGATGCGCGAGAGCTCGAAGGCCGGGTTGTCGGCGATGGCTGCCGCGACCATGGCCGCCCGATGGACGGCCGGACTCGTCGGTCGGTCCTGCTTGTGCGGCGGGGCGCCCGCCGGCACGAAGAGGACTCGCTCGAGGGCGAAGGCCTCCCGGGCCTCCTCGGCGATGGCGAGGTGGCCGTAGTGGATCGGATCGAAGGTGCCGCCGAAGATGCCGAGCCGACGGGTCACCGGCCGCTGCCCCCCGGAGCGGGCCGACGGCTGTGCCGGATCCGGCCCCCTGCCGTCCCGGCGTCCGACGCCGCCCCGTCGCCGCTCGACCCCGTCGGCCCGCCGGCGGCCCGTCGATGCCTCGTCGTCGCGAGCGCCGCCTCGGGTCCGACATCGGGCTCCCAGACGAGCTCGAGGCGGCCGATGCGGACGACATCGCCGGGTTCGATGCCGCGTCGGCGGAGCTCGGCGTCGATGCCGAGCCGCTCGAGATCGCGCTGGAAGCGGGCGGCGGACTCCTCGTTCTCGAAGTCGGTCATCGCCGTCAGGCGCTCGATCCGTCGACCTCGAACCCGGAAGGCGCCGTCGGGCTCTCGCTCGACGGCGAAGGCATCGCCGACGGCCTCGAGGCGATGGACGACGACGCCGGCCGGCTCGGGCGGCCCGGCGAGGACCTCAGCCGGCGGCAGGAGGTCGGCCAGCCGGCGCCGGAGCTCCTCGAGGCCGGTCCCGACGGCTGCGGAGATGGCGACGACGGGCACGCCCTCCCGCTCCCGGGCGGCCTCGAACGCCGGCCAGGCCCGAGCGGCGTCGGGCAGATCGATCTTGTTGAAGGCGACGAGGATCGGTCGGCGCAGGAGCTCGGGGTCGTAGGCCTCGAGCTCGCTCCGGATGACGCCGTAGTCCCACTCCGGGTCCCGAGCCGCACCGTCGACGACGTGGACGAGGAGGCGGGTCCGCTCGACGTGGCGGAGGAAGGCGTGCCCGAGGCCGGCCCCGCTGCTCGCTCCCTCGATGAGGCCCGGGACGTCGGCGATCGTCGGCCGCCGCGGATCGTCCTCGCCGAGGTCGAGGACGCCGAGGTTCGGCTCGAGGGTCGTGAACGGATACGGGGCGATCTTCGGCCGGGCGGCGGTGAGGGCAGCGAGGAGGGTCGACTTGCCCGCGTTCGGCAGACCGACGAGGCCGACGTCGGCGATGAGGCGGAGCTCGAGGCGGAGGGTCCGCTCTTCGCCGGGCTCGCCCTTCTGGGCGTGCCGTGGCGCCTGGTGGGTGGCCGTGGCGAAGTGAACGTTGCCGAGGCCGCCCCGACCCCCGCGGGCGACCATCACCCGCTGACCCGTCGCCACGAGGTCGGCGAGCAGGGCTCCGGTCGCGGCGTCGTAGACCGCCGTCCCGGGTGGCACCCGGAGGACGAGATCCTGGCCGGCCTTGCCGTGACGGCGCTGGCGCTCGCCCCGACCGCCGGACTCGGCCCGGAAGTGGTGCCGGTACTGGAAGTCGCGGAGCGTCGTCAGTCCGGGGTCGACTTCGAGGTAGACCGAGCCACCGCGACCACCGTCGCCGCCATCGGGTCCGCCCCGCGGGACGAAGGCCTCGCGGCGGAACGTCGCCGCCCCGTCGCCGCCGGAGCCGGCCTTGACGAAGATGGTCACCTCATCGAGGAACATTGCTCCGATTGTCGCACGCCCGGGCCTCGCCGCCGCTTCGAGGCCCGTGGCTGCTTTGAGCGCCGAGCCGACAGTGCCCCAGCGCCTCGATTCCGACGCCGGCGAGGCCGGGCCCCGTCCCGTTCGCCTCCCGACGCGCGGCCGTTCTCGGCGTCGCGGCCGTTCCCGCTTCGCGGCGGTCCCCGCTGCCCCGGCCGTCAGAGATACCGGAGCGGGTTGACCCGTCTGCTCCCCGCCTCCCATGGGTAGCCGAGCCAGACCTCGAAGTGGAGGTGGGGACCGGTGGCCCAGCCGGAGGTCCCGATCCGTCCGACGGTCTGGCCCCGGGCCACCGACTGGCCGCGGCCGACCGACACCGCCGACATGTGGTAGTAGCCGGTGTAGAGCCCCGAGCCATGGGAGATCCAGACCTGGTAGCCGCCGCCGTTGCTCTTCCAGCCGGCGAAGACGACGGTCCCGGCGGCGGCCGCCCGCACGCGGGTCCCGTAGTCGGCGGCGATGTCGATCCCGTAGTGGCCGTAGTGGTAGTACTGGCTCAGGTAGCCACCGGCCACCGGCCAGAGGAGCGCCCCGCCCGAGTAGCGGCTCGGCTCACTGACCGAGCGCGTCGTCGAACGGGTGACCGTGCGCACCACCGGGCGCGGCGTCGGTTTCGGCGTCGGGATCGCCTCGCCCCGCGCCCCGGGGACGATGAGGACCTGGCCGACGACCAGGCCGTCGTCGGTGAGGCCGTTGAAGGCGGCGATGGTCTCCTTGGCGACCCCCGTCTCCGCAGCGATGGCGTCGAGGGTATCCCCGTCCTTCACCGTCACGACGAGGCCGTCGACGGGCGGGATGCGAAGGATCTGGCCGACGTGGAGCTCGTCCTTCGAGCTCAGATCGTTCGCCCACCAGAGGGTCATCATCGAGATCCCGAAGCGGCGCGCGATCCCGGTCAGGGTGTCCCCGCTCTGGACGCGATAGAGGACGATCCGGTCCCGAGCGTCGGGAACCTGGGTGTCGACGGCGACGGGCTTGAGGAGCGTGCCGTCGGCGAGGAAGGGACCGGCTGGCACCTCCGTCCCGGCCGACGCCTCGGGATCGGCGAGCCTCGCCAGGGGGTCGGTTCCGCCTCCCGTCGGGTCGCCATCCTCGGGCGGGCCGTCGCCGACCGCCGGACCGTCGCCGCCCACGCTCCCGAACTCGTCGAAGGGTTCGTCCGCCCAGCCGTCGGGACCGCTGATCTCGCTGCCGCCCGCGACATCGCTCGCGGGAGGGCCGAGGACGCCGCCGCCGACGACGAGCCGCGGCGTCGACCCGGGCCCGCCGACGTCACCCGTCGGGGGACCGCCGAAGGCCGGCAGGGCCGAAGCGAAGGAGGCCAAGACGAGGATGGCGGCGACCGTGGCGGCCGCGGCCCGCTCATGCTCGACGCCTCGCCGGGCCGTCCGCAGGAGGCCGCGCCCGGTGCGTTCCAGGGCGGCGAGGGCACGGCTCAGCCCCGCCGTCGGGGAGACGATGGATCGGCGGAGGCGTGTCCGGGCGGTGGATGGCCGAGCCGCTGGCGCTCGGCGGGCGGAGCGCGGCGCCAGCCCGGCCGGTGCGAGGGGCGCGGCGGTCGGTGACGACGGCGAGGGCCGCACGTCGTCGGGCCCCGGGACGATGTCGTCGGGTCCCGGGACGATGGCCGAAGCGGGTGACGACGGCGAGCGCCCCGGCAGGGCGATCGCTCGGTCCGGGCCGATCGTCGGGCGGGCGATTGTCTGCGGTTCGAGCGTCCGATGTTCGCGGGAGGGTCCGCGCAACGCGGGCGGCAGGAGTTCCGATCTCGATCCGGGCCTCGACGTCGGCCTGGCGGGCGAGGTGGACGACGGCGACGGGCACTCGCGGTTCGAGCGAGGGCGTCGAGAACCGCTGCCGGACGCCGACGACCCAGCGAACGGCGCGGCGATGGAACCGAGCGGCGCTGGGCGACACGGCGGTGCTCGAGGCGGAGCTCCGGGCGGGGCTCGCCGGGGCGGCGCCGGGTGACACGCTAGTCGACGGGCCGGATCGGGCACGCCGAAGGAGGGCGCGGAGGCGGTCGATGCCGACCGACGCGTTCGGCAATACGGTCTCCTCGTCCGTGGGCGGCCCGGCCGCTGGGGTGTCGGCGGCGGACCGACCCGGTCTCGTACCTGTTGGCAGTCGCCCGCGGGGACTCGGGCCGCAACGATCGCCGCAACCCTAGCAGACCGGCGCCCGATCGTGCAACCCGGCCGCTTCGCCGCGGCCCGTCCTCCCTGGCCTGCGGCGGCCTGGAACCAGGCCAGGCGCGGCTGCCTTCGCGCCGGCGGCGGCGCCGGCAACCGGCCGGATTACGTCTCGAGGCTCTTCGTCAGGCTGGCCAGGAACTCGGCGTTCGACTGCGTCTTCGCCATCCGGTTGAGGAGGAGCTCGATCCCCTCGTTCGTTCCGACGGCCGAGAGCATCCGGCGCATCGTCCACACCATCCGGAGGGTCGGCTCGTCGAGGAGGAGCTCCTCGCGCCGGGTGCCGGATCGGAGGACGTCGATGGCCGGGAAGATCCGCTTCTCGGCGAGCTTCCGGTCGAGGATGAGCTCGCTGTTGCCGGTGCCCTTGAACTCCTCGTAGATGACGTCGTCCATCCGCGACCCGGTATCGATGAGGCAGGTGGCGATGATCGTGAGCGAGCCGCCCTCTTCGATCTTGCGGGCCGCCCCGAAAAAGCGCTTCGGGGGATAGAGGGCGACCGGATCGATGCCGCCCGAGAGGGTGCGGCCGGATGGCGGCAGGGCGAGGTTGTAGGCCCGGGCGAGGCGGGTGATCGAGTCGAGGAGGATGACGACGTCGCGGCCCGTCTCGACCTGGCGCTTGGCGATCTCGAGGGCCATCTCGGCGACATGGGTGTGATTCTCGGTCGGTTCGTCGAAGGTCGAGGCGATGACCTCGCCCTTCACCGAGCGGCGCATGTCGGTGACCTCTTCGGGCCGCTCGCCGATGAGGGCGACCATGAGGAGGATGTCCGGGTAGTTCGCCGTGATGCCGTTGGCGATGTTCTTGAGGAGCATCGTCTTGCCGGCCTTCGGCGGGCTGACGATGAGGGCCCGCTGGCCCTTCCCGATGGGGTTGACGAGGTTGACGAGCCGCTGGCTCAGGTTCTTCGGGTCCGACTCGAGGTTGATGAGCTCGTTCGGATGGACCGGCGTCAGGTCGTTGAAGTGCGGCCGGCGGCGGGCGGTTTCGACGTCGACGCCGTTGACGGAATCGACCCGGACGAGGCCCCAGTACTTCTCGCCTTCCCGCGGCGCTCGGACGGCACCGCTGA
Organism: Chloroflexota bacterium; assembly: GCA_026004015.1. Classification (GTDB taxonomy): domain Bacteria; phylum Chloroflexota; class Limnocylindria; order Limnocylindrales; family CSP1-4; genus BPIH01. The sequence goes on along the minus strand of BPIH01000001.1, from coordinate 123,834 downwards.
TCCGGTCGCCGATCCGGAGCCCGTAGCGGCGAATCTGGGACGAGCTGACGTAGACGTCGTCGGGGCTGGGCAGGAGACCGTGGCGGCGGAGGAAACCGAAGCCCTCCTCGACGATGTCGAGGATCCCGGTCGCGTAGGCGAGTCCGGCCCGCTCGGTCTGGCGCTGGAGGATCTGATCGACGAGATCCTCCTTCCGCTCGCTCGGCACCGGCTCGATGTCGAGCTCGCGGCTGACGGAGCGAAGCTCGGACACGCTCATCGCCCGGAGCTCGTCGGCGGCCAGGTCGTTCCGGTCGCGAGCCGCCTCGGCCTCGAGGAGCTCGTCGTAGTCGGTCGTCGGAAGGCGGGAGGTGGACTGGCGGCGGCGGGGCCGGCGTCGGGAGCGCTGGTCGCGCGGTTCGGGGCCGTTTCCGGGCATCGGGCTGGAATCACCTGCGTGGCGGGACCCACGGTGGAGGGCTTGCGCGGAATCGTCGAAAGGGCGCAGGCCGGGTGGGGGTGCGTGGAGGATAGTCGCCCGGCTCGGGTTCGTCAAATCGCAGCTACGCCGCTTCCAGCTCCCCGGGCGCCACCCCGGCCCGCCGGGCCGACCAGCTCGCCCCGGCGCACGCTGCGGCGACGGCCGCGATCGCCGCCACCTCCGCCCCACTCAGGACCTGGCCGAGGATCACGAAGCCGACGGCGGCGGCCACGGCCGGCTCGAGGCTCATGAGGACCCCGAAGGTCGAGGCCGCCATCCGGCCCAGGGCCGCGATCTCGAGGCGATACGGCACGACGCTGGCGAAGACGGCGACGACCACCCCGGCCAGGGCGACGTCGGGCCGAGCGACGGCATCGACGAAGCCACCGACGGCCACCGCGAGCGGCCCGACCAGCGCCGACGACACGAGGAGGGCGGCCGTCAGGGCGTCACCGCCCGGCCAGGCTCGCGCCACCTGGCCGCCGACGAGGATGTAGGCCGCCCAGCAGGCACCTGCCACGAAGGCGGCCACGACGCCGAGGGCGTCTCCGGCGACGACCCGACCGCCGGCCAGGATCCAGATCCCCGCCGCCGCGAGGACGACCCAGGCGAGATCCAGGGCTCGCCGTCGACCGAGGACGGCGACGGCGAGAGGGCCGGTGAATTCGATGGTCACCGCGACCCCGAGCGGGATCCGGCCGAGAGCGGTGTAGAAGGCGGTGTTCATCGCCGCCAGCGAAAGGCCGAGCCCGACCGCCCCGAGGATCGCCCGCCGGCGATCGGCCAGGCCGGGGGGCGGCAGCGGCAGCCCTCGGCGGAGGGCGAGGAGGATGGCCGCCGAGAAGAGGGTCCGCATCGCCACGACGGCCAGGGAGCCGTGGACGGCGATGAGCTGCGCGGCGAGACCCGCGCTGACCTGGACCGAGAGAGCGCCGCCGACGATGAGGAGCTCGGGGGCGACGAGGGCGAAGGGGTCGTCGCGTCGGGCGCGGGTCGACGGCCCGCGGGCCCGCGGGATCGCCCGTGGCTCAGCGGTGGAACGGGAGTCCTGATCGGAGCCCACGATCCACCTCGAGACGAGGCGCGCCGTCGAGAGCGCTCGCGACGGCGGTCAGCACGCCGAGACGGGCCGAGACAGGCCGGGACGCGTCCCGGTCGATGGCGACGCTCGCTCTGCCGATCGATCCGCGATCAGTCGCCCTGCTTCGCCGCCAGCGCCGCCCGAGCCGCCTCCCAGTCCTTCTTGAACTGGACGATCCCCTTGTCGGTGAGCGGGTGACGGACCATCTGCTGGAGGACCTTGAAGGGCACCGTCGCGATGTGGGCCCCGGCCAGGGCGGCCTCCGTCACGTGGCGCGGGTGACGGATGGAGGCGGCCAGGACCTCCGCCTCGAGCTCGTGGATGGCGACGATCTCGGCGAGCTCGCGGACGACGATCATCCCCTCCTCGTTGATGTCGTCGAGGCGACCGACGAAGGGCGACAGAAGCGAAGCCCCGGCTTTCGCCGCCAGGAGACCCTGGTTCGCCGTGAAGATGAGCGTGCAGTTCGTCTTGATCCCCTCGGCCTTGCAGCGGCTGATCGCCTCCAGGCCGGTCTCGCTCATCGGGATCTTGACGACGATGTTCGGGGCGAGGGCGGCGTAGTGGCGGGCCTCCTCGAGCATCCCGTCGACGTCGTCGGAGACGACCTCGGCCGAAACGGGACCGCTCGTGATCCGGCAGATCTCCTGGAGGATCGCCTCGTACGAGGCGCCGCCGACTCGGGCATAGAGGGTCGGGTTCGTCGTCACGCCGTCGAGGACGCCCCAGCGGGCGGCGGTCCGGATCTCGTCGATGTCGGCCGTGTCGAGGAAGATCTTCATGGGTTCACTCCGGGTGCGAGGTGACGGGCCGGTCCGGGCAGGGACCGCGCCGCCCATTCTACGCCGGGCTGGGTCGGCGCCCGGACGCGAGCGGTCCCTTCGGCCCGACGGCGGTCAGGCGACCGGGACCGTCGTCGGCGCCCCGGTCTCGACGCCCGCGCGGGCGATCGCCGCGGCGACGAACCCGGCGAACAGCGGATGGGGCCGCTCGGGACGCGAGCGGAACTCGGGGTGGAACTGGCTGGCGAGGAACCAGGGGTGGTCGCGGAGCTCGATGATCTCGACGAGTCGACCGTCCGGCGATTGCCCCGACAGGAGCATGCCGTGCTCCTCGAGGAGCGAGCGGTAGCGGTTGTTCACCTCGAAGCGGTGCCGGTGGCGCTCGTAGACGACCTCCTGACCGTAGGCTGCCATCGCCTTCGAGCCCGGGCTGAGCCGGGCCGGGTAGAGCCCGAGTCGCATCGTCCCACCCTTCGTCTCGATCTCCCGCTGATCGGGCATGAAGTCGATGACCGGGTGGGCGGTGAACATGTCGAACTCCGTCGAGTTCGCGTCCTCGGTCCCGAGGACGGCTCGCGCGAACTCGATCACGGCGCACTGGAGGCCGAGGCAGAGCCCGAGGTACGGCACGCCGCGGGTCCGGGCGTAGTGGGCGGCGAGGATCTTGCCTTCGATGCCCCGATGACCGAAGCCACCCGGGACGAGGATTCCGGCCGCCCCGCCGAGCTCGTCGTCGAGGGTCTCCGGCGCCAGCCGTTCCGAGTTCACCCAGCGGATCCGGACGTCGACCCCGTGGGCCCAACCGGCGTGCTTGAGGGCTTCGGTCACCGAGAGGTAGGCGTCGGGGAGCTCGATGTACTTGCCGACGAGGGCGACCTCGAGCGCTCGGCTTCGGGGCCAGGATCCGGTCGACGAGGGCTCGCCAACCGTCCAGGTCGGGGGCCGCGTCGGGATCGCCGAGGCCGAGCTCGCGAACGATGAGGCGGCCGAGACCGGCGGCCTCGAACTGGAGGGGCACGGCGTAGATCGTCTCGGCCGTCTGGGCGGGAATGACCGCCTCGACGTCGACGTCGGTGAAGAGGGCGATCTTCTCCCGGATCTCGTCGGTGACCGGGTGGTCGGAGCGGAGGACGATGACGTCGGGCTGGATGCCGATCCCCCGGAGCTCCTTGACGGAGTGCTGGGTCGGCTTCGTCTTCAGCTCGCCCGTCGCCGCCAGGGCCGGCAGGAGCGTGACGTGGACGTAGAGGACGTTCCGTCGCCCGACGTCCTTCCGCATCTGGCGGATCGCCTCGAGGAAGGGGAGGCTTTCGATGTCGCCGACGGTGCCGCCGACTTCGACGACCACGACGTCGGCCTCGCCGTGGGTGGCGACCCGGACGATCCGCTCCTTGATCTCGTTCGTGATGTGGGGGATGACCTGAACCGTCCCGCCGAGGTAGTCGCCCCGCCGCTCCTTGGCGATGACGGCCTGGTAGATGCGCCCGGTGGTGACGTTCGAGAGCTGGGTCAGGTTCTCGTCGATGAAGCGCTCGTAGTGCCCGAGGTCGAGGTCGGTCTCGGCGCCGTCGTCGGTGACGAAGACCTCGCCGTGCTGGTACGGCGACATCGTCCCGGGATCGACGTTGATGTAGGGGTCGAGCTTGAGAATCGAGACCCGGAGGCCCCGGGCCTTGAGGATCCGGCCGATGCTGGCGGCGGTGATGCCCTTCCCGAGCGAGGAGGTCACGCCTCCGGTCACGAAGACATACGTCGCCATCGATCTGGTTCCTCCGGGGGTTTTTGCCATGCTACTCGATCCTCGCCGGGCGGCGCAAGGGACGGGGCAGGCGCGCGCGCGGGACGGGGCGGGCGGCGCGCGGGACGGGGCGGATGAGGACGGGCCGCGCCCTTCTGCCCCCACCGCTACGGCGGGTCGGTCCGCCCCGGCCCCCAGACCTCGGGGCCGCAGTAGTAGGGCCGTCGGACGGGCGCCGGTAGGGCCGCGGGATCCCGCCGCCAGGCATCGACGACCCCGGCCAGCCAGGTGTCGACGTCACGGAAGGTCGCCCAAGGCCGGTACGCCCAGCCGTTCGCCTCGCAGAGCCCGACGAGGGAGCCCTTGGCAAAGACGACGTCGGCGTAGCCGGCCGCGTAGCGGTCGCTGTGGCCGTCGCCGACGAAGACGACCCGCCGCCCGACGGCCTTGTGGGCGAGGACCCGCCGCCGCTTGCAGGTCCCGCAGACGAAGCAGGCCGGATGACCGTTCGGGAAGACCATCTCGGGCCGACCGGACCGCCAGACGACGTCGTTCGTGACGATGGTCACGTCGCCGACCCCGAGCCGCTCGAGGTTCGGGCGGACGTAGAAGCCGAAGCCGTCGGAGACGACCTCGACGGCGGCCCCCGCCGCCCGGGCTCGAGCCACGAGGGCGGCGAAGGTCGGGTCGTGAGGTTGGCGCAGGGCGAGTTCGAGCATCTCCTCACGGCCGGCCCGGCAGACGGCCATCTCGAGGGTCATGAGCGACCGCGACCCGGCTCGGCCGGCGTCGTAGGCGGCGGCAGCGGCCTCCCAGGCGCCCGGAATGAAGGCGGCCATGAGGACGTCGCCGACGTCGGTCGTGGCGATGGTCCCGTCGTAGTCGACGAGGACGGCGAGGGGGAGCTCGCCCGGTCGCGGCGGTTCGGGGTCGGGGACCGCTGCGGTGGCGCGATCCGGATCGGTCGGCGGCGCCGCGGAGGCGTCGGCCTCGCCGTCGGGAGGCACCTCGGAGACGTCGGCCGTCACCCCGGGCCCGACACGGAGAGGCCGCCGGTGGTCGGCGGCCCCGTCGGCGCTGGGTCGAAGGGACGGTCTCAGGCGCCGCCCTCCTGCTCGAGCTCGAGGGCTTCCTCGTCCGACTCCTCGGTCAGCTTCAGCCAGACGAAGAGTCCGGCCAGCACGAGGAGTGGGACGACGATGAGCAGGGCGAGCGTCACGCCGAGGACGATGGCGAGGGTTTTGAGCGCCTTCATCGGCAACACCTCCGTTCTGCTCAGTGGGTCGGGGCAGCCGCCCCTCCGCCGGCGTCCTGGAGCCGGAGGCTCGGGCCGCTGGCGATCATGGCTTCGATGTCCTGGCGGGTGAACTCGACGAGGACGTGGCGCGCGCCCGCCTGGCCCGCCGTGAGGAGCCGGAGGACGAAGGCGCCATCCTGCTCGAAGAAGAAGACGTCCCTGGGGCGCTGCTCGTCGATGTAGCGACCGATGACCCGGAGGGCCTGCTCGTAGAAGCCGGTCGGGACCGGGTCGCTCGGCGGCGTCGGTCGGCCCCGGCGGGCGATCGCCTCCTCCATGAAGCGGGCGATGTCGTCGTCGAGAAAGGTGAGCGTCTCCTTCACCAGCTGACCCATCGACTCGGACCAGGTGCTCCCGCCCCCGGCGATGACGAGCCCCTGAACGACGAAGCCGTCGGGCGCCTCGAGAAGGAGGATCTCCCGCATCCCGCGTTGATCCAGGAAGGCGCCGATGGATCGGAAGACCTCCTCGAAGTCCTGGCGGGGACTCCCCTCGTAGATCCGCATCTGGCCTCCCTCGTCGGTCCGGGTGCCCGGGCCGTGGCTCGGGCACCGTCCGGTCATCCCCCTCGCCTCGGCCCGCCGCGAGGACGAGGAGCACGGGGTGTCGGGTGCCCGTCTGGCATCCGCGCATCCCATCCGGCTGCTCGGCCGTGGTCGTAGCCGACCGCCGAGCCTCCGATCACGAGCCGCTCGTCTGGTCGATGAGCCCGCGCTCCCTGGCCCGATGCTCGCTCCACCGAAAGACGGCCGCTGCGGCGAGTGTAGCCAGCGCCCCCGTGGTGAGCAAGGCGAGGGCGATGTCGACCGACGTCGGCGCCGTCGAGCCGCTGAGCAGGGCCCAGGCGCTCCCTTCGCCCCCGACGACGCTCGGGCCATCGGGGAAGAGGGCAAGCCGAACGCCGGCCAGCCACCAGGTGAGGGGGGTCGCCAGACCCACGAGCTGGACCGCCTGCGGCAGAACGGCGAGCGGGAAGACGGCACCGCTGACGAGGAAGAGGGAGCCGGCCACGGCCTCCGGATACGACCACGAGTCCTGCCGGGTCTGGAGGCAGACGGCGGCCATGAGGATCCCGATGACGACGATGGCGACGAGCCCGCCGACCATGGCGACGCCCAGGAGCGGCCAGTCGACGCGCCCCGGGTCGAGGGGAAGCCCGAGGACGACGACCCCGACGGCGAGGGTGATGAGCGCCCCCATCGCCCCGACGGTCAGCCGGGCCGTGCCTCGTCCGACGAGGAGGAGGGCGAAGCTCGCCGGGCTGACGTAGAGGTAGCGGAGCATCCGGTAGCGCTCCCGGTCGTCGAGGACCGACCACGCGAGGCCCGAAATCCCGGCGATGACGAAGGACCAGAGGGCGCTCCCGGTGACGACGTACCCCCGGAAGGCGCGACCCGCCTCGCCGCCGACGATCTCGACCATGACGACGAGGATGAGGGCCGCACTGACGGGTTTGGCGACGGAGTAGATGAAGAAGAGGAAGGGATCCGTCCAGTTCGCCTCCGTCGCCCAGCCGAGGCGAACGGCGGCCAGGTAGGCCCGGAGGGCGTCGCCGAGGCCACCGCCGCGGACCCGCTCCGGATCGAGGGTCGAGGGGCCCGCGGCGCCCCATCGAGATCCCGAGAGCGTGCTCATCGCCAGCGAAGCGTCAGGCGCCCTTCCCGTCGGGCGAGCCCTTCGAGGACCCGGATGGCGATCCGGGCCACAGCGAGGAAGCCGACGGCCATGGCGACGAGGATGGCGGCCTCGACCTCCGGCGGCGGCGTCCCGAAGGACGGCGCGCCGCGGAAGGAGAGCTGGCGCATGGCGTCGAGGCCGACGGCGAGGGGGATCGTCGAGATGGCGAGGGCGCCGAGGAGGCCGAGGCGACCGACGGGGAAGTTGAGGCCCGAGACGAAGTAGATCGGCTCGGTCAGGAGCTGGGTCAGGTGCCAGGCCTCGCGACCCCACATGAGAAAGAGGCTGGCCAGGACCATGCCGAGCCCGTAGAGGGCGGCCAGGGTGAGCCCGAAGACGAGCCCGAGGAGGAGCCAGGAGCCGACGTCGAAGGTCACCCCGTAGACGGTCGTCGCCACGGCCAGGACAACGGCGGCCCGGGAGCCGCTCATGACGAGGCCGCCGACGGCCATCCCGAAGAGAACGCTCATGAGATCGATGGGGGCTGCGAAGTAGAGCTCGAGGTTGCCCTGGTCCTTCTCCCAGTGGAGCTGGGCGGCCATCATCCAGATGACGTTGAGCCAGAAGGCGGTCATCGCCCCGCCGAGGACGACGAAGCCGATGTACTCGGGTGGGGCGGCGAGGGCGCGGTAGACGAAGACGAAGGCCGAGGTCGACAGGAACGGCAGGAGGATCTCGAAGAGGAGCCAGCTCTTCTCCCGGAAGAGGGCCCGGACCCGCGGGTAGGCACGGCCGCGGATGGCTCGGAGTTCGGTCAGGATCTCCTGGTGTCGACTCCAGGCCGCCGCCTGCCGGGGTCCGACGGTGGGTCGCCCGACCCAGGCGCTCCGGCCGTCGCCGACGCCGAACCGGAGGGGCGGGCTCCCGGCGCTCACCGGGCGACCTCGCGGGCCTCCGGCGCCCCCGGGCCGTGGGCGCTCGGGGGGACGGCCGGGGCGGGTTCGACCTCGTCGGGCGGGTGGTCGACGGCCTCCTCGTCGAAGCCGCGCCCGACGAGCTCGACGAAGACGTCCTCGAGGGTCGGCTCGGCCTTGCGGAGGGCGAGGATCCGCGAGCCGAGCTGTCCGAGGGCGCCGACGACACCGGCCAGGGCCGCGTCGTCGGCGAGGACGAGGTTGACGGCGACTCGCTGGTCGGCGTCAGCACCGGGCATCGCGGTGCCGTCGTCCCGGGCAGCGGCCGTGGCGGTGACGACACCGGGCAGGCCCGCGAGGACGGCCGGGCCGCCGTCGAGGTGATCGACTTCGAGGCGGAAGATCGACTCCCGTCGGACGAGCCGCCGAAGCTCGGCCGGGCTCCCGATGGCGAGGATCCGGCCGCGATCGACGATGGCGATCCGGTCGCAGAGCTCGTCGGCTTCGGCCATGTAGTGGGTCGTCAGGAGGATCGTGCGGCCCGGAACGGCCCGCTGCCACTCGACGACGAGGGCCCGGAGGGCGCGGGCCGCCGAGACGTCGAGGCCGAGGGTCGGCTCGTCGAGGAAGAGGATCCAGGGGTCGTTGAGGAGGCCCCGAGCGACGTTCAGCTTCTGGCGCTGGCCGGTGGAGAGGGTGCTCACCCGCTGGTTCCGCTGCTCCTCGAGGCCGACGAGCTCGATGAGTTCGTCGACGCGGCGCCAGCCGTCGCGGCCGGGGAGGCCGTAGAACTGGCTGAACATCCAGAGCTGCTCACGGACGGTCAGGATCCCGTAGCCGGACTGCTCGCCGCCGGCGACCATGTTCATGATCCGTCGGATCTGCTTCGCCTGGCGGACGACGTCGAAGCCGAAGACGCGGGCCCAGCCCTCGCTCGGGCCGAGGAGGGTGGTCAGGATCTTGATGAGGGTCGTCTTGCCGGCGCCGTTCGGGCCGAGGAGGCCGAAGAACTCTCCGGCCGGCACGTCGAGATCGATGCCGTCGAGGGCGACGACGGGCGTCGGGCGTGCGGCGTAGATGCGCCGGATGCCTCGCGCCTCGATCGCCGCCGGCAGCTCGGCGAGGGTCACTGGAACCTCGGATGTGGGTCGGGTGTCGGGTGCGGCCTGCCGCCACGGGACACCCTGGCTGGAACCGGAGCGGCAGTCTACACCCGCAGCGCCCGGACCGGCCGAGACCTCTGTTCCACCGCCGCGTCGGTCTGCCCGCTACCTTGACCGAACAGAACGCCGGTCCGGTGACGGTCGTCGCCCGGAGTGCCACCCTGAGCGAACAGGAAGATCGCATCCGAGCTGGCTCCACACCTTCTGTTCGGGGTGGGCGTCACGTCGGCGCCGTCAACGGGCCATCGATGGGTTCTGTTCGCTATGGGTGTCACCCCGGCCCGGAGGTCGGCCGGCGCGGGCGTTCCGTTCGCTGTGGGTGTCACGAGTGGCGGGGTCCGCGCCGCGGGCCGCGTTCTGCTCGCTGTGGGCGTCACCCAGGCCCGGAGGTCGGCCGGCGCGGGCGTTCCGTTCGGTGGAGGCGTCGCGCGCACACGTCCGGCTTCGGTGTGCTCAGCCTCCTCCAGGAACCCGGCGGACGGGCGAGCCCGTCACCCGGCCGGTGAGCTCGCCCGCCACCCGGCGCGCCAGCTCGCCCGCCACCCGGGCGTTCTCGACGATGAGGGCCGCGTTCGCCCGAAGCGAGGCGCCGTCGGTCAGCTCGGCAATCCGGCCCAGCAGCCACGGAGTCAGCGCCGCGCCGCCGATCCCCGCCGCCTCGGCTTCGGCCACGGCCCGCTCGACGGCGGCCCGACCGAGGTCGTCGGGCAGGGCGGCCGACTCGGGCACCGGCACGCAGACGAGAATTCCGCTGCCGAGGCCGAGCTCGAGGTGGGTCGCCACGACCTTCGCCGCCTCGGCCACGTCGGCGGCGGTGTCCGGCGCGGGAGACGCCGCTCGTCCGGCACCAGAAGCCCGGGACCTCCCGCTGGCCGATGACGAGCACCGGCACCCCGCGGCCCTCGAGCCACTCGACGGTCCCGGCGACGTCGAGGATCGCCTTCGGGCCGGCGCAGACGACGGCCACCGGTGTCCGCGCCAGCTCCTCGAGGTCGACCGAGACGTCGAGGCTCGGCGGCCGGCCGGCGGCGGGTCGGGTCGTGGATGCCGGAGCGGCGAGGTCGGTACGAACGTCGGACACGGGTCCGGGACCGGCCGCCTCGGGAGACGCCTCCGCGGCCGCCCCCGAGGAACCGCCGAGGACCCCACCGAAGGCCCCCCGATGGACCCCGCCGATCCCCCCGGTCGCGAAGACCGCGATTCCCGCCGCCCGAGCCACGATCATCGTCGCCGAGACCGTCGTCGCCGCCCAGCCCTTTCGGGCGAGGGCCCCTGCGAGGGAGGAACGAGACGCCTTGCGAACGCTGCCCGGTGGCGAGGAGGCGAGAGCGACGAGGTCGTCCCGCCCGAGGCCGACGAGGATCTGGCCGTCCCGGATGGCGACCGTCGCCGGCGTCGCACCGGCGCCCCGCACCGCCTCCTCGGCGCCCGCCGCGACCTCGAGGTTGACCGGGAACGGGAGGCCGTGGCTGATGAGCGTCGACTCGAGGGCGACGACCGGCCGGCCGGCGGCGAGAGCCCCCGCGACCTCCTCGGCGAGCCGGAGGCGGGCCGAGATCCCGGCCCCCTCGAGGGAAGGGGCGGCCAACGGTGAGGCCACGATCAGCTCGAAACCACGCTCAGCCGAGGACGAGCTCGGGCCGGGCCGACGTCAGGTGCCGGATCGCCGTCCGGTGCCCGGCCACGGCCGCCCTCCGGAGCGACGAGACCACCGGCCGCCCGGCCGCCCGAGCAGCCAGCCAGGCGACGAGGAAGCCGGCATCGAAGGCGTCGCCGGCGCCCGTCGAGTCCTCCGTCGTCACCGGCCGGGTGGCGACCTCGAACTTCAAGCGCTCCGAGCCGGCCGCGGAGCTTCGAAGGAGGACCGTCGCGCCCTTCGGCCCCCCGCTTGACGATGGCCAGCGGCGCGAACTCGAGCAGATCGTCGACGGCGTAGCGACCGAGGAGGGCTTCGCTCTCGGCTTCGGTGGCGAAGAGGATGTCGGCCCGCACCCAGGCCACGAGGGCCCGGGCCGCCCGCCGACCGCGGGCGAGAAGCGGGGCGATGGAGGCCAGGTCGAGGCTGACGAGGGCGTTCTCGGCCCGAGCCGCCTCGATGGCCGCCCGCCCTGCCAGACCGAGGGGCTCACCGAGGAGCGAGTAGGCCGGCAGGTGGAGGAGGTCGATGCCCCGGAACCAGGCGGGCCGGAGATGGGACGGCGCGAGCTGATCGGCCGCGCCCCGATCGGCGACGAAGGACCGCTCGCCGTCGGGCGTCACGAGGACCCCGATCCGCCCGCTCCGATGTCCGGCGATCCGGGCCACCCGGGGCGTGACGCCTTCGGCCCGGATCGTCTCGACGAGGGCCCGCCCGATCCGATCCCGCCCGACGGCCGCCACGAGGGTCGTCCGAGCGCCGAGCCGGGCGAGCCAGCGGGCCGTGTTCGCCGCCGAACCACCCTGGCGGAGGGCGACCCGACCGGGGACGTCGGTGCCGCGCTCGAGGGGCCGGGACGGCACGAGCACGGCGTCGAGGACGAGATCGCCGATGACGAGGATCCGCGGCGGGGCGGCCCGCGCGGGACGCCGGCTGGAGCGACGGAGCGGGCCCGGTGGGCGGAGCGTCGGCACGCCCGACAGGATAGACGAGTCCCGCCGGCCGGACACCCCCGAGTTCGAGCGCGGTTCGAGCCGAGCTCGAGCCGACGTCGAGCCGAGTTCGAGCGCAGTTCGAGCCGAGCTCGAGCCGAGCCCGAGCCTAGGTCGCGGCGCGGATTCCGGCGCCCAGAGCCGCCCCGGCCTCCCGAGCGACCGCCTCGGCGGCCGCCACGAGCTCCCCGATGCCGGCGCCGCGATAGGCCGAGCCGACGAGGAAGAGCCCCGGCAGCCGGCGCCACCGGGCCTCGATGGCCGCCACCCGTCCGAGGTGACCGACGGTGTAGCGGGGCATCGAGCGGGCGAAGCGGTGAACCTCGACCACGAAGGGCAGCCGCCGCGGTGCGAGGATCGGCTCGAGGCCCGCGACGGCCTCCTCGGCGATGGCCTCGCTCGCGGGTTCCGATCCGGGCTCGAGGTCGAGGAACGCCCGCGCCAGGACGACGCCGGGGGCGCCCGCCCCGGCCACTTCCGGGACGCCCAGCTCACGCCTCGAAGCCGACCGGGCTCCGCCCGAGGGACGAGGAAGCCGTGGCCCTCCGGGGCTCGGCCGAGGTCGGCCTCCCGGTAGGCCAGGTTGACGACGGCGAGCGACCCGTAGGCGATCGTCCCGAGGAGACGGGCGAGCTCGCCATCGACCCCCTCGACGAGCCGTCCGGCGGCCGGGGCCGGGCAGGCGAGGACGAGACCGGCAGCCTCCAGCGAGCTGCCGTCCTCGAGGACGATCCGCCAGCCCTCCGGCCCCCGTGCCACTCCCTCGGCACCACGGCCAAGGTGCCACTTCGCTCGCCCCTCGAGGCCGCGGGCCAGCTCCTCGACGAGCCGCTCCATCCCGCCGTGCAGCGACAGCAGCCGCATCGGTGCAGCGCCGTGACGCCGGCGCAGGCCGCGGACGAGGCTCCCCCGGCGGAGCACGTCCACCAACCAGGGCGCGACGGCCCCGCCGCTGAGGTCGTCGAGACCGCCACCGTGGAGCCCGCCGAGGAGGGGCTCGACGAGGCGCTCCACGACCGCCCTCCCGAGACGACGACGGAGGGCCGGGCCGAGGGGGTCGTCGAGGGCCAGGGCATCGCCTTCCCCCGGAAGGACGAGATCGAGGAGGACCCGGGCCTTCTCCCAGGGCCGCAGAAGCGCCGTCGGCCAGAAGCCGCGGAGGGCGACCGGGACACCGGCCGCCGTCCCGGGTGGCAGCGGGTGGAGGCGCCCTCGCCAGAGGATGCTCGTCGCCGCCGGCGGGAGCGGCTCGACGAGCTCCCCCTCGAGGCCGAGCTCCCGGCAGAGGGCCAGCACCGCCGGGCCGGCGAGGAAGCCGTCGGGACCGGCTTCGAGCACGAGGCCGTCCTGCCGCCGGGTGGTGATCCGCCCGCCGGGGCGCGGCGCGGCGTCGACGATGGCAGTCGGGACGCCCATGGCGGCGAGGCGGTGGGCGACGACGAGGCCGGCGATTCCTGCCCCGACGATGGCGACGATCGGCTCCGACCCGGGGGCCGGCGGGCGACCACCGGCCGGGCCATGGCCGGAGCGCTCGGCGACGCGCTCGGTAGCGGAGCGCTCGGTAGGCTGCCCGCCCACGGAGGAGTCGATCACGCGACCGGTCGGCTCAGGCCGCGTGACGCCGGCGGCGCCGGGCCGGCGGCTCGTACGGACAGAGGGGATCCGACGCCCCGCCCATCGTTGATTCGGAAACCCCGGCCGAGGTCGGTCCGGGCGATCGCCTCGTCCGTCCAACCCGCCGGCCGCAGCCTCTGGACGGCGATTCGCCGGACGTGCATCGCCTCCGTCGCCGTGACGGCGAAGGGTGCCATCCGAGACAGGTCGACGAGCCAGCGGAGGACCCGCTCAGCCCGAGCCGAGTCGAGCCCCTGGAGCAGCCGTCCCCGGCCGACGGGAACGAGGAAGAAGAGGCTCCAACGGATGATGTCGAGGCCGGCCACGAGCCGGGCGATGGCCGGCAGATCGTCGACGGTCTCCTCGGCGACGAGGGTGTTGATCTGGAGCCCGAGACCCGCCGAGCGCACCGAGCGAGCCGCCTCGAGGGTCGCCGCGAAGGTCCCCGGGATCCCGCGAATGGCGTCGTGGCGGGCAGCCGTCGAGCCGTCCAGGCTGAGCGCGATGGAGTCGATGCCGGCGGCGGCGAGCCGCGTCACCACCGGCGCCCGCAGGTTCGGCGTCACGCTCGGCGTCAACGAGACGGCCAGGCCGAGCTCCCGGGCTGTGGCCATGAGCTCGAAGAGGTCGGCTCGCTCGATGGGGTCGCCCCCGGTCAGGACGACCCGCGGGAGCGGCCGACCGAAGCTGGCGATCATCTCCAGGAGGCGCCGCCCCTCGACCGTGTCGAGCTCGCCGGGCGTCGGCTCCGGGATCGCTTCGGCCCGACAGTGGCGGCAGCGAGGGCACAGGCTCGGGTGACCTCCCAGTAGACGAGGATCGGCCGCTCCTCGAAGCGCGGGGCGGGGAGAAGGGCCGGAGCTCGACGCGCCCGGCGCGCGACACCTCCTCGGGCAGCGGGATCGACGGTCGCCATGACCTCGCCCTCAGGCCGCCCCGCTGGACGCCCGGGCGGTCGACGACCGCCGGCCACGCCGCAGCGCCCGTTCGACGATGTCGGCGAGGGCGGCGACGAGGCGCGGATGATCGTCGAGGGCGGCCGCCCGGACGAGGCGCATGCCGAGCTCGGCGGCCCGCGCCCGTGCCTCGATGTCGATGTCGTAGAGGAGCTCCAGGTTGCTCGCCACGAAGCCGACCGAGGAGACGACGACCGACCGGACGCCCGCCGCCGCCAGCCGCTCGAGCTCGGTCGAGAGATCCGGTCCGAGCCAGGCGTCCCCGGTCCGGGCCGCGCTCTGGAAGGCGAAGCTCCAGCCCGAGAGCCCGAGGGTCTCGGCGACGAGGCGAGCGGTCTCCCGGAGGAGATCCGGGTACGGGTCGCCGAGCCCGACGATCCGCTCGGGCAGGCTGTGGGCCGAGAAGACGACCCACGGCCGGCCATCGCCGGAAAGGGTGGCGAGGGCGGTCCGGGTGACGTCGGCCAGGGCCTCGATGAAGGCCGGCTCGGCGTGCCAGTCGGCGACCATGGCGTAGCGGACGGCCGGCCCACCGTCCCGCTCCTGGAGCGTCCGGCGTGCCGCGTCGACGCGCTGGCAGTAGGAGCAGGCGGTCATCGTCGAGAAGTGCGGGGCGAGGGCGAGGGCGAGGATCCGGCGAACCCCCTCATCCGCCATCCGGCCGACGGTCTCGGCGACGAAGGGTGGGCTGTGCTTGTAGCCGACATGGACGGGTACCGGGAGCCCGCGCCGCGCCAGCTCGCCCTCGAGGGCCCGTCGCTGCCGCTCGGTGACCTCGGCCAGGGGCGACCGACCGCCGATGGCCTCGTAGCGCTCGAGGAGCTCGTCGAGGAGCTCCTGGCTCGGCGGTCGCCCGCCGCGGATGTCGGTGTAATAGGCCGGGACCTCGTCGAGGGAGGCCGGGCCGCCGTAGGCCATGAGGAGGATGCCGACCCCGCCGTCGACCCCGTGGCCACCGTCGTCGGCCGGGTCCGAGCCGGGCAGCCGCGGGGCGAAGGGATCGGCGTCGGCCGGGCAGCCGTGGCGGTACGGCAGCAGGGCCGGGGAGGCGGTCGGGCTCGTCGGGGCGAGATCGGACATCGGCGTACCTCTCACGTGCGCTTTGGAGTGCGGTTCGGGGGCTCGGCGCCGCGGCTTCCCGCCTCGTGGACGAGGTCGACGAGCCGGCGGAGGACGTCGGGGTCGGTCTCCGGGTGGACGCCGTGCCCGAGGTTGAAGATGTGTCCGGGCCGACCCCCTGCCGCGGCGAGGATCGCCCGGGTCGCGGCCTCGATCTCGGGCCACGGCCCGAGGAGGAGCCACGGGTCGAGGTTGCCCTGGACGGCTCTGCCCTCGCCGACTCGCTGCCAGCCGTCGCCCAGGTCGACCCGCCAGTCGAGACCGATGACGTCGCCGCCGGTCGCCGCGATCTCGCCGAGGAGCCCGGCCGTCCCGATCCCGAAGACCGTGACCGGCACCCCGAGATCGCCGAGGCCGTCGAGAAGACGCCGCATCGGCGGTCGGACGAAGCGCCGGTAATCGGCCGGCGAGAGGCCGCCGACCCAGGAATCGAAGAGCTGGACTGCCGCCGCTCCCGCCTCCACCTGCGCCCGCAGGGCACCGACCGCCAGGTCGGCGAGGCGATCGAGGAGTCGCTCGACCGTCGCCGGCTCCCGGCGCATGAGCCGGCGCAGGTTCGGGAACTCGGTCCGCGCTCCGGCACCCTCGACGAGGTAGCAGGCGAGGGTGAAGGGCGCCCCGGCGAAGCCGATGACCGGGACCGGGCTCGCGTCGCGGACGAGGCGAACGGCGGCCGCCGTCGGCTCGAAGGCGCCGGGATCGATGGCCGGGGCCAGGCGATCGAGGTCGGCGGCCGATCGGACGGGGGCCTCGACGACGGGGCCGACCCCGTCGACGAGCTGGACTCGGATCCCGAGCCCGGGGAGGGGGGTCGTGATGTCGGCGAAGACGATGGCGGCGTCGACGCCGAGGCGGGTCACCGGCAGGAGGGTGATCTCGGCCGCCAGGGCCGGATCGGCGATGGCGGCCTCGAGGGAGACCCGGTGCCGCATGGCTCGATACTCGGGCAGCGCCCGCCCGGCCTGGCGCATGAACCAGACCGGGGTCGTGTCGACGGGCAGGCGCCGACAGGCCCGGAGGTAGCGAGCGGCCGCGGACCCAATCGGGCTCTGCCCGGGCAGCGCCGTCGCCCCGCTCAGCCCCGACATGCGCGCAACGCCTCCCGGGCGGCGGCCACGGTCCGGGCGATCTCCGTGTCGGTGTGGGCGAGGGAGACGAACCAGGCCTCGAACTGCGACGGTGGGACGAGGATCCCCGCCGCCCGCATCGCCCGGTGGAAGCGGGCGAAGGCGGCCGTGTCGCTCGCCTTCGCCCCGGTCGCATCGGCCGGTGGCCGAGCCCGGAAGAAGACCGTCAGCAGCGAGCCGACCCGGTTGACGGCGACCCCGACCCCCGCCTCCGCCGCCGCCGCCCGGAGACCGGCTTCCAGGGCCGCCGCCGTCCGTTCGAGCTCCCGGTACGCGGCCGGCATGAGGAGGTCGAGGGTCGCGATCCCGGCCGCCATGGCGAGCGGGTGGCCGGCGAGGGTCCCCGCCTGGTAGACCGGGCCGACCGGGGCGACGAGATCGAGGAGCTCGGCCCGCCCGCCGTAGGCCCCGATCGGTAGCCCGCCGCCGATGACCTTACCGAGGGTGACGAGGTCCGGTTCGACCCCGAACCGCTCGACGGCTCCGCCCCGGGCGATCCGGAAGCCGGTGATGACCTCGTCGAAGACGAGGAGGGCGCCGTCGGCCCGGGTCACCCGCCGCAGCCCCTCGAGGAAACCCGGGGCCGGGGGGATGACGCCGACGTTCGCCGCCACGGGCTCGACGATGACGGCCGCGATCCGTCCCCGATGGTCGTCGAAGGCCCGCTCCACGGCCGCCAGGTCGTTGTAGGGGACGACGATGGTCTCGACGGCCTGGGCGACGGTGACGCCGGCGCTGGCCGGGAGGCCGAGGGTCGCCAGGCCGGAGCCGGCCTCGACGAGGAGCCCGTCGACGTGGCCGTGGTAGCCGCCCTCGAACTTCAGGACGAGGTCGCGGCCGGTCGCCGCCCGGGCGAGCCGGAGGACGCTCATCGTCGCCTCCGTTCCCGAGGAGACGAAGCGGAGCCGCTCGATGACCGGCATGGCGGCCGCGATCCGCTCGGCGAGCTCGACCTCGCGGGGCGTCGTCGCCCCGAAGGGACCGCCGTCGCGGGCCGCCGCCTCGACGGCCACCACGACCGCCGGGTGGGCGTGGCCACAGATGAGGGGCCCGAAGGCGCCGACGTAGTCGACGTACTCGGTCCCGTCGGCGTCCCAGACGAGGGGGCCCTCGCCCCGGACGATGATCAGCGGCTCGCCGTCCACGGCCCGGTAGGCACGGACCGGGCTGTTCACCCCGCCCGGGAAGCGGGCGAGCGCGCGCTCCCGCCAGGCGGCCGACACCGACTGGCCGTCCACCGTCGGATCCCCGATCACGGTCTCCCGCCGCCGGGCTACCGTCGGGGTCATCGGGCCACCCCGACTTCGACGTCGGCCGCGGAGCGAGCGGCGACGGTCCGCGCCCGCGGGGCCGACGGCTCGGCGGCACGCGCCTCGGGGGCCGCCCCGAGGAGGGCGAGGATCTCCTCCATGGGCCGCTGGACGGCGGCGAGGATCGGCGTGTCCCGAACCGTCGAGCGGCGGGCCTCCGTCGCCCGCAGGGCGTGGACGAGGTCGCCGAAGGCGACGAGGTCGTCGGTTTCGTAGGCGACGAGGAAGTCCGGGTCGTCGAGGCCGAAGCTGTAGGCGAGGAGCTGGCGAACCTGGGGAAACGCCCGCCCCACCCGGATGTGCTCGTTCATCACCCCCTGGCGGGCCTCGCGCGACATGAGGTACCAGTCGGTGCTCTTCGTGAACGGGTAGGCGACGAGGTAGCGGAGCCGTTCGCCCTCGAGGATCGCCTGCTCCTGGCTGCTCGGCCGGCTGACGTACTGGGACGAACCGGTCCGACCGAGGAACGACTCCCGAACCACGAGCCAGCCGCCGAGGGGCGAGCGGAGGAGGGCGGCCGCCGCCTCCTCGAGGCGGTCGAGGGCGGGGCCGGTTCGCCAGAGGAGGAGGTCGATGCCGGCCTGGAGGCCGATCATCGAATACGGCACCGTCCGGACCTCCGGCACGGCGTCGAGGGCGGCGGCGAAGGCCCGGCCGTCGGCGGCGCGCTCCGCGCTCGGGCGGCGGCGCCAGGCCGGATCGAGGCCGAGGGCGAGGGCGTGGACGAAGGTGACGCTCATGTCTCGAGAACCTCCGGTGGGAGCCCTGGTCGCGAGCCCGGGCGGCGAGGGTGACTGAGCCTCGGGTCGAGGATCACGGCTAGCGCTCCTCGGCGAGCCAGCGGGCTGCATCGGCGGCAAGGTACGTGACGATCCAGTCGGCGCCGGCCCGGACGATGGCCGTCAGCTGCTCGAGCCCGACGGCTCGCCGGTCAAGCCAGCCCCGCTCGGCCGCCGCCTCGAGCATCGCCACCTCGCCGGACACGTGGTACGCGGCGAGGGGGAGATCGAACCGCTCCCGGGCCCGGGCGAGGAGGTCGAGGGAGGTGAGGGCCGGTTTGACCATGAGCGCGTCGGCCCCCTCGGCCGCGTCGAGGGCCAGCTCCCGGAGGGCGGCCCGCCCGTTCGCCGGGTCGAGCTGGTAGCTCCGTCGGTCCCCGAAGGCGGGCGCCGAATCGGCCGCCTCGCGGAACGGGGCGTAGAGGGCGGAGGCGTGCTTCGAGGCGTAGGCGAGGATGGCGGTGCCCGTATGGCCGGCCGCATCGAGCCCGGCCCGGATGGCGGCCACCTGCCCGTCGAGCATGGCCGAGGGGGCGACGACGTCGGCTCCGGCCGTGGCGTAGGCGACGGCCGCCTCGACGAGCCGGGGGAGGCTCGGGTCGTTGGCGATCTCGCCGCCGACGACGACCCCGCAATGGCCGTGGGTCGTGTACTCGCAGAGGCAGACGTCGGCGACGCTGACGAGGGGGAGGCCCGCGTCGCGGAGGCGGCGGAGGGTCTCGGGCACCGGGCCGTCGGGATCGGCCGCCGCTCGACCTTCGGGGTCCTTGGCCGCCGGGAGGCCGAAGAGGAGGACGCCCCCGACGCCGAGTTCGGCGAGCTCCGTCGCCCGGCGAAGGGCGCGGTCGGGGCTGAGCCGGGCGTGGCCGGGGACCGAGGCGATCGGCTCCTCGCGGTCGCGGCCGGGCAGGACGAAGAGCGGCGCGATGAGCTGGGCCGGGTGGAGCCGGGTTTCCCGGGCGAGGCGGCGGAGGGCCGGGCTCCGGCGGAGCCGACGGGGCCGGTGGCGGTGGTCGGCGAGGTCCGACCGGGTGGGGTCTGGGGCGGCAGGGTGGTCGGATCGGGTGACGAGATCGGTGATCATCGGGCGATGGGCCTCCAGTGCGGCTCCAGGAGGGGCTCCGGGAGGACAGGAGCTTCGGCCGCCGGCTCGCCGTCGGCCGACGACCGCTCCCCGACGACGGCGACGACGGCTCGGGCGAGGGCGGTCGGGCTCGGCTCGGCGGCAACGACGATCCGGGCGAAGCCTTCGGCTCGGGCGACGGCGGCCGTTCGGGGACCGATGACGACCGCCGGAAGGTCGCGCGCCCGGGCGAGGTCGGGGCTCGTCGCCAGGCTCCGGAGCCCACGGACAGCCGAACCGGAAGCGAAGACGACGGCGGAGAGGCCGGGATCGGCGAGGGCCCGGCCGAGGGTCGCCCGCGAGCGGTTCGGGCCCTCGACGGTCCGGTAGGCGACGGCCTCGACGACCCGAGCCCCGGCGGCGGCGAGCCGGGCGGGCAGGTCACCGGCGGCGGCACTCGCGCGGGCGAGGACGACCGTCGCGCCTGGGAGCACGTCCGCAGCGGCGATGGCCTCGGCGAGGGACGCCCCGTCGGCGGTCGCCGGCACGAGGACGTCGAGGACGCCGGCGTCGCGGAGCGACCGGGCCGTCGACCGACCGACCGCCGCCCACCGGAGACGCCTCGGGTCGACGCCGAGGGCGGCGAGCCGTCCGAGGACGATCCGCGCACCGCGGGGGCTCGTGACGACGAGGCGCGCCGCTCGAGGAGCGAGCCGGAGGGCCGCGTCGAGGGCTTCGCCCCCGGGCGTCCTCGGCCGGACAGGGAGAAGAGTCACCGTAGGCACGCACCGGACCCCGACGCCGAACCGGCGGAGGGCGCGAACGAGGGGACCCCGGGCCGACGGGTCGGCGGTGACGAGGACGGTCGGCGAGGGGGGCATCAGCGGCCTCCCCTCGTCTCGAGGACGGCAGCGGCCGCGCGAGGCGGCCGTGACCCCGGCCGGAGGAGGTCGGCGACCTCGGCGGCGACGGCCACCCAGTCGGTGACGGGTCCCCGCCGGACGACGACCCGGCGGTCTCGACCGTCCGGCTCGACGACCCCGGCCAGGATCTCGATGACGCCCGCTTCGTCGCCACGGCCGGCCCCGCCGTCCGCTTCGATCCGAGCGGCGACGCCGATGGGAGCCCGGCAGCCGCCACCGAGGAGGGCGAGGACGAGCCGTTCGGCCTCGACTGCGCGCCGAACGGACGGCTCGTCGAGGGCAGCCAGGGCGTCGACGGGGGCGGCGGTGCTCGAACGGGCGGCCGTGCCCGTGCGGCCGGCCCGGCTCGGGTCCCCGGCACCAGCGCGCACCTCGACGGCGAGCGCCCCCTGACCCGGCGCCGGCGGAACGAGGTCGAGGGGAAGCCAGGCCGTGATCCGGTCGGCCCGACCGAGCCGGACGAGGCCGACGGCGGCGAGGACGAGGGCGTCGACCTCGCCCGCGTCGAGGCGTCGGAGCCGAGTGTCGACGTTGCCGTGGAGGGGGACGATCCTCAGGTCGGGGCGTGCCGCCCGGAGGAAGCCGGCCCGCCGCGGGCTGTCGGTCCCGACCCGAGCTCCCCGCGGCAGACCCGCCGGGGGAGCCTCCCCTTGGTCGGCGACCCCCCCTCGGTCGGCGGCCCCCGCCCGCCCCTCGGCCCGGAGGACGAGGGCGTCCCGCGGATCCTGCCGATCGAGGTAGGCGGCGATGGCGAGGTCCGACGGGCCGTCGAGGGGGACGTCCTTGGCGCTGTGGACGGCGAGGTCGATGGCGCCGTCGAGGAGCGCCTCGCGGAGGGCGCCGACGAAGGCCCCCTCGCCCCAGGCCGTGTCGGGCGGTCGGCGATCGCCGGCCGTCACGATGGGCACGAGCTCGGTCTGCCAGCCGAGAGCGCCGAGCCGCTCGACGACGAGCGCCGTCTGACATCGGGCGAGGGCCGAACCGCGGGTCCCGACCCGGAGCCGTCGCGGGTCGGCCTTGGGCGAAGGCATCGTCACCGGCCCGATGGCTTCCGCGCCCCGTCGCCGGGGTCGCCTCCCCGCAGCTCCCGGACGAGGGGGTGGAGGAGCCTGGCTACGGTCCGCCGGGAGTGGAGGTTGATCAGGTCGCGGGCCCGGGGATCGAGGTCGGGAAGGCGCCGGAAGAGGGCCTCGAGCTCGGCCAGCCGGATCGCCTCGGCCTCGTCCTGCAGGGCTCGAATCGTCTCCCCGGCGGCCCGGGCCATGAGCCAGCTCCGGTAGGCCGCCAGCCCCTCGGAGACGAGGGCCTCCGCCCGATCCCGAAAGGCGCGCTCGGCCGTCAGTTCCGCTGGCCCCGCCGAATCCCCGGCTCCGGGCGGCGTCGCGTCGCCCGATTCCTCGGCCAGGTCGTCGATCCCGATGAACCCTCGCCCAAGCCGCTTCTGAAGCCCCTCCGGGAGCGCGCTCGGGGCCGAGAGGTCGACCACCGGCGCGAGCCGTCCGGGTCCGCCGCCCCGATCAACCTCCCGGTCGGTTGCCGTCTCCCGGGCGATCGCCGTCCACGGGCCGGCGAGCGCGACGAGGACCCCGTCGAGGCGGCCCTCCGACCAGCGCACCGCGGCCCCCTCGAGGTCGAGCGCCTCGCCCCTCGCCTCCACGGCCTCGAGGAGGGCTCGAGCCCGGGCCGGATGGCGGCTGGCGAGGATGAGCTCCGCCCCGGCTCGCAGGACGCCGACGGCGAGGAGTCGGCCCATCGTCCCTGTCCCGACGACGAGGATCCGACGGCCACTCAGGCGTCCGTCCGAGGAGCCGAGGCGGCGGGCGAGGGCCGCCACGGCTCGGCGAGCGAGCCCGTCCGTCGTCCGTCGACCGTCGGCCCGGGCGGCCCGGCCGATCCGAAGGGCGATCTGAAAGAGGCGGTCGAGGCGCGGGTCGAGGGGCCCCCGCCGTCGAGCCGCCGCAAGGGCCTCCCGAACCTGTCCGAGGACCTGCTCCTCGCCGAGGACGACGCTCTCGAGGCCGACGGCGAGCCGCAGCGCATGCCGGGCAGCCTCCGGGCCGCGGCCGACCTCGAGCCCCCGCCAGGGAAAGCCGGCCGCGATCTCCGGCTCGGGCGGCTCGCCGATGCCGAAGAGCTCGACCCGGTGGCAGGTGGCGACGACGACCCGACCCCGGTCGAGACCGCCCTCCTGAATCCGACCGAGGAAGCGCGCCCGCTCCTCGGCCGTCGCCCGACCGGCCCTGGCGGCGACGACCCACGGCCAGTCCGAGCCGTCCCGCCGGCTCCGACCCTCCCTGCCGAGCACCGAGCGAGACGCGGCCAGGCCGGTAACCGATGCCGCGGCCGGGGCGAGGGGCGAGTCGAACCGTGGACGCCGGAGATCGGCCATCTCGACGGCTCAGCCTTCGGCCGAGTCGACCCGGCGGGTGGCGTCGATCCCGCGCGAGGGACCATCCCCCGCGTGGCTCCCCCGAGCTCGGCTCCGCCCGAGGCGACCGGTCTCCACGAGTCGCTGACCGGTGGCGAGGGTGTGGCCCGTCATCATCGCCACGAGGAGGCTGTCCGTCGCTCGGTCGGCGTCGGTCAGGAGCACCGTCGCCTCCCTCGTGTCGAGGTTCCGCCGCCGGGCGAGGGCGGCGAGCTCGGTGAGGAAGGGGGTCCGGAAGCGGAGGAAGGCGGCGACGGCGTCGGTCAGCGACAGCCCGAGGTCAGCCAGCACGCGGCCGTGCTCGGCCGCCACCTGTCGAGCCTCCTGGAGGGTTAGGGCCCGCGTCTCCCGATCCGGGGCGTCGAGGTGCTCGAGGAGAAGTCCGACCAGCCGCCGGCCCCGCTCCCGGAAGCGGGTCCGGTCCTCGTCCGAGAGTCGACCGAGGATCGGATCGGGCCCGGCAGCTTCGGCCGGCGGATGCCGTCGTGGTCGGTAGGCTCGGGCGATCCGCTCAGGGGAGGCGCCGAGCCGAGCGAGGGACGGGCGGCGGGGGCGCGAGGCCGGCAGCAGGGCGCGGAGGGCCTGGCGGGGAAAGCGGCGATGTCCGCCCGGGGTCGTAAAGACGGGCAGACGACCCGCGTCGGCCCAGCGCCTGAGGGTGCCCGGCGAGATCCCGAGGAGGCGACTCGCCTCGCCGAGGGAGACCCAACCCGAGCCCTCGCTCCCCGGCGATCGGGTCGCCTGCGCGGTGCGTGTTCGTCTCGTCGCGGTGCTCGGCCCGGCGGTCGAACCCGATCCGGCCTCCGAACGGTTTCCTGGCATGGGTCCGAATCTATCCAAAGCTCTCTAAGATTGTCAAAGACTACCTGGAATGTTGGCCGTCCGACGCGGCTCCCCAACAGCCCCGCCCCCGGGGAGGCCACCGGGCTGGCGTACAATCGGCGCGACCCCCTGACACCCTGGAGCCTGCCCGCATGACGATCGCCGCGCCGTCCCTCGAACGCCTCGCCATCGACACGATCCGGACCCTCTCCATCGACGCGGTCCAGAAGGCGAACTCCGGCCACCCGGGCTCGCCGATGGGGGCGGCCCCGATGGCCTACGCCCTCTGGACCCGGTTCCTCCGCCACGCGCCCGACCCGCCCCGACTGGCCCGACCGCGACCGCTTCGTCCTCTCGGCCGGGCACGCCTCGATGCTCCTCTACTCGCTCCTCTACCTGACCGGCTACGGCCTCGAGCTCGAGGAGCTCATGGCCTTTCGTCAGTGGGGGAGCCGGACGCCGGGCCACCCGGAGTACGGCTTGACGCCGGGCGTCGAGGCGACGACCGGGCCCTTGGGTCAGGGGATCTCGAACGCCGTCGGGATGGCGATCGCCGAGCGGCGACTCGCCGCCGAGTTCAACCGGCCCGGCCACGACATCGTCGACCACTGGACGTACGTCATCGCCTCCGACGGCGACCTCCAGGAGGGCGTCGCCTCGGAGGCCTGCTCGCTGGCCGGCCACCTCCGGCTCGGCAAGCTCATCGTCCTCTACGACGACAACAAGATCCAGCTCGACGGCCCGACCTCGATGGCCTGGAGCGAGGACGTCCTGGCCCGCTTCGAGGCGTACCGCTGGCAGGTCGACCGGGTCGAAGACGGGACGAACGTCGAGGCCATCGCCGCCGCGATCGAACGGGCGCGGGCCGACGACCTCCCCTCCCTCATCGCCGTCCGGACCCACATCGGCTACGGCAGCCCGAACAAGCAGGACTCCCACAAGGCCCACGGCGCACCCCTCGGCGAGGAGGAGGTCCGGCTGACGAAGCAGGCCTACGGCTGGGACCCGGACCGACACTTCTACGTCCCCGACGACGTCCTCGCCCACTTCCGGGAGGCGATTCCGCGGGGCGAGCAGCTCGTCTCGGTCTGGGAGGAGCGCTTCGCCCGCTACGAGCGCGACTACCCGGACCTCGCCGCCGAGTTCCGCCGCCGCTTCGCCGGCCGGCTCCCGGAAGGATGGGGGAAGGCCCTTCGCGTCTACGCCGTTGGCGAGGACTTCGCCACCCGCCAGGCGAGCCAACACGCCATCGCCGCCCTGGCGCCCGTCGTCCCGGAGCTCATCGGCGGCTCGGCCGACCTCTCCGAGTCGAACCTGACCGACATCCCCGACGGCGGCGTCCTCACCGCCGACGAGGCCGGCCGGAACATCCGCTTCGGGGTCCGCGAGCACGCCATGGGGGCGGCCGCGAACGGGATCGCCTACCACGGCGGCCTCCGGCCCTTCGTCGGGACGTTCCTCACCTTCAGCGACTACATGCGCGGCTCGGTCCGCCTCGCCGCCCTCGCCGGCCTCCCGGTCGTCTACGTCTGGACCCACGATTCGGTCGGGCTCGGCGAGGACGGGCCGACCCACCAGCCGGTCGAGCACCTCGCCGCCCTCCGGGCGATCCCGAACCTCTGGGTCGTCCGCCCGGGCGACGCCAACGAGACGGCCGCGGCCTGGGCCCTCGCCCTCGAACGGAACGCCGCCGACGGGGACCTCGACGCCCCGCGCGGGCCGGTCGCCCTCGTCCTTTCGCGCCAGAAGCTGCCGACCCTGCCCGGGACGGCCGAGCTCGCCCGGGAGGGAGTTCGTCGCGGCGGCTACGTCCTCCGGCGGGCATCGAGCGAGGCGAACGGCGGGAAGCCGGCCCTCGTCCTCATCGCCACGGGGTCCGAGCTCCACGTCGCCATGGCGGCCGCCGAGCGCCTCGAGGCGGACGGGATCCCGACCCGGGTCGTCTCGCTCCCCTGCTGGGAGCGCTTCGAGGCCCAGGACGCGGCCTACCGCGACGGCGTCCTCCCGCCCGGCGTCCCGCGGGTGAGCGTCGAGGCCGGCGTCGCCCTCGGCTGGGAGCGCTGGGTCGGCGAGCAGGGGGCCATCGTCGCCATCGACCGCTTCGGCGCCTCGGCGCCGGGGGCGACGGTCCTCGCCAAGTTCGGCTTCACACCGGAGCGGATCGCCGAGATCGGGCGGCGGGTCGTCCGAGACGGGCTCCGGGGCCGGGTCCCGATGCCGCCCGAGGCCGCCGAGGCCCACCTACCGAGCCACTGATGCGCGTCGCCCTCGCCGCCGATCACGCCGGCGCCGCCCTCAAGGACGAGCTCCTCGCCAGGCTCGCCGCCCTCGACCTCGGCCTCGACCTCGTCGATCTCGGCGGCCACGGCGAGGACCCCGGCGACGACTACCCGGACTACGCGAAGGCGATCGGTGAGGCGATCCGCTCGGGTCGCGCCGAGCGGGGGATCCTCGTCTGCGGGAGCGGGATCGGCGCGGCAGTGGCGGCGAGCAAGATGCGGGGGATTCGGGCCGCCATCTGCCACGACACGTACTCGGCCCGGCAGGGGGTCGAGCACGACGACCTGAACGTCCTCGTCCTCGGCGGCCGGGTCGTCGGCCCGGAGCTCGCCCTCGAGTGCACCCTCGCCTTCCTGCGGGCTCGCTTCAGCGGCGAGGAGCGGCACCGGCGGCGGCTCGCGAAAATCGCCGCCATCGAAGCCGCCGAAACCGGCAGCGGTCCCGATGGTCCCGCGTAGGCTCCTCACACCGCCGAGCGGCCGTCGGGGTCGCCGTCGGCGGGCCGGTTGTCCACGGTACTCGCGGGGAGCGTGACGCGCCCGCCGGAGCCACCCGGAGTTCTCGATTACTCCTGGGACGAGTGAACCGGTCGACGACCGTTCCGATCTACTCGCCCGGCGAGGATCCGAGAAGATCGGACGGCGAGCGATCCGGACCGGCTCGCCTCGCCACGCTCGGACCCCGGGCGGCAGGCGTGGAAAACGGCAACCCGTTTCGGCGGTTCACTCTCCCCGCGAGTACCGAAAAAAGACCGGGTCAGCTCCTCCCCCAAGGGGCGCCCAGCGAATACGTCCGTCGCCCGTACCTTGGTGGGGCTTCAGGGTTTCGGCACTCGGGCCGTGGTGGGGACTGCGGTGACCCCGCTGCTCGTATCGCCGCGACGAGGTCCCACCCTGGGCCGCCCCCGATCAGCCGGGGCCCTCACCAGTCCGGGAGGGTCGACCGGCGGTTCGGTCGTCGCGGCCCTGGTTCGGACCTAGCCCGGTGGGAGCGGCGGCCCCATCCCGGGTCGCGGCAGCGGTAGCCCAGGCGGCGATCTCCGCCCGCCGACTCGCGCCGAGCTTGTTCAGGATGTGCTCGACGTGCGCGGCGACCGTCTTCGGGGAGAGCCCGAGCTCGGCGGCGATCTCCGCGTTCGTCCGGCCCCCCGCGACCGCGCGGGCGATCTCGTACTCCCGGGCCGTGAGCGGGGCCCACGGGTCGGGAGTCGGGTGTCGGGCCCGGATCCGGCGCTCGAGGGCGGCCGCGCGGTCTACCAACGGAGCGCTCCCGAGGGTCCGGGCCAGGTCGAGGACCTCGGCGACGAGGCGGTCGGCCTCGACGAGTCGGTTCGAGCGGGTTTCGACGAGGGCGAGGTCAAGGCTGGCCCACGTCCCCTCCCAGACGCGCGTCCGTTCGAGCCAGCCGTGCCGGGCAGCTCGGAGGGCCGAGCGGGCGGCCCCGGTCGCGCCGCGGGCCAGCGCGAGGAGGCCGACGGCGTGGTCGATCGCCGGCAGGGTACCCGGGATGCTCCGTCGGCGGAGGGCGGCCGAGACGTCGGCCACCCAACGCTCGGCAGCCGCGACGTCCCTGGCGGCGAGGCGAGCCCGAGTTCCGGTCACGAGGAAGGGGAAGAGGTAGGCCGCGTCGGCCACGACCGCCGAGGCGGCGAAGCCACGCTCCGAGCCGTCAATCGCGGCGCTCACGTCACCCGCGAGGAGATCGACTTCGGCGAGTCCCCAGAGCGCGGGAGAGAGCCGCTGGAGCTCGCGCATCGACTCCCCGAGCTCCCGGGCCTGATCGAGGTGCCGGCGGGCCGCGGTCAGATCCCCACGCCCGAGGGCGACGTAGCCGAGGACGTGGAGGGCGGTGATCCGGGTCGTGATGCCGCCCCGTCCGTCGGCGAGGGCGTGGGCGGCCACCCGTTCGCCCTCGTCCCACCGACCCGTGGCCCAGAGGACGTGACCGAGGTGGGCGGCCATGTAGTGGCGGTGGTTCCAGAGCTCGACTCGCTCCGCGTAGTCGATCCCCTCGCGGAGCCAGCGCTCGGCGCGCTCGTACTCGACGAGGACGGAGGCGCACGAGCCGATCATCCGGTAGGTCCGGGCCGCCTCGGTCTCGCGCTGCGCCGCGCGCGCTCGGCCGACGGCCGCCTCGAACATCGCCCAGCCCTCGTCCATCCGGCCGGCGAAGACGAGGTCCGAGCCGAGGGTCGCCAGGGTGTCGAGCTCGGTTGCCTCGTCGCCGAGCTCGACGGCGAGACGGAGGGCGGCCTCGCCGTACTCGATCGACTCGTCGAGGCGACGGTCGAGCATGTAGGCCGCGCAGAGGCCGGAGAGGAGGCGAGCCCGGACCAGGCGGGCGTCGATGGTGTCGACCTCGGGCGCGCCGGACGGCCCTTCGGCCTCAGCGTCGCCGATGGAGTCGTCCGCCCACGACCCCTCGGACCGCCCCTCGACCCCGGCCGCGCGGGCGACGGCGTCGAGCTCGTCCAGGCCGCCCCGGAGGAGCCTCGCCCGCTCCTCGAGGCCGTCGCCCAAGAGGTGGCGCGCCGCAACGAGAGGGGCGAGGAGGCGGCACGCGTCGACGGGTCGGCCGGCCCGACGATAGTGCTCCTGGGCCTCGACGAGGGACTCGGCAGCGCTTGCGTTGTCGTCGGCCGAGGCGGCCGCCGTCGCATGCTCCTCCAGCAACCTCGCGTGCTCGAGCTCGGAGAGGTGGGGCGGCCGATTGCGGAGGGCGCGCTGGTAGAGCTCACAGGCCTCGTGCCGCGACCAGAGGGTCATCGCGCGTCGAGCGGCGGAGAGGGCCGCTCGGTACGCCTCGTCCCGCCGGCCGGCGGCCTCGAAGTGAATCGAGCAAAACCCCTCGTCGAGCCCCTCGGCAGCAGCCACGTCGGCGACCCGCGAGTGGAGGCGGCGCCGGGTGGGAGCATCGACGGTGGCGTGGATCGCGTCCCGGATCAAGGCGTGGCGAAAGTCGAACCGACCCGGCTCGACGGACGGAACGACGATGAAGTGGTCGGCGAGTTCTGCAACGGCCGTTGCCACGGGGTCGACGGACCAGGCGACAACGGCAGCGAGGCTGTCGATGTCGAAGGAGCGGCCGTAGACGGCCGCAGCCTGGGCGATCCGCTGGGCGCGGGCCGACCGCCGGGCAAGCCGGCTCCGGACCGCATCGGCGAGGGTATCCGGCACGTCCGCGGCGCGGATC
This sequence comes from Chloroflexota bacterium, assembly GCA_026004015.1. Taxonomy (GTDB): domain Bacteria; phylum Chloroflexota; class Limnocylindria; order Limnocylindrales; family CSP1-4; genus BPIH01. Next base: position 94,541 of record BPIH01000001.1, on the reverse strand, counting down.
GCGTCGGCCCGTCCCCTGATGGAACCGATGGCGACGCCGAGGAGCTCCTCGACGTGGAGGGGGATGCCGTCGCTCCGGGCGTAGATGGCCATGACCACGTCCTGGGCCACGGGGAGCTCCGACCCGAGCAGGAGGGCTGCCATCGTCGCCACCGCCGAGACGTCGAGACGGGGGAGGCGTGCCTCCTCGGCGAGGCGCTGGGCGAGGAGACGGGATCGCCAGTCGCGCATCGGGATCCGCGGGTAGAGCTCGTCGCTCCGGTAGGTGGCAACGACGAGGATCGGCAGCTCGGCGAGACGTCGGGCGAGGGCGGCGACGATCTCGAGCGCGAGATCGTCGGCCCAGTGGAGATCCTCGAGGGCAATGAGGAGCGCTCGGCCGCCGCCCGCTCGAGCGAGGATGTCGGCGGCATCGAGGACGAGAAGGCGCCGCCGGCGGTGGGCGTCCCCGCCGCTCGGGGCCGCGAAGAGGCGCTCGAGGAGTCCGGGCACGAGCCGAGCGCCCGCATCGCTCCGGGCGAGGTCGATGAACGGGGCGGCGGGGACTTCGAGGTCGCGCGGGAAGGTTGCCCCGCGCAGTAGGGCGAAGCCCGCACGCCGGCCTTCGCTTCGATGGCAGCGAGGAGTCGCGTTTTGCCGATGCCCGCCTCGCCGGCCAGGAGGAGGAGGCCGCCCCGCCCGCGGGCTGCCTCCTCGATCCGCCGGTCGGCGAGCCGGAGGAGGCCGTCACGACCGACGAGGATCGGGCAGACGAGAGGCCCGAGAGTCGGCATTGGCGGAGTGTACGAAGAAACCCCAGATTTGACGAGGGTCTTGGCGCGGTCGCTCGCGCTCGGGGGCGACACGCCGGGGAGCCGGCCCGATCCCGGCTGATCCGATGAGCACTCCTCGTTCGCGGCGTCCGCGCCTGCCCATCCGTTCGGGACTCAGGGCTTGGTGGACCTGACGAGCCTCTTCGTGAGCCCGCAGTGATCGTGTGGCAGCCACCGACTTCGAGGGCCCATCCGTCGTTCGACCGATGACCGAGCCGGCCGGACCGCCGACGATCGGTCCCGGTCTGCCCTGCCAATCGGGGCACAGAGCAAGGAGGATCGGATGGCGAAGTTCATGGACGTCCATTCGGGGTTCTTCGGCGTGACGGCTACCCAGCTCCAGGAGGCCCACGCGCGCGATCTCGCGATCGAGCGGGACGAGGGCGTCCACTTCGAGCGGGCCTGGCTCGACCCGGAGGCGGGCAAGGTCTTCTGTCTCGCCACGGGCCCGAGCAAGGAAGCCGTCCGCCGGGTCCACGAGCGAGCCGGCCACCCACCGGCCGAGATCTACGAACTGAGCGTGGAGGTAGCGTGATGCGGCGGATCGTTCTTCTCGTCGGCATCCTCGCCGCGGTGACGGTGGCCGGGCCGGTTTCGGCCGCGACGCCGACGTGCAGCGACGTGACGGCCCTCGGCATTCAGGTGCATGGCCAGCACGTCGTCCGCGATTACGTGACGGGCGGCGCGCTGTCGGGTTGGCCGCCGGCGGGCCAGGTCGGGGCGGCGATCGCCGGGAACGGGGCGGTCATCCCCGGTGGGCCGGGCCCCGGGTTCCATTTCGAGCACGGGTTTGCGCCGGGGGCCTCGTTCTGCAACCCGCAGTCTCGGTCGCCGGGCTTCCACGTCCCCTGACCTCCTCAAGGGCACCGGCGGTGAGACGTCCCCGAGACGTCCCCGCCGGTGCCTGGAAGCATCCCGTTGTCCGTGCTGACTTAGGCCGCCACGGGTCAGGGTCGACGGGCTGAGGCGGACCGTTGGACCCCAGGAGCGACCGGGGTCCGACAGCCGCATGGGGCGTTGGGATGCCGACGCGCGGCCTCATTGAGTTGTTCCGGCAGGAACCACCGGCTACGATTGCGGCCGATTCTTCGTCAGCGACGGGGAGGAGTGTCGATGTCGATGAATCTGCCCCAGCCACCGCAATTGAGTATGACGATCGCGTCGACCGTCGTGGCGACTGCGGTGAGCCTCGTGTTCGTGATCGCCATCACAAGTACCGGCATCCTCGAGGGACCGGTGGGACCCCCGGGACCGACGGGGCCGCCGGGACCGACGGTCTCCGGACCACCGGGACCGACAGGGCCTCCCGGGCCGGCGGGACCGCCCGGGCCGACGGGGCCGCCCGGGCCGACGGGGCCGCCCGGACCACAGGGGCCTCGAGGGCCGCAGGGGGCGCCTGGGCCGACGGGACCGCCCGGGCCGACGGGGCCCCAGGGGCCGCCCGGACCACAGGGGCCTCGAGGGCCGCAGGGGGCGCCTGGGCCGACAGGGCCCCCCGGCCCGCAGGGGCCGACGGGACCCGCCGGCGCGGGGCTGACCTTCGTTCATAAGACCGGCAACCCGGGGCCGGCGCTGACCTCCGGCACGTACCTCGTCGTCGCGAAGGCGCTCGTTCCCCCATCCCCGGGGGTTTGCTCGGTCGTCGGAACGGGACTGCCGGGCGGAGACCCCAACGTCTCCGGATTCTCGCAATCCTTCGACCTCTCACCAGGAGGGACCCCCCGGGTTTCGTTCGTCGGGGTCGTGGTCGTCACGGCTCCCGACTCCGACGAGGTCGGGCTCATTTGCTGGCTCAGCGACGGAAGTTCCTTTACCCCGGACGATGTCGAGTGGTGGATCTCGCCGACCGGCAGCGGCGGCCTTGGAGGGGGCGGCGGAGGCAGCGGCGGCCTTGGAGGGGGCGGCGGAGGCGGCGGAGGCGGCTGGTTCAGCCCCTGAGGTGCGGTAGGTCGAGCCCCAGGGAAGACACGGGCCGGGAATCAGCCCCGAGCCGTTGCCGCTTCCTAGCCGGCCTCGCCGGGGCGCGCCACCGGGAACCCCTCCCGTTCGGCGGCCAGGGCCAGCTGGCCGTCGAGGGTGACGAAGGGCAGCCGCTCGGGGTTCCCCTCCGCCACGGCCAGGGCGGCCGCCAGCTGGAGCGCGTCGGCGGCCCGCAGCGGGTGGACGCGGACGAGCCGGACTGCCTGGGCGCGGAGACGGTCGCTCGGCAGGACCTCGTGCCAGGCCGACTCCACCGCCGCGAGGCGCCCAAGGGCCTCGGTGACGGCCCCGGGATCGAGGGAGCCTTCCCGCTCCCGACGGGCAAGGGCGGAGGCACACTCGAGCGGCGTTCCCCACCAGACCACCATGGCCGGGTCATCCCGATAGAGCCGGGTCGCGGCTTCCGTGCTCGGCTCCGCCACGAGCAGCGGGACGACCGCCGAGCTGTCCCAGAACTTCACCGACCGTGCCGCCGTTCCTCGAGGAGCGCCTCGACGACGCTCGTTCCCGGCAGCACGCGGGGGCCGGGCTGGGCGATGAGATCGAGGGGTGGCGGTTGGAGTCCTCGCCTCAGGATGCCGGCCCGCTCGAGGCGTCCGAGGCGACCGGTGGGGTCCGCCGCCGCCGCGATCGGCTCGAGACGAGCGACGGGGACTCCTCGGTCGGTGATGATGATGCGCTCGCCCGCCTTGACGCGATCGAGGAGGCTGCTGAGCCGGTTCTTCGCCTCGGTGACCGTCGTCATGGTCGTCATGCTGGCTATTCTGGCCCGTGGCGCGAGGTCGGTCAAGCCATATCAGGAGACCGTACACATCCCAACGCCTGCGCGAGCCGGGCCGGTCCGGCGGTGGGCGGCCCAGTTCGCCGTGTGCAGGGAACACCGAAGCCGGGGCGCCGGGGTCGGGGGATGAGCCCATTCGGCCGCTTCGATGCGGAGCGGACACCAAACGGCGGGAACCGGGGCTGCCGGTGCGGTGCGTGCGGCCGGTATGGTGTTCGGAGGACACACCCTTCGGAGCGCCGGCCACAGACGGCACCCCAAAAGGGCCGCGCCCAGGAGAAGTCACGATGACCCCGGGGCCGGTGCGCGCCACCAGGGGGCGCCGGCGGGCTCCCTATTCCGGCAGGATCCGATACGGGCGACCGGCGGCCGTCCGCAAGGCCCCGAAATGGCGCCGATCGAGCGTCACGATCAGGTCGGTGCCGAGCCGGTCGGCGAGGACGGCGACCGAGGCGTCGGTGCCCCCGAGGGGAACGTCGGCGTACGTGGCCACCAAGTCGGCGATGCGAGCCCAGTCCTCCGGAAGCGGCACCTCGATCTCGACGACCCGCAACCCTCGGAGGAACGCCGCCTCGACCTCGGCGCCGAGACGCCGGCCGACGAGGTACGTGACCTCGGCCACGACGAGCGCCGGGACGACGAGCTCGAGATCGGGACGCTCCAGGATCTCGACGCAGCGGGCATGGTCCTCGTCGGACGCATCGACCGCCGCGTAGAGCGGGCCCGAATCAACGACGGCGATCACCGGCCCACTCGGCCTCGAGGATCGCCTCGATATCCCGGGCGGTCGACGTGAACCCGCTGCGGCCGAGGGCGACGAACGGGAGCCGCCGACCGCGATCGACGGGGGCCAGGCGCTCGGCGATGATCGCTCGGCAGAGCTCCGAGACCGACACCCGGCGGCGTCGCGCCTCACGGGTGAGGGCTGCCGCCACGCCGTCGGGGAGGCTGATCGTGATGCGCTGCATTCCTGCAGGATAGGAGCGCACCGGAGGTCGATGAAGGGAGCCGATCCGAACGGACTAGACTACGAGCCGAGGTGATCCCGGGCGCCGGCTGCCACATCCGGCGCCGGCGAGGCCGCCGCCGAACTCGCGGAACCGGACCACGGAAGGAGACCCGCCCACATGCGCATCGGCTTCATCGGACTCGGCCGGATGGGCGCGAACATGGTTCGCCGCCTCCTCCGCGACGGCCACCAGATCGTTGCCTACAACCGGACCCCGGACAAGACCCGCGAGATCGCGACCGAGGGCGCCGAGGCAGCCTTCTCCATCGAGGAGCTCGTGGCCAAGCTGACACCGCCGCGGGCAATCTGGATCATGGTCCCAGCCGGCGACCCGACCGAGGCCCAGATCGAGGAGCTCCTCCCCCACCTGGCGCCGGGTGACACGATCATCGACGGCGGGAACACGAACTTCCACGACGACCTCCGCCGCCACGCCGCGCCTGAAGGAGCACGGCATCGGCTACGTCGACGCCGGCGTGTCGGGGGGGATCTGGGGGCTCCAGGTCGGCTATTGCCTCATGGTCGGCGGCGAACCCGACGTCGTCCGGCCCCTCGAGCCGATCTTCCGCTCCCTCGCCCCGGAGCAGGGCTACCTCCACGTCGGGGCCCCGGGTGCCGGCCACTACGTGAAGATGGTCCACAACGGGATCGAGTACGGGCTCATGCAGGCCTACGCCGAGGGCTTCGAGATCATGCACGCGAGCGACTACGATCTCGACCTTCGGGCCATCGCCGGCCTCTGGCAGCACGGCTCGGTCGTCCGGTCGTGGCTCCTCGAGCTCCTGGAGCGGGCCCTCGCCGATGATCAGGACCTCCGCTCGATCAAGGGCTGGGTCGCCGATTCGGGCGAGGGTCGCTGGACGGTCCAGGAGGCGATCGACCACGACGTCCCGGCCCCGGTCATCACCCTGAGCCTCCTGACCCGCTTCCGCTCCCGGCAGGAGGACTCGTACGGAGCGAAGGTCCTCGCCGCCCTCCGGAACGAGTTCGGCGGGCACGCCGTGAAGGCGGCGAGCGACGAGCCGGGCCAGTAGGCGACCCCCGCGGATGACGACCGGAGACCGCGAGGTCGCGACCCGTCCGGTGGGGAGCGCCGGAACCGCCGAGGCACCCAGAAGCCCCGCCGAGCCGCCCGGCGCCCGGCACCGCCCCGGACGCCCGCGGACGATCCGCGAGCTGCGCCTCGCCCGCCTCGCCGCCAGGAGCCGACGGCCACGGACCTCGCCGCCGACCGAGAACCCCCTCCGGACCGGGCTCCGCCTCGAGCGGGTCCCGGACCCTTCCGTCTTCGTCCTCTTCGGGGCGACCGGCGATCTCGCCCACCGGAAGGTCTTCCCGGCCCTCGCCCAGCTCTGGCGGACGAACCTCCTCCCGACCGCCTTCCGCATCGTCGCCGTCGCCCGACGCCCCTACACCGACGAGACCTTCCGGGCCGAGGTCGCCCGCAGCCTGGAGGCCAACTCCCGGGTGCCCCTCGAACCCGACGAGCGAGCCGACGTCCTCGAGCGGATCGAGTACCTGGAGGGTGACTTCGACGACCCGACGACCTTCGACCGCCTCTCGGCCCGCCTCGACGAGATCGACCGCCGCCACGGAACCGAAGGCAACCGCCTCTACTACCTCGCCACCCAGCCGTCCGCCTTCCCGATCGTCGTCGCCCAGCTCGGGCGGGCGGGGCTCGACCACGAGCGCCACGAGGGCGGCTGGCGGCGGATCGTCATCGAGAAGCCGTTCGGCCGGGACCTCACCTCGGCGATCCGCCTGAACCGCGAGGTCGGCAAGGTCTTCCGAGAGTCGCAGGTCTATCGGATCGACCACTACCTCGGCAAGGAGACGGTCCGAAACCTCCTCGTCTTCCGGTTCGGCAACGGGATCTTCGAGCCGATCTGGAATCGCCGCTACGTCGACCACGTCCAGATCACCGTCGCCGAATCGATCGGGATCGAGAGCCGCGGCCGCTTCTACGAGGAGACCGGCGCCTCGCGGGACATCCTCCAGAACCACCTCATGCAGCTCCTCGCCCTCGTGGCCATGGAGCCGCCCGCCTCCTTCGAGGCCGACGCCCTCCGCGACGAGAAGGTGAAGGTCGTCCGGGCCGTCAACCCCTTCACCGCCGAGCGGGTCGCCCGCGACGTCGTCCGCGGCCAGTACGGACCGGGCTGGGTCGCCGGGACGGCCGTCCCGGGCTACCGGGAAGAACCAGGCGTCGAACCCGGAGTCGGAGACCGAGACCTTCATCGCCGTCCGCCTCGAGGTCGACACCTGGCGCTGGTCGGGCGTCCCCTTCTACCTCCGGAGCGGCAAGCGCCTCCCGAAGCGGGCGACGGAGATCGCGATCCAGTTCCGGGAGGTCCCCCACCGCCTCTTCCGGGAGGGGAACGTCGACCCCGAGCCGAACCTCCTCGCGATGCGGATCCAGCCGGACGAGGGGATCCTCCTCCGCTTCGGGGCAAAGGTGCCGGGGCTCGGCCTCGACATCCGGGCCGTGACGATGGACTTCTCGTACGGCGCCTCCTTCAGCGTCGACGCCCCCGACGCCTACGAGACCCTCATCCTCGACGCCCTCTTGGGCGACGCCTCGCTCTTCACCCGGGCCGACGAGGTCGAGGCAGCCTGGCAGATCGTGACCCCGATCATCGAGGCCTGGATCGACGGTCCGGCGCCGGCCTTCCCGAACTACGCCGCCGGGACCTGGGGGCCGCCGGAGGCCGAGGCCCTCGTCGCCCGGGACGGCCGACGCTGGCGGAGGCTCTGGATGGACGACGCCCGGCACCCGAGCGGTCCGTCGACCGGCGTCGGCTCGTCGACGAGCACGACCGCCAGCGGGTGCCCGGCCAGCCGGTCCTTCGCTGGCAGACCCGCGCGAAGACCATCGAGGAGATCGAGCGCGAGCTCCGCCGGATCTGGGCCGAACCGGTCCTGACGACGACCGTCGACGGCGTCGAGGAGCGCCACGTCGCCGCCCGGACGAGCGTCATGAACCTCGTCGTCGTCGCCCGGCGGCCGGAGCTCGGCGAACGGGCCGCGGCGACGATCGCCGCCCTGACCGGCCGGCATCCCTCCCGGACCATCGTCCTGAGCGCCCTCGACCCCGACGGCCCGGCCTGGCTCGACGCCCGGATCGAGGCCGTCTGCGTCCTGCCCCGCGAGGACGTCCCCGAGATGTGCAGCGAGTTCATCTACCTCCGGGCCGGCGGCGAGGCCGGTCGCCGGCTCGGCGCCATCGTGACCCCGCTCCTCATCCACGACCTCCCGGTCACCCTCTGGTGGCCGGGCAACCCGCCCTTCGAAACACCGCCCTTCGAGGAGGCGCTCGCGCTCGCCGACCGGCTCATCGTCGACGGCTCGGGCTGGAGCGGCGACGGCCTCGACCGACTCGCCGCCCTCGCCCGGCTCGGCGAGCGGGATGGACCGGCGATCTTCGACTTCGCCTTCGTCCGCCAGTCGCGGTGGCGGGAGGCGATCGCCGCCGCCTTCGACCTGCCGGTCCTGCGGCCCTTCGTCCGGAGCCTTCGGCGGATCGCCGTGTCCTACGCCTCCCGCGATCGCCTCGGGCGGCCGGGGACGACGAACGTCGTGAAGCCCGTCTACCATGTCGCCTGGCTCGCCTCGCGGCTCGGGAGACCGGGTCGAGACGCCCGCTCCGACCGCTCGACCGCGGTCCCTCGGGAGCCGGCCCGGAGGGCCGACGGCCGCGAGCCGGAGCCCGGCGCGCCCGATCGGGCCGGGCTACGCGGCCCGACTCCGCGGCGACGGTCATCCCGGTCGACGTCGTCGTCCGACCGATCTGGTCTGATCGCGCCCGACGGGACGACCCTCCGCCTCGAGCTCCTCGCCGAGCGGCGGGGCTCGGAGCTGCGGGTCGAGGTCACCGGCGAGGCCGAGGCGGTCCACGTCCGGGCCTGGCAGGACGGGATCCCGGTCCTCGACCGCCTCTTCCGCGGTCCGCGGCGGACCGACGTCGACCTCCTCGCCGAGGCGATCGAGACGCCCGGCCGGGATCGGATCGCCGTCGAGGCGCTCCGAGCGGCGGGCCGGCTGCTCGAAGGCTAGGTCGTCGCGCCGCCGTCGACGCCACGGCGAACGGATCGAAGCGAACAGAGGAGACGCGAGCACGATGACGTCCGAGTCCAGCGTCGTGACCCGGCGCCCCGCCGCCGCGAACGAGCCGGAGATCCTCGTCCTGCCCGACCCCGACGCGGCGGCCCGGACGGCGGCCGAGCGGATCGCCGCGGCCCTCCGGGAAGCGGTCGCCCGCCGCGGCCGGGCCGACGTCGCGACGACGGGCGGCTCGACGCCGGCCGGGATCTACCGCGCCCTCGCCGCGCTGCCACCCGACGCGGCCCCGCCCTGGGCCGCCGTCCACGTCTGGTGGGGCGACGACCGGTTCGTCCGCCGGAGCGACCCGCTCAGCAACGTCCGACCCCTCGACGAGGTCCTCCTCCCCGCCATCCCGCTCCCGCCCGAGAACGTCCACCCGGTCCCCACCGACCGCGCCCTGGACGAGGGGCACGACCCGTCGTGGGCCGCGGCCCGCTACGCCGCCGAGGTCTGGCGCGAGCTGCCGCGGCGGGCCGGCTGGCCGGTCTTCGACGTCGTCCTCCTCGGCGTCGGACCGGACGGCCACGTCCTCTCGGTCTTTCCGGGGGCGCCGGTCGCGCCGGTCGCGGTGGCGTACGCGGTCCCCGCGCCGACCCACGTCGAGCCGAAGGTCCCCCGGGTCACCCTCAACCCCGCCGTCCTCGACGTGACCGACGAGCTGATCGTCGTCGCCCACGGGGCGTCGAAGGCGCCGATCCTCGCCGAGATCTTCGGCCCGGTCCGCGACGAACGCCGCTGGCCGGCCCAACGTGCCCGCCGGCGACGGCGCGACCTGGATCCTCGACCGATCGGCCGCAGCCGCCATCCCGGGCCTCGGCTGAGGACGGACCCTCGCCGGGCCGACCGAAGGGAGGAGACGATGCCCCTGGAGCGCCTCGGACCCGACGTCATCCGGATCCACGAGAACGTCGTGAATTCGTACCTGGTCGCCGCCGACGACGGCCTGACCCTCGTCGACGCCGGGATCGCCGCCCACTGGGGTCTCCTCGTGGGCGCCATCCGTGCCCTTGGCCGTGACCTCAGCGATCTCCGGGCCGTCCTCCTCACCCACGCCCACGTCGACCACGTCGGGATGGCCGACCGGGCTCGACGGGAAGCTCATGCCGTCGTCCGAATCCACGAGGCGGATCTCGACTTCCTCCGAACGGGACGGACACCCCCGCAGCCGAACCCCATGGCCCTCCTCGCCGGCTGGTCGGGCATCCGGATGTTCCTCTACTTTCTCCGTCACGGGGTCACGTCCCTGCCGAAGATCGTCGATGCGAGTGCCTTCGGCGACGGCGAGACGATCGACGTGCCGGGCCAGCCCGGCGCGATCCACGTTCCCGGTCACACGCCCGGCTCGGCCGCCTTCCACTTCGCTGATCGCGGCCTCCTCTGCACCGGCGACGCCCTCGTGACCGTCGATCCGGCCAGAGGGACCGAAGGCCCGCGCCTCATGCCACCGGGCGCGAACACCGATCACGGCCGGGCGCTCGCGTCGCTGACGCGCCTCGAGGCGGTTCCTGCCGACACGATCCTCCCCGGCCACGGCCGTCCCTGGAGCGGGTCTCCGGCGCGGGCGGTGGAGCTGGCGCGGGCGGCCTCCGCGGCGGCAAGCCGACGATGAGGCCACCCGCCCGACAGCGCTGGCCTACCGGCTCCCCCGCGGACGCCCCACCGGTCAATCGCCCCGGCGGATCTGCGACAATGCGGTCATGACCTCACTCCTCCCCCTCGATCCCGTCGGCTGGATCGTCGTCGGCTTCCTCGCCGGCGCCCTCTCGGGGATGGTCGTCCAGGACCGCTCGCGCCCGTGGCTGCCTGTCGAACATCCTCGTCGGGATCCTCGGCGGGATCGTCGGCGGCTGGCTGGCCCGCGAGCTCCGGCTCGGGGACCCGTCGGGCTTCCTCGGCGCCCTCCTCGTCGCCTTCGTCGGGGCCGTCATCGTCCGCCTCGTCATCGCCGCCGCGACTGGCCGCCGCTGATGCCACCGAACCCCTTCGAACCGGTTACCATCGTGGCATGACGAACGCTGTCCCGAGCGCCGGCGACGCTTCGACCACCCCCGCCCCGATCCCGAGCGACGACCGTCCCTACTCGCCCGGCCTCGAGGGCATCATCGCCGCCGAGACCGCCCTCGGCTACGTCGACGGGCAGAATGGTCGCCTCCTCTACCGCGGCTACCGGATCGGCGACCTCGTCGAGCGAGGCACGTACGGGGCCGTCGCCCACCTCCTCTGGACCGGCGAGTGGGACCCCGCGGCCCGCCTCACGACGGCCGCCATTCCGGCACCGGCCGTCATGGCGACCTCCGGAGCCTGCCCACGCGACGCGAAACCGATGGACGCCCTCCGGACGGCGGTCTCCGCCTGGGGGGCGACCCAGCGCCTGGACTGGCCGCCGACGGTCGAGCAGGCCCGCGCCCTGACCGAGTTCTCTCCTTCGGCCCTCGCCGCCTTCGCCCGCCTGCGGCGGGGGCTCGAGCCGATCGATCCGAACCCGGAGCTCGACCTCGTCACCGGGTTCCTCTACCAGCTGAACGGCGAGGTCCCCGACCCCGGGACCGCCCGGGCCCTCGACGCCTACTTCATCGTTGGGGCCGAGCACGGCCTGAATGCCTCGACCTTCGCCGCCCGGGTCATCACCTCGACCCGCTCGGACATCGCCTCGGCCGTCGCCGGTGCCATCGGGGCGATGAAGGGACCCGCTCCACGGCGGGGCGCCCTCGGAAGTCGTCGACCAGCTCAGCCAGGTCGGCTCCCCGGAGCACGCCGAGGCCTGGATCCGGGCGGCCCTCGACCGGGGCGAGCGGCTCATGGGCTTCGGCCATCGGGTCTACCGGGCCTACGATCCGCGGGCGGCCGCCCTCCGGCGAGGTCGCCGAGACGATGCCGCACAAGCCGGACTGGCTCGACCTCGCCATCAAGGTCGAGGACGTCGCCCTCCGAATCCTCGCCGAGCGGCACCCGGAGCGACCGCTGAAGACGAACGTCGAGTACTATGCCGCGCCGGTCCTCCAGGGGGTCGGCCTCACTCCCGACCTCTTCCCGGCCACCTTCGCCCTCTCGCGGCACGCCGGCTGGACGGCCCACGTCCTCGAGCAGGCCGCCTCGAACCGGCTCATCCGACCCGACGCCCGCTACGTCGGCCCCGCCGAACGCGACCTGCCCGGCTGAGCGCCGGTCCACCACCCAGAGGGGGGTTCACGATGGCGAACCCGGGGCGATCCCATCGCGGCGTCCCACGGCCGGCCTCGACCGGCCCATCGGCCGCAGTCCGTGGTCCGTCGCTTCCCAGATCCGCGACCTGGCGATCGCCCGATGGCGGGGGTGCGGCTCATCGGGGGATGATGCGCGTCGATGACCGACCGACCGACTGACCGCCAGGACGCGCCCCTCGACGGCCGGAGCCTCGTCGCCGCCGTCGCCCTCTGGGTTGTCGTCGTCGCCCTGGCCCGGCCCGTGTCGGGCGGCTGGGGGACGGCCCAGGAGGCGCTGTGCTACTGGCTCCCGAGCCTCGCCGACCCCTACGCCCGCTCCACCTGGACCGAGCCGATCGCCTACGTCTACTCGCCCGCCTTCCTCCAGCTCCTCGGCCCGATCCGCTGGCTCCCCTGGCCGAGCTTCGTCGGGGTCTGGACGGCGATCCTCATCGCCTGCGGTCTGGCTCCTCGTCGGGCCGCGCTGGTTCCTCGTCGGGCTCGCCGTCTCGGCGATGGAGATCGCCGGGGGCAACATCTCGCTCTTGCTCGCGGTCGCCATCGTCCTCGGCTTCCGGTGGCCGGCGGCGTGGGCCTTCGTCCTCCTGACGAAGGTGACCCCGGGCGTCGGCCTCCTCTGGTTCGCCGTCCGCCGCGAGTGGCGCCCCCTCGGACTCGCGCTCCTGGCCACGGCCCTCGTCGTCGCCACCTCGGCCGTCGCGATGCCGGCGGCCTGGCTCGACTGGATGGAGGTCCTCGTCCGGAACGCCGGGCGGCCGACCACCTGGGCGGCCGTCCCGATCCCGCTCGCCGTCCGGCTCCCGGCGGCCGTCGTCCTCGTCGTCTGGGGCGCCCGGACCGACCGGCGCTGGACGGTCCCGGTCGCCTCGCTCTTGGCCCTGCCGGCCCTCTGGTACGGCTCGCTGGCGATGCTCCTCGCCGTCCTGCCGCTCGTCGATCGCGAGGCGGCCGCGACGGCGCCGGTCGGCCGCTGGATCGGCGACGGCGGGGCTCGTCTCGGCCACCTCGGACTCCGGGTCCGGTCGCTCCTCGAGGACGGAGCACCGACCCGGCCGGCTTGACCCGTTGGGGACACCCCCGGCCGCACCGGTCGGGCATGATGTCCCGGATGCGTCGCCTGGAGCTGCCCGACCCGGCCCTCGTCCTCCTCGTCGGCCCGGCCGGCCGGGGAAGTCGACCTTCGCCGCCCGCCACTTCGCTCCAGACGAGGTCGTCTCGTCGGACGAGCTCCGCGGCCTCATCGGCCGCGACGAGGCCGACCAGACCGTCAGCCGAGCCGCCTTCGCCGTCCTCCACCGGATCGTCGAGCGGCGCCTCGCCGCCGGACGGCGCTCTTGCGGGGGCACACAAACCTGAGGCGACAGGTTCAGCTTGAGGTATGAACCCGAGTTAGCACGAGTGACCTTCGGCTCTCCCCGTAGACGGAGCGTGGGAGTACCGTTCGCGGGGAAAGGAGGCGCGACATGCGATTGTCCGCTTCGTCCTGGGCAGCCCGCCTTACGGCACTTGCCCTGGTCATGACCCTCGCCGCCTCGCTGGAAGTGGCGCCTCGCCCGTCCGCGGTTGCGGCTCAGGCCTCAGGGGTGCTTCTGTCGATCCCGATCGGCGAAGACGGCGTGGGCATGAACGCCGCGGCGGAGGAGCAGCCAGCCTGGGGTCCCTCCGCGATGGCGGTCGATAGCGAAGGAACCATATGGATCGCCGATGCCGTCTACGACCGGATCGTCGGCTACTCACGGACCGGTGTCCGCACCCATCTCATCGACCTCCGCGGGCGAGCCGTTGGGATCGGCGACATCGACATCCTGGGATCCCAGATCGTCGTCCTCGATTACTCCGCCGAGCGGGTGATCGTCGTAGGGCGCGACTCCGGCGAAGTTCAAGCTGAACACGATTTACCCGGTGCGTTCGGCCTGGGAGCCGGTCTGTCGGGCGTCGCCTTCGGGCCGAATGGTGACATCCTCCTCGAGTTCGCCGGCGGCACATCAACGGCCCTCCTCGCGGACGCCCTTGCGGGTAGGCTCAACATCCGAGCCGGGCGCCCGATCCCCGACGGCCTGTTTGCTGTCAGTGATCGACCCGATGCGGACCGCGTTCGCTCATCGGCCCATGTTCAGGCCGGCAGTTTGGCAATCGACATTGCCGTGGACCATCGGCTGGGCGGAATCTATCTGGCTGCCGAGCGGCCTGGGTCTTTGGACTTGATCGTCGATGAGGCCAGCCAGGAAGTCGACGGGACCGTTCGGGTGGATCGGACAGTCCGACGTTTTGACAGGAACGGACGACAGGTCGCAATCGGCCGGGTTCCTCTGAGTGAACGTGCCGCCTACGTTCCGAACGGGATTGCGGCACTTCCGAGCGGAGAGGTGCTCGCCCTGATGCCTCGCCCGGACCGCGTCGACATCATCAGCATCCCGATGCTGAGCTCGGTCGCGCCCGTCCTCCCGTCCGGGTTCCGAGCGCCGGGCCTCCGGGCGGTGGACGCGACCCGAAGCCAGCCCGGCACTCTCTATGAAGAAGGGCCGGTGTCAAGATCGGGCCTGAACCGGAGCGATCGGGTACTGGGCTGAGTCGTGCTCATCTCTCTATCGCCTCCTTCTCGGTGAGGACCAGGTTGGATCGGATGCTCCGGCGGCCCATCTCAGAGCGAGGGTCGTCATGCGACCAGAGGGCGGGCGTGGGGCCTGCCGGGGCGGAACGGCTCACGCTTCGTGAGCATGTGCCAGATGGCGGTGGCGAGCGCGCGGGCGATCTCGACGCGGGCGACCTTCGAGCCACGCTGGCGGCCGAGCCGCCGCCTCGGCCGCTCGTAGCGGTCCCGATAGGCGGGGTGACGGGCGGCGTGGGTCGCCGCCTCGATGAGCGCCCAGCGGAGGTACTTCGGACCGTTCCGAGCGAGCGGCCCCCGGTCATCGCGGCGGCCCGACTGGCGGACGATCGGGCAGAGCCCGCTGTACCCGACGAGCTTCTCCGGGGTCGGAAAGCGGCCGATGTCGCCGATCTCGGAGGCGATCGTGGAGGCGAGGATCCAGCCGATCCCCGGGATCGTCCGGAGCAGCTCGATGTCGGGGTGGTCGGCGCCCAGGGCCCGGAGTTCGGCCTCGCAGGCATCGATCTCGGCGGTCAGCTCGTCGACGAACCGGAGGCTCGTTCTGAGCGTCGTCGCCCAGGGTTCGGGGAGCTCGAGCGAGGCGAGGAGCTCCCGGCCGGCGAGCCCGAAGAGGTCGGCCACCGGGACCGGATGGCCGAAGGCGATGAGCGTCGCGTGGATCCGGTTCTTCAGGGCCGTCCGGTGGCGGACGAGGTGGAGCCGGAAGCGGGCCCGCTCCCGCTCGGCTCGAACCGTCGGATCGGGCAGCCAGATCGCCGGGACGAGGTCGCGCCGAGCGAGCTCGGCGAGGACCCGGGCATCGATCCGGTCGGTCTTGGCGGCCAAGGGGGCGAGGCCCTTGACCTTGACCGCATCGGCGATCTCGACGTCCCAGCCGGCGCGCTCGAGGCTGTCGTGGACGAAGCGAGCGCCGTTCATCGACTCGATGGTCGCTGTCACGGGCTGCCCATGGCGGGCGATCCGCTCGACCAACGTCCGCAGGGCATCGGCATCGGGCCGAACGGCGGTCACCTCGACCGTCCGACCATCGTCGTCGAGGACATGGACATCGAGCTGCTGGCGCGAAAGGTCCAATCCGGCGTACAACATCTCCTGGGCCTCCTGGTGTGGTTCCGACGAGAACCCATTGTCACCATGGGGGCCCTTCTTCATGACATTCAGAGCTGCAGGGACCGGCGGGTCATGGACAACGTCACCTACGGCTATCTGTTGCTGCGGACGGTCCTGAACAACTCCAACATCAACGGTGCATGCTCCGGTCGGATGAAACCGCGAAGCCTCGCCCTGTCGCCGTTCCCCGGCGTCACGTACGACTGGGGTGGGTGGCGGACGAGCGCCCAATGGGCATCAGACATGGCCAACAACCGTGTTGCCGGGGACATCAACAGGACGGCCGAGGCGTGCGACTACGGCGTCGACTGCTCCGGCTTTGTGCAGCAGATCTGGGGTATTACCGACACGAAGCACAACACGACTCAGCTTGCCACGACCTATAGCGATCCGGTGGCCGAGTCCGACCTCATTGCGTACGATGCCTACGTCGATCCGGGGAGTCACATCGTGATCTGGCACCGCTGGTGGAACGGTGGCCTGGATATCTCCGAGTCGACGACCTCCTCGGCTCTTGATCGCACCGTTCATCGTTGGGTGGACGACACCTACATCAACGGCTATGTGCCGGTGCGGTATGTGGGCGTCTGCTAAGGCGTACCTGGCGGACGGCGCAGCAGGCCAGGCGTACCGTCGGTCGGCAGCCGTTGTGGCCGTCCTCGCGGCCAGCCTCGCCCTGGCGGGCTGCCTGCCAGCCACGACAACCCGCCAGTTCGGGGTCCTCGTCTCGACCGACCCGACCGCTGGCACGGTGACCTTCCGGGAGGCGACCCTCTTCACGGGCGACGAAGCGGCCATCGAGGCGGCTAGGGACGGTCGTCAGGTCGGCGGCCCCTTCTACGTTCGTCTCGGATCGCAGACCCGGACCCTCGCCCTCGCGCCGGACGCGAACGTTGTCCTCCTCGGGTACGACAGCGCGGGCGACTTCTCGCCGGTGCCGGCGGACGCAGCGACCTTCCTCCACGGCAGCCCGTTGCGGGACGCCACCCCGTACTACTGGTTCGATCTCGACGGCGATCGGATCGTCGGGGTGGCCGCCGTGGAGTCGCCCTGAGGTTCACGCCGCCCCTCACCGGCCGGCGGCGGTCGGGCATGATGTCCCGGGATGCGTCGCCTGGAGCTCCCCGACCCGGCCCTCGTCCTCCTCGTCGGCCCGGCCGGCGCGGGGAAGTCGACCTTCGCCGCCCGCGCACTTCGCTCCAGACGAGGTCGTCTCGTCGGACGAGCTCCGCGGCCTCATCGGCCGCGACGAGGCGGACCAGACCGTGAGCCGAGCCGCCTTCGCCGTCCTCCACCGGATCGTCGAGCGGCGCCTCGCCGCCGGACGGCTCACCGTCGTCGATGCGACGAACGTGACCCGGGCCGCCCGGCGGGCCCTCCTCCGTCGGGCCGCGGCCGCCCGTATCCCGGCCGTGGCGATCGTCTTCGACCTGCCCTTGGACGTCGTCCTCGCCCAGAACGCCCGGCGGCCGGGGCGGGTCGTCGAGCCGAGGGTCGTCGAGCGTCAGTGGCGGACCCTCGCCGCTGCCCTCGGCCGGGGCAGCCTGGCGAACGAGGGGTTCGCAGCCGTCTTCTACCTCCGCTCGCCGTCGGAGATCGCGGCTGCCCGCATCGTCCGGCGCCCGGCCCCGCGCTCGGCCCCAGACCAGGTCCGGCTCGCAGCGGCGCGTCGGGACCGGCCGGACGGTGCGCCGCCCTAGGCCGTGCTGAGTGCCGACGCCGACGGCGGGACCGCTGTCAGCTCGGGCGGAGCGAGCCCGGTGGCCGGTTGCCCGCGACGCCTGTCCGCTCCTCGGCCGGTCGCAGGACGATCGCCACCGCGGCGCCGGCGAGGGCGACGAGGAGGACGATCCCCCGGATCGGGTCGGAGAGGGCGATCCCGAGCGCCGCGTCGAGCGAGATCGCCCCCGCACCGCCGGCCGTCAGCGCGACGACCGCCCCGAGGAGCGAGAGCGGGAACTCGATGCCGCCGTCGCGGTTCCAGAAGCCCTTCTCCAGGCGCCGTCGGACGATCATGACGAGGCTCTGGGCGACGAGGAAGGAGGCCGCGATCTCGGTAGGAGCCCCACGACGAGCAGCAGGCCAAAGTACAGGCCGATTCTGCACCCGATCGCGGGTTCGTGCCGGCGCCGGGGAAGGCGGTCGCTTGGGCCTCCTCGGCGTGGCGGACGGACGTCGCGGTCTCGTTCGCAGGGTCCACGCAAACGCGCTGGGCTGCCAGCCACCAACGTCTTAAGGCGCCGACTGGCATCGTTTTGGATGAACAACCGAGGTGACCAGTCGGTGCACGTCGCCACCCCCACGATGAAGAACAACGAGGATCTGTGGCTGGGCTCGTCGCTCGCTTCGAAGACCTGACTCGAGAAGAGCTGGCTCAGAGAGCACCACGCTCGCTGTTTGTCTGGCCGGTTGGCTCCATCGAGCAGCACGGCCCTCACCTGCCAGTGGGGGCGGACACGTTCCACGCCATCCACGTGACCGCCAATGCCGCGACGATCGCGGCCGAGCAGATACCCATCGTCATGGTCCCGCCATTGCCGTTCGGCTCTTCCCCCCATCACGTGCCTTTTGGGGGCACGATGTCGATCGGGACCGAGATCTACTACCGTCTGCTCACGGACCTCGTCGAATCGCTCATCAGCTGCGGGGTGCGACGGCTGTTCATCGTCAACGGCCATGGCGGAAACCATGAGGTTATCCAGCTCGTGGCCCGGGACGTCGCGCTGCGCTTTGACGTCGCCATCGCCGCAGGCTCATGGTGGGCAATGGCGTGGGACAGCCTCGTCGAGGCCGGAGCGACCCAGCTTGGCGGCCTGCCAGGCCACGGAGGGGCATTTGAGACCAGCCTCCTGCTGGCCATGCAACCGGAACTCGTGACGGTACCCCTCCCAGACCGTACTGTCACCGCCGCCAGCAACCCGCGTGTATTCGGTGGCCCCTACCGAGTCGAACGGCACGGCTTTTGGCAGCAACTGGACGGCTACACCGACAGTCCCAACCTGGCCAATGCCGAAAGGGGGCGACACTGGCTGGAGGTTGCCGCAAAGGCAGTGGCTCAGCACCTCCTCGACTTCTGGCAGTCGACGAGGGAGTAAGGCTCGGCGAGCCTCGTGCGTTGCCGCCGGCCGGGACGCCCGAGACCGGCGGTACCCGATGGTGATCGTTGCGTCTGCCGGTGGTGGACCGCTCGGCGTCACGACGGGCTACGGCGCGGCAGCCGATCCCGCTGCAATGAGCACGACCGCGAGCGCCGCGAGACCGATCCCGAGGGCATGGCTGGCCGTCACCCGCTCCCGGAGGAGCCCGATGGCAAGGACGACCGTCGTCACCGGGTAGAGCGAGGAGAGGACCGCCGCCACGTCGAGCCGACCCACCTGGGTCGCGGCGATGAAGAAGGCGTTGCCGGCCATGTCGAGGACGCCGACGAGGGCGACAGGTGCCAGGAGCGGTCGCTCCAGCCGCCACGGTCGACGGGCGAGGACGATGAGACCGCCGATGAAGACGACCTCGGCGAGGCGGACGATGGTGAAGGGGCCAAAGACCCGGCCCTCGCCGAACTGGGCAACGCAGACGTTGAAGAGACCGATCGCCGTCCCGGCGAGGAGTCCGTACGGCAGGCCACTCGGGCCGTCGTCCGGGTCGTGGCTCCGGCTGACGAGGACGACGGCGACGAGGGCGCAGCCGATGCCGATGGTGACGAAGGGCGGCGGCAGACCCTCGGTCGCCACCCCGACGAGGACGGGGATCATGGCCGCGATGACGCCCGTGACTGGGGCAACGACGCCCATCCGCCCCGCCGCCAGGCCCCCGTAGAGGGCGCTGATCCCGATCCCACCGGCGAGACCGGCGGTGATGGCCCAACCGACGTCCGATGGGCTCGGCAGCGGCTCTGCCCGGACGACGGCGATGGGCAGGGCGAGGGCTGCGCCGACGGCGAAGGTGAGGAAGACGACCCCGAAGAGGGCCGCCCGACGACTGGCGAGGCCGCCCCCGAAGTCGGCCGCACCCCAGGTCAGGGCCGAAGCGAGCCCGAGGGCGACGGCCGCCGCCTCCGGGCCGAGGACGCCGCTCAGCGCGATCCCGAAGCGCCCGGGCCGCCCGAAGCGGCTGGCGCACCACGAGCGGCGGCCGACGGCGGGGTCCCGGCGGCCTCGGAGACGACCCAGGGCGGCGGCGCCTCGACCCGTCCGTCGTCGGCGGCCGTCGGCGCCGGGAGCTCGACGACGGCGTCGGCGAGGCCATCGTAGCGGTCCGAGCAGGTGAGGTAGATGACCTGGAAGTCCGAGGCCAGGTCGCGGAGGACCTCAAGGGCTCGCTTCGCCCGCGTCTCGTCGAAGGTGACGAAGGGATCGTCGAGGACGAGGGGCGGCCGGCGGTCGCTCGTCACGAGACGGACGAGCCCGAGGCGGGCGGCGAGGTAGACGAGGTCGATCGTCCCCTGGCTGAGTTGGTGGACGTCGACCCAACCACCTTTTTCGGGGGCGAAGAGAGCGATGTCGAGGCTCCGGTCGTCGACAGCCACTCGGCGGTAGCGCCCGTCCGTCACCCGGGCGAGGTCGGCGACCATCCGCTTCTCCAGGTACCGGGTCGCCGTCTGCATCGTCGCCCGTTCGGCCGTCTCGATGCCCGCCAGGCAGGCGGCGTAGACCCGTGCCCGGCGCTCGACCGCTGCCAGCCGCTCGCGGGCGAGGGCGAGCTGTTCGGTGGCCGCGGCGACCTGCTCGGCATCGACGGCGTTCGCCTCGACCCGGGCGGCCGCCCTCGCCTCGTCGTCCCGGGCCCGCTCGAGGGCCTCCTCGGCGTCCTTGAACCTCGACCTCGAGGCGCTCCCGGGCCCGGGGCTCGCGGGCGATGGGCCCGAGGGCCTCGAGGGCATGCCGCTTCTGCTCGATCTCGAGGGCGGCCTCGTCCCGCTTGCCGGCGAGGGTCTCCACCGGCTCGTCCCCGACGAGTCCCCGAAGCTGGGCCTCGAGTCGTTCGATCTGGGCGACGTGGGCTTCCTCACGGGCGAGGAGGTCCTCGGCCGCGGCGAGATCGGCGAGGCCGAGGCCCGCCAGCTGGGCGGCGAGGTCGCGTTCGGCCCGCTTCAGCTCCTCCTCCATCTCCGAACGACCGCGGAGGCGGCGAGCGATCTCCTCGTCCCGGAGATGACGGGCGAGGCGGTCGCGGCGGCGGAGCCAGAAGCCGACGAGGGCGAGGACGAAGCCGACACCAACGAGGGCCGCCCCGCCGTAGACGGGGATGTCGCCGAGCCGGAGGAGCCCGAGGACGTCGAGGCCGACCCCGCCGACGGCGACGACGACACCGAGGAGAACGACGAGGACGGCGACCCGGGACAGGGGCCGCCAGGTGGGTTCCGGCGGGACCTCGAAGCGGACGTCGACCTCGCTCCCGAGGGCGGCCCGGAGCTCGCGGATTCGGGCCTCCAGACCGCGCAGCCGCTCGACGCCGGCGCGGAGGATGGGGAGCGGCTGCGGCGAGGGATGGTTCGTCCGGAGGGCATCGAGCTGGGTGGCGACCTCGACGGCGGTCCGGTAGCGCTGGAAGCGCTCTTCGGCACTCGCCCGCTCGGCCGTCAGCCGCTCGGCCTGACGGGCCTTCTCGAGCATGCCGCGCCGTTCGCGGAGGACGGCTTCGGCCGTCGCTCGCCGTTCCCGGGCGACGGTCAGCGCGTCGCGGTCCCGCTCCAGGGCGGCCAGGGCCGCCTCGCCGTCGGCGACGACCCGCTCGAGGCGGGCGACCTCGTCTCGGGCGGCCTTGATCTGGCCCGGGTTCCGATCGCCCTTCGCCTGGAGGTCGCGGATGGCCCGCTCAAGGAGGCGCTTCGCCCGGGAGGTGCCGCGGTCGGCGCCGCTGATGGAAGCCTGAAGGCGGTCGCGGAGGGCCGCCTCGTCCCGATCGAGGTCGGCGACCTCGTGGTGGCGGACCGAGGCCGTCGAGCGGAAGAAGGCCTCGCTCGGGATCCCGGTCAGCTCGGCGAGGACCTGCTCGGCCCGGGTCGGGTCGGTGATCGTCTGGCCGTCGATCTCGAGGCGGACGGTCCCCTTCGAGCCGCGGAAGACCTTCTCCAGGCTTCCCTGTCGAACCCCCTCGTCGTCCTCGTAGGTGAACTCGAGACGGACGGCCGGGCGGGCGTCGTCGTTCGTCGCGTCCCAGGGCCGGAGGGCGTCGAGGTCGGCGCCGGTGCTCGTCACCTTCCGGGTCAGGGCCAGCTCGATGGCTCGCTGGATCGTTGTCTTGCCGGCCTCGTTGGGGCCGCGGATGACGGTCAGACCCGGGGCCAGGTCGACGTCGAGGTCGTGGTAGCGGCGGAAGTCGCGGATCTCGAGCCGGGTGATCCTCACAGCGTCACCTCGGTCCCGGTCAGGAGGAGGCGCCCGATCCGGAGGGCGTCCCGAAGCTCCGCCGCCTCGGCCTCCCGGTCGGCCGCTTCGAGCTCGGCGATTCGACCTTCCAGGTCGCGGACGAAGGCGCCGAGGATCGTGTCGGGCGGTGGGAGGGTGCCCTCGGTGAGCGGCGGGATCGAGTCGTCGCGGATCCGGAGCCGGAAGAAGCGCTCGGCGAGGGCCGCCTCGACCTCCTCCGGCTCGAGGTCCAGGGTGTCGGGGCGGAGGCCGGTCAGGCGGACCTCGAGGACGAGGTCGGGGTCGGCGAGGGCGGCGAGGCGTTCGACGAGGGCCGGCTGGGAGGGGATCGTGGCGACATCGATTTCCTGGCGCTCGAAGCGGGTCCGGCCGACCGTCCGCTGTTCGAGCCCGACCCGTTTCGCGCCGTCTCGCTGGTCGAAGGTGACGAGGAGGACGGAGCCAGCCCGGTCCTGGTCGACGGCGACGGGTTCGGGGGCGCCGCTGTAGGCCCACAGGACGCTTCCCGCCTTGCCCTGCAGGAAGGAGTGCCAGTGGCCGAGGGCGAGGTAGTCGAGGCCGCTCGCCGCGATCTCCTCGGGGCTCACGATGACGTCGTCGTTCTCGACCTTGCCGGGCAGACGGACCGAGCCGTGGAGGAGGCCGATCTTCCAGGTGGCGCGATCGTCGCGGCAGCGTCGATGCCCTGGAGCGGCGGATGGGGCGCCCGCTTCGTCTCGAAGACCGGGCCATAGACGATGGCATCGAGGGCGGCGAGGTGGACGCTCGGCCGCTCGGGGGTCAGGACGGTGACGAGGTCGGAGTCGGGCGGCTGGCCGGCGAGGGCGGCGAGGTCGTAGGCGCGGTAGATCGAGGCGCGGTCGTAGACGTCGTGGGTGCCGGGGACGATGACGGTCCGAATCTTCGCCGCCGCGAGGCGGGCGAGCTCGGCGGCGACCCGCTCGACGCTCCGGCGGGGCTGGGTGTTCGAGTCGAAGAGATCGCCGGCGATGAGGACGAGGTCGACCCGCTCGGCGATGGCGAGGTCGATGGCTGCCCGGAAGGCGGCGAACTGGCGTTCGCGCTGGGCCGAGGCCTGGGGGCCGAGGTCGGCGTGGCGGGCGCCGAGATGGACGTCGGCGGTGTGGAGGGCTCGCAGCACCCTGGGTCGTCGTTCCTCCCCGGTTCTCCGATGTGGGACCTGGTGGGCGTGATTGTTGCAGGTTCGGGGCGGTCCGTGCCAGTCTGCGACGCGGCCGGTCACGGCCGGCGGCCGGGCGTCGGCCCCCGGCCGATATTCGACTGCTGCATGGTACGGGAGCGCCGGAACCGCGATCCGGTCTTGGCATTCGTCCCATACATCCATGGCGGCCATGGCGGCCGGGTGCCCGGGTGCGGATATTCGGCTGGAGCATGGTGCGAGGACACCCGACCCGCGACCCGGAACCCGCCATTCGTCTCGTGCATCGCCGGCGGGGGACGTGATCGGCGAGCGGGCGCACGATCCCGGCCACGAATATTCGGCCCGCCCGCCTGACGGGCGGCTGCACACCATTCCGGGGGGTGCATGGATGGCGCCTGCCCAGGCGCGAGCGCGGGCGGGAGCCCTCCTCCCCCTTCCGAGCCTCCCTCCCTCCGTATCCGCTGACGTGCTCAGCGGATGACGTCGTAGATGAGCTTCTGGATGCCGTTTGCGTAGGCCTCAGACTCGATGAGGCGCAGCCTCGTCATGTCCTTCGGGGTCGCGCTGAACGGCCGCTTGCCGGCGCCGAGCAGGACCGGGAAGACGAGCAGGTGGTAGCGATCGACGAGACCTGCGTCGGCGAGGCCGGCGACGAGGGTGGCGCTCCCGTGCACGAGGATCGGGCCGCCGTCGGTTTGCTTGAGCGCCGCGACGTCATCGAGCGTTCGCAGGATCGTGGCAGGCCACCGGGGATCGTCGTGCTCGAGGGTCGTCGAGACGACGTAGCGAGGCATGGCGTTGTAGCGGGCGAACTCGCTCCTCGTCGGCCACACCGGCGCGAAGAGCTCGTAGCTGATCCGACCGAGCAGCAGCGCCGTCGCCTCTTCCTCTTCCCGTCCCTTGATTTCGAAGGCGGCTGGGTCGTACTCGACGCTCTTGAAAACCCAGCCGGCGTTCCGGTAGTCCTCACCGCTGCCGGGGGCCTCCATGACGCCGTCCAGGCTCAGGAACTCGGTCACGATCAGCCGTCTCATTTGCTCACTCCGTTGCGGGTCTGGGGGACGCCAGCCCGCGGGGTGAGGCGGAAACCCCGAGGCAGGCACCGCTTTGGACGGTCGCCGGCCGTCGTCGTCAGACGGTCAAGCGCCAAGCGAGCCTTTAGCCCGTCTGCCGGCAGTGGCGCCCGTCCGTGGGGACACGCGCGCAATCGTACCGGATCGCGGTAGGTGCGTGCTTACCCGCCGGACCCCGGTCCAGGTTCGACGGGGAGCACTGCGGGGTCCGCAAGTCGGACGGCGACCCTCGGCGCGAGTGCCGGAGCGCTCGACGGTGCCGGATGCTCCGGGTCGTCCAGTCGGACGATGGCACAGGCCCCGGTCCCGTCCGGGCACCGGCCCCAGCCCATGGACAAGATCGTCATGCGGGCGGGAGTCAGGGACCCAATGGTCGACGCGTCGGATAGGGCCGCCCGCACCCGGGCCACCTCCCAGTTGGACAGCCCCGTCAGCTTGCTGGAGGGATACTCGACCTCGATGAGCCGGGCGCTGGCCGGATCGTCGTCGTATCGCACGAGGATCTGCGAGCCGCTCGAGTAGTCCCCGAGAATCACGATCGAAGCGCCGGGCTCAGCGTTCACGAGGAGCGGGACGATGATGTGCCCGCTGACGTGCCCGCTCGGGATCGATGTCCTGCTGTCCCGCCGCGCGCGGTCGACCCAGCGTCGAGCGACGTCCGCGCCGACGTTGGCGTCTGGGACGGCGGTGTAAAGGGCGGCCACGGAGACCATCGGCTGGATCGACCCGCTCGAACCCGGCAGCGAGCCCGACGGGCCACACGTCGCGACGGCAAGCGCGACGAGGACCGCGAACGGCGTCCGTGCGGCCAGTCGGCTCGCCCGGGACACCGACCTTGGCACCGGTCTCAGGACCCTGAGCCCGTCGTCCATCGCGCCGTCAACCCTTCGGGTACGTGGCTTCGTGAGGTGTACCGGTCGGCGTTGGCCCGTCACGGCGTTCGGGCAGCCCGGCCGCTCGCTCGGTGCTATCCTGCCGCCACATCGCACCGGTGCGCCCCGACCAGGGTTCGACGCACGGCACCCGGGTCGCGCGGCCCCGGCCCCTCGTCCCGAGGTTCGACGTCGGCTCCGGCGGGACGCCCGACCGAGCAGACGCGGCCTTGGGAGGCACAGATGACGACGTACGTCGATCGAACCCTGACCTGTGTCGACTGCGGCGTGGACTTCGTCCACTCGGCGGCCGATCAGGAGTTCTACGCACAACGGGGCTTCGCCTCCGATCCGAAGCGCTGCCCGAGCTGCCGGGCGAGCCGGCGGGCGGCCCGAGAGGCGGGCACGGACCTTCGCGACATCGGGGGCCCGCGCGGCTACGGGACCGGCCACGATCGCCCGGCCCGGGAGTACTTCGCCGTCATCTGTTCGCGCTGCGGCAACCAGGCGCAGGTCCCGTTCAAGCCGCGCCTCGACCGGCCGGTCTACTGCTCGGACTGCTTCCGCACCATCCGGCCCGACTGAGCACCGGCGGCGAGGGGCGCGCGACCAGCCTCCAACCGCCGGGCACCCGTCCGGGCCCGTTCGACGACCCTCGCGCAGACGAGGTTCTTCTCGTTTACTCGCCCGGCTTTACTCGCCCGGCGAGTAGACCGCGCAATGGGCCGGCGATTTCCACGTCCCGACGGGCCAGGCCGAGCACGGCCGAGCTCGCCGACCGGCCGTGGGGCGGGGTCGGTCTTCCACGGTACTCGCCGGGCGAGTCATTCGGAAGGAGCGTCTTCCAGCTCACTCTCCGGGCGAGTATCCGAGAACTTCCGGGCGGTCCGGCGGCGGCGGTACTCGTGGGGCGAGTATCGTGGAACTTCGGGGCAGGCGGGAACCGGGGCCCGCGACCCGGCCGCCCGCGACTCGGCGGCCCGCGACCCGGCCGCCCGCGACTCGGCGGCCGAAGGCGGGATACGAGGCCGAGGTGCGAGGTCGCGGTGCGCGCCCGGTACGAGCCCCAGCCCGGCGGCCGAACCCGTGAACCTTCGGGCCGCCGGTGGCGTATGTAGTGGTAGCGAGTCGGGTCGGCCGGCACCGGGCCGACTCGTGGCCGAAGGCCGGTCGAAGCGACGCTCTCCGGAGCGCGGGTCGACCGGCCGACGCTTTCTCGGCACCGGCCGCGTGCCGCACTGAGCGCCGACGCCCGGGACGGTGGCACCGGCCGCCGACGCCGCCCGAGCGGCACCCGGCGGTCCTACCGAGCGCCGGGGCCGCCCTCGTCGAAGCGGAAGACGTCACCGGTCCGGTATCGCGTCCGGTGACGCCCGCTCCAGATGGTGACCCGAGCCTGCCCGGCCACCTGCCAGGCCCCGTTTCGGCCGACGATCGCCGTGTCCTCGTCCAGACCGACGACGAGGCAGCCCCGGGGCGCCTGGAGCGCAACGAGGGCGGCGATCGGCTCCGGCAGCCGGTCGTAGTGCGGGAGGACGGCGATCCCCGGGACGAGCCCGAGCCCCCGATCCCAGGCGAGGGGGAAGAGAAGGCGCCGCCGGAAGCGTGGTTGGCGGGCAGCCAGGACCATCGCCCCGGCCGAACAGCCGGCGAGGACCGCCCCCCGAGCGTAGGCAGCGAGGGCCGCCCGCCAGACGGCGCTCCCGGCGAGGGTTCGGAGCAGGTAGGTCGGCTTGCCCCCCGACAGGTAGACGAGATCGGCCTCGCCGACGGCCTGCGCGTAGGCCGGGTCGTCGGCATCGACCGCGTCTCGAACGAGCACGGCCTCGACTTCGGCGCCGAGGGCTCGGAAGTGGGCGACCCCGGCCTCCGCCCAGCGCCGGAAGACGAGCGCCCCGTCGGGGTATGACGCCGTCGGGAGGATGGCCACCCGAGGACGCCGGGCCCCGGTCGCCTCGAGGAGACGGCGATCGACATCGGCCATCCTGGGGAGGAACTCGCCGGCCCCGACGAGGGCCACCGCGCCTGGCATCGCAGCGGAAGTCTAGCGAGGTCGACGGGACTGGCGAAACACGGGAGCGACGACCTGCACCACACCCAGGCGAGGGCCGCGCACTGCCGACCGGCGACGTCGGAGTAGCATTCGCACCACGCCGGGCAAACCTCGCTCCGAGGCCCTCGCCCGGCACGAATTCGGAGGGGAGGGACGATGCCATCCACCGGCTCGCCGACCCGAGGTCGTCGCCGAGATCCCCGTCGATGGCCTTAGCCGGGACGGCCGCGAACGGGCGGCTCATCCTCCTCGCCGTCGTCATCGGTTCGGGGATCGTCTTCCTCGACACGACGATCGTCAACGTCGCCCTCGAATCGATCGGTCGCGACCTGCCGGGTCACCTCGTCGCCCGCCTCGAGGGACTGACGTACGTGACCGGCGGCTACCTCGTCGTCCTCGCCGCCCTCCTCGTCCTCGCCGGGGCCCTCTCCGACTACTACGGCCGGCGGCGCGTCTTCCAGCTCGGCCTCCTGAGCTTCGGGGCGACCTCCATCGCCTGCGGCCTCGCCCCCACCCTCGAACTCCTCGTCCTCGCCCGGCTCGCCCAGGGAGCCGCGGGGGCCTTCCTCGTCCCCGGCGCCCTCTCGATCATCAGCGCCTGCTTCCAGGGTCAAGAGCGAGCCCGGGTTATCGCCCTCTGGGCCGCGGCCACCTCCGCCCTCACCGTCGCCGCCCCCCTCCTCGGCGGCCTCGTCGTCCAGACCCTGAGCTGGCGAGCGGCCTTCCTCGTCAACGTTCCCCTCATCGCCATCGGCTACGCCGCCTCGCGGGCCATCCCCGAGTCGCGCGACGAGACGGCCACCGGGCGCTTCGACTGGCTCGGCTCGATCCTCGTCGCCCTCGCCGTCGGCGGCCTTGCCTTCGGAGCGATCCGCGGTCGCGCCCAGGGCTGGGACGATCCGACGGCGGTCGGTGGCCTCGTCCTCGGGCTGGCGGCCACCGTGGCCACGCCCCTCGCCATGGCCACCCGGCCGGACCCGCTCATCCCACTGAGCTTGCTCCGTCGTCGAGACTTCGCCGTCGTCAACCTGGCCACCTTCATCATCTACGGAGCTCTGTACGTCACCCTAGCCTTCCAGGGGCTCTTCTTCCAGGGCACCCTCGGCTACACGCCCCTCGCCGCCGGCCTCGTCGCCATCCCGGTCGACCTCTGCCTCGTCACCCTCTCGACGGCGGCTGGACGCGCCGCCGGTCGGATCGGAGCGCGACCCTTCCTTCTCGGAGGACCCGTCGCCATGGCGGCCGGCCTCCTCTGGCTGTCTCGGATCCCCTCGACCTCGCCCGCCTGGCAAGCGGACCCCGGCCTCCCGAGCACCCTGCTGCCACCACCGGCGACCCTCGTCGACGTCGGCCCTGGGATCCTCCTCTTCGGCATCGGCCTCGGCGTCCTCGTCGCCCCGCTGACCATCGCCCTCATGGCCTCGGTGCCCGTGACGAAGGCCGGACTCGCTTCGGCCCTGAACAACGCCGTGTCGCGGGCCGGGGCGCCCCTCGTCAGCGCCCTCCTCTTCGTCGCCATCACGGCCAGCTTCTACCCGGCGCTCTCGGCGCGCCTCCCTGGCCTCGACGTCGACGACCCCGAGATCCGAGCCCTCGTCCAGCCCCTGACCCGGCCGAGGCCGGAGACACCGCCGGACCTCGTCCGAGCCGCTACCGAGGCCTCGACGGACGCCTACCGGCTGGCCATGGTGACGGCGGCAGCCCTCCTCGTTCTCGGCGGTCTCGCCGGCGGTCTCGGCCTCGAGGGGCGTCGGCGCCGGCGGGCGACGCAGGATCGGGAGGAGGCGGCGGAGCCTGGGGACGCGATCGGGCCGCTCAGGGCGCACGGGCCGCCCTCGTGGCCCGCCGAGTCCGAACGAACGGCCACCGTCGAGCCGTCGGCCGAGCCGCCGGACCCGGACGAGCCGTCGCCCGGAGCGCTTCCGTAGACTCGAGCGGCGACTCGGCAGGCCCGAAGGCGGGGAGACGGCCCCGAGCTCCGACCGTCCCGGACCGAAGACGAAGCCCCATCAAGACCGAGCCGGAGGCCGACCGCGCGGGACCGAACGATGCACCGTTGGGACGCCTCGACCTACGACCGAATCAGCGACCCCATGGCCCGCTGGGGCGCCGCCGTCCTCGACCGCCTCGAGCTCCGCGGCGACGAACGGGTGCTCGACGCCGGATGCGGGACCGGCCGGGTGACCGAGCGCCTCGCCGAACGCCTTCCGACCGGCCAGGTCGTCGCCCTCGACGCCTCTCCGGACATGATCGCCGAGGCCCGGCGGCGCCTCGCCCGCTTCGGCGACCGGGTCCGCTACCTCGTCGCCGATCTCGGGCGCCCCATACCCCTCGACCAACCCGTCGACGCCGTCCTCTCGACGGCGACCTTCCACTGGGTGCCCGACCACGACGCCCTCTTCCGGAACGTCGCCGCCGTCCTCCGCCCCGGCGGTCGCCTCGTCGCCCAGTGCGGCGGCACCGGCAACATCGCCAGCGTCCAGGCCGCTCTGGCGACCATCGGCGACGGCTGGCTCGGGCCTGCCCACTTCGAGACCCCGGAGGCGACGGAAGCCCGCCTGGCCGCCGCAGGTTTCGTCGACATCCGCTGCTGGCTGACCGAGGAGAGCGTCGGCTTCGCCGATCGAGACACTCTCCGCCTGAACATCGTCGCCCGTCGCGGGGCGTGACGGCGGTCGGGGTGCACCGGCTCGGTCCCGACTCGCTCGGTCCTGGCTCGCTCGGTCCCAACCGGGGACGCCGCCCATCGGTCCCCGGCCCAGCCTCGCCGGGTTCTCGGCGGGCCCATCCGCCGGGTTCTCGCCGGGCGCTCGCAGGGCCCTCGCGGGTGCTCGCAGTGCCCTCGCCGATCGGCGGCCGAACCCGGGGCCGTCGCCGATCAGCGGCCGGACTCCCTCCGTTCGGTGCCCCGTCCGCCGATCGCCGCCTCGGCGACGGCCAGGTCGCCCGGGCGATCGACGTCGAGGAGCGACCGGGCCTCGGGATCGAACGGCCGCCAGTCGGCCTCGGCGATGGCACGCGTCCGCAGACTCTGGAAGAGACCCCGGAGGCTTCGCTCGCCCGCGGCGACGAGGTGGCGGGCGACGGGCAAGGTCGCCCCGAGCCGAACGACGCTCGGAAGCGGCTGCCATCGGCCGCGCCGAACGAGGACGCAGGCGTCGGCATCGGATCCGGCCAGCTCCCGGACAAGGTGGCTGAGGAGATCCGGTTCCAGGGCCGGCATGTCGCCGCCGACGAGGAGGACGAGGGGCTCGCGGGCGACCTCGAGGGCCGCCACGAAGCCAACGAGAGGGCCCGGATGCGGCGACGGGTCGCGGACGACCCGATACCGCCCCTCGGCGACGCCCGGCGGTTCCTCCGCC
Source organism: Chloroflexota bacterium (assembly GCA_026004015.1). Taxonomy (GTDB): domain Bacteria; phylum Chloroflexota; class Limnocylindria; order Limnocylindrales; family CSP1-4; genus BPIH01. The sequence continues at coordinate 64,048 of BPIH01000001.1, read as the reverse complement.
TCGGGACCGACGACGACGATCGTCTCGACGGCGATGGTGCTCACCGCCGCCACGGCCCGCTCGAGGAGGGACCGGCCGCCAACCGGGATGGTGAGCTTGTCGGCACCGAAGCGGGCCGATCGCCCGCCGGCGAGGACGACGCCGGTCGCGGTGAACGGATCGGCGAGGCCATCGGGAGCACGGCCTTCGGCGGGGAACGGAGCGGGCATCGAACGGATCGGCCTCGACGACGAACGAAGGGCTCGGCGGGGTAGCCGCCCGGCGCCCTGATCGTACTCCAGGGGCGACGCCGAGCTCTGGTCGTCCAGCGCCGGTGGGCCCTGGGCCGGCCGGCCCCCTCAGCCGCGACCAGCCGGCGGGGTGCCGAGGGCCTCCAACAGGCGAGCCGTGGCCGCGGCGACGTCCGCCACCGCGGTCTCGAAGGCGACCGTTGTTCGGCTCGACGGGGCACGGATCCCGCTCACCTTGCGGACGTACTGCCGGGCCGCAGCTTCGACGTCAGCGGCCGTGAGGGCCGCCCCGAGAGGGCGAAGGGGCTTGATGTTCCGACACATGGTGATACGGTACGCCCGTCGCCGCCCGGCCGCCGCGGTCCCTGTCGGGAGCCACGAGCGCGGCCGCTCTTCCGCACGGTACCGTCCCGCCATCGGTCGCTCGCTCCGCCTCCGCCCGTCGGTCGGTCCATCCGGCCCTGGTCGACGACGGCACGCCGTGCCAGCCTCCGTGACACGACTCCGCCGTACCAATGTGCCCCTGACCCCGGATCGCGCGTCCGAACCGACCCCTGGGACAGCCATCGAAGGGAAGGACCCGACAGCCATGGACTCGACCTCTGCCGACCCTCTCGCCGACCCCCGCGTCCGCCTTCGACAGCTTCGACAGGAAGACCTCGAGGTCCTCGAGGGGTGGGGCGAGCACCGCGCCGGGCTCCTGGGGCCGCACCAGCGCTATCAGGTCGACCATGTTCGTCGTCTTCGCGACGCCTTCGCTCGGACCGGTCTGCTCGATCGAGCCGCCGCCGTGCTGCTGGTCGAGACCGTGGCCGACAAAACGACCGGTCGGCTTCGTCCGCTACACCATGACCCCCTACCCCGACGCCGACTGCGCCTGGCCGGACATCGGCTTCGGCATCGGGGCCGAAGCCGACCGAGGCAAGGGCTACGCGACCGAAGCCGTCGGACTCCTCGTCGACTACCTCTTCTCGACCTTCCCGGTCGAACGCGTCGGTGCGGCGACCGACGCGGCGAACGAGCCCTCACGGCGACTCCTCGAAAAGCTCGGTTTCCGTCGCGAGGGTGTCCTTCGACGGGCATCGTTCCGCGACGGTGCCTGGCGAGATCTCGTCCTCTACGGCCTCCCGCGCCCGGCCTGGGCGGCGCGCCGGCGAGGCGGGATCTCTGCCGAACGGTGACCGGGACGACGTCGCCAGGGGAGCGGACCGGCCGACCCTGCCGGGCGTATCCTTCGTCGCGGGATGGACCGCTGGCGGACGATCATCGAGCCGTTCCGGATCCACGCCGTCGAGCCGATCCGCCTGACGAGCCGGGCGGAGCGCCTCCGGGCGATCGAGGCCGCCGACTGGAACCTCTTCAACCTCCACGCCGACGACGTCGTCATCGACCTCCTCACCGACTCGGGAACCGGGGCGATGAGCCGCGACCAATGGGCGGCCATCCAGCACGGCGACGAGAGCTACGCCGGCTCACCGTCCTGGTACGTCTTCCTCGAGGCCGTCCAGGAGCTCTTCCCCTTCCGGCACGTCATCCCGACCCACCAGGGTCGGGCCGCCGAGAAGATCCTCTTCTCCGTGATCGCCGGGCCCGGCAAGATCGTCCCGAACAACACCCACTTCGACACGACCCGAGCGAACGTCGAGTTCACCGGCGCCGAAGCCGTCGACCTCGTCATCCCCGAGGGTCGCCAGCCGGCCCTCGAGCACCCCTTCAAGGGGAACATGGACGTGGCCGCCCTCGAGCGCCTCCTCGCCGAGCGGGCGGCGGACGTCCCGGTCGTCTTCGTCACCGTCACGAACAACTCGGGCGGCGGCCAGCCGGTGTCCCTCGAGAACCTCCGGGCGGTCCGGGCGGTCTGCGACCGGTACGGGGTCCCCCTCTTCCTCGACGCCTGCCGGTTCGCCGAGAACGCCTGGTTCATCAAGACCCGCGAGCCGGGCCAGGCCGAGCGGGCCATCCCCGACATCGTCCGCGAGATGGCGAGCCTCGCCGACGGGATGACGATGAGCGCCAAGAAGGACGGCCTGGCGAACATCGGCGGCTGGTTGGCGATGAACGACGACGGGCTCGCCGAGCGGTGCCGCAACCTCCTCATCCTCACCGAGGGCTTTCCCACCTACGGCGGTCTCGCCGGCCGGGATCTCGAGGCGATCGCCCAGGGCCTTCGGGAAGTCGTCGAGGAGGACTACCTCCGCTACCGGATCCGCTCGACGGCCTACCTCGGCGAGGCCCTCGACGCGGTAGGGGTCCCGGTCGTCAAGCCCTTCGGCGGCCACGCCGTCTACATCGATGCCCGGGCGCTCCTGCCGCACATCCCGCCCCTCGAGTACCCGGGCCAGGCCCTCGCCGTCGCCCTCTACGTCGAGGGCGGGATCCGGGGCTGCGAGATCGGGACGGTCATGTTCGGTCGGCGGCCCGACGGCTCCGAGGCGCCGGCGCCGATGGACCTCGTGCGGCTCGCGATCCCGCGGCGGACGTACACGCAGAGCCACGTCGACTACGTCATCGAGGTCGTCCGCTGGGTCGCCGAGCGCGCCTCGGAGCTCCGGGGCTACCGGATCCTCGAGCCGCAGCCGCCCCAGCTCCGCCACTTCACGGCCCGCTTCCAGCCCCTCGCCTGAAGGCTCCGCTGGGAACCGAGCCGCAGAAGGCGGTCCGGGCGACGGGGTCGTCCGCCGGCGCCTCGACCTACGGAAAGCGCCAGAGGATGGCGCCCGTGTAGCAGTGCCCGAGGTAGCGGCAGAGGCCGCCGGTGAGGTCCCACTGGCGACCGGCCACGTAGGGGCCCCGATCGACGACCGGGACCGTCGCTGTTCGCCCGTTGGCCGGATTTCGGAAGGTGACGAGGGTGCCGCAGGGGAGGCTTCGGTGGGCGACGCCGCGGAGGTCTTCGGTGAGGGCGTAGCCGCACGCCGTCCGCCGTCCGTAGAAGCCGGGGCCGTACCAGCTGACGTTGCGGTCGAGCCGCCAGAGGTTCTCTGGCGATCGAGCCGAGGCGAGCCGTCGGGCTCGGGATCTGGGGGCGCTCGACCGTCGGGAACGACTCGGCGGCGGGCTCGCGGAGGTCCGCGGTCGGCTCGAGGGTCCCGGCGGCACGATGCGCCGGATCGAGGGTTGGCTGGGACACCGTCCCGGGCGCTGGCGCGTCGATGGCGACGGCCCGAAAGAGATCGGCGGCGATGGTCGGTGAGCCCGCTGGGGTTCGGGAGCCGACCGGACCCGGGACGGCGACCGAGGTCGCCACGAGGATGCCGAGCACCCAGGCGGCGACCGTCCGTTTGGGTCGCACGTCGGCGGCATGATACACGACTCCGCCATTCGCGCATCTTTCATGCCGATCCCGGATGTTTCACGGGGCCCCGTCCGGGGTGAACGCCTCGGCCGGGTAGCGCTACCGGGGCGTGCCCGTCCCCCGCCCGGGCGCAGTCGGGCGCGGCGGAGTCGTCGGCTCGTCCCTGCCGGACGCCCGCTCGGTCGGTGCCGCCGGCCGTCCGGAGCCTACCGCGAACCCGGCCCTCGCCCGTTCTCCTGGATACTCACCCCGGTAGTGAACGGGTCAAACCAGCTCGGAATTTCCACGCCCGCGCCGCCGCCGCCGAGCACGGCCGAGCGTGGCCGCCCCGCGCTCCCGCCGCCGGAACGCACCGGATACTCGCCCCACGAGTATCCAAGAAGAACCGTCGCGCACTTCACTATCCGGGCTGGTATCTGAGAAATTCCGGCCGCTGCGCGGGCGGCCTCACCATCGGGGCGGGTATTGCGGAAAACGCGGGCCGCACCCCGGCCCCGAAGACCGCCGAACGGGGCGCCCGCCACGCGCCCGGTACACTCGTCTCGATGTCGCGCACCGCCACGACCCCGATCCCGGGCCGCCCAAACCACCCGAACCGGCGCCGACTACCCCGACCCCGCCGCTGGCGTCCGCCGACCCCGCCGCCGGCGACCCCAACCCGGCCCGGGCTGCCCGCCTCGCCCGCCTCCCCGAGCTCGTCGCCCGCCGGATCCTCGTCCTCGACGGCGCCATGGGCACGATGCTCCAGGCGCACCGCCTGACCGAGGCCGACTTCCGCGGCGAGCGCTTCGCCGACCACCCCCGCGACCTCCGCGGCGACAACGACCTCCTCGTCCTCACCCGGCCCGACGTCGTCGCCGCCGTCCACCGGGCCTACCTCGAGGCCGGGGCGGACATCATCGAGACGAACACCTTCAACGCCAACCGGATCAGCCAGGCCGACTACGGCCTCGCCCACCTCGCCCGCGAGCTGAACGAGGCCGCCGCCCGCCTCGCCCGGGCCGCCGCCGACGAAGCCGAGGCCCGCGACCCCGCCCGCCCCCGCTACGTCGCCGGCGCCATCGGCCCGACGAACAAGACCGCCTCCCTCAGCCCCGACGTCGCCGACCCGGGCGCCCGGAACGTCACCTTCGAGGAGCTCGTCGAGGCGTACGCCGAGGCGGCCGAGGGCCTCATCGCCGGCGGCGTCGACCTCCTCCTCGTCGAGACGATCTTCGACACCCTGAACGCCAAGGCGGCGATCTTCGCCATCGAGGCGGTCTTCGAGCGGCTCGGCTTCCGAGTCCCGGTCATGCTCTCGGGGACCGTCGTCGACGCCTCGGGCCGGACCCTCTCCGGCCAGACCGTCGAGGCCTTCCTCGCCTCCGTCGCCCACGCCAACCCCTTCGCCGTCGGTCTGAACTGCGCCCTCGGCGCCCGGCAGCTCCGCGGCTGGCTCGCCGACCTCGCCCGGGTCGCCCCCGTCCCCGTCTCCGCCTACCCGAACGCCGGCCTCCCGAACGAACTCGGCGGCTACGACGAGACCCCCGAGGTGACCGCCGCCCTCATCGGCGAGTGGGCCCGCGACGGCCTCGTCAACATCGTCGGCGGCTGCTGCGGGACGACCCCCGACCACGTCCGGGCCGTCGCCGCCGCCGTCCGGGACCTCCCGCCCCGCCCGATCCCGCCCCGCCGGCACGGCGTCCTCACCCTCGCCGGCCTCGAGCCCCTCGAGATCCCCCAGCCCGGCGGCCTCCTCGTCCACGTCGGCGAGCGGACGAACGTCACCGGCTCGCGCCGCTTCGCCCGCCTCGTGACCGCCGGCGACTACGCGGCCGCCGTCGAGGTCGCCCGGGAGCAGGTCGAGGCGGGGGCGAACGTCCTCGACGTGAACATGGACGAGGCGATGCTCGATTCGGTCGCCGCCATGACGACCTACCTGCGGCTCCTCGCCGCCGAACCGGCGATCGCCCGCGTCCCGATCATGGTCGACTCGTCCCGCTGGGAGGTCATCGAAGCCGGCCTCCGTCAGATCCAGGGCAAGCCCGTCGTGAACTCCCTGTCGCTGAAGGACGGCGAGGCCGAGTTCCTCCGCCGGGCACGGCTCGCCCGCCGGTACGGGGCGGCCGTCGTCGTCATGGCCTTCGACGAGGCCGGGCAGGCGGACACCGTCGAGCGGAAGGTCGAGATCGCGAGGCGCGCCGTCCGCCTCCTGACCGAGGAAGCCGGCTTCCCTCCCGAGGAGATCATCGTCGACCCGAACGTCTTCGCCGTCGGGACCGGGATCGAGGAGCACGCCGGCTACGGGCTCGCCTTCATCGAGGCCGTTCGGCGGATCAAGGCCGAGCTGCCGGGGGTGAAGACCTCCGGCGGGATCAGCAACGTCTCCTTCGCCTTCCGCGGCAACGACCCGGTGCGGGAGGCGATCCATGCCGTCTTCCTCTACCACGCCGTCCGGGCCGGACTCGACATGGCGATCGTGAACGCCGCCGCCCTGCCCGTCTACGACGACATCGAGCCCGAGCTCCGCGAGCGGGCCGAGGATCTCGTCCTCGCCCGCCGCCCCGATGCCACCGAGCGCCTCCTCGAGATCGCCGACCGGGCCCGGACGACCACCCGCGCGGCCGAGCGCGATGCGGCCTGGCGGAGCTGGCCGGTCGCCGATCGGCTCCGGCACGCCCTCGTCGAGGGGATCAGCGAGCACATCGTCGAGGACACCGAAGAAGCTCGCCGCGCCCTCGGCAGCCCTCTCGCCGTCATCGAGGGGCCGCTCATGGACGGGATGCGGGTCGTCGGCGACCTCTTCGGGGCCGGCAAGATGTTCCTCCCCCAGGTCGTGAAGAGCGCCCGGGTCATGAAGCAGGCCGTCGCCGTCCTCGTCCCCTACCTCGAGGCCGAGGCCGCCGGCGGGGGCGGGCGCGCGGCCGGGCGGATCCTCCTCGCGACGGTCAAGGGCGACGTCCACGACATCGGCAAGAACATCGTCGGGGTCGTCCTGCGCTGCAACAACTACGAGGTCGTCGATCTCGGGGTCATGGTCCCGGCGACGAAGATCCTCGAGACGGCCCGCGAGATCCGGGCCGACATCGTGGGGCTTTCGGGCCTCATCACCCCGTCCCTCGACGAGATGGTCCACGTTGCCTCGGAAATGGAGCGGCAGGGCTTCCGGATCCCGCTCCTCATCGGCGGGGCGACGACGTCGCGGACCCACACGGCGGTGAAGATCGCCCCGGCCTATTCCGGGCCGACGGTCCACGTCCTCGACGCCTCGCGGGCGGTCGGTGTCGCCGGCGCCCTCCTGAGCCCGGACGCCCGCGACCGCTTCGTCACCGACGTCCGCCGCGAGTACGAGCAGATCCGCGAGGAGCGCGGCGAGCGCCGGGCCCGAGAGGCCCGCCTCCCCCTCGCCGAGGCCCGGGCGAACCGCCTCGAGATCGACTGGCGGGCCCGCCCCGTCCCTCGGCCCACCTTCCTCGGCGCCCGCACCCTCCCCGACTACCCGATCGCCGACCTCCTCGACCGGATCGACTGGACGCCCTTCTTCGCCGCCTGGGAGCTGAAGGGCCGCTTCCCCGACATCCTCTCCGACCCGGAGCGGGGTCGGGCCGCCCGCGATCTGTACGACGATGCCCGGCGGATGCTCGAGCGGATCGAGCGCGAGGGGCTGCTCCGGGCGGCCGGGGCCGTCGGCTTCTGGCCGGCAGACTCGACATCGGACGACGACATCGAGGTCTACGCCGACGAGTCGCGCTCGCGGGTCGTCGGCGTCTTCCGGACCCTCCGCCAGCAGATGGCGAAGCCCGACGGCCGGCCGAACCTCGCCCTCGCCGACTTCGTCGCTCCCCGCTCGACGGGGATCGTCGACTACGTCGGGGCCTTCGCGGTCACCGCGGGGCTCGGCGCCGAGGAGGCAATCGCGCGGCTCGAGGCCGAGCACGACCCGTACGGGGCGATCATGATCAAGGCCCTCGCCGATCGGCTCGCCGAGGCCTTCGCCGAGCGGCTCCACGAGCGCGTCCGGCGAGAACTCTGGGGCTACGCCCCCGACGAGAACCTCTCGAACGAGGATCTCATCGCCGAGCGCTACCAGGGGATCCGGCCGGCCCCGGGCTACCCCGCCTGCCCCGACCACACCGAGAAGCGGACGATCTTCGCCCTCCTCGGGGCCGAGGCGATCGGGATGGAGCTGACCGAATCGTGCGCGATGCTCCCGGCCGCCTCGGTGGCCGGCTACTACTTCTGGCGCCCCGAGGCGACGTACTTCGGTCTGGGGCGGATCGGCCGCGACCAGCTCGCGGACTACGCCCGCCGGAAGGGGATCCCCATCGAGGAGGCGGCCCGCTGGCTCGGGCCGAACCTGGCCGAGGAGTAGCGGCGCCGCGCTTGGTCGCCCGGTGCCCGGCCGGGGCCGGCGCCGGGCGGGTCCCCCGTCGGTGGGTCAGTTCGGAACGCCCGCCCTCAGCCGGCCGGACTCGGGGCGAACTCGCAGATGGCCCCGGCGAGGACCATCGGGAGGCCGGTGCTCGCGTCGATAACCGCTCGCGAACCGAGCGGCTCGCCGAGGCGGACGGTGAGCCAGAGAACCTCGCCGCCCGTGCCGGGAAGCGGCGCCCGGAGCTCTCGAACCTCGATGACGACCGAGTCGGCCGACTCCACGACGGACCCGATCCGGGTCCAGGTCGCAGGACCGCTGGGGACGTCGAGGAGGATCGTCCGCTCATCCTGGAGGCAGTAGGTCCCCTGGTGAATGGCCCGATCCTGGAGCCAGACGGCGAGAACGCCAACGAGGACGATGACCGCGACTGCGGCGAGGCGTGGCCTGATCCGGACCACGCGACCCACCACGTGCGAACTCCTGTTCCGTCCTGGCCTGGAGTGGCTACCCAACGGTCTTCAGCGTCCCCGGAAGGCCAACGTATGCATCCGGGACGTCGGTAAGCCGGACAGTCCACGCAACCGGCCGAGGAACCGAGCCGCTGACGATCTCGGCCGCCGTCCGACGCCTGCGTCAGGTCGGGGTGGGCTCCGGGAACTGCGTCGCCCCGCAGGCGGCGACCTCCTCGGTCACCGTCTCGGGCGGCTCGGTCCCTGGCGAGAACTCTCCCGGCGGACCCGCGCTCGGCCGGCCGTCGGAGCCGATCCGGATGAGCGCGCTCGCGTCGAGTGTCCAGCTGCCGACGACGGAGCAGTCGGGCCGGAGGATCTCGACGAGGGGTCGATAGCCGCTCTGAAGCGAGACCGCGAAGGCTCCCTTGCCGGACGGCACGCGGAAGACGTGGACTTCGCCGTACGACCAGCTGAGACGGAGAAGGTATTCGTCGGCCGTGGGGTTGTCGACGGTCACGAAGATCGGCTCGCTGCTGCAGGCGGCGGCGAGCGCAGCGAGAACGAGGAGGCCGCCCAACACCCGTCGGCGCCGGCGAGGGCGCCGAGTGGCGACCCGAGCGGTCGCCTCAGCCGCTACGGACTTCGGAGCCGCCCGAGACGGCGATGGATCTCGACCGCCGCCCGTTGAGGGTCGGGAGGGATTCGATTCGGGATGCCCACGATCGGGATGCCCACGGCCGTCGCGAGGACGAAGGTCACCCGGAACGACGGGGCGGTCCCTGGCGAGCGGACCCGGAACGCTCATCGACATGGCGCAGGCCCGACGCAGTTCGTCTCTCGGACCACCGCCCCGGTGCTCGCATCGACGACCGTCCGACCGTCGAGGGGCGCCGCGAGGGTGAGGACCAATTCGATCGGGTAGGCTGCGGCCGTCCGGCAGGGCCGAACTGGATCCGGAACGACCGGACGGCGACGACGACCGAGGTCGGGGTCTCGGTCACGGAGCTCACCCGAGTCCAGGTGAAACGTCGCACGGTCGTCGTCCCGACGACGAGGGTCCGGTCGCCGACGAGGCGGTAGTACTCGATGGGCTCGGCGCGATCCGAGACCGCAAAGAGGCGGCAGCTGCCACGACGACGACCGCCGCGCGGTCCACGCGCCGCCGCCGACCCCTTTGGACGTCGCCACCCTGCGTCACGCCCCGGGCTAGCCTGCGGTCTTGATCGTACCGGGAAGGCCGCTAGTAGGCATCCCAGATGTCGGTGAAGTACGCGCTGGCATGCAGCGACCAGTGGGGCCGAGCCGCTGTGGATCCCCACGGCCGCGATGCGGCTCGACGACACCCTCCGGTAGACGGGAGCACGCCGGAGTCCCCCTTGGTCGGGCAAGTGTTGCCGGCGGCCAGCGCGATGTTGACATGCCTCGCCCAGACATTGATGCCATCGAAGATGTAGCGGATGTTCGCGCCCGTGCGCGGTGACCATCCCGCACCACTCTCCAGTCACGTGCCCGTTCACGCAGGCGGCGTCGCCGATCTGTGACCACCGAGATGCCATGCCGTCGACCGCAGATGCGGTGCTCGTGTGCGGTTCGTCCGGAGCGTCGCTGACCGTGACGATGATGCGGTTGTTCTTCTGGTCGGGCTCGGTCATCCAGATCCGATCCGCCCCCGGAACGCCAGCCGCGTTGAGTCGCGTGACCGCGTCGGCGAGCGCATCGAGCTCGGCGATGGAGGCCGGAGCCGGGCGGAGGCGGACCGTTCGCCCGCCGGCCGACAGCCCGTCGACCGCTCCCGCTGCCACCGTCTCCCCGAGCCCTGTGGCGAAGGAGAGCTCGAGGACCCCGGACGCCGAGTCGAGCCATGGGTAGCCCAGATCCTCGCGGTGGGCGTAGGCAAGCTCGAGGGCGGCGTTGAAGGCGTTCGCCTGATCTTCGTCGGCCGGGCGAACCTGGATCGCCTCCGGCCCGACGAGAGCGATCCCGTTCGAGGTCACGTCCTCCACTTGGGCGGACCGAAGATTGCCGAGCGAACGACCAGAGCCGCCGAGCGAGCCGGAGACCGGCGCGATCGCACCCGGCAACCCGACCTGAGCGACGAGAACGAGAACAGCGAAACAGCTCCCCCAAGCGGGGAGGGAGGTTCGGCGACGCTTCATGACGACTCCCCCAGCTTCCCCCGGGTCCGGTGCGTCGCCCGGGTCTGGCCCATTCTCTCTCTCTCTCCGTCGACGTCAAGTCCCATCGTCAATTTGTTAGGGCCACAGCAAGGGTGGATGGTTGAGTATCGGGCGCCGCCGCGCCGCAAGCAGCCCGAGCCCCAGGAGGATCGGCTTCGCGGCCCGCGGGAGGGTCTCACCGGCCGCGACCCCTCGGCCCGATGTGGTCCGATCATTGCCTGCTGACGCGTACGATGGCCACATGCGCGTCGGCGTTCGAACCCTCAGGGACCACCTCTCGGAGATCCTCGAGCGGGCCGCTCGGGGGGAGAGCGTGACCGTCACCCGCCGCGGACGCCAGATCGCGACGATCGTTCCGCCTGACGGCCGGTCGATTCTCGAGCGCGGTCTCGCCGAGGGCTGGATCAGCCGCCGGGTCGATCGCCCACCGATGCCGGTCGTTCGACAGATTCCGCTCCCAGGGACGCCCACGACGAACGAGCTCATCGCTGCCGACCGCGAGGATGAGCGTCGACGTCGACAGTAGCGCGCTCGATCAAGCGGTACGTCGACGAGCCCGACAGCGAGATTTGATCCTCGGCTCGCGGAGGCGGCTCGGCGGCTCGGCTTCGTGGTCCTCGGCGTCTGAGGCGGGCGACGAGTCGCCGCGACGGCGGAAGGACTGCGACCCTACCCCTCTCGGAGGCCCCAGGGCGAACCGTACTCGACGAGGAGGTCAAGGAACGGGCGGGGCGGGAACGCCTCCGGTCCCAGGACCCCGGCCCCCTGCCAGACCCCGGCGGCGAGGAGCTCCAGGGCGACGACCGGATTGATCGCCGTCTGCCAGACGACCGCCTGGGCCCCGTCGCGGGCCATCGACTCGGCGTTGTCGACGACGTGGTAGAGGTAGACCTCCCGCGGCGCCCCGTCCTTGCCGCGCCCCCGAACCCACGTCCCGGCGCACGTCTTGCCGTGCATCCGGTCGCCGAGCGTCGCCGGATCGGGGAGACAGGCCGCCACGACGTCCCGTGGCGAGACCTCGACCCCGCCGACCCGGACCGGCTCGGTCCGGTCGAGGCCGACCTTGTGGAGGACCTGGAGGACCTCGATGAACTCCGCCCCGAGACCGTACTTGAACGTCACCCGCCCGGCGTCGATCCAGCGCGGGATGAGGAGGACCTCCTCGTGCTCGACGTTCACGCACTCGACCGGCCCGATCCCCTCGGGGAAGACGAACGTCTCGGGCTCGCTGAAGGGCGGCGTCGTGTACCAACCCCGGTCCCCGCTCCCAGACGACCGGCGGGTTCAGGCACTCCTCGATCGTCGTCCAGATCGAGAACGAGGGGGCGAAGGCGTAGCCCTCGACGACGAGGTTCGCCCCGTCCCGGACCCCGATCTCGTCGATCTCGGCGAAGAGCTCGTCGGCCGCGTAGCGGGCGAAGACGTCGGAGAGGCCGGGCTCGACCCCGATCCCGACGAGGGCGAGCCGGCCCGCCGCCTCCCAGTCGGCAGCCCGGGCGAACTGCTCGTCGCCGAGCTTGACGCCGGGCAGCTCGTACGGTCGCTCCGGGTGCGGCCGCGAGAGCGACATCGCCATGTCGAGGTAGTCGGCGCCGGCGGCGAGGGCGGCCTCGAAGATCGGCAGGACGAAGCGGGGGTCGACGGCGTTGAGGACGTGGGTCGCCCGGGTCTCCCGGATGAGCGCTTCGAGCCCCGCCCGGTCGGCGGCGTCGACGCGCCGGGGGACGGCGACGAAGCGGGGGTCGGCGACGCGGTCGACGGCCCGCCGGGCCCGGTCCGGGTCGTAGTCGGCGACGACGATCTGCTCGAAGAAGTCGCGGCGGGCGGCGATCGGGACGACGGCCGAGCCGACCCCGCCGGCACCGATGAGGAGGATTCGCATACGAAGAGTGTCGCCGCTGGAACGGTTCCCCGTGGCGCCGTTCCCCCCTGCACGACAGAGTGACCGCGGCTGCGGGCGCAGGCACGACTCCTCCGCACCGTTGGCCGCGAACTGACGACGTCGGTCGTCGGCCTTGGGGCGTCACGGGGCGACGGGCCCTTCGGTGCAGTTCGGCATGTCGCCGCACTGGGTGATGACCATCGACAGGATCGTCCGGTCCCTCCGGTCGACCGTGACGTCAATAAGCGTCGCCGCCTCGAGGTCGCCCCTCCGGTAGGTGAGGATGTAGCCATCGTCGGGTGGCGGAAGGGCCCAGCTGGCGGCGACCAGGGCGAACACGTTCAGCCGGCCCTCCGTGTCCAGCGACCGAACGAGGGCGTCGAGCTCGGGGACGAGGGTGGATGGAAGGCCGCCCAAGGCGACCTGACGGGATTCCTTGATGAAGCCCTCGGCGGGTCGGACATCCGGGAAGAAGTAGACGTCTGTCTCGTCGCGGCTCGTGGCGAATCCGGGGAGCCCCTGGACCGAAAGCTCGCACCAGTAGGGGCGTGACTCGGTGCAGTGACCGTCGATCAAGAGCTCACGGTACGGGAGGCCGTCGTACGTCCAGATCCGGTCGGCCAGGACCTCGGCCAGCCAAGGTGTCTGGAGGACCGACGGGAAGTTGTACGAGACCCTCTCCCGGAGGACAACGGCGATCATCTCGGCCGTGTACGGCCGCCCGTGGCCGGTCGGAGCGACGGTCCGGATCGGCTCGGGCGAGCGGATGGGTGTCACGACCGGAAACGGCCGCTTCGGGGTCGGCTCGGCTGGGGTCCGCTCGAGCGGCGCGCAGGCAGCAAGGAGGACGAGGAGGCAGAGGAGGGCGCTGCGTCTCACCACTTGAGCCAGGCCAGGGCCCAGTACTCGCTCGGCGCGTCGAAGCGGAACTTGGCGACGTTCACCGTCACCGTCCCGGAGCTCGGAGCCGTGAAGCCGACGAACTCGTAGTTGTTGTCCCAGGATGAAGAGAACGCCGTCCCGCCCGGGTACTGAACCGAGAGATCGAGGTCCGCGGTCAGCGTATCCGTCTTGTCGAACATGGGACCGGACGTATGGCTGTCCCAGGCGAGGACGATCCGAACCTGCTGGCCTGCGGCGACCTCGAAGCTCTGACTGACGCTCGTGGTCGAGGTCATCGTCCCCTTCGCCCAACCGCCGTACGCACCCCGGACGAAGATCCGATGCGACCATAGGGCATTGACCGTCCCGACGCCCTCGTGGTCCGGGTCGATCCGACCCGTCGTGGCCAGGGGGACGCGCCGGTTCGCCCCGGCCATGATGATCGCCCGCATCGCTTCGGGCCAGACTGAGAAGGTTGCCGGATCGCGAGCGAAGAGCTGCGCAGCGATGCCCGACACGATCGGGGCAGCGGCACTCGTCCCGGTCGCGCTCAGCCCGTTCGCCGTTCGGACGTTCACCGCCGGAGCCGAGACGTTCGGCTTGTTGAAGTCGTTGTGGGGATTGAAGGACCAGCCTGCGTTCTCATCCCAGAGAGCACCGTAGGCCGGGTCGTTGTCGTACCAGAGCCTGTTCGTGCCGTCGTTGACCCCGCCGACGGTGAGCACGTTCCACCCGACTCCCGGGGAGCTCACCCACCACTCCCTGTTGTAGGCGCCCGTGCCGTAGTTCCCCGACGACGCGACGACGGTCCGGAAGGTCTCGCCGCCGCTGATGGCATCGAAGTACGCACGCGCCTCCTCCCAGCCGGTGGCGTTGTCCATGTTGACGCTAAGGTTGATGATGTCGGCGTCACCGGTCGTTGCCGCCCAGTCGGCAGCGGCGATTACGTTCCGATCCCGAGTGAGCCCTGCGCTCCCGCCGCCGGTGCCGCTCGAGACGATGACGGCTCCGGGCGCGATCCCCGTGTACGTCGAATTCTGGCTCGCAATCGCCCCCGCGACCCACGTTGGATGGTCGAACGATCCCGAGGGAGTGTACGTCGTCGAGCCGGACTCCGAGTGGAAGGCGGCGACCTTCCCCGCCAGATCGCCCGTTGCCCGGACGTTGTAGTACTCAACGACCGCGACCCGGACGCCCGTTCCCTGATCGAGGCTACCAGTGTGCCAATCCGCCGACACGTACGGGCCCGCCGACGAGAGGCTGTCGACCCACGATGTGCTTTCGAGGCCGAGGCTCCGCACGCGGTCGAGACCAGCGAGATCATCGAGCGCTGTCGCCGGCGTATCGACGTAGACGAGCGGGGCGAGGAGACTCACATACCCGAGCGTTCCGCCATGGCGCGCGACGATCGCCGCGATCTCGGCCGCTGCCTGCCGATAGGCCTGAGCGCGCGCGTCCTCGAGCCCGCGCCGAAGGGCCCGTTGGGTGGCTGGGTCACTCGAGTTTGGTCGGTCGCCGATCCATTCGACCTGCGGATGGGCAGCCTTGACCGCCGCGACCGCCTCGCTCGTGTCGACGTCCATCCAGACGGCCACCGGAAGAAGGTCTGCCTGAGAGACTGCCGCCGTTGCGGCTTGCAGGAGGGCGGGTGAAGCCTTTCGCTCCAGGGGCGCGAGTGCATCCAGGTGCGCCGCGATGCGCACCTGGCGGAGTTCCGGCCCCCCAACGACTCCAGCAGCATCTCGGTAGACGAGCCGGACCTCGCCCGTCCGGGCGTCGACGAACTTGCCGCTCCACATCGGCATCGTCCCGGCGATCGTCTCTCGCTCCGCGAGGAGCTCGTAGTCCGTTGGTCGCCCGCCGAAGTGCTCGACGAGGTATTGCCGGGCGTCCGCCAGCGCCAACCGCGGCGACGCTTGCTCGCCTTCGGCTGCCGCCCCTGAGGACAACAGCGTAACCAACAACTGTCCAGCGACGAGCACGACCAACCACTTCAGCCTCCCGGGCGTGGCCCCGGGTCCAGACGCGGGAGGCGTATGTCGAGCGCTCATGTCGTCCCCTCCGGCAACACCCCGAACGCTTCACGCTGAGCGGTTGCGGGCACAAGCCCAGTCTCTCTCTCCTCTCCTTTGTCAATCCCAAGTGCCGTTACTTCAGGTACCCATCCCCCGGGGTCGCGACACCGCCGATTGACCCCGGGGACGGAACGCTGACCTCCGACGGAGGCTGATGGCCATGAAGATACCAACCAGACCAATCCGTGCTAGGGTTTGGGACATCGCGAGATGGCTCGGGGATGTGCCCGCGCCTTCAACCTCGCCCTCCTGGACACGACCGTGGCGAAGGAACCCATCTACTCCCAGATCGCGACCCGGGCGGCAGCCCTCATCGCCGCCGGTGAGTGGCAGCCCGGCCAGCGCCTCCCGCCGGAGCGCGTCCTCTGCGAGCGCCTCGGCGTCAGCCGGACGACCCTCCGCCAGGCCCTCGCCGAGCTCGAGGCCCGCGGGCCTGATCACCCGCCATCAGGGTCGCGGGACCTTCGTCACCCGACCGCGCTTCGACGCGGATGCCACGGAGTCGTTCAGCCTGAGCGCCGCCCTCCTCCGGCGCGGGCGCGAGCTCCGGACCCGCGTCCTCGCGGTCGCGGCAGTCGAGGCCGGTGGGCACGTCGCCGCCGACCTCGGCTGCCGACCGGGCGACCGCGTCCTCCGCCTCGAGCGCCTCCGCCTCCTCGACGGGGAGCCGCTCATGCTCGAACGCGCCCACCTCCCCCTCGACCGCTTTCCGGGTCTGGAGACGAAGGACTTCGAGGCGCGCTCGCTCTACGCGATCCTTGCCGAGGACTACGGCGCCCGGCCGACCCTGGCCCGCGAATCGCTCGAGCCGGTCGTCTGCCGGGCCCGGGAAGCGGCGGTCCTCGGACTGCCCCGGCGGGCACCCGCGCTCCGGATCGTCCGCCTCACCGTCGACGACGCCGGGCGCCCGATCGAGACGAACGACGCCCTCCTCCGCGGCGATCGCTGCCGGATCCTCCTGACCCGGACCGCCGACGGCTGGCTCGACCGGGCGACGAGTCAGGTCCCCGCCGGCTGGCTCGAGCGGATCAGCGCCCCGAGCGTCCTCGTGGCGGCCCTCGGCGGGGAGACGGCCGACGAGCGGCCGGCGATCGACCCGTCGGGGGCCCCCGCCCCGATACCGCGCCGAAACGGCCGCCGATGACCGCCCCGACGAACCTCGACCCCGACGTCGTCACCCGCCTCCCGCTCCTCGGCCGGGGCGGACGTCGTCGTCGTCGGCTCGGGTTCGGCCGGTTCGACGGCCGCCGTCGCCGCCGCCCGAAACGGCGCCACGGTCATCCTCGTCGAGAAGCTCCCCTTCCTCGGCGGGACGTCGACCGCCGTCCTCGACACCTTCTACGGCTTCTGGACCCCCGGCGAACGACCCCGGAAGGTCGTCGGGGGGCTCGGGGACGAGGTCGTCGCCGAGCTCCGCGGTCTCGGACCGGTCGTCGAGCGGCCGAACACGTACGGCGCCGGGACCGGGGTCACCTACCACCCCGAGCACCTCAAGGTCGTCTGGGAGCGACTCGTCGGCGAGGCCGGGGTCCGGATCCTCCTCCACGCCACGCTCCAGGGCGTCCTCGTCCGGGACGGCCGGGTCGAAGCGATCGCCGTGGCGACGAAGGCCGGCCTCCGGCGGATCGAGGGCCGGGTCTTCATCGACGCCTCGGGCGACGCCGACCTCACCGCCTACGCCGGCTTCGGTTTCGAGACGGCGGGCGAAGTCGAGCCGGCCCAGACCCTGACGACGACCTTCCGGATGGCGAACGTCGATCTCGCCCGGCGCCGCGCCCTCCCGCGAGCCGAGCTCGTCCGACGGATGACCGAGGCGGCGGCCTCCGGCCGCTACGACCTGCCGCGCCGGGAGGGCTCCGACCACGTCACCCCCATCGAGGGCGTCACGGCGACGATCATGACCCGCCTCGAGTCGTACCGCCGGGAGCCGGACGGTCGGATCGTCAACATCACCGACCCCGACTTCCTCACCGCCGCCGAGATCGCCGGGCGCCGCCAGGCCCTCGAGTACGCCCGCTTCCTCGTCGACTGCGTCGACGGCTACGAGCGGGCGGCCCTCGTCGCCCTCGGGACGCAGATCGGGATCCGGGAGACCCGCCGCGTCTACGGCGACTACCGACTGACCCGCGAGGACGTCCTCTCGGCCCGCCAGTTCGACGACCAGATCGGGCTCTGCGGGGCCCCGATCGAGGACCACCGGGCGGGGCCCGACACCCGCTGGCAGTACCTGCCGGAGGGCCAGGCTGTCGGGATCCCGTACCGAACGCTCCTCGTCCGCGACGCCGCGAACGTCCTCGTCGCCGGGCGCTGCTTCAGCGCCACCCACGACGCCCACGCCTCGGTCCGGAGCATGGCCCAGTGCATGGCGATGGGACAGGCAGCCGGGACGGCGGCCGCCCTCGCCGCCGCGGCCGGCCGCGACCCGCGGGACGTGCCGGTGCCGCAGCCTCCGCGACCGCCTCCGGCCGCCGGCGCGATCCTGGAGCTGCGGGCCGATGCCTGACGGGACGGCCCGCTCCGGGCGGATGTACTTCATCGGCGTCGCAACGGGCGGCTCGTCGATCCACCGGATCTTCCCGCGCTGGGCGACCGACCCTCGGCCTCGACGCCGAGCTCGTCGGTCGCGACATCGCCCTCGGCGCCGAGCCGGCGCCTTTCGGGCCGTCGTCGAGGAGATCCGCAGCCGACCCGGCGGCGCGCGGGGCCCTCGTGACGACCCACAAGGTCTCGATCGTCCGCACGCCCGGATCTCCTCGACGAGGTCGACGCTGGGCGAGCTCTGTCGGCGAGGTCTCCTGCCTCGCGAAGCGCGACGGTCGCCTCCTCGGCTGGGCGAAGGACCCGATCACCTCGTGGCAGGCCTTCGTCGAGTCGCCGGCGCGGACTACTTCGCCCGCCACCCGAGGCGCGAGGTCCTGTGCCTCGGGGCCGGCGGCTCTGGGACGGCCTTCACTCTCGCGGCTCCTCCGCTCGAGGCCACCGCCGGCCGGATCGTCGTGACGAACCGCTCGCCGGAGCGGCTCGACGTGCTCCGCGAGCATCCACCGCCGGATCGGGTCACGGTGCCGGTCGAGTACCGAGCCGTCGAGGACCCGAGGACACCGACGCCCTCCTCGCCGCCTGCCCGCCGGGTTCGGTCGTCGTCAACGCGACGGGCCTCGGCAAGGACCGGCCGGGCTCGCCGATCACCGATGCCGCCCGCTTCCCCGAACGAGCGATCGTCTGGGACTTCAACTACCGGGGCGAGCTTCGCTTCCTCGAGCAAGCGCGCCGCCAGGCGGAGCGCCCGCGGCCTCACCGTCGGTCGACGGCTGGCGCTACTTCCTGCTTGGCTGGTCGGCCCACATCGCCGAGGTCTTCCAGCTCGACGTCGGCCCAGAGCGTCTCGCGGAGCTTGCCAGCGCCGCGGAGCCCCTCCGTGGCCCTTCGGTTCCAAGCCGAACCCCCTTGACAAGTGATCTCTGTACGTCATAAAGTCATCCTGTACGGACAAGCTATGACATCGACTCCTTTTCCTCCCGCCCGCATCGACCGCACCTCCCCGGTGCCGTTCTACTTCCAGCTGAAGAAGATTCTCGAGCAGGAGATTGCCTCGGGCCGGTGGCAGCCAGGCGACCGGTTCCCCTCGGAGCCGGAGATCTGCCACCACTTCGATCTCTCTCGAACGACGGTTCGACAGGCGCTGGCGGAACTCGAGAGCGAGGGGGTCATCCGTCGCGAGAAGGGTCGCGGGACGTTCGTTGCCCACGCCTCACCCGAGCTATGGCTCCTCCAGTCATCACACGGCTTCTTCGACGAAGCGGCCCGCAAGGGCCACGAGGTCCGGTCGAAGATCCTTCGGCGCGAGGTCGCCGAGCTGCCGTCGTTCGCGTCCGCCGCGCTCCACCTGCCCTCTGGCACGCCGGGGGTCGTCCTCGAGCGTCTCCGCTGGGTCGACGACCGCGTCGTCATGTACGTCGTCAGCTACCTCGTGGAACGCCTGGCCCCGGTTGTCCTGGCGGCAGAGCTCGAGACGGGGTCGCTCTATCGCGCCCTGGCTGCCGAGGCGGGGCTGCGGGTCGCTGGCGGGCGGCGCGTCGTCGAAGCGGTCGTAGCCGAGGGCGACCTGGCGACGCTGCTCGAAGTCGACGTCGGCGCGCCCCTCCTTTACGTCGAGTCGGTGGCGTGGGAGGAGTCCGGCGAACTCTTCGAGTTCTACCGAGCCTGGCATCGGGCGGACCGGACGAAGATCGAGGTCCAGGTCCTTCACCAGGATCTCGCCGCCCGGGCGGGTGTCGATCGAAGCGTCCTTCGTCTGGGCGTCTGAGGCGGACATGGACAGGGCGCTGGATCCGCAGACGGAACGTCGGACTGCCCTCGTCACCGGCGCGACGAGCGGGATCGGGCGAGCGACCGCCATCGCCTTGTCCGACGGCGGCTGGTGGGTCCTCGCAGTGGGCCTGGACGCCGACCGCGGCGCGGCCGTCGAGGCGGTGCTTCGGCCGCGCACGGGAGGGCGCTTCGTCCAGGCAGACGTCACCGAGGCCGGGGTGCCAGAGCAGCTCGTCGAGGCCTGCCGCCAAGAGACTGGGCGCCTCGATCTCCTCGTCAACAACGCGGGCATCCACTTTCTGGCCCCTCTCGACGAGCTCGACATGACTCGCTTCGACCACCTCATGGCCGTCAACTTGCGAGCTCCCGTTGCGCTCGCGCGGGCGGCCCTCAGGGTCATGCTCGAACAGGGCAGGGGAACGATCATCAACGTCGCGAGTGAGGCAGGCCTCGTGGCGGTGCCCGGTCAGCCGGCCTACAACATCTCGAAGGCCGGCCTCATCATGCTCACCCGCTCCATCGCGGCTGACTACGCGGCCCGAGGCATCAGAGCGGTATCCGTGTGCCCGGGCACGACCCGGACACCCCTCGTCGAGCAGGCGATCGCATCCGCTCCCGACCCGGCTGCTCACGAGCGCATGCTCGCCGAGCGCCGCCCCGCCCGTCGCCTGGGGAGGGTCGAGGAGATTGCAGCCGCCATCGTCTTTGCCGCCTCGGATGCGGTCGATTACCTGAACGGCACCGAGCTCGTCGTCGACGGCGGTTACACGGTCGTCTAGGCCCAATCATCGGAGGAGGTGCCTGCTGGAAAGAACGAACGCGCTCGCCACGCCGTGATCTCGCTTCACCGTCATCTCGTCAGCGCCCCGGATCGAGAGCAAGAGGAGGACATCATGAGGAGACTCGTCGCCTTCGGCCTGATCATCGCCCTCGTCGGCGCCGCCTGCGGGACAGGCGCCAGTCCGTCACCGGAAGGCAGCCCGACGCCCGGCACGTCGCCCTCCACCCCAGCGAGCGCCCCGACCGGGGGCCGGTGGGAGAAGCCGATCGTCATCGGCTGGACGCCGCCGGACATTACGGGCGTCTTCAAAACGGCCACAGACTTCTTCGAAAAGGCGGCAGCCGATGCCAACCAACACGGCTTCAAGGTGGAAATCGTCAGCCGCTCGCCGGCGACGCACACGGCGTTCGCCGACCAACTCGCCATCCTCGAGGACTTCATCTCCCAGAAGGTCGACGTCATCGCCATCTCTCCGGCCGACACCGAAGCCGTGAAGCCCGGGATCCAGGCTGCGAACCAGGCCGGCATCCCGGTCATCATGGTCAACCTTCTCGAGGAACAGTCCGGGGTCGACATCGCGTCGTACATCGGCTTCGACAATACGCAGGCCGCCCAGGTGTCGGCGTACGCCGTCCTCGACCTGTTTGGCGGACCGGGCGTTCTGGGGCTGGGCGAAAAGGTCGACGTGACGCCCGATCAGTATCTCGACCTCGCCTGGTGGGAGAACCTCTACAAGGACGTCGATCCGAACCTCCCGAAGGCCAACGGGGTGATCATCGAGGGCATCGCCGGCACCTTCTTCTCCCAGGCTCGTCTCGACGGCTTCAACAAGGTCATCAGCAAGTATCCGAACATCAAGATCCTCGCCGAGCCGTGCGCTGCCGACTGGAACCGCCAGAAGGGCATCGCGTGCGCCGAGAATTTCTACTCGCGGTTCAGCCCATCGGAACTGAACTTCGTGTGGGCGGCATCGAACGAGATGGGTCTCGGCGCAATGCTCACCGCGGAGCGGCAGGGCATCCTGAACACGAACGGGATGGGCGAGCCGGCTCCCGACAAGGTCTCGATCTTCACCAACGACGGCACGCCTGAGTCGGTCGACGCGATCCGGGCCGGCAAGCTCATTGCCGAAACCTGGCACGGCTTCCCGGAGTGGGGCTGGTTCGGTACCGAGTTCGCGGTTCGGATCGCCTGCGGTCTGGACGTCCCCAAGCTCCAGGACATCCGACCGAGGACGGAGTACCAGGCGAACGCCGACCAGTTCTACCCGAACCCGCAACTCCCGGCCATCGACTGGGAGGGGATCAAGGCGCAGTGCCAGTAGCACTCAGTCAGGCCCTCGTCGCCCGAGGTATCGAAAAGCGGTACCCCGGCGTTCAAGCCCTCGCGGGCGTCGACCTCGAGGTCGACGCCCGCGAGATCCACGCCCTCCTCGGGGAGAACGGGGCCGGCAAGTCGACGCTCATGAAGATCATCGCCGGCGCCGTCGTCCCCGACGCCGGCGAGCTCCTCATCGAGGGTCACCCGGTTCCCTTTGGTAGCCCCGAGGCGGCGCGACGAGCCGGCATCGGCATCGTCTACCAGGAACTCAGCCTCGTCCCGTCCCTGACGGTCGAGGAGAACGTCCTCCTTGGGCGCTGGCCGGGCGGGATGGGGCTCGTCGACTGGTCGGCCCTCCAGCAGGAGGCCCGCCGCCATCTCGAGGTCGTCGGCTTGCATGCATCCCCGACCGTCCTCGTCAGGGCCCTTCCGATGGCGGAACGCCAGCTCGTAGAGATCGCCAAGGCGTTGTCACTCCAGCCCAGAGTGCTCCTCCTCGACGAGCCGACCTCGGCCCTCTCCGAGCCCGAGGCGAGGCGGCTCTTCGACATCATCCGAGAGCTTGCCCGCTCTGGCGTCGCCGTCATCTACGTTTCCCATCGGCTCGCCGAGGTCATGGAGATCGCCGATCGAGTCACCGTTCTCCGCGACGGTCGGGTCGTCGCTCGCCGCCGGACGGCCGAGGTCGACGAAGCCGAGCTAGCACGGCTCCTCGTTGGACGCGAGGTCCAAGGACCGACGGGCCCCGGCCAAGGCTCACACAGGGCGCTTGGGCCGACGGTTTTGCGCGTCAGCGGCCTCGTCGTTCCGCCGCGCCTCGGCCCGGTGGATCTCGAACTCCGGGCCGGCGAGATCGTCTCGGTGTTCGGCCTCGTGGGATCGGGGCGCAGCGAGCTGGCCCGGGCCCTGTTCGGTCTCGAGCCGATCAGGCAAGGCACGATCGAGATCGACGGGCGACCGGCAACGATCGCCTCGCCGACCGTGGCCATCGAGCGCGGCCTCGGGTACGTCGCCCCCGACCGGCGTCTCGGTATCGTCCACCAACTCTCGGTGGCGGGGAACATCAGCCTCGCTTCGCTCGGCCGGCTCGGGCGGGGTCCGGTCATCGACGCTGGGGCCGAGACCGCCTTAGCCCGCCGGTACGTGGCGGAGCTCGACGTCCGCATCGACGACCCGCGTCGGCCCGCGGGTGAACTCTCGGGCGGCAATCAACAGAAGGTCATCCTCGGCCGCTGGATGTGCGCCGGGGCTCGGATCCTCATTCTCGATGATGCCACGCGAGGCATCGATGTTGGGGCCAAGGAGGAAGTGTTCAGACTCGTCCGTCGGCTGGCCGAGGAAGGCACGGCTGTTCTGTACGGAACATCAGAGATCGGCGAGGCGCGCGCCATCGGCGACCGAGTCGTGGTCATGTCCGCCGGCCGGGTTGCCGCCATCTTCGACCCGACCGTCAGCGAGGAGGCAATCATGACAGCAGCAGGTGGTGTCCGTGGCTGAGCTCGATGCCCAATCACCAGCGCAGGAAGCCCGAGCCGCGAGTGTCCCGGTTCGGGTGGCGTCGTTTGCCGGAGGCAGAGGTGGCGCCCTGCTCATCCTCGTGCTCCTCGTTGCCGTCTTCTCGGTCCTCAGCCCCAACTTCGCTACCGATCGCAACCTCCTGAACATCCTCCGCCAGGTCGCCGTGGTCGGCGTCCTTGCCGTGGCCCAGACCCTCGTCATCGTCACGGCCGGCATCGATCTTTCGGTGGCGGCGACGGCGGCTCTGTCGGGCTGCCTCATGGCCGTCTCGTACGCCCATTGGGGATGGCCGGAGCCGGTCGCCTGGGTCCTCGGCCTCGCCTCCGGGCTCCTCGTCGGCGCCATCAACGGCGCCGTGATTCGATATCTCCGCGTGCCGGACATCATCGCCACCCTCGGAGCGTTTTCGGCCGTCCGGGGTGTGGCGCTCCTCGTGACCGAGGGCCTCCCGGTGCCGACATTTGCGAAGGTCGTGGAGGGCCGAACCTTGCCCGAGTCGGTCAACACGGTCGGCGCCGGGAGTATCGGACCACTTCCGCTCATCGCCGTCGTCACCGGCCTCGTGGCCGTTGTCGGGGCCTTCATTCTGGCTCGGACCAAGCTCGGCCGGGCCGCCCTTGCCGTGGGCGGCAATCGCGAGGCTGCCCACGCCTCAGGGATCGACGTCGGCCGGACGAAGTTTCGGGTCTACGCCCTTTCGGGGCTCCTGGCTGCCCTTGGCGGCATCCTCCTTGCGGGACGCCTCTCGAGCGCCAACGCCCTCATGGGCGAGGGGATGGAGCTCCAGTCCATTGCCGCGGTCGTCGTCGGCGGCACGAACCTCTTCGGCGGCCAGGGAACGATCAGCGGGACGATCATCGGCGTCCTCATCATCGGCGTCCTCGCCAACGGTCTGAGCATCATGGGCATTCCCGAGTTTTGGCAGCGTGTCTCCAACGGGCTCATCATCGTCGCTGTCGTCGCCCTCGACCAGCTGCGGCGGCGCCTGACCGGGGAGCGCCTGCGGTGAGCGACCTCGCCGTCCTCGTGGTGGGCGCCGGCCGGGCAGGGATGGTCCACGCCCGCAACTTCGCCGCCGGGGTCCCGGGCAGCCACCTTGTCGGGATCGCCGATCCGGCCACAGACGTCGCTGAGCGCGCCGCTGCGGAGCTCGGCTGTCAGGCCTTCGTCGACCCAGTCGCCGCCGTGACTGACGACCGCGTGGATGCCGTCGTCATCGCCTCTCCCACGTTCAGCCACGCCGACCTGGCCGTGGCGGCCCTGGCGGCGGGGAAGCACGTTCTGAGCGAGAAGCCGCTGGCCGCCTCACTGGCCGACGCGCATCGGATCGAGGCCGCCCTCGGGGCGGCGCGGTGCGTCTTCATGATGGCGTTCATGCGCCGCTTCGACCGCGGCTTTCGGCGTGCCCGCGAGCTCATCGATCAGGGCGCCGTCGGCGAGCCCCTCTACATCCGATCCACCACTCGCGGACCCGGCCTCCCGCCCCCGTGGGCCTGGGACGTCGAGCGCTCAGGCGGCCTCATCGCCGAGGTGAACTCCCACGACATCGACACGGTGCGCTGGCTCAGCGGGCAGGAGTTCGCCCGCGTTCGCGCCATCGGGCGGGCTGCCAAGCGACCCGAGATCGCAGCCAGCCACCCTGGCTTCGTCGACGTCCTCGCCCTTCAGGCATCCCTCGACCGAGGTGGCCTCGCCCACATCGACGGCGCCTGTCCTGCTGACTACGGGTACGACGCGCGAGCCGAGGTCTACGGGACCGAAGGCGTCCTCTTCGTCGGCGATCCGGCGGAAGGACCACTCGTCGTAACGAAGCAGCAGGTGCGGCGAGATCCGGTCGCCGGCTGGGCGCGCCTGTTTCAGGATGCCTATCGGGCCGAGGATCGCCACTTCATCGCCGCGTGTCGCGGCGATGCTCCGGCCGAGCCCGGCCTTCGCGACGGGCTCCGAGCGCTCGAGGTCGTGATCGCCGTCAACCGCTCGCTCCGTGAGGATCGCGACGTCAGTCTCGGCGAGGTCCGATGAAGGCACTCCGAGTCAGCGCGCCGGGCCGGGTCGAGATCCTCACCGTTCCGGATCCCATCCCGGGGCCGGGCGAGATCCTCGTCCGCGTCGACCGGGTCGGGATCTGCGCGACGGATCGAAAGCTCGTTGCACGGCCCCGCCGTCCTGGTCTCGTGCTCGGCCACGAGATTGCGGGAACATTGGGAGACGGGAGCCCGGTTGGCGTCCATCCCGACGTCGGCTGCGGCGACTGCCTCCACTGCAGAGCCGGCTTCGAGAACCGCTGTCCGGATCGTTGCTCCATCGGCGTGGATCGAGACGGCGGCCTGGCCGAGCTCGTCGCCGTGCCGGCCGGGCACGTCCTGCCGCTCGGTGGTGTCGAGGTCTCCCTGGCGCCGCTCCTCGAGCCGCTCGCGTGCTGTCTCCACGCCATCGACCTCCTCGGCGTTGCGCCCTCGGAACAAGTCTTGGTCGTCGGCGCGGGACCGATGGGTCTCCTCGCGACCTTGGCCCTCAAGGCCCTCGGAGCGAGAGTCGTCGTGAGTCAGCGGTCTCCGCAGCGCCGGCAGCACGCCCTGGCTGTCGGCGCCGATGCCGCCATCGGTCCCGACGAAGACCCAAGGGCGGCGCTCGGGCAGGCTCCGACGGCGGCGATCGTCACCGCTCCAACTGCCGAGGCGCTCGCATGGGCGCTCCGCCGCGTCGAAGTGGGCGGTCGCGTTCACGCGTTCGCCGGTCTTCCCGGCGATAGAAGCATCGACGCCAACGTGGTCCACTACCGCCACCTGTCCCTCATCGGCTCCACCGGCTCTCGGCTTCGCGACTACGTGCGGGCTCGCGATCTCGTCGCCGGCGGGCACCTCGATCTGCGTCGCCTGCCACTCCGCCCGGTCGCGCTCCACGAAGTCCCGGCGGTCCTCGAAGGCACCGAACGGGAGTCCGCAAAAGTCATCGTCGCCATGGAAAGGAGTTCGGAGTAGATGCAGCCCCGCCTGGATCCGTTCACCGTCTTCATGGATCTCCGGACCGGGTTGCTCGACCCGTTGCCGGTGGTCGCCGAGCGACGGCTCGGCGACATGCGCGGCCTCTATGCCGGGGAGGCGGAGCCAGCCGACCAGCTCGTTTACCGCGTCCTGAGCATCCCGGTTCCCGAGTTGAACTCGGAGATCCAGTGCTCTACGACGATCCTGGAGCCCGGGCTCGTTGGCGACGAGTACTTCATGACGAAAGGGCACTTTCACGCGGTTCGTGATCGCTCAGAGATCTACATCGGGCTGGCTGGGGAGGGTCGCCTTCTGCTGGCGACCGAGGATGGTCGCCACCGCCTGGAGCCCCTCCGCGCCGGCACCGTGAACTACATTCCCGGCGGCTGGGCGCACCGAAGCATCAATGTCGGCTCGGATCCGCTCGTCTTCTTCGCCGCCTACGTCGGCGACGCCGGCCACGACTACGAGACCATCGAGGGGCGCGGCTTTCCTGTCCGCGTCGTGCGCGGCGAGACAGGGCCGACGGTCGTCATCAACCAGCGCTATCGCCGGTGAGGGTGGGCCGTGGTCGTCTTCGTCGGTTGCGACCTCGGGACGATGGGGACCAAGGCGGCCGTCGTCGATCTCGACGGGCGCATCCTCGGCACGGCCTTCGAGGAGGTCCGGATCCTCACCCCTCGGCCCGGCGTCGTCGAGCAGGACCTCAACGAGATCGAGGCGTCGGCGCATCGGACGATCCGGCGCGCCCTCGAGCTGGCCGGTGACCCCCCCGAGGTCGGCGGGGTCGCCTTCTCCGGACAGATGTCCGGCATCGGCGGGATCGACGACCTCTACCGGCCGGCGACCCACTTCGACTCCTGGCTCGACGCTCGCTGTGAGCCGTACATCGAGGAGCTGGCTCCTCATCGCCGCCGGATCACCGAGCTCTCGGGCTGTCCTCCCACCTACTCGCACGGCCCGAAGCTCGTCTGGTGGCATCAGGAGCGCGCCTCCGATCTCCGACGTGTGGCCCGCTTCGTCGTGCCCGGCGCCTACGTCGCGGGCCGCCTGGGCGGTCTCCGGGCGGAACAGGCCTTTATCGATCGGACGTACCTCCACTTCTCGAACCTGGCCGACACCGAGCGGCAGCAGTGGTCGGCGGAGCTCATAACGCTCCTCGGGGTCAACCGCGAACTCCTGCCACGGATCATTGACCCCCTCGATGTCGTCGGCGAAGTGACCGCCGAGGCCAGTCGGGTCACCGGGATCCCGGCCGGCACACCCATCGCCGCCGGTGCCGGGGACCAGGCCGCCGCGGCCCTCGGTGCGGCCGCCATCGACCCGGGCGAGGCATTCGACTCAGCCGGGACGGCGAGCGTCTTTGCCGTCTGCACCGATCGGTTTGCGCCGGACACGGCCCACTACACGTTCATGGCGACCCACTCCGTCGTCCCGGGCCTCTACATCAACCTCTCCTTCATCAACGGCGGCGGACTGGCACTGCGATGGTTCCGAGACGCGGTCGTCGGCTGGACGAACCGGGTCGACGCCTACGAGGCGCTCGACGCGCTGGCGGCAGAGGCGGAGCCGGGGTCGGGCGGGCTCATCTGGCTGCCACACTTTCAGGGCCGGGTACTCCCTCCCGACCCGTCGGCTCGAGCAGGCTGGCTCGGCCTCTCGGCTGGGCACGGCCTGGCGACGCTCTTCCGATCGATCCTCGAGGGCATCGCCCTCGAGTACGCCGTCTGGGCCAAACGCATGGCGACGGCGACCGGAAGCGGCCCCTCCCACGCCCGGGTCCTCGGCGGCGGGGCTCGGAGCGGGCTTTGGAACCAGATCAAGGCCGACGTGCTCGGGATCACCTGGCAGCCGGTCGAACGCCAGGAGGCTGGCGTGCTGGGCGACGCGCTCATCGCCGCTGCCGCCACAGGCTGGATCGATCGGGCCGATGTCGCCGTCACGGCCCGCCGCTGGCAGTCACTCGGACCCCCCGTCCAGCCTGACCCGGAGCGCCACGCACGCTACGCACCGATCCTCGGGCGCTACGAACGACTGGCCCAGCGCCTGACAAGGGTCCACGACGACGACCTTCGATGACTCGGCTCGCGATCACGCCCCGCTCGTTCCGAACGGTGCCGGGTCGTCACTCGGCCCTCCTCGCCGACGCTGGCATCGAGGTTCGCTACCCGAGCCTCGAGCGCATCCTCACCGAAGCAGAGATGATCGAGCTCGTTCGGGGCTGCGACGGGCTCATCGTCGGGCTCGATCCGGTGACGGCTCGGGTGCTCGAGGCCGGACCGCTCCGAGTCGTCGTCAAGTACGGGAGCGGGCTCGACAACATCGACCTCGAGGCAGCCAGAGTTCGACAGGTCGAGGTTCGGACGACTCCCGGGGCGAACAGCCAGGCCGTGGCGGAGCTGACCATCGGCCTTCTGTTCGCCCTTGCTCGCCATCTCGTTGCTCACCATCTCGACGCCCAACGCGGCACCTGGACCCGACGGATCGGCCGAGAACTCGCCGGGCGGCGACTCGGCGTCATCGGCTACGGGCAGATCGGCCGGCGAGTGGCGAGCCTCGGTCTGGCGGTCGGGATGGAGGTCGTCGCCCACGATCCCTACGTCGAGCGGGCGGACGTCCCCCTCGTCGATCTGGCGGCGCTCATCGAGTCCGCGGATGCCGTCTCCCTCCATGTTCCCCTCACGCCCGAGACGCGCCATCTCGTCGACGCGACCTTTCTCGGACGTATGCGCCGCGGGGCGTGGCTCGTCAACACGGCCCGCGGAGGCCTCGTTGACCTGGCCGCCCTCGCGGAGGCCCTGGTCGATGGCCATCTTGGCGGCGCAGCCATCGATGACTTCGAGGAGCCCCCGCCGCCGGAGTCAACGCTCTGGCAGCTCCCGAACTTCATCGCCAGCCCCCACGCGGGAGCAACGACGGTCGAGGCGGTTGAGCGGACGGGCGTTGCCGCAGTGGAGGCCGCCCTCAGCGTGTTGGCCCGAGCCGGAGGCGGATCCCCGATGCCAACGGCTGCGAACCCGCCCAACCGCGAGGCGCAAGCATAGGAGGTGGACTGATGCGGGTTTCGATCTTCCGCGATGCCGACGGCCGAACCGATGTCGAGGCTCGCCCCGAACCGGCGCTCGAGCCGATGCCGGATTGGCAAGGTCTCCCGCTGACGGGGGTGCGCTGGCAGCGAATCCTGTGGAACGAGTCGATCGACATCCAGCTCGTCGAGATCGCGGCCGGGGGGCACTTCGTCATGCACTCGAGTCCCGCCGTCGCGTTCTGCCAAGTCGTACGAGGGAGCGGGCAGCTCGGACTGCCGGGCGGCGCCTCGATCACCTACCGAGGGCCCGAGCTCTACATCTTCCTCCCGAACTCCCGGCACGACTGGCACGACATCACCGAAGACACGCTCCTTGCCGTCTGCCTGGTTGCACAGCCCTAGACCGGCGAGCACAATGGTCAGAGCGGCAGGGCCGCTTGCTTCCGGCATGGCCGGGTCCCGAGCTGCCGCCTCACGATCCCACAATCCAACTTCGAGGGATGCTTGATGCCCTTCGTGCGAACCGTTCTCGGCGACGTCGACCCGTCCGAGCTCGGCGTCGTCTACGCCCACGAGCACCTCGTCATCGCCGGCGGTCGGCCCGTCGAGCGGGAGCCCGACTTCCTCCTCGCCGACGTCGAGCGGGCCGTCGCCGAGCTCGCCCCGGCCGTCGCCCTCGGGCTGCGGACCGTCGTCGACGCCATGCCCTGCGACGCCGGCCGCGACGTCCGCCTCCTCGCCGAGATCAGCCGCCGGGCCGGGATCCACGTCGTCGCCCCGACGGGGCTCCACCACGAGCGCTACTACGAGGATCGCCACTGGAGTCGGACCTACGACACCGAGGAGATCGCCGAGCTCTTCGTCGCCGACATCGAAGCCGGGATCGACGAGCGCGATTACGTCGGGCCGTTCGTCCGCCGAACCCCGCACCGGGCCGGTGTCATCAAGATCGCCGGTTCGGAGGGCGGTCTCTCGGCCCGCGACGAACGAATCTTCGACGCGGCGGCGATCGCCCACCGGCGGACCGGCTGCCCGATCCTCACCCACTGCGAGAACGGGACCGGGGCCCTCGAGCAGGTCCGCCGCCTCGTCGACGGCGGGGTTGATCCGGGGCACCTCGTCCTGCTCCCACGTCGACAAGATCGTCGACCGCGGCTACCAGCGGGCGATCTTCGAAACCGGCGCCTCCGTCGAGTACGACCAGGCCTTCCGCTGGCCGGCCGACGGCCCGAACGGGACGCTCACCTGCATCGAGTGGGCGATCGAGGACGGCTTCGCCGACCGGATCGTCCTCGGCCTCGACGCGGCCCGGCGGCGGTACTGGGCGGCGTACGGCGGCCGGCCGGGCTGGACGTACCTCCTCGGTCCCTTCTCGGCGCTCCTCGCCGAGCGGGGCGTCCCGGAGGCGATCCGGCGCGCCTTCTTCGTCGAGAATCCGGCTCGCGCCTACGCATTCGCCGCCGCGCGGGGCGCCTAAGCGGAGGAGGTACCGATGACCGATCGAGCGAACGAGCGAGCGCCCCGGCTCGGGGGCTGGCTGACGACGTCCGTCGTCGGCTCCCACGCCCACCCGGGCTGGATGGAGGCCGCCCTGGCGGCCATCGAGCGCGGCGAGGGCGGACCGGCCGATCTCGCCGAGCTCCTCGACGACGCCGTCGCCATCGCCATCCTCGACCAGGAGCGGGCCGGCATCGACGTCGTCTCGGACGGGGAGATGCGCCGGGCGGGCTTCTTCACCGCCGAGTTCTACCGCCACCTGACGGGCGTCCGACCGCTCCCGCCGGAGCGCCGCTGGGGGCCCGCCGGGCACGACCAGCAGCACCGCTTCGAGGTCACGGAGCCGATCGCGGCGCCGGCCGGCCTCGGGGTCGTCGACGAGTTCCGCTTCGCCGTGAGGCGGACAAGCCGACCGCTGAAGGTGACGATCCCGGGCCCCTTCACCCTCTCGGGGCGGCTCCGGACCGGCCCGGGCGAGGTCTACCGCGACCGCGCCGCTGCCGCCGAGGCCTTCGTCCCGATCCTCGCCGCCGAGCTCGACGCCCTCGCCGCCGCCGGGGCGACCTTCGTCCAGATCGACGAACCCTCGCCGGCGATCCACCCCGACGCGCCGGTCGACTTCGCCGACCTCTTCAATCGAACCGTCGCCGGGGTCGCCGGCCGGCCGGGGCTTCGGCTCGGCGTCCACCTCTGCTTCGGCAACTACGTCGGTCGGCCGCTCGCCAAGCGAACGTATCGGCCCGTCCTCGATCAGCTTCGGCGCTTCCGGGCCGATGAGCTCGTCTGGAGTTCGCGAACCGGGAGCTCGCCGAGCTGGAGATCCTGCCCGATCTGGCGCGGACCTTCGACCTCGCCGTCGGGGTCGTCGACGTCAAGAGCTATTACCTCGAGACCGCGGACGACGTCGCCGAACGGATCGAGCGGGTCCTGGCGGCGGGAGTGCCGGAGGCCCGCCTCTCGCTCGTCCCCGACTGCGGCTTCAGCCAGACAGCCCGCTGGGCGACGACGGCCAAGCTCCGGGCCCTCGTCGCCGGGCGCGACCTCGTCCGGGGCACCCGAACTCGCCAGGAGGGTCCTGATGCCTGAGCTCGATGCCACAGCCGCCGGTCAGCTCGGCGGTCAGGCGAGTCAGCTCGCCGGTCAGTCCGGCGACCAGTCCATCCTCCAGCCCGGCGGCCAGGCCCTCCTCCGGCCCGCGCTTCCGCCGGCCATCGTCGAGGGCCGGGTCATCGCCATCGCCCGGCGGCTCGACCCGGGTACGCTGCCGGCCATCGCCGAAGCCCTCGCCGCGAAGGGGATACGGGCCTTCGAGGTGACGCTGAACAGCCCGGGAGCGGTCGAGTCGATCCGCCTCCTCGCCTCGGGCGGCCTCGGCGACCGGCTCCTCGTCGGGGCGGGGACGGTCCTCACCATCGAGGAGGCCGAGGCGGCCCTCGAAGCCGGGGCCCGCTTCCTCGTCACCCCCCACCTCGACGTCGCCCTCGTCCGGTGGGCGGCCGAGCGAGGCGTGCCGATCCTCCCCGGCGCCTTCACCCCGACCGAGATCCTCACCGCCTGGCGGGCCGGCGCAGCGGCGGTGAAGCTCTTCCCGGCCTCCGTCGCGGGGCCGACCTTCATCCGCGACTTCCGGGGTCCCTTCCCGGAGATCCCGATCGTCCCGACGGGCGGGGTGACGGTGGAGAACGCGGCCGAGTTCCTGCGGGCGGGGGCCGTCGCCGTCGGGCTCGGATCGTGGCTCACCGGGGCCGGCGACCCGGCCGAGGTCGGTCGCCGGGCGGCAGCGGTCGTGGCGGCCATCGGTCAGCGTGGGGGGTTGACGGGACGACGCCACGCGGAGCGTTGCCGCCCCCGGTCGTCATCGCCACGAGCGGTGGAGGCGGCTCTCGGCGCGGGGCCGCCCATCGGTGCGGCGGTTCTTCTCGTTTACTCACCGGAGGAGTGAACCGCCGAACCGGGCGGCGATGTTCCACCCTCCGTGCCGCTTCCCCGAGCTCGACCGAGCTGGCCGACCGGCGCGGCGGGCCCCCGGATCTTCCACGCTACTCGCCCGGTGAGTAGATCGGGAGAAGGGTTCCCCAGCTCACTCGCCGGGCGAGTATCCGAGAATTCTTGACCCCGTCGTTCGGCGACTCACTCGTGGGGCGAGTACAGCGGAAAACGCGCCGCGGAAGAGCGGGCCCCGAACGCGGTGGCGCTGCGGCCTCCGGGGCCAGGCCCAAGAACAGGGGCCTGGACCCGATCGAGGGACGGCGGGTTGCCGTCGAGCCCACCGGCGACCACAGCCACCGCCGCGACCCAACGACGCCTCCGGCTGAGGCGCCCGGGGATGCGCGGGTGGCCGGGCCGGCGAGGCCGGGCGAGCGGCTACGAGCCTTCGACCGAGAGACGCCCCCCGATCTCGCTCACCGAACGACCGGCGAAATCGCCCGACGTCGGTGCTCCTGGAGCGAGGGGCGCCAGCGTGCCATCCGCTGCGACGCTGAAGAGACCTTGAGGGCCACCGACGGCGACGTAGACCCCGTCGCCTCGAGGACTCGGGGCGATGAAGGCGAGGTACCGCCCGCCCGGCACCATCGGCTCGGCATCCGCTTCGCGAACGATGCAACCCGTGGCGTCGAGGGTGATGCCAGCCAGCTGGACGACGGCGCCCTCCGAGAGCGGGCCGCGCACGACCTCCGTCACCCGGAACTCGTAGGCCATGTGGGTGAACCGGCCATCGCTGGACCGGCTGCGGACGCTGCCATTCGTCCTCAGTTCGCCGACGACGACCGCCTCCGCGGCCTCGACGAGCTCGCGAGTCGTCGGTACGAGCGCCCGATCGACGAAGACGGCGGTTCCCTCACAGATCGCAGGGTTCGTCGACGGGTCACCCTGTGGTGCGCCCGATGGAGCGACCGAGGGCGCCCGCGAGCGGCTGCCTCCAGAGGCTTCACGTTCTGCCGGATCACCGCTCGTGCCGCCGGCGGCGCTGCTCACCGCCGCGACGATCACCACCGCGGCGATCACGGCCAGCCAGTGTCGTCGACCCATGGCCAGACCTCCGGTGTCAGTACAAGTTGTTGATGTCGTCCTTGTCCTCAGGTTGGAGTACCTTGATGAGCTGAGAGTGACAGCGGGCAATATGATCAGCCAGCATCACTGACGACCCGGCCGCCTTGCCGCGCGAGCCGTCGAGGCGACGACGCGTCCCATCCGGCCACCCCCGTTGACAACGCAGCTTATAACCGGCGCTGAGACGCAATTATCTCTCTCTCTCTCTCTCTTGTCAAGGCCCCAGAGCGCCGACTAAGCATCCCAGGGTCTGTGCTGGGCGGCCGGCAAACGGGAGCCCCATCCGGCACGCTCGGGTAGCCGCAACAACCCGCAGCCGGAGGGGCTCACGATGGCGTGGACGGTGCCGCTCGAGGTCCACCTGACGACCGAGCATGCCGACGTCGGCTCGCTCGAGCGGACGATGGCCGTCGCCCTCGCCGAGGTCGGCCGCACGCTCTGGCGAGAGCTCCTGAGACGCCTCGAGGCCGATCTCGTGGCTCCGGCCGCCTGCCCCGCCTGCGGTGGGCGGATGAAGGCGAATGGCCGGGCGCCACGCCGCCTCCTCTCCCTCGCCGGCGAGATCGAGCTCCGGCGTCGGCGCGTCGAGCGACTGCAGCCGCCCCCTACACCGTCCGGGTCACCTTCCGGAGACCCCTCGGGCGCTCCGGATCGAGGCCCCGGGCGAGGGTGAGGGCAAGGGCGTGGAGCTGGGCCGGGACGATCGAGACGATCGGCCGGACCCACTCGGCGACGCCGTCGGGGATCGGGATCGCCCAGCGGCCGACCGCCCGGATCGTCGGGTCGTCGGAGAGGACGGCGATCTCGGCCCCGTGCTCGTCCCGCAGCCGACCGAGGAGTTCGGCCATCCCGGCCGCGATCGTCCCCGACGGGGCGACGGCGAGGACCGGCACCCCCGGCTCGATGAGCGCCACGGGGCCGTGCTGGAAGTCGGCTGCCGAGTACGGGTCGGCGAAGAGGTTCGCCAGCTCCTTGATCTTCAGCGCCCACTCCCTGGCCGTCGCGTACTCGAGGCCCCGGCCGAGGACGATGGCCCGGTTCGCCTCGGCCATCTCGGCGGCGACGGCTTCGGCCGCCGGGGCGGCACCGAGGGCACGCTCGAGGGCGTCCGGGACACGGGCGAGATCCCCTTCGGCCGCCCGGCGGGCCTTCGGATCGGCGAGGAGCGCGGTGGAGAGGAGGGCGACGACGGCGAGCTCGGCGGTGTACGTCTTCGTGGCGGCGATCGCCCGCTCGACCCCCGCACCCAGGTCGATGACGTGCTCGGCCGTCTCGGCGAGGGGCGATCCCGGCGTGTTCGTGATGGCGAGGGTCGGCGCCCCCTGGGCCCGGGCCGCCGCGACGACGGCGATGACGTCCGGCGACGCACCGGACTGGCTGATGCCGACGACGAGGCTCCGCCCGAAGCGCGGCGCGACCCCGTAGAGGGTGACGATCGACGGGGCGGCGAGGGCGACGGTGAGCCGGTTCCGAACGCCCCACAGATACTGGGCGTAGATGGCGGCGTGGTCGGAGGTCCCCCGGGCGGCGATGACGACGTGCTCGATCCCGGCTCGCCGGACCCGTTCGGCGACGGGGTCGACGAGCTCGGGGCCCCGGGCGAGGAGACGGGCGACGACGGCTGGCTGCTCTCGGATTTCGTCTCGAAGGTGCATGGCCCGATTGTCGCCGATCGGCCCCCCGACGAGCGACTCCATCCGCGTCGGGCGAGCGATCCGACCGAGTGGCGGCGGGCCGGATCCTGGCACGTCTGGGTCGATCGTGCCATCATCCTCGCCGATGGAGCCCGAGCGACGGCGGACGCCATCGCATCGCGTCCCGAGGCATCTCGCGGTGGCGGCCTTGGCCGCCCTGGTCGGCCTGGCAGGCGCCCTCCTGGCGCCGCCCGGTGGGCCCGCGTCGGTTCGGGCGGGCGCCCCGAGCGACGGCTCGACCCTGGCTCCCGACGCGGCCGCGCGCCCCTACGAGATCCGCCTCCTCGGCCCGGGCGATTTCGTCTCCCAGACCAACGACGTCCAGTGCATCGGGGCGAGCATTCAGACGATGGCCAACATCGTCGGCCTCCTCGACGATCGGTCGGCGGCGACCCAGCGCCGGATCCAGGACCTCGCCCGTCGACTGAGCTGGCTGCCCGGCGACCCGGTCCGTCGCATCAACTGGGAGCCGCGTGGGGCGTCCACCCGGGGCTGGGCCCGGGCCCTGACCGAGCTCGAGGTCGGCACGTACATCCTCCGGAGCGAAGCGACCCTCGACGCGGCCCTCCTCGCCGCCGCCCGGGCGATGCGGACGACGAACCGTCCGGTCGGGCTCCTCGTCTGGCGCGGTCGCCACGCCTGGGTCATGACCGGCTTCCGTGCCACCGCCGATCCCCTCGCCGATCCCAACGCCGTCGTCACCGCGGTCCAGGTCGCCGACCCCTGGTACCCGAGGACGAGCTCGCCGTGGGGTCGCTCCCCCGCTCCAGGAACGATGCTCTCCCCGACCGCCCTCGGCCGCGCCTTCGTCCCGATATCGCGCCGCTGGCTGACGACCCCCGGCGAGCGCTACGTCCTCATCTTCCCCCTCGTCGGACCGCCGCAGCCGCACTCCGACCGGACCGTCTGACGAGCCTTCGGCCCGGCCAGCCCGACCGGCCCGGCCGGCTCGGACGGCCGCGCGCCACCGTGGGCGAGCCTCCCGCGGCGACGGGGTGCTCGCCGCCCGAACCACGGCCGACGGCGAATGCCCGAGAATCGGACGCGGCCGGCGACACGACCCGGGCCCAAGCGGGTCGAACCGACCGCCGCACACCACGCCGAAGGATCGAACCATGCACGTCACCCTCGTCCACGTTCACGTGAAGCCCGAGCACGTCGCCGAGTTCATCGCCGCCACCCGGGCGAACCACGAGGCCTCCGTCCGCGAGCCCGGCAACGTCCGCTTCGACGTCCTCCAGTCGGCCGACGACCCGACCCGCTTCGTCCTCTACGAGGCGTACCTCGACGAGGAGGCTGCCGCGGCCCACAAGACGACCGAGCACTACCTCGAATGGCGCTCGACGGTCGAGCCCTGGATGGCCGAGCCTCGGCGGGGCGACCGCTACGTCGGTCTCTTCCCGGAGGTGCCCGGCCGGTGAACCGTCCGCCGACGGGCATCGCGACCGCGACCGGCCCCGACCTGCCCGTCTCCCCCTGGGACGCCGGCTCCTTCCGCGTCGGCCGCCTGCCGACCATCGAGTTCGGCCGGGGACGCGTCGAGACCCTGCCCGAGCGGATCGTCGAGATCGGGCGGCGCGTCCTCCTCGTCACCGGGCGGCGCTCCCTCGAGGCGAGCGGGCGCCTCGGGCGCCTCCTCGATCGCCTCGCCGAGCTCGGCGCCGAGGTCGAGCGGGTCGTCGTCGAGGGCGAGCCGACCCCGGACCTCGTCGACGGAACCGTCAGCCGCTTCCGGAGCGCCGGCATCGAGGTCGTCGTCGGGATCGGCGGCGGCAGCGCCCTCGATGCCGCCAAGGCGATCGCCGGCCTCCTCCGGACCCGGACGTCGATCCTCGACCACCTCGAGGGCGTCGGCCGCGGCATCCCCTACGGCGGCCCGGCCGTCCCCTTCGTTGCCGTCCCGACGACCGCCGGCACGGGCTCCGAAGCGACCCGGAACGCCGTCATCACCCGACCCGGCCCCGACGGCTTCAAGCGCTCCTTCCGGGACGAGCGCCTCGTCGCCCAGCTCGCCGTCGTCGATCCCGACCTCCTCCTCGGCCTCGCCCCGGAGACGATCGCCGGCAACGGCATGGACGCCTGCACCCAGCTCATCGAGGCCTACGTCTCGACGGGCGCCGGCGCCTTCACCGACGGCCTCGCCCTGGCCGGCCTCGAAGCGACCCGGGATGGCCTCCTGCGCTGGCACGCCGCGGTCGCGGCCGGTGACCCGGGGCCCGCTGAGACGGCGCCCTTCCGGGAGCGGATGGCCTTCGCCGCCCTCGCCTCGGGGATCTGCCTCGCCCAGGCGGGCCTCGGGGCCGTCCACGGGATCGTCGCGCCCCTCGGGGCCCTGACCGGCGTCGGCCACGGGACCGGCTGCGGCATCCTCCTCGCCGAGACGACGCGGACGAACCTCCGAGCCCTCGCCGAGCGAGCGCCGCAGCACCGGCCCTCGGCTCGCTACGCCCGGATCGCCCGGCTCCTCCTCGACGAACCCAGCCTCGACGACTCCGCCGCCCTGGCCGCCCTGCCGGACCTCCTCGCCGACTGGGCGAGGCGCCTCGGCCTCCCCCGCCTCCGGGACGTCGGCCTCCGGGAGGCGGACATCGACTGGGTCGTCGAGCGGTCCCGAGGCTCGAGCATGCGAACGAACCCGATCGTCCTCACCGACGCCGAGATCGCCGGCATCCTCCGCGCCGCTCTCTGAGCGCGGGGTGGCGGGGGCCGTCGTCCTCGCGTGGCCCCGTCTTCGGCTCGCTCCGTCTCGGGGACCGGCTCAGCTCGCCGCCGGCCATGGCCGGCAGGATGACGATGGTGTCCCGCTCGCCGATCGGGGTCGCCGTGTCCTCGAGATGCCGAACGTCGGTGTCGTTGACGTAGACGTTGACGAAGCGGTTCAGCTGCCCGTCGGGCCCGAAGAGCTGGGCTCGGAGGGCCGGGTAGGCCGCGACGAGGGCATCGAGGGCCTCGCCGACGGTTGCCCCGGCGACCTCGACCTGCTTCGCGCCGCCCGTCGCCGGGCGGAGGACAGGGGGAATGCGGACGGTGCTCACGCGAATGACTCCGGTGTTGTGACGATGGCAGGTTCGGGGCGGAGGAGGGTGCGGGCTGTTCAGCGACCGCCTCGGTACCAGGCCTCGAAGGCGGCGTACGACGGGCGGATCGGGGGCGCCAGGCCGGGTTCGTCGGGACCTGCCGGCCGCGCCTCGAGGCCGAAGAGTCGGGCGTCGGGCGTCTTCACCCCGTTGCCGGTGACGAGGGCGACGACCTCGTCGTCGGGGCCGATGACGCCGGAACGACGGGCCTGCTCGACGGCGGCGATGGTCACCCCGCCGGCGGTCTCGGCGAAGATGCCCTCGCTCGCCGCCAGGCGCCGGATGGCGGCCGCCGTCGCCTCGTCGGGGACGGCCTCGATGGAGCCCCGGCTCGCCCGGGCGAGCTCGAGGGCGTAGAGGCCGTCGGCCGGGGAGCCGATGGCGAGGGAGCGGACGATCGTCTCGGGGGTTCGGACCGGGGCGATGACGTCGGCCCCGGCCCCGAAGGCGCTCGCCACCGGGGCGCAGCCGGCCGGCTGGGCGCCGACGAAGCGGACCGCTCGCGCCTCGACGAGGCCGAGCGCGACGAGCTCGTCGATCCCCCGGGCGACCTTCGTGAAGAGGGCGCCCGAGGCGATGGGGGCGACGATGACGTCGGGCAGGCGCCAGCCGAGCCCCTCGGCGATCTCGAAGGCGAGGGTCTTGCTCCCCTCGGCGTAGTAGGGCCGGAGGTTGACGTTGACGAAGGCCCAGCCCTCCTCATCGGCGACCTCGAGGCTCAGACGATTGATCTCGTCGTACGTGCCCTCGATGGGGACGACCGTCGCCCCGTAGGCGAGGGCATGATCGACCTTGGCCGGCTCGAGGTCGGCCGGGACGAAGACGTAGGCTCGGAGGCCGAGGGCAGCCGCCGCGGCGGCGACGGCACCGGCCAGGTTGCCCGTCGAGGCGCAGGCGAGGACCTCGAAGCCGAACTCGACGGCCCGGGCGGCGGCGACGGCGACGGGTCGGTCCTTGAAGGACAGGGTCGGGTTCCGGGTATCGTCCTTCAGCCAGAGCCGGCCGACGCCGAGCTCGGGGCCGAGGCGGGTCGCCTCGACGAGGGGCGTCGAACCGACGGCAAGGCCGCGACGCGGGGCGGCATCGACGGGGAGGAGCTCGAGGTAGCGCCAGATGCCCTGGGGACGGGCGGCGACGGCCTCCCGGGTCAGGGTTCGGGCAGCGACGGCGAGGTCGTAGTCGACCTCGAGGGGACCGAAGCAGGCCGGGCAGACGTAGGACGGGCCGAGGGGCTCTGGGCGTCGACAGTTCCGACACCGGAGGCCGAGGATCCGGGCCCGAGGACCATCGCCCGTCCCGGTGACCGCAGTCGCCGGCGCGCCCGCGGCCATCATCGACCGCGCGCCGGTCGTCTCGGTGGCGGTCGGGGTCGCGGTCTCGGTCGTCATCGTCGGCTCCTTCGGTCGGCTCTGGACGGTCTCCCGTTTCGGACGGGGTCACTCGATCGGGGCCGAGAGCGACGGAGACGACCGAAACAGAAGACCCTTCCTGACGAGGAAGGGTCTCGATGCACCCTTATCTCGCAGGAATGCTCCTGCCCGGACTTGGCACCTTGCCGGCGAGGGTCTGTGCGCCGGTAGGTTGTCGTGGCTTCATCGGGCCGGTCCCTCCGCCACTCTCGATAAGGTCTTCGGTTGTGGCGCCGATGGTAGCCGCCGGCGGCGCCGGCCGTCAACCGATTTTCCGGATCCGGACGCGCAGAGGATCCGGACGCACCAAACCCGGCAGCCGACCCCTCGCCCGAGCGGCACCCGGGGCGCGCCCACCCGGGCTGCGTTCCGCGATCCGGAACCGCGGCGCAAGGAAGGGCCATTCGGCAGGGGTGTCGTGGGCGGACGATGGCATAGCGTCCGCGGTATCGAAGACCCACCGACGGGACGGAGGACGAAGCGATGACTGGCATGGAAGAGTGGTCCGAGCCAGGGCCCGGGCGCCGGCGGGTCCCCCTCCAGGCGACCC
Organism: Chloroflexota bacterium; assembly: GCA_026004015.1. Classification (GTDB taxonomy): domain Bacteria; phylum Chloroflexota; class Limnocylindria; order Limnocylindrales; family CSP1-4; genus BPIH01. Next base: position 23,481 of record BPIH01000001.1, on the reverse strand, counting down.
GGAGGCTCCCCATCGACTGCGGCGAGGTCGCCTGCCCCCAGCGAGGCGTGGTCGCCGCCGGGCGCTGCTTCGCCTGCGCGTGGTTCGTCGCTGCCGAGCTCGAGGGGATCGAGCCGGCGATCCGGTGCGGCTTCTGGCGGCAGCTGACCGTCGACCGGCCGGGGCCCCTCGGGCCGCGGCTCGCTCGGGCCTGGACCGACCGAGACCTGCCCGCCTAGGGCGAGCCGTCGGCGAACCGAGGCTCCCTCGATCGGCCGACCCCTGCGGCCACAGCCTGCGATAGCCGACCCAAAGCCCACCTGCGCAACGACGGGTGGGCGAACAACGGTTGTGTGTCACCTCGACTGCAGCATCCGGGCAGGATGGCCGTTGGCAACCTGCCCGGCTCAGCCGTTGCGCGGCGCTCATCCCCGCCTAAGCTGATGCGCACATCCTGTAGCAGGGCATGCCCGCGGCCGGACCGAAACCGGCACCGCGGCGCGGCCCGAATTCGAGCACCACACCACGAACACGCAACGGAACGAGCAGACAACGAGCGGACGATGAGCAACCTCAAGACCTGGACCCTCATGGCCGCCCTCGCCGGCCTCCTCGTCTTCGTCGGCTACGCCGTCGGCGGCAGCCGGCTCGCCCTCGTCGCACTCGCCTTCGCCACGATCATGAACGTGGCCGTCTACTGGTCGAGCGACCGCCTCGCCCTCCGCGCTGCCGGCGCCCGCGAGCTCCGTCCGGGCGAGCTGCCCGAGGTCCGCCGGATCGTCGCCGACCTCGCCCGGCGAGCCGGCCTCCCGATGCCGCGGCTCTACCTCATCGAGCGACCCGAGCCGAACGCCTTCGCCACCGGGCGCGATCCGAATCACGCCGCAGTGGCCGTCACCACCGGCCTCCTCGAGATCATGGACGAGCGGCAGCTCGCCGGCGTCCTCGCCCACGAGCTGTCCCACGTGAAGAACCGGGACACCCTCGTCGGTACCGTCGCGGCGACCATCGCCGGGGCCATCAGCTTCATCGCCCAGATGCTCCAGTTCCAGCTCTGGTTCGGCGGCGGCGACGACGAGCGGCCCAACCCGCTCGGGGCGATCGCGGCCATCCTCCTCGCCCCGCTGGCGGCGATGATCATCCAGCTCGCCGTCTCGCGGAGCCGGGAGTACGGGGCGGACGCGAGCGGGGCCGCGCTCACCGGCGACCCAGAAGGGCTCGCCCAGGCCCTCGAGCGGCTCGAGCGGCCGCAGCCCGGCGACACTCTTTGGCGGGCTGGTTCGGCCGGCGGGCGGCCCCGGCCCCGAACCCGGCCTTTGCCCACCTCTACATCGTCAATCCGCTGCGGGGCGCCGACGTGGCGACCCTCTTCTCGACCCATCCCCCGATCGCCGAGCGAGTGGCTCGCCTCCGGCGCATGGCCGGACGACTCCGCTGACGAGTCGGCTGCCGACTCCGCTGAGGCCGGCATCGCTCGGGAACGGGCCGACCGAGACCGAGCCGGCGACGCCGGGGGCAGCGACCGCCGCTAGGCCGAACGTCCGGCGCGGCACTGGCCCAGGCGGTCGGTTGCGCCGGGGTCGGGGCGGGGCGATCCTCGCCGCCATGCGCCGTCCCCCCGCGTCCCAGTCGGCCGCCTTCGTCGGCCTCGCGGTCCTCGTCCTCGGGGGCCCCCTGGCGGCTGTCAGCGCCCCGAACCCGGTGCGCGCCGCGGCGACCGCTGCCCTGGAGCCGCCGACCCGACCGGTCCTCGCCGCCGCCGTCCCGGAGCCCAGCCACGAGGTCACTTCCGAGCGCCTCGGCGGAACCGACCGCTACGGCACCTCGGTGGCGATCTCCGCCCGAACCGTCCCCGAGGGCGGCGTTCCCGTCGTCTACCTCGCCAGTGGAGCGGGCTTCGCGGATGCTCTTGCCGCGGGACCGGCGGCGGCCAGAAGCGGCGGCGCCCTCCTCCTCACCCGACCCGACCGCCTCCCGGCGAACGTCGCCACCGAGCTCGTCCGCCTCGCGCCGGGCCGGGTCGTCGTCGCCGGCGGCCCGGCCGCCGTGAGCGAGGCCGTCGTCGACGAGGTCCGGGCGGCCCTCGGCCCCGACGTGCCCATCGAACGGGCTGCCGGTCCTGATCGCTACGGCACGGCGGCCGCCCTCGTCGACGGCGCCTTCGAGGCGACGACGCCCCTCCTCTTCCTCGCCAGCGGGGCCGGCTTCCCGGACGCCCTCGCCGCGGGCGCCGTCGCCGCCGCCATCGGCGCTCCGGTGCTCCTGACCCGGCCCGACCGCCTGCCGCCGGAGACGGTGCGGGCCATTCGGCGCCTGCGGCCCGAACGGGTCGTCATCGCCGGCGGCCCCGCGGCCGTCTCCCCGGCCGTGGCGACGGCCGTCGCCGCCCTCGGCCCGACGGTCGAGCGGGTCGGTGGGGCCGATCGCTTCGGCACGGCGACGGCTCTCGCGAAGCGCTTCCTGCCCGATGCCTCGACCGTCCTCGTCGCCTCCGGCCTCGGCTTCGCCGACGCCCTCGCCGCCGTCCCCCTTGCGGGAAGACTCGGCGCCCCGATCCTCCTGACCTGGCCCGACAGCGTGAGCTGGCCGGCGAGCGTGCCCCACCCCACCCGCGACGAGCTCCGCCGACGGGCGCCGACCTCCATCCTCGTCCTCGGAGGCCCGGCAGCCGTGAGCGAGTTCGTCCGATACGAGCTCGTCGGCTGGGCCGACGGGCGGCTTTCGGTACCACCCCCGGAGCCCGACTACCCGGCCTTCGATTCGCGGTACCACAATCCGACCGAGCTCCTGAACGCGGTCATCGTCGCCGCCATCTGGCGGCCCGACCTCGTCGACATCTTCAGCATCGGGACGAGCTACCAGGGTCGCGACATCTGGGCCGCCAAGGTCTCCGACAACGTGACCGTCGACGAACCGGAACCCGAGGTCCTCGTCGACGCCCTTCACCACGCCCGCGAGCACCTGACCGTTGAACAGGCCCTCTACCTCCTCAACGTCCTGGTCGGCGACTACGAGAGCGACCCCGCGGTTCGGCGCCTCGTCGACGAGCGAGAGGTGTTCATCGTCTTCGCCCTCAACCCCGACGGCTGGGCCTTCGACCTGGGCGGCTCGCCGTACCGGGGCTGGCGGAAGAACCGCCAGCCGAATGCGGGAACGTCAGCCGTGGGTACCGACCCGAACCGGAACTACGACTACCGCTGGGGCTGCTGTGGCGGTTCGTCGGGCAATCCGTCGGCATGGAACTACCGGGGCCCGGCGCCGTGGTCAGCCCCCGAGACGCGGGCCATGCGGGACTTCGTCGAGAGCCGGGTCGTCGAGGGGCGCCAGCAGATCCGGACCCACGTCAGCCTCCACACGAACGGCGAGCTCATCCTCTACCCGTACGGCTACACGAAGGTCGACGTTCCGGCCGACATGGACCCGGTCGACCAGCGGACCTACGTCGCCATGGCCCGCGCGATGGCCCGGACGAACGGCTACCGGCCGATGCAGTCGAGCGACCTCTACATCACCGACGGCGATCAGATCGACTGGATGTACGCCCGCCATCGAATCTTCTCGTTCACCTTCGAGCTGTACCCCACGGAGCAGGTCAGCTCCCACGCCGACCATGAGCCGCCGGACGAGGTCATCGTCCGCGAGACGACCCGGAACCGCGCCGCCCTCCTCTACCTCATCGATCTCGCCGACTGTCCGTACCGGGCGATCGGGGCGAGCGACCGCTGCGGATAGGCGCTGCCTGGGCCGAGGGTCCACTTGCGCCCGGGGGGACAATCGGGGCGTGGAGCGCCACGTTGGGATCCGGTGGTCGTTGGTCGCGACCGGCGTCGCCCACGCCGCGGCTGCCGTCTTCTGGGTGGCTGCCTGCGCGGCCACCACGCCGAGTCCGGTCGGCGATTCGACGTCGGGCCCGAACGGCGCCGCTTCGCATGCTGCCAGTCCGCTATCGACGGAGGCGACGATGACACCCGCGTTTCGACTGACGAGCAGCGCCTTCGGGGACGGCGAGCCGATCCCCCGCGAGTACACCTGCGAGGGGGCCGACGTCTCGCCGCCCCTCGCCTGGAGCGACGCGCCAAAGGGGACGGCGGCCCTCGTTCTGATCGTCGACGATCCGGACGCTCGGGGGTTCATCCACTGGGTCGTCGTCGACATTCCCGGGGCGCCGGGCGGCTCGCTGCCCCGCGGCGTGTCGCGAACGCCGGCCGCTCCCCAGGAGGGGCGCAACGACTTCGGTCGGGTCGGCTGGGGCGGCCCCTGCCCACCCTCGGGGCGGCACCGCTACGTCTTCACCCTGTCGGCCCTCTCCGCCCCGCTCCGGCTCCCCGGAACGCCGGACGCAGCGACGGTCCGGCGGGCGATGGAGGGCCGGGTCCTCGGTGTCGCCCGGCTCACGGGCACGTACCGCCGCGGCGGCTGACGAGACCCGCCGCGGAACTCCCCTCGGGGCGCCGCGGCCCTTCGGTCGATGCGGTCAACGTCCGCGACGAAGGACTTCGAGACGCCGCTCGTACTCCTCGGCGTCGATCTCGCCCGCGGCGAAGCGCCGGCGGAGGATCGCCTCGGCGTCGTCGCCGCCCCGACTCGACGGACCGCCGTCCCTGGGAGACCCGTCCCTCGGAGCGATGAGGCGGGCGATGAGCCAGATGGTGAGGCTGATCGCCGCCACGACGAGGACGACCCAGAGGATCATCCAGATCCCCATCACGCCCCAGTCGGCGGGGCTGTGCCATTGCCACATCATCGGTTCGACCTCCTTCGGTCGTCACGCCGGGCTCGTCCGTGGCGCAGGCCAGCGAGGACGAGCCGCAGCTCGTTCATATACCTCCCTGGAGTATCCCGCCGCAGTCGGCGGTGAGCAGGGCCGAATGGCACCTCCCGCCGGCGCCGACCGCGCGACCGCTCGACCGCGCGACCGCTCGGCCTCGGCAACCGCTCGGCCTCGGCAACCGCTCGACCGCTCGACCGCGCGACCTCGGCGACCGCGCGACCGCTCGACGGCTCGACCGAGCGGCATTCTCGCCGCCCATCCCGCGCGAGCCGCCCGTCAACGGGGGACCCGGGCACGGCGGCACGGTTCTCGCGGAATACTCGCCAAGCGAGTGAGCCGCAGGCCGCACCGGCCGAGGTTTTCTCGGATACTCGCCGGGGTAGTAGGGCGCAAGGCACATCCTCCTGGATGCTCACCGGGTGAGTACCGAGGAACATCCGGCCGTCGACGAGGCCCCCGCCAGCGGCGGCTGACGCTCGGCCGCGCTGCCGGCGAGTGGAAAACCCAGCGGCCTCCTTCCGGTCCACCATCGGGGCGAGCAAACGAGAAACCGAGCCTCGGGCGGCGGGGCCCAGACGGGCCACCCGACACCGGTTCCCTCGGCCGCGATCGCGGCATCTGCCGCCATCGGGTCCGCCTCAGCCCCGTCGCAACTGGAGCTGGAGCTCGATGACCGCCCGCGGGTCGACCGAGAGGACCCGGAACGACTCGGGGGCGGCCATCCCGAAGTCGGCGAACTCGACCTCCAGCGAGCCGGCGATCGTGATCGTGCCGTCGGCATTCAGCCGGGCCTCGAGCGGGAAGACGACCCGTCGCGTCACGCCGTGGATGGTGAGATCGCCCGTCGCCTCGACCCGCAGGACCTCCCCGACCGTCGGCCGCCGACCCAGGTCGATCGGATCGGTCAGGACGAAGGTCGCCGTCGGAAAGCGATCGGTCTCGAGGCCCTGGCGCCGCAGCTGGCCGTCCCGCATGGAGCTGTCGCTGCGAAGGGTCCGGAGGTCGGCCTCGAAGCTGGCTTCGGTGACCCGCGTCCCGTCGAGGACGAAGGAGCCGCCCACGTCGGGCGTCCGACCGACGGCCGTGGCCGCTCCGACGCCGACGAGGACCTCCTGGACCCGGTAGCCGACGAAGGACCCCGAGAAGTCGGCGAAGCTGCCGATGCTCCGATCGACGGACCAGGTCCCGTCGAGGGGCTCGCTCGAGCTCGGTGCCTCCGACGGCGCCGCCGCAGGGCCGCTCGACGATGGCGATGCCGTCGGGGCCGCGGTCGCCACTGCGGAAGGACTCGGTCCGGCCGAGGGGTCGAGGGCGACCGGAGCCGGGGTCGAGCGTCCGAAGAGGTACCAGAACCCGACTCCGGCGGCGACGGCCAGGCCGAGGAGGATGAGCGCGACGGCGAGGGCGAACGGTCGCCGGGCGCGAAGCCGGGTCGAGGGAGCGCGTTCGTCGGTCATGGCCCCCAGAGTTGCCGCCGTTCATGAGAGATCGATGAGATCGCCCACCGAATCACCCGAGCCCGAGCCCCCAAGCCGATCCGGGCGACCTCAGTAGGGTCGCCGCCGCCAGATCCCCAGGTGCCCAAGCGTCCAGCGCCCGAAGACCCGCACGAGGCCGATCCGCAGCGGCCCCTCGTGGAGCCGCCGCGGCGAGGTGTAGATGACGCTCTCGGTGATCCGCCCGAGTCGCAGCCCGGTGCGGGCGAGCCGCACGAGAAGGTCGCGGTCCTCCGCTTGGTGGAGCGACTCGTCGAACCCCCCGACCGCCTCGAAGGCGGTGCCCGGTCGCAGTAGAGCATGTTCGCGTGGATCCCGAAGAGCCCCTTGCCGAACTCGATGAGCCCGTAGAAGCCCCGGTCGAGGAGGTCGCCGTCGTCGGCCGCGATCTTCACGCTCCCCGCTCGGTGCCCCGCCTCGTAGGCCGCGACGATCCGCTCGACTAGGTCGGGTGCCATCCGCGAGTCGGCATCGAGGAAGACGAGGAGGTCGCCGTTTGCCAGCCGGGCCCCGATGTTCTTCGCCCGGGCGACGCCGGGCAGCGGATCGTCGATGACCCGGATCTCGAGACGCGGAAACCGCTCACGCGCCGCCCGGACGACCTCCGCCGTCCGGTCACTCGACCCGTTCACGACGACGACGACCTGGAGCCGGTCGAGCGGGACGGTCTGGGCGGCGACCGATTCGAGGGCCGCGTTCGACATACGCCTCCTCGTTCCGCGCCGGGATCACGATCGTCACTCGGGGCGCCGCCGGCGGGTCGGGCACCCGAGCCGGCTCAGCCGCGCCAGCCATCGAGGAGCTCCAGATACGTCGTCGGTCGAAGCGACCGCCGCAGCCGTTCGATCGCCCGGAGCGTCGCCGCGCAGGCCCGGGAGCGAGGCGCGCCCTGCGGGTGGAGGAAGACCCGAACCGGGCCGCCCGCCACGGGGTACCAGACCGAGCGAACGAACCATCCCTCGAGCCCGACGAGCCCCTCGACCGCCCCGCCGACCCCCATGTAGCCCCAGGCCGGTGCCCGAAGCCGGCGGCCCGCCCGGAGATCCTCGATGGAACCGAACCAGCACGCGTACCGGAAGCCGCAACGCCGGAGGATCGCCGAGAGCGACGGCCGGGCGAGCCAGGCGGGGGCACAGAAGCCGAAGGCGTCGAAGCCCGCCTGCTCCATGATCGTGCCCGCCTCGATGACCGCCTCGAGCGCCGCCTCGTCGTCGAGGCCGAGGAACTCGGCTGCCGAGCCGGCGAAGCAGCGGGCCCGAAGCCGGTCCACCGCCCGACCGCCGAGCACGGCCCCGGGCGGCAGCCGGTGGGTCAGGCCGTGGAGGACGATCTCGGACCCCCGGGCGACCTCCTCGCCGAGGAGGGCAATGAGGTCGGGGTGGCGACGGACGTCCTCCGTCTCGCTCGCCCGGGGGATGACCTTGAGGACGCGCGGCGCGACCTCGAGCTCGTCGAGGCGGGCGAGCAGCCAGCGAACCTCCGGCAGCGTCGACGGGGCGACGTCGTGGACCGAGACGACGAGACCGATCGAACCTCCCTCCATCGCCGCCACGATAGCGCGAGGACGAGCGACGGCGCGGCGGCCTGCGTTGTGATCCGCCATCATGGGCGCGTGCTGGCACATGGAACCTCCGCTCGACCCGCCACCTCACGGCGTCCGACCGCCCCGCGGCGGCCCACTGCTCCGCCGATCCTCGACCCCATCCTCGCCGCCTGGGAGCGCCTCTACCGACGCCGCCACCGGATCCGCCCGATCCGCGCGACCGGCGTCCTCGGCCTCGAGCTCCGGCGCCACCGCGGCCGCCCGGTCGCCCTCGCCGACGGAACGATCGTGAACCCCGGCGACCTCGTCGGGGTCCTCCACCTCATGAACGCGCGCGTCCGCGAGCTCGCCGCGAACGGCTGGCAGACCGCCGGCTGGCGGGAAGGCCGCCGCGACCTGGCCGCTCTCGCCGCCTGGGCCCGTCGCCGCCGGCCCGATGAGCGCCCGGTTGCGTACACGGCGACGACGATCTTGCGCCCCCTCGCCGCCCGGGCCGGCTTCGAGCTCCACCGCGGCCCCGGACCTGGTGGACGCGCCTCGAGGACTGGCACTTCCGGAGCCTCCTCCGGCGTTGGAACCCGAAGGGAGCCGAGCGGCTCCGCCGCGGCCACGACCCGCTCCGCTCGGCCGAGATCTGGCTCTCCGCGGCCGCCCTCGAGGCGCGATACGGCAAGCGCGGACTCTCCGTCGGAAGAACCCCGACCGCGTGGACCGCCGGACCGGAGGAGGAACTGTTTGCCACCGGGGTCGAGTGGGAGACATCGGACGTCGAACGGGGCCCGAGGCAAGCATCCCCCGGCGGCTAGCCGCACCGGACGTCCCCACCGCCGCGGAATCGAGCCGCGCCACGCTAGCTGACACGCCGCGCAGGAACCATTGGCCGCGATACCTCGGACTCGAGGCCGCCGCCAGCTCGGCGAGCCACGCCCACGGAGCGGGCACAGGCTCGGCCGAGGTCGTCGCAGTCGTTTTGGGGGGGGAATGAGATGGTTCGCCTCGATGGCGCGAATTCCGTCGCTTCGCGGCTCGGTCGTCCGCTCGCTCTCGGTCTCGTCGTCGCCGCCTGGATCATCGGCGGCTGGTGGCTCCTCGCCCAGGGCGAGGGCGGCCCCGTCGACGTTCGTGCCTACTACCTCGTCGACCCTGACCACCCGTACGCCGGCGCCCGGGTGGACGCTCCCAACGCCTTCCTCTACTCGCCGGCCTTCGCCCAGGCGACGGCACCGCTCCGGCTCCTGCCCTGGGATGTCTTCCGAACCCTGTGGCGGGCAGCGGAACTGGCGGCCCTGACCGCGCTGGCGGGGCCGGCCACGCTCGCCTGCCTCTTCGTCGGTCCGATCGCGACCGAGCTGAACGTCGGGAACATTCACCTCCTCCTGGCGGCGGCCATCGTTGGCGGCTTCCGCTGGCCCGCCGCCTGGTCCTTCGTCGTCCTGACGAAGGTCACCCCCGGGATCGGCCTCCTCTGGTTCGCCGTCCGCCGCGAGTGGCGGGCCCTCGCCGGCGCCCTCGTCGCAACCCTCGCCGTCGTCGCCCTCTCGGCCCTCCTGGCCCCGGGCCTGTGGCTCGACTGGATCGCCCTCCTCGCTCGCGAGGCGACGGCCCCACCGCGCCGGGAGTGGGAGGTGGTCATGCTCCCGCTCGAGTGGCGGATCGCCGTCGCCGCCGTCGTCGTCGCCTGGGGCGCCCGGAACGACCGGCGCTGGGCCGTCCCCATCGGCGCCTTCCTCGCCCTCCCGGTGACCTGGTACACGGGCTTGAGCCTCCTGGCTGGGACCCTGCCCTTCGTCCGGCTGGATTGGGCGCCGCGGGGCCGAACCCGAGGCGGGCCACCACGGGCGGACGAGGGCTCGGATGGGATCCCGGCGGCCGAGCCGCGCCCGGCGTCTGCGATAAGCTGAAGGATGCGCGCCCGTAGCTCAGTGGACAGAGCGTCTGACTTCGGATCAGATGGTCGGGGGTTCGAATCCCTCCGGGCGCGCCATCCCGTGGCCGGCCTCCGCGACCGCGTGAGCCGCCCGTTCCGGGTCGCGGCCGCGACCCCGCCAGCCGCCTCCTCCCCGGGTTGCTCGCTACCCCGCCAGCCGCCGGAAGGCCAGGAGCGTCGCCGCCTGGAGGACGCCGCCGAAGACTCCGAGGGCGACGACCGCCCGGCCCACGGCCCCCCAGTCCCAGCCCGAGCCCATGAGGGTTCGCATCGCCTCGATGGCGTACGTGATCGGGTTCCAGTCGTTCACGATCCGGAGCCAGTCGGGCATGAGCGCCACCGGGACGAAGGCCGTCGACATGAAGGCGATCGGGAAGAAGAGGAGCGAGAGCGTCCCCGTCGCCTGCTCGCTCCGGGTCAGGAGCGCCGGCAGGAACGAGGCGCCGGACCAGGCGAGACCCAGCCCTCCGCCGAGGAGGACGATCCCGACGGCACCGGGCAGGCCGCTCGCGATCGGCGCCCCGAGGAGGACGGCGAGGACGAGGATGAGGGTGGCCATCGCGGCGGCCTCGACGAAGAGCGGGACGAGCTCGCCGGCGAGGATCGAGAGACGCCGGATCGGGGCGACCCGGAGCTTGTCGAGGTAGCCGTTGTGCTCGTCGACGACGAGGTTCGTGCCGGCCCAGGAGGTCGCGAAGAAGGCCGCGAAGGCGACCTGACCCGGCGTCAGGTAGGCGAGGTAGCTCGTCTCGCCGCCGAAACCCGGCAGCCGGACGATGTCGCGGTAGAGCTGGCTGAAGACGAGGAGCTGGATGAGCGGGAAGAGAACGATCCCCAGCCAGTTCGCCGGGATCCGGAAGAACCGCCGGAGGCTCCGGAGACCGAGCCAGGTCGTCTCGTAGACGAACGCTCCGAGGCCGTCGAGGCCGCTCATGCCGACCACCAGCCCAAGATGACCGGCCCGCCGGCCTCCTCTTCCCGGATCCGCTTCCCCGTGTAGCGGAGGAAGACGTCGTCGAGGGTCGGCTCGTTCAGGGTCAGCGACCCGACCCGAACCCCGTCGCCGTCGAGCCGCCGCAACAACTCGGGGATCGCCCGCCCCGCGTCGGCGACGAAGAGGGCGAGGCCGTCGGCGACCGGCTCGATCCGGTCCAGGCCGCGGAAGCCCTCGAGGAGCCGACCGACCTGGGCTCGGCGGTGCTCGAGGTCGGCCGGGCCGTCCGCGTCGAAGCGGAGCGAGACGACGTCGCTCCCGATCGACCGCTTCAGCTCTGCCGGCGTCCCCTCGACGACGATCCGGCCGCGGTCGACGATGGCGACCCGCCCGCAGAGGCGGTCCGCCTCGTCCATGTAGTGGGTCGTCAGGAACATCGTTGTCCCTGAGCCGTTGATCCGCCGCAGCTCGTCCCAGAGGGCCGCCCGGCTCTGGGGGTCGAGGCCCTCGGTCGGCTCGTCGAGGAAGAGGACCGCGGGGCGATGGACGAGGGCGCAGGCGAGGTCGAGCCGGCGGCGCATCCCGCCCGAGTACGTCGCCGCGAGCTTCCCGGCGACGGAGGCGAGACCGGTCAGCTCGAGGAGCTCGTCGATCCGCCGCCGGAGCTCGGGTCGCGGAACGCGATGGAGTCGGCCGACGAGCTCGAGGTTCTCGCGGCCGGTCGCCATCCCGTCGACGGCGACGAGCTGGGCGGCATAGCCGATCCGGCGCCGGATCGCCGCGTCGTCCCGGCCGACCGCGAGCCCGGCGACGACGGCCCGGCCGGACGTCGGTCGCAGCAGGGTGGCCAGGATCCGGATCGTCGTCGTCTTCCCCGCCCCGTTCGGGCCGAGCAGGCCGAAGAACTCGCCCTGTTCGACGCGCAGGTCGATCCCGTCGACGGCCCGGACGTCGCCGGCGTAGACCTTGACCAGTCCCTCGGCCTGGACCGCCGGGTTCTGCCCCGGGCGGCGGTCGGCGACGGTGTCGCTGACCGCGATGGCGCTGACCGCGATGGTGTGCCGGCCGTCCATCAGAAGGGCTTGAACTCCATGAGCCAGGTGATGAGCACGATGCCGACGATCCCGATGGCGGCGCCGAGGCGGGGCTTCGGGTTGCGCAGGAGCCGGTCGAGGGTCGCATCGTCGACCGGGTCGGCGGCAGGGGGGTCAGGCACGCCAGGCACCCCGCCGGCCCGCCCCCTCGCCGTCGGGATGCCGACGGCCCGCCGCACCTCGCCGAGAGGGATCGCGATGAGCGGAGTCATGGAGCCGACGATCACGACGAGTAGACCGATCGAGAGCCACAGCCACCAGCGCCCGTCGAACCACCAGCCGCCGGCGATCCCGGCAAGGATCCCGGTCACGATGAGCACGAGGCCGGCGAGACTCATCGGTCCGATCATCGAGGCCGAGAGCTCGAGGTACGAGACGACCTTGGCCCGGTCGCGCTCCGTCCGGAGGCGCCACCAGACGCCCATCGAGACGCCGTGGATGGCGAGAAAGGCGAAGGCGCCGAGGACGTGGCCGAGGACGAACCAGGGCCGGAGCGGGGTGAGGTCCATCAGTCGAAGCCCCCCGGAGGGGTGTCGCCGGAACGAGGGGTGTCGCCGGAACCGGGACGGGCGAGCCGGACCCCGAGGGCGACGAGGGCAACGGCATTCAGCGGGTGGAGGGCCGCGACGACCGGCAGCGAGCCGCGTGCCTGGGGGAGCATCGTCTGCACGACGGTGAGGACGAGGAGCAGGAAGCTGAGGCCCACGCCGGTGCTCCCCAGCCGGCCGACGACGGCGACGAGCAGGACCGCGAGGGCGACCACGCCGACGACGGTCGAGCCGAAGGCGTCGTGGAGGGCGAACGAATCGGCTGCGCCGAACATCGCCAGGCCGGCCAAGAAGATCTGTCCGAGCACCGCAGCCACGAACAGCCAGGCCACCCAGCGATGGAGGCGGCGCGCGGCCTGCCGGACGGTCACGATCCGGACACGACCGTGAGCGTGCCGCTCATCCCGGCCTCACGATGACCCGGCACCGCGCAGTAGAACTCGAGACTGCCCACGGCCGTCGGCTTGATCGCGACCGCGGTCGTCGAGTTCGCCGGGAGCTGGACGTGGATGTCCAGGGCGTCGATGTCGAACGAGTGGGCGAAGCTGTCCTTGTTGATCACGAACAGGCCGAGGACCTCGCCGTTCCGGACCTGGAGGCTCGTCTCGACGAACTTCGTCTCCGCCGCCGTGACGACCCCGGTCACCGTCGGAGGATCGGCCACGCCGCCTCCCGTAGCCCCCGCCGCCGTCGTCAGGAACGAGGTCGCGACCGCGCCGCCGACGGCGGCCGCCACGACCGCGACACCGAGGCGGCCACGAGCACCGACCCGGTCCCGAGCCGCTCCCCCGTCGCCACCGCGGCGCCTCGCCCGAGCCTCACCGAAGGCCACGACCCCGGCCGCGACCAGGACCGCGACGCCGGCGATGAGGGGCAACGCCACCGTAAAGCCCGGGTCGGCGGGGTGGGTCAACGAATACGGGAGGTAGATCGCGTTCATGAGCAGGAACAGGACCGCCGGGGCGAGGCCGAGGAGCCAGAACCCCGGCCGGGCAACGGCAGCACCCCAGAACGTGGCCGTCGCCGCGACGGCTGCGAGGGCGAGACCGAAACCGACGATGACGGGCACGAAGCCGGCCGTGTTCGGCGAGTCGAGGTCGGGCAGGATGAAGAGGACCATCGTGTAGGCGAAGAGCCCGACCAGGCCCCAGGAGAGGGCGGCATAGAGCCGCATCGAGAACGTTCGCATCGGCAGAACCTCCACCGGCCCCTGGCGCGGGGCCTGCTTCCAGGAGGTGTAGTGCCGCCCCTGTCCCGCCGTCATGGGGCCGGCGTCCCGAATCGGTCCCGGGACCGCCGACGATTCGCGGCGATCGCGTCGTCCCGGCTAGCGCTCCGGGGGACGCTCCGGCGGTCGTTCGCCGCCCAGCCCTGCCTCCCGAGCCCGCACGATCGCCTGGGCCCGGTCGGCGACCTGGAGCTTGCTGAAGATGGTCGAGACGAGGTTCCGGACCGTCTTCGGGGCGAGGAAGAGCCGCTCCGCGATGGCCTGGTTGGCGAGCCCCCGCGCGATCAGCTCGAGGACCTCGTGCTCGCGCTCGGTGAGTTCGGGGAAGGCCTGCGCCGGCAGGCCGAGCCGGGGCGCCGAGAAGTAGTCGATGAGGCGACGGGCGATGGCCGGCCCGAAGATCGCCTCTCCGCTCGCCACGGCCCGGACGGCACGCAGGATCTCCGCCTGGTCGGCCCCCTTGAGCAGATAGCCCCGGGCGCCGGCACGCATCGCTGCGAAGACCGATTCGTCGTCCTCGAACATCGTGAGGACCAGGACCGCGACCTCAGGGCTGGTCCTGACGATCCGGCGGGTCGCCTCGATCCCGTCGAGGTCCGGCATCCGGACGTCCATGAGCACGACGTCCGGCTGGAGCTCGGCCGCTCGCCGGACCGCCTCCTGGCCGCTGGCCGCTTCGCCCACGAGCAGGCAATCCTCGACCGTGCCGAGGAGGGAGCGCAGCCCGTCACGGAAAACCGGGTGATCGTCGGCGATGAGGATCCGGATCGGCTTCACGCCATCTCCCTGGGCATCAGGCAACGTCCTGGATCGTGGGGAGGGGCAACCAGGCCTGGACGGACGTCCCACCCGCGGGGCCGGGCTCGATGGCGCACCGACCGCCAAGCTCGGTCGCCCGCTCGCGCATCGAGACCAGGCCGACTCCGGCCCGGAGGTCGGGCGGGAGACCGCGACCATCGTCCTCGACGGTGAGAACGAGGACCGGGGCCGGCTCCTCCACCAACGCGAGCCGGACCCGGCAGACCCGCGCGGCGGCATGGCGGACGACGTTCGTGACCGCCTCGAGGGCGATCCGGTAGGCGGCGACCTCGACGGCGGCCGGGAGGTCCGGGAGTTCTTCGGGCAGGTCGAGCGAGACGACCGGGCCGGGCGGGCGTCCCGGCTCGTCCGGCCTGCCGGGTCCGCCATCGGGGGCGGCCACGTCCGCCGTTCGCGCCACGTCCGCCGTTCGCGCCACGCCGTCGCGGATGGCGCCGACCAGCCCGAGATCGTCGAGCGCCGGCGGCCGGAGGTCGTCGACGAGGCTGCGGATGTCGAGCCGGACCTGCCGGACGTCGTCGACCAGGCCCGCCAGCACCTCGTCGGCCGCCGCGCCGTCGCGAGGCACGAGGTTCGCCGCTGCATCGAGCCGCAGGGTCATCGCCGCCAGGAGCGGGCCGAGACCGTCGTGGAGGTCTCGCCGGAGCCGCCGCCGCTCTTCCTCCCGAGCGATCACGAGCCGCTCCCGCGACGTCTGGAGGTCGGTGGTCAGACGAGCGGCATGGGCGGCCACGGCGACCTGGCGGGCGAGCACCTCGAGCAGGCGGCGATCGGCGGGGCCGAGCGATTCGAGCCTGCTCCGCGGCGCCAGGACGAGGGCGCCGACGGTCTCGCCGCGGTGCACCAGGGGGAGGCGCTCCATCTCACCGACCGGCTGACCGACGCTGGCCGAGGCGATCACCCGGTTCCCGGCCATCAGCTCGATGGCGCAGAAGGGCAGCCGGAGCGCCCCGGCGACGGTCTCGACCACCGCCGCCAGAGTCGCTTCGGGCGCCACCGTGGCCTGGAGTCGCTGGCCGAGCTGCGAGGCGACGGCATACGGGTCGTCGCGCTGCCCGTACAGGAGCCGATCGACCGCGGCCCGAAGGCGGGCTCGAAGGGGCTGGACGAGGACGGCGACGGCGCCCGCAGCGAGGAGCGAGACGGCAAAGCTCGCCCGCGGCGGCACGACGAAGCCGGCCAGGGTGACCGTCAGGACGTAGGTCGCGACGACGCATCCGGCGAGGGCGACATGGACCGCCAGCTCGCCGAGGAGCGTCCGTGGGCGGGCCCGAGGGCTTCGGGCCGAGAGGCCCGTCATCCGACCGCCACCGGCAGCCGGGCGACGACTCGCGTCTGCCCGGCCTCGTGTTCGACCTCGACCGTGCCGCCGAGCTCCGCTGCGCGGTCGCGGAGGGAGGCGAGGAGCGCACGTCCGGGCCGGGGTTCACCTCCTCCGCCGTCGAGGTCGTGGCTGACCACGACCTCGAGCCAGTCGCGGCACTCCAGCCGCACCCGGCAGTGCCGGACACCGGCCCGGGTCAGCGCCGCCTCGACCGCCTCGAGGGCGATCCGGTAGGCGGCGACCTCGACAGCGGCCGGGAGCTCGGGCAACGGTTCCGGTGCCTCGACGGTCACCCTCGTCTCGCCGCGCACCGCCTCCCTGACCGCGCCCAGGCGGACGGCACCGACGAGACCGAGCTCGTCGAGCGCCGGCGGACGGAGGGCGTGGACGACCCGCCGGATGTCGCCGATCGCCTCTCGCGTCGCGTGCTGGGCCTCGCCGATCAACGACCGCGCCCGCCCCGGGTCGCGGGGCAGCGCCAGACGGGCGGCGACGAGCCGCTCGTCGAGCCCGGCGAGCGTCCGTTCGAGCCCGGCACCGAGGTCCCGCCGGAGCCGACGCCGCTCCTCCTCGCGGGCCGTGACGAGACGCCGCCGCGCCCGGCGGAGGTCCTCCGCCAGAGCGATGGTCCGGACGGCGACGCCGGCCTGACGGGCCAGGTCGTCGAGCAGGCGCCGATCGGCGGGTCCGAAGGTTTCGCCGGGGCCGCGGGGGGCGACGAGGAGCCGGCCCACCACCTCGCCGCCGTGGCGGAGCGGCAGGACGAGGAGCTGGCCAGCGGGAGTCCCGGTCGTCGCGGTCGGTTGGAAAACGCCGTCGCGGAGGATCTCGATCGCCGCGTACGGAGTCCGCACGGCACCGGCCACCGCAACGGTGACCGCCGGCAGGATGGCCTCCTGCTCCAGGGTCGACTCGAGGCGCTCCCCCAGGCGAGCCAGGGCGACGAACGGCTCGTCGCGGTGGCCATACATCAGCCGGTTCACGGAACGCTGGAGGACGTCCCGGGCCGGCTGCGCCACCACGGCGGCGATCCCGGTGGCGAGGAGAGCGGCCTGGAAGCCCGCCTGCTCGGTGACGAGTTGGCCGAGGACCGCGAGGACCGAGGCGTAGATCCCGACGATCAGGAGGGTCAGCGAGCCGTAGACGAGCGAACGGTTGATCGCGACCTCGATGTCGAGGAGGCCGTGGCGCAGGACCGCGAGGGCGAGTCCGAGGGGCAGCGGCAGGGCGATGAGCCCGACGGCGCTCCACGGCAGGAGCGGTCGGCCGATGACGAGCTGCGGGGCGAGGAAGAGGAGGACGCCGACGAGAGAGGCGAACCCACCCCCGAGCACGGCCCACCGGAGCTGACGTCGCGCCGCCGGGCCGGCGGCCCGGAAGCCGCGAGCCGTCAGACCGAGCCCCCCGACCACGGTCGGGATGATCACCAAGGGCTGGAGGGTCGCCCAGCTCCCGACCCACGCTGTCGACGAGGGCGTAACGAGACGGGAGACGACGAGGGCGGCGAGATAGCCGCCGAGCGGCAAGCCGTAGGCGAGGGCGAGGGCCCGCCGCCCGGGACCCCCGCGGCCCGGCCGACAGGGCGAGAGGAAGATGGAGCGCGCCCGCCGGCCAGAGGAGCATGTACAGGCCCCCTGCGGTCAGGCTGTGGAGGAGAAAGGGCCAGCCGGCGATCAGGTCGCTCACCTGGAGACCGAGGAGCCAGGGCAGGGTGCTGCCGGTGACGCCGCAGGCGGCGATGACGAGGGCGACCGCGGCCGAGGCCTCGGGCCGTCGGAGGAGGACCCAGGCGGCGACGAGCTGAAGAACGAGCGTAAAGAGGAGAACGCTCCAGTTCGCGACGAGGGTCCCGCTCGGGTCGTGCCGTGCCGGCGCCACGGGCACCGCCAGCGCCGCGCCGGCACGCTCGACGGTGTAGGTGCGGGGGCCGTCGGGCGGCCCGGCCGGCTCGAGGGCCGAGGCGACGACGCCGTCGAGCCAGGACCCGAGCGGCCGCCCGTCGACGGCGAGGACGACGTCGCCCGAGTGGAGCCCTCCCGGCTGCGGGTCGAGCGGCTCGATCCGGACGCCGTCGGAGGTCCAGGCGTCGGCGTAGAAGGCGACGACGGCACCGTCCGACGGGGCGAGGATGCGCAGGGCGAGGAACGAAAGGCTCGCCAGGAGCGAGCCCACGGCCAGGAGCCAGACCCCCAATCGACGCGGGTGCGCCCCGGCTGCCGTCCTCACTGCCCTCCCTTCCGGTTCGGGCCCAGCATAGCGGCCCGCCGTCGGGACGCCCGCCCGTGCCCGCCCGTGCCCGCCCGCGTCAGCCCGCCTCGGCAGCCAGCGCCTCGACCTTCGCCGCGAAGACGAAGTCGGCCTCGTGGAGGCCGTCGATCTTGTGGGTGTAGACGGTGAGCTTCACCCGTCCCCAGCCGAGCTCGATGTCGGGGTGGTGGCCGACCGCTTCGGCCAGCTCGCCGACCCGGTTCGTGAAGGCGAGCGCCTCCCGGAAGTTCCGGAACCGCCACTCCTTCTCGAGGTGGTGGTCGTCGACGACCCGCCAGCCCGCGTCGAGATCCGCGAGGTACGACTCGATCTCCGCCCGGGTGAAGCGGCGGCACGCCGCCCCGGCAGGGGACGCACGCCATGGCAGCGAGATCACGACCCATGGCTCGATCCTGCCGGGCCCCGCACGATCCGTCAAGGGCCGCGCCCTCGCCGTCCAACCCGCGATCTCGGACATCTCGCCCCCCGGACGGCGCCGATCAGCACACCGCCCACCACGGCACCGCCAGGACCCGGGCGGTGAGTCGGAAGGTCTGGGAGCCGCCGTAGAGGAGGAGACCACCGTCGGCGAGGTCCGGGTACTCATCGAGAAAGGCCGTCAGCCCCCGAGCGTCGGCCGGGACCACCCGCTCGGCAGCCTTGACCTCGATGGGCAGAAGCCGGTCCCCCACCTCGACGACGAAGTCCACCTCGTGACCGGACGCGGTCCGCCAGTAGAGGACCTCGCGGTGCTCCCAGGCGGCGTCCCGCCACGCGAGGAGATCGAGGAGCACGAGGTTCTCGAGATGCACCCCGGCGGGCGCCGGCAGCTCGGCCAGGTGGAGCGCGAGGGCGGGGTCGCACCAGTAGAGCTTCGGCGCCTTGATCAGGCGCTTCGTCCGGTTGACCGAGAAGGCGCCGAGCCGGACGACCAGGCAGCTCACCTCGAGGACGCCCAGGAATCGATGGACCTGCGCCTGCGAGGTCCCCAGATCGCGAGCGACCTCCGTCTGGTTGAGGAGCCCGCCGGTGCGGAGTGCCGCCGCCCGGAGGAGCCGGCGGAAGGCGGCCAGATTCTCGACGGCCCGGATCTCCGGAAGATCCCGCTCGACGTACGTCTGGACGTAGCCGGCGAGCCAGATCGTGCGGGCGGTGTCGTCGGGGAGCCACAGCGAGGGGACGGGAAAGCCGCCGAGCTTGACCGCCACCCGCCAGTCCTCCTGTGGACCCGCGTGGGCGGCGATCACCTCGGGCCAGGCGTCGACGGGGGCCCCGAGGATCTCCGACCAGGGGCCGGTCCGCCCGAGCCCCAGCCGCTCCCGCCTGGCGAAGGGCCAGAGGCGGACGAAGACGGCTCGCCCGGCCAGGGTCTCGCCCAAGCGCGAGAGCATGAGAAGGTTGGCGGAGCCGGTCAGGACGAAGCGGCCCGGCGTCCGCCTCGGATCGCGATCGACCGCCCGCTTCACGGCGATGAGGACGTCGGGGGCACGCTGGGCCTCGTCGAGGATCATCGTCGGCGCCCGCTCGACGAGGGCATCAGGCTCCTCGCGGGCCTGGAGCCGAACATCCAGGTCGTCGAGGCTCACGCACGTGTGTGAGGCAAGCGCCGGATGCGAGCGCGCGAGGGTCGTCTTTCCGGTCTGGCGGGCCCCCATGAGCACGACGACGGGCGAGACCTCGAGGGCGGCGGTCAAGGCACCCACGGCAGCTCGCGGAAGAACGGATGATCCAGCTTCCATTTCCATGTGAGTATGACGATCATACTTCGTCGGTGTGAGATGCGCGGGAGAGCCTCCATCAAGAGCTTGCGCAAATACGCAAGCAGGCCCTAGACTTCCTCGAGCCAGGCGGTCCCCACCGGCATCCATCCGAACCATGCTGGGAGTTCGGGCGGCACGTCGCCGCGATCGGCGAGCGAGGGTGCTCTCCTCCGCCGAAGGAGAGGACCGACCGATTCTCTCCTTGCAATAAGGAGAGTACTGAGCTATCTTCTCCTCCCTACAAGGAGAAAAGGTGCCGCCCCCACTTCGGCTGATTCAGGACGCGCTCTCGGAGGCGCTCGCCGCGTCCCTCGCCGGTCCGCTGCCGGAGGGCACGCCACGACGCCTCCGCGGCCGGATCCGCATGTCCGGCAAGGTGACCGCCGTCCTCGGCGTGCGCCGAGCCGGCAAGACGACCTTCGTCCACCAGCTGCGGCGCGAGCGAGTCGCGGAGGGTGCGGCACGTGCCCTCGTACCGTACGTGAACTTCGAAGACGAGCGGCTGGCAGGACTCGACGGACCCCAGCTCGGCTTCCTCCTCGACGAGTACGGGCGGCGCGTGCCCGACGCGTCCCGAATGGGCACCGTCCTCTGGTGCTTCGACGAAATCCAGGTCGTGCCGGGGTGGGAACGGTTCGTTCGCCGGCTCCTCGACAGCGGCGGTGCAGAGATCGTCGTGACCGGCTCGTCGGCCGCCCTCCTCTCCCGCGAGGTCGGAACGGCGCTCCGCGGTCGCGCCTGGTCGGTCGTTCTCTACCCCTTCAGCTTCGCCGAAGCGCTCGTCCACCAGGGAGAAGCGGTCCCGCCTGAGCCCGCCCTCGTCGTCGGCTCCGCGCGAAGTCGCCTCGAGCACGCCTTCCTTACCTGGCTCGAGGTCGGCGGGTTTCCGGAAGCGCAACGCCTGGATGCCGCCTCGCGTCGGCAGCTCCTGCGCGACTACGTCGACGTGGCGATGCTTCGGGACGTCGTCGAGCGGCACGGGGTGACGAACGTCGTCGCCCTGCGCTGGCTCGTGCGGCACCTGTTGGGAAACGCGGCGAGCGCCTTCAGCGTCGAGAAGTTCCATCGGACTCTCAAGAGCCAGGGGATCGCCGTTGGGCGGGACACCCTCCATCACCTCCTCGCCTACCTCGAGGACTGCTTCCTCGTGCGGACCGTGTGGATGGAGACGGACTCCGAGCGGCAGCGGATGGTCAACCCGAGAAAGGTCTACCCGGTAGACCAGGGGCTCATTCCCCTCTTCGACCGCACCGGCCGGGCGAACGTCGGCCATGCCCTCGAGACGGCCGTCCTCATCGAGCTGGAGCGGCGCCGCTGCGAGGTCACGTACCTTCGAACGCCGGAGGGCTGGGAGGTCGACTTCCTGGCTCGGGCGCCCGACGGCTCGGAGGACCTCATCCAAGTCTGCGCCGACGCGAACGATCCCGAGACGGCCGGGCGAGAACTCCGCGCCCTGGAGGAAGCCGGACGACGTTGGCCGCGGGCGCGACGCTGGCTGTTGACGCTAACGCACGATCGCCTGCCACCCGATCCCCCGGCCGACGTCGCGTGCGTACCGGCGTATCAGTGGATGCTCACCGACACCGACGCGACATGAGGCACTCCCGGGAGCACGCTCCACCCCCGTGGCATCGCAAGCCCGGGCGCGAACCGCCCCAGGGCACTCTCGCAGCGGCCCCCCTGCGGCCGCGCCCTACTCCCCGATCGGCAGCCGCTCCCGCAGCCGGCCCAGCCGATGGTCCCGGAGGATCACCGTCGCCGCGTTGCGGCCGCAGACCCCCATGACCCCGCCGCCCGGATGCGTGCCGGCACCACAGAGGTAGTAGCCGGCGATCGGCGTCCGGTAGTCGGCGTAGCCCGGGATCGGTCGGAACATGAACATCTGGTCCGGCGTGAGCTCACCCTGCATGATGTTCCCGCCGAGGAGACCGTAGCGCTCCTCCAGGTCCCGCGGCGTCAGCACCTCGACTCGCTCGATGGCCCCGAGCAGGTTCGGTGAAAACTCGGCGAGGGCGCCGAGGGCCCGCTTCGCGTACTCCTCCCGACCACCATCGTCCCAGGAGCCCTCGCGGAGCTCATACGGCCCGTACTGGCTGAAGCCGAGCATGAGGTGCTTCCCCTTCGGCGCCAGCCCCTCCGGCTCGTGGGCCGTCGGGAAGACGACCTCGAGGTAGGGGTGTTCGGACATCCGCCCGTACTTGGCGGCGTCGAAGGCCCGCTCCAGGTACTCGACGGAGGGCGAGACCGCGACGAGGCCCCGATGGACCGAGCCCTCCTGATCCCAGCCCGGGAAGCTGGGCAGCTCGCCGAGGGCGACGTTCAGCTTCACCGACCCCGACCGACTCCGGTATCGCTTCACGGCCCGGACGACCTCCGCCGGCAGGCGCTCCGCGCCGACGAAGCCGAGATACGAGGTGACCGGGTGGGCGCTCGACACCACCCGCCGGGCCCGCAGGACCGTGCCGTCGGCGAGCTCGACCCCGACGGCTCGACCGGCCTCGTTGACGACGACCCGCCGGACCTCGGCCCCGGTCCGGATCTCCGCCCCGGCCGCCTGGGCCGAGCGGGCGATCGCCGCCGAGACGCCGCCCATTCCGCCCTTCACCCAGCCCCAGGCGCCCGCGTGCCCGTCGATCTCGCCGATCCAGTGGTGCATGAGGACGTAGGCCGAACCCGGGGTCATCGGCCCGCACCAGGCCCCGATGATCGCCTGGGTCGCCAGCGCCCCCTTGACCCGCTCGTCCTCGAACCACTCGTCGAGGAAGTCGGCGGCGCTCATCGTGAAGAGGCGGACGAGCTCGGCGACGTCGCGGGCCCGCCAGCCACGGACCTTCGCCGCCGTGCGCAGCCAGCCGGGGAGGTCGCCGAGGCGCAGGTTCGGCGGAACGACGAAGAGGAGGTCGCGGAGGAGCCGGGCCACCCGGTCGAAGTAGCGATCGAAGGCCGGGTAGGCGGCGCCGTCGTGGGCGTTCAGCTTGGCGATGTTCGCGGCGTCCCGGCGGACGTCACCCCAGAGGGTGAGCGAGGTCCCGTCCGGGAACGGGACGAAGTAGTCGGGCGTGATGAGCGAAACCGCGTAGCCGAAGCGCTCGAGCTCGAGCTCCCGGACCACCTGGGGCGGCATGAGGGAGACGACGTAGGAGGCGCTCGAGATCCGGTACCCGGGCCACGTCTCCTCGGTCGCGGCGGCGCCGCCGAGGATCTCCCGTCGCTCGAGGACGAGGACGTCCAGGCCGGCCCGCGCCAGGTACGCCGCGCAGGCGAGTCCGTTGTGTCCCCCCGCCGATGACGATGACGTCCCGTTCGGTCGTGCCCATGCCCGGCAGCGTAGGCGGCCCGGACAGGGCGGGGCAAATCCGGCGGCCGCGGGTTGCATCGATCGGAACGGCGGCGGACGACGCGGCAGACGACCCGGCCGTATGATCCCGGCGTGACCGCGGAGTCGATCGCCGCCGCGAAGCCGCACCGCTGACCGCCGTGGCCGACCACCCCCGACGAGACCGACCCTGGTACCTCCTGCCGGCCGGGATCGCGGTCGCCTCGCGCGCTCTACTCGACGGCGGTGCTCCTGGGCCTCCACGCCCTCCCCGGGATGCGCCCGAGCCTCCTCACCGTCTGGGACGCCGCCTGGTACCTGCGGATCGCCGAGGGCGGCTACCACGGCGGCGTCGTCCACGGCGGCCACGACTTCGCCTTCTTCCCCGCCTGGCCGCTCGTCATCAAGGTCGCCAGCCTCGGCGTGCTCCCGCTCCCCGAGACCGGCTTCGTCCTCGCCAACGGCCTCTTCGTCGTCGCGGCGGTCGTGATCTGG